>NZ_JACHCQ010000021.1:112101-117530 GCF_014205835.1 Pedobacter sp. AK013 | reverse complement strand
GTCATGATCTTAGTTCTCTTCTTTGTTTAAATTTAACAATTGTGGCTTGCTAAAGACCACTTGAACTAAGATCACTTTATTACATAGATACTGATGGGAACGGCATCCCGATTTTTTCTATCGGGATACAGTGTACAGTAGGACTATCGGAACCGATTGATGCAGACCCCTGCTTTTCAAAAAAAACGAGGCAGAGATAACAAATTGTTTCCTATAAAGATTCTTCACTGCGTTCAGAATGACAGGTAGCAATTAATTCTTGCGCCAGATCCTTCGACTCTGCTCAGGATGACAATTGATTACAGCAATCAATCCTGTTTAACTACAGTCATTTATGTGTTGAGTTTTAAACAAATCGGGTTCTTTAAGCTTATTTTGCATAATTTAGCGAATTCACTTTGCCCTAATACATGACTGATATTATTCACTTATTGCCTGATGCTGTTGCCAATCAAATTGCTGCCGGAGAAGTTGTTCAACGGCCTGCTTCTGCGGTAAAAGAATTGCTCGAAAATTCGATAGACGCTGGCGCAGATAAAATACAACTGGTAGTAAAAGATGCCGGGAAAGCATTAATTCAGATTATTGATAATGGCTGTGGAATGAGTGTTACCGATGCCAGAATGTGTTTCGAACGCCATGCTACATCGAAGGTAAAAAAAGCCGAAGATTTATTCGCTATCCGTACCATGGGTTTCCGCGGCGAGGCCATGGCTTCTATTGCGGCCATTGCGCAGGTAGAAATGAAAACCCGCAGACATGAAGATGAAATTGGCACTTGCATTTCTATTGAAGGTGCCCAGGTAACGAATCAGGAACCGGTAGCTACTTCGCCCGGAACGCAGATTTCGATTAAAAATCTGTTTTTTAATACACCCGCCAGGAGAAACTTCCTTAAAAGTAATCCGGTTGAAATGCGCCATATTCTGGACGAATTTCAACGGGTAGCATTGGCACATCCTGGTGTTTTTTTTAGTCTCCATCACGATGGAACAGAGATTTTTAACCTACCAAAAGGCAATTTAAAACAACGCATAGTTCACCTTTTTGGGAACAACTATAACGAACGTTTGGTTCCTGTTGAAGAAGAAACGACTATTATTAACCTTAAAGGATATATTGGCAAACCTGCTTTTGCAAAAAAAACCAGGGGTGAGCAATTCTTTTTTGTGAATAACCGTTTTATTAAAGACCCTTATTTAAACCATGCGGTAAGCTCTGCTTTCGAAGAGTTATTGCCAGACGATAGTTACCCACTATATGTATTGTTTATAGAAATAGACCCATCTAAAATCGATGTAAACGTACACCCTACTAAAACAGAGATTAAATATCTGGACGAAAAATCGATTTATGCAATCATGAAATCGGCTGTAAAACGTTCCATTGGTCGGTATAATATTGCACCAACCTTAGATTTTGATCAGGAAACTGGTTTTAGCAATATGATTACCCATAAAGCAGTAGAAGATATTATACCACCTAGCATTAATTTCAACCCTGATTTTAATCCTTTTGCCAGTGATAGCAGTTCTACTTCTGGGTATTCAACTTCATCAAGAAATTATGAAGCCAAACCGAGTGCTAAAAACTGGGGTTCGCTTTATGAAATAACAGAACAACCAATTGCAGAGCAAACCTCTATTTACGCTGATGAAACTGTTTTAGAAACCAAGCAGAAGCAATATATGCAATTGCATAACCGCTATATTGTTTCGCAGATCAAATCAGGGTTAATGGTTATCGATCAACAAATGGCACATGAGCGGATCCTTTACGAGCGTTTTCTCGTACATCTGGATGACCGCAAAGGTGCATCGCAGCAGAGTTTGTTTCCACAAACCATTACACTTAACGCCCATGATTTTGAACTGGCCAAAAGTTTACTGGATGATATAAAAAGTTTAGGCTTCGATGTACGGGAGTTTGGTAAAAATACGTTGGTAGTAGAAGGTATTCCGGTTGATCTGGGCAGCAGCAATATTAACGAAACACAATTATTTGAACAACTGATTGAGGGCTTTAAAAACTCGCAACAAGAATTAAAACTGAGCAAGCGCGACAGCCTTGCAAGGAGTTTAGCTAAAAACAGTGCCATTAAAGCTGGAACAAGCCTTGGCCAAGAAGAAATGAATACTTTGATTGATGAACTTTTTGCCTGTAAAACACCTAACTTTAGTGTGAGCGGTAAACCGATTATCCAAACCATTACCTTGACGGAGCTGGATAAGAAGTTTGAAAAGAATTAGATAAAAGACCAAAGCAGAAAGCTTAAAGCTTGGATGCCCTTAGATGTTAGGTTGTCAAGAAGACCGAATTCCGAAAGTCGGAGGCCGGGAGTCTGAAAGCAGAGGATTAAATGGCATAATAAAACTTGAAGCCAAAAAGAAATACAAAACAGTTAAACGATTACCAGTTTAAACAATTAACCAGGTTCAGCGTTTGGAGTTAGGCGTTTAGCGCCGATTAACCAGTTTAAACAATAACCGATTTTTAAAATTAAATGAATAACATATATATTCCACCGGTAGTAAAAAACCTACTGATTATTAACGTTCTATTTTTTGCAGCGAGTTACCTACTCACAACGCTCCACTTGGATGATCGGTTAGCGGTATACTATTTTGATTCTCCTAAGTTTGAAATATGGCAGCCAATTAGCTACATGTTTATGCATGGCGGTATTGCACACATCTTTTTTAACATGTTTGCATTATATTCTTTTGGAAGTTTGTTAGAATCAAGATGGGGTGGCAAAAAATTTATTATTTTTTATTTTATTACTGGATTAGGTGCATTGGCATTACAGTGGGCTGTACAGGCTTATGAAGTACACCAGATTATTGGTTGTGCCACCAATAATGGAAAGATAAATCTTACCGCATTATTTCAGGGCGAGTTCAACACACAACAACTCTCAATGGCACAAGCGGTTACACTTCGAAGCATCTATTTTGGTGGTATGGTTGGTGCCTCTGGCGCTATTTTCGGCTTACTGGTTGCTTTTGGCATGCTTTATCCCAATGCCGAGTTACTCATTATGTTTATTCCGGTTCCGGTAAAAGCAAAGTATATTATACCAATTTATATTTTAGTAGAGTTATCTTTGGGTGTTGCCCAGTTTGAAGGCGATTCTATTGCACATTACGCCCACCTTGGTGGTGCTTTAATCGGCTTTATATTGGTTAAAATATGGAAAGATAAGAACGATACATTTTATACACTCTATGAATAATACTTTCAAAGATTTAAAATACAAGGTTTTTCAATCCGGTAACCCAATATTCTTTTACATTGGCATAAACGTACTGTTGTTTCTGGTTATCGCTATTATTGGGTTATTTAGCAAGCTAAGTGGCCAAGGTGATATTATTGATATATTCGTAAGCGATTATTTAGCGCTGCCAGCAAATATTTCAAAACTGCCCGAACGATTTTATACCATATTTACCTACATGTTTATCCATGATGGGATTCTTCACATCTTGTTTAATATGCTCGGCTTATTTTGGTTCGGCAACATATTCATGAATTTTTTGAAAAGCCGCCAGTTTCATTTTGTATACATAGCCGGCGGACTATTTGGAGGTTTATTTGCCGTTGCTGTATTAAATATATTTCCGTTTTATGCCAATGGACTAGCAGGTGTAGCTATTGTTGGCGCATCAGCCGCTGTAATGGCCATTATTGTTGCTGCAGCAACTCTGGTACCCAATTACAGCATTATCCTGCTTTTTTTTGGTGAGGTTAAAATAAAATGGATTGCTATTATTTATTTTGTTCTCGACTTTCTAGCCATCGGCTCGGTAAATGCAGGCGGAAGTTTAGCACACATAGGGGGTGCCCTTGTTGGTTTTATTTTTATTAAACGCCTGCAAAGCGGAAGCGACTGGAGCAAACTGTTTGAGCGCAAACCAAAACTTAAAGTGGTCCGCAACGAAAAACCGGTTAAAAAGCCCGAGTTTAAGGGCGGCGTTTCACAACAGGAAATAGATGCCATTTTAGACAAAATATCAACCTCAGGATACGATAAATTAACAGCAGCAGAAAAGGAGAAACTGTTTAAGGCAAGTAAAGATTAATGGCCACGAAAAAGAAGAAATATAATTTCATGGATAAACTCCTCTTACCTATTGCCGTTGTATTGGCAATAGCTTTGCTTTTGGGAGTTCTGGCCGGAAATATGGATCCAAGAAAACATGCCATTATTGCTTTTTTTGGTCTCGCCTACCCTTTTGTCCTATTCGCTAACATTATCTTTTTGGTTTGGTGGTTTTTAAGCAAAAAATGGATTTTTGCAATCGCTACCATTCTGGTTATTGCACTCGGTGCTAAAACTTTAAAAGCAACTTTTGCCATTGGTGGCGATGAAGGTGGCGCTGAAAAAGCAGACAATAGCATCAGAATGATGACTTACAACGTGCACAGTTTTAAACTATATGGCGAAGACAATACTGAATCGGTTAAAGAAAAAATGCTTCGGGTGGTAAAAGACCAAAATCCTGACATCATCTGTTTCCAGGAGTTTTTTACCCGCTATAAGGGTGCATTTGATACTGTTGATAGCCTAAAGGCTCTACTAAATACGAAATATTACTATTTCGTACCCACCAATAAAAATGATTACGAAGCCACAGGCTTAGCCATATTTTCTAAATTTCCGATTAAAAATTCTGGTAAAATTCCTTTTGTTGAAGGTTTTCCGGGTAATATGAGCATTTACGCTGATTTAAACATTAAAGGAAAAACGCTAAGGGTTTATAATGTACATTTTCAATCAATTTCTTTCGAAAAACAAGATTACGAATACCTGGATAAGGTTAAGGAAATGAATACAGAACTGCAGCCATCTAAACGGATTTTAAGAATGCTGAAAAGTGCCTTTTTTAAACGCAGTGGTCAGGTAGATATTATGAAAAAAGAAATGGCCACCTGTAAAACACCTTACCTTATTGCAGGCGATTTTAACGATACGCCAGCATCTTACGTAGTTACCCAAATTACAGCTGGCTTAAATAATAGTTTTATTAAAAAGGGCAATGGCCTCGGAAAAACCTATAATGGTAAATTCCCTAATTTTCAGATCGATTATATTGCCACTTCTAAAGAACTTGAGGTATTAAATTACAAAATTACCCAAGCCAAATTATCCGATCATTTTCCGGTACGGAGTGATTTGAGATTTGTTCCATAAGATTTAATAAAGACCTTACAGTGCGTGGCGACATCATGGTTCTGGAATCATAGGCCAATCATCAACTGATATTAATTTTTTATGGAGCGCAAGGCTTGTACAAAACAATACGTTTCCTCCCGTTTTACGCTTTTACGCTACCTCGTTGCTGTAGGGTAACGCTTCAACCGGGGCTAGGTGGCCACAATTGTATTTCATTTTTGGGGTTGCGAAGTGCAGAAACCCTTGTTTATAA
>NZ_JACHCQ010000021.1:58111-112003 GCF_014205835.1 Pedobacter sp. AK013 | reverse complement strand
AAACCCGATTGCAATGTAAAGCCCGCATCCCGATTTTTTCAATCGGGAGAGGACTTGTAATGCAAAGCGGGACTGAAGCCGCCAAGAACCACAAACCGCTCATTTCCTAAAACAAAACCTTCTTTCCAATTTCGATAAGTAACTTCTATTTGGAGCGCAGGGCTTGTACAAGGCAGTAAATTTCTTCCCGTTTTATGCTTTTACGCTTCGCTTCCTCGTACCTCGTTGCTGCAGGGTAACGCTGCAACCGGGGCTAGGTGGCCACAACTGTATTTCAATTTTGGGGTTGCGAAGTGCAGAAACCCTTGTTTATAAACCCGATTGCAATGTAAAGCCCGCATCCCGATTTTTTCAATCGGGAGAGGACTTGTAATGCAAAGCGGGACTGAAGCCGCCAAGAACCACAAACAGCTCATTTCCTAAAACAAAACCTTCTTTCCAATTTCGATAAGTAACTTCTATTTGGAGCGCAGGGCTTGTACAAGGCAATACGTTTCCTCCCGTTTTACGCTTTTACGCTTCGCTTCCTCGTACCTCGTTGCTGCAGGGTAACGCTGCAACCGGGGCTAGGTGGCCACAATTGTATTTCATTTTTGGGGTTGCGAAGTGTAGAAACCCTTGTTTATAAACCCGATTGCAATGAAAAGCCCGCATCCCGATTTTTTCAATCGGGAGAGGACTTGTAATGCAAAGCGGGACTGAAGCCGCCAAGAACCACAAACGGCTCATTTCCTAAAACAAAACCTTCTTTCCAATTTCGATAAGTAACTTCTATTTGGAGCGCAAGGCTTGTACAAGGCAATAAATTTCTTCCCGTTTTTCGCTTTTACGCTTCGCAGCCTCGTACCTCGTTGCTGCAGGGTAACGCTGCAACCGGGGCTAGGTGGCCACAATTGTATTTCATTTTTGGGGTTGCGAAGTGTAGAAGCCCCTGTTCCTAAACCCCATTGCAATGAAAAGCCCACAGCGCTGGACTGAAGCAGCCAAGAACCACAAACCGCTCATTTCCTAAGAATAAAACAGCACTAACCGTATAAGAAATATAAGATACATATAAGCTTAATGCGAATAACGACTGAACTACTTGTTAGTTTTTTTCTTACCATACATCAACAATAGGTTTATTCCTTATCTCCATATTTGCTTCATAAAATTTTAAAAAAAATCTTCAAAAATATGAGCTTAATAGATGCCCTAAACTGGCGTTATGCCGTTAAGAAAATGAACGGTCAACCTGTTGAACAAGAAAAGGTTGATAAAATTATTGCTGCTGCACATTTGGCACCAACATCATCAGGGTTACAGCCATTTAAAGTTATTGTGGTAACCAACCAGGAGCTAAAAGAGAAAATTGCGCCGATTGCTTTTAACCAATCGCAAGTGATCGATTCTTCTCACTTATTGATTTTTGCAGCCAACGAAAATTACACAGATGAAGGTATTGATGCTGTTTTTAACAGAATGAATGCAGAGCGTGGTTTACCATTAGATACTACCGATGCTTATAAAGCACAACTTAAAGGTATGCTTTTACCAAGAACTGCAGAAGAAAACTTCAATCATGCTGCCCGTCAGGCTTATATTGCTTTCGGTATTGCCATTGCAGAAGCGGCTTTATTAAAAGTAGATGCTACCCCAATGGAAGGTTTTAACGGCCCTGCATTAGATGAACTTTTAGGTTTAGATAAAAAAGGGTTAAAAAGTGTTACATTATTACCATTAGGAAACAGAGATGAAGCTGGCGATTGGTTGGTAAACCTTAAAAAGGTACGTTCACCTAAAGAAGAGTTCTTAATTGAGTTTAAATAACAGGCAAACACCATTATATTTAAAACGGGCCGCTATTTTAGTGGCCTGTTTTGTTCGTTAGATGCTCCATAAACGAACGTCTTGCTGAACTTGTTTCAGCATCTTTATCGGTTATTTTAAGATCCTGAAACAAGTTCAGGATGACGATGAACATGGGATTTTTTGTAAAAAAATGTTAAACATCATTACATTTTATGTGCTCTATTTATAATTGGATATATTTACGGACTTAGCATTTAATATCCAATCCATGAAGATTTTTAGATTATCGTTTATCATACTGTCACTTCTATCAGCACTAAGTTTTTCTTCTTCGGCCCAAACCGATACCATTAGCATAAACAGTATCATTAACAAAACGAATAAGGTATTAAGCGATTACCCAGCTGAAAAGATTTATCTTCATTTCGACAAACCTTATTACGCAGTAGCCGATACGGTTTGGTTTAAAGCTTATGTTACCGAAAATCAAAATTTCTTATCAGCCATCAGTAAGATCATTTATGTGGATGTGATCAATCAGAAAGATTCGCTTATCCAAACCTTAAAATTACCCATTACAGGCGGTTTTGCTTATGGCAGTTTTCCTTTAGACCAGATCAACTATAAACAAGGCAATTACCATATCAGGGCTTATACTTTATGGATGCTTAACAGTGAAGATCCCGCTTATTTTAACAAAACTTTTTATGTAGGTGAAGCCATTGATAAAGAGGTAAAAACCCATATCACCTATAAAAATACCTCTACTGATAAGTTAGAAAAGATTGATGCACGTGTACAATTTAAAGATGCCAATAATAAACCCTATGCCAATAAAAATGTAAGCTGGCAAGTGGTTACCAGTTACACGGTTATTGCCAAAGGAAGAGGCACAACAGATGCTAACGGCTATTTAACCATCGCGATGAGCAATGCGCAAAAGGCAGAATATCAATTACAAAAAGGCGAACTGATTACCAGTATTAATACCACTGATAAAGATGTGGCAAGCAGTAGCTTTCAACTTAAAAATGCTATTGTAAGCAAAGATTTTCAATTTTTCCCGGAAGGTGGGAGTTTAATAGCTGGCCTAAATAACGAGGTAGCCTTTAAAGCCATTAAAAGTGATGGTTTAGGTATTAACTCGAAAGGCACGGTAACCGATAATGATGGCAAAACTGTTGCTACTTTTACTGCTCAGCATTTAGGAATGGGCAGTTTCAGCTTATTGGCTGAAGCCGGAAAAACTTACAAAGCAGCTGTTACCTATGCCGATGGCACCACTCAAAATTATAATTTGCCGGCAGTTGCTGTAAATGGTGCTACCGTAAATATAGATAACAGTAGCGCAGATAACATCGCCATTAAAATTTTGGCTAACGATGCTTTCTTTGAACAAAACCAGGGCAAAAAGCTTTATTTAATAGCACAGAGTAAAGGTGTTATCTGTTACGGTGCACAAACGGTATTATCAAACAAAGAGTACAATACCACCGTACTTAAATCTAAATTCCCGAATGGAATTGCACAATTTACCCTGTTTAATGAGTTTGGTAAACCGCTAAGTGAGCGATTGGTTTTTGTTCAGCACAAAAATACCATGGCAGTAACGTTAACCAGTGCTGCAACTACTTACGGAATTAAGAAAAAGGTGAAAATAAATGTGGCAGCCAAAAAAGATGGCGCTCCTGTAGAAGGTAGCTTCTCGGTAGCTGTTGTAGATGAAACCAAAGTTCCATCAAATGAAGATGCAACCAGTACCATATTAACAGGGCTTTTATTAAGCAGCGATGTTAAAGGTTATATCGAAAAAGCAAATTATTACTTTAATGCGCCAGATGCGAAGAAAAATGCAGATTTAGATGTACTATTACTCACCCAGGGCTACCGCAGTTTCAAATACACCGATATTATTGCCAATAAATTACCTAAAATTGATTTCTTACCAGAACAGGGCATCGAAATTTCGGGTATTTTACGTCAAAACAACGGTATTCCGGTTAGAAAGGGAGCGTTATTATTAACCATACCGGATAAACGTTTCAATTTAGAAAGTACCACTGATCCTGTTGGGAATTTTAAATTTCAAAATCTGATGTTTAACGATTCCTCTAAAGTGACCATTACCGCTAAGTATAATGTTAACTACAAAAACATGACCTTAAGCTTAAATGGTGCACCTGTACCTACACTAACCAGAAACTTTAGTGCAGCCGAAGAGGTTTTAAATATCGATAGTGCTTTAACTAGTTATTTAGATAATAGCAAAAGACAATATGCTTATTTACATACACTAAAAGATGTAAACATTAAAGCCGCTGTGGTTCCGAAAGTAAGTCATAAGGATTATCCTGCGCTGAGCGGACTAAGTCAAATGGCCGATCATGAAGTTAGTGGTGATCGGTTTAAAGGATGTGGTTTATTGATTAACTGTTTACAAGGTATGCTTGCCGGTGTTACCTTCGTTGATAATAATTTCTATGTAACCAGAGATTACAACCAGGGCAAAAAAATCCCGATGGGTATTTTCATTAACGGTATGAATGTAGATGTAAACCAGATCAACACATTAGATGCCAATCAGCTCGAATCGGTTGAGGTGTTTTTAAGAGACGATTTAGGATTGGTTAACCGTGCCAATAATGTAAACGGTGTAATTGTATTTAACCAGAAGAAAGCACCTAAAGGAACCAAAATTACGAAAGCGCAGTTGATGGATATGCTTCCTAAATACTACGAGCTTACTTTCTCGCCACAAGGTTATAACAAAGAAAAACAGTTTTACTCACCTAAATATGATGTTCCTGCAAGTATGAACCGTAACGATTTAAGAACCACTATTTACTGGAACCCTAAAGTAGTTACGGATGCAACTGGGAATGCCTCTTTCGAATATTACAATGCAGATGGCAAAGGCCAATATAAAGTAATTATTGAAGGTATAGATGCCAATGGAAATTTAGGAAGATCGGTGTTTAAGTATCTTGTTAAGTAGAAGTTAAGGTTCACTTGTCATTGCAAACAGAAAACAGATTAAGTCGGTTAACTGGTTAATAATTTAATTGGTTAACTGTATCAAACACCGAATAAAATATAGTCATCCTAAAGGGTAATTTATTGAATAAAGATAAATATGAATGACGGATAAAGAAGATGAATGATATCGAAGTATCGTCATTTCGACCGCAGTGGGGAAATCTTTTAAATTTGTTAGATAACTTGATAAAAAGATCTCTCCATTTCGCTACGCTACAGTCGAGACGACAATTCTATTGGATTATCATTTCACTTCAAAAGGTAGTTTCTCCTCTTTCAATCCCGCTACAATGTTCTTAACAATTATTTGAGCCATCGCGGCTCGGGTTTCTTCAGTAGCTGAGCCAATGTGTGGTAAAACGGCAACGTTTTCCATGGCTAACAAGGGATTATTTTTATCCATAGGTTCTGGATTGGTTACATCCAGGCCAGCTCCCCAGATTATTTTTTCTTTTAGGGCTTTAATCAGGTCTTTTTCATTGTGGATGCCTCCTCTTGCGGTATTGATAAAAATGGAATTTGGTTTCATCTGTTTAAACACCCCTAGTGTAAATTTATCTTTAGTTTCAGGCGTGAGTGCGGTATGAATGGAAAGGACATCACTTTGAGCCAACAGTTCTTCAAAAGATACATATCTGGCACCTATTACTTGTTCAGCCTCTTCGTTATGCGAACGGTTATGGTAAATTACCGACATATTGTAGGCGCCAATGCATTTTCTGGCCATCTCTAATCCAATTTTTCCAAGACCGAAAATACCAAGGGTTTTGCCATTTACTTCAATACCAAGTTCAGGACTGGGTTCATAGTTTTTCCATTCACCCTTTATAATTTTCTTATGTGTGTAGAAAGCCTTTCTGGAAACAGCCAGCATCAATAAAAAAGCAGTATCGGCAGTGGCGGCGCTTAACACGCCGGGGGTATTCCCTATCGGAATATTTAATGCCTTTGCTGCAGCTATATCTACATTATCATAACCTACCGAATGCAGGGCAATCACCTTTAAATGGTTACAGGCTTTTAGAAACCCGGCATTGATCTTATTTGGGCCTACACTGATCAAAGCATCCTGACCCTGGCAGGCCTCAATCAACTCTTCCGGACTGATCTGCCGGTTTTCTTTCCATTGGGTAACCAAAATATTATTTGCTTCAAGTTCTTTTAATCCAACCGGCGCAATGTTGCCACTTATAAATACTTTCATGTTTATTTAACAGTAAATTCCGATCAGGAGTTTTAACTACTTTACAGTCGTGGTAAGTACCTGATAAGTGTTTGCACTGAAATAACCCAATGCATTATTCGTAATATTTGATGGTGGATTGGCTGGTGTTGTACCCTGATTTGGTCCGCGGTCTGATTGCTGGCTCAGGGCGTACCAATAATCAAATATATTACTGTCAACACATTCCATTTCAATCTTCACCTTATCATTAGTGTTCAGCTCATCACTGTCGTGATCGTTATTGGGTTTAAAGAAGAGCTGAATCCGTAAATCGTTACCATTGGTTAACCTGTCATTGTTAGCATAATAGCGTCGAGACAGCACATCATTTACGTAAAGGTTAAAGTGGTAGAAATTAACTTCATTGGCCGGATCTTTTAAAAAAGCAGCCGCTGTTTTGCGCTCGCGACCAAAAAAATTATTTTTAATGATCCCGATCGAATCCATTTTAACCTCATTGGGCATTTTAGAGCTTGCGGTATAGTTTTGCCCCTCAACAGTAGCATTTAAATGATAGGTAACACCAGGCTCGCCCTTCATGTGATTAATGTAAGTCCCAGGCTTACTTCCTTCTTTAAATACAAATGTATTTCCCTTACTATCGGTTACGGTAACGCTAGCACCTGAAATTTTCGGAAAAACATTTTCCTCGGTATAACCTATCGTTTTGCTGATTTTAATTTCCTGATCTATTAATTGATTATTAATGATCCCTTCAATTACCAGCTGCGGGTCGGCATTTTCAGTCTTAATTGAGATAATTTTCTTGCATGAAGTGAGGCACAAAGTAAATAAGGTAAAATATATCGTAAGTTTTTTCATGGCATTAAAATTTAAAGTTCCAGGTAATGGAAGGAATGAGCCCAAAAAGCGAGGTTTGCTGTGCAGCAGTTTTATTCGGATTTTCCGGATCGGTAATAAACTCTATTGAGTAAGGGTTTTTACGGCCCAGCACATTATAAATACCGAAATTCCAGCTAGATTGATATTTCTTTCCAGGCTTCCCTTCTAATGTAGCACTTACATCTAAACGCATGTTGTAAGGCATACGACCTGCATTACGCTGGGTATAATAATAAGCTGGTTGCCCGCCAATAATATATTTGCCTGCCGGATAGGTAACCGCATTACCTGTACTGTAAATAAAACTCGAAGAGAAGGTCCAACGCTTGCTCATATTATAAATGCCCACAACCGAAATATCATGCGTACGATCCTGCCTGGCCGGAAAATATTTGCCGTTATTCAATTCGGCAAATTTACGCTCAGTACGTGATAAGGTATAACCTATCCAGCCGTTCAGTTTACCAAATTTCTTTTTAAAAAACAGCTCCATTCCATAAGCGCGGCCTATGCCGTAAATCAGCTCCGATTCTACATTCGAATTGGCCAGTAACTGGGCAGCATTTTTATAATCAATCTGATTTTGTAGCCATTTGTAATAAATCTCACCTGAAAGTTCGTAATTGTTATCCTCAATATTTTTAAAATAACCTATAGCAACCTGATCGGCAATTTCGGGTTTAACGTTATTGCTGCTTAACACATACTGATCCGTAGGTGAGCTGGAAGTAGCATTGGTTAAAATATGTACATTTTGAGCATTACGGTTGTACGAGGCTTTGATTGAGTTCTGTTCGTTAAATAAATAGCTTACGGAGAAACGCGGCTCAAGGTTAAAATAACTTTTATAAAATTTCCCTTTGGCTACACTCTCCGTAGATGTGATATTTCCGTCCGCATCATAATTATTAAAATTACCAGGCCCCATTAGGGAAAAAGCAGCTAAACGCACACCATATAAAAAATTTAAATGTTCGTTAACCGCCCATTCGTCGGAGATGTAAGCTGCTGATTCTATACCATAACGTCTTTCCTGTGTTAGCGAATTTACCTGCGAAGATTTATCGCTGTCGATATCAATAGGAGAAATACGGTGTTGTGTAGCATTTATACCAAACCTAAGGGTATGTTTGTTGCTGAAATACTGAAAATCTTCTTTAAAGTTAAAATCGCGAACTAATGAAGTAGCCTTAAAGTTT
The DNA here is from genome assembly GCF_014205835.1 of Pedobacter sp. AK013. GTDB lineage: Bacteria > Bacteroidota > Bacteroidia > Sphingobacteriales > Sphingobacteriaceae > Pedobacter. The sequence goes on along the minus strand of NZ_JACHCQ010000021.1, from coordinate 103,909 downwards.
GTGGCATCGTTTAACAACCTTACGGTATAATTATAGTTGTTGTAAATTAAGGAAGTGTTAGAAAATAAACGGTCGCTAAAAATATGGTTTAAGCGGATGGTGGTGGTAACATTGCCCCAGTTATTTTCAAAAAGGTCTTTAACACCAATATTATCTTTACCGAAATAGCCAGAAATGTAAACGGTATTCTTATCGTTGATTTTATAATTTGCCTTTGCATTGATGTCGTAAAAATTCAGGGTACTACCATTTACGGATGAATCTGGCGAAGAGCGTAAAAACGCATCGATGTAGGTACGGCGGAAACTCACCATAAACGAGCCTCTGTCTTTTACAATCGGTCCTTCTGCTTTTAAACGCGAAGCGATTAAACCAATACCGCCCTGAAACTTAAATTCTTTATTGTTGCCATCATCCATTTTAACATCTAAAACAGACGATAACCTACCGCCATATTGTGCAGGCATACCACCTTTATACAGGCTCACATCTTTAATTGCATCGGCATTAAAAGTAGAAAAGAAGCCCAAAAGGTGCGATGAATTGTACACCACGGCCTCATCCAGGATAATCAAGTTCTGATCGGCAGCTCCCCCTCGCACGTAAAAACCCGTATTCCCTTCGCCACCTGATTTTACGCCCGGTAATAACTGGATGGTTTTTAAAATATCTTTTTCGCCCAGCAGTACCGGAATAGAATTAAGCGATTTCATATCGATCCTTTCCAAACCCATCTGCGCACTTTTAACGTTTTCGTTTTTACGGTTATTGGCACTTACCGTTACTTCGGCCAAATCGTTTGCACTTCTTAATTCCTCATTTAACTTGGTATCTTTTGTTAAATTGATGGTTTTAACAATGGAGGTATAACCAGTGTAACTTATCGCCACAGTGTAGGTTCCTTCGGCCTGTGTTAAAGCAAAATATCCATAATTATTGGTTAAGGTTGCAGCGGTAGAAGCGCCAGAAATCCTTACCGTTGCGCCAATTAAGGTTTCGCCTGTACCTGCATCGCGAATAGTGCCGCTAAGGGTAAATTTCTTTTGAGCAAAAGTAGACGTGGAGAGAAAAAGGAGGAAAAATAAAGCTAAAGAGTATTTTATGGGCATATCGGCTACTATCTAATTTTTAAGGTAGAAACCAAATGTACGAAATCCAAGTCCTTTTCATAGCCAGTGGAAAATTTCTTAATACAAGTTTGGTTTTTACTTACTATTAACGGGATAAATACCGATATGGTGTGAACGCAGTAAATAAGCACTTAAATCAGCTTTACCAGCCTGTTGAAAAGTGATCAATTTTGAAGATTCTTTAGGCATATGACAATCGATACAGTTGGTACTAAGCGAGCCTTTTGCTAAAGTGGTTTTGCTATGGTTGGCACTTTGGTGGCAATTAATGCAGCGCTGCGAGTAAAGATTTAAATTGCCCTTAATATTTTCGTGCGTATTGTGGCACGATTGGCAGGTCATGGTTTCGCTTTTGCGATAGCAATTGCTTCCTTTCAGCATTTCGGTCTGGTTGCCATGCACGTCGGGATCGGCACCACCAAAGCCTGCAAAGTCTTGTGCATAATAGTCGTCTAAATTGTCGCCGGGCTGAAAACCGAAAACCGATTTTTGGGCAACCAATGCATTGCCAGAGTGGCACACCCCACAGGCATCCATCTTTTGTTTTCTGCTAAGCGTTTTATAAATGGCGATGAATTTTGCCGTCTTCACTTCGGGATTTTCCAAGTGAAAAACCGCATGTTGCCGGCCTGGCCCGTGGCAACGCTCGCAATCTATACCGTAAATTAATGCACCACGCTCCAGCTCCTCATCTGTAGAAACACCCGAAGTTTGGGTTATTTTCTTGTCTACATAGGAGGCATGGCACTCTAAACAACGGCTACCAATGAGACGGTCGTAGTAAAAGGTTTGTTTAGGGAAACCCGGACTAATGGCCCAGTTCCGAATGGCCGAAAAATAAGAAAGTGGCAACTCATACAACTTTTTGCCTTTCCAATAGGCGTAGGTATAAGCCTTCTCGCCCGAACCAAATACCATATCGAACTTTTCGGCACGTACTTCTTTTCCATCTACATAGGCTATCTGAAAAATGCCTCCTGCCCGTTTTTCGATCACCACCTTCTGGTGTACATCGTAGTTAAATACATTCGAATCGGGTGTAAAAACCTGTAAAAATTGCTGACCAACTATTGGTTTAGAGGTTAAACCATGTGCATTATGGATAAAAGATTGCCCAGTCTCTTTATGGCATTTTACACAGGTGGCGGCACCGGTATAGGTTTCGCCCCTGATGTCTTTTGGTAACTGATCAGCCACATTCATGCACCTTGAAAGGATAATGATAACTATTACCATTGCTCCTAAAATAACCAGGATTCGTTTTATACCTTTCAAGATGATGCCTGCTTTTTATTTTACAAACTGAATATAGCTAAAATTATAACCTCCGGCAGCGGCCAGCGCCCTGATTTTTTGCTTTCCGGCCTTTAATGGTACATTTTTGATTTCGAAAGTGGCAAACTTTTTCGCATCGCCAGTATTGGGTACGATTACTTCCTTAGCTACGGTTTTACCATCGATTGAAATATTCATCCGTCCGCTAGCCTGATCTGCCGCAGCATTTATTTTTAAAGTATAGGTTCCTTTTTGCGACACATTTACGGTGTATTGCAGCCATTCACCTTTTTCGATGTGGTTTACATAATACTTTTCGTACTGTGTAGAATCTTTTGTAATATCTACCCCATCATTCCTGTAAATCCAGCCGCGGTTGCCTGCATTTCTTTTTCCTGTTGAGGTATGGTAATCGGCCGTATCGTTATCGAAGTAGGCAAAACCATTTCTCCCCAAGTCATAATCAACCGCATAAATAATACTCTTGTTTTTAATTAAATTGGCTTTAAAAGGTTTGGTTTCGTTACTAAAGGGCTGTCGAATCATCGCATCGATTACGTCGCGGTGAATGATGGTATTTTCTAACCTCGAATAAATGGCCAGCTCCATCAATCCGCTATACACATTGCTATCTTTAGGTTTATTGCCGCCATTGTTCAGGTATTTTACCAGCGCATTGTAATTGGGATTCGATTTAATTTCTATCGGGTTATTGACACCGATTTTTTTTAAAGGCCACCATGACCAACCAATATTGTTCTTTTCTAAAAGGTGGATGGCATCAGTAAACCAAACATTCGAGTTCTCGCCTGTTTCGCCCAGCCAAACAGGTACATGCTGCTCATCGCGGGCTTTAATAATGTGCGCTATCGAAGCCTGATCGTTATAATTCCAGTATTTATGGAAACTTAAGGCCATATTTTTATCCCAAAGTGGAAAGATACCATTGTAATTATTGCCCCAGCCATTACCTTCAATAATAATCAGGTGTTGCTGATCTACCTCCCGGATGGCTTTGGTAATTTCTACCATCAGTTTTCTTAAGGGTGCATTTACTTTTTCTTTGGTACCGTTTTTATCTTCTTCCGGATTGCTGAAACCATAATTTGGCTCATTTATAATATCGTAGGCGCCAATATAGGGTTCGTTTTTATATCGCTCGGCCAGTTTTCGCCAAAGAGCAATGGTTTTCTCCTGGTTGGCCTCACTATCCCACAGGTAGGGTTTTGATGGATCGCGGTCGGCAATGTTTAAATCGTTTCCTTGACCGCCAGGTGCTGCGTGTAAATCTAAAATGAGGTACATTTTATTGGCTTTACACCAGTTGAGCAAACTATCGGTTAAGGCAAAACCTTTTTCGAGCCAGGTATTCTTTCCGGCCACGGGTTCTTTATCTACAGGTAAAGTGTATAAATTGTAATGCATTGGCAAACGGATGGAATTAAATCCCCAGCGTTTCATCGAATCGACATCAATTTTACGCATGTGGTTAGCCAGCCATGCATCGTAAAACTCCTGCGTTTGCTTTGGCCCTACCAGGTCGGCAATTCTTTCGCGGATACGGTACTGCTGTGCCTCGTTATTAATTTTTAGCATATAGCCTTCCTGCAACATCCAGCCTCCAAGGCCAATACCACGCAATAATACATTCTGACCGCGGCCATCAACAATTTTTGTGCCCGATGCTTTTAAAAAACCCTGACTAAAACCGGTAAACGAAATACTGCTGAACAGCAAAATAGATAAAAGTGATTTTCTTAAAAACATAGTGTAAATAATTGATAATTACCAGATATAAGTGGCTACTGCACCCTTATCGAGTGCTGCAGCATATGTTTTGCCATTCTGACTGATGTTAAAGGCTGCAGCTTCTTTACCCGTATTGGCCACAATAAGTACATGTTTACCATCGGGTGTTTTAAATGCAACGTTAGCTAAACCATTCAGCTCGTTTGAAGCAATGCGTATAGCGCCAGGCCTTACAAACTTTGAGGCATGAGCAATGGAGAAGTAAGCCAGGTTGCGGCTATACTTATCGCCATTAATGGTAACTGCCCCCTGGCACATAGAGCAACCTCCTCTTTCGGTATACGGCTTGTTTTCTGGATCGGCAGCGAGGTTCCATTCCAAAACGTTTCTGCTCCAGTTGCGTGCGGCACCAATAATTAAGCGCTTTACCGGATTTATGATATTGATAGTTGCGGCATCGGGCCGTTCAACCACCATTTGCTCAGAGAAATAAATATTTTTATCGGGATGGGCATTATGCACATCGGTTAAAGCCTCTATGTTACCTCCGTAAAGATGAAAGGCCGAACCTGTTATGTATTTCTTTGCTTCCGAATCATCTAAAATGCTGATCGGATAATCAGGTCGGTCAGCATTGTGATCATAAATAATAATTTTGGTTTTAATATTGGATTTAGCAAAAGCGGGACCCAGAAACTGTTTTATAAAAAGTGCCTGATCTGGTGCTGCCATAAATAAACTGGGATTATTACCCGGGTGTAATGGCTCATTTTGCACCGTAATGGCATCGATCGGAATACCTACCCTTTGCATTTCCTGTACGTACCGCACAAAATATTTAGCGTAAGTAGTGTAATATTCGGGTTTAAGCATACCTCCACGGGCATCGTAAGTGGTTTTCATCCATAAGGGCGGAGACCATGGCGAAGCCATAATTTTAATCTTCGGGTTAATGGCCAGGATCTCCTTCATTACCGGAATAACATCAGTTTTATCGGGTCCTAAATCAAATTTGGCCTGTTCCAAATCGGTTTGTCCTTCGGGAAGGTCATTATAAGAAAATACTTTTTCATTTAAATCGGATGCACCGATACTTAACCTGATGTAGCTTACACCAATATTATTGCCATTGGTTGCAAAAAGTTCTTTAAGCAGTGCTGCCCTTGCCGGCGCCGACATTTTAATAATATGCTGCGCACTTCCCCCGGTTAAGGCAAAACCAAAACCATCTATACTTTGAAAAGTTTCTTTATCGTTTACAAAAATAGTAGGCAGCTTATTTTTGGCCTTGGCCAAACTTAAGCCAGTAGATTGACGGGTAAATAAAGCCGTACGATCGGCTTTGGTTAACCACACTTGTGGCTGGCCCTGCGCCATAACCGAAAAAGTAAAAGCACAGCCTATTAAGAGTCCAAAGGACTTGGTGAATAGCATACAAGGAAGATGATCTGGTAAAAACAGGAAGAAAGACTTAGCTTTCTCCCTGTAACAATTAAACATTAAGGATATATAAACGGGGATTATTTAGAACCGCCCCATTCTTTACTCTGCAAAATTTTAGAGTTGGCCAGTTCATTTTCAGGAATTGGCAGGATCTCATTTCTACCGCTCTTGAAACCTTTTGAGGCCAGTACTGTTGGTGCAAGCCCCCAACGTACCAAATCAAACCAGCGGTGTCCTTCTGCAGCAAGCTCTAAACGGCGTTCGCGCATAATGTTATCCATAGTTACCGGTAGCGGATTTAAGCCCACTCTTGCCCTTACCGCGTTAAACATCATATAAGCTTTTGTTCCGGCACCAACACCTGCTCCACTTTTCAGCAATGCTTCTGCCTCTAACAAATAAGTATCGGCCAAACGGATTTCGTACATATCCTGACCAAAGTTGAGTTCTAACTGGCCACTGGATGCTTTGGTTGAATTACGGCCAGCATATTTTTCTATAAAATATCCGGTATTAGCATATGCATGCTTGTAAGTCACAATACCTGCCTTTTCTAAACTATCCAAGTTGGCAACAGTTGCTTTATTTCTTGGGTCGTAATGAATCTGGTCAAAGAAATCTTTGGTGAAAGGCAAGAAGCTCCAGCCCGAAATGTAATCAGGTGCGAGCGCTGCATTTACAGGTACATAGTTACGCGGACCAACCAAAATACTCATTACGTTACCTTCACGACTACCAACTGTTCCCCAACCCATATCAGAGGTGGTGTTGTAAACAATTTCTAAAATAGATTCAGAATTAAATTTGTTCTTCACATTCCACAGGTCGGCGTAATTAGTTAAGAGTTTATAACCATACTGGCTTGAACCTGGTGTTGAACCGTTAACCAAGGCAAACTCTGCTGCAGCTTCAGGCCATTTCTGCAACCACATATACACTTTTCCAAGTACTGCATGGGCGGCGCCCTGGGTTAACCTGCCACCTTCAGACGCAACAGGAACGGTAATCGGTAAATTTGGGATCGCCTCGCTCAGGTCTTTAATCACAAAAGTATATATATCGGCAGATGGCACCTGCAACACATCGTACATGTTGCCAGCGGTAAGCGGTTCGGTAATCAAAGGAATATTCTTGAATAATTTAACAAGGTCGAAATAGAAAATCGCTCTCATCGCTTTTGCTTCTGCGATATACCGGTTTTTTGTAGCATTATCCATGGCAATACCCTGCACTTTCTGCAAGAATACATTGGCACGGTAAACGCCGGTAAAACCTTTATTCCAGAGGTGACTGGCAGCGCCGGAAGTAGAAGTTAGCGTATAATTATTGATCGATTGTAAATCACCGATATCAGATGGCGAATCGCCCCCGGCGTAATGATCATCAGATGCTGCAGAGAGTATATTTACTTTAGTTAAGTAGCCCGAAGATTGATTTCCAAGCATATCGTAAACCGAAACCAGCGAATTAAATGCCTCTGAAGGCGTTTTATAATAATTGCTCTCCAGAATACGTTCTCTCGGATTTACATCAAGCTGTTTTCTACATGCAGTAAATAATTGTGATGAAGCGACAATAGCCGCTATATATAAAATGCTTTTTTTCATTGTTCAAGTATTAAAATCCAACGTTTAAACCAATCATAAATGAACGTGCCTGCGGATAAACACCTCTATCTACACCTAACACTGTTCCCCCAATCTCCGGATCATAACCTGTATATTTTGTAATGGTCCATAAGTTTTCGCTCATTAAATAAGCTCTCACTTTTTGTGCACCAATTTTTTTCGATACATTTTGAGGAAGCGTATAGCCTACCTGTAAGGTTTTTAGCCTGAAATAATCACCTTTTTCAAGATATAGTTTCGAAAACTTGATGTAGTTTCCGTTCGGATCAGTTTCAACAATACGCGGCATAGTGGTTGAAGGATTAGAAGGCGTCCAGCGGTCTAATATCTTCGTTTGCCAGTTGGCATAGGTTACATCTAAACGGCGTAAGCCCTGGAAAATCTGGTTTCCACCAACTCCATTACCGAAAGCTACCAAGTCCCAGTTTTTATAAGCCAGGTTGATGGTTAAACCATAAGTGTATTTAGGAATCGGACTGCCTAAATAAGTTCTGTCTGATGAGTTAATCTCGTTATCCCCATTTAAGTTCGCGTATTTAATATCACCTGGTTTTGCATTTGGCTGTAATTTGGTTCCTGCCGGACCAACATAACTGTCGATCTCTGCCTGAGTCTGGAAAATACCCTGCATATCGTAACCATAATACTCATTGAAAGAGCGACCCAAGCCTGTTCTGGTGAAATTACCCATCGTTTGGAAACTCTGTGCATTATCCTCTATAAATTCTCTTCCAGGCAATAATTTGGTTACCTTGTTTTTTAAGAAAGAGATGTTACCGTTAACACCCAGGTTAAATTCACCTATTTTTTTTCGGTAACCCAATTCAATCTCTATACCGGTATTTTGCATATCGCCAATGTTCTGAACCGGACCACCTGCAGCACCAGAATAACCCGGAATTGGAGGGGTCATTAAAATTCCGACTGTTTTCTTTTTATAATACTCGGCGGTTAATGTAAAGTTGGTAAATAATGTTGCATCGAAACCAATGTTAGTTTGACGGGTTTCTTCCCAGATTAAATCAGGGTTTGATAATGCCGCTGGGCTCCAGCCAATGGTACTTGCATCCGTAGTACCGAATGTATAGTTACGGTTACTGCCAACCAGTGAAACATACCTAAATTCGCCACCGAGGTTATCATTACCTGTTACACCATAACCACCACGTAATTTTAAGAAGTTAACCACATTGTTTTCTTTCCAGAAATCTTCTTTTGAAGGTACCCATCCCAATGAGAACGAAGGGAAATAACCGAATCTGTGGTTAGGACCAAAGCGTGTAGAACCATCACGCCTGATAATACCGGTAAAAAGGTATTTCTCATCATAATCGTAAGTTACGCGCGTAAACAGCGAATTTACTACATGTTGCACACCATCACTACCGTTTACTAATTTATTGGCTGTTCCGGGATCATAATTTAAGTTGGCCTCATAAAAATTATTGGCAATAATGTTCTGGTAAGTGGTGCTTATGCCTCTGGTATTACCATCCATATAATATCCTTGTCCTAAGATGATAAAAGCATGGTGTTTTCCAAAGTTACGTGAGTAACTCAGGGTATTTTCCCAGTTGTAGTTCAATACCGTATTGATTTCACGGTAAAATGATTTTTTATCGTTTTTAGATGATGAGTTTAGGTAAAACAGTGGAGTATAAGAATCGCCTCCATAAAAAGCAACCTTAGTACCTAAAGTAGATCTTAGTTTTAAATTCGCAATAGGCTCTATTTCAGCAAATGCATTACCCACAATATTGTGGTCCCAGCTATAATTGCCTAATCTGGTTTGCATGTAAGCCACTGGGTTAGTCATCTCCTGACCAACAATCGGCGAGATACCATATGGGAATCCGTTAGCATCCCTTAAAGTATTTGCAATGGTATAAGGCGATTTGGCAATTAAAGCCGGGTTGGTTTCTACTACCGGTGTAATCGGATCGAGGTTAATTGCAGAACTTAATGGTCCGCCAAACTCGCTATTGGTGTTCCCTAAACTGCTGTTTACCGAATGGCTGTAACCTAAATTTTCGCCAAAAGTAATCCATTTTGCAGGTTTATATGTTGTATTAATTCTTACATTGGCCCTGTTCCATTTAGAAATCGGGCTGGCCACGATACCGTCTTGTTTAATGTAACCGAAAGAGCTGTAAACAGTAAGCTTCTCGCTTCCTCCACTAACGCTGAATTCGTGTGTCTGGCGACGGGCATCATCGTTAAATACCTGGTCTTGCCAGTTAGTACCTTCACCAAGTGCAGCCGGATTTGCATAAGGCTGTGGTAATCCTGCGTTTGCTGCCGATTCATTCCTGATTGTAGCATATTGAGTTGCATTTAAAAGATCTAATCTTTTAGCAGGTGCTGAGGTGCCATAGAAACCATTATAGTTAACACTTACCAAACCGGCTTTACCTTTTTTGGTGGTCACAATGATTACTCCGTTTGCAGCCCTGGCACCATAAATGGCCTGTGAAGCGGCATCCTTTAAAACTTCGATCGATTCGATATCGGCCTGGTTAAGGTAACCAATACCGCCGTTATCTACAATCACCCCATCTACTACCCAAAGTGGATCATTACTTCCCCCGCTTGAGAAGGTGGTGTACCCCCTTACCCTAACTGTAGAAGATGTTCCGGGCTGGCCATTACTACTGGCAATGGTTAAACCAGATGTTCTGCCCTGCAAAGCCTGCTCTACCCGGTTAATGGGCATGCTTTCTAAATCTTTGGCCTTAACGCTCGAGATAGATCCGGTTACCACACTTTTCTTCTGTGTGCCGTAACCCACCACTACTACTTCGGTAAGGTCTTTTGAATTGGCAATTAGCGTTACATTAATACGGCCTCCTGCTGGCACAGTTACCGTTTGTGCCGTCATACCGATTAAATTGATGGTGAGCTTTGCGCCTACCGGAGCCTGAATGGTAAATACACCGTTGGCATCAGTAGATGCCGCTTTTGTAGTTCCATCTAACTTAACTGTTACACCTGGTAACGGACTACCATTTTGTTCTGTTACCTTTCCTGTAACCGGAATGTCTTGCGCCATTATGGCAAACGGGAAAGCCAGGAGACAGTAAATGAAGAATACGAATGTAAATCTTCCTCTCATAGAAATTAGTTTTTAGTTAATGATATTTGGTTAGTTCATGATACAGTCTTATTGGCTGCTGTTTCATAAATCAAATCTATAGACGTGGGTAGCAATAGCAGAATTTAGCACTACTACACGAACCATACACCAACCCTCAAAAAGGCTAAAAAACAAAAAAAACAGGCCTACATAAGCCCTACAAGAGAAGCATAAACAACTGTATTACAGTTGTTTAAATTTTTTAACAGAAAATAACAATTATTGTAACAAAAACATACATTTAAGGCGTTTTTTGTCGTGCTATTTCGATCAGGAATTCGTACAGATTAGTTTCTGGCTTAAGCTGAAGTTTCTTTCTAAGGCGGTAACGCCCCACTTCTATAGCCTTAATGGTTACATTCATCAGCTGGGCCATTTCTTTTGATGAAAGGTTCATTGACAGGTAGGCGCAGAATTTCAGATCGTTCTGGCTTAGGTCGGGATAAAGATCTTTTAGCCTGCTGAAGAACTCGGTATTTACATGGTTAAAATGTACACTCATGTGATCCAGTTCCTGGTCTTTCTTTTCTACATCTTTAATCAACCTGATCAGGTGCCTGAAACTGGGCGAACTTTCGTTAAGATCATGGTTTTTAATTACCGCCGATATAACTTCCTTTATTTTGGCCAAAACTTTACCACGCTGAACCAGGTGCATGGTCATGGTAGAAAGCTCTTTGTTTTTATAATTCACATCAGCTTCTAGCTTTTCGTTCTGCAGCCTTACTATTTCTTTTTCATTTCTATCTAGCTCCAGCTGGTGCAGGTAACTCATGCGCTCCTGCTCTTTTATATGCTTCTTTTTTTGCCACCTGATAATTAACCTCAATGCCATTACAATTAAAACCAGGTAAACCATGCGCATCCAAATGGTATTGTACCAGGCGGGCAGCACTACAAAAGTATAGCTTACCACATCCGATTCGTTACTGATACCGGTACTGGCCTTTACATTAAAGGTATATTTTCCGGCAGGCAGATTGGTATAATCCTTTTCACTCTTAGTATTCCATGCCGACCATTCGCTATCAAAGCCCATAAGCTGGTAGCTGAATTTAATGTTTTTATCGTGCTCAAAAAGCGTAGAAGCATATTCGAAATGGATAGAATTTAAGCTGTATACATATTCAGGTATTTCTTGCAAATCCTGCTTTGGCACAATGGCGCCTTTATTTACAAAATAGCCACCAAAAACCACACTGTCTTTATTACCCATTAATTTAACCGTGCCTAACACTACATTTGGCCGGGTTATATTCTGAATGTATTTCTGGTAATTGATATGGTAAGCCCCTTTGTTTGCACCTATAAATATGTTTTTGCTATCGGGTGTATATATCGATTCGAAACCACCAACCACTTTGCCATTTAGCTCGGGCAGGTATAAAATACTGAAAGCATTTTTACCCTGCGGCCTGTGGAAATCGATTACGCCTACCTTTTTATTGGTAATAAACCAGATATTGCCATCGTTATCTTCTTTAAGGTACTGGATGGGAACACCGTTGAGTGCTGATCCCAACAATTTAAACCGGGTAAACTTTTTACTGACCGCGTTGTATTCAAAAATCCCGCTTATGGTAGCAATTACCACCCTATTTTTAAGGTGGAACACGTAATTATAAAGCTTGGTGGGCAAACCATCCCGATCAGAGCATAAGGTAGTACGTAGCACACTTTTATGATCGGGTTTAAGTTCTATTTTATATACACCATGGTAAGGATGCGAAGCCCAGATCAGGTCTGGATTATTGTTGTCGGCCACAATAAAGCGCAGTGTTTCGTTAATTCCGGCAATTTTGCCGCCGTTAATAAAGCGGCTTCCATTGTAATTTATTTCCTGCAGTCCGGCATAAGTGCCTGCAATTACCTCTTTGCTTGGGTAAACATTATCCATGCTTTGGTACGTCCAGGTACCAATTGCGCTGTATAGCGGGGTGGCAACATTATCCTTCACTAACAGGGTTCCATCTTCGTGTGCCATGAGCAGCTGGTTGTTAATTTCATCAAGCCCCCATACCTGCCCCTTGGTATTCTTTACCTCTTCAAAATTGGCTGTCGAATAGCTTAAATCGGGCATAGCCGTATTAATTTTAGTGCGGTACAAGCCATAAGAAGTGCCAATGTAGATCGATCCGCCATATTTACGAAAAGCGTAACTGGTAATCTGCTTATTACGATCGGGTGAAATATTTTTAACTGCACTGTTTATGGCCACATAAGCAATTCCATCATCAAGGGCCAGCCACATGTTCTTATCCTTATCCAGCAGTATGCCCCTTACATTATTGTTCTGTAAGCCCTCTTTATAGTTGTATTTCTGCACCAGGTTACCCTGTTTGGTCATAATGTACACCCCACCCGAAGTGGTGGCTACGCCATATAAATTCGGACTGATTTGGGTGGTAAAATAAACCCTTTCGTTTAAAAAAACCTGATCTAAACTGGTTTTTAAAGGTTTTAGCTGGTGGTTAACGATGAGAAAGAAGCCTTTTTTTAACATCGAAACCAATAAGGTATCGCCACCATAAGGTAGTACTGCAGTAATGCCTGAGCGGTTTAAAACACTATCCACACAAAAGGGCTTCCACATTTCGTGGTCATAAATCATCAGGCCAGAATCAGATGATTGTGAAAAAACTTTCCCCTTTGCCGCGCCCATAAACAGCCAGGTAGTATTGGTTTTATAACTTTTAACTACACCGTCTTTATAATGCAGAATAGCATGTATCGACCTAAAAAACACTTCATCGCGCACAATTGCAACGCCCCAGATATCGGCTAGTTTCCGCATGTTTTCGGGCAGCAGGTTTAATAACGAAGTATATTTTAAAACACCTTGTGCATTAGGGTAGAAATAACCAAACTCATCTTGTCCGCCTACGTAAATTCGGTTTTTAGAATCGATCCCTACCGAACGTACCGAGGTAAAGTTGGGCAACCTGAACAGGTTCCAATAACGGCCGTTAAAAGTAAGCAGCCCCTCATTGTTGCCAAAATAGAGGATTCCATTTTTATCCTGCTCTACATCCCAGTTCTGAATACCGCCATTATACTGCTCGTTATTGTAGTTTACCACTTGCGGAATCCCCAATAGCACCTGGGCCTGGGTACAAAAAGCAGTAAAGAAGAATAATATAGCCAGTAGAAGTTTCTTCATGTAAGTTAGGGGACGGTTAAAACGCAATAATAAATATATAATTTTAATTCCGGTTAACATTGTTTACCGCATTCACTAAAACAAATCATTATGAGTATGAAATAGCTAACGCTTATTTTCTTAGGTGTGCTAAGATGTCTTAGATGGTAAAAATGAATTGCTTTTTATTCTTCAGCGCAGCATCTCAATTTTTTCTAACCATATAAGAAATTTAAGGACATATGAGCTTATGTGTTCTTATATATCTTATATGGTAAATTGATAGTAATCTAGGGCATCGACTTCCGAAAGTAGGGTATTTGCCTTAGGTGGTGAGAAAATTTGTCTTGTTTTTTGGAGCGCAATAGCTGTAGTGTTTCGGTTTGTTCCAGTCCCGCTTTCACTACAAGTCCTCACTCGTACCTCGCTCCGGGCTTACCGTTCAATCGGGGCTAGTTTATTGGAGACTGTGCAAGAAAAGATACATTAGGTGCTAAAGAATAGACCAGAAAATTTCTAACCATATCAGAAATTTAAGGTCATGTAAGCTTATGTGTCCTTATTCCAGGCTTGCGCGCGTTTCTAACGCGTGCATAAATTGCCTGACGATTGTATCGTTAAGCTACTCCAACCCATCACCTATTGCAGATGAATTTCAGTCTCGATATCCTTACTATAGATTTCTCCGCTTCGGTCGAAATGACGATTTTCGCTTTAAGCTTTAGTCTTTTAACAGATGTGGCTCAACAGCTTTTTTCCAGATGGCATAACCGGCAGCATTCATGTGCAGCATATCATCTACAAAAAGTTCTGGTCTAAGCTGCCCATCCTTGGTTAACATCAACGGATATATATTGACGAATTTCGTATTGGCTTCTCCGGCGAGGAACTTTTTAATCAACGCGTTAGATGCTACTGCTTTCTCCTTAAATTTATCTCTGCTCGGGCTTGGTTTAATCGAAATATAAACAATGGGCACCGTTGGTAACTTTGCCCTAATGGCCTGCACTAAACGGATGGTACGGTTTAAAACAGTATCAGGTGTAACCGCATCATTAGGCAGGTCATTTTCGCCAACATAAAGTACAATCTGTTTAGGTTGATACGGGAAAACAACATCGTTTAAATAATACGTAATATCGTTAATCACCGCACCGCCAATACCCCGGTTTAAAGCATTATATTTGGCAAAAATCTGTGTACAATCGTCCCATTTGCGGATAGATGAGCTCCCGACAAAAAGCACCGGATTTACAGGTGGTTTATACATTTGATCGTACTTTTTAATTACCTGTACATCATCCCAAAAATTGGGTTTCTTTTGCGCAAAAGTTGTTATGGTTAAGAAAGAGAGGCAAAGCAGAACAAAGGATAATTTTTTCATATAAAAATGTTTAAAACGGGCACAATATAGCAATATACAACTGGCGGTGGGTAAATCAAACAAATTTATTACCGCTGGTTTATGATGTGATTGCCATGGAGCCATAGGTTATGCACGGAGCTAGTGGCTAAATCTGTCTCGAAGCATCGTCATTTCGAGCGAAACGCAGTGCAGTCGAGAAATCTTTTAAACTAGATTTCAATAACTAGGTTCAAAGATCTCTCTCCCGAAAGTTCGGGACTGCACTCCAGTCGAGATGACGATTTTTCTATTGGAATATGCCATCCTGAGCGTAGTCGAAGGATCCTTTACGTATAAATACATTTTAAAAGTTAACGACTGAGAAGGTCTTCGACTCCGCTCAGACTGACAAACAATTAACTTTAACCCCCAAAACCAGCACTGAACTTCGTGAATAAACCTGATTGGAATGGAAAGCCCGCAATCCCGATTTTTCATCGGGAGCGGACTTGTAATGAAAAGCAGGACTACAATCTGCTAAGACCCACTGCCCTTTCATTTCCAAAAAACAAATAAATTGATCTATTGACAAAGTCTTCGACTCCGCTCAGACTGACAAACATTAAACTCAGCCCCAAAAACCAGCACTAAACCGCTTAAAATCCAACGATAAAGCCGCAATGTGCGCCAGCTTCTGCCTGGTAGAATGATCATCATGATTTACATCCATAACATCAACACGTGGTACTACATCATTTTTTAATATAGCTTCGTTACTCAGGTTGCTAACAATTTGTGTAACCAGCAATGGGTCGGCTTGCTCTGGTTTATGGTTAACAGAAAGGTAAATAGAAGTGATGATGGCATTAATCTGGTAAATGGTAGACTGTACCCCATACAAGCCATTAAAATCGATATGTTTCCGCATCGGCTCCTGGCTGGCCGACTCAATGGCTTCGCTTAATGAAGATAAACTCAGGTTAGCGTTTTTTCTGGCCATGCGTGAGATATTCTCGTCCATGTTCTCCTTCCTTTCTATCGCTACCTGCAAATAATGCAAACTGTCTTTTGTGGCTTTGCTTATTTTCTCTTTCAACTGGCGGCTGTCCCAAATTGGGAAAAGATAAGTGGCAAAAATGGCAATTACACAGCCCAGTACAGTGAAGATAATCCGATCGTGCACAATATGATCGAAATGGCCCTGGTAACTACCTAATGTTAAAATTACGGCAGGGGTAATAAACAATACACTTACAGTATAATTTAAACGGTTAAAGGCATAAAAGCCCAACAGAAAAATAACCGAGAATGATAACAGCACCGCCGGGCTTTTCACAAAATAAATAATAATCAATCCAATTACAACCCCACCCATACTTCCTTTTAAACGCTGCAGATTCCGTTTCCAGGTAATCGAAAACTTCGGCCGCGCCACAATAACCAGGGTAAGAAAAAGCCAATAGCTGTATTTACTTGGTTCTAATTGCCAGATGAGCAAAAAACCAAAAAGAAAACAGATGGCCAAGCGTAGCGAAAACCTGAAGATGGGCGATTTTAAGGTAAGGTGCTCCTTAATCGAAAAACGATCGCCGGTAATAAATAAGGGATAGGAAATCGGCCCACTCAATTCCTGCAGGTGTTTCTGTGGCGTACGCTCATTGCCTCTTATCATTTCGATAATACGTACAATATCGTTCATGTTCGAAACCACTTTGAGCACAATTTTGCGTTGCGTTTCGTTTAAACGCTCCATTTCCTGCAATAACATCAGGCGTTTCTGGTAATATTCGATATTGGTGGCCACCTCACCTTTATAAGCCTTTGCCGAACGCACGTGCCTGCCCAGTTGCTCCAGCTCTTTGGCCAGCAATTCTATTAAAGTGGCAATCAGTTTCAGGCTCGGGCCTGTTGCCAAAGTTTTTCGTACCAAAGCGTAATCGTAATGTACGGCGTTCAACTGCTCATATAAATCAATCAGTAACCTGGCCCGCTCCAACAACAACTGGCCTTTGGGGTTATCGGGATTCATGGCATACTTATCGGTAAGCAACAAATTGCGGATCAGTTCATGTTTCTGGTTTACCTTGATGTGCAGTTTAATGGCTTCTTTCTGTTGCAGATCGAGCGGCACATCCACATCATAATTTTTAGCCTTTGCATTTAGAAATGCGGCACTGCTCATCAAACATTCAAAAATGGCATGGTGCAGCGAGCGGTAAGGTCGTATTAAAATCTGGATCAGGCTGATGACATAATACCACACACCACCCACCAAAATATAACTACTGAAATACATCGGCCTGGCCGGATGAAGCCCCATTACAAAAGTGCATACAATCAGCGCCATGGTGCCAATCAACGATAGTTTTTGCCCGTACACCGCAAACATGGAACAACCGAAAGCCGCAATAACCATTACCACCGCAGTAAGGTATGGATTGTACAATACGGATGAGACCACCAATGTGGCCAGGAAAAACACGATGATACTGGATAAGGCTGTTTTCAGTTTATTCAGGCGGTTATCGGGCAAATCAGTCAGGCTGATTAACAAAGCCCCGACTCCTATTCCTTTTGCCGCCTCGGGGTTGCCCAGGTAAAAGAATAAAATAATAGGCAATACCACGGTAATGGTGGTGCGCAGGGCATCAGAAAAGTACTCGCCTAAAAAGAAGTACGAAATGGTAGAGCCGATGCTATTTTTGCCCATGAAATAAGTTAATGAATGCGGATAAACGGTTAAACGCTGCAAAGATAACAGATTTATAATGCATGCATAGTAAATGGCTATAGAAAACCAGATACCGATTTGTTCTTTGGGTTTTATAAAACTATCGGGGCGCAAGTATTAGTACTTGAGGACGGCGCAAAAGACTGAATGTGTTTTTAAAATAATATCTAAAGCAAATTGATTTTGAGCCAACCGATACGATTCTTTTTATTATACTTAAATTAGAACATTCCTGTAATCATAAAAGATACCATGTATATTCAAGAAATATCAATTGATATAATGACAAAAAAATTGGATAAAGATGAACTTATTGATGAGTTTAATGTACTGATGTCTTTTTATCGTGGAAATGGACAGACACAAGGAAGAATAGAATCTCAGTATATTAAAAACGACAAAATAGTTTGTTTACCCTTCACGCTTGAGAAAAATTCTCTCCATAAGAAATTTAATAACTTCTATGTAAATAGACAAACAAAAACAATTGAGGATATCTGTAATGCTAAGCTGAAATATAAAACTATAGGAAAGTCGTATAATAGTTATAAATCTCCTTGCAAATGTAAAAAACCTGATTTCTATATTCTGATTACAAATTATATCACAATCAAATCTCCGTTAACTTGTGGGACTTGCTTTAAATCAGTTCCTCTTTATAGATTACCAATTTATTACGATCATGGCTATATGCCTATTTTAAGTTGGGAAACAAATTATATTTCGTGCGACAGTTTGCAAATGAATTGTGAAGTTGGAGAACGTTGGGCTTTACAACAGATGCAAGAAATTGATTCTGAACTATCCAAACAGGGGCTCGAAATTTGCAAGAAAATCGAAGAGTTGACTTCAATCCCAACTCTTTATTATTTACATAATTACAACAAATATAAAGGAGATGAACTGACAAGGCCTTGTCCGGGTTGTAATAAGAAATGGAATTTAAAAACACAACTTAACAACCAGTATGACTTTAAATGTGATGCGTGTAAAATAATATCTACAGTATCAATGAACTGTGAATAAGTTTATCTATCCCAATTCTGAAAAGCACAAGTCAACCCAATTCTACTATCATACCGGCTAAAACTCGCGCCGAAATGAGTACGGTTTCCCGTATTGTTTGATTCTTTTTGGTATTTACATTAGTGGACTTAATAATAATCACTAATTAAATATGAAACACTTCAACATCTTATTCTTTGCAGCATTACTGACACTATCAAGCTGTACAACAAATTATTACCTTACCGTTTCTGATGCAGAAACTCCAATATTCAGTACATCAAATGAAATCGATCAATCATCTTCAATAGCGTCAGGCAAAGCTTTTGTTTATTCAAGGGGTACAAAAAATGCATTTATAAAATATGGATCCATCACTGGCTATAGCGCGAAACTTAGAACTTGGAAAAAATTAAAGAAGCTATCTAAAGAACAAGCTGACAATCTTAAATTTACGGATGAGTATGGTTACGTCTATGACGGAATACCTGTTATACAATATCGATATGGTAAACTAATCAAGAATAATACATCAAGTGTATCTTCTAGTTCTACGAGCAGATCAACTACCTCATCAGGAGGAACCGTACATGTAAAAGGTTATACGCGAAAAAACGGAACTTACGTAAGTCCGCATACAAGATCAGCTCCGAGGAGGCATTAATATTTATAACCTCAATTTAGCCTTAACATGGAAAGTACAAGTCAACCCAACCCTACTATTCTGCCCGTTAAGATTTGCTCTAGAATGGGTTACAGATTTTATGCCTATTTCCGTGAATGCCAATTTAAATTGCAAAATACGATTTTGGCCCACAATAATAAATTCTTATTTTGTCAGGAAATTAATCTCTCACAATGAGTAAGCAGACTGAAATAACAAATACTGTCCCAGTTCAACTATTAACATTTGGGGCAAAACGATTCAAGCAAACAATAAAATCTCATAATGAGGTTTTGGATAAGTATTATAATGGTTTTGAGAATGCAAGTAATCTAAAGGGTGATTATAAAATATTCTTAGATACAAATGTACTCCTAAGAATCTACAGTACTTCCTTCAAAGCTCGTGAAAAACTGCTTCAATTTTTCAAAGACTATGAAAAAAGGATTGTTTTGACAGCTCAAGTCCAATGGGAATTTGTTAAGAATAGGGAAAATGTAATAAATACTTTTAGTAACGAGGTAACCAAAACTATTCCAGAAAATTTTTCCTCTGGTATTCTCGATAATATCTCAAATTTTCAAGAAAAGAACAAATCGAAACTTATTGACTATCCTGATGTAGATAAGAAATTGAAAAAACTACATGATAGCGCTAAAAATCTGTTAACTGAGATCGAAACGGCAATTGGATCAAAAAACGTCTCTACATCTGAAATACTATACAAGGACGAATTTATCAAGATTTTCAATAAACTTGAATTATTACAACCACTTCCAGATGAGTATCTTAATGCTATTAAAAAAGAATTTGATGAATTTATCAAACTTCTTGATAAGTCCGATTTTGATAAAGAACAATTTAAAACCTTTCCAGGCTGTTATGAACGGAAAGAAAAATCAGAAGATCCTTATGGAGATTTTGTTATTTATCATGAAATGCTCAATTATGCAAAATCTAATCAAACTGATTTAGTTTTTTTGACTTATGATGTCACAAAGGGAGATTGGATGCAAAAAAGTAAAAATGCTCACTTACATTATGTTGAAAATTTCTACCTAAATACTTCTCAAATATTATTTATTCTAGATGGGCAGAGAACATTTGATGAACTATTAGACATAAATTTTAAGTCCCTTATAAAAACTACAATTAATGATATAAATAGTGATCAATTAACGCTGCAGATTTTTCAGGAATTTCTTAATGATTATCCTCATTTTGCAGGTGCAGGTTCATATATTTCTGATGTCATCATTTCTGAATTATTTTTTAATGGATATAATAATCTAGCTTATATAGAAGCAACTCTTCAAACCAGTTTAAAATACTTACCTCAAATCAGACGTACACATCCTAGCTTTTCAAAATTAGGCTTATTTCGGGCTTGTATGACTGCTGTTGATCCTTCTTATAAAGTATATAGCAGTGATGGCTATATCCGAATGAACTATTCGAAATTGGATTACACTCAGCCTGGTGTTTCGGACTTGGCTGATGACAAAGTCTAATGAAGCTACAGGTGTTGCCATTTTATTGTGAATCTTCGTAAATCATCAATCGTTTTAGACATTAACAAATTCAAATAACTTTGAAGACACCAAACATGCAGTAAAGCAACTGGCTATCAACAATTTTTAAGTTTCTTCAAAAAGACTTGCTTCACGCCACCTCATTACCCATCCTTTCAGTTCGCAATGACGAATTGGCCGACGAATAACGATAAAACAAACTTACATACACTGGGCTGTCTTTCAACAGCCCAGTTGTATTTTAATCCCTATACCCATCCCTAAAACTATAATGCGTTTGCGCATTACAGATTACATAATCAATAATTTCGATGTTTAGCTTTGCACAGGTATTAAAACAGGTGCTTACAAAAAGTTCGTCGAGGGGGTTAACCTTAATGCTTTTCACATCGCAATAGTTTACCACCAGTACACCATAAGCATTACAGGCAACAGCCAAGCCCGCCAGTTGCTGTATGCAGTTAATTGGTTTGGCCTGTTGCTTTAGCTTGTGCCAGCAAAAAACCTCGTGGTTTTGGTTTACAAAAAGCACATACCAATCGCATTCTTTACCAGATGATGGTTTGCCTCGGAGCTGTTTTAAAAATTGAATTGAATTTTGGACCAGGTTTACATTAAAAGGCCTTTTGAGTGTGCGATAACTAAACTCCAGTTTAGCTAAAGTAATTTGATTTTTTGTTAGATGCATCTTAAAAAAATTAAATAAATGCCTAACTGTGTTCGCGACATAAATATAGCAAAAATTTATAATTAAGCTGCTGAAAGAAGAATTTAATTTGTATACAGATAAGTTAATTACTAGAGAGACCCTGAAATAAATTACCTTCGGTGAACTCGCATAAGGCTCGGTTTACTGCGTAGCTTTCCGCTGCGCTACAGGTCAGGGTGACGATCACCTTCAATATTCTGTTAAAAAGATTGCTTCACGCCACCGAAGCAACCCTGCCTTCAGTTCGCAATGACGAAATTTTTCAGACTGATTTCTTCGTGCTCTTGGAGGTAAAACACAACACCATTAAGATTAGCTTCGCTGAGCACTCCGTGGTTCCCGCATGCGCGAGAATGAAGAATGGGCAGAGCATAATTGCAGCCCCCCAACTTTGTGCCCTCTGTGCTTTCTCTCCGTGGTCTTTGTGGTTAAGAGAAAAATATATCTAAACTTCCGCCCTCGGTCACCGACTAATTCAACCATTATCAAAACAATTGCGTTTTAAAACGGATTATATTAGTACACCAATAACATTTGATATGAAAACGAAAATAATAATTTTAGTAGCCGCATTTGGTTTAGCATTGTCAGCCTGTACTGGTAAAAAGGCTGATCAGGAAAATGCGGATAGTACGTATAAATACACTGATACCACCAAGGTAATTGACAGTACAAGTACCGATGCTGTAGCAGATTCTACCACCAATGCCCCTGCTGATATAAAGCATTAAAGAAAATAAAACAAACAGCTAGCGCTCATGCTGAAAGGTGTGGGCGTTTTGTTTTATTAAGGCTAGTGACCCCTCAGGGGTTCGAACCCTGGACCCACAGATTAAGAGTCTGTTGCTCTACCAACTGAGCTAAGGAGTCTGGTTAAATAAATATAGGATAAAAAAGAGGAGCGTTAACTAAATATATAAAAGCACATGGTATAAAAACGCATTGACCAAATAATCTGGCCATTTTTGATTATAATTGAATACTAAAGATCTCAATTGGTTACACCTAAAGCCAGCACCATTAAAATGACGCCCGAAGAATTAAAAAAAACCTACCTAAAGCTTTCTACAGTCGAACTTTTAGAGATAGTTGATAATAAATTTAACTATACAGCCCTGGCAGTTAGTATTGCCCTGGCAGAACTTGCAAGCCGGGAGGTTTCTGAACAAGACATTAACCACTATAAAGACTCACAGATAGAAAAAGTAGTAACGTTTATAAAACGTAACATTTCAGACGATTTGAACCTATTACAAAAGAATTTATTTTATTTCATCTGGTTTCCTTTAATAAATTTCGCATTTAAGCAAAATTTTAGAGACGACAATTACATTTTAAAACTCAAACAAGCCAATTACTATTCTCTGATTGGATTCCTTGTTTTTATTTCTACCGGAGTTCTTTCTGCAATATTTAATTACAATAATCTTATTTCATTTACCATTTGGATAGTTGGTTTTATCCCCGCTTATATTTTCGACGAGAAATTTAACAGAGAAAAGCAAATTAATAAGTTAAAAATACTTTACGACTCCACCAATGCTGACGAAGAAAATAACTTAGAATAAATTTAAGAACAATTCAAAAATGTTATCGGCAATTATATGATAAACCACATAACCAATAAATATCACATTAACATTTACGACGATGAAACATTTACAGAGGGATCGGTTGATCATGTTAACCATTACGATTTTGCTTATTTCGAAAAATCTAAATATCGCTCTACGTCAATTTATGGAATAAAAGTTTTTAAGAACGGCACATTAATCAAAAGTGCGGCTATAGGAGCTATTGGTGGAGGAACATCAATTCACGAAACCTCAACAATAATAGAAGATGACAGACTCTTAATCTGTTGTTCTGACACCATTTTTTGTTTATCAATTCCTGATCTGGCCTTATTATGGCGTACGCAAGCCGACGGAGCTACCTGCTTTGAAATTTATAAATATCAGGACACATATATTATTCATGGTGAGCTCGAAATTTCACGACTTGACAGAGACGGTAAAATACTTTGGCAACAAGGCGGTGCTGATATCTTTGTAACGACTGCTGATGAACAGTCTTTTGAACTTATTGAGCATTTTATTATGGCCAAAGACTTTGAGAACAGAGTTTATAAATTTGATTACGATGGGAATAATTTGAGCACAAAACCTGGCATCGATACAAGCATGAATAAGTTCAAACAACTTTTTGAAAGTAAGAAAGATGAAGTGAACGAACTGGGCATTACCTTTAACGCTCCCTGTAGCGGTGAAGACCTTACAGAGCTCGAGCTAAAGCTTAGTTATCCCCTTCCACCAGACCTTATTGAATTCTATACATTTTGCAACGGATTTAACACCGATGATTGGTTATTCAGGGTAATTCCAGTACATGAGGCGGTTGATTATAAAAGCGAATTAGCAAACAATATTTTCCACTTTGCTGAATATATGATCAACAGCGACCAATGGTTAATCCAACTCCAGGAAGGAGGTCAATATGAAGTTATAAACGACGATCATGGATCTCAGGAAATGACTGTACAGACCACTTCAATTCTAAAATTTCTGGATATATACCTTACTGAAGGTCTTTTTAGCAAATTAGACAACAACAGCTTTTGGGATCGGTTAAATAAAAACCGTGATTAACCCATTAAGTGGATATAAGGCGGCTGAAATCATCAAACAGATTGCTTTACGCCACCGCGCCATCCTGCCCTTCCGTTCGCCATTACAAATGGATTCATTTTTATAAGCCTAGACTTCCGACTCCGGACACCTGTCTTCTGACTTAAGGATTACAGCCCTTGCGCTCCAAAAGGCTCTCTGATCCTCTATGCTTTGAGAAACCCAAAATTCAGCCCCGTCTCCTAACTTCTGCCAAAACTCATAAAATATACCCAATAAAAGGTATTGATGTTAAGTGACATGATTGGGAAATTGGCTTGTAATAAACAACTAATTAAGACATGAAAATAACTAAACTCCTCCCAATGGCATTAGTGCTTGTGCTATTGGTAACGGCACCTGGTGTGATGGCGCAGGTTAAAAAATCAGCAACCAAAACAGCTGCTCCTGTTAAAACCAAATACGGCGCTTTAGCTGTAGACCGATCTAATGGTTTTTATTATGGTTTTTCGTTCGATCAGCCAAACCTGGCAGAGGCGGAGAAGAGAGCAGTTGACGAATGCAACAAACGTGGTGGATCTTGTAGCATTGTGTTAACCTATTCGGGTACAGGCTGTGCCGCCTACCGCACCATAAACGGCAATGTGGGTACCGCATTTGGCTGGGGTATAGCAAAAACCAAAGAAGAGGCCGATGCAATAGCTACTAACGAATGTTTAAAAAGAAGCGGCGGTATACAACCGACCAACTTTGTTTGGAGCTGTAATGCGGCGCAAGCGGCGCAGTTAAAAGAAATATACAATGCCTCGCCAGAAATTACAGGTCCGGTAAAAATTGGCAACCAGGTGTGGACAAGCACCAATTTAAACGTGAGTACCTATAGAAACGGCGAGCAGATTTATTATGCAGCCAACCAAAAAGAATGGGAAAAAGTAAGCAGGGAAAAGATTCCGGCTTATTGTTACCTTAATTTCGATAGCAGTAATGAGAAGAAATACGGAAAGCTGTACAACTTTTATGCAGTTACCGATCGCCGTGGCTTAGCGCCTGCTGGCTGGCATGTGCCAAGCAGCAATGAATTTTTAACGCTTATTGCAGCTTTAGGCGGGGAAAAGGTAGCAGGTAAAAAAATGCGCGGCACTACCGGCTGGGACGTAAAAGATTCGTACAAATTTGCGCATGGCAATGGCGATAACTCATCGGGGCTCAATTTATTGACTAATGGCAGTGCAGGCGGCGATGAATATGGCGGTGGCCAATCTTTCAAGTACGGGGTATGGCTAAGCTACTGGTGGTCGAGCACGACCAAATCAAGCGGCGACAGCTTTGCCTACTACCTTGACTTTAACAAATACAGCGAACCGCGTGTAACCGATTATAGTAAAACTACAGGCTGTGCAGTAAGGTTAGTGAAAGATTAAATTCGCTGTATTATAATATTTTAAGCGCTTAAAGGTTCTAAATCACTTAATCAACCGGGAATAATCAAGATTTCCGGTTGATTTTGTTTAAGGGAATAACAATCAAACCTTATCTTTAGGCACCACAAACAATAAATGACCGACGAACAAGTTATCACGCTAATTGAAAAGGAATTTCAGGAAAAAACGTTTGGGGTAACCGAACAATATCTTGAAATCCATGCGCCAATCTACATCAATAATAAATTACAGATCACGCGGATCGACCGCGACCGTGACAAGTTCATTATAGCTTACTTACCGGTGCTTGATGAACGGTTTTACTTTACGGTATATATCGATAGTGATTCGGGCGAAATAATCACTATAAGTACTGAACCCAATCATCAGGTTTATTTTTTGGCCACTTCCGAAAATCTCTCAGAAACGGAGCTTAAAGCCATGTGTAGCTTATCGGTTGATGAGAGCTGGAACATTGGAGATTTAAAGAAAAACGGCAGATCGGCATATAACTTTAGCGCGCTGAAAATAATGCCCAATAGCGAGCCCGATGAATTTGAAGATAAGCTCGATAAGTTATTAACCTATCTGGAAACAGACAAGAAAGGAGTTAGCGAACTTGTAGAAAAAGCTGAAGGCTACATTCAGGTGGCAATGGATATTCATAATGGCAATGGAATGATTGGTGGCCCGAGTATCAAAAGGGAAAGCATTACCAGAATGCACAACCTTGGGCTTTCCATCGATTTCGATCTCTATGTTAGCGGCAATAGTTTCGGGTAGAAAACGATTGGCCTTAATCTGATTCTGTTTAAGGTGTTGTGCAGAATTATCTACCTGGTTACTAGTCGAAACTTCAAGCCTCTGACTAATTCACAAAATAGATTGCTTCACACCACCTCACAATCCCTAGCCTTCGGTTCGCAATGACAAATCAATGCACATTTAGACCCGAACCTCCGACTTCTGACCAGCCGATCAAAAGATTGCCCGTCATTTCCCGTGTTTTCGAGGTACGGCCATCGTTAAATAGCCCTGATGGAAGTGAAACGGACAGCAGGACCGGAGCCAAGCTAAGGATTACAGCCCTTGCCCTCCAAAAACCTTCAATTCCAAACTGATCTTCTTCTGGCTCTCTTTTTAGAAATCCAAACTTCAGACTAACCCTTCACCAATTTTCCAACATACCTATAAGTGTTCAGCTGTACCCCTGTGGGCGTAGTTTTCGTACTTACAAAAGCCAGCTCGCGTGCATCGGCATTATCCGAAAAGAAACGTTTGCCTGTACCTAGCAATATGGGGTATACCATCAGCACAAGCTCGTCAACCAGCCCGTGTTCTAACAGTACGGCAACCACCGTCGAACTTCCATACACAATCAGATCAGGGCCTTCGGTCGATTTCAGCTCGCGAATACGGGTAATAATGTCTGTGCCTAAATCTTCAACGGGTCCCCATTCGAGGCTTTCAGGCCTATGCGTGGCCACGTATTTTTTACCATTATTTAAACTGTTCGCCATCGGGTTATCGCCTGCCTTTGGCCAGTACTGGGTCCAGCTATCGTAGGTTTTGCGGCCCAGCAACAGATCGATATTCGTACCCTGTGCTTCCAGTACTGCGGTTAAACCTTCTAAACTTCTATAAGGATTGGTCCATCCGCCATGTGCAAAATCTTCACTGTTTTCGTGCTGCATCACGCCATCGAGCGAGATGTGTTCCATTATTTTTATCTTTCTCATTTGGTTTCTTATTTATGATAAAGTTACAACGGGAAAACCACGCGCACGAGGGGCAATCGTGACAATAAGAAGGCGCTTTTATGACTATTTCTTTTGACGTAAGATGGTTATTGGAGCGTCTTACGTATTATATGTTCCATTTTACCGCTTACGTGACATGTTTAGGGTTATAACTTATATGGCCTTATATTTCTTATATGGTTAAGTGCTTAGTTGTTTAACTGAAAAGCCAACTCGAAATAGTAGAGGGTTTGGAAACGATGGGTTCTGTGCTTTTCGGGTTAGGCAGCCCCGCCATTCGCTACTTCCGATGAAGGATCGGAACCACTGCTGTCGGGTTTATTTAAGAGGGCTTGTAACTTTTGGGGACAGTTAATCAGTGACTATCGGAACTTATATGTTACTTAAATATCTTAAGTGGTTAATTGTTGAATTGATTGCTTAAAAACCTACTAAATTCCTATCTTGTGGTAACTAAAACAACATCAAGCGCTCAATCTAAATTATCAAATCAAACACTTAAGGCATATCAAAGCATACAATAGTTAATCCATACAAAAGTTTTTCGTTACTAAAGTTCTGGAAATATGGGCATGCGAAATTTAAGTGTTAACAGCAAAATTAAAAGACAGATAAATATATGTTAAAGAAGATATTTGGAAACCTATTTAAAAATAAGGAGGAAGAAACAGAACCAGAGGTTTTAGGTAATTATATTGTAGCAACATTAAATGATAAAATAATGCCCATGACTAGAGGTGACGTTTACGAAGACCCGTTAGACGAGTTTCTAAAGAAAATGAATTACGGAGAAGTAACAGGGGGAGGAACATTACAACAAGAAACTGGTGAAATTGAATATTGTGATATTGAAATATGTCTAAATTCAGATCAAATAGACCAAGAAGTAATAAAACAAATCATTAAAAAACTAGAAGAGCTTGGGGCTCCCAAAGGCTCAACCTTATTAATAGAAAAGACTGAGGAAAAAATTCCTTTTGGTGTAAATGAAGGATTAGCAATTTATCTTGACGGAATAAATCTATCTGATGAAGTATATAAAAATTCAGATTCAGAAGCCATAGCTGTTGAAATATGTAGATTAACAAATATTAAAAGTGAAGTATTACGCTATTGGAATGGTAATACAGAAACAGCATTATATTTTTACGATCATTCATTTGAAAAGATGCATAAATCAATTGAGAACTTTGTGAAAACAAATCCTGAATGTGAAAATGCTAGAATTGTTCAAATTGCATAATGCCTGTTGCCAATACAGGATTGCACTAGGGGGAAATTACTCTTAATACAGACCTTAACATTATTCACTAATCATCCGCTATGAGTTGGGACATTGTAATATTTAGCTCCAGACAAAAAATAAGCACTATTGAAGAAGTAGACGAAGAGTTACTTGTAGCAATAGATTTTAACATTATTCTAGAAAAGCATTTTATCAATATTATCGCTAACAAAAATCATAGGGAAATAAAAGGTAAAGGATACATTATAGATTATTTTTTTGATAGCGAACCTGTAAGCAATAAATTATTTAGACTTTACGGCGAAGAAGCACTTTTTGAATTAATAAGAATTGCTAAAATTTACGACTGGCAAATATTCGATACGGGCAATGGAGAGATGCTAGACCTTGAACATCCCGAAAAAAACGGTTACAGTAATTTTCAAAGTTATTTGAAACAGGTTTTGAAAAATACAGGTAATTAATATGAGCAAAGTCAGAAGAAACCGACGACAACAACAGCGCAGTAAAGTTACCTTCTCTAAATTAACCTTCCATAAACTCAACTGGTTAGAATACCTTACCGTTGGTTTAAGTGTATGGTTCTTATTTTTCCCAAAACCTTACGAGATCCTTTTTACAGTATTGCTCTGCATACCAATTATTGGCCTTGTATTAAATGGTTTAACAGGCAGGCCAAGTATTGCCAGTTTGGTAGAAATTTGGAAAGACAAGGATGGAAATGATAAATACGATGTAGCCGATTTTATAGACATTGCCGCATGGGTTATCCTGTTCCGTGTAATTATCGATTATAAATTTGAAAGCTTTTATAGTTTGATCATCCCCGGTACCGTAGCCTTTGCAATCATGCTGATCATTCTTTTTGCTACACATAATCATATCATCAATACCGATAAAAGCAAAACCTGGATTTACCTATCGCTTATTGTTAATGTTTTTCTTTATAGTTATGCAGGCACTTATGGGGCAAACTGTGTTTACGACAATTCAGAACCGACTGTTTACCAAGCTGAGGTTGTAAATAAAAGGATTAGCAGGGGTAGCAGAGGGTCGAAATCCTATATTCTAAAAGTTACGCCCTGGGGCCATCATTACGATCAGGAAGAAATTTCTGTTACAAGCGATCAGTACAACGGAATCCAGACCGGTCAAACCATAAATATCGATCTAAAAAAGGGTTTATTTAATATCCCATGGTTTTATGTAGAGTAAGCTGTAACAGCCATGCTTACATACCATCTAACAAACAAGAAAGCGTTATATTAATCCGTTTAAAAATTGACCTCCTATCCTGAAGAAATAAAATTTATATCCGGTTGGCGAAAGTATCAGCAACGGGTTCTCGATCAATTAGATGATTATATTGCCAACCGGCACCTGCATATTATTGCGCCACCAGGTTCGGGCAAAACGGTTTTGGGGCTCGAAGTAGCTATCCGCTTAAATAAACCAACACTGATCCTCGCCCCAACCATTGCCATACGAAACCAATGGATACAGCGTTTCTGTGATCTTTTTCTCCAGGTTGAAACCGTGCCAGACTGGATTTCGAAAGACATCAGAAATCCAAGGTTTTTAACAGTGGTAACTTTTCAGGGCCTGCATGCAGCATGTAATAACCTGCGCGTAAAGGAAGAGGAAGAAACAGAAGAAGAGGAAGATGCCGTAGAAAGTTTAAAATCATCAAACCCCAATCTTGATAACATTGTAAACGGTTTAAAATTACAGCAGGTTAATACCATTGTGGTTGATGAAGCCCACCATTTAAAAAACGAATGGTGGCAAACCCTAATCAGGGTAAAAGAAAAACTCGATCCCATTACAGTTGGCTTAACGGCAACCCCTCCTTATGATGTTACCCCGGCAGAGTGGTTCCGGTACCTCGAATTTAACGGTCCGGTTGATGCCGAAATATCGGTTCCCGAACTGGTAATAGAAGGCGATTTATGTCCGCACCAGGATTATGTGCACTTTACCTTCCCCACCGAAACCGAGAATAAAAACATTGAGCAGTTCAGGCAAAATATAGAACAGTTATTCCACGAAATCAGGCAGGATAAAACCATTATTGCGGCAATAGAAAACCACCCGATCTGGGTACACCCAACTGAACACCTCGAATGGATCTATACCAATCTGGCCTGTTACTCTGCCTGTTTAATCTTTCTACACGCCAACGGAAGGGAAATCCACGAGCTGCATACCGAGGTGATAGGTGACGATAAACCCGAAATCCCTCCGCTCGATTACTATTGGCTGGAAAAACTTCTGGATTTCTATCTCTATCAGGAAAAAGAGCGTTTTAAACCTTTTGATGAACATCGCAAACAACTCGAAAATAAGTTGAGGCGCTGTGGTGCGATGGAAAAACGACAGATCGATTTTTCCAACAGTAAGCGTATTACAGGATTTTTAACTTCAAGCATCAGCAAACTAACCGGTATCTGCAAAATTGTTGATTTCGAGTTTAAACAGCTCAACCATCAATTGAGGATGGTAATCCTATCTGATTACATCCGCAGGGAATTTTACGTAAACGCACCCGAGAATAAACTCGAGCTTACCAAAATGGGCGTAATTCCCATTTTTGAAAAACTAAGGCGCGAAAACCACAACGATAAAAAAATAGGCGTACTCACCGGTTCTATGGTGATGATACCAAAAACAGCCTCTGGTGCATTCAAAACAAAAGCGGCTAAAAAGGGCATTTCAAAAATTAGTTTATCAACGTTGCCTTACGATAAGAACTATATCATCATTGAGCAAACCGAACAGCTTAAAAACGACCTGATCCATATTGTAACCGAAATTTTTCAGGAAGGGGAAATTGAAGTACTCATAGGCACAAAGTCTTTATTGGGCGAAGGTTGGGATGCACCTGCTATCAATTCGCTGATACTCGCCAGTTTTGTCGGTTCCTTTGTTTCGTCCAATCAGATGCGCGGAAGGGCCATTAGAACACAGCACGGCAATGCAGGTAAAACCGGAAACATCTGGCACCTGGTAACCATAGATCCAACGGCCGAAACTGGTGGCAATGACTTTGATTTACTGAAGCGACGCTTTAAAAGTTTCGTTGGTGTTTCTTTTAAGGAAGAACCCGGCATTGAAAATGGGCTAAACCGGTTAAACCTACCCGAAAATATTGTGCTGCCAACCGAAGCAGAGAAAAAGAACGATGAAATGTTCAGCTATGCAGCGAACAGGGAAAATTTAAAAGAACGCTGGAAACTGGCACTCGAAAGTGGTGTAAACCTGATTGAAGAAATAAAAATACCATTTGCAGAGGAACTTGGCTATCAGGAAGTGAAAGCAATGTACCTGAATAAAACCATCGCCTATCTTTCGGCCACTTTATTTTCGGGCTTAGCCGGATTTGGATTGGAAAGCCTTGAAATTTTTCTAAGGGGCGCTAAAAACATCAGATCATTTAATGATATCTATATTATTTTAGCAATTATCGGAACTTTAGGGATTATTATATTTGGTGGCTTAACCTATCGAACCCTGAGCCTTTACATTAAATACAGGGATATTTCAAAAGATATCCGGCAAATTGGTGAAGCGCTGCTAAATTCGCTTGTTAAAACCGGAGCAATCAAAACCGACATTTCAAAAATTTATGTAGAAAGCAGCATAGATAAATATGGTGCCGTTTTTTGTCATTTGGAAGGAGGAACAACTTTCGAAAAATCTATCTTTATTAATGCACTGCAAGAGGTGGTTGCACCTATCGATAATCCACGTTATGTAATGATCAGGCGGAACAAGTTTATGCTGTTTATCAAACAGAAAGATTATCATGCCGTACCCGAGCTCATCGGCAGGAATAAAAATCTTGCCGAACATTTTAAAAACCAATGGGAACACCACGTAGGTTCTTGCGATTTAATATTTACCAGAACCATCGAAGGTCGAAAACTTATTTTACAGTCAAGGATGAAATCGCTGGCTGCACAGTTTCAGAACAAAGTAGAACATGTAAACAAGTGGAAGTAAAGCTAATTCTAAAATCTTTTTCAAAGATTCTTCACTGTGTTCAGAATGACAATATTGATTCTCCGCAGATCGCACAATATTCGCAGGTTGAAACAAATCTCTGCGGCCATAACAATACATTTTGCACTATTCTACATATTGCATAACTTACCCCCAATTTAAATTAACCAGTAATGAGTCTGTTACCCACCTACATTTGCCCCAGCTGTGGCGAATTACATAACGATTGGCCCGCATTAGCATTCAGTTCCCCTTTACATTGTGATGAACTAAATGATCACGATAAAGAAAATACGGCAACTCTAGATTCCGATTTCTGTGTGATAGAAGGTGGTGAAACAACTGACAGATTTATTCGCTGCACTTTATCACAAAAGATAAATGATCATTGTGAAGATTTACAGTACGGTTTATGGGTGTCGTTAAGTGAAAAAAGCTTTCAGGATTATGAGGATAATTATAATCCTGAAAACCATGAGGTGAGTTATTTTGGTTGGCTTTGCAACAACATACCAGGTTACGGAAGTACCCTAAGCATACCAACAACAGTTTATACCCAAAAAGGAAATAGCAGACCAGAAATTGTCCCACACGAAGATTTTGATCATGCTTTTGTTAAAGATTATTACAATGGAATCAGTAAAGATGAAGCTGAGAAAAGGATTAAGGAAATGATCGGGCTGACTAGCGATTAAGTAATTTTCAGTAACTTATGAAGGAGATGGGGCACCACCACCGGGCAATCTAGGGATCTCAGATCGCGAAGGAATGAAAATCGTCTTTAAATTCTGCGGTAATCATCTTAAATCTGCAGGGGAAAAAGATGGTAAGGATTGCCCACTGATTTAAGCAGACAATCCCAGGCCTATGCCTACTGCACCTTCTTTTGCGATTAAAACACGATTATTCCATTAATTTCCGTTTAATGCCTTCAGTCAGTTTTTTCACCTTCATATAGCCCGCCAAGGAGCTGTTTCGTTTATCAAAATCGATGGTTAACCAGCCCTTTTTGGCTTTAAGGTTAAATTTATCGCTACCATTTAAGTTTACAAACAGATCAATATTCTGATCGAGTGGTAGCTCATTGTTTAAAGCACTGTCCAGGTATTTTTCTAATTTACCTGTTTTATCTTCGGCATACTTTGCCTCAAATTTAAAATCGGTATTGTTATCCATGGTGCTTATCGATAAATGTCCTCCACTATTGCGGCATCCATACCCCAAAGTGGTAACTAAAATTGCGATACTGTAAAAGATATTTTTCATTGTTATTGGTTAACTGGTTAATTGTTTAAATTGGTTAACTGGAGATTTACCACCTAGATTTCTGACTTCGGACCAAAGCTTCACGACTTAGGACTGAAGACTAAAAAACTACCCCCCTGCTCTGTTCTTAACATCATCTGCCGCTGTTTTACGATTTTGATTTGATTTTAAATTTTGGTTTCCAAAGTTATAACTGATGCTGAATGAAGCCCTTCTACTGATATAGTTATTCTGTACCCTTAAATTCACATTCTGATAATCGAGCGTTCCTTTCCAATAATTGCTTTGGAAAATATCGTCAACATTTAATCTAAGTTTTAAACTTTTGTTTAAGAAACTTTTTTGTACGCCCATATTTAAGGCCTTTTGGTAAATTGTGGTCCGTTCTATACCGCGCACACGTGGCGAATTTAGCCAGAAATTGGTTTCCAATGTCCAGTTATCGGGTAAGGTTATAGAGCTGTTAATGTTAAAGTTGTACATTACTTTACTCAATGTAAAAGGGGCCCCTTCCAGGTTATCATCTTTAAATTTATTATAGAAAAGATTAAAATTGTTTTGAAGGCTCCACCATTTGGCAATGGTTAGCGGAAAATATAAGCCTGCTGTATAATATTCTCCGCTACCTATATTGCCCTGTCCAACCGTAACAATCCTGGTGCTATCATTCTGTGCAGTTTTACTGTCTAAAATAAGATCTTTTGTTTTTGAATAGCTTAAAGAAAAAGATAATCCACTTTTATAATTATAACTCACCTCAAAATTATTGGTAAACTGGGGTTTTAAGTACGGGTTTCCCTGTGCTATGGTATAAGGATCCATATAAAAATTAAATGGGTTTAATTGTTGGTAATTTGGCCGATCTATCCTCCTGCCGTACGAATAACGTAAATTACTGCTCTCTGAAATTTTCTGACTAACAAAAACAGTTGGAAACAACGATAAATAATGTTGTTTTACCGATGTATTATTGGTTACCGATGTTCCGGTAGATTGTGTATACTCAGCCCGCAAACCTGCCTGAAGTTGCCACTTTCCCCAATCTTTAGATAAATTTGCATAAGCTGCATTTACGTTTTCTTTGTAAATAAAATTATTGCTCTGCCCTACTATATTCTGCCATTCATTGTTGATCAGGGCTGATGAAAGAAAATCGTTATTGGTTTTAACATAAGCGCTTTTCAAACCTGTTTCGATCTTTGTATTTTTTGATAATGGCCAGGTAAAATCAGTTTTAGCTGCATAAATATCAATAACTGTTTTACTATTGTTTTTAATAGTTGTATTGTTGTAAACAACACCATTTTGATCGTAAAAATTGGTGTTAAAATTTTCCAATCCCGAATAATCAAAGCCAGAATAATCGGCATCAAAGTTTAAACTTGCGCCTTCCTTTTTAAAATCGTGTTTGATATTAAAGTTTGCACTATAATTTTTGTTAGGGGTATTCGCATCAGAATATTGGATTAAAGAATTTTTATTAACTGTACCAGCCTGAGTTTCGTTTATAAACGTTTGAGAGAAATTATCCAGTTTACGCGTACTTGTGCTACCATCTAACATCACCCCGATCGTAGTTTTTTCACTCACATAATAATCTGCACCCAGTTTTGCAGCCAAGCGCGATCCGGTATATATTTTTTGAAAGTTTTGATTAAATACACTCTGCAAACCGTTTGAATTGGTAGACCGATCCAAAAATAAATTGGAAAAATTATTATTTTTTGATGCATTTGCATTGGTGAAAAAATTCCACTTTTCTACCCGGTGATTTAAATTGAAGTTCAAGTCCGATCCATAAATATTAGTGGGCAAATTGGCCCTTATAGCATTGCGATAGTTTGATGAAATGCCTCCGTTTGTACCAAATGCCTTATTCTTTTTTAATTTAATATTGATTATACCTGAATTACCTGCTGCATCATATTTAGCGGAGGGATTAGTAATAATTTCGATAGTGGCAATCTGGCTGCTGCTTAAGCTATTTAAGTATATGGTTAAATCTGATGCCGATAAAAAATTGTTCTTTCCATCAATCATCACCGTTACACCCGATTTATTGTTCAACAAAATCTGTTCGTTTTGCCTATCAATCTGTACACCGGGCGCTTTTTCTAAAATTTCGAGTGCAGTACCACCTGTTGATGTAATGCTATTCTCTACATTCAATACTGTTTTATCGATTTGATGTTCAATAAAAGGTTTTTTACCCTGAACGCTCACTTCTTTTAACTGTTTGCTTAAACTTTCGATCGTGATGGCAGGTAGTTTCATGTCTTCATTAAGCGAAAAGTGGTTAGTTTTTTTACTTTTAAAGCCCACTATAGAGATAGACAATATATATTCGCCACTTTTCAACTGGTCGATTGTAAACTCCCCTTCAATATTGGTCGATACACTTTTTAATACGGTTGTATCAGGATAGTTCAGTACACGAACAATCGCAAACGCTACCGGAACAGTCTTTTCATCAACAATTTTCCCTGTAAGTTTATTTAATTTTTGGGCAAAAGAAGCCCCACACACCATTAGGCATGCAATTAGCGTAAATAATATTTTCATAGTTTCTTCTTTTTAAGTATGATCGTCATCTCATCCGCATGTGATCGTCATCTCGACTGGAACGTAGTGGAATGGAGAGATCTATTTTAGTAGGCTACTGATCTTTAAATGACTATTCTTCAGGTGCAATACCCAACTCTTCTTTAACCTCTTTAATCCTGTTTGCTACAGAATCCTGATAAACAGTATCAGTGGGGTTATTCTTTTGCAACAATTCCAGATCGAACAGCTCTCCCTTTAGTTTTTGTTTTTTTAGGGCCTCCTCCTTTAACTTGGCGATACATTTCAAACCATCATCTGTCATAACCCATACACTAGAATCGTTATGGTCATTTTCGCTGTCGTTACACTCCCAGGTCCAGTAATTATTAACGTAGCGGTAAGCATCCTGCTTTAAAATTAATTTTGTACCCACCGGAATTTCAAGATTTAACCTTACTTCCTGGTTTCGCCAGATGGATCCCTTTCTCAATTGAAACCTCGGACTAAAAATCAGTTCCGAATCTTTCATTACATAATTGTAGCTAATGTTCTGTGCATTTTGCAAGGCACTTTGAAAGGTTTTGCCCTGCGATTCGTATTTCTGTGTTAAACGGGTAACACCTGTTTCACTTTTGTTAATATCAATACGGATACGGTTCGGCGAAACAAACGGTCCGTCTTCAAAATCATCGACCACAATCTGGTGGCGGTTGTTTGCATCAATGTGGTAAGCCACACTATCCTCTTTACTGAAATATTTACTTTTATCGATATTGATGGTGTAAACCGGATAAGCTTTCAGGTCGGTTGTTTGTGTTAACTCTGCGTGTTGCTTAAATTCTGATAAAATCTTTGCAACCTGATAACCTGTTACTGCCACCCCTACCAACCAGATAATTAACAGGGCGAAAGAAAGTGTTTTATTAGTAGTCTGTTTGTTAAAGGCAATCCTGATCGAGAATAATACCAAAGCCAAAATCGGCACAAAACATACAATAAATGCACCAAACAAAATGATCCCTCTATTGCTTTCATTAACAATGGAGAATGGGAAATATTCATAAATACTGGCATCCCAAAATCCTTGAAATATAGCTGTGCCCGTAATTA
Organism: Pedobacter sp. AK013; assembly: GCF_014205835.1. Taxonomy (GTDB): domain Bacteria; phylum Bacteroidota; class Bacteroidia; order Sphingobacteriales; family Sphingobacteriaceae; genus Pedobacter. Next base: position 66,450 of record NZ_JACHCQ010000021.1, on the reverse strand, counting down.
ACGCCAGTAAAAAGAGTACACCAAATACAACAATAATACCAGCGATTACTTTAAAAATTACCTTTCCGGTACCCGATATAAAGTGGCCAAGCCATTCGAAAAACTCACCAATAAAGTTACCTAAGCGGGCAAATATCGGTTGCGCATGTTTGTTTACTTCGCCCAGACGCTCTTTAACCGCCTGCAGCTCTTCATCCAGATTCTTTTGGAAACCCTGAAGGTTGGCAGGTTCGCCTTTCATTTCCATTTTTTCTACCCTCGATTTTGCTTTCGGCATGATGATCCAAAGGATGGCATAAACCAATAAGCCAAATCCACCGGCAAAACTGATCAGTAATGTAGCCAGCCTGATCCATTTAGGGTCAGCATTTACAAAATGTGCAATGCCCGAACAAACACCTGCTACCACGCGATCGTCCATATCGCGGTACAGTTTTTTCTCTGCATACTGGTACTGATAAGTATTGCTGATTACAGGTTCTTCTTCGCTCTCTTCTGCCGTATCAAAATCCTGCACCCGCCCCATCTGTGCAATTACCGAATTTACATTGGCCGAATCTACAACCTGTTTTTTCTGCTCTTCCAACTGCTCGGTTAACAGTTCGGCAATCCGGTTTTCGATATCTGTTACAATTTCCAGATCGTCAGCATGATTGGCAAAATATTGTTTTACCTCATTCAGGTAAACCTTTAAGAGTTCGTAGGCACTTTCTTCAATGTGAATAATCGTGTTCCCTATATTGATGATGATGGTCTTTTCCATTTCCTTTTTACTAATGATTATGAATTGGCTCCTTTTTGTGAAATACCTACAGCATAAGCCAGCTCCTGCCAGGTTTGATCTAGTTGTGATAAAATGCCCCGACCATCTTCGGTTAAGGTATAATATTTACGGGGAGGGCCTGAGGTAGATTCTACCCAGTTGTAGCTTAACAAACCATTGTTTTTAAGCCTGGTTAATAATGGATATAATGTGCCCTCAACCACCAACAGTTTTGCCGACCTTAATTCGGCAATGATATCAGAGGCATATATTTCGCCCCTCGAGATGATTGATAAAACACAGTATTCCAGAATTCCCTTCCGCATTTGTGTTTGCGTATTTTCTGCTATCATAATACAAAGATATATGTTTTATAAACTACCATGCAATACATAGTACTAAAATAAATTAAAGTAACTTAATAAACAACTGATTATCAGTTAAATAATTTTTAATAAAATTTTGTGGTTTGGAAATAATTCTATACAAATTGAAGATTTTTAATCTTTTTTTAGGAAAGCAAGGTCTTGTAATCTTTCGGTTTTGCAGTCCTGCTATCACCTATAGTCCCGATTTAGATCAGACTTTTAAATACAAAATATTCCGAAAAATCGGGAGCTATTTGGTTCTATCAGGTTTACGTGGAGCGGGTTGGTATTACTATTTAAGGTTTTGGAATAATTCCATAACATCCTTTGTAAATAAACCTGACAGAGCGGGTAGCCCACAGTGAAGCAAAGCGTAACGAGGACTACAAGCGATGGCGGGACTACAGTACCTATGAAAACTGTACGCAAATTTTCAAAAACCGCTTTCTGACCTCTAAAGTTTAACGGTACATATCTAATTTTTAGGTTTATAGGAATTAAGCATATAAATACTATAGATTTAATATATTTTAATATTTTTGCAGCGTCTTAACTTATTTTCATGAAAAAATCTATTGCCAGCATTGTTGCTGAGGCAAACGAAAGCGGCGAAGGAACGCTCAAAAGAACCCTAGGCCCCATAAACCTGATTTTAATTGGCGTAGGCCTAACGCTTGGGGCAGGGTTATTTTCGATTACAGGTTTGGCAGCGGCCAATCACTCAGGCCCTGCAGTTACATTATCTTTTGTAATTGCGGCTTTAGGCTGCGGTTTTGCAGCCCTATGTTACGCTGAGTTTGCGTCTATGATCCCTGTTGCTGGTAGTGCATACACCTATTCTTATGCCACCATGGGCGAACTTTTCGCCTGGATTATTGGCTGGGATCTGGTATTGGAATACTCTGTGGGTTGTGCCACCGTAGCCATTAGCTGGTCGCAGTATTTAACCAAGTTTTTAGCCAGCTTGCATATTTATCTCCCTCCGCAATTAACCTTATCTCCTTTCGAAACTGCTAAACTTGCTAATGGCACTACTGTTAATGGCATTATTAACATCCCCGCCGCATTGGTAGTGGTATTAATGACTGCCATATTAATCCGCGGCACCAAAGGTTCTGCCATTGTAAATGGAATTATTGTATTTCTTAAGGTTGGTGTGGTATTGGTTTTTATTGCGCTTGGCTGGCAATATATCGATCCGGCAAATTACCATCCGTACATCCCTGAAAATACCGGAACGTTTGGCCAGTTTGGATGGAGTGGTATTTTACGTGGTGCGGGTTTAGTGTTTTTTGTATTTATAGGCTTCGATGCCGTTGCCGCTTCTGCACAGGAAACTAAAAACCCTGCCCGGGATTTACCAATCGGTATTATTGGTTCATTAGTGGTTTGTACTGTTCTGTTTGGATTGTTCGGCCATGTAATGACGGGCCTGGCCAACTATAAAGAATTTGCCAATAGCGGAGCCCCGGTAGCCATTGCCATCGAAAAAACACCTTACGCCTGGTTAAGTCAGGCTATTATTCTGGCTATTTTGATCGGTTATACTTCAGTAATTTTAATCGACTTAATGGCGCAATCGCGGATGTTCTATTCCATCAGTAAAGATGGATTATTACCAAAAATGTTCTCAGATGTACATGCAAAATTTAAAACGCCATACAAATCGAACATTATACTTTGTATATTTATTGGACTTTTTGCGGCATTTGTCCCCATGAATGTAGTTGGTGAAATGACGAGCATTGGTACCTTACTGGCTTTTTTAATGGTCTGTGTAGGCATCTTAATCTTAAGAAAAACAAATACCGAAGCCAAACGCCCGTTTAAGGTTCCCCTAGTGCCTTTAATCCCTATTTTGGGCATTTTAACCTGCATCGCCATGATGGTATTTTTACCTTGGGAAACCTGGGTTAGGTTAGCGGTGTGGTTAATTATAGGCTTAGCCATTTACTTCTGGTACGGTAAAAAGAATAGCAAATTAAAAGCACAGGAAGATAAGACAGAATAACAGGTAATAAACTCATTATTATACATATAACATGCTTAAGCTGTTTTATTTTCTAGACAGCTTAAGCAGCTGTTTCTCCTCTAAATTGTGTTGATAAACATATAAATATCAATTGAATAACAGAAAAATGTAAGTTATTAACAATTCAACATTTTTCTTGATTTTTGGCTTGGGATTTGTCTTAAGAAAGTTAACCCTATTAAACTCATCTCTATGCTTATTAAATTAGACACATCCGTTTTCAGGCTTTCAAGGCACAAAGCAGAAACGATAAAAAAAAGTGTTACACCACTTACAAGAGCGCAATGGATTACGGCCGATAGAATCGTGATTGCAGCTATATTTATTGCTACTATTGTTGGTGCGATCTTATTTTAAATTTCCGATGATTGATCAAAAATCTTCAGAAATCATTTCCTTGTTCATCACCACTGCAGCCATTGTTCCTGCAGCTGTTATGATAGATAGCGACCTGAATAAGGTTGCACAATCTCCTGCGGCATAAATGCCTTTGGCAGTGCTTTGCTGCTGTTCATCTACTTTTATTGTTTTTAAATCTGTTAATTCAAACCCAAGTTGTTCGTTGAAGTTGCAGTGTTGTTCAACGTCTGGTTTGACATATATCGCCTTTAAGGCTATTTTTTTCCCATTTTTAAAAACAACATATTCGAGATAACCATTGTTGTGCAGTAGTTCAACAACTTCATCTTCTATAATGATGATGGATTTAGATCGCAGCTTTTCAGCGTGTTCGGTACTTAGTTTCGACTTACCATTGGTTAAAATGGTTAAATCTTTATTCCAAAGATGTAAATTTTTAGCCATCTCAAACGCATGATCATCATTCATTAATAGTCCAATTTTTTCATTCCTCACCTCGTAGCCGTGGCAATAAGGACAGTGTATAGCAGAAATGGCCCAACAATCGGCCAAACCTTTAATATTAGGCAATACATCTTTTAAACCAGTAGCCAATAATATTTTCCGTGCCGTAAAATTTCCGGCATTTTCTACACCAATACTAAAACCTCCATCTATTTGCCTGGCCAAAATAGCTTTTCCTTCCAAAAACCTCACCGTAGGATATTTCAGTACTTCTGCTCTTGCAGTATTAGCAATATCAGCAGGTTTATCGCCATCATGTGTTAAAAAATTATGCGAATGAGGGGTCTGCCTGTTGCACGGTCGGCCAGCATCGATTACCAGAACATTCCGGGTTGAACGGCCTAAAGTTAATGCGGCAGATAAACCAGCATAGCTGCCTCCAATTATAATTACATCAAAATCCATATCTAAATCTTTTAGTGCAAAGATCTAAAACGAATTATTAAACGCAACATTATTGCATTAAAATAAAGTCATTTTTATTTCCTGAAGATTGTTGCCTTAATAAAACCTCCATAATACAGCCTTTCCTCAACAATCAGATAATTCGCTTCGAAAAAATAAAAGGCCATGTCGATTAGTTTATTTGCTTCTACAATGCTCAGTAATTTAAAAAAGGCGTACATCGATCTGAGCAACAACCATTTCCACCAGTTTCCATTAACTTTATTGAGCGAAAAATCGACCAGAAACCATACTCCGCCTTTCTTTAAATATTCATTTAACTGTCCAAACACCTTTGCAGCACGTTGCTCAACAAAGTTATCAAATAGAAAAGGGGTTAAAATTACATCAAATAACACATCAGTTTTAAAATCCTCTATGCCTACATTCATAAATTCGATATGATTGTCTTTATAGTTCCGTTTTTGAGAAAGTGTAATCATTTTAGCAGATATTTCTACATAAACGATCTTTAATCCACGGGTATAAATCTTCGCGAGTTCTTCTAAGATCCACCCGGTTCCACCACCTACAATTAATACACGGCTATTTTCCTGAATATATTGCAGTTGATTGATCTGTGCATTAACCTGAGATTTAAAAAACACCAAACGACTTAAGGTATCGTAATGATTGGCTATTTTATCGTAGTTGTTGTTCATATTATCGGGTATTGAGTATCAAGTATTCAGTATCAAGTATTGAGAATCGGGTATCAAGATAAATTTCTCGAATGTAAATACGCTTTGGTCTTTCTGCTTTGATCTTTCAGCTTAATGAACAAACTGCATCCCGATTATTCCACAGATAGCCTTAAACAAAATGAGTCCATCAATTACCATTAAATAATAAAGGATATTTTTTCTGCGGTGCATGGAATATGCCACGTAAATGGTTAATATAAACGGTAGCACATTGCATAAAACCTGCGGTATCTCGAAGCCCTTGTAACCTGCAAATATGCCCAAAGAAATTAAGCCTATAATCAGCAATGGAATGAGGATACTGAAAATTGTTCTGCGCAAACCATAACGCACTACAAAAGTTCTTAAATGTTTATTGGCATCGGTTGGGTAATCTTTAATATCAAAAATGATTGCATTTACGGTACAGAACATCCAATTTTTAATAAATAGCCAAGTCCACAACACAGAATCATGGTAACCCACCCCGGTTTCAATTTTAAGCATAATTAGTGGTAACACATTGGCACAACAGGCCCATACGAAACCGATTACAAAAGCTTTTAACCAGCCCGTGTTCCGCAGATTAAATTTGAGGAAAGATCTGGGCAATAAACTGTAGTATAACCCTCCTGCAGTGATGATAATCAATATCGCTATCCAATAACTGAGCGGAAGGACCAGAATATGTTGAAAGTTTTGGTAAAGCAGGTTAATGGCCAATAACATGCAGCTTACAAAAAGTATCGCCTGGCTCCAGTTAATGAACTTTTTATGCTTAAAATACCATTGATTGCGGGGATTGGTCGAGGATGGCGCAGTAGAAACTTTATTGTAGGCGTAGGTATAATAGATGGTTGGCGCCAGAAAAAGCAATAGGTAGTAATTTAATGAATTAAATGGCAGCCTTAGTTGGAAGGTAGCTTCGAGTGTTAGGGCAACAGCCAGAATGCCCACGAAGTAGTTTCCAAAAAAAATGAACCTGATAATTTTACCCAACATTTGCTACTGTTTACCGACAGGCAATTTCGGATATATAATTGAATAAGGTAAATAATAAAATCGATTTTCCATTATCTTAGAGTCAACAATAAAAGCGATCAGTAAATAGCTATTGCCAATTGTTTAAATTTATAATTCAAAAAGCTAACAACGATATGGAAGATTTAAAAAACTCAACTTCAATTTCTGATACCACCCCAAAAGTAACAGGAATTGGTGGCATTTTCTTTTTCTCAGACAATCCAAAGGAAACAAAAGATTGGTATGCGAAAAACTTAGGAGTAGAAGTTAACGCATGGGGGGCAGTAAGTTTTGACTCCAGGAATATCAACAATCCTGATGAAGTTGAAACATTGCAGTGGAGTCCGTTTAAAAAAGGGGATGAATATTTTTCGCCTTCAAAAAAGGAATTCATGATCAATTACCGTGTTCAAAATCTTGAAGCATTATTGAAGAAACTTAAAGAAAACGGTGTAACCATACTTGATGAAGTTGCCACTTATGATTTTGGAAAATTTGTCCATATTATGGATGCCGAAGGTAATAAGATTGAGTTATGGGAGCCTAAATAGATTTTTGTTATTCTGAACGGAGTGAAGAATCTTTAAAACTTGAGATTTAATTAAGGAAATGATTCATCAGGGACGGTGTTTCATAGGCTGGGGATTCTTCACTCCGTTCAGAATGACAACATAAAAAAAGCCTTCCAGTATCCTGAAAGGCTTTGGTGGGAAATGATCCCGATGTTCAAATCGGGACGCCCCTCCTCGCTGTAAACGAGGTGCTCTGAACCAGTTGAACTAAACTATATTAATATATTTTGCAATTAATTTTTCAATCATTAGCCTGCTCTTCCAGTTTTTAATCTCTTTCTCTTTTAGGATTGCCTGAGTTCTTGTGTCAAAAACTTCACTCCAAACGATACGCCAGTCTCCGGTATGACCGGTAAAACCTGAGTGATTTGTATTATGTTTTTTTAACCGTTCCGTTAGGTTAACAGTAGAACCAATATAATATTTATCGCGGATTTTTGAATATAGAATGTAGGTGTAAAACATTTTTATCAGGCCTGTAAATCAGAATTAAGTAAAACGTCTACCTTGATATCTCTAAGTTGTCCCATTATTGCCACTTTTGCATGATAATCTTTGGTAAATTCTAAAAAAGTGTTTTTAAAACTAAGAATTATAAAAGAAAATGAAACAAGTACAATTACTACAAACAAATGAATGATAATATTCAATTCTAAAGAGTTGGTCGATGGGATTTTTTCGAAATATAAGTTAAAAAGTGGGCCGATTAAAAAAGATAAAATAACTCCAAACGCCAGATAACGTTTGACATGCACTTCAATAGTCTCTTTAAGCTCTGTTATTAAGTAATCAATAAGGATTATACTGATTTTACCTTCTGAGTTTTTAATTTTTGAAAAAATTTCATTCTTCATCATTAAGTTAAATGCGCACATATTAATTTTGTTTTTCCTATTAATCAGAATACTTAGATTATCATCAGCTTTTACTATCCTTATTCTTTCATAAATTTGAGTTTTTATTGAAATCCAGCCAAAAAGAAAAGTTGTTACTAATAATATAACGGTAATGAAGGGCTTACTAAGTATAAAAAATAGATATGAAAGAATTAAACCTAGAAACAATAGAGTCAATGTAATTTTAGATAAGATTTTTATCCTACTTTTATACTTTTTGATAATCCGATATGTAAACGTACTCTCCAATAATTCATTTATAAGCTCCATAATAAATTAATTTAAGATTTCACTGCCATAAAATTGCAAATCTAGAGTGAATTTATCGAAAAATTTCTTTAGATGAATATGAAGGTCTGAGTCAGAAATTATATCAATCGGAATGCCCCCCTCTTTGTAACTTGGCGCTACGAAGCAATTTAGCTATTTTTTTGGAGCAAGAAAAAAGCCCTCCAGTTTCCTAAAAGGCTTAGTAGGAAATGATCCCGATACCCAAATCGGGACACCCCTCCGTGTAAACGAAGTGCCCTAAACAGCTGAACTCAATTCAAACGTATGAGTATTTGCACAAAAAATTTGAATATAAAAAAGCCTTTCAGTATCCTGAAAGGCTTTGGTGGGAAATGAGGGGTTCGAACCCCCGACCCCCTCGGTGTAAACGAGGTGCTCTGAACCAGCTGAGCTAATTTCCCTG
>NZ_JACHCQ010000021.1:0-58014 GCF_014205835.1 Pedobacter sp. AK013 | reverse complement strand
CTGTTGGTAGTATTGTAAAAATCATCTCGACCTTTTCGATCCGACCCTCCCGACTGATAACGTCGGGATGCTCTGAACCAGCTGAGCTAATTTCCCTGTTGGTAGTATTGTAAAAATCATCTCGACCTTTTCGATCCGACCCTCCCGACTGATAACGTCGGGATGCTCTGAACCAGCTGAGCTAATTTCCCTTTTTATATATGTAAGTTTGATAAAAAAGCCCTTCAGTTTTCTGAAAGGCTTGGTGGGAAATGAGGGGTTCGAACCCCCGACCCCCTCGGTGTAAACGAGGTGCTCTGAACCAGCTGAGCTAATTTCCCTTTTTATATTTGTCAAACTTAATGCCCCATCCTCCGTTTGGGAATGCAAATATAGCGCTATAAAACTGTTCTGCAAATCTTTTTTTCTTTTTTTTCAACTTAACAAAGTTTCGAGGATTTTGTGCGATTGTACTACCCCGAACGAGGCCGTATGTAAGGTATAGAAAACCAACACCTTATCTAACAAAAATCGACGCTGTATATTACTCATTTTTATTTCGGAAATTTTTTCGAGTGGGGTATGAAAAAGCGAAATAAACCCGATAGCATCTTCCAATTGCAGGTAATTGGAATGAATGGGTAGTCTGGAAGTAAACTCTCCCTCTTGCAGATCGAAATAAATCTGGTCATTTCTTCTTTTCTCGTTAGGAGAAAAACCTAAAAACCGAGTTAGTTTTAATAAAAACGACAGGTGAAAATTCGGATTGATCTCTTCAACTTCATCAAACCAGGCGATAGCATTAAAAATATAATCGAATAAATTCTCATCGGCCGATTGCTGTCTGATACTTTTATACAGTACTTCATTTAAAAAAATAACAATACTGGTTTTAATCATATCATAGGGGATACTTTTAAAAACTGGCGTTTGCCTAACTTCCGATACCCTTTGGATGTTAGTATTTGCTTTATGATAAACCACCATGTCCAACAAATGGAGCGATTGCAGCATATTCATCTTAATTTTCGCCTTTGGTTTTTTAACACCATTGATGAGGTAAGACTGCATGCCAAATTTATCGGTAAGCACCTGCACCACCACACTGCTTTCGCTGTAATTGGTGGTCTTTAAAACAATGCCCCTAACTTTGTGCAACATCCGATTAAAACATTTTTTTCAAAAGTATGTTATTTGTGCAAATTTAATTGTGCAAAAAGTAATCACGTTTTACAAATAAGATTAGTTTTGCCATTAATATTATTAAAACTAAGCTGCACATGTGGGTTAAGCTATCGAGATTTATTCTTCAGAATCGTATCGCAATCATCGTATTTTTCGTATTAGGAACAATTTTCATGGCTTATCAGGCCAAAAATGTAAAACTCTCCTACACCGGGAGTAAAATCCTGCCTGTTACCGATAGCGCCTTCATTAAATACAATGCCTTTAAAAAAACTTTCGGAGAAGATGGAAGTGTGATGGTGGTGGGGATACAATCGCCTGATATTTTTAAAAAAGAAGTTTATAACCAATGGGTTCAGCTTTCGAACGATATCCAGAAATTAAAAGGCATTAAACAGGTTTTATCCTCAGGAAGAATTTTTCAACTGGAAAAAGATACCGTAAACCAAAAATTTATTTTAAAACCGCTACCTGGTGGCCTGGTTAAAACCGATGCTGAGATGGATTCGATCAAGAATACCATTTATAGCAATCCTTTTTTCGAGGGGCTGGTTTACAACCGTCAGAATGCCACTTTAATGGCCATCACTTTCGACACTAAAATTTTAAATACTGCCCAACGTAACCCTATTTTAAAAGAGATTGAAGCAAAGGCAAAGGCTTTCCAGGCATCGACCAAAATACAGGTACACATTTCGGGCCTACCTTATATCCGCACTGCTGTAAGTAAACTGGTAAGTAACGAGTTTGTGTTGTTTTTAGGCTTATCGATCTTGGTTTCTGCCCTGATCTTATTGTTTTTCTTCAAGAAGTTTTACGCTGTGTTCTTCCCTATCCTGGTGGTAGTAATGGGTGTAATCTGGAGTATCGGTACATTGGTACTGTTTGGTTTCGAACTTACTATTTTAACAGGGCTGATTCCACCACTTATTGTAATTATCGGTATTCCGAACAGTATTCTGTTGCTAAATAAATATCAGAATGAGCTCAGAAAGCATGGCGATAAACAAAAAGCTTTAAGCATAACCATCGAGCGGATTGCTATTACCACGCTGATTGCGAACATTACTGCGGCTATCGGATTTGGGGTATTATATTTTACCGGAAGCGAACTTTTGATGCAATTTGGTAGTGTAGCCTCTATTAATGTAATGGTTACCTGGTTAATGTGTTTATGTTTGATCCCGATTATTTTCAGCTACTTACCAGCGCCCAAGCTCAAGGCACAAAACCATGTTGAAGAAGGCTTTTTGCATAAATTATTAGTCAAAACCGACACACTTGTTCAGCACAAAAGTGGATTGATCTATATCGGAACGATTATCATCTCTATCATTGCCTTTATTGGCGTGATGAAAATCAATGTTAATGGCTATGTGGTTGATGACCTACCTAAAAACTCCGAAATTTTAACTGATTTAAAGTTCTTTGAGAAAAATTTTGAGGGTATTTTGCCCTTAGAAGTAAGCGTAGATACCAAGAAAAAGAATGGTGTTTTCAATTTAACCAATCTGAAAAGAATGGAGAAACTGGAAAAGATGATTTCTGCCTATCCCGAGTTTTCGCGTTCTATTTCGGTAAATATGGGCTTAAAATACGCTACTCAAGCCTTCTACAATAACGATTCTACCTTTTTCCGTTTGCCAGATAATTTAGAAAAGAATTTTATTTTGGCCTATATCGCTAATGGCGGCAAAGGAAACGCAAGTTTGTTAACCAACTTTATCAGCAAAGGAAATCAAAGCACGAGGATCAGTTTTCAAATGGCTGATGTTGGCTCGAAACGTTTAGACGCCATAATGGCCGAATTAAAACCACGTATCGATAGTATCTTGCCTCCATCTAAATTTGATGTAGAACTTACGGGTTCGAGCATTATCTTCTCGAAAGGGACAGATTATATGTTAAGGCATTTGGTAGAAAGCATTGCACTTGCCATTGTATTAATCTCTCTTTTAAGGCTCGCACAGTTTAAGAGTTTGGGCATTATGTTTATTTCGCTATTGCCCAACATTGTTCCTTTAATTATTACCGCAGGGATTATGGGCTATTTTGGAATTTCTCTAAAACCTTCAACAATATTAATTTTTACCATTGCCTTTGGTTTAGCATCCGATCAGACTATTTATTTCTTAACGCGTTATCAGCAAGAATTAAATCTGACCAATTTCAGTGTACCAAAAGTAATTACCGATACCATTACCGAAACAGGTGTAAGTATGACACACATCGCCTTAATCTTATTCTTCGGCTTCGGAATTTTTACAGCTTCTACTTTCGGAGGAACAGTAGTATTGGGCTTGCTCCTATCCATAACCTTATTGGTTGCTTTAATTTTTAATTTAACTTTATTACCAGCGCTGGTATTATGGTTAGATAAAAAGAAAGTAAGAAAAGTGATTTCTGATGAGGAATCGGCGAAAAACGTAGGGGAGTTTGACCATTAAGCAATTGGGGGTTTTCAGTTGGCATTTTAGATTTTAAATCCTATAAGGTTTTAAAAACCTTATAGGATTGTTAGGAGTTATAAAACCACCAAGCCCACATTCCAACCCAACCAACCTGTATATCTTAGATCTTTAAAGGTAAAATCACGATGTTTTTCCTGCAACAGTCCAAAATCACCAATTTTCGTATTTTGTTTGGTATGGTACACATTAACCGATGGCCCGCCTTGTATAGCTAGCCATTTATTTAACCTGATGTTTATCGGGAGTTCAAATTTACTCAACAGATTAACATAATCCCAGCTGCCTTGATATACAAATTGGCAGCTGATTTCGGGATTTAAGGAAACGCTACTGAACAATTTCATCTCTTTTCCAAAACCCAATCCACCGGTGTATATTTTTTCGGCAGATTTTTTATTCATACCGAACATCAATATATTGTACAAACGTTTACTACCTCCTTTGTAAGTAAAGCTGTAAGTGGTACTTTCATTGGTACCAACACTAAATTTGTGATAACCCTTTAATGCAACATTAATTAGCCCAATTGAATAGCCATCATTTTGATTTGAAATATTAAAAACCCCAAGCTGAACACCTTTTAAATTTTTAGCGTAATTGAATGTACCTGTTTGTAATCCACTTGCGGTATTTGCAGTATAGTTTCCGAGTCCCGCTATATTTAATCCATTAGATTCTTTATTTAAGTTGGCTATGCCGGCAATCTGCATACCACGCGATTTTCCGTTTACTATATTGCCAGCAAGCCCAACCTGTAAACCCTCCTGTTTTTTGGGAATAAGGTTCAGCGTCCCAATCTGAAAACCGTTAAAATTTTTGCCGATATCATTTAAGCCCAGTGATACCTGCATGCCCCTGAAATCCTGCTTTACTTTATTGTAAATTCCACCTAGCTGAAAACCTTCAAAACTCTTACCTACACGGTTATAAGCTAAAGCAATCTGAGCCGCTCTAACATCGCCAATTACATCATTAAAAAAGCCAGCTATCTGTGTTCCCCGTACATTTCCCCCAACCAGGTTAAAAGCACCGGCAAATTGAAAATATTGGACATTGCTTTTGTTGATATTAAAAATAAAACCAATTTCACCGCCGTCTACCCCTGCGCTATAAGCTCCAATAACATTAAGCGAAAATTTGTTCACCACCTGTCCGCTTAACGAACCGTGTGAGTTTAAACCCGGAATAAGCGAAAATTGAAACGGCGCCTTTGAAATAAAACCACCAATGTTAATCGACTGGATTTTCTGTTGTGCCGTAACCAAAGTATTACCCAACCAGGTTTTTTCTACATCGCCCAAATTGCCACTCAAAAATCTTTCACTGGGCTCTGCCTTTCTATTGGTAATGTTCACTTCAGCCAGGAAATGAGTAACGGTAGACTTATAATTTTCTTTACTTACCGTTAGTGATATAGGCTGTGTGATGTTTTTTAACCGCATCAAAAAATAACCATTCCCATCCGATATTTCGGAAACCAACAGGTTTCGCTCGTAAATACTGGCATCTTGGATTGGTTTATTGGTCTGTTTATCTACAACCTGGCCTGTAATGGTATAATGCTCGGGGTTACCAACCGATTCGTTAACCAACAAAACCAGTTCGAGCGGCGCATACCTGATAATCACAAAATTACCCGATTGGCGGTATTCGAACCTATGATTTAATATTTTATCGAGCGTTTCGGCAATATTTAAGTTGTTTTCGTGAATACTGATCAAACTGTCTACAGGTAATATATTGCTATTGTAAGAAAATCTGAATCCGCCTCGCTCCTCTATCATCGCCAGTACTGAACCTAGTTTTTGCTGCTCGATATTGAGGGAGATATTTCTTGATAAATTGGATTGTGCTTTAATGATGGAACTAAAAAAAAGGAGGAAAATAACAGTGATTTTGAGCGTACGCATTGGTTTTTACTTAAGTTTAATTATGCCCTGTCCATATTCTACCTTGATCTTAAAAGTTTCGGCAATTACATTCAGGATTTCTTTAAGCGATTCGTTTTTAAATGTTGTACTGATTGGAAGCGACTTTAATGCAGGATTTACAATCACAATATTGGATTTAAATTTTTCATTAAGCACAGCCACAAGATCGTTAAGCGGCGTTCCATCGCAAACCAATTCATTCGAATAATAGTAATTGTACAGTTTGCCCTGATTTTCTCCCTTAGATAAATGCCGTTGATCTTGACTAACCTCTACCCGCTCTCCAGCAGTTAAACGCACACTATCATTTTGATTGTTGACCTTAACGATCCCACTTTCTACAATTACTACAACAGCTGCCCCGTTACTTTTCACATTAAACGCCGTACCTACAACAGTTACCCGAACATCGTTAACGCTGATGATAAAAGGCTTCGATTTGTTGGCACTGACTTTAAAAAAAGCCTCTCCTTTTAATTTCACATCACGGGTTTTATTAAAAAATCCTCCCACGAAAGAAAGTGCAGATTGTTTATTCAGTATTGCGGTAGAACCATCAGGCAATACTTTTATTAAAGTGCTTTCGCCACTATTTATATTTATTTTATTACCGATTAAATTGTTGTAGAAAAACAAGCCGGTACTAAAAAATATAAATACCACAGCTACCCAACGTAAAATAAATGTATAGCTGATCGTTTTTTTTTCAGTTTCTAAACGAGCATTTAATCGCGCTAAAGCCTGATGTTCGTCAATTTCAGGATCGATCTGAAGTTTGCTTTTCTCCAGTATTGTCTTAAAATCCTCCAGCTGCTTACGGTTATCCAGGTTTGATGTTGCCCAAGCTTCAACCTGCTCAATTTCGGGCACAGTAGCCTCTCCAAGCAAGTATTTTGCCAGCAAATCATCGTTAATATTTGTATAATTTTTATCCATAAGCTTATTTCAATAAAATAAAAATGAGGATCAGAAAATCTACTACCCTAAGGCGCAAAATCTTTAAGGCTTTCCCCATCTGGTTTTCTACCGTTTTGATAGAAATATTTAGTGCATCAGCAATTTCCTGATATTTCATCTGGTCGAACCTGCTCAACTGAAATACATTTCTGCATTTTTCGGGCAGCTCGTTTATTGCCGAATGGATATTCTTTTCCAGTTCTGTTGCCATGATTTCAGTATTTAAGTTTCCAGTATCATTTTTTATAACATCGGCATAATGAACGTTAAAATTCGATCTCACTTTTTGATGTTTCAAATAATTTAGACTTTCGTTATGCACCGAACGATAAAGAAATGGTTTTAAAAACCCATCCGTTTTAAGTTGCGCTCTTTTCGTCCAGATGCGCACAAATACATTCTGTACAATCTCTTCAGCATTGTCTTTTTCTTTAATTATGGTAAAAGCATAAGCATGCAGGCTTTTGAAATGTTTTAAAAACACTTCATCGAAAGCCTGTTTATTACCGCTTTTAATTAATCCGATAAGATGGGTATCGTTATTTTCCATACTATTAAACCTGCAAGTTTTTATCAAAAACCTTACAGGTCCGGGTTAAAATCTAAGTTGTTAAAATCGATTTCAATTTACGTCTAATTATAATTTCTTTTAAAAAGCCCGGTATAATTTTATCCAACACCAATAAAAAACGATTGGCGAAACCGGGTATAATTTCTTTCTTGCCTTTCAGCATACCGTCCATGGCTATCAGGGCTACGTAATCGGCTTCCAAAATTGTTGCTTTGGCAAAACCTTTCAGCTCATTGTTCATCACCAATAATTCTGGTTTGGTATTAATTCCACCTGGACTAAGCAAACTGATATGCACATTAGTGCCACTTAATTCAAGCTGTAAACAACGGGTAAAATAACCGATAAAAGATTTGGTAGCGCCGTAAACCTGTTTTTTGGGAACGATAAAATGTCCGCCTAAACTACCTACATTTAAAATATAGCTTGCCTTACTTTTATCGATATGGTTTAAAAATAACCGTGTAAGCGAAACCGTATTGGTAATGTTAAGGTCGATCTGTGTTCGATAAAAATCGACATTTTTATCTTCAAACCAGCTCCAGTTTCCTAAGCCTGCATTGTTGATCAAAACATTAACCTCGATCTTGTTTGCCTTTAATTTCTCAAATATTTCGACAGCAGAAGTACTTTTAGTTAAATCTATTTCGATACAGAATACCTTACTGTTAAAGTTTACACGCAGATAATTTGCTAAATGTTCCAGTCCACTATTAGGCAAGGAGACTAATACCAAGCCAAGTCCGCGTCTGGCAGATTCTATGGCGAAAGATTTGCCCAGGCCCTCGCTTGCCCCGGTAATCAATACTGTTAATTGTTTCATTTTTACATTTTTATATCGCTGTCGTTTGTAACGAGGACGATAATTTTAACCTAATTAGATTTAAAGTGATTAATGGTTTTACCCAAACCTATTGCGAAAGGTGTTATCCGATAATTTAGTTCGGTAATGGCTTTATTGCTCGAATATTGTTGATTGCATTTCAACCTATCGGCAAACTCTGGCAGAAAAAATGGAGTAAGATTAAAGAGTTTCGATTTTAAATATTCAAGCAAACTATACGTTTTTATAATGCTTACGGGAATTTTATACAAATTTCTTTTTTTGCCAGTAATCTGTCTTAATGCACCAAAAAAACTATTAAATGATAGATCAGCACCACCCAAAATGTATCGTTCGCCATTCCTGCCATATTGCATGGCCGCAATATGCCCATCCACCACATCATCTACAAAAGCATAGTTGGCAATTGCTTTTCCATCGCCCGGAATAAAATGCCAGGTACCCTTTATATAACCCGTAACCATTTTACTCACCGTATTGCTGTCCGTAATCGGCCCATCGCCATATACCCTTGATGGGTTTACAATCACCACTTCCAGACCTTTTTTCACGAACTCTTTTACCTCTAATTCGGCCAGGTATTTTGTGCGTTCATAACTAATGGGAAAACCAACCGCCCTTGGGTCGTTTTCCGAAACCGGTAAATTTAATGTTGGGCCCCATACACCGCAGGTTGAGGTATGTACTACCCTTTCTACGCCTACTTTTAATGCACAATTGAGCACATTTCTTGTCCCAATTACATTTACATCATAGAAATCCTGTTCGTTTCTGCACCACATTTTAGCCATTGCCGCGGTATGATAAACCTGGTAACAATCTTTCATTGCTTTTTCTAAGCTCTCAGGATTTAAAACATTGCCTTTTACAAACTGGATATTTCGGTGCGGAATAAGAAACGGATGATTTATATCTCTACAAAGGGCCACTACATCATAACCCATTTCTGCCAGGGTAAAACTTAATTTACGGCCAATAAAGCCTGATGCACCTGTAACCAAAACCCTCAGGTATTTATTTGCTACTGTTTCCATATTAAACCCTTTCCATTCTAATGGTGTACAATGAATGATTTACAACAACCAGTTTGCATATTCCATTTTCGAAATAGTAATCGTTATAATTCCCATCTGGAAGATTGACCCTGTACTGGTGGGCTCCATTTTTTTGAATGGGAATAAAACACTGAAAATTATCTGAATAAATTTCGGGGATATTAACAGGTTCTTTCACATATAAGAGCATCATATTATAACTGATGGGCTGGGTTATTATACTGGCTCTATCGCCTGTTTTAAGCTGATAAACACTATTTACCCAACTTGTTTTCTTAGTTTCTTTAGCATTGCCATTTACCACCCTGTTTACATTTGAACTGAGTAGCTTCCCATTCTTAAAATGTGCTAAATCTTCTGTTTCTACATTAATTTTGAACAGAAACCGGGTTTGAACCTTTGAAGTTATTTTGAGATAAACATTATCACCTTCATCTTTCTGCTGAAAATGCATCTGACCAATTACTTCACCATTGCGCTTAATGTTAAATTTACTTTGCTGTGCAAAAGCCGATGAAAACGAACAAACTATAAAAAGAACTGTGGCAACACTTTTTGGATTGACCAGGCTCTTGGATGAGTATGTTTTGTAGGTTTTTGGAGCAAGATATTTCTTGCAGAGCCAAATAATTAATGCAGGAATCATTTTATCTCTATTTGTTAATTTAGAGCTAATACAACTCACAGCAAATTTACCCCTATGCAGATTTTATTTTTTTAAAACATTTAATTGACTTTGGAAAGGAGTACCTTTATTTCCTGCACAGGCCCAAGTAACCTAAACCTCCTATGGTAGTGAACATCCTGATCCTTCATCAGGATAAGGCGTACAGCAGGACGAACATTAAAATAAAATCATTCCAGGCCTTGCTTTCCAAAACCTTTCTCAAACCACATAAGACATTTAAGAACATGTAAGCTCAAAGAATCCTGGCCATTTTGAGAAGATTATTCAGTTGCAGGCTTTTGATCTTCTTCATCTACCGGAACTTCGACTGTTGGATCAGTAATGATTTCTGCATTGCCATCGTTATCTTTTTTGGCAAATAAAATTGGATATAACAGCCACAACGCCCCAACAATAATCAGTACACCAGCCAGCGTTTGGAAATATATACTACCCTTAACCTCGTTGGCATCCAAAATTTTGTAGGCGATAAAAGAAAGTACGCCCGCGATGAGAACGAAAACGGCTTTCTGCAATTTCAACAACTTAATCATGGGTTCTTTCTTTTTAGTGTTACAATATGGATTAAAACAAAAATAAGCCCAATTAGTTCGAGCAAGCCGCAGAAATAAAAAGCATAAAGTACAAAATCCCGGTCTGAAGGATTTATTACCGCAACAATTGGTAAGGCAATTACGGCAACAATCATTAGTGTAAGCCCGATATTAAATAATTTCACATTAAAAGTATTTACATCAAAACTACCAAAATTCAGTCAATTCTGTTAACTTTGCAACCTTAATTTTTTGAGGTACTTGATTGATGTATAGCGAATTTAAACAACTGGAGCTTGCCAAAATAGGGCAAGAAATATTAGATTTTTGGAAAAAGGAAAACATCTTTGAAAAAAGCATTTCTTCGCGTCCTAAATCTAATCCGTTTACTTTTTACGAAGGTCCACCGTCTGCCAATGGCATGCCAGGAATCCACCATGTAATGGCGCGTGCAATTAAGGATATTTTTTGCCGCTATAAAACTTTAAAAGGTTACCAGGTTAAACGTAAAGGTGGTTGGGATACACATGGTCTTCCGATTGAGCTTGCTGTTGAGAAAAAACTGGGCATTACAAAAGAGGATATCGGTAAAAAAATAAGTGTAGACGAATACAATGCGGCCTGCCGTAAAGAAGTAATGCGTTATACCGATGTTTGGAACGACCTGACCGAGAAAATGGGTTACTGGGTTGATCTGGAAAATCCGTACATCACTTACGAAAATGAATATATCGAAACCCTTTGGTGGATCTTAAAACAACTTTACGATAAAGGATTTTTATATAAAGGCTATACGGTTCAGCCCTATTCGCCTGCTGCCGGAACAGGCTTAAGCTCGCATGAGCTCAACCAGCCGGGCACCTATAAAGATGTGAGCGATACCACTATTGTTGCGCAGTTTAAAGCCATTAATGAAACTTTACCCGATGCCTTAAAAACATTTGGTACAATCCACTTTTTAGCCTGGACAACTACCCCCTGGACTTTGCCAAGTAATACGGCATTAACCGTAGGACCGAAAATTGATTATGTACTGGTTAAAACTTTTAATCAATATACTTTCGAGCCGATCCAAGTTATTTTGGCCAAAGCTTTGGTAGGCAAACAGTTTGCCGGAAAATATTTCCTGGCTGAAGGAGATGAAGCTTTCAGCAATTACAAAACAGAAGATAAAAAAATCCCATATACTGTTTTGGCAGAATTTGTTGGTGCTGATTTAGTTGGCATCAAATACGAACAATTGCTGCCGTATGCGCTTCCATACCAAAACCCTGAAAATGCTTTTAGAGTAATTTCTGGAGACTTTGTAACTACCGAAGATGGTACAGGTATTGTGCACACCGCACCAACTTTTGGTGCTGATGATGCAAGAGTAGCTAAATTGGCTACACCTGAAGTACCACCAATGCTGGTTTTGGATGAAAAAGGGAACGCAGTTCCTTTGGTCGATTTACAAGGGAAATTTATTGCCACTTTAGGTGGTAACTATGGTGGTAAATATGTTAAAAACGAATATTACAAAGACGGCGAAGCACCAGATAAATCTGTTGATGTTGAATTGGCCATCCAGTTAAAAGAAGAGAACAAAGCCTTTAAGGTTGAAAAATACGTCCATACTTATCCGCACTGCTGGAGAACCGACAAACCAGTTTTATACTATCCATTAGATAGCTGGTTTATCAAAACCACTGCGGTTAAAGATAAAATGGTAGAACTGAATAAAACCATTAACTGGAAACCAGAATCGACAGGAATCGGTCGTTTTGGAAACTGGTTAGAAAACCTGGTGGATTGGAATTTATCACGTTCTCGCTATTGGGGTACACCATTACCGATCTGGCGTACGGCTGATGGAACAGAAGAAAAATGTATCGGTTCTATCGCTGATCTGAATGCGGAGATTGCAAAATCAATCGAAGCTGGTTTTATGCCTGCAGGTTTCGAACTAAAAGATATGCACCGCCCTTATGTTGACGATGTAATTTTAACTTCATCAAAAGGCGAAAAAATGACACGTGAAACCGACTTGATTGATGTTTGGTTTGATAGCGGTGCCATGCCTTATGCGCAATGGCACTTCCCGTTTGAGAATAAAGAGGAATTCGAAAATGCCTATGCTGCCGATTTTATCGCAGAAGGTGTTGATCAGACCCGCGGCTGGTTCTTTACCCTGCATGCCATTGCTGTAATGCTTAGCGAGGCTAGTGATGAGATTAAAGCCGTAAATACGAAAGTGGGCAACCCTGGTGTAGCTTTTAAAAACGTAGTTTCGAACGGATTGGTGTTGGATAAAAACGGCAACAAAATGTCTAAACGTTTAGGCAATGCGATTGATCCTTTTACGACTATCGAAACTTACAGTGCCGATGCTACCCGTTGGTACATGATCAGCAACGCATCGCCTTGGGATAACCTTAAATTCAGTTTGGAGGGCTTAGATGAAGTGCGCCGTAAATTCTTCGGAACACTTTACAACACTTATGCTTTCTTTGCCCTGTATGCCAATATCGATAAATTTGAAATCGACAAAAATAATTTAAGCAAAGTTGAAGACAGGACGGAGTTAGACCGTTGGATTTTATCGTTGTTGCAGAATTTAATCAGCGAAGTTGATGAAAGCTACAATACCTACGAGCCAACTAAAGCCACACGGGCGATACAAACCTTTGTTGATGAGCACTTAAGTAACTGGTACATCAGGTTAAGCCGACGCCGTTTCTGGAAAGGTGAAATGACTGATGATAAACGCGCTGCTTACGAAACACTTTATACCTGTTTAGAAACCTTAGCACAGCTAATGAGTCCTGTTGCACCTTTCTTTGCCGATTGGTTGTACAGAAATTTAACCGTAACTGATGCCTACGCAGAAGAATCGGTTCACTTAACGCTATGGAAAGAAGCTGATCAGAATTTAACAGACAATGCACTAAACGAAAGAATGGTTTATGCCCAGGATATTTCTTCAATGGTTTTATCGCTGCGTAAAAAATCGGGTATTAATGTGCGTCAGCCTTTAGAAAAAATCTTAATCCCTTCTTTAAATCGCGATTTTGAGCAAAAGATTGCTAAAGTTGCCGATTATATCCTTTCTGAAACCAATGTGAAACATATCGAGTTCATTACCGATACACATGGCATCGTAAAGAAAAAGCTGAAACCAAACTTTAAATCATTGGGTAAAAAAGTGGGCAAGGATATGAGCATCGTAAAAAAAGCGCTGGAGAATATGAATCAGGATGATATTCAGCGTTTAGAGCTTGATGGCTACATTAACGTTTTCGGCAGCAACAACATTCAACATGCTATCGATTTAAATGATGATGTAGAGGTTTTTGCAGAAGATATCCCGGGATGGCAGGTAACCAACCTGGGCAGTTTAACCGTTGCTTTGGATGTTACCATTTCAGAAGAACTAAAACAGGAAGGCATTTCGCGCGAATTGATTAATCGTATCCAAAATTTACGTAAAGAATTAAACTTTGAAGTAACCGATAGGATTAAAGTTTCGTTACAAAATGATAACTTGGTGGCCAGCGCAGTTGCTAAAAACAAAGATTACATTTGCGCAGAAATATTGGCCGATGAATTTGAATTAACAGATACTGTGAATAATGCAAACAAAATCGTTATCGACGATGTTGAGTTAAGCATTTCAGTAACTAAAATATAAATCCATATATTAGAAAACTAAATTAAAAACATGGAAAACAGTAATAAAACACGCTACTCAGACAGTGAACTTCAGGAATTTAAAGAGTTGATCCAAGATAAATTGCGTATGGCGAAAGAAGAACTTAATGCGCTTACCGCATCATTAAGTAATCCAAATGCAAACGGAACAGAAGATACTTCAGGTGCTTACAAAACACTTGAAGATGGTTCTGCAACAATGGAAAAAGAGCAGATCAATCAATTGGCTGCCCGTCAGAAAAAATTTATTGATAACCTGGAGAATGCATTGGTGCGCATCGAGAACAAAACTTATGGTATTTGCCGCGAAACTGGCAAATTAATTCAAAAAGAGCGTTTACGTGCTGTACCTCATGCAACTTTAAGCATGGAAGCTAAATTAAAGCAGAGTTAATGAAAGGCTATACAAAACCTTTAATTGTTATCTTTTTAGTTTTACTGGCCGATCAGCTGGTTAAAACCTGGGTTAAAACACATATGTACCTTGGCCAGGAGTTTCATATTATTGGCAAATGGTTTATTATCCATTTTACCGAAAATAATGGGATGGCTTTTGGAATGGAGTTTGGTGGTGAATTTGGTAAATTAGCCTTATCACTTTTCCGTATTGCCGCCGTTGCAGGAATTGGTTATGGCTTACATTATCTGATAAAGCATAAATTCCACCGCGGATTGATCTTAAATGTAGCTTTGATTTTTTCGGGCGCATTGGGCAATATCATCGATTCGGTTTTTTATGGCAAAATTTATGGCTATGAAAGCTGGTTCCATGGCCGTGTAGTCGATATGTTTTACTTCCCAATTGCCGAAGGACATTTCCCTAGCTGGTTCCCGATTTGGGGCGGCGAAGAATTTGTTTTCTTCAGACCTGTTTTTAACCTTGCAGATGCTGCTATTTCAGTTGGTGTGATACTCATTCTCATTTTCCAGAAAAACTACTTTAAAGAAGATGTAAAGGATGATGTAGGCATCAACAGTGAGATTGTAGAAGATTAAATAAATAACTCATCGTGCTGAGTTTCTTTCAGCATTTTTGCCTATAATATAAAAAAGCCCGTTTCAACTAAGGAATGGGCCTTTTTATGTCCCGTTTGATCATTGCCAGGAGGAAATAAGCGCATCGTTACCGTTTTTCAACTTTTTAAAATATCTTTGAGAAAACCAAATATCATGAAATTTAATTACGCCCTTTTATTACTTATTACATTGAGTACGTCAGCAATAGCGCAAAAAAGCCTTTTTAACGGAAAAAACCTAAATGGCTGGCATGTAGATGTACCTGCAATGGACAAAAAACCTGATACCATTAATCCGTTTATTGTACGCAATGGTATGCTGGTGAGTTTAGGTACGCCAGGTGGGCACTTAATAACCGATAAAATTTATAAAAATTACCAATTAACTGTACAATACCGCTTTGCTGGTAAGCCAGGTAATTGCGGCGTTTTAGTTCATGCATCAACACCAAGAGCATTGTATGGCATGTTTCCAAAATCGCTGGAAGTTCAGATGCAACATAAAGATGCCGGCGATTTCTGGTGTATCGAAGAAGATATTACAGTACCCGATATGATTGCCAGACGTGGCCCTAAAGAAAACTGGGGTATAAATGGAAATAAACTCCGCCGGATTAAAAATTTAACAGATGACAGTGAAAAACCTGTTGGCGAATGGAATACCATGATCATACAATGCCTAAATAACGAAGTTAAAGTTTGGGTAAACGGCACATTGGTAAACTATGGCACCAATTGTACAGCTAGTAGCGGGCAGATTGCCTTACAGGCAGAAGGTAGCGAGGTAGAATTTAAGCAGCTTGATCTAAAACCAATTAAAGCATTATCTAAATAGACTGACCAGCAAGTAAATGGGAGATATCTCATCTCAATCTTTAAAACACAAACAGATCAGGTAACCTACAAAATAAGCGAGCAGATCATAAACGCTAAAAGAAGTACCCAATATGGTGCTCATTAACTTGTTGTTTTCCCAACCAAACCAGGAAACATAATTTGCCTTTTGGAGGAATTCGATTACAAAAGCAAAAATTAAGATGCCTAAAGCTAACTTCTTATTATCGGTTTTAAGGAAAATCCTAAAAAATACGTAAATCAAGATCACAACCAATACATCGCCACCAAATGGACGAATAAATGCATCATGAAAATATTTTGCAATTAAGATTTCAGTTAAGAATATCGCAAGAAAAATAAAGAGGAATTTTGAGTTAAACGTTAATTTCATTTTTCGAGTATAAAAAAGAAGTCAAGTTTTTATAGCACATTAGCTATTAAAACCTGACTTCCTTATAAACATATCTAAGTCTCTTTAGAGACTTAGAAGTCTAGACGCCTAATAATAATCTCGCTGGATCTTCTAAAAGCTGTTTCACACGAACCAGGAATCCAACCGACTCACGTCCATCAATAATTCTGTGATCGTAAGATAAAGCAACGTACATCATCGGACGGATTACTACCTCACCTTTTTCAGCTACCGGACGCTCAACGATGTTGTGCATACCTAAAATAGCCGATTGTGGCGCATTAATAATCGGAGTCGACATCATCGAACCAAATACACCACCGTTAGTGATGGTGAATGTTCCGCCAGTCATTTCTTCGATGGTTAATTTGCTATCGCGTGCTTTTAAAGCTAATTCTAAAACTGATTTTTCAATCTGAGCTAAAGTCATGCTTTCTGCATTGCGGATTACCGGAACTACCAAACCTTTTGGTGCAGAAACAGCAATCGAAATATCAGCAAAATCATTGTAAACCAATTCTTCGCCTTCGATACGACCGTTAACTGCAGGGAAATCTTTCAAAGCTTCGGTAACTGCTTTAGTAAAAAAGCTCATGAAACCTAAACCAACTCCAAATTTTTCTTTAAACTGATCTTTATATTTTCCGCGTAAATCCATAATTGGTTTCATGTTAACCTCGTTAAAAGTGGTTAACATTGCGGTTTCATTTTTAACGGCAACTAAACGTTTTGCAACGGTTCTACGTAGTGGAGACATTTTCTCACGACGCTCGCCACGGCTACCTGCAGGGGCAGCAGCTACAACCGGAGCACTCGCTTTAGGTGCTTCTGCTTTTTTACCAGCCTCTGCTTTAACAGCATCATCTTTGGTAATACGGCCATCAACACCGGTACCTTTTACAGCACTGGCTTCGATGCCTTTTTCTGCAAGAATTTTACCAGCCGCAGGTGAAGGTGTTCCTGTAGCATAAGAGTCTTTAGAAGCAGCTGAATCTTGAGCCTTAGGTGCTTCAGCTACCGCAGCCGGAGCCTGTGCGTCAGACTTAGGACTTTCTACTTCTGACTTAGGACTAGCAGCTGCGCCACCGTCCTCAATTTTACAAACTACT
This sequence comes from Pedobacter sp. AK013, assembly GCF_014205835.1. Classification (GTDB taxonomy): domain Bacteria; phylum Bacteroidota; class Bacteroidia; order Sphingobacteriales; family Sphingobacteriaceae; genus Pedobacter. The sequence goes on along the minus strand of NZ_JACHCQ010000021.1, from coordinate 40,736 downwards.
GCACCAATGGCTAAAGTATCGCCTTCGGCTGCTATAGTTTTTAAAGTTCCAGCTTGTTCTGCAGTTAATTCGAATGTCGCTTTATCCGATTCTAATTCGGCAATAACTTCATCCATTTCAACAACATCGCCATCGTTTTTTATCCATCTTGATAAAACAACTTCGGTTATCGATTCACCAACAGGTGGAACTTTTATCTCTAAACTCATAATGTAATATATATCTTATTATCTTCTAATGATCAAATTTCAATAATCAATTATCAAACGCTATGCGCCAAACGCATGGCCCTATACTCTTAATCTATCTGAACTAATTTTTTTGTTGCTTTTTTGGCAATATCCTTTACATCATCCGTTACCGAAATCTCTAAAGCTTTTGCTAAAATATAAGCCTGTTGATTAGCATGTTGTTTTGCAAAACCTGTTGCGGTACTGCTGCTTTCTCTCCTCGAAATTACATCAATGCCCTTTAAAGCCGTTTTGTACAACTTGCGGAACAGATATGGCCATGCACCCATGTTCTCTGGCTCTTCTTGTACCCAGAAAACTTCTTTAGCATTTTTATATTTCTTCTGAATGGCCTCCATCTGATCAACCGGAGTTGGGTACAATTGTTCTACACGAACCAAGGCTACGTGTTTCAATTTATCAGCCTGTTGTTTCTCCAATAACTCGTAGTAAATTTTACCACTACAGAAGACAATACGTGTTACATCTGCAACTTTAACATTTACATCGTCAATTACTTCTTTAAAACCGCCTTCGGTAAATTCCTCTAATTTAGAAACGCAAGCCGGGTGGCGTAATAAACTTTTAGGTGTAAATACAACCAATGGTTTACGGAAATCGCGTTTAAACTGGCGGCGTAAAACATGGAAGAAGTTTGCCGGAGTTGTACAGTTGGTTACCTGCATGTTATAATCGGCACAAAGCTCCATAAAACGCTCAATACGTGCTGATGAGTGCTCTGGTCCCTGACCCTCGTAACCATGAGGCAATAACATCACCAAACCGTTTTCGCGTTGCCATTTGGTTTCGGCACTAGCAATATACTGATCGACAACAATCTGTGCCCCGTTAAAGAAATCTCCAAATTGTGCTTCCCAAATGGTTAATGCGTTCGGGTTTGCCATGGCATAACCATACTCGAAACCTAAAACACCGTATTCTGATAAGTGTGAATTGTAAATATCAAATGATGCCTGTTGATCAGAAATGTTGGCCAATGGTACGTATTCTTCCTCGCTATCTTCAAGCGTTAAAACAGCATGACGGTGAGAGAAAGTACCACGTTCCACATCCTGACCGCTTAAACGAACGCGTTTACCTTCTGATAACAAAGTACCATAAGCCAACTGCTCGCCCATTGCCCAGTCGAAAACATGCGTTTCGTTAACCATTTTGGTCCGCTCAAGAAATAATTTTTCAATTTTCTTGAAGAACTTTTTATTTGATGGCAACGTAGTAATGCGCTTGCCAATTTCCAATAAAGTAGATTTTTTAACCGCAGTAACAGGTGAAGATTCGAAATCTTTAGGTGTAGCCATACGCAAATCTGCCCATGCACCGCCAAATTTAACTTCGGCATTACCCGCAACAAATTCTTTAGCTTCGTTTAAACGTTCCTGCAAAATACCGCGGAAATCTTTTTCCATTTCTTTTGCTAAACCGGCTTCCAACTTACCTTCTTTGGTTAACTGATCGATATAGATTTCCCTTGGATTAGGGTGTTTTTCGATGGTTTTGTATAATAATGGCTGCGTAAACTTAGGCTCATCAGACTCATTGTGACCGAAGCGACGATAGCAAAGGATATCAATAAAAACATCGTTTTTATATTTCTGACGGTATTCCATTGCCAGGTTAATTGCATAAACCAAAGCTTCAGGATCATCACCATTTACGTGGAAAACCGGAGATAAAGTTACTTTAGCAATATCAGTACAATAGGTACTGGTACGGGCATCTTTATAATTGGTGGTAAAACCAATCTGGTTATTGATCACAAGGTGTATTGTTCCACCGGTTTTGTAACCTTCAAGACCTGCCATCTGAATTACTTCGTAAACAATACCCTGACCTGCAACTGATGCATCACCGTGAATCAAAATTGGTGCTAAGCGACTGTTATCGCCTCCATATTTGAAATCGATTTTAGAGCGGCTCATGCCCTCTACCACACCGTCAACCGTTTCTAAGTGCGATGGATTAGGACATAAACTTAAGTGAACGCTTTTACCTGAACCGGTAGCAACATCTGTAGAATAACCTAAATGATATTTTACGTCGCCTCCAAATGGGGTATCTGGGTTGTAGCTTTTACCTTCAAACTCAGCAAAAATATCTTTATATGTTTTTTGCATGATATTGGCCAACACGTTTAAACGACCGCGATGCGCCATACCAATTACAAATTCTTCAATTCCCAGTTCAGCACCTTTTTCAATTACTGAATCTAAAGCAGGAATTAAAGCTTCTGCACCTTCTAATGAAAAACGTTTTTGGCCCAGAAATTTTGTACCTAAGAAATTTTCGAAACTTACCGCTTCGTTTAATTTCCGAAGAATACGTTTTTTCTCATCGATCGAGAAATTAGGGGTATTACGCGCACTTTCCATTTTTTGCTGAATCCAGTTCAACACTTCAGGTGTACGTAAAAACTTAAATTCGGCTCCGATAGAACCTGCGTATGTTTGTTTTAAAAAGGCTACAATATCCTTCAATTTTGCTGCACCGATACCAATTTCCACACCAGAGTTGAAAACGGTTTCCAAATCCGCATCTGATAATCCAAAATTTGCCAGATCTAACGTTGGTAAATGTTTACGTCTTTCGCGAACCGGATTGGTATGCGTAAATAAGTGACCGCGGCTACGATAGCCATCAATCAGATTTAAAACATTAACCTCTTTTAAAAATTGTTCAGGAGTTTCTGCTGATACTGCAGGAGCTTCCGATCCTCTTCCAAAATCGAAACCTTCGAAAAATTTTTGCCAGCCAAATTCAACAGACTCAGGATCTTGTTGATATGATTGATATAAAGACTCTATATATTCGGCGTTTGCGCCATTAAGATAAGATAATTTATCCATTATTAACTGTTTACTATAAGCATTACAAAATTAGAATTTTACCTTATATAAATGGCAAAAATCTCGATTAAAATAAATGAGCAGATTTTATATTGAAGAATGAGAGAATGGCACAACTTAACAGATAAAAAATGGGCAAACTTCGTTAAAATTTAATTACTTAAAACGCCGTCATCCAATCCTTCCAAACCAGCTCACTCAACACTCCATCATTCTACCATTCGATCCTTACAATTATGATGCCCAGGTTAGGGAATAATTGCCTTTTGGGTCGAGATTTTTGATATTTTTATCAAGGTCGAAAACACTTTTTGATTTCTGATCGTTACCTACACCGGCTACATTAGCCCAGTTCCCCCAATTACTTGCCGGATTGTAATCGATCAGCTTTTCCTCGAAATATGCTGCACCAAAAACCCAGCTTACCTCTAAATTATTAATCAGATATAAAGCTGCAGTTTGCCTGGCGATATTCGAAATGAAGCCGGTTTGATTTAGCTCTGTCATCACCGCATCTACCACAGCAAAACCTGTCTGCGCATTCTTCCATTTATTAAAGTTATCCTGCTCATTTACAACATCAATCAGCCCCTGGCTGCCAAATCCGTCCGGACTAAAAAAAGTATTGCCATATTTCTTAAACATGAAACGGAAGTAATCTCTCCAAAGCAGCCCTAATAAAATATGATTGAACATAGCCTTGGTATTGGGCACACCTTCCATCTTTTTAATTTCCCAGTACACTTTTCGTGGCGATAAACTGCCCATGGCCAGCCATGCCGATAGTTTTGAAGCCAGAATTAAATTCTTTGTTGTTGCAGCCTGTTGCATGGCCGCAATCACCTTTTGAAGATGGGCCAAACCCTCGGCCTCGCCACCAACAAATTCAAAATCAGCACGCTGGTCTTTTTGTTGCGGCAAAAGATTAAGTTCTTCTAACGATGATAATACCCCCCAATCAATCACTTCAGCTACGTTAATCCGGTCGGGTGCTGCAAAACAAGGTTTGATCATCGAATCGCGCTCAATCTTTTTCTTAAACTGGTTAAAGGCATCAGGAATATCTTTGATCGGAAAAGGTAAATCTTCTTTATTATATAAGGTATGGCCAATAAAATGTTTCAGATTGATGCGCAATTTCCAAAGCGCATTTTCTACCAAAGTTGAAACATGCGTTTCTTCCCTTGCCACTTCCCTGTGATGGTAAACTTCGGTAATCTCATATTCCTGAGCGAGTTGCGGAATAATATCTTCAGGATTACCTTCAGCGATAAGCAAGTTACCGCCAATCTGCTTTAATGAACTGCGTAAACCTAAAACACTTTCTAAAATAAACTGCGCTCTAATATTACCCGTTTTTAGCGTACCGTATTTTGTTTCGCCAAAAGAACGGCGATCGAGAATGTAAACAGGTAAAATCGAATCAGATTTAGCAATCGCCTCAACCAGCATTTCGTTATCATGCAAGCGAAGATCATTTCTAAACCAGACTAAAATTTTTTTGGACATCTTTTATCGAAAAGGGTGTAAGAACGCGTTTACAAATTTATCTTATTTTTCCTCTTCATCAAACCCCTGAATAATTCTTTACAAATAGGTAACAAAAGAATTAGAACAGAATTAATATCGTTTTAAATGGCACCATAAAAACCCTTTTGTATCTTTAGTGTTTTAAAAAGATGGCAAAGAAAATTCTTATTACCGGGGCTACAGGACTTGTGGGTACTGCATTGAAAAAGCATTTGCTAAGCAAGGGCTACGAGGTGAATACACTTTCCCGAAAGAAAGATAATAATCCGAATAATTTTGTGTGGGATGCTTACAATGGAACAATTGATGCTGATTGTTTGAATGGTGTAGATGCCATTATCCATTTAGCGGGAGAACCAGTGGCAGATAAAAAATGGACCGATGAACGCAAAAAACAGATTATCGATAGTCGCGTAAAATCAACAGAATTACTCTTTAAAACCATTAAATCCAAACCCGATCATCAGCTAAAATCGTTCATTTCTGCTTCTGCAGTTGGTTTTTATGGCGATTGTGGTGATGAAATTTTAACAGAAGAAAGTCTAAACGGTTACGGATTTTTAGCCGAATGCTGTAAACTTTGGGAAGATGCTGTAGATCAGGGTAAAAAACTAAGCCTCCGGATTGTAAAACTCCGTACGGGAATCGTTTTAAGTAATCATGGAGGGGCTTTACCACAGCTTGATAAACCGATAAGGTTATTTACCGGAGCCGCTTTAGGTACGGGTAAACAGTGGACGCCCTGGCTGCACATTGATGATATGGTAGAAATGTACATTGAGGCCATTGAAAATCTTAAAATGGAGAATTCATATAATGCTTGTGCGCCTTTTCCGGTCACCAATAAAGCGTTAACCAAAGCCATTGCCAAAAGGCTGCACCGACCTTTTTGGCCTGTTAAGGTCCCTAAAAAAGCATTGGAATTGTTATTAGGAGAGCGTGTTGAAGCCGTATTAATGAGCAATAATACTTCAGCCCAAAAAATTCTTGATGTGGGATTCAAATTTAAATTCACACATTTAGAAGATGCGTTGAAAGATCTATATAAGCAGGGTTAACTGGTTAATTGTTCAAATTGGTTAATTGTTGTTAACTGCCAATTGAAAACTGTATTATTGATTAATCAGTTAATTGACGCCAAACGCCCGGCTCTAAACGCTTAAAATCATCCAGATTCTTTAACAACCTGTACATAAATGATTCCAATATCCATTCTCTGGTTCCGCCGCGATTTACGTTTAGCAGATAATGCTGCTTTATACCATGCGCTAAAAAGTGCCTATCCCGTTCTACCCCTTTTTATTTTTGATAAAAACATACTGGATAAACTGCCAAAAGATGATGCCCGCGTAACTTTCATTTACCAAACCATTGAAGATTTAAAGAAAGAACTTCAGCAGCTGGGATCAGATTTATTGGTAAAATACGGCGAACCGGAAAAAATATGGCCTGAAATTTTAAAGCAATTCGACGTTAAAGAAGTATACACCAATCACGATTATGAGCCTTATGCCCGCGAACGCGATGATAACATGGCCGAATTTTTAACCAGCGAAAAAATAATCTTCAAAACATATAAGGATCAAGTTATTTTTGAAAAAAACGAAATCCTAAAAGCCGATAAAACACCTTACACTGTTTTTACTCCTTTTTACAAACAATGGCATGCCAAGCTGAATGATTTTTATATAAAGGCTTACCCCACTAAAAAATACTTCAAAAATCTATTGCAATGCAAGCATATACCCCACCCAAGTTTAAATGAAATGGGTTTTGAAAAAAGTAAGCTGGATTTTCCGAAAATCAGTTATAAAAACAAGCTTGATAATTATGCAAAAGAACGCGATTTCCCGGCAGAAGATGGCACTACCCATATTGGTCTGCATTTACGTTTTGGCACTTTAAGTATTAGAAAAGCAGTGCGCGATGCTATAAACGCGAAATCAAACGTCTGGCTTTCGGAACTGGCCTGGCGTGAATTTTATATGATGATACTATGGCATTTCCCTTACTCAGCTTCCAATTCGTTTAAAAAACAATACGATAAAATAAAGTGGCGCAACAACGAGGATGAATTTAAGGCCTGGTGTGAGGGCAATACTGGTTACCCTATTGTAGATGCCTGCATGAGGCAGCTCAACCAAACCGGCTGGATGCACAACCGCGTACGCATGATTGTGGCAAGTTTTTTAACCAAACATTTACTCGTCGATTGGCGCTGGGGCGAAGCTTATTTTGCAGAAAAGTTATTGGACTACGAAATGGCCAGTAATGTTGGCGGCTGGCAATGGGCAGCAGGATCGGGAAATGACGCCGCTCCATATTTTAGGGTATTCAACCCTGAACTGCAGACCAAAAAATTTGACCCAAAATTTGAGTATATTAAAAAGTGGGTACCCGAATTTGGAACAAAAAAATATGCCCAACCTATAGTTGAGCATACTTTTGCAAGGGAAAGGGTTTTAAAAGTTTTTAAAGAGGCTTTAAGTTAAATCGACTAATTAACATTAAAAGAAGGAGCATTAGGTACGCCACCTGAGAAAAAGCGGCCTGTGCCAAAAATCCCAAGCGCGACACCTTCCTGCGTTCCAATATCTATAATAATTGGACCTGTTGCATTACCCACGCTATAACTAGGCAAATTAAAGTTGTATGATGTTGGAGTTGGGCTTACAAAGCTCTTGAAGCTATAAGTGTAATTTAAATTACTAAAATAATAATCCGTCTCGTTTGTTCTCCATCCACCAAAGGTTTTTTTTAACTCCTGTCGAGAGGTAAAATAATAATGGACTATTGATGGCAGTTCTGGCGGTGTCCAAGAACCGTCAGTTCTTGGGGTATTTTCTTTCCACAAGTCCACAAACAACCTCCTTTTACCATCTTCATTATAATACAATTCAGATTTTATAGCAGTGGTTGTAGTTGGTCCATAAGTATTCTCTGTAGTCGCAACAGAAATTTTATTCAAAATATCAGATACAAATACTCCCTGTTTAGCATCTGTAGTTTTAATATTATTAACTTGTTGTTCATTCTTATGATTTCCTTTATAAGAAACCATTCTCTGATCTTTTGTATAAACCGTTGTAAAATCACCAATTTTTACCTCTCCATATCTATTAGTAAATAAAGCAGAAAGTGGTGTTCCAAATTTATATGTTAGTGAGCTATCGGATTTAATAGCTACAAGATCGATATATTTATCCTTAAAATCATTAAATGATTTGCTGCTATTTACAGCCTCATATTCTTTTTCTATTTCAAGAAAGACATCTTTATAAGACTTAAAGTTTTGTAATTCTTTTGGTATCGAATTAAGATTTCCAGGTTTTATAAGAACACTGAGTAATGAGTCAAAAGCTTTTTGATCTCTGAATTTTAGATATCCGTTTTCTATAATCACAGCATTTGACAAGTTTTTTTCTTCTGGATTTCCAATATTGGGTTCCTTTTTACATGAAGTAATTGAGACAACACCTAACACAAGTAGTATTAAGCAGCGTAAATTGATTTTGTTTTTCATATATTAGTTGTATATTTTTCCCTACAAAACAAACATACAACTAAAAATTAAGTTAAAAAAAACAATTATAATTTATTATCACTGAGGGCAAATTTATAGTAAAAAAATGCCTAACTAATTAGTTAAGCATTTTTTGATATTTTCATTTTATCTAATTTGTAACCTTTACAATTTCTATGTCGAAATCCAATATAGCGTTAGGCGGAACAGAACCTCGTCCACCGGTTCCATAAGCGAGATCAGAAGGAATGAAAAGTCTAATTTTTGTTCCCTCTTTAAATTTAGTAAGCACCCCCCATCCGGCTATTACACCATTCAATGTTGTTGAAAAGGTTCCATCTGTTGAAGAGTCAAAACTGGTACCGTCTAAAAATCTTCCTGTATACTTAATTATGAGTGTACTTTCGTTAGTGATTACATCCGAACCTGTCCCTTGGGTTCCTACAATATAGTACACTCTGCTTAAATCTTTAGTTGCTGTTAGATTTTTAGCAGTTAAATAACTTTGTATTTTCGAATCATCAAATAACCATTGCTTACGGTATGGATAAGTTTTAATTATAAAATCAAGATTCTCGTTTGAAGGAATCGGGCCTGTGCCATTTCTACCAAACCCCAAATATGATGGCAACAAAACCCTAGCTGTACCTCCTGGTTTTAATTTAAGTACAGCTGTTCTTAATGCAGGTATATTATAGGTAATAGTTGTTGATAAAGACGATTGAAAAAAACTATTTAAATATCCAACATAGGTACCTAAATTACCATTTAACGGAGACTGGAGATAAGTTGTTCCATTTGTCATAGATTTAACTGTAACATCATATAATACTGAATCTGTATTTAAGAAAAGTGTACCATCAGTAGGATTTGTAACCTGATAATAAAATCCAGTTTTAGCAGAATCAGGTACCATTTGTGTTAAATTATTCTTTGATATATATGCCTTTATAGCCGCATCGTCTATAGTTTGAGCAGTATCGTACTCTTTTTTACATGAGCTAAAGATTGTAGTAGCCAGTAAAATTGCGAATAGGCTAAGTTTAGTAAAATTGTTCATTTATTATTGTACGTCTGTAAGTGTTATAGTAAAATCGAGTATTGAATTTGCTGGCACCGAACCTGCTGCACGAGTTCCATAAGCATAATAAGATGGAATAATTAATCTAATTTTACCACCTTTTTGTATCTTCTGAATTCCGATCTGCCAGCCTACGATCACATTTCCCAATGTAAATGATATTGGAGTACCATTAGTACTATCGAAAACAGTACCGTTTAATAACTTACCTTCATAATCGGAAGTAATTTTTGTAGATGCTGCGTATACTACGCTTCCTGTTCCAGGTGCTAATATCTGATAAAATATACCGCTGGCATCTTTCGTAGCCTGGATATTATTTGTCTTCACAAAAGCGCTTATTGCAGCAGTATCGGCCTTAAATTGTGGCGTAGGATCGTAATCATCTACAGGCACATTTTTTTTACAGGCTGCTAAGCATCCTGCAAGGCATATTATAAGTATAAAATATTTAAACTTAACCATCATCCGCAAAAATAAGCTTTTAATACGGATGCTACAATTTTTAACCTATTTTAACAATTTTAAGGAGCCTAAAGATAAAAGTAAAAAGACTAAAGAAGCAGTTTGACCTGGAGGATTTAGCCTTTAATCTTAAAACTATCGCCTTCACGCTTATTGAGTGTTAGACAGCTGTATGGTAAAATCTAATACAGAGTTACCAGGGATAGGGCCTACGGCGCTACTTCCATAACCCAGGCTTGGTGGAACGATCAACCTGATTTCACCACCTTTTTGAATTTTAGGAATACCTATCCTCCAGCCTTCAATCAACTCAGCAAGATTAAATGTTTGTTCTTTGCCACCGCCATTATCAAATACACTACCATTTAATAATTTTCCCTCATATTTAATGGTGATTTTAGTATTGTTCGGATAAGTAAACGAACCCGAACCGGGTTTAATGATCTGATAATATAAGCCAGAGTCGTCTCTAACGGCATTAATATTATTTTTTTTGATAAAATCTGTAATTTGTTTTTCGGCATCTTCATCTTTTTTACAAGATGAAACAACAGCTACACATAAAAAGAGTATGGTAAGGAGTCTAAATTTAATCATCTGCGAAAATAAGATTTTAATGCTGTAAAGCGCTAAAAGTTGTGTATTTTGAATCTGTCATGCTGAGGCACGAGGCATCTTTACTATTGATTGCAGATGCTTTGTATCTACATATATCCTAAAGAATGGTTGTCTTTGCGAGGAACGAAGCAATCTTAATGCGCCTACTAATAGCGATCGTTGCAAGATCGTTTCGTCAGCTGAAAAGTTCTCAGCAACGACGATTATTCGAGAATTTTCATCATGTATTTCGACAGGCTCAACATGACAAAATGAGATAAAAACAATTATGTATTACAAACCAAAAAAGGTTTAGCGCTTGAGTTAATGCACTCAAACCCTAAACCTTAAGCTCTACACCCTAAACCTACCTTAAAAAATGTATTTATTAGCTTCAATAAGCTGTTGCGCAACTCTTTGGCGGGCATCCTTAACATTAAATGGCTCCACTTTTGTAAAGCGGCGTAAACCAACCAACATCATACGCTGCTCATCTCCTTCGGCGAAAGCCCAAAGTGCTTCTTTACCAGCTTTAGCAATACCATCAACAGCCTCTACCAAATAAATGCGTAATAAATCCAGCTGACCTGCTGATGCTTCTTCACCATGGGTGTGTACTAACTTTTCTGTCCTTAATAAAGCCGATTCAAGCACATAAACATAACTGGCCATATCGGCGATGTTCATTAAAATTTCCTGTTCTTTGCTTAAGGTCATCATCAATTTTTGAACCGCAGCACCAGCCACCATCAGCGTTGCTTTTTTCAAATTAGAAAGGACCTTTTTCTCTGCAGCAAATAAGGTAGTATCTTCTTCGCCAAAATCAGGAATGCTCATTAATTCGGCAGCAACTGCTGTAGCTGGGGTCATTAAATCCAGTTCGCCTTTCATGGCACGTTTCAACATCATATCAACCGTTAACAAGCGGTTAATTTCGTTCGTACCCTCAAAAATCCGGTTGATACGTGCATCGCGGTAAGCCCTGTCCATTGGCGCATCGGCACTAAAGCCCATGCCACCGTAAATCTGCACCCCTTCATCCACAGTATAATCTAAAGCTTCAGAACCCCATACTTTTAAAATGGCACACTCTACCGCAAATTGTTCAACAGATTTTAACCTCGCTTTACCAGATTCCATTCCACCTGCAACCAGTTGATCGTAAGTATCATCAATATTTTGCCCCGCACGATAGTTTGCTGAATCAACAGCGTAAAGCTTGGCGGCAATTTCCGCAATTTTAAAACGGATAGCACCGTATTTAGAAATCGGGCGGCCAAATTGAATCCGTTCGTTCGAATAATTAATCGCCGTATTTAAAGTTGCTTTTGAAGCCCCAATAGCTGCCGCTGATAATTTGATACGGCCAATATTTAAAATGTTAACCGCGATCTTGAAACCGTTTTCCCTATCACTCAACATATTCTCAACAGGTACCGGGCAATCGTTAAAGAAAACCTGACGGGTTGAAGAACCTTTAATACCCATTTTATGCTCTTCCGGATTCATGGTGATGCCGCCGAAATCTTTCTCCACAATAAATGCAGTTAAGTTTTTATCATCATCAATTTTTGCAAAAACAATAAAAACATCGGCAAAACCACCATTGGTAATCCACATTTTCTGTCCGGTAATGATGTAGTGTTTACCATCGTCACTTAACTTGGCCTTCGTTTTACCAGAGTTTGCATCCGAACCGGAGTTTGGCTCGGTTAAGCAATAAGCAGCCTTCCATTCACCCGAACCGAGTTTAGGAATATATTTTGCTTTTTGTGCTTCATTACCATAATATAAAATCGGTAACGTCCCAATTCCGGTATGAGCGGATAGTGCAACGGCGAAAGAGTGGCCTGCACCTACTACATCTGCAACCAGCATGGAAGTATTGAAGTTTTTACCAAAACCGCCATACTCTTCCGGCACCGAAACGCCTAAAATACCCAGTTCGCCAGCTTTGGTTAAGAGTGTTGGCATTAGTTCAGGATCTTCCTGCTTGTCAATTTTATCTAAATTGGGATAAACCTCAGCCGCCAGAAAATCGCGACAGGTTTGTGCAATCATCTGCTGTTCTTCATCAAATTCTTCAGGGATAAATACTTCCTGATAAGTGGTGTCCTTAATTAAGAATTCACCACCTTTAATTGTCTTTTTTTCAGTTGTTTCCATTGTTTTAGTATCTAGTAGCGAGTATCAAGATTTGAGTATCGAGACATCAGTATCAAGACAAAGTTTAAATCAGAAATTTTCATTTTACATTTCTTATTGTGCAATTCAATCTTGATACTTGATACTCATATCCTTCTTCCTAATACCCACATCAAATTAATTTTCTTTCCAGGGCATAAATCATCTTTTGAACCTCAGTAGTTTTTTCAATCAGATCAATAGTAAGCGGATCATCCAATAATCCCAGTCTATTTGAAATAATTACCTGAGTTTCCAGTTCAAAAGCAGAGCCCTGACTTATGGTTAAAAAATATTTAAACTGTGCACTGGTTCCCCTACCGGCCCCCTCAGCAATATTGGAGGGTATTGAAACAGAGCATCTTTTCATTTGAGAAATCAAACCGTATCTCTCATCAACAGGCAAAAACGAACTAGCCTTGTAAACATCAACTGCCAGATCAATTGATTTTTGCCAAACCTTTAATTCTTTAAAATTGTGCATATATTATTAGTATTAATGATTGAGTAATATGTCGGGATGACTTTATAACCTGGTTTATTCACCTGCTATTAAATCTTGATACTACATACTCATATCTTGATACTAATTTAAAGCAACTCAAATATCCCCGCAGCGCCTTGCCCGGTTCCTACGCACATGGTTACCATTCCGTATTTTTTGTTTTGTCTTTTAAGTTCGTTCATAATTTGCACCGTCAGTTTTGCACCTGTACAGCCCAGTGGATGCCCTAATGCAATTGCACCACCGTTTACATTAATTACTTCAGGATTCAAATCCAATGTTCTGATTACGGCTAACGATTGCGAAGCAAAAGCTTCATTAAGCTCAATTAAATCGATATCTTCTTTTTTCAAACCAGCTTGTTTCAATGCTTTTGGAATCGCCTCAATCGGACCAATCCCCATAATGCGTGGCGGCACACCTGCAATACCATAACTTACCAACCTGGCAATGGGTTCTGCATTTAATTCTTTCATTTTCTTTTCAGATACCACCAAAACAAAAGCTGCTCCATCAGATGTTTGTGATGAGTTACCCGCAGTTACACTTCCAACCGCATCGAATACGGGTTTCAGTTTCGCCAACTTATCTAAGGTAGTATCTGCCCGCGGACCTTCATCAGTATCAACTATGTAAGAACGGGTTTTCTTTTTCAGGTTGGCATCAAGATAATTTTCGTTTACCGTGATTGGCAGAACACCATCTTTTAAATGGCCATTTTTTATTGCGTGAATAGCTTTCTCATGAGATTTTAACGAAAAAGCATCCTGGTCTTCGCGGCTCACATTATACTCTTTAGCTACTGCTTCGGCGGTTAAGCCCATGCCCCAATACCAGTCTGGATTGTTTTTTGCAACTTCTGCATTCGGCACGAGTTTCCATCCGCCAAAAGGCATTCCACTCATTACTTCTACACCACCAGCAATAATACAATCGGCCATGCCTGCTTTAATTTTAGCAACTGCAGTGGCAATGGTATCTAAACCCGACGCACAATAGCGGTTTACGGTAACCCCTGGTACTTTATCGGTATCCAAGCCCATCAATGAGATCATACGGCCAATATTCAGCCCCTGTTCTGCTTCTGGTGTAGCATTACCTACAATTACATCATCAATTTGTTCGTTATCTAAATTCGGAACCGAAGCCACTAAAGCCCTGATTACTTCTGCAGCTAAATCGTCGGCCCTTGTGAAACGGAATACACCGCGGGGTGCTTTACCCACTGCTGTACGGTATCCTGCTATTATATATGCTTCCATTTTTTTAGTATTTTTATGGCAATGGCCAATATTATCTTTTTAATTTTTCGCGTTCGTCATGCTGAACCTGTTTCAGCATCTATCCTGTAAAGACCCTGAAATAAATTCAGGGTGACGCCCTGCAGAAATTCTATTAGTTCCTCAATGGTTTCCCTTTTGTAATAATACTCTGAATCCGCTCTAACGATTTCCGCTCACCTGCGAGTGATAAAAATGCTTCTCTTTCCAGATCCAATAAATATTGTTCGGTTACTTCTGTTGGAGCGGATAAATCGCCGCCGCACATTACATAACCTAATTTCTCGGAGATTTTTTTATCATGCTCAGAAATGTAATGCCCGGCATACATGCTATTTGCACCTGCATAAACAATTCCTAACCCCTGCTTCCCTAAAACTTTGATATCGTTCCGTTGTACAGGTTTTGTATAACCGGCATCAGCCAGTTCTATTGCTTTCGCTTTTGCGTCGGCTAACAAGCGGTTCCGGTTCATCGAGATCGAGAATTTATCTTTTTGCAGATAACCCAGCTCATATGCTTCGTAACCCGAAGTCGAAACTTTTGCCATTCCAATGGTTAAGAAACGGTCTTTCAAAGCATTTTGCACAATCTGATCATCTTTATATTCATCAGATGCACGCAAAGCAAACTCTTTGGTACCACCACCACCAGGGATAACGCCTACACCAAATTCAACCAAGCCCATATAGGTTTCGGCAGAAAGCTGAACGTGATCGGCATGTAAACTGAACTCGCAGCCACCGCCTAAGGTTAAATTATGTGGCGCAACCACCACCGGAATAGAAGAATAACGGATGCGCATTGAAGTATTCTGGAACATTCTGATCGCCATGTTCAATTCGTCCCACTCCTGCTCTACCGCCATCATAAAAATCATCCCCACGTTAGCACCGGCAGAAAAATTTGCCCCATCGTTGCCGATTACCAGACCACGGTAATCTTTTTCTGCCATATCAATTGCTTTATTGATCCCCGAAATCACATCACCGCCAATGGTATTCATTTTGGTGTGGAACTCTACATTTAGAATGCCGTCGCCCAGATCTATAATCGAAACACCTGAATTTTTCCAAAGGGTTTTATTTTCGCGAAGGTTATCCAAGATGATAAACTCATTGGTTCCGGGTAAAGCTTTATAACTTTTAGAAGGAATATCGTAATATTTTTTAACGCCATTTTCTACTTGATAGAACGAAGTATTTCCGGCATCGAGCATTTCCTGCACCCAGGCTGCGGCTTTATTGCCATACTGCTCCATTCCTTCGATAGCTTCTTTTACGCCAACGGCATCCCAAAGTTCGAAGGGGCCAAGTTCCCAGCCAAAACCCGCTCGCATAGCATCATCAATACGATATAGTTCGTCAGAAATTTCAGGGATTCTATCTGATACATATTCAAATAAACCAAATGAAGAATGGCGGAACAATTCGCCTGCCTTATCTTTTCCTTTGGCAAAAATCTTCATACGCTCACGAAGATTCTCCACCGGCTTGGTCATTTCTAAAGTAGCCGATTTTACTTTTTGCTGAGGCTTATATTCCAGGGTTTTTAAATCTAACGCCAAGATTTCGGTTTTACCATCGGCTGTTTTCGTTTTTTTATAGAAACCCTGCTTGGTTTTATCGCCAAGCCATTTGTTCTCTTCCATTTTTTGCACGTACGCAGGAAGTTTAAACAAATCGTGTGCTTTATCATCCGGACAGTTGTCATAAAGCCCTTTAGCCACTTTAATCATGGTGTCTAAACCTACCACATCCGATGTGCGGAACGTAGCAGATTTTGGTCTACCCAATGCTGGCCCTGTAAATTTATCAACCTCCTCTACAGTTAAATCTAATTTTTCGACCAAATGCAAAAGTGCCATAATCGAATAAACACCTACCCTGTTTGCGATAAAAGCTGGGGTATCTTTACATAAAACGGTTGTTTTTCCTAAAAATTTATCGCCATACTGCATCAGGAAATCGACAATTTCTGGCTGTGTATATGGCGTAGGAATAATTTCCAATAATTTTAAATAACGCGGTGGATTAAAAAAATGTGTTCCACAGAAATGTGATTTAAAATCTTCACTTCTTCCTTCAGCCATTAAATGAATAGGAATACCAGAAGTATTTGAAGTGATTAAAGTACCAGGCTTACGGAATTGCTCTACCTGTTCGAAAACTTTTTTCTTGATATCAAGATTTTCGACCACGACTTCAATTACCCAATCATAACCAGCAATTTTCGACATGTCATCGTCGAAGTTTCCAGTTTTGATTTTATTTAGTACTTTTTTGGTATAAACCGGCGATGGATTTGTTTTCACAGCCGTTTGCAAAGCTGTATTCACAATCCGGTTTTTTACAGCTGGGTTATCCAGTGTTAATCCTTTTGCCTGCTCTTCAGGGCTTAAGTCTTTTGGGGCAATATCCAACAGCAAAACCTCTACACCAATATTCGCGAAGTGGCATGCAATACGCGACCCCATAATACCCGAACCTAAAACAGCAACTTTATTAATGCTTCGTTTCATTACTTTATATATTTTTCTTTAGGCCTGATTAAACCTGTACAAAGTGAATTTATTTTGCCTCAGATTACATCCTGATTAATCAACAGTATAGGCTACCGTGATCTCATTTAGTTTTATCAATAGATTAATGAATGTTTCTTTTTCTTTTTTGGTAAAGTGCTCATCCAGATATTCATTAAATTTTCGAACAACCCCTTTGGCCAATTGTTTTTTCTCTTTACCAAAATCAGTCAGGAAAACTTTTACCGAACGTTTATCACCTGCAGATGTTTCACGGTAAATGAGGTTAGCCTCTTCCATATTGTTTAACATACGGGATAAACTGGTTGCCTTAACTCCAAGCAAGCCAGCTAAATTTGAAACTGCAGTTCCCTCGGCATCATCTATATTAATAAGCATGTAACCAATGGCCTGTGTAATCCCAAAACCCGATGCCATTTGATTGTACTTATTGAACATATTTTGCCAGGCAAACTTAACGTGGTAATCTATGGTTTGTTGTTGTTTCATTTTCGCTAATTTATTATGCTTGCATAACAAAGCTAATGAATGTATTTTGTTAATGCAATAGAAAAATTCAAAATATTTGTCAAATTTTTCTTATCATAGTCATACACAAAATGAAAACACTCGATATGTTAACAGTAAAACAAATACTCTTGTTTAGTCTATTTATTTCATGGGCTATGATTTGCCAAAGTCAGGTATCGTATTTCGGGGCTGCCCTTTTAAACAGTCAAAAATTAGAGGTTTTCAAAAAAACAACTACCTTATTTACATTACAGTATACTGATTATGCCGAATTGGAGAAGTTTGATCAAGCCATTAAAAAAACCTGGACAGTTACACCTTATAAAATTATTAAGCCCGAAGAGCTTGCACGTTACGACACAGTAAAAAATTATTCTTTTTTTTATTTCGACAGTTATGCAGAGAAGTTAGATAGTACAACCAACGTAAATGTGGTTTATGCACTAAAATTAATAACCCCATCTAAAAAACCGAAGCTAAAAGAAGAAAGTATATTGGCAACAGTTGCACTTTTTGCTGACCCTAACACCAATCTACTGGTCAGAACGCAAGATCAACAATATGGCACCAAAAGAAGTGTAAGAAACAATATTTTATCGTATTTCTATAACAAGTCTAATTTCTTCAACTGGTCGCCAGGCTTTTTAACAGGTTATTTAAAACAGATTAATGATGGATTGCTTGCAAATGAAAATTGCAATGTAGACTACCAATTTTATAATAAGGTACGCCTGCCCGAGCTGGCTAAGGAAACGCTATATATACCTGAATACATTAAACAGGTGTTTTCTTCGAGATTAGCACTTTTGCCACAATCGGGTATAATTTCCGAACCTTATAATTACAAACTCAAATTTGTATCATACAAAGTACTCGATAGTTTAATTCTGAACAAAGTCACAAATGTTAAATATGTGGTTTACACCCAACGATCTGGCGATAAAATAATCAGTGTATATGATAGTAAAGACGATAAAATTATTTACCAAAGGTTTTATCCTCAATCACCAAATTTTGAAATGAATGATTTAAGCGAAATTAAAAAGGTAATTGTTTCTATTAAATAAGGTTTTTTATAGGGGGATCATCCCGATTTGCGAAAAAAAAGTCGTCATCTCGACTGGAACGCAGTGGAATGGAGATAACTAGCTCGAGATAGATCTCTCGGCTATGTTGCACTTCGCTCGAGATGACGTATCGGGGGATTTAGCTTAATTTTGACCCCTTTGCCAATAATATTGACTTTTTTTAATAAATTATTCCTCGAAATAACGACAGAGGTCCATAAACCAAAAGTCCCGATTTTCATCGGGACTTTTTGGTAATATATTTAAAATAGACTAGTAAAGTGTAAACTCTACACGACGGTTTTGTTGACGACCGGCCGCTGTTTTGTTAGTAGCAATTGGTTGGCCCATGCCATAACCTGTTGCCTCAATACGTGATGCATTTGCACCTTGAGAAACTAAATAAGCTTTTACAGATTCTGCCCTATCTTTTGATAAACGCAAGTTTAATTCTTTTGAACCT
This sequence comes from Pedobacter sp. AK013, assembly GCF_014205835.1. Classification (GTDB taxonomy): domain Bacteria; phylum Bacteroidota; class Bacteroidia; order Sphingobacteriales; family Sphingobacteriaceae; genus Pedobacter. Next base: position 21,895 of record NZ_JACHCQ010000021.1, on the reverse strand, counting down.
GTATTATCTGTATGACCAGCTAGTTTTAAGCTAAAGTTTTTCTGAATCAACAATGCTGCAACTCTATTTAAAGAAGCATAAGATTTAGAACGGATGGTTGCTTTACCTAAATCGAACTCTAAGTTTTTAATCGCTTCGTTAACAACTTTACGATCTTCTTCTGTTACGATTACTTTTTCTACAACTTTTTCTGGAGTTTTTAACGGACAACCAGAACCATCAACAACAGTACCTGCTGGTGTATCTGGGCATTTATCTAATTTATCTGCAACACCATCACCATCTGAATCTTTTAAGATATCATTTAGTTCTGAACGTAGTTTTGCATTATCGGCTTTTTGGGCATTTAATTCAGATTTTAAACCTTCTGCAGTTTGTTTTGCTTTTAAAGCTTCATCGTAAGTTAAAGCTACAGGATTATGGAAAGCCAATTGTTTTCCGCTACCTAAGGCAAACTCTAAACCAGCATAAGCGTAGTTGTATTTATCGTTTCCGTTTCTGTAATAACCATCTAAATTATCACCATCAACAAAGTTGATAGTCCAACCTAAATCGAAATTAACCGCATCAGAAATTTTAAATTTTGCACCTAAACCTACAGGAATAATTAATTCGTGGATGTTATCGCCACCACCAAATTTTGAAGTTCCTGCTGCTGTAGTAATAGTCGGTTTATAGGCTGCAATACCTGCTCCGGCAGAAGCATAAAGCTGTAAAGTGTTCTCTTTTTTAAACATATCGATGTTGAACATGTTTACAACAGCATTTAAACTTCCTGAATAAGACAAATCTGTATCGAAGGCTTTTACTGGAGAATTGTTTACCACTCCGCTTTCATAAGGCTCGGTATTATCTCCTTTTAATTTACCACGAACTCCATCTAAACGAAGAGAGAAATAAGGCGTAAATTGTTTTTTAATGTAAAGGCCATAACCTAAACTTGATTTGTTATTACTGAAATCATTTTTTCCACCTAACGGAGACAGTGGAGTAAGTACACCGGCGTTTACACCGATAGACCATGTTCTTAATGTTGTTGATGAAGTTGCCGGGCTTTCCTGAGCTGAAGCAACCGACCCGATGAGTAAACCAGCGAGTGCAACCGGGAGTGTTTTAAATAGTTGTAATTTCATAAATTTTCTATTAACGTTGAATAAGCGTTTTCCAACTAATACAATAGCCATACCAAAAATACAGGCTTGTAAAAATACTTATCAACTTTTCAACACTAATACCTGACGTAAACACCTGAAAAACTAAAAAATACGTTATAGCATAGTAAGCGCATCTCTTTTTATCCGTTTAAGCTCATTCTTCCAAAATCAGAATTTTTAGGCTTGGGCTTCAATATACTTTTTCATGTTAATATTTGTGAATGAAAAAATTGTCAGTATTGCTCTTTAAAATAGATCAATGCCAAGTTATCAGATTAGATAAGCCCTTCTTGCAAATCATGGGAAAAGCCCTCCTTTTTGATCATCCATTTGCTAAGGTTACAAGCACATTTGCCCAATATTATACTACTTAATATCTCCGGCGAATTTCCAGCGGGTGCTGAAATTTTCTGACAATATTTGGTTGGTTAACAAGGCTCTTACCATTTCTACAGGCATGTTATTTTCGTGCAATATGCGATTGTGAAACTGAATATTCGTCATCTTGCCGCTTTCTACCAGCTCTTTGTGCAATGCCCTAAACTGCAATCCACCCAACATGTACCCAATTTGATACAATGGGCCATAACCTCCGGTAAACGACCTACGAACCTCTGCTTCTGCGTTAGCACGCTCAAACCCCACCCGATCTACCAAAAAGTCTATACACTGCTTGGGTGTCCAGTTCCCTAAATGGTAGTTCAATGAAAAAATAATACGCGCACAACGGTGCATGCGCCAAAAAAGCATTCCAATTTTATCTTCCGGAGATTTCGCGAAATTCTGGTCCCACAATAACATCTCCCAGTACAACGACCATCCCTCTGTCCAGAAAGGTGTACCAAATACTTTGCGGTAAGGTTTGTAGCGGCTTTGCATAAAATATTGAAGGTTATGTCCTGGAATAAGCTCGTGAAAAACTACAGCTCTGGAAAAATGCCTGTTATTGCCTCGTAAAGTCATCATTTTGGCCTCCGCTGTCATGTCTTCTGTTGGATAGGCAATTAATACCGATTCACCACCCAGAAAAAATGGTGCAAATAATTGTTCCTGCGGACTTAACATCCGCATACGCCAGCCTTCTTTGGCAAGGGGCGGAATAGCGATGAGTTTATTTTTCTCTACAAAATCTATGGCCTCATTGGCTAATTCATAAACCAGTTCGGGCTGTTTTCCCAATTCAGGGTAATCGGTTTTAACCTTTTCTAATGCTTTTTTCCAATCGTTGCCAAAGCCCATTTGTTGTGAGGCTTTAAGCATTTCGGCATCACACCAGGCAAATTCCCGCATGGCAATAGCTTCAATCTGCTCAGGCGTATAGGCAATCATTTCATCATTTAAATTGCTCAGCAAGGCAGTTCTTCCTATCGGATTACCAATAATGCCACTTCCATCGTCTTTCGCAGTTGATGGTTTAGCTATTTTGCCCAGTATAGCAGCATAATCCTTTATTGCACCTACTACATCGGGGTAAACTGCTTTTGTGGCTTTGGTAAATTGCGGATCATAACCATCATAAAACTTATAGGCCTCGGTAAATACAGCCAGGTATTGATTAACAGTTTGTTGTGCCCAGGAAGCCTGTACTGGTGTAACAGCTAAATCTTTGTTTTCTACTGCCTTTGCGGTTTTCTGAATATTCTCTTTAAGCTGTTCGAATTGTTGTTGAGTGATTTTACCATCTTGTTGCTGGCCAATTCTGCGCTTTGCCTCAAAATCTAATAATGTTTTGGCAAAAGGCAGCGTAAAAATGTTGTTTTTAAATTCGGCGTATTGCTGTTGTAAACTTGCAGAATCTGACCGGATATCACGTTTAAGCAAAATATAATCTACCCTTTCATTTACAGTTAGCTTGTTAAAAGTCAATGCCTTTAATTGTTTTTGCCAATCTGTATAAAAGCGTTCCATCCGTTTAAAATATTCCTCAGATCGCTTGAGTGTATATTTGCGGTTAAGCATAGTCTCGTCCGATTGGTACTGATTAATCATGGGACTTACGAGGCTGGCTTCATTAGTTTGAGCGTGTAATTGTACTGTAACTGTTAGCAACAAAAACAGCGAAAATAGTTTATACATAGCAATTGGGGCATTTGAATTAGTTGACGCAATATAGCTAACCGTTAAGTATTTGCCGTAGGATACCTGTGTAACTTATTGAAGATATTAGATTAAAGGTAGCTTAATTAAATATTTATAAAATAGTTAAGCGCAATGCCTTTAATCCACTTAACCCCTGTAAATCTTCCAAATCAAGATCCTCGGTTTCTGGCTTCAATACCCCTGTTTCCTGCAGATATTTTACAAATGGAAGGTAATCGTCAATATCTCTTTTATTGAAATAAATCAAGGCCAGTTTATCAGGTTGGGTAAGGCGCTCCTGTGAATTGCGAACAAGTATCTTATCAATTCTTTTTTTAATCATCTGATACCTGATATTGTAAGCGCCTTCCACATCAAACTTTCGTTCATCGATCCTAAAACTAATATCGATTGGATGATTATGAATAAAGATGAGTTGTGTGGTGGCCAGCTTAACGGGCATATCGGGCTGGAGCAGCTGTACCATTTTGGCAATCTCGGCCATTGACGACAGCTGCCATAATCTTAGGTTTTTGAGATGAAAGTGATTAAAAATCCGATCGGGTGCAATAGACTGCCCAATATAAATATCGTATTCAACACCATCTGTTCTGAACTTCTCAAAATAACAGGGATAAGAATCTTGTAGTTTTTCGCGCTCAGCTTCAAAATAATTGTTAATGGCCGTATTAATTAGCTGCATGGATGTTTCCAAAGCCTGCCGGTGCTTATATACCTCACCATGAGGTGCTGAAATGCGATCGAGATAGTTATAGATTATCTTTTGAGTATCAGGATGCGATTGGGAAATGAGCCTTAGGTAATCACTGGTTTCTTCTTTAAGGAAAATATTAAGGCTGTTTTCATCAGTTGTATTTAGCTCGTCGCCCTGTAAAATATTGCTCCATTTATTGCAGTTATAAATAATTTCCACCAGCAATGCATCGCTATAAGTTTTACCCAGCTCTTCTAGCGTTTCACGAAACAGGCTTAGGTGAAAGCTTAGATCGGCCTTACTGGCTACATTGCGTTCTGCAGTAGAATTTCTAATATCTATTGCGCCATAAAAAGGGTAAACATCCGCAAAACTGATATCCTCATTACGCTGTGGCAAATTCCTTTTCTTATTATAAAGATGATGCCAGGCTGCTTCATTAAACTTCCACTGTACAGCTGGTTGGATAGAGGTATATTTTTCTTTAATGATGTTTTCGATCTCGAGATTAAACTCATCTATATAGACCTGTAACAGTTGGGCAATAGGTGCTAAAACAGGTTCCAATAAGGTAATTTTCTTTTCATCGAAAGTTTCTCCAACCCAGGTATGCATGCCCAATACACCAACTAAAACCTGGTTATGGAATACCGGTATAAGCGCCATCGATTTTACGTTTAACTCCCTAAACCTGTCCAACCAGGGAAACATTTCTTTGCTTTCTGCCCAAATATCGGGCGAGTAAAAAGAATTAGGATTTGCGGCGTAACCTTCGGCAATCTGCTGAAAGGCTTCGGGACTTAAGGTTTCTTCGCCCCACACGGAAAACAGTATGCCACTGCCTCCTTTTACGTAGCCATAAACCATTTTATTATTTACCCTTACAAAAGGGAAAAGGTCGAATTGAATATTGGCATTTTGCACCAGCACTTTAAGCGCTTGTATCACTTCTCCATAAGCAGTACCCTCGTCGCCAGGCACACGGCTCAACCTTACACTTTTAATATTTTCTACTGCCTGTTTAGCAGTAACATCGGTAATGGTAAGCACAGAAATACCACTCAGCTCAAAAAGCGATAATGGCAATACCTGTTGAAGTTTATTCAATCCAGATTCTTCACTCAAATATTGCTGTAACTCGCGATAGCTAAGATCTGGTAAGGGCTGCTTCACCTTAACTTCGATGAAACTGGCGTTTACACCAATATGGAAATAACCCGGTAAACCGGTATCTGCATTGATACCTGAATGGTATTTTTCTTTTAAAGGTGAGTGGAACGCGTATAATTCAGTAAGAATGAAGGAATAGATAAAATAAAGGCGTTCATATTCATGTTGTTCCAATGTTTTTGAACCAACAAAACTGCTCTGGTCTTTTTCTTCACGTTCTAGTAACTCATACATCAGCTCCGTTCCATAAAAAGTAATGGGCTGCATTGGTGCACAGAGCCCCCAAGCCTGATGATCTTCTGTTAAAAGCGCTGGCGAAAGGCAGGCATACATATGCTCCAGCAGCAACTCGTGCTGGTCAATATCATCTATAGCGATAGCCTGATCACCAATTCCCTGTTTCTTAAATTCTTTTAAGGCATTCTTATAAAGGATTGATTTTACTGTCTGTTCTTCTTTAATTTTTCGTTGCAGGTATTTGATAAAAGGGCCAAAAGAGATTGCTGAATTTACCTTTGGTAAATCTGGATAATTTTGGGCAAGATTAAATATGCGCTTCTCCATCTCTTTAAACTTTGAATTAGAAAAACTAATTGAATGGCAAAAGATTGACTACTGCTAAGATAAAAAATAGATTGAGAAATTGCTACCAGCCGATGGCCTTATCATCCCCCCTTGGGTCGGCGCCCCCTTGATAATTGCCCCATTTAGTTTTTAAGATGGCATCTACCCTACCTATTGGGCCTCTAGGTACTATTTTATAGCCTTTTGCTTTTAATTTTTCTATTGATAAGCTATCAATGGCATCTTTTTCTATATATACTTCATCTGGCAACCATTGGTGATGAAACTTTTTAGCCGCTACCGCCGACTGCATAGACATGTCAAAATCGATTACATTAATGATGGTTTGAAATACAGATGTTATGATGGTTGAGCCGCCCGGTGTACCTACCACCATAAATAATTTTCCATCTTTCTCTACAATACTTGGTGTCATAGAGCTTAACATTCGTTTATTGGGTGCAATGGCATTGGCTTCGCCACCAACTAAACCGTACATATTAGGTGCACCAGGTTTAACGGAGAAGTCGTCCATTTCGTTATTCAACAGAAATCCAGCTCCCTTTACTGCAACTAATGATCCGTAAGAACCATTTAAAGTAGTGGTAATTGAAACAGCATTTCCATCGCGGTCTACAATAGAGAAATGCGTGGTTTCTTCGTGCTCTGCTACTTTTATTTCGCCAGCCAAAACAGTACTACTTGGTGTTGCTGCAGCCCAGCTAAAGTTTGCCATTCGGTTTTTATTATAGTCGGCATTCAAAAGCTGTTGTTGTGGAACAGCATAAAAATCAGGGTCGCCTAAATGTGTTGCCCGATCGGCATATACTCTTCTCTCGGCTTCTACAAGTACCTGAACTGTTGAATCTGCATTATGCCCCCATTTTTTTAAAGGATAAGGCTCTACAGACTGGAGCAATTGGATCAGAGCAATACCTCCACTTGAAGTAGGTGGCATGGTAATAATTTTGTAGCCCCTGTAGTTACCTGTTATGGGTTTACGCCAGGTTGCGTGATAATTTTTTAAGTCTGCTCTTGTAATAAGCCCTTTGCCCCGCTGCATTTCTGCTACAAGCGAATCGGCCACAGCGCCTTCGTAAAAACCTGCCCTGCCTTTCTCCTGGATCAGTTTTAACGTATTGGCCAACTCTTTTTGAACTAAAAGGTCATTTTCCTGCCAGGTACTTTCTAAATTTACGAAAGCCGTTCCATTTGGATTAAAATCCATAAACTTTCTGTGCAGGCCATTCAGCTCGCCAGCTTGCCGTTTGGTAATTTTAAAACCATTTTGCGCTAAATTTATTGCTGGTTGCAATACCTGTGCCCAAGAAAGCTTTCCGTATTTTTTATGAGCCTCTACCATACCATCTACTGACCCAGGCACGCCTGCAGCTAAATGGCCATAAAGGCTTTTATCAACAATTGGATTGCCAGCAGCATCCAGATACATATCTCTGCTGGCCGCCGCTGCTGCTTTTTCTCTAAAATCTAAGGCACTTATTTCGCCATTTGTACCACGATATACCATAAAGCCGCCCCCACCAATGTTCCCCGCATTAGGATAAACCACAGCAAGCGCAAACTGAACCGCAACAGCAGCATCAACAGCATTCCCACCCTTTTTTAAAATATCTATTCCTACTTGCGACGCTTCTGGATGGGCAGAAACCACCATTCCATTTTTATATTCGCCACTGTTGTTTTTTCCCAATTGTCCGGTTACGCAACCTGCCAATAACAGTACAACATTTAAGTATATTAACGATTTTTTAAGGTTATTGAGGGACTTTATAGTTTTCTGCATCTTTATATATTTTTTCGATTACCTCATTATTTTTTTCGGTAATCAATTTCTTTTTAAGGTTAATTTAAAGATAGAAAAACACTTCTTTCTGGCAGCTATAAAAATTTACTAATTTGTGCATATAATTTTTCTTTATCACTTGGCCTTAAAGCATCTGCAACAACTAATTTTCCATCTTTTATAATTAAATAGCGCGGTATAGCATAGCCCTTTCCTTCCCACAATCTGTCAATTAAGTCTTTCTGCAAAGCATTATTTGTTCGGATATGACTACCTGAAAGTTTATAATATTTTATCATTTCTTTCCATCTTTGGTCTGCCACATCTTTATCCATAGAAATAAATAACATTTCAACACCCTTAGCTTGCAGAAATTTTTCCAGTCCTGCACTATATTCAAATTCGGCCTTACATGGCCCGCACCAGGTTGCCCAAATATCTACAAATACCGTTTTGCCCTTAAACCTGTTCATTAAACTGTCTAAGCTATTAATTTCATAATAGTTGGCCACAAATTTCTCATTGGCTTTATAATCCTTTTTTATATCCTTTTGGTAAGCCAAAATTTTGTCGGCGAATGGTTGTAAAAAAGGTGAAAAATTGCTTTTCGGGTAGCTCGACTTAAAGCTAGTAAACAAATCAACCAAAATTCTTTGATACTTACTCTGTAACATTTCATCATAAAGAAAAGTTGCCAAAAGATATTCTTTTGTTTTACCACTAAAATTATCTTCGAAGCTTTTATAGCAGTTTTTAAGGTTTTCGTCTTCGCTTTTTTCTAATGGTTTTTTCCCCTTTTTTAAAGGAAGGTAATAATGGAGATAGGTACTGGCATAGTACCTTGCATGGTGATAAAAATCAGGATAAAAGGCATCTTTAACATTATTTATCGGATGTTTCTTATATGCATCTGCCCACATCTTATCCAAGTCGCTATTTATTTTTTGCTTTGTACTTAAAATTATCATCGGGATAGCAGCTTCCAGAATTACCTCTTCAGTTGAAAAGTACCTTTTTATTTCGTTATAGAAGTTTGCCGAAATCTTTTGTTTCGAAAATAGCTCGGTGTAAGGCTTTACTGCTTCATTCTTATCATTTTCGAGTAATTGATATAAACCCGCTGTAGTGCTATCTTTTTTATAATAATCTCTGGCCCTGTATTGATAAAACTCGGTATTCCTCTTGTTAAAAAGCAACATTCCTTCGTTATTTTTGTTGCTGTGTACCAAAATGCCTTTATCGAAAACTAAACGTGTAGTACCTGGTTCTATTAATACTGTATTATTGTTAATTCTTAACCAGGCAATTTTGTTAATCTTTAAAGAATAGTTTACCGTACTGTCAGCATCGAATTTAATTTCCTTTTTTGCAGGATAAAACCATGCGCCATCTACAGGAATTTGGATAACTACTGTATTATTTTTAGCATTTAAACTTTTGATATTAAGTTTTGCTTCTTGCGCAAAAGAATTTATTCCAACTGTAATTAGTAAAATAAATAAAATTATCCTTTTCATAATTTTGACTGGTATTAAAGCCGTTTTGTCTTCAGCTAGCCTTATTTAGAAACCTTTTTACGGCTTATAGCCCTCTGCATCTTTATATATCTTTTCTATTATTTCGTTGTTTTTCTCGGTAATTATCTTTCTTTTCAAGCTTAATTTTGGCGTAAGTTCGCCGCCATCTATGCTCCACTCTTTAGGTAGTAGCGCAAATCTTTTTACCTGCTCCCATTTACCGAAGCCCGCGTTGGCCGCCTCAATTACTTCGTTATATTTGGCTAAAACCTGTTCGTTTTTAATCAACTCCTCTATTGCTGAAAAACTAATGCTTTTCCGGCCAGCCCAGGTTTTTAAGGTTTCGAAATTTGGAACAATCAATGCAGAAGGGAATTTTCTATTTTCGCCCAAAACCATAATCTGCTCAATAAAAATCGATTCTTTATATTTATTCTCCAGCATTTGCGGGGCAACGTATTTACCACCAGCAGTTTTAAACATTTCTTTTTTACGATCGGTAATTCTTAAAAAGCGGCCATCAACCAATTCACCAATATCTCCTGTATGAAACCACCCTTCTTTATCTACCGCTTCATCCGTTAAATCGGGCCTGTTGTAATAACCTTTCATTACCTGGTGCCCCCGGGTTAAAACTTCGCCATCTGGTGCAATTTTGACTTCTACACCTTTAATTACTTCGCCAACGGTACCGAACATGGTTCCGCCGAAATGATTAACCGTAATTACAGGTGAGGTTTCGGTAAGTCCATACCCCTCAAAAACAGGCATACCCGCAGCCCAGAAAATTCTGGCTAAACGTGGATTTAGCGCCGCACCGCCAGATACAATCACTACGATTTCGCCTCCCAAAGCTTCCTGCCATTTTTTGAAAACCAGTTTACGGGCTATCCCCAGTTTGAAGTTATACCAGGCACCCGCATCAATGGTATATTTTTCAGCTAAAGCTACCGACCAGAAGAAAATTCCTTTTTTAATGCCTGTTAATGCTTTCCCTTTCTCCATTATCTTATCGTACACTTTTTCCAGAAGCCTTGGAACGGTAGAAAATACATTGGGTTTTACATGCTGAATATCGGCTACAATGGTTTCCATACTTTCGGCATAATAAATTCCTGTATAATTAAACAGATATAAATAAATGATCATCCGCTCAAAAATGTGCGAAAGCGGCAAAAAGCTTAAGCCTTTTTTAACGCCTTCGGGTATTACCACAGCAGAGTTAACAAAATTTGCAACCAGGTTATGATGTGTTAGCATTACACCTTTTGGCGTACCTGTAGTTCCAGATGTATAAATTAGGGTTAATACATCTTCAGGGGCAACTTTAGCACGATGTTCTTCCAAGTCAATATCTGTACTTGCTTTGCCTAATTCAATTAATGTATTCCAATTTTCGGCTTCTGTAATTTCATTAAAACTGTAAATCTTAATGGCCGGATTAACTGCATCGGCACAAGGCTTAATTTTTTTATACAAATCTTCGTCGGCTACAAAAATAATGGCGATTTCTGCATCTTTTAGAATAAACTGGATATCGTGCTCGGCCAAGGTTGGATATAAGGGAATCTGGTAAGCGCCAATCTGGTTGGCTGCAAAATCGGCAATATTCCATTCAGGCCGGTTATGCGACATTACCGCAACCCTGCCCCCTTTGCCTATGCCTTGCTTAATTAATCCACGACTTAGGTTATCTACAGCGGCACAAAAATCGGCTGTACTATAATTTATCCATTTTCCGTTAATTTTTCCGCTGATGAATTCTTGCTTAGGATTTTCGAGGCTGTATTTCAAAAGATCAAAAACCCGTTTAATTTCTGCCGCCATATGAATTGTATATTATTTGGTTAAGTTAAAAAATCAAACATAAAGATTAACATCTATATGCCTTTTTAATGAAAATAATACCTCGTAGTTAATAAAACGCTGTATTTACTTTCTGTAAAAAATATTTAAATAAACTTAGTGATTACAAAATTACTATGCAAGCATTGTTTTTTTATCCTAGCAGATTTTTACCCAAAAAACAGAAACGGCATTAAAGTTGTTAGGCTGATAATTATTTTACAAAACATTTAAATTATGAAAAAGTTATTTACAATTTTAGGATGCATTGCATTGTTTGCCCTTACTACAACAACCGTTAAAGCTCAAAACTATAAAACCGGACTTGGTTTAGGTATTGACTTTGGTGATGGCGCTACCTTTGTTGGTCCTTCTATCAGACACCACTTTAGCCCAAAAGGTGCTATTCAAGGAGATGTATTATTTGGTGGAAACTCTACCCTTATCCAAGGCTTCCTTCAATACAACTCATCAATTCCAGGTGCCAGAGGTTTAGATTGGTATCTTGGTGGTGGTCCGTCGATTCAATTGTATAAAGGAGGTTCTAACTTTTTCCTGGTTCCGATGGTTGGCTTAGATTATAAATTTAGTGGTGCGCCATTGGCTTTGGCTTTTGATTGGAGACCAAGAATTTATTTAGGTAGCAACGATAGCGATTTTAACGCTGGAAGATTCGGCTTAGGCTTTAGATATACTTTCTAAGCGGAGGGCGTAGAGTGCTGAAAGACTAAAGTCTAAAGCGGAAAGACCAAAGCTAAAATATCAGGCACAAAAAATCCCGTAAGAAATTCATCTTACGGGATTTTTTGTGCCTGAACTATAGACTCAAGACTGAGGACTTAAGACTCCAGACTTAAATCCCCGTCCATTTTTTTAACACTGATTTTTGAACTGGTGTTGCATTTTCGTTCACAGTTGCTTTTAAGCGTACACTTGGATTTTCTTTCAAGCTTAAAGAAATTTCTTTTTCAAGTCCATCGCGAATTACCTTAACGGTTAGCTGATCGCCGATTTTTTTATCGGTAATGATCGGTAAAATATCTAATGAAAACTTAGGTTCTTTTAGTTTCACACTTTTTAAAGCATCACTCAATGTCACCCCATCAATCAGTACAATTACGTCATTAACATTTAAACCACTTATCCAGGCGGCCGAGTTTCTGGTAACTGAAGTTACTTCTAAGCCTTTGGTAGCCAACTGAACTGCTGCACCAGTAACCGGTTTACCCGGAGTTGCATTTTCTGTAGAAACATCAACACCTGCATATGCGAAATATTTTACATAGTCTACATCATCCACGCCGTTAACATACTTTTCCCAAAAGTTAGTAAAGCTAATTCCTGATATTTTTTCAACCATTGCCTTAAATTCTGCATCGGTATAACCGCGTTTTAAGGTTTTGCACTGCAAATACATGGCTTTCATTACGTCATCTAAACTTTTAGCACCTTTGGTGGCATTTATGATTTCGAGATCCATTAAAATACCAATCACTTCTCCTTTATTATAGTAAGAAATGGAATTGTTTTTTGAGTTTTCATTCGGACGGTAGCCGATAATCCATGCATCATAACTAGATGAAGCAGCAGACTGATATTTAGCCCCAGGGGTATTTAACACCGTAGCCACTCCACTGGCCAGGTCTTTCAAAAATTCGTTTACATCAGTAAAACCGGCTCTATGCAAGTATTTATTTTCGTAATACGAAGTAAATCCTTCTGCTACCCAAAGGTTGGTCGTGTAATTTTCGTTATCATAATCAAAAGGGCCTAATGCTACGGGGCGCAAACGCTTAACATTCCAAAGGTGATGATACTCGTGTGCAACCAGACCTAAGAAGCCTTTATAACCTTCGGCAGTATTGTAAGCATTTCTTGTAGCACCTAAAGTTGTAGAGTTTAAGTGCTCTAAACCACCGCCGCCTTTTAAGAAATTATGAACAATGAAGAGGTAATATTTATTAGGATTTTCGCCATAAACCGCAGTTTCTTTTTCTACAATCTTAGCCATATCAACTTTTAGCTTCTCTTTATCGTAATTACCCCCACCGTACATGGCTACTTCATGGCGAACGCCAGCAGCTGTAAATTCGAAAATATCCTGATTACCCACTTCAATAGGGCTATCGTAAAGAATATCAAAATCGGTAGCTTTATAGGTAAACTGCTCACCGGCAACCGCGGTTAAACCGGTAGAAACCTTACTCCAGGTATTAAAAGGAACAATTTTTACAGTACTTGGCGATTTGATCATGCCATCGGGATGCATAAAAATTCCAGTTGGAGATAAAAAAGCATGAGATTCGTCGATAAAAGGTGTACGCACCGAAATTTCAAACGCATAAACACGGTAGCTGATCTGGATATTGGCTGCCTTTGCTGAGAAAATCCTCCAGGTATTTTTCCTTACTTTTTCAACTTTTACGGCTTTACCTGCAGCAGTAGCCTTAAATTCTTCTACACTTTTTTCAAACTCACGGACCAAATAAGAACCCGGCGTCCAAACTGGCATTTTTACATCTACATAATCTTTTACCAAGCCAGAAATATTCATCTGAACTTCAGCATAATGTGCCTGCGGTTCTTTAAAAGAAACCTCAAAGCCTATTTTTACCTGCGCTTTCGCCATAATACACGTTAGTAGTAAAACTAAACTTAAAATTGTTTTTTTGTTAAACATATTGATATTGACTGTGTTTTGCTGCAAATTTAGGTTTATTGATGGTGTTTTGGAACAAAATGGCTAAATGTGGTGTAAAATAGTTGTTTCCGTTTTATTGGTTCATTGCTTGATGGCTAATGGTTTTTACGCCAACTAAACACTAAAAATCAATTTGCTTTAGCATCTTTAATTTAGTTATGAGGATATAAAAGCTAATTATATTGTATCTTCAGGTAGATTCGCTAAAAATTGAAAACTGCCCACTCCAAACTGAAAATCGGTAACATCCTTAATACAACAAATTTAGGAATAAACTATTTGAATATTTTTACGCTCTAATTCTGAACATTAATTTCATTTTAATGTTGGAATACGCACAACACAAATAATAACATGAAGAAAAGGTATATTATCTATGCTGTTTTAGCTATAGGCTTAGCTTATTTAGTCTATTACAGAATTAACGCAAATAAAAAACTCGAAGGAAAAGGTGGCGCATCTGCCGGGGCAGGAAAAGGCAAAGGTGATGGTAAGGGAAGCGCTTCTGCTCCATTGGTAGTTGATGGAATTATAGTAAAACCAGTATCGTTTGATAACGATTTAGAAGTAACCGGCGCTATTGATGCCAACGAATCGGTTGTATTGAAAAGTGAAGTATCGGGATTGGTTACCGGAATTTATTTTCAGGAAGGTACAACAGTATCAAAAGGAAGTGTATTGGTAAAAGTAAACGACAGAGATATACAGGCACAATTACAAGATGCATTAACCAAGCAAAAACTTTCATCAACAAACGAAAATCGTGCAAAACAGCTTTTGGCCAAAGGAGCGATTAGCCAGGAGGAGTATGATACCGCTCTTGCTGATCTAAAATCGTTACAAGCGCAAGCACAATTAATTCGGGCGCAACTTGCCAAAACCACTATACGTGCACCTTTTACCGGTAGAGTGGGCTTACGTAGCATCTCTGCCGGAACTTATTTAACACCAGCAACGATAATAGCCAACCTGGTAAGTACCAATCCGGTTAAAGTTACTTTTTCCGTGCCTGAGAAATATGCTGGACAGATTAAAGTGAATTCAGAAATTATATTTACTACCGATGGCTCTTCCAAAGAAAATAAAGGAAAAGTTTATGCGATAGAACCAGGGATTAATGCCGCTACCAGAACGTTACAGATTAGGGCTTTGGCACCTAATGCTGATAACGCTTTATTACCAGGTTCTTTTGCCAAAATTAAACTGGCTTTAAATACGGTACAAAATGCCATATTAATTCCTAACGAAGCTGTAATACCGGTGTTAAAAGGCAAAATTGTTTATGTACAAAGAGACGGAAAAGCGCAGGAAGTTAAAGTAGAAGCAGGTACCCGCACCGATGAAAATATTGTGATTACTTCAGGATTAAAGGTTGGCGATACGGTGTTAACCACCGGATCGATGGCGCTAAAAAAAGATGCTCCTGTAAAAGTTCATTTGACTAAACAATAATTATGAGTATCTCCACCACGAGTATAAAACGGCCAGTTTTGGCCATTGTGATGAACCTATTAATTGTTCTTTTCGGAATTATAGGTTATACTTTTTTAGGTGTTCGTGAATACCCTTCAATTGATCCAACCGTAGTATCAGTCCGAACCTCTTATCCTGGGGCCAACTCCGATATTATCGAATCGCAAATTACCGAACCTTTAGAAAAATCGATCAACTCCATTGATGGGATCAGGAATATTTCTTCATCAAGCAACCAGGGAACAAGTAACATTACGATAGAGTTTAACCTCGATAAAAATATAGAAGAAGCCGCCAATGATGTGCGTGATAAAGTATCGCAGGCTGCCCGTACCTTACCAAAAGATATTGACGGTTTACCGGTAGTAAGTAAGGCTGATGCCAACTCAGACCCAATTTTGTCAATGACTATCCAGAGTGATAAACGCAATACACTGGAGTTAAGTGATTTTGCTGAAAACGTAATTGCCGACCGTATCCAAACCATTCCGGGGGTAAGTAGTGTACAAATCCAGGGTCAAAGGAAGTATGCCATGCGTATCTGGATGGACCCAAATAAACTAAGTGCTTATGGCTTAACCTCGCAGGATATTGTTACTGCATTAGATAATGAAAACGTAGAGCTCCCATCAGGAAAAATCACCGGGGCTACAACCGAACTAACGGTTAAAACCCTAGGAAAACTGACCAACGAAAGCGAGTTTAATAATTTAATCTTAAAGGCCGACAGCAATCAGGTAGTTAAACTAAAAGATGTAGGTTATGCGGTTTTAGGGCCAGAAAATGAAGAAACCATTCTGCGCGAGTCGGGCAGGCCAATGGTTGCCATCGCTATTATTCCTCAACCTGGAGCCAATTATCTCGATATCAGTAAGGAATTTTATAAACGTTTTGACAAGTTAAAAGCCGATATCCCTCAAGATATTAAACTGAAGGTAGCATTAGATAATACCCTTTTCATCAAGCGTTCAGTAACCGAAGTTGCCGAAACTATTGGCTTATCACTGGTATTGGTAATTTTGATCATATATCTCTTTTTCAGAGATTGGGCCATTGCTTTTAGACCGTTAATCGATATTCCTGTATCGTTAATTTTTACTTTCTTCATCATGTACGCCTTCGGCTTTTCAATCAACGTATTGAGTTTATTGGCTATTGTACTGGCTACAGGATTGGTGGTAGATGATGGTATTGTGGTTACCGAAAATATATTTAAAAAGGTTGAAGAAGGCATGTCGCCTTTCGAGGCAGCCATTAAAGGATCAAATGAAATCTTTTTTGCGGTAATTTCGATTTCCATTACCCTTGCAGCCGTATTTTTACCAGTAATTTTCTTACAAGGCTTTGTGGGCCGATTATTTAGAGAGTTTGGCGTGGTAATAGGTGCCGCAGTACTCGTATCTGCCTTTGTATCACTTACTTTAACGCCAATGCTAAATGCCTACCTGATGAAAAAGGGTGGACATAAACCATCCAGATTTTACAACTGGACAGAACCCTATTTTATAAAATTAAATGATGCATACGAATCAAACCTGAACAAATTTTTGGATAAGAGATGGCTTTCCATTCCAATTATTGTGGTGTGTATGGGGCTTATTTTCCTATTCTGGAAGGTTTTACCAAAAGAAACCGCCCCTTATGACGATAGAAGTGCAATAAACATCAGCGTATCTACACCAGAAGGT
Source organism: Pedobacter sp. AK013 (assembly GCF_014205835.1). Lineage (GTDB taxonomy): Bacteria > Bacteroidota > Bacteroidia > Sphingobacteriales > Sphingobacteriaceae > Pedobacter. The sequence goes on along the minus strand of NZ_JACHCQ010000021.1, from coordinate 5,185 downwards.
GCCTCCTTTGCCTACACCGATCAGTTTATTATGAAACTAAATCAGTTGGTAATTGATTCAGTTCCGGAAAAAAATGTAAACATTACCATTACTTCACCAAGTTTTGGTGGTTCGGGTGCAGTAAACTCTGGTTTTGTAAGAATGGGTTTAACAGATCCTGAAACGCGTAAACGTTCGCAAAAAGACATTGCCGACATGCTCACCCGGGTAACAAAAAAATATACCGAAGGTAAAACCATAGTAAGCCAACAGCCTACCATTTCAGTAGGTCGCCGTGGCGGATTACCCATTAGTTATATCATCCAGGCACAAAATTTCGAAAAACTAAGAGAGAAAATTCCTTTGTTTATGGATGCGGTTTCGAAAGATCCAACATTCACGGTATCAGATGTAAACCTGAAATTTAATAAGCCTGAAATTAACTTAACCATCGACAGGGATAAGGCCAAAAATTTAGGTGTTTCTATATCTGCTATTGCACAAACCTTAAATTTAGGATTAAGTGGTCAAAGGTTTTCATATTTCTTCATGAATGGAAAACAATACCAGGTAATTGGTCAGTTCGATCGTGGAGACCGGAAGGATCCATTAGATTTAAGCTCTGTTTATGTACGTAATGATAAGGGCGACTTGGTTCAGCTAGATAATGTGGTTACTGCTAAAGAAGAAAGTAGTCCGCCACAACTGTACAGGAACAACCGCTTTATTGCGGCAACTGTTTCAGCAGGTTTAGCCCCGGGAAAAAGTATTGGCGAAGGTATAGATGCGATGGATGCCATCTCTAAAAAAGTATTAGACGAGACTTTCTCTACCGATTTAAGTGGAGAATCGCGGGATTTTAAAGAAAGCTCTTCAAATACCTTCTTTGCATTCGGTTTGGCCCTTCTTCTGGTCTATTTAATTCTTTCGGCACAGTTTGAGAGCTTTAAAGATCCGATCATTATTATTTTAACTGTACCTATGGCTGTTGCTGGCGCATTTTTATCGCTCTGGTTATGTGGCCAAAGCTGGAATATCTTCAGTCAGATCGGTACCATTATGCTCATTGGTCTGGTAACTAAAAATGGTATTTTAATTGTTGAGTTTGCCAACCAGCTAAAAGAAAAAGGGATTCCGATTCCTCAAGCTATACGTGAAGCTGCTGTTTCGCGTTTGCGCCCAATTTTAATGACCAGCTTGGCCATTGCGATTGGAGCTTTACCGATTGCCCTTGCTTTAGGTGCCGCTGCAAAAAGCAGAATGAGTATGGGAACCGTAATTGTAGGCGGAACATTGTTCTCTTTGGTTTTAACCCTATTTGTAATCCCAGCCATATACTCTTACTGGGCCAAACCGTACAAACCGAATAAAGAATTAAAAGAAGCCCATCGTTTTGAACAAGAAGCTTTACATACAGAAGAATAAGATGAGCAAGAAATTAAAAATATTTATCCTGTTGGTAAGTTTATCCCTTTCGGGCTTTGCTCAAGAAAAGCTGAGCTTACAGGAGGCGATAACCGTTGCTTTACAGAATAATTACGACATCAAGATCAGCAAAAACCAGATCGATATCGCAAAAAACAATGCCAACATTGGCAATGCGGGTATGTTACCCAACCTAACTGGAAGTTATACCAATGGTGGAAGTATCCAGAATACCAGGCAAACCCCTGCAACTGGTCCTGATCGGGTAATTACAGGCGCAAAAAGTACCAATAACAGTTATGGTGCCGAATTAAACTGGACTATTTTTAATGGTTTTAGCATGTTTGCCAATTATGATCGCTTAAAAGAGTTGCAAAAACAAGGCGAATTAAACGCCCGGTTAACCATTTTAACTACAGTTGCTGATGTAATTACTGCTTATTACGACATTGTAAGGCAACAGCAATTGGTTATTGCAGCCGATAGTGCAATGGACGTTTCGGTATTGCGTACCAATATTGCGAAAACAAAATTACAACTTGGCCGTGGCTCTAAATTGGATGTGTTAACCGCACAGGTTGATTACAATACCGATACATCAAACTATCTACAAACCAAAAATGCCTTACAGGTAGCTAAAGTCCGGTTAAACCAATTGATGGTGAGAGATATCGGCACTTCGTTTTCTGTAGACAATCGCATTGATGTAGATAAAGGTATCCAGTTCAGCAAAATGGCCGAAATGGCCGAGCAACAGAATCCTAATGTGCAGAATGCATTTATTAATCAACGTATTGCTTCCTTAAATTTAAAATCTATCCGTGGGGCAAGGTATCCATCTGTAAGTTTAAACTCTGGCTACAGCAGGGCAAACAGTACCAGCCCTACTGGCTTTAACCAAAAATTTGCAGCAAATGGATTTACTTACGGCGTTACGGCGAGTATAAATTTATTTAATGGTTTTTTACAGCGGCAACAAGAGCGCAATGCAAAAATAGAGATCGATAACTCGGCCCTTAATCTGAACAAAACCAAGCTGGATGTAAATTCACAATTGCTTACTGCTTATCAAAATTACAGCACCTACCTGGATCTGATTAAATTAGAGCAGCGAAATGTAGATATTGCAAAAGAAAACTTAGATATTACCCTAGCAAAATACCGTCTGGGCAGCATAGCCCCTTTAGAACTAAGAGAAGCACAGCGTAATGCTATTGATGCGCAAAACCGTTTCATCGAAATGCAATACCAAGCGAAAATAGCCGAAACTACACTGAAAGAAATCAGTGGAAATATAAATTTATCTAATTAATCTTTATATTTAGTCCATGATACTTGTTGCAGATAGTGGCTCATCGAAAACCGATTGGATGGGCTATCATAATGGCGAAACCATTAAATTTAGCACTCCTGGAATAAACCCTTATTTCTTAAGTGAGCAAGAAATTACAAAGCTGATTTCTAAAAATGAATCCTTATTACAATATGCTGATCAGGTAAAAGAAATCTACTTTTTTGGAGCTGGTTGTTCTTCGCCCGATAAACATGAAGTAGTCTCAAATGGCTTGTCGGCCGTGTTTGGTAATGCTTTTATTTCAGTAGACCACGATCTTCTGGGCTCGGTATATGCTACCTGCGGAAATGCCGAAGGCTTAAACTGTATTTTAGGTACCGGATCGAATATCTGTTATTTTGATGGAAAGAAAATCCATGATGGGCATCATGGCCTGGGCTATGTTCTTGGCGATGAAGGCTCTGGTACTTTCTTTGGGAAAAAAGTACTTTTAAGCTATTTGTACCATAAAATGCCATCAACCTTAGCTGCAGAATTTAAAAAATCTTTCCCTGCAGAAAAAGAACAGATTATTACCAATGTTTATCAAAAACCTTTCCCAAATATCTATTTAGCAGGCTTTAGCCGCTTCATGGCCAGCCATAAAGACCATCCATTTATTCAGGACATTTTAAGAACAGGCTTTCAGGAGTTTGTAGATACGAATGTTAAAGATTATCCTAAACACAAAAGTGTTCCATGCCACTTTGTAGGTTCTATAGCCTATTATTATCAGGAAACATTAATTTCAGTGTTATTAGAAAATGGCATTGAACCCGGAAAAATATTACAGAAACCTATTGAAGAGCTATTTAACTTTATTTTAAACAAAGAAGGGATAGTACCAACTAGCGAATTAAAATCGAAATCTATTTTTTAGCTACTATAAATTTATTGTTAAAATATTCTTAAGATTGTAAACATAACAACATAAACTTTTGTTATATTCTTAATTGCATATAAATGCACGCACATATGAAGAGAATACTGGTAGTAGATGACGATATTGAGGTTTTAGAAACCATACAATTAATACTGGAAATCGGAGGGTTTAAAGTTTCGGCACTGAGTGATGGTGAGGAGATTTTTAACAGAATTGAAAAATTTAGCCCTGATTTAATCTTACTAGACATTTCTCTGGGGCACATTGATGGGCGTGTATTATGCGAACAGTTAAAATCGATCGAAAGCACTTCTAAAATCCCGATTTTGCTTATTTCTGGTCTATATGATCCAAAAGATTTTACAACCTTAAACTATGGCCAGGACGATTTCTTATCAAAACCATTTCAAATGGATATATTGCTTAAAAAGATCACTAAAATTCTTTCGCTTGAAGAAGATAAACCAAGTTTTCTTTTAAATTAATTAGCCAAGAAGACCTTTAAATTTTCTTGGCTTTTTTTATTTTCATAAAAAAGCCTCCCTACCGAATAGATTAATTATAATGATACCAAGCAATGAATGGTTAAAAACCTGGAACGAGAAACGTGTTTTATTAGCCTGTCCCAATAACTTGAATGATTATTTTGAGGAAACAACAGTAGCTGGTAAAAAGATAGATCACCTAGAATTGGGAAGTGTTTCTATTCCAACAGGAGAAATTTTGGTTAGAGATCCGCTTGTATATGTCCAAAAAGATGCTGAGCCCTATTTAATTAAAGTTCCTAAAGGCGAATTTCCGGTAACTGCGGCTGTAGTTGTTCCTGACGATGAAGATTGTGCCAGGTATGCTGCCGTTAAAGTACAATTTACAGCTTATGATGCCATACGCTTTGAAGAGGCATTAATTGGTACTGAAGATCTTGTTAATTTTAGCAAAGGAGAATTTTTTGGTTTTAATGTGGATGCAGGACTAGCTTGTGTACTAGATAAAGAAACCTTAAACCATTTTTGTGCATTTCAAGAGGCATTTATTAAAGAGCATCCGGGCAAAAACCTGTATGATGATTATTTCGCGGCACTTTTCGCAAGTAATTATGCTGAAAATCCCGATTATCAACGTGAAGGTGGCGACTGGATTAACTGGAAAATACCAGGAACCGATTACCATATTCCATTTTTTCAAAGTGGTTTTGGCGATGGGACCTACCCGGTTTATTATGGCTTTGATATTGAGGGCAGTATCTGCTCGCTGATTATTCAGTTTATTGATATTGAACTGGCTTACGGAGCGGGAGAATAGTTAATGATTATCAGGTGGTCTGTGAGGACACAGACAACGGAATCAAAAAAAGGTCTTCGACTCCGCTCAGACTGACAACGACTGCGCTTAATTTAACAACATACAGAACATGGAATAAGCGCTATGAGTGGAAACAAACCTATCCTACTGGCACAGCACTACCTGACTTAAACCTCCTATGAATAAAACCCTTTTTCAAGCAGCTTAGGAAGCTTTTTCTTTTTTTATGGGCAAAAGATGTTCCCTGTCCTGAGAATTGGCGG
>NZ_JACHCQ010000020.1 GCF_014205835.1 Pedobacter sp. AK013 | reverse complement strand
ACCTTAGAAATAGATTTTAAAACATAAACAACCTTAATTAGCCAATAAGCCTTATTTATCTTCAATAATCAATTTTAACCGGACAACAGTGAATTAAGTTCAGCATCTTTCATACTATCTACTTATTTTTAATTTCTATAATTCTATTTATCGTAACAGTAAATTTATCAATAAAGATTCCAGCTTACACAAGAATAACGACCGCTATAAAATCTCCCGATAGAAGTCTTTTTTTACTCACTCCCCTTAAAAACATTAATCGATGCCGTTTTCCAGTGGATATAACCTAAATTACCGCAGGTTTGAGCGACAAAGTTTTCTACATCCTCTGGCACATCATTAACTACACGCCATCTAATTTTATATTTTGGGTTATAACTGATATAAACCACCAAATCATCACTACGCTGCCCAATGGCATGTAAATGTTGTAAATGTATATCCTGCAAATCTGCAGCAGCAATCCTCAATCTTTCATTCATGATTTTACCTAATGAAAGATCTGGTCTAAAATCTGTTTCGAATATGGCTAAAACGGTAACGGTCATAGAAAAAAAATATATCAACAAACAAACCAAGCTATAAGCTTTTTGTTTAAAATCATCAATTAAATACAAGCATTTATCTAAATAATATGCCTTGTATCCTGTCTCTCCTAAAGCAAATCTATACTAAAAAAATTAGTATCAAAATTTATTTTTGTATTTTTTTTAGTCAACGTAAAAATTATAGAAAAGCATGACATGCGCCACCAATAAGGTTAATAACGCTAACATTGTGCATAACTATCTTAAACATCTGATAATTAGATCAGTTATACATATAACAAAAGTAGAGCTTATGAAAAAGTGCATCTATGTAGTGGAAGACAACCCGAGTATTAGAGAAATCATTGAATTCTTATTAATCGAAGAACTTTACGAGGTAAAGACGTGTTCAAACACCAACGATTTTTGGTTCTAAATGAGTAAACACCGACCAGACATGGTAATCCTTGACATTATGTTGCCTGATGGAAACGGACTGGATATCTGTAACGTGTTAAAGCGAAATATCAAAACACATGATATTCCAGTAATGATGATGTCAGCCAATAACCACCTGAACGCAGTTAAGGCTAAATGTGACGCAGAAGATTTCATTAACAAACCATTCGATCTGAACGATTTTGTAAACAGGGTAGACAAACATCTACTTAACTAAAGGAAATCGTCATTGCGAAGCCAATTTTTCATTGAATGAAGCGATCTTTACAGCAGGACTATGTGAAAGATTGCTTCATCATTCTTCTCTCCGCAATGACGAAATCAGGCACTAAAAAAGATGCTATATTATTATACTTTCAACGGCATTATTTAATGCCTCATCTTTCAGGTTGGGTATACTTAAACCTTCTACCCTGTAGGCGGTTACATCTATCATCCCTAAAAAACCCAATACCGATTTCAGATAAGATTCTGTAAAATCGTAAGCTTTCATTGGTCCATCAGAATATACACCGCCTGATGAAATGGCCAGATAAACTTTTTTACCTTTTATCAGTCCCACTGGGCCATTTTCGGAATAGCTAAACGTTTGGCCAGCACGTGCAATGTGATCAACCCATGCTTTTAATGCAGAAGGAAGCCCAAAGTTGTACATAGGCACCCCAATTACAATGGCATCGGCATTTTTTAGCTCAGTAATCGCTTCGTTTGAATGTTTTACTGCTTCGGCCAGTTCGGGCGTATGGTTTTCTAACGGGGTAAAGAAAGAATTAATGTGCACCTCTTCTAAGTGTGGAAATGGTGTATTGGTAAGGTTTCGCGTAGCTACCGTACTACCTGGATTAGCTACCTGTAATTTTTCTACAATTGCATTTCCTAATTTAACGCTGAAAGATGCTTCGCCCCTTGGGCTTGATATTAAATGTAATATTTTCATTTTTTGCCTTTATTTTATGTCTCACAAAATTATAGACACTGACTATCAAAAAGTTATTACTATATCAAAGGATAGCGCTATCCTTTAGTATAGTTGCAGCAGTATCCCCCTAAAGGTTTAAGATTTTAATTTTCTATAAACTTAATTCCTGCTCAACCTGTTCTTATGATAAAAAACATATCATGGAAAATCAGGAAAATAATCAACCGAAAGAAGAAATTCAAAATATCGAACAGTTTCAGATCAACCGTTCGCAAGGAAATGCCGCCGAAGGGCATGCAATAAGCCCATTAGCAAATGATGAATATACTGAAGGTGAAGTACAATTTGCCGATGGCGAAGGCACAAAATTGAATGCTCAAATTGATGGCCCTGACGATGAAGAGGATGATGATAATGAGGAAGAAGAAATTAACGGTTACAACGAATCAGACATTGAAGAGCTGGATAAAGACCCAAATGCTTACGATAAAGATGATAACGAGATGTTATAAAACAACTTCGGTTAAGAAATGCCAGATTGATGACCGGTCTGTTATTTTTTATCTAAATAGCGATGACCCACAATATTTACAAAACAAAGCATCGCTATCATGCCCTTCCCTACTACAACCAGGACACGATTCGGGCAATTCCTTTTTATGCCTGGATGCGACAGCGATATCATGAGTAATAATCCCTGTGGGCACTGCAATAATGGCATAACCGATCAGCATCACTACAGAGGCTACAAATTTGCCCAATGGGGTAATGGGTGAAATATCGCCATAACCAACGGTAGTGATGGTTACAATGGCCCAATAAATACTTTCGGGAATATTAGAAAAACCATTTTCGCGCTTTTCTACAAGATACATAATAGAGCCTAGAATTACAGTGATGGTTAAAACAGTGAGCAGAAATATGCTGATCTTACGCACACTGTTTTTTAAAGCCTGGGTTAAGAAATTAATCTCCGTTAAAAAATGTCCGAGTTTGAATATCCTGAAAACACGAAGTAGCCTTAGCGCTCTAAAAACCAGCAAAGATTGGGCGCCAATAAAAAATATACTTAAGTAAGATGGTAATAAGGCAATCATATCAATGATCCCTAAAGGGCTAATCACGTATCGGATCGGTTTTTTGATACTGACCAATCTTAAAATATATTCGATGGTGAAAAGTGCAGCAAAAATCCACTCCGTTATGTTAAACCACTTGCCATATTGTTGATGAATACTGGCAACACTATCGAGCATCACTACAATAATGCTAGAAAAAATAGCAATCAACAGACCTACATCAAATGCTTTACCCGCAGGAGTATTCGATTCGTAAATAACCTCGTGAAGCTTAAAACGCCAATCTTTAGGTGATGCCATGGAAATGATTTAATGATGATAAAGGTAAATAAATTAACCGTTTACCACTTCCCCGCCATTTACATGTATTACCTGTCCGGTGATAAATGATGCATCTTCTGAAGCAAGAAATACATAAGATGGGCCAAGCTCTGAGGGTTGCCCTGCCCTTTCCATAGCTGTTTCCGATCCAAAAGATTTGATCTTTTTCTGATCAAAGGTAGATACAATGAGGGGTGTCCATACCGGACCTGGTGCTACCGCATTTACACGAATACCTGTTTTGGCTAAATTTGTAGCGAGTGAACGCGTAAAGGAAGTTATTGCTCCTTTTGTTGAAGAGTAATCGATCAGATTCGGCGAAGAACGATAAGCCGTTACCGAGGTGGTATTGATAATGGTATCTCCCGGTTGAAAATACTCCAGTACCTCGTGTGCAAAATAAAAATAGCCAAATATGTTTGTTCGGAAAGTATCTTCCAATTGTTTATCGTCGATCTTTTTTGGATCTTTCTGCGGAACCTGCATTCCAGCATTATTTACGAGAATATTGATCTTCCCAAATTTTTTAACTGTGGCTGCTACAGCTCTTTTGCAAAACGCGGGCTTTTTAACATCACCTTTAATTAACAAACAGGTTTTGCCTTCAGCTTCAACCATTTGTTTGGTTTCTTTAGCGTCAATACCTTCATTTAAATAAACAATAGCCACATCTGCACCTTCTCTTGCAAAATGAACAGCTACCGAACGGCCAATGCCACTATCTCCACCGGTAATTAGTGCAACCTTATCGTTCAATTTTCCTGCTCCCCTGTAGTTGGCTTTAATTACCTCAGGCCTTGGATCCATCTTAGCTTCTATTCCTGGTTGTTTGTTTTGCTTGGCAGCTGTTTTTTGAGTTTTCATCGCTTGTTTTGTCAAATTAACTTCCGTAATACTGCCAATTAAACAAGCATACCGTTTGCAAAGTTTTAAGAACCCAATAATACTCAATAGAATTTAAACCAATTTAACTTAATATTTTGCTCATATTCAACCATTTTGGATGGATATACCTTACTAAATTAGCTTTTTCAATCCTAACCAAAAGAAACCACAAATGAAAAAAACAATCTTAACAGCTTTATTCATCATAAGCTTAACCTTGCCTAACTTTGCCCAAAAGCGTTTGGGTAATGAAACAGCTGACCAAAAAACGAAAAGAATGGAATGGTGGACGGATGCCCGCTTCGGCATGTTTATCCACTGGGGCCTGTACGCATTACCTGCCCGCCACGAATGGGTAAGAAATTACGAACACATTACCAACGAAACGTATCAGAAATACTTCGATCAGTTTAATCCAGATTTATTCGATCCTAAAAAATGGGCGAAAGAAGCTAAAGCGGCGGGAATGAAATACGCAGTACTTACCACCAAACACCACGAGGGTTTTAACTTATTTGACAGCAAATACACCGATTATAAAGCAACCAATACGCAGGCCAAAAGAGATTTGGTAAAAGAATTTGTTGATGCTTTTCGTGCAGAAGGCATCAAAATAGGTTTTTATTATTCACTAATAGATTGGCACCATCCTGATTTTACAGTTGATAGGTATCATCCCCTAAGACCTAATAATGATAATGAAGCTGAATATGCAGCACTAAATAAAAACAGGGATATGGCCAAATACCGCAAATATCTATACGATCAGGTAACAGAGCTGTTAACCAAATATGGAAAAATTGATATTCTCTGGGCCGACTTTTCTTACCCTGGCAAACATGGCAAAGGCCGTGATGATTGGGGTTCGGTAGCATTGCTTAAGCAAATCAGAAAACTGCAGCCACAAATTATTGTAGATAACCGCCTGGATCTTAACGATTACGAAGACGGTACAGATTTCGAAACACCCGAACAGGTGAGTCCGAAAGAATTAGAAAAATACCGTGGAAAAGTTTGGGAAACATGCCAAACCTTTTCAGGATCGTGGGGATACCATCGTGATGAAAACACCTGGAAAAGCAATAGAAAATTATTGGATTTATTAATTACTTCGGTGGCCAATGGAGGTAATTTATTATTAAATGTTGGTCCTACTGCCCGTGGCGAATTTGATAATCGAGCTGTTACAGCCTTAGATAGTCTGAGTCTTTGGATGCACGCCAATTCAAAATCTATTTACCATTGCACTTTCGCGCCAACCGAATTTAAAGCGCCCGAAGGAGTAAAACTCACTTACAATAACGACGCCAAAAAACTGTATGTGCATTTGTTCGAATATCCGAATACGGGCTATATTACTCTGGATGGATATAAAGACAAGGTGAAATATGCGCAGTTTTTACATGACAACTCTGAAATACTGATTGATACAGAAAAATCGACTGGAAACACCTTGGTATTAAAACTACCAAAGAAAAAACCCGACTTCGAAATCCCGGTAATGGAATTAAGCTTAAATTAATCTACCCATATTAATTATTGGCCTGCAAGTTAAACCTTGCGGGCTTTTTTATTGGCAACATTTAGACAGTAATCTATTTGGCTGACCATTAAGATTAAAGGGAGTTATGATTTTAGTTATCGCGTATGCAATCAACTGTGAATCTATAAACTATTAACCAATGTGGTAATGATCAGAGACAAATGAACTAATGAGCCCTTCTACGCTGATAAAAGTTCTCCTTGATTTAGGTTAGCATAAGCTTTAGCCTGCACCACATTACCTATAATAATAATAGCAGGATAAGTTAAGCCTGCTTGTTCTGCAGATTCCTGTAAATTTTGCACTGAACATACCACTTGTTTTTGATTGGGCAAGGTAGCGTGCTGAATAATTGCTGCAGGCATATCTCCTAAACCAGCATCGCAATAGGCTTTAGAAATTTCGCCAACTTTTTTCATACCCATATATATAACTACTGTAGCCGAACTTTTCATGGCACACTTTAAATCATTGGTTAAACTTCCGTCCTTCTTGGTTCCGGTAAGTATCCAAACACTTTCACTGATTCCACGATGTGTTAAAGGAACATCAATAAAACCTGCGCCCTGCATACTACTTATACCCGGAATGTAATGACATTTGATGCCTCTGGCCTCCGCATAAATCAATTCTTCGAATCCTCTGCCAAAAATAAAGGGATCTCCACCCTTTAAGCGCACCACAACTTGATAATTTTGGGCATTTTCGACAATTAATTCGTTTATTTTCTCCTGTGGTGTGTATTTTCCATAAGGTTGTTTGCCAACATAGATCATTTTGCAGCTTTTCGGTGAAATTTCCAGTAATTTTTCATTACTTAAGTTATCATACAGAATAACTTCTGCTCTTTTTAGCACATTAAAAGCTTTCATGGTGATTAATTCTGGATCTCCAGGACCTCCACCCATTATAAAAAGTCCAAAATCGTTAGTTTTTTGATTCATAATTTTAATGATTTAACTATTTAAACATAAAAGTGATGAAAATTTATTAAAAAATTAAATATTTTATGATAAAAATCACACAATAACAACTTTTAATTGAATTATAACCTATATTTGAATATCAAAAATCATATAAATATTAAAACATATACTTTTTAATCGATTATCATCAACAAAAAACAACAAAACAAATAATCCAAAACAAAAAACAACCAACACAAACCAACAAAACACAAAATACCTTTAAGATTTATGAAAGAACCACAAATAATCGTAATAGGAAATGGAATGGTGGGATATAAATTCTGCGAAAAGCTGAGATCAAAAACCTCTTCTTTTAATCTTATCGTTTTTGGCGAAGAACCTCGCAGAGCTTATGACCGTGTTCATTTAAGTGAATATTTTAACGGAAAAACTGCTGATGATCTTTCTCTCTCTACTGAAAACTGGTATCAAGAGCAAAATATTACCCTTTTCCTAAATAATCCAATCGTTAAAATAGATCGTGAACTTCAAAAAGTTTACACAGCCAATGGCCTTGATTATCATTACGATATTCTTGTTTTTGCAACCGGCTCGGGTGCTTTCGTTCCCAATATCCCTGGTATCGAGAAAGAAGGTGTTTTTGTTTACCGTACCATTGAGGATCTTGACCTAATCAGCGGTTATGCCCAAAAAGCCAAAACAGCCTCGGTTATCGGCGGTGGTTTACTTGGATTGGAAGCTGCTAAAGCATTAATAGATCTGGGTATCGAAAAAACCAGCATTATCGAATTTGCACCACGCTTAATGCCAAGACAAATTGATGCTGCAGGTAGCGATATGCTTAAATCTAAACTCGCAGATCTTGGTTTACAGATTCACTTAAACAAAAATACTATAAGTATTGAAGGCGATGGCCGTATTACCGCGCTAAAGTTTAGCGATGATACCGCTTTAGATGTAGATATGCTTGTTATCTCTGCAGGTATAAAACCACGTGATGAACTGGCAAAGGCCTGCGGTATCGAGGTTGGTCCACGCGGAGGAATTGTTGTTGATCAAAAAATGCAGACCAGTGATCCAGCTGTTTTTGCCATCGGCGAATGCGCTTTGTACGATGGAATGATTTACGGATTAATTGCTCCTGGCTACGAAATGGCCGAGGTGCTGGCTGCAAACCTTTGCGAAGGCGATAAAACTTTCACAGGGTTTGATATGAGTACCAAACTCAAACTGATCGGTATCGATGTAGCCAGTTTTGGTGATAATTTTATTACCGAACCCGATTGTCGCACCATCATCTTCGAAAACAAACACAAAGGCGTTTATAAAAGAATAAATGTTAGTAATGACGGGCAATACCTTTTAGGAGGTATATTAATTGGAGATGCAACAGCTTACAACCTGCTGTTGCAAACCTCTAATAACCGGATTGTATTACCAGAAAACCCTGAAGAACTGATTCTGGGTGCACGTGGCGGAAGCGAACCTGCCGGTGGAGCCGGAATTACAGGTTTACCAGACAGTGCATTGATCTGTAGCTGTGAAGGTGTTAGCAAAGGCGATATCTGCTCGGCAGTTGCAGATGGATCTTGCGAAAACATCGACGACCTAAAAAAATGCACCAAAGCAGGTACAGGTTGTGGTGGCTGCCTGCCAATGGTTAAAGACTTGATGACTTATACCTTAAAATCACAAGGTAAGTATATCAAAAATGTAATCTGCGAACACTTTAACTATAGCAGACAGGAACTTTTTGACCTTATTCACATCCACGAACTAAAAAGTTACGATGAAGTATTGGATGCCTTAGGTAAAAACGATGGCTGTGAGGTATGTAAACCATTAGTATCATCGCTCCTGGCCAGTCTTTGGAACGAAATGATCCTTAAAAAAGGAAATGATGTTGCCCAGGATAGTAATGACCGTTTTCTGGCCAACATTCAAAAAGGCGGCTCATATTCTGTGGTACCAAGGGTTCCGGGCGGCGAAATTACACCTGATAAATTGATAGTAATTGGCGAAGTAGCTAAAAAATACAACCTCTACACCAAAATTACCGGAGGTCAGCGTATTGATATGTTCGGTGCACACCTGAACGATCTTCCTATTATCTGGGAAGAATTAATCGCTGCAGGTTTTGAAAGCGGACATGCTTACGGAAAAGGCTTAAGAACGGTTAAAAGCTGTGTTGGAAGTACCTGGTGCAGATTTGGCTTGCATGACAGCGTAAGTTTCGCCATCCAGATTGAAGAAAGATACAGGGGCATCCGTGCACCGCACAAGTTCAAATCAGCTGTAAGTGGCTGTATCAGAGAATGTGCAGAAGCCCAAAGTAAAGATTTCGGCATTATCGCCACCGAAAAAGGCTGGAACTTATATGTATGTGGCAATGGGGGTAGTAAACCGCAACATGCCCTTTTACTGGCAACAGACTTAGATAGTGAAACATGCATTAAATACATCGATAGATTTTTGATGTTTTACATCCGCACTGCCGATCCACTTACCAGAACAGCAACCTGGCTGAACAAAATGGAAGGTGGAATTGATTACCTGCGGAATGTAATCATTAACGATAGCTTGGGAATGGCTGCCCAATGGGAAAATGAAATTGAAAACTTAATCGCCGCTTACAAATGCGAATGGAAGGAAGCTGTAGAAAATCCTGCGATCAGAAAACGTTTCTCTCATTTTGTAAATGCACCAGAAGACAAAGATCCAACTATAGAATTTGTTGAAATGCGTGGACAAAAAAGAACCGCAGAATGGAAAACAGTTTAGTCAATAATATTTACAAACCTTATAAAACCCAAAAATTATGAATGAACAATCAAATTGGCTAGCGGCCTGCCGAGTCGAGGATGCCATTGAGAACGGTGGCGTATGCGTAAAACATGGTGAAGATCAGATTGCACTTTTCTATTTCACCAGAAGAAATGAGTGGTACGCCACACAAAATGAATGCCCGCATAAAAAACAGATGGCATTAAGCCGCGGAATGATTGGGTCTACTACCGATGAACCTAAGGTAGCCTGCCCTTTCCACAAAAAAACATTTTCATTGAGCACCGGAGAATGCTTAAGCGGCGATGAATGCGCAATAAAAACCTATCCTGTAAAGATAGAAAACGGAACTGTTTACATTGGTACAACACCAAAATCTTAACCTGACCCAGTAAGATTTAAACTTTCCTGATTAAAAAATTTAACCCAAACCAAACCGACATGAAGATTTCTAATTATGTAGCCATAACAGGCTGCATTGCACTTACCTTGTTCTTTTTTTCTGCTAAATCGCAAACTAAAGCCGTTTTATTCGATGGTACTATCGTTGCCGGATATGTTGATCACGGCGCTTTTATAAACTGTACAGGCCCGAGCATTAAATTCAGCAAAAAACCTTACACCGTTTTATTAGGATTGTTACCCAGTTTAAGAATCAAAGAAGATAAAGTTGCCGCCGGAGCGCCAAAAAATGCAGCCCTCACCCCTAACCTTGGTTTTGGCTTAACAACGGCATTTCGCCATGTAGCTTTGCAGGTACCCTTATACTACAACCCTAAAACCGCAGTCAAAAATGGCGAATGGAACGTCGGCGTAGGTTTAGGCTATAAATTTTAAAAGAAACCATTTATTTATTTACGCTTAAACAGACCATCATGACACTAAACTCCATTACTAAACCGCTAGATAAATTAAATATATTTTCGCTCAAAGGTGTTCAGATGAAAACCTTTCACATCACCTGGCTAACTTTCTTTTTTTGCTTTTTTGCCTGGTTCGGCATGGCACCTTTAATGAAGATTGCAAGAGAGCAGCTTCACCTTACCAAAGATCAGGTGGGAAACATCCAGATTGCATCTGTATCAGCCACTATAATTGCCCGTTTACTGATCGGACGGCTAATTGATAAATTTGGCCCCAAGCTTATTTACACCTGGCTTTTGGTGCTGTGCGCCATTCCGGTACTGTTAATCGGAACCAGCCATTCTTATACTTCGTTTTTACTTTTCCGCCTGGCCATTGGCGTAATCGGCGCATCATTCGTAATCACCCAATTCCATACTTCTATTATGTTTGCAGCCAATATTAAAGGAACCGCAAATGCAACCGCAGGTGGTTTTGGTAATGCAGGCGGTGGTGCTGCCAATTTATTTATGCCATTAATTGCATCAGGCATTACCGCTTTGGGGTTTTGTAGCACTGAAGACAGTTGGCGTTATGCTATGATTTTTCCTGGTGTAATGCTTTTGATCTGTGCTTTTTTATATCACCGCTATACTTTAGATACCCCACAGGGAGATTTTAAGGATTTAAAAGATGAAAACATAAAAAGCACCAAAAACACATTCTTAATCGCTGCAAAAGATTACCGCACGTGGATTTTAACCATTGCTTATGCCGCATGTTTTGGTGTAGAAATCACAGTAGATAACTTCGCGCCGATCTTTTTTACCGATTCATTCGGCGCAACTATTGCCATAGCAGGAATGGTTGCAGGTATTTTTGGCTGGATCAATGTTTTTGCCAGACCATTGGGTGGAATTGTTGCTGATAAAATCGGTAAAATCTGGGGATTTGACGGCAAAACACTTTTACTTGCGCTATTGCTTTTGATAGAAGGAATTGGCCTGATCTGGTTCGCAAAATCAGGCAATATCGGAATGGCTATTTTTATGATGTTCGTTTTTGGGCTAAGTTTAAAAATGGCTAACGGAGCAACTTACAGCCTTGTTCCTTTCATTAACCCACTTGCAGTTGGCAGTGTGGCAGGCATTGTAGGTGCTGGTGGAAATATCGGCGCTATGCTTATTGCATTTATGTTTAAAGCCAAAGCTGGTCATGCTACTAAAAATATAATCGAAAACGGGCATACTATTCAAAAAGACCTGATCGATTATACCAGTGCTTTTACTTTTCTTGGTTTTATCATTCTCGGAATTGGCATTGCTGTCTTTATTTTCAGAACCATTATGGCACAGAAAAGCGCGGAGATAGAAGATCTTGTACTTACACCGAGCAAATAGCCATACAAAAAGTAAAAATCTACCTAAAATATCGTTGATCATTTGAAAGAAGAAAAGAATATATCGCTAAATAATACAACAACATGCTGCTATTGTGGCGTAGGCTGTGGTATTGTGGTAAATAAAGATGTCCATGAACGGATAACTGTTGAAGGAGACAAAAACCATCCTGTAAACAAGGGCATGTTGTGCAGTAAAGGCATGAATCTTCATTACACGGCAAATGACAAAAGCGACAGGCTGCTTTACCCCGAAATGCGCTACAATAAAAACATGCCGCTCCAAAGGGTAAGCTGGGATACCGCACTAGAAAGAACAGCAGCCGTTTTCAAAGTACTGATTAAAAAACATGGACCCGATAGTGTGGCTTTTTATGCAAGCGGACAATGTTTAACGGAAGAATATTACGTTGTAAATAAATTGATTAAAGGTTTTATCGGCAGCAATAATATCGACACCAACAGCCGCTTATGTATGAGCAGTGCGGTTGTTGGTTATAAAATGAGCTTAGGGGAAGATACCGTACCCATTAGTTACGATGATATTGAGATAGCCGATTGTATTTTTGTTGCGGGCGCAAATCCAGCATGGTGCCATCCTATCCTTTGGCGCCGTGTTGAAGCCGCAAAGCAAAAAAATCCAGACCTAAAGATCATTGTAAGCGATCCGCGAAAAACGCAGACCTGCTCGCTTGCCAATGTCCATCTGCAACTCAATCCAGGCACCGATATTACCCTTCACCATGCCATTGGCAGATGTTTAATTGAAGATGGAAAAATCGACACTGATTTTATCATCAACAGCATCAATGGTTATGAAAAATACCATGCTACCGTTTTCGAAACCTCACTGGCCGAAGCAGCAGTTATTTGCGGCATCGAAGAAAGTGATATCCGCTTGGCTGCATCTTACATCGGCAATGCAAAAGGTTTTATCAGCATGTGGACTATGGGGCTTAACCAAAGTGTGGTAGGTACCAATAAAAACCTTTCATTAATTAACTTAAACCTGATTACCGGCCATATTGGCAAACCCGGGAGCGGACCATTTTCACTCACCGGGCAACCAAATGCCATGGGTGGACGAGAAGTTGGCGGTTTAAGTAATTTATTGCCTGCACACCGTGTTTTAGCTAACGAAAGCCACAGGAATGAGGTTGAGAAATTTTGGAAGATCCCATTAGGGACCATTCAATCCAAACCGGGCTTAACAGCAACAGAGATGTTCGATGAACTGAATACCGGAAAGCTCAAAGCGGTATGGATTTTATGTACTAATCCGCTGATTAGCCTGCCAGATGTTCGTGTAGCTGAAGAAGGATTAAAAAAAGCGAAGTTTGTAGTTGTTCAGGACATTAGCAACAAAGTAGAAACGCTAAAATACGCTGATGTAGTTTTACCCGCTGCTGCCTGGGTAGAAAAAGAAGGTACCATGACCAATGCGGGCCGATACATCTCCTACCTCAGCAAAGTAACAGAAGCGCCCGGAGAAGCCTTGCCAGATTCGGAGATCATCTGCCTGTTTGCAAAAAAAATGGGCTATCATGGTTTTGATTTTAAAAGCGCAGCCGAAATATACAATGAGCACGCAGCCCTCACCGAAGGCACCAATATCGATATCAGCGGACTTAATTACGAGATTTTAAAGAAAAAAAGAGCCGTTCAATGGCCCTATCCTAAACAAGAAAAAGCATTCGGAACAGCCCGGTTATTTACCGATCACCGGTTTTATACACCTGATAAAAAAGCCAATATTTTATCATTTGATGATCAAAATCAATCGGAAGCTTTAACACCAGAATATCCACTGATTTTAACCACCGGAAGAATCAGAGATCAATGGCATACCCGAAGCAAAACAGGCAAGGTAAATAAACTAAACCAGCATATTAGCGAATCTTTTTTAGAGATCAACCCAATTGATGCCGGAACCCGGAATATTAAAGACAATGACATCATCGAAATTTCCAGTTTACGTGGAAATGTTCGTGTAAAAGCAAAATTTTCGGAAGATATTAAACCCGGCGTAGTTTTTATGCCCATGCACTGGGGTAAAATCTTAAAAAGTGACTTAAACCGGGTGAATAACCTCACCAATAACCTCGTTGATCCGCAAAGCAAAGAACCCGATTTTAAATTTAGTGCTGTAGAAGTAAAATTATACCAAAAAGCCAGGCAAAAGATAATTGTTATCGGAGCTGGCGCTGGTGCCTGTGGTTTTGTTAAAAGCTATAGGGCTTTAAATAACGAAGATGATATTGAGATCTTTAGCAAAGAAAATTTCCCTTTTTACAACAGGGTGCTTCTCCCCGATTATATTATTGGCACTTTGCCCTGGCATAACCTCATTAAAATGAGTGATAGCGAGGAAACCGATTACAGAATTAAACTACACCGGGGACTAGGTATCGAAAAAATCAACAAAGAAAATAAAACAGTTACCGACAGCGATGGCCAAACCCACCATTACGATATCCTGCTTCTGGCCACTGGAAGCAGGGCTTTTGTGCTTAAAGATATCCCGGAATTAAACGGCATATTTACCATGCGCAGCCGGAATGATGCCGACAGTTTTAAAAAACATGTGGATACTACAAATGGAAAAGTAGTAATTGTTGGTGGCGGTTTATTGGGGATTGAATTGGCTACATCTTTGGCTGAAACCGGATCAAAAGTGACGATTATCCAACGGATATCGAGATTAATGGGTCGCCAGTTGGATGCATTGGGCAGCCAATTACTACACGAAGAACTGATCAGTAAAGGCATTGAGATTTTTTATAATGATGAAGTAGACCGCATTATTGGAGAGAAAAGCATTTCGGGCATCCGCTTAAAAAGCGGTTTATTAATCGATTGTGAATCTTTAGTAATTGCCATAGGCACTGTTCCGAATACCGAACTGATTAAAGAAGCAGGTATAGAATGTAAAAGAGGTGTTGTGGTTGATGAGTACCTGAGAACCAACGAAAAAGACATTTATGCCATTGGGGAAATTGCCGAATTTAAGGGTCAATTATATGGCATTACCGCAGCAGCAGAACAACAGGCTGAAATAGTAGCGCGGTTTCTCTGTGGAGATATTGCTAAATTTTACCAGGGAAGCCTACTCATGAATATCCTTAAAATGCACAGTTTAGAACTTTGTTCATTAGGCTTGGCCGAAATACCGAACAACGACCCTACTTATGAGGAAATTGTTTTTATCGATAAAGCCAAGCGCTACTATAAAAAATGTATAGTACACAACGATAAGCTGGTTGGGGCCATATTAATTGGCGATAAAAGTGATTTTTTGGAGTTCCGCAACCTGATCGAAAATAAAATGGAGCTAAGCGAAAAGCGGCTTCAATTATTAAGAAGTGGCAAAGCAACCGAACCTATTATCGGCAAAACCGTATGCAGCTGCAACAATGTTGGCGAAGGCAACCTGATCAATAAAATTAAGGATGGCTGTAAAGATCATTTGCAGCTTTGCCAGTTAACAGGTGCCGGAATGGGCTGTGGTAGTTGCAGGCCCGAGGTGAAAGCCATATTAGATTCTTTTGTAAATGTATTAAAAACGGAACCTAAGCAGGTTTTAGTAGAGAAATGATAGATTTTGGCAGTTCGTGATCCCTTGCAGTCAGTTTTAAGAAAAAGATAAAGGGGTTCTGATGACAGGTTTTTTTAGGGAGGTCGTCATTGCGAGAAGGCTTTTTCAGCCGACGAAGCAATCTTTATCATAGGTTGGAAAGATTGCTTCGTCGTTCCTCCTCGCAATGACGATCGATTTTTGAAAATTGTCATTAGTAAACAACTGGGAATTGTAATACAATAAGCTTTAAGATTCTCGCCTGCTCGGGAATGACGACAGATTGTTAAAGAATATTTAAAATTAAACAAAGTGATGAAAGTTAAACTTGGTCCTTCAGAATTTAAAAACCTTAAAGGGATTGAATATTTTAAGTTCGAAGAAGATTTTATTGAAGAAAATGTGCGTTGTATCCCGATGATTGTGCGTTTTAAAATGGATGCAGCAGGAATAAAATTAAAATTGGCTGAATGGAGCAAATTTCATCCATCAGAAAGAATCCAATTGGCCTTATTACCGGTTTCAACTCAGGAACAAACAGATAAGTACCATCAATTTCTGATTGGCCTGATTACCAAATATACAGGAAATCAAGCTACCACGCTAGCTATCGACCCGCTGCCTGATTGGGGAAACCTACATCAAATCCCTACAATGCTAAGAGAAAAGGCGACAGAATTAGCTTTGCAGCTCTCCTTAAACCAATGGCAAAAACTCACTAATATCCAAAGGTTTGCGCTTTTAAAACTATGCAGACCAGGGCACGAAAACAAAAATTTCCCAAAGGCAGTAGCAGAATTTGGACTTCTAAATAGTTAAACCATGTATCAAACTATCATCATTAACTTTCCAGGCGGCATCATATCACCAGGCAATCTGTATAACATCCTGGTTGCGGCAACAAAAGCGAGGATCCAATATGTTCGTTTTGGCCTCCGCCAACAGTTATTGATTGATACTACAACCTACAATATTGCTATATTTACAGACGAAATGGATAAGCTAGGGGTTGATTATGAAGTAGACACTAATAATTTCCCGAATATTATCAGTTCTTATCCTGCTGAAGAGATCTTTATCCGTAAAACCTGGCTTACGGAAGGGGTATACAAAGATATTTTAGATGATATTGACTTTAAACCTTCCGTTAAAGTCAATATCTGTGATAGCGATCAAAGTTTTACTCCCATGTTAACGGGTAATATCAACTGGATTGCCTCTTCGCAATCTGAACATTATTGGCATTTGATTATCCGGTTTCCAAAAACCAATGTAACTTATGAATGGAATCAGCTTTGTTACACCAACCATATTGCACAGGTTACCAAAGCGCTGGAGGGTATTATCAAAAACAATCAGTCACAGTTTGTAGATAATCCACAAGCCAACGGTGAAGAGCTCTTTGCACTTTTAGATCAAGACAATTTCATTCTTAAAACTGCCGAAAACACCGTATCCCTATCTTCGTTTAACCTGCCTTATTACGAAGGCTTAAACCGGTACAACAACAAATATTGGTTGGGCATTTATAGGCGCGATGAGTTATTCAGCATTGCTTTTTTAAAGAAACTCTGCCTGCTTTGTTTAGATACCAAACTCGGTCAGCTGTGCTGCACCTCCTGGAAAACCATTATTATAAAAGGAATTGATGAAAAAGATAAAAGTCTTTGGAATGGCCTGCTCGAAGAATTTGAGATCAATATGCGACATGCGGCCAACGAACTTAACTTTCAGGTGGAAGACAATTGTAGCGAGGGCTTAGCGTTAAAAAATTTCCTTGTTAAACATTTAAGCATTGATGATACCAGGACCTTTGGAATCTGCTTTGGCATTAAAACGCGCAAAAAAAGTGAGGTTTTCAGTAGCATCCTGATCCAGAAACGCCATTTGATTAATATATTGGGTTTAAAACTACTCCCTGTTTACGATATCCTCTGTGCGAAGGATTTTAACCCCAACGAGCGTACGGGTGAAATTTTTAGCAGGAGTAATCCTGGCTTTTTATTACCAGAACAAGTAAGGCGTTCGATATTTAAATTTTATAAATACCGTTTAAATACAATTAAAACAGGTAATCAAAAACAGCACTTTCAAACTGAAGAAACGATAAAAAAAGATGGCGAGTTTTTATACCAGTGTAACAATTGTTTAACGGTATACAACGAGCGCATAGGCGAAATTGATAATAATATTAACCCAGGTACGGCTTTTAAAGATTTACCAGAAGATTATTGTTGCGTGCTTTGTGAAGGAGAGAAAGAGGATTTTACTAAAATTGATCAATCGGCCCTGCAATTGTTATAAGTCATTTATTTCAGTATGGGAGTTAAAATTACCGAAATAACGATAATCCTGATCCTCAATGGCAATTTCGCAAACCTGTAAATTACTTAAAATGTATTTCATGCTGTGTTTGACCAAACCGTCAGTTTGAAGCAGGTGTATAATATTTTTCAAACCTTCAGCTTTATAAATCCCACATAAGGGTTCTTGCTGATCATCTTTAGTGAAAATATAAGCCTGGAAAGCGTCGTCAGTCTTAAACGAATGGATTAGCTCTTCCAGCAATTTGGTTTCCATCAACAACATATCGCAGGCTAATAAGAATAGATCTTCCTCAGGATTTGATAAGTGCGCAGAAAGCACCCCCAATAATGGTCCTTTGATATCAAGCGAAGAATCGTCAACAATCAACTGCTCATACCCAAAATAACCTGTATAGGTTTCTTGCTGCGATGGATTAACTGAAAATTTTATCGAGAGATCAAGCGAGCTTAACTTATCGCAGGCTGCTTGTGCCCATAATCTATCTTTGTGATTGAGCAAACCTTTGTCAGTGCCCATCCGTAAACTATGTCCACCACATAAAATGATTCCCAACATATAATATCAATAATTAAAAAACTATTTATGAGTTAAGCCGAGCGAAATAAATGTTTTTAAAAGACAATTAGACTACGCTCAGTCTGACCACAACGAATCTTAAAAAATTAAAATTATAAACCTTAATTATTTACTACTCAAATCTGTTAGTCCAGCCTCGTTTAAAATACCAATTTGCTTTCCTTTCACTATTATTAACTTTTCTGCTAACAGCTCGTTCATGGTCCTAAAAACGGTTTCATAAGTGGCACCGGTAAAAGCGGCCAGATCCTGACGGCTTAGTGCTAAATTTAAAAATCCTTCGGCATCTAATCCAAACTGATCTCTCAATCCTAAAATAGCCACAGCAAGCCTTCCTTTAACCGACATTAAAGCTAAATTACGCATTTTCTTTTCTGAAGCGTGCAGTTCATCAGCATAAAACATTAATAAACCGTAGGCAAATTCCTGGTTTACTTTTATGGTGGTTTTAAAAAAATCGATATTTACAAAACAAAGTTTGGTGGTTTCTAAAGCAGTTGCTGAAATTGGGTAGGTAGAAATGCTGCTGCTGATTCCCCTATGTCCAATTATGGCTCCATCATTTGCAAAACGTAAAATCAGTTCCTTATCGCCCCATTGTTTATGCACTTTTACATTACCCGAAGTAACAAAATAAACACCACTAACCGGATCGCCCTCCTTGATAATTACTTCCCCCTTTTTAGCGATAAAATTTCGTTTATGGCTTTCGATAGCAGGATGCCACTCTTTTAATGTGAGCTTGCACATAAAGCAGGTTTTAAGATCGCAGCTACTATTTTTCTTCATATTTACAAGGGATGTTGGGTAAAAGTAACAAATGATTAGATAATTTTACCTTATCGCAAACAAATTTGGCAGTTCTTCACTATTGTTGAAAATTTTATGAGAATAAAACTCATTGAATTAGAACACTTAGCATTTTTTATACGCAGGCTTTGCATAAAGGAGTTTAAAGATACATCCTCAAATCATAATTTTGTGTTATGGCAAATACAAACGTTAGAAAATCAATCCAGAATAAGATCGAATCATTAGGTAAGGAAATCGAAACTTTACAGGCAGAATTAAAAAGATGGGAAAAGATTGCAACCGATTACGAAACCAATTCAGAAAGCATAGATTTAATTTTATCGATACAATTACCAGAAAAACCTGAGCCAAAAGCTAAAAAGGTAAAATTGTAAAGCATTTTAAAAAAAGAGATGTCGCCATTGTGAGGAGGAACGACGAGGCAATCTTTCATACAGGCAATCCTTGTTATAAAGATTGCTCCATCGGCTGAAAAAGCTTTCTCGCAATGGACGATTTCTCGAGGAGATCAATATCCTCCTGTTATTCATATTAATTTTTATGCAATAAATTATCCCTTAGGATTCACAATTCTTTATTTATCTTAAGTTTCTGGCGGGGTATGCCAATCGATAAAGGTTTTTCTTTTCAACATTTTTAGATATGCATAATTTCCATTTAATTGTTTGCGCTGTTTTAGTTCGTATAAAAAATGTCCACCTAAGTCGACAATAATTTTAGCCGTAGCTAGATACCATACACTATGCGGTTGTTTCCAACAAAAAGAATATAAGTTAGAAGTGAATTTAACCCCTTGAAGTTCTGGATGGTAAAAATTAAGTATTTTTGGATGGGGTACCTCCTGTATTAGCTCCGTTTTCCTAACCATAGAAAGGTGATCGGAATGACAGAACTCATAATCCTTTAGTTTCGGATCATCCACATCAGGCAGATGCTTCAATATTTTAAAGCCTTTGAATTTTTTACCATTTAATACCCATATCAAATTTGGATAAAAAGCCTCCCTGCTGTTGAGTTCGGCAAGCGTTATCGGAGAATTTTGAAACTCGATGGTATAACCTGATGGTGTAAATATATCAGCTCTATGAATACCAGAATTGGCAGCATCATAAAAAGCAACCTCTCTAAAGGATGGAGGAAAAGCCAACTTCCAATCTCGGTGCCACACCGTTTCTTTTCGGTAATATTCCTTTTTAAGTGAAGAAACATCCGGAACAATTTCAACACGGTGGATATCTTTTCTTATTTCACTATTATCCATTCTCCTGCTGTACGATAGAAAAACAATTCATTAGGGAAACACAAATTTAAACTAAATTTTTTAGCATAAAAATTAAATCTTGCCAAAAAGAAATATATTTTGGATAATTATAAAAAAGTTAATCCTTCATGCAACTTTTTTATAATTCCTACATCTTTTACGCATACAATAGATACATGAAAAACATCCGCCGTTTCTTTTTTATAATTTTATCATTATGTGCCACTTATAGTTACGCACAAACTTCGAAAAACATTTTTAGCGAGGATTTAAAGTTCTATAAAGACAGTCTTCCTGTTAAGCACAAGAATCTTTTTGCAAAGCTTTCTAAATCAGAATTTTATGCAATGATAACGCATCTTGAAGCGCAGACAACTGGCATTTCAGCTGAAAAATT
The DNA here is from genome assembly GCF_014205835.1 of Pedobacter sp. AK013. GTDB lineage: Bacteria > Bacteroidota > Bacteroidia > Sphingobacteriales > Sphingobacteriaceae > Pedobacter. The sequence continues at coordinate 99,819 of NZ_JACHCQ010000020.1, read as the reverse complement.
TTATATGGAAATTATGAAAATACAGGCCGCTATTGGTGATGAACACAGCACGATAATCCCTCCTTATACCACTAAATATCCAGTAAAATTTGAGCGGTTTGATGATGGGCTTGTAATCACTTCAACTGATGAAGCAAATAAGCAGCTCCTGCTTTCAAAGGTAATCCGAGTAGGTGATAAAACTTTGTCAGAAGCAGAAAAAGCTGTTTCATCTGTGATTATCTCTGGCAATACCTCTTATTTTAATATTGCTGAAGCAAGTTATCTGGCAAGTCCAAGTCTACTTTATGCATTAAATCTAAGTACCAGTCCAAACGAGCTAAAACTTGAACTTTTAAGTCCTACCGGAGAAACGTTAAAGGTAAAATTAGATGCCGTACCAAAAACCAAGCAGGTAGATATGGTATACGCACCTGTTTATGGCAGTTTACTTGCAAATACCCATAAAGAAAACTACTGGTATTTAATGGAAAATGGCAGTTTGTACTTCAATTACAACAAATGCGAAGATGACCCTAAGAAACCCTTTGAGGCCTTTAATGATAACTTATTTAAAGAGATTGAAAAGCAAAAACCTAACCGCATTATTATTGATTTAAGAATGAATGGTGGCGGGAACAGCGGAATATTAGAGCCCTTTATCGAAAAGATTAAAAATCATGATTTAAATAAAAAGGGAAAGATTTTCGTTTTGATTGGTCGGGCCACGTTTTCTTCTGCCATTATGAATGCAATTAAACTTAAAAAAGAAACCAAAGCCATTTTAGTTGGAGAAACTACCGCAGGCACCATTAACCATTATGGCGAAGTACGCGCATTTAATTTACCAAACACTAAATTACAGGTAAATTACTCTACCCAGTATTGGGAAAATTGGAAAGGGCACGATGGGCCGCTTGTACCCGATGTTAAAATCGAGAAAAATTTATCAGATTTATTAAAAGGAAATGATAAGACATTGAATTATGCAATGGAAAACTAATCTGCCATCTTAGGGCATTTTATAGCAGCCGCTAAAATTTATTTATATTGAACGTGAGAGAGATACTTGTTCAGGCTTCATTTTGTTTAGTCCAACTCATTACATAATGATAACTTTGCAGTATGACCATCCTAGAAGTACAGCAGTTAGAAGATTTTTTTGCCCAAGCCGGAAAGCAGCAGGTTCCAATTTATCTTAATCAAGCTACTATAATTACGGATTATGCTCATTTCCTGGAAAGCCATTTTATGCCGTTAAGACTCAATCCTGATGCAAAAGTGAACCTACCGCTTATACACAGGCTGAAAATATTAAAATTATTAATCGAATCAAACGGATAAGAAAACAGTGCAAAAACAATTCGATTAATTTTTTTTGAAATATTGGTCCCATTTCAAATTGCTTTCTTTAAAGTAATTTTAACAAGTATTTCTATATTGCCCTTAAAACTTAACCTGCTTTAGTTTTTAAAATAAATATTTCCAACTATATTGGGCATAATTGGTTATTCCTATACATTGCTCCTTATTATGACTAAAAATATATTTATTGCTTCGGCCGAACCCTATACCGGAAAATCAGTAATTGCTTTTGGGATGATCAACATGTTATTGGCAAAAACCCAAAAAGTAGGTTATTTTAAGCCCATTATTGCACAAGACGATCAGAATAAAAAAGATGAGCATGTAGAAGCCATGTTAGATTATTTTTCGCTCCCCGTTAACTATGAGGATGCCTTTGCTTTTACCCGGCAAGAAATGCTTCACCAATCAGAAGATAGTGGCGCAATTATCAATACCATCATCAGTAAATATAAAAAGCTCGAAGATAACTACGATTTCACCGTAATTGAAGGAAGCGATTTTTTAGGCGAAGGTATGGCATTTGAGTTCGAATCGAACGCTTTAATGGCGAAAAACTTAGGTGCACCTGTTTTAATAGTGGTATCAGGAAAGAATAAAACAGCAAGTCAGCTTTTTAAATCAGCCATCAATATCTACCGTAACTTCCTGCTGCGCGATGTACAGGTATTGGGTGTAGTGGCCAATATGGTAAACCCGGAGGAGGCAGAGCGTATTAAACAAGCTTTAACCAATCAATTGCCGGCAGAATTACTTATTGCTGTGATTCCAACCGAAACTGGCTTACAAAGTCCAACAATGAAAGAAATTACATTAGCTCTTAGTGGCGAGGTACTCTTCGGTGCTGAACTGATGGATAATCAGGTTGATAATTTTGTAACCGGGGCCATGATGCTGCCTAATTTTTTAAGGCACATTAAAGATAACCTCCTTATTGTTACCCCAGGTGATCGAGGCGATATTATCATTGGTGCACTCCAAGCTAATTTATCAGCCAATTACCCAAAAATAGCAGGTATTGTTTTAACAGCAGGTAGTTTACCCGATGAACCGATTATTAAATTGATTGAAGGTTTACAAACCATTATCCCCATCATTGCAGTACAAAAAGGAACTTTTGAAACCACTACAACTATTGGCAGCATCCATTCAAAAATCACGATAGAAAACAAGAAAAAAATTGCGCTAGCCATAGAACTTTTCGAAAAGTATGTAGATATAAAAGCGCTTGATGATAAAATCATCACCTTCAGCTACCAGGGTATTACACCTCATATGTTTCAATATCAATTGGTTAAATGGGCCAAACGAGATAAAAAACATATCGTTTTACCGGAGGGAAATGACGAACGTATTCTAAAAGCTGTTGAAAAACTCATTACTCAAGATATTGTAGATATTACACTCTTAGGCGATCCGGTCGAAATTACCAATAGCATTAAAAGACTTGGTTTAAATTTAGATGCCAATGCCTTAAAAATACACAACCCAGCACATTCGGCACATTACAACAATTATGTAGATACCTTGCATGAATTGCGCAAAACCAAGAATGTTAACCTGGAAATGGCCAGAGATATGATGACCGATGTTTCTTATTTCGGTACCATGATGGTTTATAAAGGTGATGCAGATGGAATGGTTTCGGGTGCCGTACATACCACGCAACATACCATCAGACCAGCTTTGCAGTTTGTTAAAACCAAACCCGGGGTATCTGTAGTTTCTTCTATTTTCTTTATGTGCTTGCCGGAGCGTGTAGCCATATTTGGCGATTGCGCGGTTAACCCCAATCCTACTGCCCAACAACTAGCCGAAATAGCTATTTCCTCTGCAGAAAGCAGTGCCAAATTCGGCATTGAGCCGCGTATTGCCATGTTATCTTATTCTTCTGGTACATCAGGCGAAGGTGAAGATGTTGAACGTGTAAGAGAAGCCACTGCCATAGTTAAAGCACGGCATCCAGCATTAAAAATTGAAGGTCCCATACAATACGATGCTGCTGTAGATCCACTAGTGGGTAAACAAAAACTGCCGGGATCTGAGGTGGCAGGTAGAGCAAGTGTACTGATTTTCCCCGATTTAAATACCGGTAACAATACCTACAAAGCAGTACAACGAGAAACCGGGGCATTGGCCATTGGCCCGATGTTGCAGGGATTAAACAAACCGATAAACGATTTGAGCCGCGGTTGTACTGTAGATGATATTTTTAACACCGTTGTTATTACAGCAATTCAATGCCAGGATATTTAATATGAACATTTTAGTAATCAACTCAGGAAGCAGTTCCTTAAAATACCAAGTTTTTAAAATGCCCGAAAAATCACCGGTTTGTAGTGGGCTGGTAGAACGGATTGGCATTGAGGGCTCTTTTATAAAACATACGGTTTATACCAATAATAAAAAACACAGTATAGAAGAAACAAGTTTTATTGCTAACCATGGAGAAGCATTAAAACAGGTTTTGGCATTATTAACCGAGGGAGAATACGCAGTAATCGCGAGTCCTGATGATATTGCTGCTGTAGGTCATCGTGTAGTGCATGGCGGTGAACATTTTTCTGGTCCAACAATTATTACAGACGATGTGAAACATCAGATCAAAAAGCTGTTTTCACTTGCGCCATTGCATAACCCCGTTAATTATAAGTGTATTGAAGTGGCTGAGCAGACTTTTGTAAATGCTAAACAAATTGCCGTATTCGATACAGCATTTCATCAAACTATACCAGAACAGGCTTATCGTTATGCCATTCCAGAATGGTATTATAAAGAGCAAGGCATTAGGGTATACGGATTTCATGGCACCAGCCATAAATATGTAAGCGAACAGGCGATTAATTGGCTAGACAAAAAAGACACCAAAATAATCAGCATTCACTTAGGAAATGGCTGCAGTATAACGGCTATTAAAAATGGCAAATCGATAGATACCAGTATGGGCTTTGGGCCATTAAGTGGATTAATGATGGGCACACGTTCTGGAGATATAGATCCATCGGTTATTTTCCATTTAATGGAGCATTCTGGATATACGCTAGAACAGCTGAGTGCCTTGCTTAACAAACAATCTGGACTTTTGGGTGTAGGTGGCTCGAGTGATATGCGCGATATCAGAAAAATGGTAAACGAAGGAAATGCAGCTGCAGCTTTAGCCATTAACCTATATGCTTATAGGATTAAAAAATTTATTGGTGCCTACGCGGCTGTTTTGAACGGTATTGACGCCATTATATTTACTGCAGGTGTTGGCGAAAACGATAGCAACATGCGCGAAGCGGTATGTTCAGACCTGAATTATCTGGGCATTGAACTAGATCCAGACCTAAATACAGCCTATAAAGGTGAACTAAAGGAGATTAACACAGCAGATTCAAAGGTTAAGATATTGGTTATTCCTACTAATGAGGAATACGAAATTGCCCATCAATGTTTTGGGCTTATAGACTAGCTGCAAAACTTCCGAAGTTTGCACTATGGCCTTTGCGCTTTGCCAGCTTCGGAAGTGTAACCAGGGCTTAATACGTTTCTAAAATAGACAGAATATTACCGGCAGGATCTCTAAACCAGGCAATATTAGGTCCTCCATTTCCACGAGAGATGCCTTTACTGTCTGTTTTGAGATGTTCTTCGTTGTAAATTTCGAACTTTATTCCCTTGTCCATAAGTTCGTCGGCGGCCTGATCTATATTTTCGACAGGAAAATTAAGCACTGTAAAAGTTGCCGGAACATGATTTGGCTTTGGATAAAGCAATACATTTACGGAACCAGAAATAACCAATTCAATCACGCTCATTGGGTTATCTTTAACTTCGATACCCAATACGCCCTGATAAAAATCTTTTGCTTTCTGTACATCATCTACAGAAAACGAGCTGAATGCTTTTGAGTTTTGTAACATAGGTCTTTTTTTTTTAATCAAATTTCCATGAGAACGAACAGTTAAATTTAGCTGATAAAGGCAGTAGTAACCGGCTGCATAAGCGGCAAAGTACAGGCCCAAACGAGACAATTTTCTTTAGCTTTTCCAGGCGCCCAATAAACGTCTGATAACTACAATTTCGGCAATGTGGTAGGCATTATGATCGGCAATCTGTAAAGCTTCGCGTAATATACTTTGTCCATCGCCATGCGGAATTGGTGCATACAAATCTGAAGTATCTAACAAAGCAATAAATTCTTTCAAATCAGCATCAATCTGCTTTATTGTATTGTTCCAGGTTTGTTCATCTTTAGGTGCCAGTTCTTTAGGCCAGTATTCCTCGGGCCATTTTGGCGATTGATGCAATCCATCCTTACTAAATTTGAGCATATCCCACTGGGCTATTTTGATATGCGCTACCAATTGCCAAATGCTGTAAGGCAAATTGTGTGGCTTTTCACCTAAAAGGTTAAAGGGTAAATTGGCAACTGCATTGTTAAACCCCACATGTGCTCCACCCCCATTTAATAATTTTTTAAGTTCTGTAACCAGTATCGATGTTTGATTTTCCATAATAACATGAACAAATTGTATAAACTTAACAAACGTGATTCTCATAGGTTTGTATAAAATTCAATTTCAGGGCAGCATTTATTTTTTTAATGGACAATTCTCTTAATTTTGGGCATGAACCTATCTTTTCCGATCCTCGCAACATATACCTATCTTAATACTGCTAATTCAGGCATTTTATCTACCAATCTGGCCGAATGGAGAACTAAACATGATCAAGACTTTATTGCCGGAGGAAGTATTTTCAGAATGGAAAATCTGCCCATCATTACCGACGTCAGAAATAACATTGCTAAACATTTCAATTCAAAACCAGAGAACACCTACCTGGTTCAGAATTTCTCTGTCGGTTTTAATACTTTATTGGGCGGATTAGACAAAAACCATCGTTTTCTATTATTGGAGGAGGATTATCCATCAGTGAGTTATCCTGTAATCAGTATGGGTTTCGAATACTGTAGCATAGCCATTGACGAAAATTTAGAAGAAAACATCATTAGTGCCATTCAAAAATTTAAACCTACCATATTGGCATTTAGCATGGTGCAATACATTAGTGGACTAAGGATGGATGATGAATTTATCCAGAAACTAAAAACCACATATCCTAATCTTTTACTAATCGGTGATGGCACCCAGTTTTTAGGTACAACCAAGTTTAATTTTGAAAAATCAGGCATGGATGCTTTGATTGGAAGTGGTTACAAATGGCTTTTAGCTGGATATGGAAACGGTTACGCATTTCTTTCCGATCAGATGAAAGATGCCATTTACAATAAAAACAAACTGGCCGAATTACCGACAGCGCCTTTTTTAAAGGGCAAAGACCATTTATCGATGTGCTTCGAACCCGGGCATTTAGACACTTTAAATTTTGGGACATTAAACGAAAGTTTAAATTATCTTAATTCAATTGGCTTCGATTGGATTGAAAAAACCGCACAGGCGATTTCCAACAAAGCCAGGCTGGAATTAAATTCGAGGGGATTAATTGCAGATTGGACATTGGAACGAAAATATCAATCTACCATTATGAGCATGCGATTGGATCAAAAAATGGTCGACAAAATTGCTGCAGCTAAAATCCTTTGCTCACCAAGAGGAGCAGGTACGAGGATTTCCTTTCACTATTATAACACAGAAGAAGATTTAAATCAATTGCTCCAGGTTTTGGATAACCATAGCTAATCTACCTTCCAAACGGCATCTACAAAATATTGATGCTGATCGAAGAAACGATGAAGGGGTTTAAATCCTGTTTTTTCTGCAAGCCGATCGATATCACCAACCGAATACTTTTGTGATATTTCCATGAAAACATATTCGTTTTCTGCAAAATGAATGGCATTTTGTCCAATATTAACAATTTGTTTTTTTAAACTGATGAGGTAACTTTTACAGGCACCGGATGCGGGATCGTAACTGGCATAATGTTCAAAATTATTTAGGTCGAAATTGCCATCCAATTCTTTATTAATGCGATGAAGCAAATTAAGGTTAAACGATCTGGTAATTCCACCTTTGTCATTATATGCAGAAAGGATCTGTTGCGGATTTTTTTTAAGATCAAATCCAATTATTAATAAATCCTTAGGGGAAAGCAGTTTTTTTAATGATGAGCAAAATTTTCCGGCATCTGTTATGCTCATGTTTCCAATATTTGCCCCCATAAAAAGCACCACTTTTCTACGATTAGATTGTTCTGTAGCCTTTTTTAGCATATCAAAATAATCGCCATTTAAACCTTTCATATTCAGTCCGGGAAGTTTTTTAGGCAAATTTTCTTCCAGATCTGAAATCACATGTGCAGAAATATCAATCGGGAAATAATTAAATTCCAACTGATTATGCATTAATGATTTGAGCAAGTGAATGGATTTTGTTGCATCGCCGGCGCCAAGTTCAATTAAATCAAAATTGCTTCCATCGGCAGATATCGCCTGAGAGATCTGGTCTGCCTGGTATTGCAGAATTTCCATTTCGGCGTTGGTTAAATAATATTCCTCCATTTCCATAATCTGCTGAAAAATACGGTCTCCGGTAGCATCGTAAAAATACTTGGAAAGCATAAATTTTGGTTCAGACCGTAAGCCTGCTAAGGTTTCATTAAGGAACTGTGTTTTATTGTCTGTTGCTGTTTCAATAGTGGTGGTGGTCATATTTATACTATTTTGCTAATCGGATGCCTGTATATTGCCACCTTAAATGTGGGTGGAAGAAATTTCTATATGTAATGCGCGAATGATTTTCGGGGGTGGCAATTGATGCGCCACGAAGCACTTTCTGATTAACCATAAACTTTCCATTATACTCACCAATGGCACCTGGCGCCTTACTAAACCCAGGAAATGGCAAATAAGCACTTTCGGTCCACTCCCATCGTTCGCCCCAATTAAAGTGCTCTGCTGCTATTTCCCATTCAAATTCTGTCGGTAAACGCATGCCTTTCCAGCTTGCGAAAGCATAAGCTTCGTAATAACTGATGTGGCTTGCCGGTGCAGTTAAATCAATAGGTAAAAGGCCAGCTAAAGTATAATTAAACCATTTTCCGTCAATTAAATACCAGTACATGGGTGAAACAATATTATTGTTTTTCACCCAGTCCCATCCTTCGGCATGCCAGTAATTAAAGTTTTTATATCCCCCTGCATTAATGAATTCGATAAACGCTGCATTACTAACCAATGTTTTACTGATTGAAAAATCGTGCAGGTAAACTTTATGCCTGTTTAATTCATTATCAAAACTAAAACCTTCCCCATCATAACCAATCTCATAAACACCTTCAGAAATATTGATAAAATCGGTCTCTTGTTTATTTATAGCTAAAACTTCTTTTCTAGCTTTCGAATAGACGGGAAAAAGTGGGTTGTTTCCTAAAATGTACTTAATATCAGTAAGTAACAGTTCCTGGTGTTGCTGTTCGTGGTTAAAACCTAAAATCAACAGTTCGGTTGCCTCATTCGTTACCGAAGCAGATAAAAATTTCACCATGGCTTCATCCACATAGGCCCTATACTGGTAAATCTCATTTACACCAGGTCGACTTAAATTACCACGATCTGTACGAATTACCCGATTACCAACAGTTTCATAATAACTATTAAAAACGAAGTTATATTCCTCATTATATACCTGATAATTAACGGAAAAAGGCTTTAATATAAAGGTTTCGAAGAACCAGGTGGTATGCCCCAAATGCCACTTCGGTGGGCTAACATCTACAATTGGCTGGACTACATAGTCTTCTGTTTGCAGCGGTTCACAAATTTGTTCGGAGTATTTCCTAATTTGCAAGTATTCTTCTACCAGTGTCATTAATTTTTATCTAGATAGTTTTTAAGATCTGTGATGGTATTAACATTCAGATCTTTTGATTGTTTTTGCCGCATCATCAAAGCATAAGAATTATTAAAACCTATTGGTTTAAGCCATTTGATCTTAAACTTTTTTTCAAATTCAGTGTAGACATAATCATAAGTTTTATCTTTATCATGTGCCATTTCCTTCGCAATTTTTGGGTCGGGCTGTAATAAAACCAGTAAGCCTGTTCCGGTATATTCGGGATAAAAATCGATCTGATCATTCATCAGTGCATCGAAACAGATTTTTGTTCCACCAAGTCCTGTTTTTGTTGATACTTCATAATCTGTATTTCCTTTAATCAGCATGCTGTACATTTCGGCCAATATATATTGTTCACCAAAAATCTTCGATCCTATCCTTACCATACCCTTGTGTCCATTATTAGGTGCTTTGTACAAACCATTACTAATGAGAAAATCTTTTGCTACACGTTCCGGAGTTTGGTGCAAATAATCGGTCCTATAATTAAGGTCGGTCATAACCGAATCAGTAATTTTACCGGCAAGTAAATTCAAGGTTTCTGCTAACAAAGGAAATTGCTTCAATGCAGTATTTCTAACTATTGGTGCAGCATAGTACGGCGGAAAAATACTTTTATCGTCTTTTAAAATTTTCAGATCGAAAGCTTTTAAACGGCCATCAGTAGAATAACCGCTAATTACATCCAATTCTTTCGAAAAAGCGGCCTTGTACATTATCGCATCACTAATTACTATAGTATGAATTTTCAAGCCATAGGTAGATTTCAATCCAAGATCACCGTCTTGCCTGCCCATAAATTCGGGTGTAAATCCAGCAGTTAAGGTAGAACCATAAGCTGATGGAAGAGCATAAAATCCACTCAATATTATTATTACAAAGGGTAAAATATATAACATTTTTCTCAGCTTCTTAAAATCCATTTTCTGAACCAGGGAAAGTAGCGCATCAAGAATAATGGCTAATAACGCAGCAGGAATAGCACCAGCTAAGATCATATTGGTGTTATTGAGCGAGATTCCTCCAAAAATAAACTCTCCTAATCCGCCTGCTGCAATAAAAGAGGCCAAGGTGGCTACCCCAACATTGATAACCGTTGCCGTACGGATGCCTGCCAAAATAATGGGCATAGCTAAAGGCAATTCTACTTTTAATAGTACCTGGCTCTTGCTCATCCCCATTGCTCTGGCCGCTTCTTTAACATGCTGATCGATGCCAATAATGCCTGTATAAGTATTTCGGATAATTGGTAATAAGGCATAAATGAGCAGTGCTACAATAGCAGGTTTTGCACCAATCCCTAAAACTGGGATCATAAAACCCAATAAGGCAATACTTGGAATTGTTTGAAGTACACCAGCAATTCCTAAAACCGTTCCAGAGAGTTTTCTTTTTCTGGCTATCAATATACCTAGTGGTAAGCCGATAGCAATGGCAAAAAGTAAGGAAATAAAGGTTAAACCAACATGTTGCATGGTTTGAGTAAACAATTTATCAGATTGCTCGAACATAAACTGCCATAAAGTTTGCTGGTGCTCATTCATGTGCCTGTGTATTTTGAAATTCGTTAAATCCTTTGGTTAACTGTTCGAAATTAACTGATTTGCGTTCATTATTTGCTCCAGAAACCAGAAGTTGGCTCCTATCAGAACTTCGCAGCAATTCCATCGCATCCCATATATTCAAATCATCAGACAGGCTTTTTCCGTCTTGTAGTGTTCCTTTAGGTAAATAAGACCAAATATCCTGTAGATTAACTACTTTAAATTCTAAGGCTAGTCTTTGTCCGGCTAAAAACTTCCTTGCAAAATCATTTATCGGGCGATAAAGCAATTCTTTTGGTGTTCCAATCTGGATAATTTTTCCCCTATCCATTAAGCAAATACGATCTGCCAATTCAAAAGCTTCCTGAACATCATGTGTAACCATCGCAATGGTTTTCCTCTTTAACTCTTCTAATCCCTTAAACTCTTTTTGGATACTGGTTCGCGTTACATTGTCTAAAGCACCGAATGGTTCATCCATTAACAATACAGCAGGATCTGCAACCAAAGCACGGGCAAGACCTACACGCTGCTGTTGCCCACCACTCAACTCATGCGGAAACATGGATAAGCTATTTTCGGGAAGGTGGAGCTTTTTAATCAACTCTTGTGTTCTGGTTTTAATTTTTTCCTTATCCCATTTCAAAAGCTTCGGTACAACGGCAATATTCTCTGCAACAGTATAATGAGGAAAAAGGCCTATATTCTGCATCACATAGCCAACTCCTGTTCGTAAAGTATCAGGATCCTGATTGGTGATAGCCTCTCCATTGATCAAAATCTGTCCCTCATCAGGTTCAATTAACCGGTTGATCATTTTTAGAGTAGTAGTTTTGCCACAGCCACTAGTACCCAGTAACACCAGTGTTTCCTTTTCGTCTACTTTAAAAGAGACCAGGTTTACCGCTTGGGTATCGCCAAATTTCTTACTTACCTCTTTTAATTCGATCATAATTATTTATCGAGATTCATAAATAGATTATTTAACGACTCGGAATAAGTTGGGTGCGCAAATACACAGTATCTGATCCGGTCATAGGTAATATCACCCTCCATTGCCATTTGCAGAACAGACATGATTTCTCCGCCTTCCGATGCCAGGACAGCGGCACCCAGAATCTTTTTACTATCGGCATCAACAATTGCTTTCATCAGCCCTAAAGTTTCGTTTGTTTCGATACCGCGCGCAACATACGACATCAGCAGAACGGCAACTTTATAATTTAATTTCTTTTCCTTAGCTTCTTTTTCAGAAATACCTATACGCCCAAGCTGAGGATCGGTAAACATGCAGTATGGCACCGGCCGGTCGTGAATAGTATAATTTGTGTCTTCTATTAGGTTTCTGTAAACGATAGCATAATCGTTATAAGCAATATGTGTAAATGCGGGGCCGCCTTTTACATCACCAAGCGCATAAACCCCTTTAATATTGGTTTCCAGCTTTTCATCAACAAGAATGTGCCCCTTATCATCCAATTTTATACCGCAGTTTTCAAGGCCCAAATCTGCAGTTTGAGGCGTACGGCCTGTAGCTACCAGTATATGACTCGCTGTTATTTCTTTCCAGGTTTTCCCTGATGTCAGCGTAATGTTAATGTGTTTTTTATCCTGCGCTATTTTATTGATTTTAACATCAGTGATCAGTTCGATCTTTTCGTCAGTTAAAATTTCAGTAAGCGCTGATGAGATATCCTGATCTTCTTTAGCCAATATGCCTGATGATTTTTCCAAAACGGTTATTTTACTGCCAAATCGATTAAACATTTGCCCAAACTCAAGCCCAATGTAATTTCCACCAATAACCACTAAGTGCTCTGGAACTGTTTCAAGATCTAAAATTGTTGTCGATGTAAGATAATTAATTTCTGCTAATCCTTCAATATCCGGCGCAGCGGTTTTTGCACCAGTATTAATAAAAATCCATTCGGCAGTTACTTTTTTTTCGCTACCATTGTTGAGTGAAATGGTCAGTTCTTTTTTATCGCTAAATCTGGCTGTTCCAAATATAAGTTCAAGGCCTTTAGTATTTTTAAGGCCTTTTTCAGATGATGACCTGAACTGGTTGACGATATCGTCTTTCCGTTGTTTTATCTTTTCAAAATTAATTTTAATCGCTCCAACTTCTACGCCCAATTCAGTTGCTTTTCTGGCCTGATATACTGCCCTTGCCGATGCGATCATTGCCTTTGTTGGTGTACAGCCATCATTAATACATGTACCGCCAACATATCTTTTTTCAATAATCGCCGTTTTTTTACCTGCTTCGGCAAGTCTTTTAGCCAGAGGTGTTCCTGCCTGCCCTGCGCCTATAATTATTGCGTCGTAGTGTTCCATAGATTTCCTGGTTAAAAGAATTTGTTTTGTCTTGAAAGGTATAACCTAAATATTAGCCCAATGTTTGGTTAATACTTATTTAATGCTATGCTCAGTTGAACTATTACAAGTTCGAATAAAAAAGTTACAAACTATATTTAAAAAGCGACGTTAAATAATTATAGACATTTAATTGACAAACACAAACCAGTTCAATATGCATACCCAAGCTACAGAAAACACGAACCTAACTGTTTATATCCAGGATGATATTTCTATTGAAGATAAAAGAGAAATTTTATTAAACAGTTTGTTAGACGATCTGAATAGTCAAACAGAGTCTTTTAATTAATAATAATTGTTTCTTACTTTTTAGACTAAACCCTGACCATTAATAAGTTAAGAAAGTTAAGGTTATTTTAATTTTGGTTTTGTCAGGTGAAATTTGAAACCTTATTAACGTATTTTTTAATGCCCTTAATCTCTTAATGGTGGAGAAAGTATCTGGCATTAAAACGAATAACTAAAAAAGAAAAGGGCAAACAAATTAATGCTTACCCTTTTCAAATCTAAATTAACGCTCTCGCGACAAAAGTATAAATTCTTCTTAAACCCGTATGTAACAAATTCAGTTACAAAAGGCTTAAATATTAGTGCACAATCTGCTGTGCCCTCCTCAGATTATCTGTAGTTTGCAAAATCTTATCTTTTAGTTTTGGATTATAGCCGGGATGTGATTTCAAGAAATCGAGTACAACGGCATTTGCTTCTTTGCTGTTATAACCCGTAAATATAGCGGCTAACCATGATTGTGGGAAAAATATATCTCCTGTTTTCTGTATTTCTATCAATAAATCTAAGCTTTCTTTCAGGTAACGAATTGATGTTTTTTGCCTGATGGGGTGATGCAAATAAGATAAAGCCGTAGTTACCCAAGCTTCTTTCTGGCGGTTATTACGTTCTTTCAAACCATTAAAGAAATGATCTCTTTCCTTAACATCTAAAGATAATGCGGGCATTAAATAAATCAACCTATTTTTACGGTCTTCATTTTTGGTGCGTGCTAACTGATCTTTTAAGATCGTGTTTGTAGTATCTGTTTTAAGTACCAATGTTAAAGCAAGCGCGCTGTAATCATCTTCTAACAATTTAATTCCATTTGGCGCAGTTTGCTTAAGCCAGATATTATACATGCGTTTCGCGGCATCGGCACTCAGATACACATTTTGATAAGCATTGAACAAAATTTTCTTGTTATTTTGCATTTGTTGTTGCTCCATTGCAGTCCATATTGTTTTCTCCATACTTTCATACATGGCATTCCGTACATTAGCGGCAAGAAAAGTCCAGTAAATATTAGTAAGGTACCCCGTAATCAGCCTAAGGTTCATCTCATTTTTCTCAACAACTAATCCCTGTAAAAATATATCTAAAAGTTCTTTAGGCTTATTGCTTTTACCCGAAAGCATATTTTCATAGGCATTGATATAAGCCGATGCCCGTTCTAACGGATCAGCAATATGATAAAGATTTGCCATCGCAACCTTATCAATCGGGAAAAGGCCATATCCGGCACCGTTTGCATTAAATAGAATATACTGTGGTTTTGGAAAGCCCCTTGCTTCTATTAAATCGGTTTTAGCACTCTTGGCATTTACCACCAAAATCTTACTATAGCTAGGGTAAACAAGCTTAACTGTAAAAGTTTGTGGCCAAACCCGGGTTTCTCCCATCTCACCATTTTGGTTTAAACTTAAATCGCTTATTTTATCGCCATTGTATTTAACATTGTAACTAAAAACTGGCCTTCCTGGCTCATTTACCCAAACTTTATTCCAACTCAGGAGATCACTTTTACTGTATTTACTTAAAATAGCAATCAGATCATTCCATGTTGCGTTGCCATAACTGTATTTTTTCAGATACTCCCTTATTCCCTGCTGAAAATTCTGTTTACCCATCAATAGTTCCAATTGGCGCATCATAATCGGTGCCTTATGGTAAATGATATTTCCATACATAGATCCGGCCTCCTGTAAGTTATCCAATTGCTGGCGAATGGGATTAGCACCTAGTGTTCTATCTACACCATAAGCTGCCGGATAATGATCTTGTAAAAACTTAAGATCGAAAGTATTTTTGCCCATTAACTTCTCCGTTACCTTATCGGCCATAAAATTGGCAAAAACCTCTTTCATCCAAACATCATTAAACCACTTCATGGTTACCAGATCGCCAAACCACATATGTGCTGTTTCATGCGAAATTAGGTTTGAACGTGAAATGAACTGATCTTTAGTTGCACCCTGATCTAAAAACAATGCTGACGCTTTATATTGTACCTCGCCAGGGTGCTCCATACCGCCAAACTGAAAATCCGGAATACTGACGAAACCTATTTTCTGAAAGGGATATTTTATCGCTGTCCAGTCTTCCAAAAAATCGATGGCATCGCGATGTGCTACAAAAACAGAATCTACGCTGAGCTTAATTTTAGCAGAATCAGTTTCGCGGTGCAGAAATTCCATTTTATTATTTTTCATCTCCCAATTTACAAGGGTGTATTTTCCGGCAGTGAAGGAAAATAAATAAGTGGGTAGTTTATCCGAATTATTGAAATGATAGGTAGTTGAATTCCCTTGCATAAGCGAATCTTTTTTAACCGCATTAGCCATTACTTTCCAATCAGTTGGCACGGTTAACGAAAGTAAAAAATTAGCCTTTAAATCGGGCTGATCAAAGCAGGGGAATACCGTTCTGGCATGATCAGGAACAAAGAGTGCATATAAAAAATCTTTATTTCTGTTTAGCGATTCGTTACCAGCTATAAAGTCGATTTCTATATGGTTATTCCCCACCTTTAAATAATCCTGTTTTACCAAGATATGTTCCACTTTAAAATCGATAGGTAAAGCTTTTCCATTAACCGATACCCGTTTTAAATGATCGGCATTTTGCTTAAAGTCTATCTGTAGGTAAATTAAATTATTCAACTTAAAATCAACACTTTCAGTTGATTGAATTGGAGCTGTCTGCTCTACTGGAATGGTAAAATGAAGCTGATATTGAATATTACTTATGGCGGCACTTCTGGAGTTTGCCAGCGCAAGAGAAACTCCGGGTTCAATGGCTACGGGACTTGTATGCTGTTGCGCAAAACAGGTTGCACTCAATAATTGCAAAAAGTAAAAGTATTTGGTAATCCTATTCATTTTATAAAAATTTATTCCCCGTTTATCATTTGTATAATAGTGCCATAACTCATCCAAACCATGGTTAATACCACAGCTAAGCCTGTTAAGGTTAACCAAAAGGGTTGTTTATAATTTGCGATAATTTTGGTTTTATAAGCAGCAATAAGCATAATACCTAGCGCTATAGGCAAAATAAAACCGTTTATGGCGCCTACAGCAAGCAGTATTTTAACGGGTTTACCGATAAGTATAAAAATAATACAGGAAATAGATATAAAAGCAATGATAATCTCTCTGTTAAACTTTAATATGAGTGGATGAAAGCTTTTAATAAAAGAGATGGAAGTATAGGCCGAGCCCACAACCGAAGAAATCCCCGCAGCCCATATCACTACACCGAAAATCTTATATCCTATTTCGCCGCTGGCCAATTTAAAAACCGAAGCTGCTGGATTAGATGGATCTAAAGTAAAACCTTTACTCACCACCCCTAAAGCAGCAATAAACAATAATAAACGCATAATAGATGCCAATCCGATGGCGCTTAATGCACCTTTATTTACGGCACCCAAATTCTGGATTCCGGTTTGCCTGGCATCCAGTAAGCGATGAGCACCCGAAAAAGTAATATAACCACCCACTGTTCCACCAACTATGGTTAATACTGCCGTAAAACTAAACTGCGTAGGATTTACAGCCCTTAGTGCTGCTTCTGCCAATGGCGGTGAGCTGGTGTAAGCTATAATCAAGGCGAGTACAATTTTAATCAGCCCCATGGTTTTAGCAAAAACATCCATTGCTTTACCAGCTTCTTTGTAAATAAAGATCCCTATTGCCATAATAGCGCTTATTACAGCACCTTGCCCTACGCTGATGCCAAATAGTACATTTAGCCCTAAGCCAGCACCAGCAATATTACCTATGTTAAAAGCCAAACCACCTAAAAAAACCAGAAAAGAAATAAAATAGCCCAGCCCCGGAAATACCTTATTGGCTATATCTTGAGCGGGTTTATCCGCAACTGCAATAATCCGCCAGATATTTAACTGTGCAATGGCATCTAATATGATGGATAGCAATATTACAAACGCAAAACTTGCACCCAACTGTTGGGTAAAAACAGCAGTTTGTGTTAAAAATCCAGGACCAATAGCTGATGAAGCCATTAAAAAAGCCGCACCTAAAAGTACGCTCCAATTATATTTTGACTTCATATTACCGGGGCTTTAATTACAATACCTTCTTTTTTTAATCTTCCGGCTATCAATTTAGCAAAAGCAACAGCATGTTTACCATCGCCATGCAAACAAATGGTTTCGGCTTTAACCGCAATGCGATTTCCATTGATGCTATTTACTTCCTGGTTTAAAGCAAATCCCAACACCTGATTGATGGCATCTTCTTCATTGGTAATTAACGCATTGTCTGCTGATCGTGGCGTAAGTAAACCATCATCCTGATAACTACGATCGGCAAAAACTTCTGATGCGGTTGCAATCCCCTGTTTTTCAGCCTCATCAATCATCTTACTTCCTGCTAAGGCATATAAAATTAAACCTGGATCGAAATCGAAAATGGCCCGTACAATGGCTTTTGCCAAAGCGGTATCTTTTGCAGCCATATTATATAATGCCCCGTGCGCCTTAACATGATGCAATTTACCACCCCCGGCTTTTACAAAACCGCTTAATGCACCAATTTGGTATAAAGTAAGCTGATAGGCCTCATTTGGGCTAATTTTCATTTCTCTACGGCCAAAACCTTGCAAATCAGGCAAACCGGGGTGCGCCCCTATGGCAACTCCTTTTTTTAGTGCTAAAGTTACAGTCTGTTGCATTACAGCCGGATCGCCGGCATGAAAACCACAGGCAATATTTGCCGATGAAATATAATCCATCAGTTTTTCATCATTGGGCATGGCATAGTTTCCAAATGCTTCTCCCATATCACAATTAAGATCGATCATCTTCATGTTTTAATATATTTAAGGCTTATTGCCATGGTAATCAATGATAAATCGTGTTCACGTTCAAGATAAAGTTCTTCTGCCTCATCTCTCGAAATTTCAGAAAAGTGAATTGCATCGCCGGGTTTAAACTGGGCACATAAAGGCAAATCGACAGCTGCAACATGAGCAATACGTGGGTAACCACCCGTTGTTTGACAGTCGGCCATAAGTATAACCAAATCTCCGCTCCCAGTTACCTGGATAATCCCAGGCGTTACTGCCGTGCTGAGCAATTCTTTTTTAACTTTCCTTGCCAATGGCTTTCCTGATAAATGGTAACCCATGCGGTTACTCCTTCTATCTATCATGTAGGTACCGGTTAAAAACGAAATAATGGATGTTGCATCGAACCAATTGATTTCATTAGCAAGTACAATTCTAATGCTTTGTCTTTTTTCTGGCAGTAAACTTTCTCTCGAAATGCGCCAATTTGGATAGGTTAACGATTGTTCGATCAATTGACTCAATATTCTATTTGATACTTCGCTAAGTAAAGTACCGCCAACCAAAACATCAGCTTTTTGTAACGCTCTTCCCTTAAAGCCACCAAAAGCAGCGGTAACATAAGTGCTTTTACTTTCCATTATATCTGGCACATCCCACCCACCGGCAATAGCCAAATAGGTACGCACCCCAATAGGATTATTAATCAACTTTATAATGGAACCTGCCGGAAAAAACAGTGGCTTTTCTGCAGGCATTAACTCATTATTGTAAACTAAAAATGCACCATCGCCCGAATAAGAAATTAGAATGGGTGTTTCTGCTTTAAATGAAGCATCAGCATAGGTAAACTCAATGGTAGCACTGTTATCATCGTTACCGACTGCCTTATTGGCTAACCGGTGAGCCAACTCATCCATAGCGCCAGAAACAGGTACTGCTTGCGAAAGATATCGGTACCGCCCCATATCTTGAATGGTACTTAACAAGCCAGGCTTAATGATGCTGATCTTCATACTCATATCCCGATAGAAGCATTAAACTCATTTATATCGATGGCTTTAAAAACAACCGTATCGCCTCCCTTTAAAAGTGATGGCTGCAAACGGTTTACATTAAACATTTTTAATGGTGTTCTGCCAATAACCTGCCATCCGCCAGGTGTTTCCATAGGATAAATACCAGTTTGGTTGCCTGCAATGCCTACAGATCCGGTAGGTATTTTAGCATCAGGAACTTCTTTTCTAGGAGTCGATAACCTGGCATCCATTCCACCCATATAGGCGAAACCTGGTACAAATCCGATCATGAAGACAACATATTCCCCAGCCGTATGAATATCGATTACCTCCGCTTCGGTGAGCTTATTAGTGCGGGCTACTGTTAAAAGATCCCGACCAAAATCCCCGCCATAACATACTGGAATAACCAGTTTATTAGCTATTAGCTTTGATTTTTCTCTTTTTGTTTGTGCAATTTTATTTAAATGTGCGGATACCTTTTCGAAACAAACTTCACCAGGAAGATCTGATAACATTACACTTAAGGGATCAAAAAAAACAGTTAATGTAGCATAAGCTGGAACCGTGGTAATTAAACCAGAAAAAGGATTTTGTAACAGTAATCGATTAAAATCGGTAATCAGTGCCAACAAATCGTTATCGATTGCCGTTCCAAATGTTATAGTAACCGATTTTTCGCTTAACCCATAAATTTTTATCGGAATATTGGCTCCAAAATATCCTACCTGCTCATTCATACAAAAACAGTAAGATTTAATAAAAAATGATCTTCATAAAACGGGCTTAACAACTAAACTGCAGCTATAAAAATGGCTATATATTATCACAATCGCAAAGATTTCGATAATAGGTCATATAATGCTGTTTTATCAGCAACAAATTACTAAATTACTGATTAATATCAGTCTAATTTTTCGTCGCTTCAAGGCCTTTTATTAATTTCAATAACTCATCCCGTTCTTCGGCTTCTAATTCGATCATTCCATTGAACATTTCAAAAATTTCATTACATAGGTTAGCGTGCATTAAAAGATCGATCAAACGCACAAAAATTTTCTTCTGATCGGTATTTAAACTACTAAATAATTTCGGCTCAATTTCATATAATGCCTTAATTAAATCAACCAACGCTGGTTTCCTCAATTCCTTTTCTCTCTCGGTAGCATAAACCGGAAATATCTCATCCTGTTCATAAGTTTCAATCAGGCGGTTAGCATATTCTTTTAAAAAAGGTTTACGTTTGCTTTTAAGATATTCTGTTAATGCTTTAATTAGAAAACGGTACTCTGCCGAAGATTTAGCGGCACCAAATATGGCCACCTGTCCTTCATTTTCGAAACTCTTAAAATCGAAGTCACGGAAAAAATCACTATCGATATAAACGCTATGGAAATAATCGTCGCTCTTTTTATTTAAGGTGGTGTAATCTTTATAAATTTCTTCTCCACCGGCCAAAAAGTAGTATTTAGACAGTTCTTTGTGCAGGTTTTCTTTCCAATGAACATATTTAATCTTAAAAGTAACGGCGGTATCAGGATAAAAAAGATTAAATTCTTCTATGGTTTTAACATTGCTGCTAAAATCTAATGCTTCTCCATTTACAATAATCGAGTATTTTTTGTGTTTATTCAATTCAATAAACCAACAGAATTCGTTTATCAAAAAAGGAAGTACTGTTTCTTCTACGTCTTGTTGACTGATCCTTAAATTAGTAAAAGAAACAATTGTTCCAGTCTCACCAGTATTGCTCTGAGCGGTGGAAAAATCGTGACTATAACTGTTTAAACCACCCGTGTTAATGTGTATTTCGCCATAACGGAACCCTTTTTCTGATTGATAAGTAGTGCGCCAAACGGCATCATGCGCAAAGGTAAAAAAGGTAAGCCGCCCCACCCCATTACGACCATGCATTTTGGAGGTATGTTTGGGCGCTACAATCTGAATGGATTTTTCAGATTCAAAAAAAGGATCGAATTTTTGTTGTAAGCGGTCAAAATTAATTCCATAACCATTATCAGCAATAGTTAACTGTGCTAAAAGGCCAAGTGGATTAGTTATATAATCTACGTGGATTGTATTTGCATTGGCATCAAAACCGTTCCAAATGTACTCTGCAATGGCCTGCTTTTCATTATAGTTCTTAAGTACCTTTTGTATTCCCTTCGAAGTGATATTAACCTTTACCGACATAATTACTAAATTAATTAGCAAATATATCATTATATTTTAATCATTTCGGGTGTTACTTATAGTGAGTTATGCACATAGAATAAATTAGCCCGTTTTAGTGTGCTAAAAGAGTATCTATATATCTCTATGACTAAAATGCCTGCGGAGTTTTTCTTCCTCAAGATCGAGCAGCTCTAATTGTTCTCTGATCAGTTCGTCATTAATCTGCTCTTTTTTATTTAATCCTTTCAGCAAAATACGCTGTTCGGCCATAATATCTTCAAGCGCAACACGATAGTCGTGATAAAATCCTTCAGACCTTGAAATGTTCTCTTCTTTTTCCCAATCTCTCAACAATTCCATTTCTGCCTCAATGCGGATTTTTATCGACCTGATCATATCGTTATGCAATAAGTCTTTGTGGTATTTTTCATCCAGGATTTTAAGCGATAACATGGATAATTTCTTTCTTACCATTTGTTTTTGCTGTTCGAAAGAAACCGTATAATCCGGATCGGGCATGTCTACCCATTTTATTAATGCAGGTAATGTTAAGCCTTGTAAAACCAAGGTAACCAGTATCACACTAAAAGTGATAAACAAGATTAAGTTACGCTGAGGAAAAGCTTCACCTGATTTTAAAGCTATCGGAATAGAAAGCGCTGCAGCTAAAGAAACCACTCCTCTCATTCCTGCCCAGCCAAAAAGTAAAGGTGCTTTCAAGTTTGGATTGGGGTCGGCCGTAGTAATATAGCGGCTAATGAAACGTGTAAAATACAAAGCGCCATAGGTACTCGCAAACCTTGTAACGATTAAAACCAGGCAAATAATGGCACTGTAACGAATAGCCGGCAAAAGACCATCGCTGCCCAAACCACGAATAATTACTGGAAATTCTAAGCCAATTAACAAAAAAACAAAGCCATTCAGTACAAAAGCTACGGCTTCCCAAACATTTACGCCCTGCAAGCGGCTTCGATGGGTAAGAATTTGGTCTCTGCGGGCTGAAAGAAACAGACCACCACTTACTACAGCCAAAACACCAGAAAACTCAAACTCCTCTGCGGTGATGTACATAACGTATGGCGTTAAAAAAGTAAGAATAATATCAATATTTGTAGTGGTGGGCAGCCATCGGTGTAACGCGTAAAAAACTAAAGCCACTGCAATCCCTATTAAAATACCCATTACAATAACCAGTACAAAATTGCCTGCAGCCTTACTAAACACGAAACTACCAGTCATTACTGCAGCTAATGCAAAGCGGAACACCACTAAACTGGATGCATCGTTTAGTAAACTTTCGCCTTCTATAATTGTGGTAAGCCTTTTTGGCACTTTAACACTTTTAAGTATGGCTGATGCTGATACCGCATCTGGTGGAGAAATAATACCGCCTAATAAAAAACCCAACGCCCATGTAAAGCCAGGAATTAAACTTTGAGAAATTAAAGCTACGATACTGGAAGTAAGAATAACAATTGGAAAAGCAAAACTGCTGATCACTCTGCGCCACTTCCAGAAATCTTTCCAGGAAGTATTCCATGCGGCTTCATATAACAATGGCGGCAAAAAGATTACAAAAATAAGCTCCGGTTCAATTTCAATATTGCGAAGTATGGGCAAAAAACTCAATGCTAAACCCGCAATTACCAACAAAATAGGATACGCCACACGGATTTTTTGTGCCAGCATTACCACAAATAGAATAATTGCAAGCAAGAAAGCGTATTGTATAATCAGTTGGTGCATATCATTTTGGGCTTGGTCTAAAATACAAATTTGAAGCGAATGCCAAGCCATTAAGATTGTATTCTTTTTTCAGATAAAATTTGGATTTTCTATTATAAAACTATAATTTCTCCCTTGTAATAAGTCATCCCAGCTCTTTTACATTGGTTTAATTAATGAAGACCATTTTTATTCTTATTGCTTTCTTAATAGAAGGCAGCCTTTGCATGGCACAACCGTTAATCCAGGTAGAAAAACAAACTTTTGTTAACGTTGGCAAAGCAGGATACTTTTGGCAGGACGCTTCCGGAACAACATCTTTTGAAAAGGTAGAACAATTTAAGGCAGAACGTTTTTCGAAAGGTAAATCAGCAATTTTTAATGGCGGAACCAGTGGAAAACTATGGTGGATGAAACTCAGTTTTATAAAAAACAACCAAACTACTCCTTATCTGTATATCGACTACGCAAATATCGATACTATCGATGTATTTTATCGTGATGAACAAGGGAAGATAAACCAGATTAACTCCGGTATGTTCAACCTGAAACGAGATGATAATATTCTGGGTACGGGCTATGTGTTTCCCTTACAACAAGTAAAAACCCCTATTGGTGAAGTATATGTGCGGATGAGGGCGATGAATACTTTAATTGTGCCTGTTAAACTGGTAACTGAGTCAGTATTAAACCATGCCCTATTTAATGCGCATAGTTTACAGCCTATTTATATGGGTATTGCACTGATGATCCTTATTTTCCATGTTTTTATGTTTGTTGTTACACGGAGTAAACTCTTTGCCCTTTATATAGCTCGGATTATTTTGCTTTATTTCATTGTGATGGTTTGTTATCTTCAGGGCTATGGCTTGCTACTGGGCCAACCAATAGCCAGGTTTATTTTAGTTCATGCACATTTTTTTATCGCTCTCGGCTATATTTCTACCATTCTGTTTAACAGTTATTTTTTAAAACTCAAACGGCAGCTCCCACAACTTTATAAATTCTTTAGGGCAATAATGTTTGGATGGAGTTTAATCCTAATCTGCTCGTTATGGGACGCCAGAAGCATTACCAATATGCTTACGCAAATTTTATTTTTATTAACTTCTTTACTTTTTCTGTTCAGTAGTGTTAAAGTTATTATCATTCGCGGGTATGCCAAAAACAATACGCTCATCTGGTGTTACGTATTTGGATGGATTCCTGTGGCGCTTACATCTATCTACCTTGTTTTTTGCCTAACGAAGCTCATTCCCTTTCAACCTTATAGTTTTAATTTACTCACTTTGGCCAGTATAATTGAAGCAATACTCATTAGCCTTGGTCTTTATGGACAAAGGTTAAGGTTATTAACAAGACATAATGCGCATTTTAGGAGACAACGTATCCTGCTCCAAGAACAGGTAGAGGGTTACCGTAAACAGCTCGATGCAAAACCAGAAAAACCTGTTGAACATCTTTCTTTAAAAGCAATAATCGAACTTGCGCATGCCAGAGATCCATCATTTATGAAGCGATTTAGCGAGGCTGAATCTATCTTTATCGAGCGGCTTCTTCAGGTTTCGCCTCAACTACTACCCGCAGAATTAACGCTTTGTGCTTACATCAGGTTAAATTTCGATACTAAAGAGATAGCCAGAACCTGTAAATTAAGTGTACGTGCTGTAGAAAGCCGAAAATATAGAATCAGGAAAAAACTGGGAATAGATGGCGAAACAAATATGTATACTTGGATGTTAGACCTCACCAATCGTCCTAAATAATATACAAAAATAAATAGTTTTTTCCTTGCTATTATCTTAATAAAAAAATATCAAAAACAATATAACATCCTATATTACAATAACTTATATACTCATGCGTAGAAATGAGTATCAACCAAAACAACCTGCCGCACCCTCTTTGCATATAGCTATATAGAGTGCACGCGGTGCGATACCGTTTTTTAACCGAACAGACTTAATGCTTTTGTCTGGGTTGTACTTATATTTTAGCCATGTCGACAGAAACGGTCTTTTCCGGGATGATTTGTTACACGCCTGACGGCATGGCTTATTTAGAACGCTAATTCATCAAAAACTATATATAATGAACCAAACACCAATTACATTTTATCTTTCTTACTGAAAAACAAACACTTAAAGTTGATGCGTATAACTGCGTAGACAAAAATTTTGATAAGCCTTAAACGCTATATTTCTTTGTCCCTATCCCTTAACGAAAATTTTTAAAATAAAATGCTGTGCCGCAGGAGGTCTAGACAGGGGACGGTTTAGCCTTCTGCACAACAGCATCCAGAAACCAACCATGAAACCGAACAACACACCTGCTAAAATTATTGGCAGCATCCAAGAATTTTACAACGGCAGAGATCCCGAGGAAATTTGTATTGCTCTAGAAATTGATAAAAATTGTTTCGACAGCTGGATTAGAGATTTCGGCAGCATCGCCAATGAACTTTTAGAACTAAGGGATGAAAACGAAACGCTCAGAACCATGTTCACCAATTTAAGTTTGGTGAACCAGAGCTTGCGTAATTCTCTTGATAGCCTTACCAGAACGGACTCGAAAATATTTGAGTTATTGTTAAAAAAACGAGGAACAGGTAATCTTAGCTTTCCTTAATTACTAATACAAAAAAATGTTCTCAATATCCCAACCAAAAATATTAATTATCGAAGATCACCCTGCAACACTTGATGCCATAAAGATGATCTTCGAATTTGAGGGCTATATTACCATGAATCTTTCCAATGCGATGGATTTACACGCCAAAATTGCTGCCTTCCAACCCGATATTATTTTAATGGATACTTTGCTTGGCGTGACCGATGGAAGGGCGA
The DNA here is from genome assembly GCF_014205835.1 of Pedobacter sp. AK013. Classification (GTDB taxonomy): domain Bacteria; phylum Bacteroidota; class Bacteroidia; order Sphingobacteriales; family Sphingobacteriaceae; genus Pedobacter. The sequence goes on along the minus strand of NZ_JACHCQ010000020.1, from coordinate 73,858 downwards.
TATGTACAGAATTAAAGCTATCTGTTCATAGTTCCATTCCTATCCTACTCATGTCGGCACGCAATGGCATTCATAATAGCGCTTATTACAAAACACATTGGGATGATTATATAGAAAAACCCTTTGAAATGGATGCCATTACTCAAAGGGTTCGGATGCTTTTATCAAAAAAGGCCCAACAAGATTAATAATTTTTGCTTAACCAAAAAGATCGCTGCTTAGGTAGCGATCTCCCCGATCGCAGGCGATAAAAACAATGGTTCCCTTATCCAGCTCGCCAGCAAGCTTCAAAGCAGCTGCGCAGGCACCTCCAGAGCTCATACCTGCAAATAAACCTTCTTCTTTAGCCATTCTTCTCGACATTAAAGTTGCTTCTTCCTGCGCAATATCCATTACACGATCTACCCTCAGCGGATCGAATATTTTTGGTAAATATTCTTCAGGCCAACGCCTGATACCTGGAATAGAAGCCCCTTCAGTAGGTTGGCAGCCCACAATCTGAATATTATTATTTTTTTCCTTAAAAAATCTCGAACAGCCCATAATGGTTCCTGTTGTTCCCATAGCGCTTACAAAATGTGTAACCTGCCCTTCGGTATCTCTCCATATTTCTGGTCCGGTTGTTTTATAATGCGCCATATAATTATCCGGATTTGCAAATTGATTTAATAAAAAATACCCTTTTGAAATGCCTTTTTCTTCTGCATAATCTCTGCATTCTTCTATACTTTCTAACAACGTTACTTTTGCGCCAAAAGCTTCCATAGTTACTTTACGTTCGCGCGTAGAATTGGCTGGCATAACCAGTTCAATTTCTAAGTTATATAAACTTGCAATCATGGCTAATGCGATTCCGGTATTACCACTTGTGGCCTCCACCAATTTAGTTCCGGGAGCTACATCGCCACGTTCTATTGCACTTCTGATCATATTGAGCGACGCCCTGTCTTTAACACTACCGCCCGGATTGTTCCCTTCTAATTTGGCAAATACCCGTACAGCGGGGTTAATATTCAGCTTTTGAAGTTCAGCCATTGGTGTATTTCCGATCAGATCGATTATTCCTGCCATATTTTAATATTTAATTGGTTTCTTTATGGTTTCTAATGGTAATTATTGGAGAATGGTAAGCCGTAGAAAAAGCCGGGATACTCTCTGTAAGCCATACGTTACCCCCGATGATACTATCGTGCCCGATGATGGTTTCGCCCCCCAATATGGTTGCACCTGAGTAGATAACTACTCTATCTTCTACTGTTGGGTGACGTTTGCTACCTGCCAATGTTTTTTTAACACTCAAAGCACCAAGTGTTACCCCCTGATAAAGTTTCACATAACGGCCTATTGTAGTGGTTTCGCCAATAACAATCCCAGTTCCATGATCAATATGAAAGTACTCGCCAATACTGGCTGCAGGATGAATATCAATACCTGTTTTAGAATGGGCATATTCGGTAAGTATCCTCGGAACCAACGGTATACTAAAATTATAAAGCATATGGGCAATCCTATAGAAACAGATGGCATAAAATCCAGGGTAGGTTCTAATTACCTCAAACCTGCTTTGTGCTGCCGGATCACCTTCGTAAATGGCTACAATGTCGGTATTCAATACACGGTAAAGCTCTGGTAGTTTTTCAAAAAACTGACCGGCTGCATTTTTACATTCATTATTTTTAAGCTTACAACTTGCTGATATGATATCGTAAAGCTCAAGCTCCAAAACAGTAATGTATTTCTTTACTTCTATAATCGTCGAAAATACTTTAGGGGAATTTTCAGGAAAAAGTACTTGAATTAGCTTTTCTGCCCATAGGGATATTACTTCATTGGGCGGAATATTTGGTTGTTCAAGAGGATTCTTAATAATTTGTTTAAAAAAATGGTCTTCCATAACTGGTGGTTATACCTGCCCGATCTGCTCATCGACTGGGTATATAGATTTAATCGCTAAATGTAAGTTTTGTTTTTTTAAACCAAAACAACCGGTGCATTTTTATGATAAAAATTGCTCGACGATAACAATAAAATATTTATTAGTATACTTTTAAAAAGAATTATCAGTAAATCAAGCCTTAGCACGTAGCGCTGGAACACATTAGCAATTGCGCTTATTTATTTTTTGGCCCAGCTGACAATTAGTTTAGCAGAAAAGTTTTTTTCTGGTAGATTCCCTGCATCCAGAAAAACAGATATGGCCTGTTTACTATCGGCTTTGAGTCTTACTTCGAATCCTGCAATAGAAGTTCCCGGATTTTTAGCATCATAATCTGTAACTGGGTCTGTTGACCAGGTTTTCATTTTAACTTCGCTTTCGGCATCCACAGTGAGATAACATTTTTTGTTTTTATAACTTAATTCAATGGTATGCTCGTTAATAATTTGCACTGTTGCAGGCGTAACCATCGACCACCGAAGTGTAACATCAGTATTTCCTACAGTTATTTCATCGCGGATCAGCACCGTTTTTTTATCGATCAAGGCTACGCCTCTTATCGATTTCTTTAGTTTATCGGCATATAAGGCGCTCAGATCGGCAACTGCGTTCATAAACTGGTTATTATCTGAATAGCTGATAAAAGCAGCATCTCCCCTAACATTTTGCAAAGTACTATCGATTGAAAGGGTATTGTGTGCAAAATTATTATAACGGAATATCTTCCATCGCTGCGCATTTTGTTTACTGTCCCACAGGTTAATACCCTTTGATTCGAGAGATTCATAATTCTGCATTCCAAAATCCATTGCCCAACGTATACCTTGCGATTCCATGATGAAAGATCCCACATCCATATGACCATGACTAACTGATGGCGAACCAGCTTTAAAGCCCACAAAGGTAGCCAGCGGATCTGTCCACGAACTTCGCATCAAGGCAACCGGATTTGGACCATTTCCGATCCAAAATTTAGTATTTTTAGGACGAATGTTGTTCAGCGATAGTTTTGCACCCCATATCATTGCTGATGGCAATAACCTATTCTTTAATGGCATTTGCTCATCAAGTTGTTTTTGGGTTATCCAGAGTATACCAGGATCGTTCAATTTTGATGCAAACCAAAAAAGTGCAGGATTAAATTCAGCATTGGGTCCGCTGTCTGAATAATTAAAAGGCCTGCCCGAAGGGGCCATCATATTATCCAGGTAATCAGCCGTTTTAAGAAAACCAGGCTGAGTGCTTAAGTCAAAATCCTGATGAAAAACACCTTCCAATGCACTGATAAACATCACATTAAAAGTAGTACCATATTCCCAGTACCCATAGCCTTCGGGATAAGCACCATCCGGAGCATATTGTTTCATGGGTAAGATTACACTTTTTATTGCCCGGTTAATAAGTTTAGCCGATAAGGCTGGGTGTTCTTCAAAAGTAGCTATTGCACCAAATGAAATGCCCGCATTGCATACCTGATTCCAGTTATTGGTAATATTTAACCAGTTATTATACTTATTGTCTGTTGAAGGCTGTATTCCTTTTTCGAGAATGGCAAGGGCGACTATATTTCTTGTTGATTGTGGTAAATCCTGATATAACCAATCGTAGCCTATTGACAAAGCCATTGTCATTTCACCAACATCCAGAAAATGACTTGGATTCCAATCTTTAAAGCCCGATACCGCAAGCAATTCTTTTTCTGCTCTTGCAGCATACTTTTTATTGTGGCTAAGCCTAAAAGCATAAGAAAGGTAATAAATCCTTTTAAGTGCTTCTCTTGATACATCAAGCAAACGTTTACCGATCATTACCCGCTCCAATACCGATTTATTTAAAACGCGATCTGCTTCTGATAGTATGGCTTGATGGATTTGTTTAAACTTACCATCGTGTTTTACATTTTCTAATATCTGTTTTTCAAGGTCATAGCTCATCAACAACCTTGGATGCGAAGGCATCTGAAAAGCGGAATCAATTTCCTTGTTTTGCCCTACTGCAAGCGTTGAGCAAAACAAGGTTATAATGGTAAATATAATTGTGACAAGCTGATTTTTTTTAATAGGCGCTACCATACTTATCAAATTTAACTACGTGAAACTATTTCTTCTGCTCAGATAAGAAAGAAACTAGCGAAGCCAGTTCTTCGTACGATAATGAATTAGCTAAGCCTTCAGGCATCATCGAAGTTTCCATTTCTTTTCTCGACAGGATATCGCCCGCTTTAATGGTAAAAACTTCTCCTGCAATATTACGAACCACTACTTTAGCAGCTGTTTCTTCCGTAATAAAGCCCATATAGGTACGATCGCCTTTTGCAGTAATCATTACAGTTGCAAAGCCCTGAGAGATAGAAGCATTGGGTTTTAATATCGATTCTGCAATCTGCTCACGGTTCATAATAGAACCAATCTGCCCCATAAAAGGACCTTTCATTTTCTCGCTTTTACTTAAACTATGGCAGGCAATACATCCCTGGTTATTAAAGATGTTTCTTCCTTTTAAGGGATCGCCCTGTAATTTATTGATGGCCAGCAATACATCTTCGATAGATGATTTACCCACCTGACCTTTTTTGTTTTTAATTTTATCCAGATCAATTTTTGGCTCTTCGGCTGTAGCTACTTTTTCTTCTTCGGCAAATTCAGGGATATCCATCCTTTGGCGGGCATTCAAATCAACATAAAATTGTTTTCCCTTCGCTCCGGCTTTTGTAGCCTCTTCTTTCAGGAATTTCTCAATAATAGGAGAACCTTCCCATGAAACGGCCTTAAAATATGGTCCGTGTGAATCGGGACGTGTACCCCACCACCAGGTAGCATCGTAGGCGATTTCTTTTTTATACAAACGGCCCAAGGTAACCAAGATCTGCTGTTTTAATTTTTCATCAGACGATTGTTTATAGTTTTCGATCAGTCCGTTAACCACTTTTTCGGTATGCATATAACGTAATGCCCAAAGCGCCAGGGTAGCATTTTCGGTTTTAACTGCTGCAAGTAAAGCATCTACTGCTTGAAGATCAACTAAAGCCCTAACCGCTAAATGGGGTAAAATAATGGCTGAATTTGGTGTTGCATGCGGTCCTTCGGTACCTTTTTCAGGTGCTGTAAATGAAGCGGGCACCTTGGTTTGTAAAAGTACATTGGCAACTTCTACCCTGCCCAAACGGTTTAAACCAATTACAGAAGCTGCCTGAACACGAAGAGAAGGATCTTTTAATCCTTCTAAAAATGGTTCAACCGGCACTTTATCTATATTGGCTTTACGATCAGCAAGTGCTTTTAACGCAAATTCCTTAATTGCTTTATCTTTAGTAAATTCAACTAAGGTTGTAATACCATTTTCTTTGGTCAGCTGTGCATAGGTATACAGGCCAGCTATACGGACATCGAGTGCTAAACTCTGATCGGAAGCAACTTTTAAAGCTGCTGAAACAGCTTGTTTATCATTGCGCGAAACCAATTCTTGCGAAGCCGTTAAACGGCCCACTGCACTATTGGATTTAAGTAGTTCAGTTAGTTTTTTAATTGAAGCTTTTTTAACATCAGGAAAAGCTTTGTAGGTCCAATTGTTTGGCACTGCACGAACAACGTAGCCTTTATTCGGACTGCCAGAATAACCTGCACCATCCCAAGCCGACAGATATAGTCTTCCTGAGCCATCTACATCAAGGTCTGTTATCTGCGGTAGTTTAATAAATTCTTCGTCTTTTTGCGTAAAAGTTGGACCATCAGTAGTTACTCGATGAATATAAAGCATGCTTCTGCCCCAATCGGCCATCATTGGTACATGGTTATATTGTTCAGGCCAGTTTGGTTCATCCATATATAATGCCCCAGTACCCGAACCTCCACCCAAATCGGCAAGTGCCGGAATAATTTCGTCGGTAAAATTCTGAAATAAAACCGGATAGCCATATTCGCCAGATTGTATGTGATGAGAGAAACGAACATTCCATCCGCCGCCGTCATTGGTGTTTTCTCTCGTAAAAACGTTCATGTAAGGGTCGATAGCTACATCATAAACATTACGTGTACCGTGTGTATATACTTCCATTTCAGTTCCGTCAGGGCGAACACGTATAATCCCGCCGCCTAACATGGTTAATTTTTTACCAGAACGATCTACCGCATCATGGAATCCAAAATCTCCTACAGAAATGTAAATCCATCCATCAATGCCCATCCTTATACCATTCGTAGCATGATCGGTACCACGTTCGCGAATATATTTGGCATTACTAATATGCTCAATAAGCGGTTTTTCGGGTCCATCGGCTTTTCCGTCGCCATCTTTATCTTCAAAAACAACCAAATTCATGCCCGTAGCTTGTTTTGTTTCTTTAGAAAAAGTGGTATGTAATACGTAAACCTGATTGCCTTGAACAATAATGCCACGTGGATTATCTACTTCAGCAAAATCTACATGTTCGTCCATTTTACCATCGTTATCCTTATCTATCAATTTAAGGATATGTCCTTTACCGGGATCTTTACCTAAAGAGCCGATCATATCAACACCAACATATACTTCTCCGGTTGGTGCTACCGCTAAACAGGCTGGGCTGGGTGTAACATCTGGTCCGGCAAAGTTGGTTATCGTTAATTCGGGAGGTGATACGCGTTGTATCTTTGGTTCGCTAAAAAAGTTTTTTAATCCAAAAAAAACTAGTGTAAAAGAAATTAAGCTTAAAGAAAATTTAATCATTTGTGTGTGTTCTTGTTTCTTGGTTGGTTGTGTCGGGTAAACTTACAAAAAATTATAAATCTCCCAATGCCACAATTTTATGATGTTCTACCCACTTATTATCCAATTACCTCATTTTTCACCGAATTAAAACCAACTATCTGTTTTGATCTATCAACAGCATAATAATCCTCAATTTTAAATTAATTTTTCGCTTGATTTTAAAGTAAAACAGCTTTACAAACGTCTTCTAAATTGAAGCTTGTTTTAAATTCGGTTCAAAACTAAAATTCAAGTATTTCAGCACCACAATCAATCAATTATTAAGCTCTTAACTAATTAAAATACAGACAAATGAACATAAAACACCAAATAAAAGAGATAATTAAGTCATTTTATCATATTCTAGTAATTTATTTCCACAAACAATTGATTCTAAGGAGATATTTTATTATATTTACTAAATCCAACATTCATTAAATCAGTACGTTATGAAAAATATTCTTTATTTCTTCCTGGCTGCCCTGATCTCCTCCATTGCGTTATTAACTACAAGGGATTCATTTGAGCCCGAATTGGTTTATAGCACAGTGGTGTTAATATGGATTCTGTACATCTGGTACCATATTTATGCTGCTAATAAGAGGAACTACAGTGAGTAGTCTTTAACTAGTTAAAGTTTAAAATCCCAGCTGAAAATTGCTCGGGAGGCAACGCGCATGAATTAAAAAAATCTACAGTCAGTTTACCAATTAACAGTTAGCAATTTTCTGTTAAATGATTAGCCATTCCTTATAATAGTGGGATGACTCAGGAAAAAAATAAGCTTGACTCTATTCTCTGCATTTTTATTTCCTAACCATTAAGAAATTCAAGGCATTATGTCTGGGCTTTTTATGAATGTACCAATGAACAAATCACCAATTAACCAGTTTCCATACTCATTACCATTAAGAAGTTAACAGAAAAAAGATTTAAACGGTCGCTAAAAACAATTTGGCGATCAACCATAAACAAATGACTAATGAACCAATAACCTGCACCTCATAACATAAACTTAACATACAATACATTTCTTCAAGAGGCAGATATTTTTATCTTTAGCGATATGTACTGGTACGAAGAAGAAGTTAAACAATTGGAAAGGGCACATCGCTTAGATCGCGAGCACCCGGGCGTTATTTTCTATGGCAGCTCATCTATCCGGTTGTGGAATAGTCTCGAAGATGATTTTGATTACATGAAAGTAACCAATTTAGGCTTTGGTGGCTCTACACTAGCAGCATGTGTATGGTTTTTTGAGCGGATTATGATGGACTACAGGCCAAAGGCATTTGTGGTATATGCCGGTGATAACGACCTTGGCGATGGTAGAAACCCAGAGGAGATATTTATTTTTTTCCTGCAGTTGATGGTTAAAGTTAACCAACGGTTTGGCATACTGCCATGTTATTTTATTTCCTTAAAACCTAGTCTTACGCGTTGGCAAATGGCCGATCAGTTCAGATATACCAATAACCTTATCGAAAGCGAAATCATTAAACTCAATAATCATTGGAAATTTATTGATGTTTTTAAGAAAATGCTCAACAAAGAAGGTAATCCGAACCCTACGCTTTACGATAACGACGGACTTCACCTAAGTGAAGAGGGTTATCGTTTATGGACAAGTACTGTTAAAGAGAAATTAGGTTAATCATTACGCTTAATTAATATCCCGATAACATAGATGCCTTAATTTTCCGCAAAAGAATTAAAGCTAATGAACAGGGAATATCATAAATGGTTCAGCCATAATCTTCAACGGGATATGGAACTATTGGTTTTCGGACATGCAGGAAGAGCAGTAATCTTTTTCCCTACCCGTATGGCCAGGTTTTACGATTACGAAAACTGGGGAATTATAGCTTCTTTAAGTATGCAGATTGAAAATGGAGAGCTTCAAATTTTCTGCGTGGATAGTATAGATGGAGAAAGCTTTTATAACGACGAGGTATTTCCATCGGTACGGATAGACCGGCATTTACAGTACGAAAAATATCTGCTAGAAGAAGTACTATCGCTTATTAATCAGAAAAATGATGGCGATTATGTAGAAACTGCAGGCTGTAGTATGGGCGCCTATCACGCTATAAACCTGGCCATGAAATACCCCTGGTTATTTAAAAAAGCGGTTGGTATTAGTGGAAGATATGACCTTACTGACAACATAGGTGATTTTAGGGATCTGTTAAACGGATTTCACAGCGATGAAGTTTACTTTAATATGCCAGCACAGTATATAGCCAACCTAAATGATGACCGGTTGTTATCGGCAGTTAGAAGTATGGAAATTATTTTGGCAGTAGGCGAAACCGATCCGTTTTTAACCGGAAACCAACATTTGAGTAGTTTACTATGGGAAAAAGGTGTACCCAATCAGTTCCACACCTGGGAAAGCAATGCACACCGCCCCCATTACTGGCGAAAAATGGTACCTATATACATTTAGTATTTATCCTAAATCACTTCTTAGTTTCACATCATGTTTTAATCTCTACTTATAACATTCCGTAATGTTCTGAAACGATATTCCTTTAACCATAGTAATAATGGTCTACAATCCTTCCGCTAGCAACCCTCTGCGCAAAAAAAGCCAGCAGATATCGCTATAAAACAACAGATAATTAATTTCTAAAACTGACGGCCAGTAGACTTAATTTTAACATTGATTGAACAAGAAAATATTAAGTTTGTACATAAACAGATTAAATCTACAAAATATATGAAACAAGGATTGTTAATAGATATGGATGGGGTGATTTATAGTGGGGAAGAATTGATATTTGGTGCTGATAAATTCATTAAAAACTTAATTGAAGAAGATATTCCCTTTGCATTTATGACCAACAACAGCCAAAGAACGGCTTTAGAAGTTGTACGTAAACTAAAAGGACTGGGCATAAAAGTAGAAGAAAGCCATGTTTATACGAGTGCAATGGCTACCGGAAAATTTCTTTCTGATCAAAGCCCAAATGGTACTGCTTATGTACTGGGAGAAGGTGGCTTATTAAGTAGCTTACATGATCATGGTATTACTTTAGTAAACACTGATCCCGAATTTGTAGTACTAGGAGAAGGTAGAAACTTTACGCTCGAAATGGTGCAACGCGCCGTTGATATGATTCTTGCAGGAGCTAAATTTATTACCACCAACAGAGATCCGTCTCCCAAAAAACCAGGATGGAACAACCTTGGTATCGCAGCAACCACCGCAATGATTGAGGAAGCGACCGGCAGAAAAGCGTTTGTTACAGGTAAACCAAGTCCGGTGATGATGCGCTCGGCACGTAAATTTCTAGGGTTGGAAACCAGTGAAACTACTGTTATTGGCGATACCATGGAAACTGATATACAAGGAGGCGTTCAGATGGGATATAAAACCATTCTGGTACTTTCGGGCATATCAAGCAAAGATCGCCTAGGTCATTATGCTTTTAAACCCGATATGGTTGCAAGCTCTGTTGATGAAATAAAGTTTCCGTTAACTTGGTGGGAAGGCAAATAGTTGGGAGTTTGGAGTCCTAAGTGCCAAGTTGTTAGTCAATAGTATAAATCAAAGTTAATTTGCTGTAAGATGTTACCATCTGACAGAGAAAAACATTGAATAAAACTAACCAGGTGTCAGATAGAAATATCTGACATCACATAACAAATAAATTAAATTTGCTTTAAGATTCCTTCATTTATTAATGGTAAATAAAGGGGCTGAGTTAAGATATACGGGCTTAAAAAAACTCGATTGATTATTAGTTGTAAATACAGCGGGCTTCTGATCAAACTTAGCAGCTGTACCAACTCCTTTAAACAAACTAAATGAAGTAGAATCATTGACAAGCTGCTCATGCACTGGCATATCAGGCCTTTTTTTGTCGGTAAATTTATTCGCTTTGGTTAAAAGCCCAATTGCTGGTATAACCATTAATAGTGCCACGCAAGAAATCAATCTCATATCATTGTGTTTAAATCGTCTTATTACTTGGTTAAAGCCTTTTAAACAAAGATGAACAGCTGTTATTAGTAAGATGATTAGCTAGCATTATGAAATTGTTAAAATTACACTGCAATTTTAACCCAACATTAAGTATATCAACCACTTAAGATCATCTGGTTTGGTAAGTTATAATATCGATGTTCATCTTCACTAGATTAGGATTAAGATTGCGTAGAAACATCCGTCGCTACGCAATCACTAACTAACCAAGTAAATGTATTTACCAGGTGTAACATCAGATAACCAGTCTAACGCACACACTTAGTATAGACGGAATAATTCAGGCACTAATCAACCTATTCATTACCCTATCGTTTACATTTAATTCTTAAATCAAACCAGGTTTTGATAGCTTATAACAACAAGGTTTGTTTTAAATCGCACAAGATTAACGAAGTAAAGCATCAGCTTAGCTACATTTTCGCATCCATTAACTTTGTTGTTGTGGCTTTTGGCACTACCAGTTTCATTTTGATTACAAATGCCTTGTTGGCTTGAAAATCTTTTGGCAGCATTACATCGTAATAGGTATTTTTATCGAGATCTAAGCCAATGTCTGATTGTTTTAGCGTTAAATTTTTGTTGTTAACCAAAAGTGCGGCAGTACCCGGAACCTGTTTGGCGTTTTTAGGCACGGCAATGCGCACCATTCCATTTACAGGTTGATTAAAAACAGTTAAATAAAGGTTATCATCTTTTTGTGTAAAGTAGCCCAACTTAGAAGGTGTTAATGCAGCATGACGCACACCATACACTGCCTCTGCATTTAGTTTTACCCATTCGCCAATTTCTTTTGCAATTTTATCTTCCTCTGGGTGCATATTTCCATTACCATCAGGGCCAAAATTTAATACAAAATTGCCATTCATTGATACCGAATGCATCAGCATGTCCAATAAATCATCTGCAGTTTTGGTATAAATTCCCGACCAATCTTTCATATAACCCCAACCGTTTGGTGGAATAGTCATTACCGCATCCCAATCATTACCATTCAGCCATTCAAATTCTGCTGGTAGTTTACGCTCCCAGCCTTGTTCATAATCGCCCAAAATATTGCCATTCGAATCGAAGTGGCGCGCGCCGTGTTCATCATTACGGAAACGTGAGCCAATAATTAATCCGGGATGTTTTTCGCGCAGTTCTTTTTCTAGATTATAGGTAAACTCGTAGGCGCTTTTCCACGAGGCATCCCAAGTACCATCAAACCAAAAACCTTTAATTTTCGGATAGTTATCCAGCTGCTCTAAAAGTTGGTTTCGGGTATAAGCTAAAAATTTACCAAATTTTTCTTTCTCTTCATCTGTTTTTGGGGCTTTACCCATATAATTTGGGTTGTTCCATTCTAAAATAGAGAAATAGAGATACACATCAATACCTTCGGCGGTATAGGCATCTACAATCTGTTTTACGATATCTTTTTTATATGGTGTTTTAGAAATATTATAGTCAGAATATTTTGTAGGCCACATTGCAAAACCATCATGGTGTTTGGTAGTAAAAATCACATACTTAGCCCCCATATCTTTAGCTTGTTTAGCCCAACGTTTGGCATCGAAATTCTTCGGGTTAAACTGTTTGTATAGGTTATCGTAAGTTTCGGTCCAATCTTTTGGCGCTGTAGGTCCACCCCATGAGCGGATCCATTCTGATGCTGCTGCACCTCCCCTTGCGCTTACTCCATTCCATTCGTTACCCGCAATAGAATAAATTCCCCAGTGGATAAACTGCCCTAAACCATAACTGCGAAAGGCTTCCATATCCGCATCGGTACGGTGTGGTGGTGTTAAGCTTCCGTATTTAACTTCAACCTCTTTTGTAGGTTTGCTTTTTGGTCCCGTCCACTGCGCATCTGCAGGGTTTACTGCAGCTATAGTGGCAAGGGTAACCAAGGCAAACTTTAATATATTTTTCATCTGTTTAAATTTATTCTCGTTCTTTTTAATCTTTATAATTTAATGGTTTCTTTCTCCTAACCGGAATTTCTGGATTTTGTAAGGGTTTTGAAGGATTATAATAATAAAGCCCTGCTTTACTATAAAGCACCAAATGTTGATTTAAATTATTACTGAATGCTTTAAAATCTTTGTGTTTTTGCGGCGTCCATGCGGCTTCTGCCAGGGCAGCAATACGCGGAAAAAGTAAATAATCTAAACGGTTTTCACTATCTACTGTTTCTGTCCACAGGTTAGCCTGAATACCTAAAATAAGTTGTTTTTCTTTTTCATTTTCGGTAAAAGACTGGGCATCGAACTGGTATACCTGCTCAATGGGGCTGTACAGTTTGTTCCATTTCCGACCGTATTGATGGGTACTATCCTGAACAAAATCGAAATACAATGGCAATCGTGGACATAAAACGGTTTGATATCCCTTACTTAAAGCAGTGCGGAGCTGAGCAGGTTTTTCCTGACGCCACCAAAATATAATGGTTTTCTCTTTCGGGAGGTCGGCTTCTGCCATTTCGTCCCAAAAAATAGCTCTGGCATTTAATTGATAGAGCGAATCGACCATGCGTTTCATAAAATAATGTTCTACCGCAGCATCATCTTTTAGCTTTTCGCGCTCAAGGAGTCTTAAAATATCCGGATTACTTTTCCATTTTTCATTTCCATAACTCACTTCATCTCCTCCTAAATGAATTAATCCTGACGGGAATAGCACATTGGTTTCTTTTAGGATATCGGTTAAATAACCATAGGTTTTTTCCAGCCCAGGGTTAAAGGTAAACTCTGGGTGCCCTATTGACCCTCCTCCTGAATATTCGGGATAGGCTTTATTGGCCGCGGTAGCATGCCCAGGCATATCAATTTCTGGTATTACTTTAATGTATCGCGCTGCAGCGTAAGCCACAATTTCGTTAATATCGGCCTGTGTGTAAAACTGAGCTGGCAAATTGGGGTTTAAATAATCACCAATGCCACCAATAAGGGCTAAATCAGGATACTTCTTAATCGCTAAGCGCCAAGCAGGTTCATCAGTTAAATGCCAGTGAAAGGTATTCAGTTTATAAAAAGCCATCCAGTTTAAAATGGATTTTACTTTTTGTTTGCCAAAAAAATGACGCGATTCGTCGAGCATAAAACCACGCCAGCCATAAGCTGGTGCATCATTTATTTCAGCAACGGGAAGCTGGTTATTTTTATTGGTTATTACCAATTGCAACAGCGAAACCACTCCGTAAAAAATACCATTGGGATGTGTAGCGGAAACAGTAACCTGTTCGGGTTTGATACTGATCTGATAAGCGCAGGAATCTGTATGTTTCTTTCCGGCTTTTAGCAATAGCACAATATTTGCCGACTTTGCTTTCTGCTGAAGGGTAATTCCTTTTTGGCTTAATAATTCATTCTGAAAATAATAAGCAATCGTTTTTAGCGCTTCGTTATTGTAACTAATGCTACTGTAATTATTTAGGGTATAATAGCCATTGCCTTTTGCAAATTGCAGTGGCACCGGGATAATTCCAGGTTGCTGTGCTAATGCTGTTGAATAAATAAGCAGCCCAGATAATATATATAGTAACCTCATTAATTGGTTGTTATTTTTAGTACATAAACAGGAATTTGAATTCCTTTGTCATAATCACTTGGCAAATCAAGGCTAAGTCCCTCATTGTTTATTGTCCATTTGATTTTCTTACTGTTTCCCAGGAGCTCAATATTTTTAACAGACAATCTGCTCTTGTTTATCTGTTTTAACAGTACACCTGGCTTTTGCCAGCTTCTTAAAAAAACATATACGTTCTTATCTTTTGCAGTATAATAAATATCTGGTGTTACAGATTTTGGTGTACCATCAAAAACAGCATCTTTAATGGCATTTTTACTTTCTTCGATGGAGATATTATCGCTCTTTTGGGTACTATTTTCTTTTACAGCTAACCAAGGTTGGCTGGCGTAAATGGCCTCGTGATTAATATCCATCCATTTACCTACCGCTTTTAATCGGGCTATTGCCCAATCTGGAAATGTACCGTCGCCTTTAGGGCCAACATTTAACAACAGATTGCCACCATTAGCCACTACTTCTACCAAGTGCCTTACCAGCATTTCTGGCGATTTCCAAACGCTATCGTGTTTGTTGTAGCCCCAGTTTTGGCCAATGGTTAAACAAGATTCCCACGCTTTTTTTGATGATGGTGACAAAGACTGCTCAGAAATTGAAAAATCACCATAGCCATTTCCAATTATATTGTTAATCAGGCAATTTGGCTGTAATTTATTAACTAACGCTTTAAGTGCTGTACTCTCCATTTTACTGATCAGTTCGGGCGTATCGAACCAAATTGCACCAATTGGGCCATAGTTGCTTAAAAGTTCAGTTAACTGCGGTTTAACTTTTCTTTCAAAATAACGGTTAAAAACCTTTGCATCTTCATTAGGGTAATCCCAGGTATTACTTCTGCCCGCTTTTACAGGCCAATTTGTTGGCACATCGGGATCTTGCCAATCTCTTCCTAAAGAATAATAAAGGCAAAGTTGGATTTTGTATTTTTTGCAGGCTTTTGCCAACTCTGAAATTGGATCTCGCTTAAAGGGGCTTCTTTTTACAATGTTATAATCGCTACTGGCCGAATTGTACATCGCAAAACCATCATGGTGTTTCGCCGTAAAAACAATATACTTCATACCTGTTTCTTTGGCTTGTTTAACCCAGAGATCTGCATCGAATTGAATTGGATTGAATTGGTTGGCAATGGTTGCATATTCGTTTACGGGAATGCGCTCGTACAGCATAAAATGTTCACCTCCTTTAACTTTATGGCCTTGCCAATCGCCAGCAGTTTGCGCATACAATCCCCAATGTAAAAACATACCAAATTTTTCATCTTTAAACTGCTCTAATGCATTATTTTGCACTGTTTGCCCAAACAGAAGCTGGGCAAACAGTACAAAAAACAGACTAAAAAAAAGCGATTTTCTCATTTTTGATTATATTTTGAAATGTTTATCATTAAGTCTGTTTTAAAGATAATGATTACAGGGCAATCACTTT
Organism: Pedobacter sp. AK013; assembly: GCF_014205835.1. Lineage (GTDB taxonomy): Bacteria > Bacteroidota > Bacteroidia > Sphingobacteriales > Sphingobacteriaceae > Pedobacter. The sequence continues at coordinate 58,208 of NZ_JACHCQ010000020.1, read as the reverse complement.
TATAGATGATGCTTTATCGTTAAAAGTAGAAACGTAACTACTCGATGAGGTTAACTCGATACTGCTACCGGTAAAATTATCACCATCATACATAATTACTTTTACCCCTAAACCTATATTAACAGATGAGACATCGTTATTGCTAATGCCACGGCTGATCAGATCGGCTGTTGTGTACTGCCCAACAGGTAATGATACGCCATAACCTCCGTAACTGGCATTCTGGAAAAATTTAGCAGAACCGTTTGCACCGATCTGCGGCACTCCGTTTAAAAATGAGAAAGTATAAGTTTGAGTAACTACGTTTCCATTTTTAAGTAAAAGTTTAGCCTTTAACTCGTACGGCTCATTAGCTTTATAATAAAGTTCGCTTAGTGGAATACTACCGGCAATGGTATTTCCTGTTCCAGGTGCAAACCTCCAGGTAACGGCATTATAATCTTTATTCACCCCTGTTCCTTCGTTGTTTACGTTAGGATCCATATAAACCAAAATATCGGTAACCTCTTTATTGCTCGTAAAACTACCAGACAAGTTGAAAGCCTGAGTAGTGCTATTGAAAGTGGCATTGGCATTAATTGTAGTCGTGGCACTTTCGTAAGGTATTTCTACGGGTAAAGGATCTTGAAAAACCTCGTTACGGTTCAAAATGGCAGCATCTACCTCAGTTAAAAATGTAGGCTGACCTTTGCTAAAACTTACATTTCCCGATCCCATTAAAGAAGTACCTAAAGTTGGCTCTTCTGAAGCATATTTTGCATGATCATGAGGAAGATTTAAGCCATGGCCAAGTTCGTGCAGCATTCCGCCCAAATAATTAGAGTTAGGGTTAGGGATTTTATCAACCGCCATATTTGCATTATCCAGTGCGAAGCAATTTTTACCCAATCCATAAAATGGTTGTCCGCCGCCATCGGTTCTTTGCGGCAATAAAATGAGCATATGGGAAGAATTGGAAAATTCTGAGGCATGCGTAGCTTTGTATGCATTTATTTCATTCAGAATTTTGCTTCCTGATATGCTCGAATCATAGGGGTAATCTGCCTGTGGTCCTGCGGCAGGAATTTCTATAAATTTAATGAGGTTGGTAGAATCAACTCTGGCTAAGCCCAAATATTTGTTATAACCATACCTTAACATTTCGGTATGGAACCAGTTTTGAAAATGTGTAAATAATGCGGTCAACCTGGTTTTGTAATCAGGAAGCGCTGGATTATCGGTAGGCACAAACATGACAATGTTGAGGTTTTTGGTATTGGTTACAAAACTGGGCGTGGTAGTTGAACTTAGCGCCGATTTGCTCAATTTTACCTGATTGGTTTCTGGTTCTGAAACCTGAACTTTTTTACAGCTGCTCATTAAAATGCCGCTCGAAATTGTAAAAAGCAAGGCAAAGTAAATTTGTTTTTTGTTTTTCATTGTTAATGGTTTAAAGTTTATGGTTATTTGATTAATTTTTATTTCATTATTGTCATTTAGTTAAAAAGTGACCTTTACCACCCTCCCTGTAGCCATCTTGCCAGTTATCAATGTTTCTGGCACTGATATCCTAAGCCCTTTGTAATCTTGTTTCCAGTTGAGTTTTTCGCCTGCATGGCCAAGTACAACCTCTTTAACCTGAATCTGGTCGTGAGACAGCGACTTAATAATCAGTTCGCCATGTTCGGTTTCATTTAAAAAAATCTGCAGCTCATCTTCCTTTCCCGAATAAAACATAATAGGCTCAAGTGTTTTAATGCCAGTTGAAGTTTTAGACTTTGTAGAAACTATGCTTCCCTGTTGATTGATTGGCATAAGTAAATGTTTAAGATGATTGTATTAATTTTGCAATAGTTAAAGCCATTGCGTTGCCTACCTGTTAAGGCAGGCAACTTTTCTTGGACTAACTCTACTAAAAATATTCGCCTATAGTGTAAGCTCCCCGCTCAGGGTCAGTTCCATCAAAACCGGTTTGTGCCGTTAGGGCTACGCTGTAGCGTTTATAGCTCTGCGATGGAATATCGAATATGATAAATGAACCATAAACTTCGTAGGCTGATAATGAACAACCACCATAAGTGCTATCGATAGTTACATAAGCATTGTTGGCAGTGTTACTTGGATCTTCAATCAATACTGATTGGGCTCCCGTTGTCGGATTTAGCGTTACTGTTACATAGTATTGCGACTGATCGTAAGCGGTGGTTAAAATCTGTGCAGGTGGCTGTACACATTGTGCCTTTACCGAACTGCAGATAGCGAAGAAGCTTAAAAATAAGGATAAGATTAGAATAGACTTTTTCATGTCAAATCATTAATAGTTGGAAATACATTAATTAGCAAGTGTAATAATAGGCTGATAACTATACTCTGGTTCAAATGCACCTGCCCAATCTATTTGATAACCTGCAAAATAGGCTGAGAATTCTGTTACATGAGCAACGGTTGCACCATACCCGCCTGCATAAACTTTCCATGTAATATTTGCTGTCCAAGAATTGAATTCAGGATCCATGACGTAAACATGATCGATGCCATTGTTTTCGGTTACGTACAGCCAAATTTTAAAAGTTCCCAATTCATTGGTTACTTCATGGTAATACTCTTGTGTAGGCACCTGAGCTTTTGCTCTAAGAGGTTTAATGGCAACAAAAGCCATAATCATTGCAAAGAGAATTAATGTTTTTTTCATAATTTTTAAGGTTTATAATTGATTTAATTAATTACCATCCTGGATTCTGAACCAATAAGCTTTTACCTTTTAGTATCTCGGTTAACGGTATTGGTGCAAAGTATCCGGCCTTTAAAAACGCACTATTTATTACCGTAATAGGCGCATAAGTAAATGTTCCGTTTAATTCTTTTGTAACTATTGTTCCGGTTACCGGCTGCGCTTCGGTAATTTCTGCGGTTTTCCATCTTCTGGTATCATAGTACCAATGTCCTTCGGAGAAAAACTCTACCCGGTATTCATTTTGAATCAGTGTGCGCAGATCCGCTTGCGAAATACCTGAAGGGATGCCATAACGGTTATCTGTTCCAGGCAAAATGCCTGCACGTTTTCTAATCTTTATTACATTTGCTACAGCATTTTCAGTTTGTCCGAGTTCATTTAAAGCTTCGGCATAACCCAAAACCATTTCAGCTAAGCGGATTATTGGATATGCCCGATCTACACTTAAGCTATTAAATGGTGAGGAATCGTTACACATTTTACGGTTATAGTACCCGGTACGGGTATGCAATGCAGCATAACCATCAACCGAAGGCGCATTTGTTGCTTTATTAAAGAAAATATCAACTTTTTCTAAAGCGGTGGTAGTTTTATTACAAACTATTGACTGATTATAAATGATAGAATAATCGAACCTTGGATCGCGGTTTACGTAAGGATTGTTCGCATCATATGGAATAGCAGCAGATGATGCGGTAATAGGCTTGCCATCTTTCATCCCAAATGCCTTAACCATATTTTCACTTGGGTTACTATAAGTGAGTACGGTTTGAGTTGTCCTGCTCCACGGAAACCACATCAGCTCTAAAGTTTTTCCTCTTGAAACATTGTAAGCAAATATATATTCGGAATTTTTTCGCGAGGCGATAAACATGTTCTGGAATCCTAAACCGGGTTTAACAGAATTGTCTTCTACAAGCGCATATTCTGGTAAATCCAAAACAGCTTTACAGGCATCGACAGCCTTTTGCCACAAATTCTGATCAAGAGCAGCTGAATATGAAACCAAAGGCCCAATAGTTGCATCTGTTGCTACCGGACTTCCATTATAAAGCGGACTGGCCGCTGTAACTAAAACACGTGCTTTTAATGCTTTACATGCACCCGAAGTTGCTCTTCCATAATCAGCAGCTTCGAGTATTGCTGATGCAGGCAGATTTTTAGCGGCTTCATCTAACTCATTTGCAATATAATCAATGCACTGTTTATAGGTATTCCGCTTATATTCATAATTAGGTAAGTCATCATTAACCTCATCACCCATTAATTGCACTCCACCGTAAAGCCTTACTAAAGCAAAATAATACCACGCCCTCAAAAACCTGGCTTCAGCAATTACCCTAAGTTTTTTGGGTGTAGAAAGTGTTGAAGCCGGAACGTTTTTCATAAAAATATTAGCAGACCTTATACGCTTATAATAAGCAGTATAATAAGAATTGAATGCATGATTATTCGACGTTAAAGAAGAGGTTAACAGGGGAATCTGAGGACCAGAGGCATAACCAGCTGCCACATTGGTGGTCATGGTTTCAAAATTATCAATAATTGAGCCTAAACCGGTTCCACCATTTACATCAGGTATGATATCCATTCCCGTATAGGCATAGATATCTGTTAAAAAACTCATGGTAAGGGTACTATCTGCAAAAACCTTTGCTTCTGTTAAAGGCTCTACTTTAGGATCTAAAAAGCCGCCTTTTTTACACGATTGTAAAGCAATAGTGCTACACGCTACAATCAATATGTAATAATATTTTTTCATGTTATGATCTATTAAAGGGTATAACTATAATCCTACCTGAATGCCAAAATTTACGATGCGCTGTTGGGGATATTCTCCTGCCGATGCGCTTACTGCCGATTCGGGATCGATAAACACAGGCAATGCGGTATAAACCAAGCCCATATTATAGCCATTTGCATAAAGTCTTAAATTATTCAGGTGCAGCTTTTTAACGATATGAGAAGAGAAACGATAACCGATTTCAAAGTTCTTCCAACGGACATAATCGCCTTTCGAATACCAATAAGATGAAACCAAAGCGTTGTTCGCACTTCCACTTATTTCAGGAAAAGTTGCATCGGCAGCTGTTACTGGCGTCCATCTACCTAAATTGAAAGGAATAGATTGCCTGTCTGGTCTTTGATAAGCTAAAATCCCCCTGTCGTATCTGATGATGTAATCGAAAGCGCCTTGAAACAGCGTACTTACATCAAAATTTTTGTAGGTAAAGCCAAAGCTTAAACCAACTGTATATTTGGGCTGATTGGTTCCTAAATACCCCGCATCATTTTGATCAATTATACCATCGTTATTTAAATCTTTAAATTTCAAAGATCCAAGCTGTGTGTTCGACAATGGAATATTAGTGACTAATTTAGGCGCATTGTACAGTTCAGCCAAGGTTTGATAAAAACCATCAGAAGTATAGCCGAACTGGGCACCTACTGGTTTACCAGTTGTACTTAACCAGGGATAAAGTGTGGCCGGTTCATCTCTAAAAACAATTTCGTTATTAGCATAGGTAATGTTCGAATTTGCGAAAAATGTTAGGTTGTTATTAATCCTATCGCGGTAAGTTACATCAAGTTCATATCCGGTATTTTTCACAATACCTAAATTGTACTTGGGTACACTTGCTCCAAAACTTCCTGGTAATGTTCCAGGATCTGAAAGGATATTCTTGCGTTTTTTGTAAAAGTAATCGGCTGTTAAACTCAGTTTACCTTTAAACATTTTTAAATCTACCCCCACATCAGCATCTTGCTGTACTTCCCAGGTAATGTCGTAGTTAGATAGAGTAGGTTCAATCAAACCTACTGAAGTGGTAGGTGTTTCTCCAAATACATAACTTCTACCAGAGCCTGTAGAATAGGTTTTGGCATATGAATATACAGACGAACCAATGGCATCGTTACCTGTTAAACCATAAGATCCCCTGATTTTAAATGCGTCTACAAACTTGATGTTATTTTTGAAAAATGGCTCCTCACTAATATTCCATCCAATACTCGCGGCTGGGAACAACTGGTACCTTTTGCTCGATTCGAACTTATCAGAGCCATTGTAACCGGCGCTAAAATCGAAAAGGTATTTCTGTTTGTAATTGTAACCTACTTTTCCAGTAATACCACGGATATTATAAGGTTCAGCTGCCAATGATGCACTGATATCAGTCGAATTGGTTGTTTGGTTTAATAAAGCCAATGCCGAGATATTGTGGTTTCCAAAACTCCTGCTGTAATTTAAATTGGCTTGAAGGTTTAATAGCCTATTGGTTGCTAAACTTCCTCCTTCCCTAACCAATGTACCCATTCGGTACATATCCGTTTTCCATGGATCGTAGGTTTTGGTATTGGCATTGTATACGTAGGCTAAAATTTCAAGATTGGTACCACTTCCGCTCCTACGTAAAGTGCGGGTAAAACCATAGTCGCTTGCAAACGATACTAAAGCATTTGCAGCCAGACCAGGTGTAATAAAGTCTAATTTCTGATTGGCCTGTGCTACAAAATTTAAATTATTACCATAGGTTCTGGTATATCCGGCATACATTAAATTGGCTACAGGATTCGGCTTTACAGCACTAGGGTTGGCACTGGAAGCAATTAAACCATTAGGCCAATACACCGGATAGCTGAATGAAGAAAGTTCTCCATTCCATAAATATTGAAAAGTTGTACCTCCATTGTTCCATGCTTTATCATAAGGTTCATTCGTAATCCCAAAACGCCCGGATAAATCCAATCTGATATGCAAATCCTTTGTTGGATCGATATCTACGTTCGATCTAAAATTGTACCTATTGTAGAAGTAATTGCTGGTATATCCCTGATCCTTAGAAAAGTCTTTATAAATTCCTCCTTGAGATAGATAACCTAAGGAAACAAAGTATTTCGCAATTTTAGAACCACCACTGATATCGAGGTTGATGCGGTTTTGCAAGCTTACCTTTTTCAATACCTCATCCCACCAGTTTACACTCGGATAATTATAAGGATCGTCGTTTGTACGGTAATGTTCTAAAGTATTACCGGAAAAATATTGTGGGTAAGCAACAGCCGGATCTAAATACTGACTGGTAACACGCTCCCTTAATAAACTTAAAGTAGTATAGCCATCGTTTACTTTTGGCCTTTGGGTAGGCATCTGTAAACCCGTTTCGTTGCGGAAAGTAAGTTGAGGCTTGCCTGATTCGCCACGGCGTGTTTTTATAATCAATACCCCGTTTGCTCCGCGAACGCCATAAACAGCAGTGGTTGATGCATCTTTCAATATGGTAACGCTTTCAACCTCATTTGGATCCAATTGGTTAACCTGATCTAAGGTAAATTCGATATCGTCAACAATAATCAACGGACTAGTGGCGCCACTTCCGGCGTAAGTACTAATTCCGCGTATCTGGAATGCTGCACCGTCTTTGCCGGGCTGCCCGCTCCTTTGCTGAGAGAAAAATCCTGGCAAACGGCCAGCTAATGAGTTCTGCAAACTGGCTGAAGGGCTTTGTCTGATTTCTGCTCCTGAAATAGAGCTGATTGCTCCGGTATTGGTTATTTTCTTGGTTTTTTGCCCAAAACCCAATACCACCACATCTTCCAGTCCTTTTACATCATCTTCAATCGTAATTTTCAATGTAGTTTTACCTCTGGCATCTATTTCCTTGGTAATATAACCTACGTTCTTTACAATAATGATTTTTGTTGTTCCTTTTAACTTTAGGGTAAACCGGCCTTGATCGTCAGTTGTTGTACCATTGTTACTAAATTCTTTTTCGTAAACCGAAACTCCTGGTACACCACCAGATTTATCTGATACTGTGCCCGAAATGGTACTTTGTATTTGTGCCTTGGCCTGATAAAAAGTTATGGTCAGTAGCAAAAGCACAAAGTGATATATAATTTTTTTCATGTTCTGATTCTCCTTAAATAATTACCAGTTTGGATTTTGAGACATAAGTGAGTTCGAAATCATCTCTTTGTATGGAATTGGAAATACATACATTTTTGAAGCATCGAATTTAGCTGGTGCAACATCTACCGTTTTGTATGTAGTTATTGTTCCATTAAAAGTACCTTGTACACCATGTAAGGTTCCGTTCAAAACATTTTCTGCAATTTTCCAGCGGCGTATATCCCAAAAACGCTGCTCTTCGAAAGCCATTTCTACACGGCGCTCATGCCTGATCCGGGTACGCATCTCAGCTTGGTTTAGCCCGGCAGGCAGGTTAGGCATTCCTACACGATTTCTGATTGCGTTAATAGCGTTATAAACCGATAAATCAGGTCCAATGGCTTCGTTTTGAGCCTCGGCATAATTCAGCAGAATTTCTGCATACCTAAAAATTGGAAATACATGATTTGCTGCCGTATATGATGTTCCGCTGGCATTACTGGTTAAAAACTTACGCATGTAGTAACCTGTACGGGTTTCGCCACTATTGGTTTTTCCAAAACCAAGCGGCCTGTCTAAACCACCATCATACATCTGCACTTTACGGGTAAGCCAGAACAAACCATCAAACATTACTGTTGCCGGCAAACGTGGATCGCGATCGTAGTAAGGGGTTGCACTTACATAATCGGTTCCGGCTTCGGTAATGCTTTTGCCACTGCTCATTTCATAATCGTTTACGAGCTCCTGAGTAGGATTGGTTTTACCTGATCCTGCTCGAGGATAACCGATTGGATCGTTAGATGATTCTACGCCAGTACTGGTTGCTGCCATATAAGGCAGAATGATTTCATTGTTGCTTGCCGTTGAGAAAACACTTAAGAATTTATTTACTGAAGTTACATAAGCACTAATTTTAGCAGCGGAGGTAATACCTGCCATATTGGTGGTGGTATAATGAGTGGTTGTTGCCACATCATTAAGTTTATAGGCAAACTTGTTTTGGCTTACACTATCCATGATGTCTTTAGCGGCTTTTGCTGCTAATTGCCATTTGCTGGCGGTATTACCCGGATTATTTAACGGGCTTGCCGCATAAAGCAGTAGCCTCGATTTAACAGCCATTGCGGCACCGCGACTAAAACGGCCATAAAAATTTGAGGCAAAGGTTCCGGTTGCATTCGGCGATAGCAGATTAGGCATCGCCTGATCCATTTCGCTTGTAATGTAGCTAACGCATTCATCATAGCTGTTTCTGGCAATTTTAATTTCCTGCTGTGGATCGAAGACCTGATCTCCAATGAGTGGAACTCCACCCCACCTTTTTACCAGTTCGAAATAAAACATAGCTCTGAGCGCTCTTGCTTCAGCTTTCCAACGCTCCTTATAGCCTTTTAACGAAGCTTTTAAGGTTACTCGGTCTATTTTGCTTAAAAAGATATTTACTTTCCTGATACCGGCATAGTTGGCATCCCAAGTATTATCGGGTAAAACAGAAGCGTTTATGCCACCGGTAGAATAATATTGAACATTATCTAAAGTAGAGTTTGGAAGCGCATCGTCAGTTCCCGCATCTAAAATATTATTGTTTATCCGGTTAAAACCTTTTGGCAAACTGGAATAAATGTTGTTTAAAAACTGTTCGGTAAATAAACCAACGGAGTCTTTACTATCAAACACATTATTTTCATCTGTAAATTCCAAAGGGCCGTCCTCTGTAATTTTTTTACAGCCAGCTGTACAAATAAACAGTAAAGCCGAAAATATAATAAGGGTATAAGAATATTTTTTCATCGTCTATCGATTTATGGTTATAACTTCAATGAGATTCCACCATTGATAATGCGTTCGTTAGAAAAACCAGAGAGTCCTGATTCCGGATCAACATAATCCAGTTCGGAAACCGTAAATAAATTATAAGCGTTTACGAACAACCTTAGGCGGTTAATTCTGGCTTTGCTCAATAATTTCGATGGAAAACTATAACCGAGCTCAAGGTTTTTCAATCTCAGGTAATTGGCATCTCTTAACCAGAATGTAGACGTTTGCTGGTTATTGGTATTGGAACCTAATGTTAAGCGTGGCAAAGTAGCATTTATGTTATTTTGTGGCGTCCATCTGTTATCAGTGCTATAATCTAAAACGTAACCATATCCATTAGAAAAAGCCGACATCGAACTAGGGCTTAACAGCAATTGTCTGTTCACAATTCCTTGTACCAAGCCACTCAAGTCAAAATTTTTGTAGTTAAACGCAAAGTTTAAACCGAAAAAAATGCGTGGTTTGGTACTGCTAATCTGTTTCTGATCAAGAAAATTAATAATTCCATCGCCATTTAAATCTTTGTATTTGATGTCGCCAGGTTGTGGGTTGTAGCCCAGTATGCCTGGAATTTTAGTCACATCTTCCCCAATCTGATAGAAACCGATGGCTTCATATCCGCGCTGTTGTGTAACAGGCGCTCCGGCCAGGTATAGCCATGGATAAGGGTAATTAGGTTCATCTTTATCAATAACTTTGCTTTGCTCTACAGAAACATTAGCCCCTACATGGTAACCAAATGCGGCATTGACCTTCGAACTTAGGGATAGCATTGCCTCAAAACCATTAAATGTATTTTTACCCAAATTCTGCTGTGGATAGGTTTGCCCTAAAATACCACTGGCATCGCCATTGTTCTTCTGTTGCAGTAAATCATAATAACGGTTATTATAATAGGTCAATGCTGCGTTTAAACGGTTATCGAAAAATCCCGCCTCTATACCTGCATCGTATTTCCAAGCTTTTTCCCAGGTTAAATTGGTGCTTGCCAATGGATTTTCAAATGAACCTGAAACTCCAGTTAAACCAGTACCAAAGTTATACCCCGTGCTGTTTAACGTATATCGCTGTACATAACCATAATAATTGGATGGGTTTGCATAAGCCGTTTGACCAACTGAAGCCCTTAATTTTAAGAAACTTACTACCTCAGATTTAAACCAATTCTCTTTGTTTAAAATCCACCCCAAACCTAATGATGGCAAAAAGCCCCAACGTTTACCAGGTTCGTAACGGTTAAAGCTGCTGTAGTTGGCTGCTAATTCTGCCAGATAAGTTTCTTTATAATTATATCTGGCTGTTAAACCAGCAGTTTGGTAAATCTGATTGAGCTGGGTGTAAGAATTTAAGGTGTTATCGTTGTTATAGGTACCTAAGAGATTAAGATGATGCCTGTTAAAATCACGGTCATAACCAATAAGTAAATTAGTATAGGTTTGTTTAAACTGTCCGGATATAGAACTACCCGCCTTACCTGCCTCCAAAACCCCATCGCTTCCCACTTTGGTGTAAGTGGTAGCTCCGTTTACTACCGTAGGATTATAGGTAGCAAATGTTTTTGAACGGTCAATATTTTGTTGGTAATAATTATTGATCGATAATGTTCCCTTTGCCCATAAACCTTTGGTAATATCATCTAATTTATATAATAGAGAGGCGTCTGCATTTAAAGTACGCTGGTTGGCAGCCAAATAACCACTGCTTACTGTACTTGCCAAAATATTTGTTCCGTAAGTAACATTATTGATTGTGGTGGTATTTTGAGGATTACCGCTGTAAGAACCATTGGCATTGTATGCAGGATAAGCAAATGGAGAAGTGCTGTAAATCCTGCTCATGATTGTGCTAGCTCCCACACCAGGTTCATTCAGGTTTTCTATTGATCCAAAAATATTTAACGTTAATTGGATATCATCCGTAAAATCCATCTGTGCGTTGGTGCGGATGTTATAACGTTTATAAAAATTATTGGTATTGTAGGCGTTGTTATCATCGGTAACAAAATTACCATCTGATTTAAAATGTTCTATACTGGCAAAATACCGGTACGATTTTCCATTTCCGGCCACATCAATATTATAACGCTGTTGCGCACTGTTCTTCTTATATACCAAGTTGTACCAATTGGTATTCGGTTGTAAAAAAGGATTGTTATTACCGTTTTGATAGGCTGCAATTGTAGCATCGCTATACAAAGGCACAGAACCTGGGTTGGTATTTAACTGTGCCTCATTATACAGTTTGGCATAATTTGCCCCGCTAATAAAATTAGGTGTTTTAAGGTGCTGCAAGGCTCCGTACTGCGCAGTAAAATTTAATTCAAAAGGACGGCTTTCAGAGCGGTCTTTAGTAGTGATATAAATAATCCCGTTTGAAGACCGCATGCCGAACATGGAAGTAGAGACCGCATCTTTCATCACGGTAATACTTTTGATATCGTTAGGATTGAAGCCAGTAAAATTACGGATCACTCCATCAATTACAATTAAAGGTGTTTGCCCACGTAAACCAAAAATAGAGCTATCAAATCCTGTTCTTCCCGAAGATTGAATGGTATACAGCCCTGTCAATCGGCCTGCCAGAACATTTGAAATATCTGATACCGGAGTTGTATTTACATCTTCAGCATAAATGGTTGATGTGCCAGCAACGTTCAGCTTGCGTGGAATTACGCCATTCCAAACATCAACACCTCTTTGGATATAAGGCAATTTAGCATCCATCTTATCAACAGATAAACTATCTGTAATTTTCACAACAGGCTGCTGGGCAAAAGTAAAAACCGGAGCAAAAGCCACTATGTATAAACAGTGTTTCCATAAGGCCCTTTTCCACTTAAATAAAATAATACTTTTGGTCATGTTTTGTAGTTTATTGGTAAGAAACATTATTTAAGAAGCCATCTAGTTATTAACCTGCCCCCGTACTAGACCTGCATTCTGCTGTTGTGAAGCAACAACCAGATAAGCACTTTGGGTGCTCAATGCAACGGCTGTTTGTGCATCCACCGTTAGGCTTCCCTTCGATTCTCTGTTGCCGTTAAATGCCGGGTTTTTAAGATCGATTAACAGGGAACCATTTGCTGTAGATGCACCAAGATTAATTTTGACAGAACTCGGCGTATCGCCATTCTGCAAGGGCTGATCAAAATACACATCATAATGAAGTTCATTATTGTCCATCAGATAAAGCACGGCCACTGCGTGATCCGTACGGTTCGCAATCGCAGGAATAATTTTGGTAGCACTCAGGTCTACCTTCCATTGCTTTTTAATATAGATATCTGAAGTGTAAGTTTCTTTCTTACAGGAAGTAAAAAACAGCAACGCAAGTGCAGGCATTAGGCAATGCCTCTTAAGTGTAAATAAATTCATAAATTTTAGGTGTTGATTGTTTAGAGACGTTGCTTTAGCTGGTTATCTCTTTTGTTGGTTATTTTGCACAGAAAGAATATGCCGATGTACTACTGTAAAAATCCTGATTTTTGAAAGTGCTGCTTTTGGTGAAAGTAATTTTTGTTTCATGGTTGGTTTGGTTAATATTTACTGTTGGCACTCAGATGGGTTTATATCAGATTTACCCACAGTGTTGTTTGTTAGTTAAATTTGGTTAAGCCAATGGCAGAAATGGTTAACTTTTCCGGGTGATTGCTCTTTTATCACCTTGCATTAGCTTTATCAAAATTAGTTGGGTGTAAAATGAAAAAGGTCGAAAATTGTAAATGAAAGGGTAGAAAAACTGTAATCCTTTAGTATTTTGATAAGTTCGCGCTATCTTTAAATGAAAATACATCAAAGGATATTCTTCTATTGTCCATAAGATGGCCAAAAAACTAGCTTAATTATATGAATCTGCGTTTAAACGCTTTATGGTTTTTCTCAATGCTTTTTATCTGCACCTCTTTGTGTGCCCAGAAGCATATTGTTTTTAACCACCTCGGAATGGAAAATGGTTTATCTCAAAATTCGGTGATGGCCATCGCACAAGACAAAAACCAGTTTATTTGGATGGGTACCAGGCATGGATTAAACCGTTATGATGGTTACCGCTTTAAAATTTACAACAATAGCTCCGATAATCAAAACAGCATTTCAAACAATGTAATTACAGCCCTACTAAGCGATGCAAAAGGAAGGTTGTGGGTGGGAACAGAAAACGGGCTGAATATTTACGATGGAAAAACAGATCATTTTTATCGCATCAATAAACGCAGTTCTGTAAATTCCTTTAGCTGCGATTCGGTAGAATGTGTGTACGAAGATCCTCAACACCATATTTGGATAGGCACTTACAACGGTCTAAACCTGGTAATTGATGCAGAAAAACAGGTATTCAAGAAGTTTCTTTTCGATAAGCCTCAACGTAAAACAGGTATAAACCTTATCTTTTCGGTTTTTAAAGATGATAAACGCAACATTTGGGCAGGTACTTATGATGGTTTAGTACGCATTTTCCAGATTAAGGGTAAATATCACTTTGAAATATTCAGGCATAATCCCAATAACAAGAATAGCATCAGTTCTAATGCCGTAAAAAGTATTGTTATCGATAAACAAAAGCGGCTTTGGTTAGGCACATATAATGGTTTAAACCTATTCGATTACGAACATAAAACATTTAAGCGATACCAAACAAGTGCTACAGATCAGAATTCGATTGTGAATAACGACATTAGAAAGCTAACCTGCGACAAAGCAGGCAACATTTGGATCGGTACACAAGAAGGATTGAGTATCCTCGATCCAAATACTCGAAAATTTAGTAATTACCGTTACGACCCGGAGCAAACAGGCGGATTGAGCCAAAATTCGATCCACAGTATTTTTCAAGATCTTAACGGCTCCGTTTATTTGGGTACTTATTACAAAGGTGTAAATGTTGTTTACCCGTCTGCAACACCGTTTACCGTTTTTAAAAATTCGAAGAAACAGCAAGGTTTGAGCAGCAATATTGTAAGTACCATGGTCGAAGATAAATACCATAACCTATGGATTGGTACTGAAGGTGGTGGTTTAAATTATCTGAATAGACGCAACAATACCTTCACCTACTATAAATCAGAACCCAACAGCAGCAACGGGCTCAACTCCAACCTTATTAAAACCTTGTGCCTCGATAAAACCGGGCAGCTATTGGTAGGTACGCACCGTGGCGGTTTATACCTACTTAATCCTTCAGACCATAATTTTAAAAAAATAATCAACGTTAAAGATGTAAAAAATAGTCCTGGGGCTTCTGAAGTAATTGCAATAACCGAAGATAGCGATGGTACTGTTTGGGTAGGCTCTAGAGATGGATTATCTACATTAAAAAAAACAAATGGACAATACCCTTCTTCAACAGTTAAAAGTCCGTTAGAGCAAAACCTCAGAGACAAGTATATTCAGGTTATATTCGAAGATAAAGCCAAAAACCTATGGATAGGAACTATGGGCGGATTATATGCTTACCACCCAGCCACTAAAAGAATTACTGCTTATACAGGCAGTTTAAATTCAGATCATATTAATTGCATTATTCAAATACGGAATGGAAATATCTGTGTTGGAACTTCTTTTGGGGGATTGAGCATTTTCGACAATAAAAATAGAAAATTTAAGAATTATAACGAAAAAGACGGCTTACCAAACAGTAATGTACTCGGAATAATTGAAGATGATGAAAATAACCTGTGGATCAGTACTGATAAGGGACTATCAAAACTGGTTACTAAAACAGGAAAATTTATTAATTATACCAAAAGCGACGGACTAGCAGGCAATGTTTTTAATATCAGATCGTTTTTAAAAGACAGCAATGGCGAGTTATTTTTTGGAGGCTATGATGGTTTAACAGCATTTTACCCCAGCCAGATTGATATTAATAAAAACGTTGCGCCAATCACCTTTACCGGGCTCAAACTGTTTGATCAACCAGTGGCTGTAAATGCTCCTGACGGACTGTTAAGAGAAGATATAAAAAGCACAAAACAAATTACCTTTAAACATGGCAACAACAACTTCAGCCTCGATTTCGCCTTATTAAACTACATTAAGCCAGAAAAAAACAGCTACCGTTATATCCTTAAGGGCCATAGTAAAGATTGGGTAAAAACCGATGTGCCAAGTGTTACTTATACCGATCTTCCCGCAGGTAATTACACCTTTGTGGTAACAGGGAACAATAATGATGGCAATCCTGGTGGCCAAGCGGCAACCCTTAAAATAACGGTGCTCCCACCCTTTTGGGCTACCTGGTGGGCCTATCTTATTTACTTAGCTTTCTTTTCAGGGTTACTGTTCTTAATTGTACGTTATCTTTTTGTACGTGCGCTGCTTAAACGTACAGAAGACATTCAGAAAATGAAACTGAACTTTTTTACTTACGTGGCTCACGAAATCAGAACGCCGCTTACCCTAATTCTTGGCCCTTTAGAAAATCTTTCCAAGCAATATCAAACGGATACCGAGCTAAACCGACAGATTATTCCTATAAAAAATAATGCCAACAGGTTAATGCGATTGATTACTGAATTAATGGATTTCAGAAAAGCCGAAACCGGGCATCTTACCTTACATGTAACCGAAGATAATATCGTCGATTTTATTAACGAAATTTTCATTTCCTTCTCCCATCTGGCCCAAACAAATGGCATACAATACGAATTTATACATGAACAAGAAAACATCAGTCTGTTTTTTGATAAACGGCAGCTGGAAAAAGTACTGTTCAACCTATTATCAAATGCCTTTAAATTTTGCGGTAAAGGTGGCAAAATCTCTGTTTCTGTATTGGAAATGGATAATGAGGTAGCAATTAGCATATCAGATAACGGATTGGGTATTCCTGCAGAAAGTTTAAAAAATCTTTTTAGCGATTATTTCCAGGTAGATGAGCAACACTCCAACCAAATCGGCTCGGGCATTGGTTTGGCACTTTCCAAAGCAATTGTAGAGGAGCATAAAGGACATATTACCGTAGAAAGTACACCTGCTGAAAATGACGAGCGCGGTTTCACTAATTTCGCTGTAAGGCTAAAAAAAGGAAAATCACATTTTAAAACTGCGCTTTTTGATGGGATAAAAGATCATCCAAGTCATCTCGATATCTATACACAACAGGCAGACCAAGAAACAGCCATTTTAAAGCCTGAAAAAGAAACTGATAATTCTACCGAAACCATATTGATAGTAGAAGACAATAGCGAAATCAGGCTGTTAATCGCATCACTGGTTGGTAAACATTACCAGGTAGCAGAAAGTGAAAATGGATTAATAGGCTGGGAAACGGCTGTAGAAACACTGCCCGATCTGATTATTTGTGATATTATGATGCCGATAATGGATGGTATAGCGCTTTGCCGCCAACTTAAAGAAGATGAACGTACCAGCCATATTCCTGTTATCATTCTTACCGCACGTTCTTCTCATATCCACCAGGTTAGTGGTTTGGAAACTGGTGCCGATGCCTATATTACCAAACCTTTCAGTCCTGAATTGCTTTTACTAAATGTCCGTAATTTACTGATGTCGAGGCAGGTAATGCGTCAGAAATTCCTGAAACATATTCATTTACAGCCGAAAGAACTTACCATCAATGCTGTTGACGAAGCTTTTATGCTAAAACTCTTAAAATACATTGATGAACATATTGCCGATGAAGATTTTGGAGTGTCAGAACTGGCTTCGATGGTTGGCATGAGCAGACCTATTTTGTATAAAAAAATAAGGAAGCTAACCAACCTCTCTGTAAATGATTTTGTTAAATCTATCCGTTTAAAGAAAGCGATGGAATTGTTTAAACAAAATAGGTTTACCATTTATGAGGTGGCTTATCAGGTTGGTTTTAACGATCCGAAATATTTTAGCCGGGAGTTTAAAAAACAGTTCGGAAAGAGCCCGCGTTTTTTTATGAATGGAGAAGATGAAGACTAGTCCTCAGTCTGTAGTACGAAGTCTTCAGTCAATTCCAAAGATGCGTCACCCTGAATTTATTTCAGGGCCCTAGCAACAAGATAAATGCTGATTCCAAATAAAAAACATTTGTCCTTCGACAGGCTCAAGGATGATAACGTTTTATTATTTCGCCTCTTCTAATTTTAACACTACACTGGTTCTGGTGGTATTAAGATTAGGATTAAAACCCACTTTCATCAAGAAATCACCAGTATAACTTTTAGTATCATCTATTGATGATTTTGTACCTGGATAAAGGTTGATTTCTTTAATATGATATTTCTTTGTTGCATCTAAACCATTCAATTTAATAGGATACTTACTGTTTTCGCCATAACGGTAGTTAACCAGGTAATTAAAAATGACACCTTCGGTTTTTTGCGCATTTACATACAACATCGATGCGGTGCTACCCCTACGCGGATCAGCCAAACGGTATTGTTCGCCTTGCCAGATTGTCTGTTTCACATCATTGTAGTTTTTAATGGCCTCCTGGCAAAACTGAAGCTCCTTTTCGGGTAGTTTACTTACCACAATATCAAAGCCCAGCTTGCCCATCATAGCAACATCAGTACGGAATTTTATTGATTGTTTCCCCCAGTCGGTTACATGGTTGGAACTGCTGATGGCAGGATAAAAATAAGAGTATTCCCATTGTATAAATATGCGTTCTAAAGGATCGGTATTGTCACTTGGCCAAAACTCAGTAAAATACTGTAAGGCAGCATAATCTACCCTACCACCACCGCCAGAGCATAACATCATCGGTACAGTTGGATATTTAGCACGGATTCTTTGCAGTACACTATACAGTCCCCTAACATAATCGATGTAAAAATGAGATTGATTTTTCAAATGTGCAGAGTACGCATTGTAAATTACCGCATTACAATCCCATTTAATATAAGCCAGTTTCGGGTTTTTAGTAAACAGATCATCTACCACACCGAAAACAAAATCCTGTACTTTTGAATTGCTCAGATCAAGCTCTAATTGGTTTCTAAAATAGTATTCCGGTCTGTTAGGCTGTTTCACCACCCAATCAGGATGTTTTTCATAAAGTTCACTTTTAGGGTTAACCATTTCTGGTTCTATCCAAATTCCGAATCTGGTTCCTACATTGTCGGCTTCTTTTACCAAAGCAGATATTCCGTTTGGTAATTTTTTCTTATTTTCCTGCCAATCGCCAAGCCCGGCATGATCATCGTTACGTGGATATTTGTTCCCGAACCAACCATCATCAAGCAAAAAGAAATCGACACCTAATTTTTCGGTATCTTTTAATAAATCGGCTAGTTTTTGCTCATTAAAATCGAAATATGTAGCCTCCCAGTTATTCAAAAGCGTTAATCTGCTACCTTTTCCATCTAATATTTTATAGTTACGTGCCCAATCTTGTAATTTTCTACTGGCATCACCTTTTCCCTGATCAGAAAAAGTGTATAAAAAAACAGGGGTAGTAAAAACTTCACCTGCTTTTAAGCTGTATGGCGAAGCATAATTGTTCATTCCGGCAATAATGCGGAGGTTATCCTGGTAATCCAGCTCCAAATCGATCTTAAAATTACCACTCCACTCCATCGCTCCATATAAAACATTACCCTCATTTTCTTCTGCTGGTTTATCTAACGAAATCATAAAAACAGAAGGCTGAAACAAATTTGCCCTTGTACCTAATTTGCTATCTAAAGTTTTAATACCGTGGGTAATTTCACTTTGTTCTGGTTGCATTTCCTTAGCCCAGTCGCCATGATACTGGTTTAACCAAAAATGTGGCGATTTTAAGTGCAGGTTGGCCGATGCATATTTATGCAATACCACTGTCCCTTTTTCAGCATGTTTAATTTCGGTCCATTGTTCTATTACATCCTGCTTATAAAATGATTTATAGAATAGGCTTACCTCAAAATTATAAACAGGATCCTTTAATCTGATTTTAAGTAAACTCACATTATCATCAATAGCGGTAACGGTATGGTCTACATATTTCAGATCAAGCGAGTTATTACCATCGGCGTGGGTAACGCTAATGGCTGGTTCAACCAGGTTTCTTGATCCTGAAGGCGTATATACCGAATTTAGCTGCCCGGTATAATCTTCGGTCTGTTTATATTGTGTGGTAATTTGACCGTATTCTTCTTTATTGGCTAGCTTCTTTCCAAAAAATATAGTGTTTACATCTTTTTTTCCACTGGCTTGTAACACCAATGCATTGTGTGCAGTTTCAATGGGTATGATGCTTTGGGCTTTAATATTTCCGATGGTAAAAAGTGAAATTGCAAGGGCTAATGCCGTTTGTTTGATGTAACCTAACTCTTCTTTGTTCATGTAAGTCTATTTGGTTTATAATCGGTTTTTGTTAAGATAATTTTGCTCGAAATATATAAATTTAATAATGATAATCTGTAAAATTTTTATCTCAGCACCAGATTAGAAAATGAGAGGGTAACCTGCAGCACAGAAACAAAACAATACGGATTAAAGGGAATAATTGCTTTAAACAACAACATGTAACAACAGGCATAGGGAATTGTCTAAAACTTTTAACGATATCAAAATGTTTAACTAGAAAAAAGAAAAGAACATGGGAATTTTAAAAACAGCAATTATTGGGGCCGCAGTTTATGCTGGCGTAAAATATATTACCAAGAAAGATCCAATTACCGGACAATCTATAGTTGATGATTTATTGGAAAAAGCTCCAGGATGGGTAGAGAAAGCAAAGGGATATACCGAAGACCTGAAAGCCAGGGCAAGCCATGTTGCTGAAGACTTAGCCAGATGAATACCTGAAAGAAATGTGGAGCCCGAAGAGGCCAAATATCTATTTCTCTGAACACAAAAAACGTCCTAATGTAAAATTAGGACGTTTTTTTATTTAGTGTCAAATATAACATATCAAATATTCACTTTTTTCTTATACGATCGTCATGCTGAACTTGTTTCAGCATCTTTCCTGCAAGATAGACCCTGAAATAAATTCAGGGTGACGGTTCGGTATTAAAAAGCATCAAACCAAAGTTTCGTAGTTAATAAATCGGCCCCTTGACTGCTTACCGCATTTTTATAGTTCTGCCCGTTTAACGATTGCTCGGTACCTGGATAAATAAAACGTACCGGAATTTTACCATTCAGAACGGTATTTACAGATGCGGTTAACTGCGGATAATCTAACCTTCTTTGTTCTGTCCAGGCTTCTAAGCCCTGTCCAAATAAGGCGATCCACTTTTGCTCGCCGATTGATTTTTTATAGTTGCTTGGGTCGTATTGTACTACAGCTCTATTAAGATAAACCTCAATATTACTATTAAGATTGTTCAAACCGTATTGTGCGTAAGAGGCTGTAATGGCCTGTTTATATAAATCTTCGGCATTTTCTGTGGTAAAACCACGGGCTGCCGCTTCTGCCCGATCAAAAAGCACTTCGGCGTAACTTAAAATTACTGCTGGTGCTTTTGGATCAAGAAAATAGGCACCTGGTTTTGAAGAATTCGCCAAACCGATTTCACTTGCCTCAGAATTGGTAGAACCATTCGGAATACCTACGTAACCTTGCGGTGCATTTTCTGTTTTACTTGCATAAATGGGTAATCTTGCATCGTCTAATGCCTTGAGCCTATCTACAATGGTTTTACTGATCCTGTAATCGTTTCTGGTTTCGAATGAAGCCGCTACAGGATTTTGTTGGGGAGAAGCATCATAGTCGAGTTTGGCATTTTCCAGATTGGAACTAATAAACTGTCCACCTTCAGCTTTAATCTCATCAATTATCTGTTTTGCTTTCGCCGGTTCTTTGTCTGCAATATGCAAAGCAATACGAAGCCGTAATGAATTTGCAAATTTTTGCCAACCCGCGGTGCTTCCAGAATAAATAATATCACCAGAAGCATTTCCAGTATTTAAATTAAGCGCTTTTTGTCCCGACTTTAAATCCTCCAGAATTCCATAATAAACATCCTTTTGTTTATCGTAAACTGGTGTAATAAACTGTTTTATTTTCCCTGCCTGTGAATATGGAATGTCGCCATAAGCATCAGTAAGTAACAAAAACACCCACGATCTTAAGATTAAAGCAACTCCCTTATAACCAGAATTACCTTGTGCATCACCCAATTCTATAATCTTATTGTAGCCAGGAATACTTTGTGCATAAGCGGTAGACCATAAAGAGGTAAAACTACTGTTCGAATAAATAAAACGATCTTCTTCTGTATATTGCACTTTAGCCCAATGTTGGGCAAACAGCAAGCTCGAGTTCATGTTGTTGGCTACTCCCCAGTAGGCATCAACAGTAGCCTTAGTAGTACCTGTAAGTAAATAATCAGGTACCGGAATTTCAGGAGCATTGGGATTGATATTCACCTCATCAAGCTCTTTGTTACAAGAAGAAAATGCGATTGCCAAAATGGCCAATATATATAGTTTTTTATTTTTCATGATGGAAATATTTAAAATTTAACATTCAAGTTAATACCATAACTGCGCGTGCTTGGGTTAGATAAACTTTCTAAACCTTGGCCGTTGCCAGTATTAAAAGCTACTTCAGGATCAATGTCAACGGTATTGCGATGGATAATCCAAAGGTTACGACCAACCAGCGATACTGAAACCCCTTGTAAACTTAATGGGCGGAGCCATTTGGCCGGAAGGTTATAACTTAATTTAACTTCACGGAGTTTTACATAAGAAGCATTGAAAATATTTGCTTCATCAATATTCCTGAACGATTTATAATACTGCTGAGCAGGTAATACTTTTTCATTGCGTTTACCATCGGCTGTTACGCCATCAAAAATAATCCCATCATCATACACCGTAACGCCTGCAGGGGCAGTTCCGTTTACTCTTACTGTACCATTTTCTTTTTTGTTATCTGGATAATAGTAAGAAATACCACCATATTCTGCTGCTCTGCCTGGAAGTGTAGAAGCCAATACGCCTGTATAGGTACCCGTTGCATAAGTACCATTGTAAATAGAACCTCCAAAACTGGCATCAACCAATACACCTAAACTTATGCCTTTATAAGTAAAAGTATTATATATTCCACCAATCCAGTCTGGTGTATATTTTCCCAATACCTGTTTGGTTGGATTTGTTGATGGTGCGCCTGTAGCGTTAACAATGATATTTCCGTTAGCATCCCTTAAAAATGCTGTTCCGAACAATGATCCATAGGGCTGACCAACCGTTGCAATTATCTGCGCCGAGTTTGAAGCCACAACATAATTGGTTAAGAATTTTTCAGCATCCAACTCAATTACCCTGCTCCTGTTTGCTGCGAAATTGAAATCAACATCCCAGGTAAAAGCTTTTTTGATTGGAGTAATACCCAATTGCGCTTCTAACCCTTTGTTATTGATTTTTCCGGCATTAAGCAATTTCGAACTAAAGCCCGTACTCTGACTCACATCGGCTGCTAAAATCTGATTGTAGCTATTCGTGTTGTATGCACTTAAATCAAGTCGTAATCTCTTATTAAAAAAGACAGCTTCAATACCCAATTCTGTAGAAGTAGTGGTTTCCGGTTTAAGATCTGGTTTAAGATCTATAGAACCTGTTGTAAGTTGAGGGTTTGTTTTAAATGGAGCGCCAAATGCATAAGTATTGATTAAACGGTAAGGATCTGCATCTTTACCAACTTTAGACCAGCCTCCACGTATTTTTAAATAGTTAAGGGCTTCACTTTTGATATCAAATGCTTCGGTTGCTACAAAACTTCCGTTAAATGATGGGTAAAAATAAGATCTATTTTGTGCCGGCAAAGTTGAAGACCAATCGTTACGTGCTGTGATGTTGGCAAAAAGGTAATTTCTGAAGCCAATCTGACCAGATGCATACACACTATACGACTTTAACTTTGATAGATTATTGGATGAAACCAATGGATCGCGGGAGTTTTTAAGCGTGTAAAGTCCGGCGATAGCCAGTTTAGGTGCGCTCTGGTCATTTTGCTCAATGTATTGCCTTCGGATGTTACCACCACCCAATAATTCGAGGCTAAAATCATCGTTTAACTGCTTGTTAAAATTTAAGGTAGCATCAGTATTATTCTCACTTACTGTAAAGGCGCTTTCTGTATAGGAACCAAAAGGTGTTCCATTTGTACCGTAGGCAATTCTAATTTTACGTCTATCGTTGTAATAATCCGTACCGGATCTGAAATTGAAATCAAGTCCATCAATAATTTTATAATTAAGGGCCAAACTACCAATAATGCGACTGCGGTTTTGCGAAACCGTATTTTCGTAAGCTACCCAATAAGGGTTACTATAATAGCTATTGTTCCAGTTAAACGTTTTTCCATTTTCATCCAAATAGTTTTTCAACTGGTTAATATCAACCTGACGGCCAAACCAGGTAAACTGTAACATCGTACTGGTTGAACGTGAACCACCTGTTCCTGGCAGATTATCCGAATTAAGCTTGCTATAGTTAGCATTTGCCGTTAAACTTAATTTAGGTGTGATTTTTAAAGTAGTATTTAATACAAATGAATTTTTACCCTGTCCTGAGTTTGGCACTATACCAACTTGTTTCAAGTTATTGTATGATATTCTATAGTCGTACTTTTCGCCCGCATCGGCAACCGATACACCATTGTTTAATGAATATCCCGTTTGAAAGAAATCGCGTACATTATCTGGGTGCGCCACAAATGGAACCGCTACACCTTTCGAAAAAAATTGTGGGATTAGTCTACCATCCAACTTAGGCCCCCAACTTTCATCTACTCCATCATTAATCCCTTTACCTGCACCGTCTACATAACTAAACTTGCCTTCCGATCCCTGACCGAAAGCGTTTTGATAAACGGGAAGGGTAAGTAAAGTTTCTAAAACAGCATTCGAATTAATGGCAATACCCAATCCTTTTTTTGATTTACCCGTTTTGGTTTTAATGAGGATAACGCCTGCTGCCGCTCTTGATCCATACAACGCCGCGGCATTTGGTCCTTTTAATACACTCATCGATTCTATATCTTCAGGATTGATGTCTGAAATGGTATTCGCATAATCTCTTGCTCCAGCCGAGTTTAATTGCGAATTATCTACCGGAATCCCATCAACCACAAATAATGGCTGGTTATTTCCGGCAATAGATGTTTCACCCCTAATGACCACACGCGAAGAGCCCATGCTCCCCTGGCTATTAGTTACCCTAACACCGGCAATTTTTCCGGCCAGTGCATTTACCAGATTGGATTCTTTAGCTTCAGCCAAATCCTGTCCTTTTAATTCCTGAACAGCATAACCAAGCGATTTCTTCTGCCTTGAAATACCCAATGCCGTAACCACTACCTCATCAAGCGCATTATCGCTTGATTGAAGAATGATCGAAATAGGACCCGCATTTTTATTGATCTGTATTTCCTGACTCTTAAAACCGATATAAGAAAATACCAATGTGCCCTTATCTGGTGCATGGATAGAAAAAGCTCCTTTTGCATCAGAAATAGTGGCTTGTTTGGTTTCTTTTATTAATATGGAAACACCAGGGAGTGTTTCACCATCTGCCGACTTTATGGTTCCGGTAGCCGTGACTTCTTGAGCGGAAAGCTTTTGTGCCATGAAGAGCAGAAAGATAAACGCTATTAATTTTAAATTTTTAAGCATATTGTGTAGTTAATTAGTTAATAAGGGATAATAATTTTGGGCAAAACAATCCCTAACGGTTAATAACCGTGTTTATAAAAAAACAATTGGAATGGTTAGATCAAAAAAGCCTGTTAAATGGAGCAATTTTAACAGGGCATGCGCATTCGGAAGTATGCACTAAGGTTTGCATCAATGGCTTTTAGCTCGTCTGTTTTTTTCATCTGAATATTTTTATTTAAACCGTATTTACTTTTCAAGCGAGCATCAGGGTAAAAAAAAAAGCACCCCTTAAATCAGAAGTGCTCCATATATTTCTTATAAGGATAACGCAATCAACTGACTTAACTACCCCAGATTCATCTGAGATGGATTTAGCACCATTTCTAAAAATTAGATGGTTGCTAAGGCTTCACAGGGCCATTCCCTCCGCCTTTCTTGATAAGTATTTTAAAATAACTGGGGCAAAGGTATAATTAATTCCATTTATCCTATAGTTTTTATAGATTTTTATTGAAATATTTTTTCTTTGGTTATTTCGTCAGTATATTTGTCGACTAATTTAGTCGATTAACATATCCCGATGAACTTAAAATTCATATTTCCCGCCCTACTAGCTATAACAACCTCCTTAACCTTTGCGCAACAACAAAGTGTACTGGTTAATAACCAACAATCAACAGCCAAAGAAAAAAAATCAAAAGCTTTTGTTGCATTGGGTACCTGGCGTGGAATAGCCAAGGTAAAAGAAGGGTTGGATATTCCCTTTAACTTCGAAATCAATGAAAAAAGTGGTCAGCAGAAATTATATTTCCGCAATGCCGAAGAAAAATTTGAAGGTGGTTTAGTGAAACAGACTGCTGATTCTCTTTTCGTAAAACTGGATCAGTTTGATAACGAATTGGCTTTTGCTCTTGTAGATGGCGATCATTTATCAGGTACTTTAAGAAAGCAGGATAAAGCAGGCAAACCACTAAACATTGTGGCCGAGCGCAAAAACTACCGTTTCGAACCTATTAACAAACTAGCTACAGCAGATTACTCAGGAAGTTATGATGTAGTTTTTAAATCACCCGATGGTAAAGAAGAAAAAACTGTGGGTTTATTTAAACAAACAGGCAATAAACTTACCGGTACTTTTTTACGTGTAACCGGCGATTCGCGTTACCTTGAAGGTGTGGTAGAAGGCAATGAATTTCAGCTTTCAAGTTTTATCGGTTCCTCTCCTGCCTATTACAAAGGAACTTTCCAGCCAGATGGCTCATTAACTGGTGAAATTTTAGGCGCTAGGGTCAATCAGCCTTTTACCGGAACCAAAAATAAAGATGCTGCCCTACCTGATCCTTATAAACTTACCTATTTAAAAAAAGGATATAAAACACTTGATTTTAGCTTTCCTGATATAAACGGCAAAAAGATTTCGCTAAAAGATGAGAAGTATAAAAACAAAGTGGTGATTTTAACCATCACTGGGAGCTGGTGCCCTAACTGTGTTGACGAAGCTACTTTTATTGCTCCGTGGTACAAAGAAAACAAAAAACGCGGTGTAGAAATTATCGCTTTACATTACGAACGCTCAACCGAACCTGAATATGCAAAAAAAGTGATGACACGTTTCCGCGAACGTTTTGGTATTGAATACGATCAGGTATTGGCGGGTACAGCCGATAAACAGGTGGTATCCGAATCGTTGCCTGCGCTCGATTCTTTTTTATCGTTCCCAACCACGATAATAATTGATAAACAGGGAAATGTTGCCCAGATCCATACTGGTTTTAATGGTCCCGCCACAGGTAAGTTTTATGATGAATTTATTAAAGAATTTAATACGGAGATTGATACGCTGTTGAAGAAATAAAGAATCGTAAATTATCCCTTAGCTATCATTCTGAACGTGGTGAAGAATCTTTTTATAATAATTGTTAATGCGCCTGTGCACTCCAAAAACATATAATGGTTCCTTTTTGGAAAGCAGGTATAGCGCGCTTCGGTTCGGGCAGTCCTTCTTTCCGCCTCTATCTTTTTGTGAATTAACTGCATAGACGATTAGTCTTACCGCAAAAAGGATAGCCGCTGCAAGAAGGTTTATTTAACCTGGGGCAGTACAAGGAACGAAATGGCATTTTGCACTTTGTTCTTAGTAATAACTGTGTTTTTAGCCCCGGGCGTAGCGGCATCCCTGAAGCACAGCGAAAGGATATTGCGAAGCACGGGAACCAACTTTAACAAGTGCTCCTGGCACTGCGCTCCAAAAAACATATAACATTTCTTTTTTAACATAGAACATTAAGCATTGGTCGGTGAGACACCGACCAATAGAAAAACGTTAATAATTGCCTCTGACACTTCGCTTCAACAACATACAACTTTTCCTTTCCTTATCGGTCGGTGTCTCACCGACCGAAATATGTTAGGCAATAAATCCTACATAGTGGTTGGTGAGACACCGACCACTAAAACTCCGTGACTTCTGTGTTTCCCTGGCAAAAACTAAACTACTTCACATTCTTCAAAACAAAATCAATGATTGTTTTCTTTGGAATTACCACCGTTGCTGTTCGGCTAAACCGAGCGATGTTAATCCCATAAAAATGTCCTTCCCAATCAAAAACAGGCGATCCACAGCCATTTGCTTTAATGGCCGCATCGTGTGTAAAAACGGTATTAAAACCGTCTCTTCGCGCTGATCTCCCTCCTTCAAATTTCTCTGCCGGGTGATTGGAGACCGATTGCCCCCTTTCATCGAGCTTGAAAGTTTTGTGCATTTTCCCAGTTGCGTTGGTCCACTCCAAAGTAAGCTCATCTCCTGCCCAATATTTCATCATTTCAGGGGCAAATTCACTTGCCTTTTTGATGGGTTTTCCATTAATGCTGATGAGTTCGTCGCCAACTTTTATCCCTGCTTTCTCTGCCGGGCTACCTTCTTTAATTAATGAGAACAGAACCGGGCTAGAGTTGTATACCACCATAGCACCCAAATAAGGCTGGCTGTTAATTTTTGGCAAATTAAATGGCTTACTACCTAAAATACTGCGCATCACTTTATTATCTGAATTTATACTATAAAGTAATTTACCCATCTCTATTTTAAGGGTATCGGTATCAGCAATATTTAAATCAATCCCACCCACTATTTTCCGCCCTGGCGCAAATAAAACCAGATCGTTTTCCTGATCCTTTCCAATCAACTTAACCGGCACTGCGGTTCCATCAATATCACAATGCACTTCTTCGCTAACCATGGTGTTTTTGCTCAGTAAAAACTGTTTTATATCCCCATTTGGTGTTTTAATATTTAATAAACAAGCCTCAATCTCCTGTTTTTGTCCTTTCACTATGCTTTTGATGGAAAAACAAATATTCTTAATCCTCGGCTCATCAAAATCCGGATGTAAAGCCTTTTGTTTGCTTTCTTTCTGTAATCGCAAAGACAAAGGATCAACTTTCACACTATCCGTCGTTTCAGGAAAAGCTGTATAAAGCGTTTCATTGTTCAAGGCTGTCCAATAGCGTCGGTAAAGATCAACAGGATTTTCAAAATTCATGTCCTCAGCAATATCAATGGCACTATGCAGCCCAATTACGCGGCCGTAATAGTCAAATAAAGGTCCACCAGAATCACCTGGTTCCATTTTGCAGGTTGAGCGGATAAAACCATATTCGTTTTTCACCTCTGCAACATTGCCCAACCTTAAAGTTGGCAGGCTTTGGTTTAAGCTTTCTGGATAAGAAATACTGATACAAGGTTCATTTTTAAGCAAACTTGCCGAATAACCCATCTCTGCAAATGGATAGGTGCCTTTATCGGTAATTTTCATCATGCCTACATCTGGAATTCCCGGGGTTTCTTTATTTTCTATTTTTCCTAAAGCCATTGCAATACATTCGCGTCCATCAGGAAAAAACACTTTATAATTTTTACCTGGTAAAATAGTATGTGCAGCCGTTAAGATATAACCATCTGCACTCACTACCACACCACTAAACTGTGCACTGGTTCTTTGGTTCTGCTGTACATCAAAACCCCACATGCGTACACTTGCAGGGTATGCTTTTTTAACTGCTTCGACAATGGTTTTCTGAAATTTAGTAACCTGCTTTTTCTGTGCGCTAACATTTAGGCTAAACAGCATTACAAAGGTTATTGTTAATGCCTTTATATAGTTATTCATTATTATTTATGATTTTTTGCCAATGTAATCCGCTCAGAAATTTCTTCGAGTGCAGCGGCATCGGTTCCGGTGAACCCGGTTAGTTTAAATACAATATTACCTGCTTTATCGATAATGAATTTTGCTGGAATGGCACTTACGCCATAATCTTCAACCGCAGCATTGCGCCCTGCCCCATCTTTCAGATCCATCAGCACCTGAAAATTAAACCCCGATTTTACAATATAGTTTTTTACATCGTCAAGAGCTGTTTTACTGGTTTCCCAGGTATGGATAAATAAGAACTTTACCGATGGATCATTTTTATAGGCATTAACAGCAAGTTGCATAGCAGGAAAAGATTTTTTGCAGGGCACACACCATGTTGACCAGAAATCGAGTACAATTACCTTTCCTTTTAGGTCTTTTAACGATACCACATTTCCGTCAAGGTCTTTTAAGGTAAAATTGGGTGCTGGTACAGTTATCATTTCTGCCAGAAGTTTGTGATGAACAGAATCTGCTTTATTTGTTGGAGACTGCGCCCATAAGGAGGTAGAGGCCACTACATTTAACATAGCCAATAGGCAAAGCCTGAAAAAAGATTTCATACGTTAGGTTAAAAAAACAGTAAGGCCGTTTTTACAGGCCGTACCGTATGTATAAGTAGCTTAAATGAATATTTCTAATATTTTTTCTTTCGGCGGATAACATTTGTTTTCATCACACACCTGATAATACAGGCCGCATTTAATCTTAGTTCCAGCTTTTGCCTTGCTATAATCCACCATTATGCTAAAGTTTGCCTTTCCTTCAAAAATAAACATGCCGTCGTTACCTGGATAGGGAACTGCAGCTGTAGTTTTCCATTCCCGATCGGCCACTGCACCCTCCGGAAGTTCGAGGCGGGTTTCGGTTACTACAAATGGGTTATCTTTAGATACATAAGCATAAATATGCCAGCCTTTTAATATTTTGGCCTCAATAAGTAAGCTATCTTTTTTATCTCCATTACCCGGAATAAACCTTGCCGAAACAGCAACCGGATCGGCCGCGGTAGGTTCACCGCTTATAATTGCTTTTGGCAATTGGTAGCTTTGTTGCTGGGTAACAGGAACACTTTTGCCGTACGTATTGACCATGAATTTAAACCCACCAGATTCGGTATAAAAAAGGTTATTGTGGTTTTGGTTAAACCATTTCCTCCAATCAGAAGCATTATTAAACTTTTCGGTGGTATAACGCTCTAGCAGGCGCCGCGCCATTGCTACATCTTTGTTTGCTTCTAATAAATTGACACATTTATCTAAAAGGGCCACTTTACGGTTAGAAATTCCAAGCTTTTGCGCCTCACGATCGAGCTGAAGCGAGTATACACCGGAAGGATAGAAATATTCATAATTTTGACGATAGTATTTATGATATAGGTTCATATTCGTGCCATAAAGGGCAAACAAGCTATCGCCAGCAAACCCCTTTACATAATCTTCAAAAGATTGGGTATCGTTGGTTACGGGCATTTTCAAAAACATTTCGTTACCATGGCCAATATCTTCTCCCCTTGCTTTTTTATCTTTTAATTCCTGCTGCATTTTCAGCATGCGCAAATTACCTTCCCTGCGCGAAATAATAGCCTGGTTATAAAGATCTTTGTTTAACCGATAAATCAGCTCATCTATACCACTACGGGTTTCGATCTGTACTTTTTTTACAATAGCCTGGAGGTGATCGAATTTTTTGATGTAACAAATGGTATTTACAAAAACATCTTTGGCTTCATCCGTCATGTAATCCGGCGATCCTGCGAAACCCCACATAAAATAATTCCCCTGGCGCCCCAGTGCTACCGCTTCGGCATTTTTAAGGCAAACACCACCTGAAATAGATTCCGCATCAGGCGAATCGTTAAATCCTTCGCCGTGCGAAACCATACCGATCAGGTAAGGCTCTTTAGCAGAAAAACCCTGCTTTACCACCTGCCACCTATCCATTTGCTTTGGTGTTTCTGCGCCTTGATGGCCATTAAAAAAGGAACCTGGTGTCGGTTTTTTCACCATGGTTAGTTTTACGGCATTAGGGGTATTAAAAATGGGATGACTGGTTTTAATATTTAAAGCTTCGTTATCTAAACACTGGCAATACCAATCGAATTTTAAACCTAAAGGCAAACCTACGTTTGGTGCCATGGCATGCATTAAAACCATAGGACGGCTAAAATTTGGCGGTAGCGTAACCGGCCCGGCATCCATCACAGTTACATCAACCCCATCAGACATTTCTACTTTGTAATCTGCCACATCCACAACCTTAACTTCAGTAAAACGCTGTTCCAAAAAGGCTTTAAAATCTGCCATTCTGGTTTTGTATATTTTTTCGAGGATGTTGGGTACAGTTGAATAATACACCACATTTTTTGGCATTGGCCTGTCGGGATTGTAACCCACGTACAAAATCTTTAATGCAATTTTATCCCGGTGTTTAGCAGTTCCAAATGTATACAGCGATACCAGCATCAGGCATACGGTTAGCATCTTTTTCATCATCCAGATCAGTTTAGTCATAATTAGTTGAAAATTTCAGCAAGCTTTTTGTTTAACGGTTCACCACGGAGGCCATTTCCGATAATTTTGCCTTGTGCATCTACCAGAAAACTGGCTGGTACGGCACGCACACCATACAAACGGCCTACTTCGTTGTTCCAGCCCTTCAGGTCAGATACATGGATCCAGTCTAAACCGTCTTTTTCTATTGCTTCTAACCAACGTTCTTTTACATTATCTAAAGAAACCGAAATAATCTCAAAGCCTTTATCTTTATAGGTTTGATATTGTTTTACCAGGTTAGGGTTCTCTGCTCTGCATGGACCGCACCAGCTTGCCCAAAACTCAACCAATACCACTTTTCCCTTTAAACTGGCTAATGAAACTGGTTTGCCTACCACATTGTTCTGGGTAAAAAGTGGGGCTACATTTCCAACAGCTGTAATGCCACTTGCTGCAATACGCTGCGCCAGTTCTTTGCCCATGTCGGTCTCGCGGTATTCTTTATTTAACGCATTAAAAATCGGCTGAACTTTGGCTACGTCTACCTTGCTTCCAGCTGCTTCTGAAAGTGCTACCAAAGCGAAATAAGAAGTTGGGTGTTCTTTAGCAAATTGGAACTGTTTGTCAGTTCTGTTCTGTATATTTTTTCTGAAACGCAGATCTACCGCTTTCCTGTAAGCTGTATCTTTCTGCTGCTCGGGTGTGCCACGGTTAAAATCGATATTAACCGCTTTAGTGAGTGCCATAATGGTACCGCCAATGGCTTTGTTATAGGCATCATATTCCTGGTATACCTTTGAGCCTGAAAAAACAGCATTTTCTAGAGAATCTTTCGAGCTAATCATTACCTGTTCCTTACCAAAATAAAAGTAAATCACATCTCCGGTATAAACGGCCTTACCCTTGCCGCCACCAGTATGATCGAGTGCCATACGGGCATAGGCATTGCCAGAAATATGTCCTGTAAACTTGAAACTTCCGTTCACAAGCGCTACCGAATCTTCGTGGCTTACACCATTGTCCATGTAATCGATATAGGCTTTTGCAGGGATACCCAGCGATCCTATCTTACCCGTTAAACTAAAATTTGGGGTTTGTGCCCAGCTTAAAGCCGGGAATAAAAGGGCCAATAGGACTGATTTTATGATTTTCATTCTTACGTTTTTTATGGTTATAATTTCCATGAGGCTGTTTCATTAATTGTGATTCAATCGAATTTGTCACATTGAGCCTGTCGAAATACCTTGTAAGACATTTAAAACAGCCCCTTCGACAAGCTCAGGATGACAATTCTATATTTATGAGACAGCATCATTGACTAAGATTATTTTCTGATTGCGATATCTACAGGAGCACCTGGTATACCCTCAATCTTTTTGATGAATACGCCGTTCATTCCTGTTGCTATATTTAAAAAAGTAACGGTCTCTTCTGTTCCTACCATCAGGCTTTCTTCATCTTCGCTAAGTTTTAACATAGAAATTGTTTTCCCGGTAAAGCTGGTGGCCAGTTCTCTCAACTCTTCATTTACCGGGTTATAGCGATAAACTTTACTGCCATTTGCAATATAGATCACCCCGTTTTTCGCTCCGCTCCATTTCGTATTTTCATTAATTAACTCCTGGCGCACGAATAAGCGTTTATGCTGAGGTGTAAAGGTGAATGGCCCGTTAAACTGAACGTTAAACTTCAGTTCATAAATTTTGCCATCAGTTCCCTTGCAATAAGCAAAACAATCAGCATTGTTAAGTTGCTCTATATGAACAAGATCCATCCCAACATTCAGTGGATCAAAAACGTTGGCGGTAACTGAATATTGGGTACCAAAATAAACAGGAGCTCCATACAGATTAATCCGTACAAATTGTTTTCTGTTTCGGTCAAATCCGATAAAGTAGGTAGCAGATTGCGTAAAACTCATCACAAAAGATGGGGCTAGTTCATAGTCGCCATCGGCCGGTAAACCAAACATTCCGTAGGTAGCAGCCTGGTCCCAGGTACTGGTGGTACCACCGTAGAATTTGCCATTTACCACCCCCATCATCACTCCTTGTGGATGCGAAATAAGAGCGCCCACTTCCAAACCATCCGGAGGTGTAAAAAAGTTATCCTTCAGGGTATTCGGATATTTTGGATCTTCCTGCATGGTATTGGGTTCCAGTCTGATTCCGCCATTTTTTGTAATAATCCAGTAACCCAGTAAGGTACCACCCGTAAATGTATTCTTTAACAGGAATAAATTTGTTGGGTTTGCGGGCAAATCTTTCCCCTGCATGGCCCGGTATAAACGGGCCTGTACACTACCATCAGGCTTTACAAACGAAAACTGTGTGATTCCGTTTTCAACACTTAATACCGTTGTACCTTTGGCAAATTCGGTTCCGCCATCGATATAAAATTTATGGAAATATTTCATCCCATTTGCTTTGTTATAAACGGTAAGACGTGCAGCATATCTTTTAGCCTGCAAACCAAAAATGATCCTTAAAGCGGGTCCGTTATACAAAACATCATTCCCTTCAATTACACTAATTCTCCATTGAAGTTCTACATTGGCGGCATCTGCACCTTCTATTTTTGGTTTGATAATCAAACTATCCCCAACACTTGCGGTATAAACAGAATCTAGATTGACCAATTTAGGCTCAATTGGCATATCAATATCGTAATTACCTAAGTCTTTATGACAGGCGGCTAAAGAAAGAACGCCCATTATTAATAAGATTAATTTTTTAATATTCATGTTCTTCGAATTAAATAACCTCGTTGCCATTTTCATCTATAAAATAATATTTACCATTCTGCATGTTTTTTCTCAACAGCGTTTTTTTAGCAGGATTGCTTTTGTTGTAGAAATAATAGCTATCGGTATTGCCAGCCGTTACTTCTTCAATAACATAGCCTTTTGCAGCATTTTTGGCTACCCAATTAAATGGATTGTTTAACATCGTGGTTAATAAACCTATATAATAGAGATTTTTCGGGGCATCAAGTCCGTCGGTGGTAAGAGAAGTCTGCGCAGTTACCAGAATAAACAGCTCATGTTTGGTCCTCGAGTAAGGCGGTAGTGGCCAGGTATCCCACCAACTCGGTTTTTCCAATTTAGATGAGAATACTACTTTTGCCCTAATCAGGTAAGGGTTTTCGATGCCCAGATCTGGTGTTCCGGTTAATTTGATCAGTATCGAAACCGATCTGTTTTCAAGTTGCCGGTCCTTATTATAAATAACCACCGGAATATAACCTATTCCCCTGTTCGGAAGAATGGAATACTGGGGTTTCAAAGCTTCATAATGCAGGCCGGGCGTAGCTGTAGAAGAATCAGCATCTACACGTGCACTAAATTTTCGCTCTGCATCGGTTCTGATTCCCGATAAACGTACTGGCAGCCATACGGTATCCTGAGCAAGTGTAGGATTGTAGGCAAAGGTTCTTACTATACTGTCTTTATCTCCGTTGTAAATGTCGAAATAAACATTTGCAGGGTGATCAAAACGCATTTCTTCTGCTTTCTTGCAAGAAACCAGGCAGATGATTGCGAATATTAATATGTATATTTTCATAATTTGTGCTTTATAAAATTTGAAATGGTTTTATCTGCCTCCATAAACAATCTCATCGTTAGGGAGCGGCAGCACGAAAATGTTATCAGAAGCTGGGATGATTACGCCAGTTTGCCCTACAATACCTCTATTTAGCCTTTTATACATATAAAATAGCTGGCCTTCTGCCAACCACTCCTTACGTGCATCTTTAAGCAGCTCTTTTAACAGGTCTTCTTCACTATTGATGGACAAAGGATCGCCTATTTGCCTCGCTTCGCGAACTTGTGTAAGATAATTTACTGCGGCCGTGGGATTGCTTGCATATGAGCACTCGGCAGCGATATAATATAGCTCACTAAGCCTGATTGCCGGGGCCATTAAATAATGTAAATTGGCATTTGCCTCAGCGCTTAAAGGGTTTCGGCGGTATTTAACAATATCATAAGATCTTGATGATTGGTTCGAAGTAGCAGATAACCAGTATTTATACCGGGAATCGCTCGCGCCGGCTGTTGCTTTTTCGTAAATATAATCCGCAGCATCCTCAATTAAATAAAAGCCCCTGGTACCACTTTGAAACCAATTGTCTTTTATCTCTTTTGCAGCGCCTGGTATATACCATCCAAAAACAAGTTCCTTATAAAGAATACGATCTTTCTTGGCATCTTCGAAAGCCTCAAAATCACTTTTTGCTGTCCAGGGAATTTTTTTGGAGTCGATTACCTCTTTTGCATTCTGCAAGGCTTTAGCTTTATCGTTTTTATAAAGATATACCCGGGCAAGCGTGCCGCACACTGCATAATAATTTAAACGGTGCCTTCTGTTCTGTAAAAAAAGGCTCGGGTTCTTCTCCTCCGTATTTTTCAGCGTATCGGTAACCAAAGGATAGTTTACAATATAACCGGCACTGCGGATCGGATCTACCATTAATAGTTGTTTCGCTTGCTCCAGATCGTTAATAATAAGATCTATTGTTTCTGATACGCTGGAAACAGGTGTAATCTCTTTGGTATATTTGTTTGCATAGGGAATTCCTTTTGCTGTAGGGTTTCTTAGATAAGAAGGAGCAAAAAGACGCAATAAGTCGAAATGCAAGTATGCTCTTAATGCAAGTGCCTCTCCTTTAACAATAGCATAATTACTGCCGCTAAAAATGTTCTTTTTTGCATCTACGTTTTCCAAAATCAGGTTACAGTTAACAATTGCATTATATAAACCGGCCCATATTTTATCCTTCCGTTTAATAAATTCACCATGTTTATAATTGTACAACGAGGTTTGCCTGTAATCCTGTCCATCATCGCGCATCGAGAAATTTTGCGCCAATACTTCTGTGGTACCAAATGTAAGTTCTTTACCGTACAGATCTGCTTCTGTACTGCGGTTATACACGCCGTTTATGGCCTCCATAAAACCATTTTCTGTGCTGAATAAAATTGGAGCGGCAATTTCTGATTCCGGCTCAACCTCCAGCCATTTCTTGCAGGAACTAAACAATCCTGTTATTAAGATGAGGCAGATTAACAATCTAATCTTCATGTTTTTATATTTTTAAATCCGTTAATTAATATAGCTTAGAAAGCTGCTCTAATAGAAAAGGTTAAACTCCTGGTAAATGGATAATTAATTCCCCTTTCTTCTTTTACTGATGACCAACGCACCACGTCATTTGCTGTTACCTGAAACATGAGGCTCGACATCGATAATTTTGATGCTATTTTTTTGTTCATATCGTAAGAAAGGTTAACCGATTGAAGGTTGATCAGATTATCTGGCTGTATAAATCTTGAACTAACATCTGTTTCGCCATTGTCTGCAATGTTTTTATAAAAAGATAGGTCGCCAGGTTTTTTCCATTTTTCTTCGAACACACGTTTATCAACGTTATATCTTGGATCGGCATTTTCAACTCGTTCTACCAGGGTGAGGTTGTATTTATCGCCACCGAAAAAGGTTTGAAACTGCACGTACAGGCTAAACCTTTTATAATTAACCGTTCCACCAAAGTAGCCGCTCACTTTCGGATTAGGATCGCCAATTACAACATAATCCCGCTTATCGTAATCATATGTAAGCGTGCCATCTTTTTTGATGTATAACTCACGTCCGTTTTCCGGATCTATGCCTAAAGAACGTACACCATAAATGGCATTAAAAGGTTGTCCTTCGCTAAATCTAAGCAATGGAATCCCCCGGTATCCACCGTCACTTGGCTTTACAGATTGTAGTTCGTCTGCCCTATCATTATATTTCTTTAATGCGTTAGAAATTCTCACCACCTTATTTCTGTTGGAAACCATACTGGCGTTAAGATTTACCGACCAGTCTTTGCTCCTTACGGCCTCTATGTTCAGCCCCAGCTCGGCACCTTTGTTTTCCATGTCGCCAAGGTTTTCTTTATAAGATAAAAATCCTGTTGATGGCGGTAAGGTAATATCGGCCAAAATGTCTTTGGTAAACTTTTTATATATTCTTGGCATAATCATTACACGATCTTTAAAAAGCCCGATGTCTACACCTATATCTGTCATTCTTGTTTTTTGCCATCCAAGGTTTTCATTTCCATAATTGTTTACGTGGGCACCAATACCAGATGAATACCAGTTTCCAGTATTATACTTATAAATGGTTTTTGATAAGTAAGGATCAAACTCTACCGAACCTGTAAGGCCTGTAGAAGCCTTTATTCTAAGCTGGCTGATCACAGGATTATTTTTAAGAAATTCTTCCTGATGTACATTCCAACCTAATCCGAACGACCAAAAAGGAGCTAGTTTATTGTTCACACCGAATTTTGACGAACCATCAATACGCACGGTTCCATCCATCAGATACCGGTTTTTATACGAGTAGTTCATTGTAAAAAACGAACCGAACAAGCGCGCCTTTTCTAGCCTGCTTTGCGGTTTTCCATCTTCGGCATAGCCTTTGGCAAAACCGATGCTGGTAAAACGATCGTTAGCAAAGCCAATAGCCGTAAACTCTTTTTGGTCGCGCAGCTCTGTACGGGCGTTTACACCTACCAAAGCGTTAAAATAATTGCCGCCTATCTGCTTTAACCAGGTTAACCTAATGTTACTATCCCAATAGGTTTCTTTCATTTCCCTGTTTGTATATTCCCCTTTCTCATCTATTTTATCTGTGGTGTACAGGTAATATTTATTGGCCAGTGGAGAGGTGAATATATCATCAGAATTTGATCTTGTGGTTACACTCATCTGCGCCCTCAACCTCAGGTCTTTTGCTACTTCCAAATCGGCAGAAAGGTTATCGATAATTTCGGTGTACTTAGATTTATTAAAACTGCTTAAATTGGCATCAAACAGCGGATTAAATACATATTCTTTCGATCGGTCTTGTTTTTCATATACGTCCGAAATCCTCATCGCCATCCCATTGGCATCTTCTAATGGATAATAAGGATTCATTCGTACATAATTAGAAAAATCACCATAGGGAGACTCGGTAGCACCTACCTGCGTAATGGATAGTTCATTTCTAAACTGAAGTTTCTTCACATTGTACTGAAAACTCATTCCACCAGAATATTGATCCCTTTCTGAACCTTTCATTGCTCCCGGCCTGGTTTGGTAGCGAAGATTTACATTGTAGCGGAATGCCTGCGAACCGCCATCGAGGTTTACAGCATGCTTATGCCCTATCGTGTTACGCAGGGGTTGCGATAACCAATAACTGTTAACCCCACCAATAACATTAGCTTTTTTGTGGTAATAAATTTCATCGAGCTGATCTTGAGGCACCTGTTGTTTCGAAGAACTGTACAAACCCGCCAATACTTCATAATCTAGCTTTTCAGCTGCATCTAAAACCTGATAATCAGTCAGATCTGCAGCGGTAAGATTTAATTCGTAATTATATTCTACCCGCAATTTCCCTTCTAATGGTGTTTTAGTGGTAATCACAATTACGCCATTTGCCGCGCGCGAGCCGTAGATGGCTGTTGCCGCCGCATCTTTTAATGAAGTAACCGATGCAATCCGGTTAACATCCAAATCAAATACTTTCTGCACGCTCACTTCATATCCATCAAGCATAAAAACAGGCATATTCGCCGTTCCAAGAATTTCGTCCCTTCTCAATACCTGTCCATCGCCGCTGGGTAATGCAGAAGCTCCCCTAACATTGATAGAAGGAATTCTGTTTGGGTTTGAACCTGCAAGATTATTATCAATCAGTTTAAATGAAGGATCGAATGTACCGATACTTTGTAGCAGATTCTGTGGATTTACCCTTTTCAGCTGATCTCCAGATATCGTAATTGCGTTACCGGTATAGTTATCTTTTTTAATGGTTTGATAACCGGTTACTACCACATCATTCATTTGGGTCATCTTAGGGGTGAGCCTAACGTTTAACGTTTTAGTATCTGTAACCTTGGTTTCAAACAAGTCGTAGCCTACATAACTAAAAACCAAAATGCTTCCTTCGTCAACATTGACTTTAAATTCGCCTTTATCATTGGTAATGCCTACACTTGCCCCATTTTTAATGGAAACATTAACACCAGGAAGGGTTTCACCTGTAGCTTTATCAGCAACAACACCCTTTACCTCAATTTTTACCGCTACGCTTGCTGCAACAACTGGTACGTTCTCTTTGCGGCTAATCACAATGGTTTTATTAACGATGTTGTAGCTCAGGTTTTGATCTTTTAAAGAAGCATTCAGCGCATCTACGAGCGATGCATTATTAAATTCGACCATAACGTCAGGTTTATCCTGTAGCAATTGCCCCTTATAAAAGAAAAAATAGCCCGTTTGCTTTTTAATCTCCTTAAAAACTTGTTTAAGCGAGGTTTTTCTTCGAGAGAGCATTACTGTTTGGGAAAAAGTGGCTGCCGACAAATGTAAGGCACCGACCAATAGTAAGATTGTAGTCAATTTCATGACCAATAAAAATTTAATCTTTACCCTCCGCATGTCGCACACGGGGTTGTAAAGGGTAGTTAATTTCATACCTTTGTAATGAATGAGGTTAAAAAATAGCAGCTGGGTTTCGAAGCAAGCTGCTTGTCCAAATTTCTACCGGAAGCGTTGCCGCGCTTTCGGTCTTTTTCAAGGTACTTAGCTAAATTTCTGGTAGTTTTTTCATCATAAAGTTTAGTTAGTTTGTAAATTGGTTGGTTGATTTTTGTGGCTGTTTTAAGAAAAGCCGTTCTTGTTTAATTTCCTGTTACTGTTAGTACTTTACCCTTAGCATCAATGTGAACGTGGTTCAGTTCTAATATTTTAAAAACCTCTGCAAGGTTGCTGTTCTTCGGTATTTCTCCTACATATTTTTCTGATGTAATTTTACCCTGATAAACTACATCTACATCATACCAACGCGAAATCTGCCGCATAATGGTCTGCAAATCGTCGTTATCGAAAGAGAAAATATTATTTTTCCAGGCCATTTCTTTATCTATATCTACCTGCTTATTAATAGATAACCTTGCACTATTTGCCGTCAGCAACGATTGCTCACCTGGGTGCAGATTTACCGAACCCGATGTGGCACTCACTTTTACGGCGCCTTCTAACAAAGTGGTTTTAACAATGTTCTCATCGCTATAGGCATTAATGTTGAAATGTGTACCTAAAACCTCAACCGTTTGCGCATCTGTTTTTACCTTAAAAGGGCGGGTATGGTCTTTCGAAACTTCGAAATAGGCCTCACCATTTAACTCCACCAGCCTTTCATTTTTTGCAAAAACATAAGGATACTTTAATGTTGTGGCTGCATTAAGCCAAACTTTTGTTCCATCGGGCAAACTTACCTGATATTGCCCGCCTCGGGGCGTGCTAATGGTGTTCGAGCCTATAACGGTTGCATTTGGTATTTCTTCGATGATATATTCGAGCTGACCGTTTTTAGCTTTCCGGATTACAATACCATTCTGATTGGCAATTTGACCATTTTTAGCATCATCCAGGTCAACAACTGTTCCATCGGCCAGGGTAAGTACTGCCTTACGTTTGCCGGGAAGAATATCTTTTAAT
Source organism: Pedobacter sp. AK013 (assembly GCF_014205835.1). Taxonomy (GTDB): domain Bacteria; phylum Bacteroidota; class Bacteroidia; order Sphingobacteriales; family Sphingobacteriaceae; genus Pedobacter. The sequence continues at coordinate 17,013 of NZ_JACHCQ010000020.1, read as the reverse complement.
TCAGTTTTGGCAATTAATGGTGCCGCATTGCGCTGTAACGTAAAATAAATCCCCAAAATCATACATACAACAATACTAGCCGCAATGGCAAGCCATTTAACCGTAACCAATTTTAAAGATCTATTGCGAGGACTTAATCGGTTCCAAACTTCTTGTTTACTGGATGCTATAATTGAATGGTTAGGCGCTCCTTTTTGAAAAGGGAACTGAAGATACCAATCTTCAACAATAGCAATCTCTTCTGGCGTACAATTACCAGCAAGATATTTATCTAAAAGCTTTTTCGCATTTTTCTCCATTAAAAAGAAGTTTGTTAGGTTGATTAATGTATATACGGTTAAGGTATAGCCTTGGGGGTATCAGAAAATTATTTTTTTTTCAAAATAATCACAATACAGCTTAATTTAAAGAGAAAAACTTCAATTAGATATACCCACAGCTAGCTACCGATAGGTTTTTAAAAGGAAAGCAACATAAATAACCACCCCCAACCTAGATTTAAGAATTCGTAGCGCTTTTTTAACCTGCGTTTTAACCGTTAACTCAGAAAGCCCCAATTCGAGCGCAATTTCTTTATGCGATTTATGCTCTTTGCGACTTAAAACAAATATTTCGCGCATTTTGGGTGGCAAAGCATCAATTTCCTGTTCAATTAATAGTGCCATTTGCTTTTCACGCACCATATAATCAGTTAATACATGATCTTGATCTATATAATCCTGCAAGGAATTAACATATTTACTTTCCACTTTTTGATGTGCAAATACATCCAGCACACGGTTACGTACGGCTGTATATAAATAAGCTGATAAATTACCATCGGGTGCTACCTGTAAACGTTTAACCCAAAGCGACTCGAACAGTTGGTGTAATACGTCTTTCGCCTCTTCATCATTGTTTAAGCGTTTGCTGGCATGGATGAAAAGTAATCCATAAAAGCGGTTATAAATTTCGGTAAAGGCCAGCTCATCACCTTGTGTTAACAAGAATGCCAATTCACTATCAGAATATGAACTGTAAACACGCATAGAGATCATACAAAGATAATACAAATACAATCGGTTGCATCGTATCGGCTCATATCTTACTTATATTTTGCTATTTGCAATTTTCTGCATAAAATTGGCCTATTTATACTATAAAAATAAAAAACTGCGTACTTTTTAAATCTTTTATCATTAAAAAGCCCATAAATATGAGGCGCGAAGCAATAACGAAATTTCTTGTTTTATACCTTTATGCATTGCGGCTTAATATTGCGGCATATGCGACCAGTATAATACAGATAAATGATGCGATGGTCCTGATCCGATGGAATAAATTCCAGCCCGGCTCAAATTTTTCGCGCAATGCAGTTAGTTCTGTTGTACCAAGTTTATCAAGATCTGCCCCATCCAATAGGTTATTGAGCGGTACATTACCAATTATCGTAACCAGAAAAACTCCGCCCAAGTATAATAAGGTTGCCCCAAAAAGCAGGTAAAACACCATAGGCTGATCTCTGAAAAACCAAACACTTATGGGTAATATCACTAGCGTGCCCATAAAAGAAATAAAAAAAAGCGGATTTAAAATAGCCCGGTTGATTGATTGCATAGCCTGTAAAAAAGAAGCATCAGAAAGACGTGCAAGGCCTGGGATAACTGAACAGGAGTATGCATAAAAGAGGCCACCAATTAGTGCAGTAGAAACTGTACTCAACAAAAGAACCAAGGTTTTGAAATTCATAAACAATTGCTTTAAAAATATCCGTACCCTAAAGGTATTGCGAATTTAAGCAAAAACGTTATCCGAAAGAATCCTATCTAAAAATAGAGCGCTAATTTAGATAGGAAAGAGAGATAATCCAGATATGAAAAGTTAATAGGTAGATGTTAATGGAAAATAATACTTATTGCTTCCAAACCAAACGCCGTTTGGATTAAGGTTTCTACAGTTTATTGTTTGCATACGCAAGATCGTATTCTGTCCTTAATTTTAAGCACTGGTTTACACAGATCGGTCTGTTTTCGTTACAGATAGGTGCAAATGTTAATCAAACCCTACAGCCAGCACTACAATATTAGTTGCCTGGCATCCCACCTGCCCCTGTTCTAAATTAAAGCGAACCTTGGTTCCTACCTGTAAAGAGGGCCGGTAAATCCCTATCAATTTCTGGTTATCTGCATAAATCATTTCTTTTCCTCCATCCGGGGCAATAAACCCGAAACCTCTTACCGGATTGTACCATTTAATCACTCCTGTATACACCATAAAGCTCTTTTTTACCTTAAATTAGCCAATATATAGAAAATTTGAAGCGAAACAGGACAAAGCGTTCTATTTTCGGTATGAAAAGGTGTAATTTCGTTATGTATACAAAGAAGATTAACAAATGATTAAGTGTATAGCCATTGATGACCAACAAAACTCGATTTCGGGTCTTGAAAAATACATAGCGGATACCCCGAATATGAAGCTCCTGGCTAGCTACACCGATCCGATGGTGGCCTTGAACGAACTGAAAAAGATTGATCAGGTAGATGTGATATTTATGGACATTCAAATGCCACAGATTTCGGGCATCGAACTTTCTAAAGCCATCCGCTCCAAAACCCGGAAACTGATATTTACCACTTCACATGAAGAATATGCCTTTGAAGCATTTGAGGCAGAAGCAGATGCATATTTACTTAAACCTTACGGTTATGCTAAATTTGCTTTAACTGTAAACCGCGTTTTTGAGGATGAGATAGAAAATATAGAACAGGAAACTTATTTCTTGGTCAAAAACAAATCAGAAAACCACAAAGCGGTTTTAGTGCGTTATGCAGATATCATCGCTTTTGAAAGTTTCCACAACTACATTAAAATCCACACCACAGAGAAAGTAATTATTGCTTATTTAAGCTTGAAAGATGTTAAAGAACAACTGAATATTAAAAAGGGCTTTATCCAGTTGCATAGAGGTTATATTATTTCCATCAATCATATTTTACATGTAGAGGGAACAAGGGTAACATTATCTAACCATATTAGCTTTACAGTGGGCGATCTTTACTACAACGATTTCCGCGATTTCTTTACCGATAAACTTATTACCAGTAAACGTAAAGCGTAAAGGCCAAAACTAGCACATAAAAAGGAAAAGCTGTATCATAAAACAAAGTTCTAAGGTTTGTCACATTGAGCCTGTCTAAATGCCTTAAACTGTGTTATGGCAGATGCTTCAACAGGCGCTCCGTCAGACTCCTTCGGGATGACAATGGTATATTTATGATACAGCCTTTTTAAAGCGAAAACAAATTATTTAGCGCTATTTTTTTTATCAGTTACTTCATCTCTAATTTCTTGGGCTAAAACTTTTAGGTCTTGCATTGCTTTACGTACACGTGTACCTGCCGCCGCATTACCACCATCATAAAATTTAGTTACGTCTGCTTCAACAGAAGAGATTAGATCTTGCACTTTTTTAAATTTGTCCATAATTTTTCTTTTATAGGGATGCTAAACATCCATTAATTAAATAATATTCCTTTCCGCTTACAATAAACGGGCCGCAAAACTATTGCTTTTTATAAATTAAACAAACGTTTATGCCAAATCATTATTGCCGATAGTGTAAAAAGCTAATAAAACATAAGAACAGCCGGCGGCTATACTAATCTTATTTTTTGATAAGCTGCCTCATTTTTAACATTTTGCAAATGGCACATTTTATAATAAAATATTTTACAGTCAGGGGAATTTAATTTAACAATTATATTTTATCTTGGTTGGAAATATGCAGTCTTTAAACCTTCTCGTTAGCACCAGTTGTTTATTTTTACTTTTATTCTCTATGCATCTTTTTTTCGCAAAAAGAGGGAATAAACTACTTAATATGCTGCTCTCGGTTATATTTTTTGCCCGATTTGGCCAAATTTTAACTTCATTGCTCTTCAAATCGGGCCAGCCTTATGCTTTAGCCTTTTTTAATCAAACTTTTACGCCGTTTTATTATGCTGCTCCAGCCTGCTTTTACCTCTACATAACAGGTTTTCTTCAAGATCGTAAAAATTTACAAAAAATAGAATGGCTTCATTTTGTACCTGCCTTGTTAGCCATTATCCACGTTATCCCCTGGCATTTCTCTACAACGCTCGATTGGAATTTAATAGGAAGCCAATTAGCCGAAAACGGTTACTTCTCGCTAAGGGCAAAAAGTGGCCTTTTCCCTCCGTATTTTCATTATTTATTTAGGCCAGTGCTTGTATTTGGATATTTATGCCTTACCTGGGTTGTCGTACTCCGTCTAAAAAACAAGCCACAACAGATACTCGAAGGTGAAGGCAGAAAATGGATCATCTTTTTTCTTCGAATTGCTACCTTTTTCCAGTTGTTTAGTTTAGTGCCCATTATTTTAAGAAGTTTACACATCCCATATGTGAACGCTTCTTTTATTGTGCTTAACTGTTTAGCACTATTAATCATTTTATTGTATGCACTCCACAAGCCTTATATTTTTTATGGCTATCTGCTGGTAGCTGTAGACTGGACTAAAAAACCTGCAACTAAGAAATTAGAAAACAACCAACCGGAAACTGGTGCCCCCTTACTTTCCTTATCAGAAAAAGATCCAAAACCTACAATGGCAGCAGTCAAAAAAATTAATCTTTTAGATGCACAACTGTCTGACTATGCCTTTGCGATGAAAGAAATAATGGAACGGGAACAACTTTATCTGCATCACAACTTTCAGATTATCGATCTGGCAGCAAAGCTTAACATCCCTATACACCATTGCTCCTTCGTAATTAACAAACATATCGGCAAAAATTTCCGCGATTGGATAAACAGTTACCGCGTTGATCATTTCTTAAAACAATATCCCCTAAAATCAGATAAAATAACCATCGAGGCTATCGCCTCCGAAGCTGGTTTTAAAAGCCTGGCTACATTTTATAACGCATTTAAAAAAGAAACAGGCGTAATGCCTACCACCTATTTTGCATAATAATTAAGTCGTTAACCTGTTTATAGCCATTTTTTAGTCTAACGATCGTATCGTTAGAGGCCACAACCGCTCTGTATTTCATCAAATACTGAAATACCAGGTATTTTTGGTTTCAGATCATCATATAGCTATGGTGTTTCCAAATGAGTATGCTTTAACACATGCTCAAAAATCTAAAAAAGCCTTAATTATGCCTTATTCAACATCATTTTTGCGCCCGCTTTTTGATTATTTTGCGCAATTCTATCCATTATCTGATGCCTTCAAAGCCGAACATGAAAAATCTTGTAAGCTCATCCACGTTAAAAAGAATAAATATATTCTTTCACCAATAGACAGTAATGCCTCGCTGTATTTTTTGGTAAACGGTCTGGTACGTGGTTTTGTGCGCGATGGCAAAAAAGATATCAGTACCTGGTTTAGCTTCGGAAATGAATTAATAGGCGCCATACGTCATCCCGATCAGCAGCTTAGTAGTTCTATAGAGTATCTTCAGGCCCTGGAAGAGAGCCAACTCATTTGCATTCCATATACCTTTATCGATGTGATGTATACCAACTATCCGGAGGCCAATTTAATTGGCAGAAAGCTGTTGGCATTTCATTATTATGCAGCATCAGAAAGATCAATCCTAGCGAGGATACCCAAAGCAATGAGCAGATACCGTAAACTACAGGAAAGTGGCTTGGATATTACCAGAATACCGCAGCGATACCTGGCCAGCTACCTTGGTATGCGCTTGGAAACCCTGAGTAGAATCAGAAATAAAGTTTTAGCACTCGATTACCGGTTGTGCTCTTAATTTAGCTACAAACATTCAGTTATTCTATCATTCAATTCTTCGTCTTTTTTCCTTTTCGCTTCTTTTGCTAAATTTGCAGCAATGATTTTATATAAAACCAACGAAGAAGTAGAACTGATGCAGACCAGCGCCCTACTGGTGAGTAATACCCTTGCAGAAGTAGCTAAAATATTAAAGCCAGGCGTTACAACTCTTGAGATTGATAAGATTGCCAACGAATTTATACTTGATAATGGCGCTGTACCTTCCTTTTACAACTATAATGGCTTTCCTTTTCATATCATCACCTCGGTAAATGATGTAGTTGTACATGGCTTTCCAACTAAAGATGAATTGAAAGATGGCGATATTATCTCAGTAGATGTGGGTACCATAAAAAACGGTTTTCATGGTGATCATGCTTATACCTTTATTATAGGCGAAGTATCGCCAGCGATATTAAACCTGGTAAAAACAACTAAAGAATCGCTTTTTCTTGGTATTAAAGAAGCTGTTGTAGGCAAACGCATTGGTGATATTAGTGCAGCTATCCAAAATCATAACGAAAAGCAGGGTTACGGCGTAGTAAGAGATCTGGTAGGCCATGGTTTAGGGAGAGATATGCACGAAGATCCACAGGTACCAAATTATGGAAGAAAAGGCAATGGTTTGCTATTAAGAGAAAATCTGGTGCTGGCCATAGAACCGATGATCAATATGGGCAAAAAAGATGTTTTTCTTGATGAAGACGGTTGGACGATCAGAACTGCAGATGGAAGTCCATCTGTGCATTTTGAACATGATGTTTGCATCAAAAAAGGCGAAGCACTTGTTCTTTCTGATTATACCCCTATAGAGGCCGCAGAAAAGCAAAACAGCAACCTCAATACTTCTTATTACTGATAACATACAAGGCTGCAGGGAGATTTTGTGGTAATAAGCCTACTCTAAACTCCCTGCATCCATTCTATTTTCCAGCGTCGGGCAGCCAGTTTTGTTACACCAATATTGCATCCGAAACGTTCTCTTCAGCATTATCTTCCAACAACACCTTAACCGTTTTTAAGGTAGATGTTGCAATTTCCGTTAAGGCCTCTTGCGTAAAAAAAGCCTGATGCCCGGTAAGAAGGACATTCGGAAAGCTGATCAATCTTTGAATATCATCGTCACCAATAATACTCCCTGAAAGGTCTTTAAAAAAGAGTTGCTCTTCTTGCTCATACACATCAATTCCCAATGCTGCGAGCTGTCCGTTTTTCAATGCCTCAATAACTTCATGTGTATTGATCAGTCCACCTCTACTTGTATTGATTAAAGTTACCCCTTTTTTCATCGTCGATAAGCTATTTGATCCGATAAGATAATGGTTTTCAGGTGTAAGCGGACAATGCAGCGAAATAATATCAGCTTCTTTTATCACTTCATGAAAAGGCAAATACTTTACCCCTGCATGCTGCAACGCTTTATCTACAAAAGGATCAAAAGCCAGTACATTACAGCCAAAACCGAGCATGATTCTGCTGAAAGCAGCACCAATTTTTCCTGTTCCTATTACGCCTACTGTTTTCCCAAAAAGATTGAAACCCATTAAACCCGAAAGCGAAAAATTCTGTTCACGTACGCGGTTATAGGCCTTATGTGTTTTACGGTTTAGTGTAAGCAACATGGCTACGGCATGTTCTGCAACGGCTTGTGGCGAATAAGCGGGAACACGGCAAACGCGGATACCGTATTGTTTCGCCGCGTTCAAATCCACATTATTAAAACCTGCGCAACGCAAAGCAATAATTTTCACTCCGCTCTGTGCCAATATGGCAATAACATCAGCAGTTAGTTTATCGTTCACAAATACACACACCACATCGGTACCGGCTTTTACCGCACCGGCAATATGAGGCCCTAGATGGGTTTCCCAAAATTCCAGTTCAAAATCATAATGTTTATTACAGCTTTCGAAAAATTCACGGTCGTAAGGTTTCGCAGAAAAAAATACAATCTTCATATCGTTAAATAAGGATTAAATAGGATTTGGCCATGCTGTTTTAACTTAGATAATGCCCTTATTGTCCAAAATCAAATAGTAGCGTCCCCTTAAAGGTTTTTCCATCGGTTTTGTTTTTCTGGCTTTGTGGCCCTAATAATAAAGCCGACTGAAATTTGGTGCCAATGGCACTTATCCCTTTTAAGAAACCGATACTCCCTTCAGGGAAGGCAGGTTCTACGTTGTTGTTGCTTAATGCAGCAGTTTCACGCGCAGGCCTGTACATTTGCAGATAAGTATCTTCATCGGCTATATAAACCGTAAATGGAGCTTCTTTATTTTCTACCCTAACCCAGTTCACTTCAGCATGATAGCCTTTAAATTCAGGATAACCCCAGGTTTCGCCCGTAACCGAATTATTATAATCCTTATGCCAAACCCCAAACTGCTGCCCTTTTAACCTGTTTTTCCAAACCCGGTACGGCCCGCGGCCCAGATATTTCATTCCGGTAATTTTATCCTCCGGATAATTAAAGGTAATCCCCATAAAATCAGCATCGTCTTGCTGGTTAAATTTGTATTCGAGTTTCACCAGCTTTCCAGCTTCAAATATCCACCGCGCATGCAAATAACCAGCCCCCTGGTAATCAGATTCAACAATATATTTTGCTCCTTCTGCTTTATGACTAAAATTTTTCAATTCAGTATTTACACCAGCCAACACCGGGCCTTTTGACAAAGAAATAATGGTATTGCCTTTAACAACTTTCTCCAGGTAGCCTGATGCCTTTTCAAAATAGTAGCTTATACCATTCTGTTTAACCAGCAGCGACTGATTAGTTTCTTCGGCTTTTACTCCCGAATTGTTCAGGGCTGTTTCTTGCTTTTTCACAATCAAACCGGCAGCTTTTATTGGCCAGCTCCAGGTAAATATTTCCTTCTTATCAGCTCCGTAAACCGTTAAATATAAGGCATCGCTTTGTGCCCAAGATTTTGGCAAAACCAGGTCGAGTGTACCTTTTGCACCAGGCTTGAGCCCGTAGGTTAATGCCCCACTAGCATTTACAATAGCCTTTGTTCCATCGGTATTGGCCGATGGGAAACTCACTAATTTCCATTTAAAAACACATTTAGCCAGATCGGTAAAACTGAAGCGGTTCTCAAGAGCTATTTTACCATTAAAATGACTATCAATTTTTGGCAAATCGATAAAAACAGGAGACCATATCTCTTTTATGGTATAAAAACTGCCTTCCTTTTCGCGGTGAGGGCCAACAATTCCATCAGGTGCATGGTTTCCATCGCCATCATAAATGCCGTTTTTATCTGTCCGGATAACGTCTTCATCTACCAAAGCCCAAATAAAACCACCGGCACCATGAGGATGGATTAACATCTGGTTCCAGAAATCGTCTAAAGCAGCACCAGCCCCCCCATCGTAAAGACCATGCATAAACTCGGTCGGAAAAAAAACTTCCTGCCCTGAAGTAGCTGCCTTAACCATATAGTTATAATCGGGATAATGTTTGGTATCGGTTCCATTAAACTTCTCCCAAGGATGAATTACCGTACGTTTCTGTGGGTCGTATAAAGCATAGTCATTATCAAGGTCAGTATTAAAGCCTCCCTCGTTACCATTGGCCCAAAAAATAATAGAAGGATGGTTTACATCCCTGATCACTAGCTCTTTTACAAGCCTGTGCCCAACGGTATTATCGTATTTTGCCTGCCAGCCAGTTAACTCATTAATCACGTACAAACCTAATGAGTCGCAGATATCCAAAAATGCTGCATCTGGCGGATAATGCGACATACGAACGGCATTCATGTTCATCTCTTTCATTAACCTTACATCCATTAAATGTACTTCAGGGCTTAATGTACGTCCGCTTTCAGGCCAGAAGCTGTGGCGATTAACGCCTTTTAAAATCATTTTCGCCCCATTAACATAAAAACCGTCGCCATTTCGTAGTTCAAGTGTTCGAAAACCAAATTTTTGCTTCACCTGATGAATAATCTGCTGTTTATTTTTGATGCGCACCACCACTTGATATAAATTGGGGAATTCGCTACTCCATAATAAAGGGTTTGAAAAAGTAGCCTGCAGGCTTTGCGGGCCATTTAGTGCGTTCGCTTTTATGGCAAATGCTTTTCCTACATTTTCGCCAGTTAGTTTTTTTACCTGGGCTTCAATAATATCGTCAGCAGTTAAATTTTGACCATAAACATCAAGCTGAAAGCTACCATCGGCCTTAGCATTAACGGCAACTCTTTCTATAAATCTGTTTGGCACAGTTTCCAGGTAAACCGGACGGAAGATGCCACCAAAAACCCAAAAATCGCTCGTTCTTTCGGCTTTATTAATAGAGGCATTTTCAGAAACTTTATCAACTGTTACTTCCAGTAAATTCTTTCCTTCAGGTTTTAAAAGTGTCGTAATATCATATTTAAACCGATAAAATCCACCCTGGTGCACATCACCTGCCAGCTTTCCATTAATGCTTATCTTGGTATCGGTCATCGCCCCCTCAAAAACCAGAAATACTTTTTTTCCTGTTATTTTACCGGTCGCAAATTCATAACGATAAATCCCCTGTTCGTTGGCTTTAACTTTATCGTGCCCGTAGTTGTAACTTCCAAAGCCCTGTAATTCCCAGTTAGATGGCACAGGTATTTTGGTCCATATACCACTTTTACGACCGGCAGTGCAATAAAAATCCCATTGTTTGGTATGATCTTTATCCGTTCCGGAAAGATAAGTTTTGATCGTTTCCTGCGAAAAGCTTGCAGAAGAAACCAACAGTAACAATAATGGCATTAATCTTTTAATCATGATCTATTTGGCATTGGCATTAGAAAACAGGCATCTTTTTTTATCAAAAAAAAGGTTTTTTGATTTATTAAACAGCGCATTTACAAGATAGTAGAATTTGTGAATAGATGAGGCTGCATAACCAGCATTTTACATCTCCATTCTTCATAAATTTAAGTTAACCCCTTAAAAACATTAAAAAATTCATACTTTTAATTAAAAAACAAAACAAGCCCAAATCCATAAACACTAAAATGGAAACAACAAATTTAAAAGATGGCGATTACTGTGTGGTGATTAAAGGAACACATATAGGTAAGCATGGCCGGGTAAGCGATATTAATACGAGTAAAACAGGCCATATTACCATTACTGTAGAACAAGATAATGCAGTTAGGTTTAAAACCCTCAGCAGAAATGTAGTACTAAAAACGCATACAAAATAAAATAGCTAAAATTAAGATATCCAGAGATGTGTCCGATAACGTTATTGTAGACAGGCAGGTTAACCACTTAGACAGGTATTTCATATTATCGTTAATTTATAGGGTACGTAAATTTGGTGGCTAATCCTGAGGCTAACATCAAAAAACGATAAGAACCTGTAGCCATTTTTAGCGAAACGCCAGCCTACCCTTCCTTTACCACCAGAATAGCCTAGGTTATTATTTGACTTCATATGGCCTTGATGAAATCATTATATTTGCGCGAATTAATAGCAGCAACATGAAGCTACATTACACCGACCCTATATCTGCTGGCGAATTGCACCTGACATTTCACCAAACAGACTTTGACCAACAGTTCTTCCAACAGGGCCGGAAAGACAAATTTTTAACCCTCGCCTGGAATGACGGGCCAGATCAAACAGCTATGATAGATGGCATCTGTTATAAGTTTCCTGCCCACACCATCTTGCCATTGATGGTTAACCAGACCTTCAGCTTTGAAAAGCCTGGGCAGATTATTGCATGGCAATACAACAGGAACTTTTATTGCATTGTGGATCATGATAAGGAAGTTAGCTGTGTTGGTTTCTTATTCTATGGTTCTGCCGAGACCATGTTTATTGCTCTGGACGATCAACAACAAAATAAGTTGAAACTTTTGCTACAGGTATTCGTTGAAGAATTCGGAGACAAAGATGCCATACAGCGAGACATGCTCCAGATGCTGGTTAAACGCCTGATCATCATCGTTACCCGGCTGGCCAAACACCAATATCTTAAAGAGCAGGCATTGACAGATGACAAACTGGACGTGCTGCGAAAATTCAATCTTATGGTCGAAAACAATTACCGTAAAGCGCACACGGTTCAGTTTTATGCAAACCAGCTTCACAAATCTCCTAAAACACTGGCCAATTACTTTGGGCTCTATAACCATAAGTCTCCACTTGCTGTAATCCAGGATAGGATTGTACTGGAAGCTAAACGTTTGTTGATGTATACAGACAAATCTGCGAAAGAAATCGCTTATGATCTAGGTTATGACGATGCATCCTATTTTAGCAACTTTTTCAAGAAACAAACCGGCTACGCCCCATCTGATTTCCGTAACGCGAAGCCAACCTTACTTTCGTCGGGGAAATAGCTTACAGGCCATGGGGAATTATCTCTATTATTTAACGGCTTAAACTTATGCCGAAATTGTAATGTTTATTTGGACCGTGCAAAATTAACAACGATATCAGTAATGGCAGTTAGCGTTTGTCCGGTTGGATTTCTGCTCAACACTATATTTAACACTGTCGATCTCCTATCAACACAGGCGGAAAAAAGTATCCTTAAATCTGTGGAAACCTTTTTATCTCTCAAGTTTTGTTGGCCGCGCGATGTCCAATCTTCAAAGCGTATTCATACTGTTTGCCGGAAAGTTTATAAAGCTTTAGGGAAGATATTACATGTGAACGGGAATTCTCTCTATTCATTAGGGGATAAATCTGTGGCACTTTTGTAATGTCAAAAGACAATAATCAAAATTTAAAAAACAGATGATGAAAAATTTCGAAATCCCCACAAAAGCACAAGTATCTTCAGCTAACCAAGCGATATTCGATAACCTCCAGGCTATGGTAGGTTTCGTACCAAACCTGTATGCAATCTTCGGCCATAGTGAAAACGCTCTTGGTGATTACCTGGCACTGCAAAATAGAAAGTCATCCATCCGTTCTAAAGAACGCGAGGTCATCAACCTGGTTGTCAGTCAGGTAAACGAATGTATATACTGTCTGAGCGCCCATACACAGTTTGCTAAAATGAACGGTTTTACCGATGAGCAAATTTTAGAGATAAGACGCGCAAATATCAACTTTGACTCTAAACTGGATGCACTTGCCAAATTGGTAAAAAGCACTACTGAGCGCCGCGGACATGCAGATCAGGATGTATTGAATAATTTCTTTGCAGCAGGTTATACGAAGGACAATCTGATCGACATCGTAATGGTGATCGGTGACAAAATCATCACCAACTACCTGCACGCGCTAACTGAGGTTCCGGTAGACTGGCCTTTGGCTCCTGCACTAGAAAGAGAAACGGCATAATCCCAACCAGGGAGGCGAAATACACCTCCCTTATTTGCTTCCTGCTTAACTTTCTAAATCTCAAATAACAAGAAATGTCCACGCAACCTTAAACCTACCCTTTCTCTATACCCGATTTGGTATCCACTGCTTTTTTCTTCCTAAAGTTGGGGAAAGTCATGGGGCTTTTAGCCGGGCGTTCATCTCCCAGTAACACCCCCCATTGTTTAAAAGATTCTGTACGATCGAAGATAATTTTGAGTACGGCCACAATAGGCAGTGCGAGAAACATGCCTGATACACCTGCTATACTGCCGCCTATAAATACGCCTAAAATGGCAAACAGGGCATTGATTTTTACCTTAGAGCCCACAATACGCGGCATTAAGATATTGTTATCTAAAAATTGAACAAATGCAATTACACCTAAAACAGTGATTACCGGCCATAATTCTTGCGATGAAGTAAGTGTAAGCAGTACCCCGATTACGTTACCAATTAAAGCACCCACATATGGAATCAGGTTTAATATGGCGAAGATTACGCCAATTAATAAGGCATGTTTGATCCCCACTAACATCAATATCCCCCCCAACAAAATGGTCATATAAGTGATCTGGATCAATAGTCCGATTAAATAGCTTTTAATGATCGATTCCGTTTCATAAATTGCTTCTTTCACTTTTGGATGATCGTCGGTTTTAAACCACATAAATATAAAGCGTAATAAAATATCTTTATAAAAAAGCATCAGATAAATATAAATAGGCAATAAACCGATAAATACAAAAATGCCGCTTAAGGTTACAGCAGCACCACCCGCCAGTGAGGTTCCCATGTTCATCAGATCGTCGCTTTTAGCTTGTATAAAGGCTTTTTGCTGCTTATCATCGTAATGGGTAATCCGGCTAATCCAATCGCTTAACGAATTGATATGTTGTGTTACATTCGCTTTTATCTGCGGAAAATCTTTAACCAAAATACCAATCTGGTTCGAAAAAAACCAAACAATCAACGCTACAAAAAGCGCGACCAATAAAATGGATAGAATGATGGCTAACGATTCGGGTATTTTTTTTCTTTTTAAAAAGCGATATACCGGAAGCAACATAATGCTGATAAAAAAAGCCATCAATATCGGCATGATAATATCTCTTCCGATTACCATAACGGCTACAACGGCCATGAGACCCAATAATTCTATTGATCGTTTAACGGTTAGGGGTAAATTGTTTGTCATAAAAAGTTTATCTGATTAAGGTTTAAACACAGCCGTTGTGAAAAAGTTTGGTTTTTTAGTCCGAAGTCTGTAGTCCAGGATCGATAACCCGGTTTCCTACCGATGAGCTATCGTGTGGACACATCTCTTTTAATATAGATTTATTTCTAGCCATTAGCTGATTCTAATTTCTTAGAAAGCTTATTTAGTAATAGATATCGCTGTTTTTCCGGTCTATGCCGCGGTGGCATGATAGTTTTTCGCAGTTCGTGTTGTTTTTAGCTGTGCTCAAGAATGCTTCGCATTTTGAAACGCCAAAGTACCCAAAGCGCTTGGTCAATCCAGCAATGGGCCTTTTGCACAATCCCATGCGCATCAAAAAAACAGTGGCACTTCGTTTAATCAGTTATTGTTTATTTTTTCTTTGGTCTGATTGAGCCCTACGGGGTTTGTGTTCAATATTTTTTAAAATTAAATCATCGTTATGAACACAAAACCACTACGTTTAAGGTTTGTTAGTGGTATTTGTACTATTCTGCAATCGTTTTTTTGATTTTTCCGCCCCCCCGGGATTGACGGGCGTTCTTCGCTCAAAGCTGTAGTTTTTCAAAGCAATCATAGCATGATGCCCAAAACTATTCCCAAAAAGATGTGTCCGCACGATAGGCCGATGAGTTATATTGAAGAATAATTTATTGTACAATAGAAGAAACGTAGCAGCTAGCCAATAAGGCCACCGGAAGGAGAACAATTGATGGTTTAGCAACTACAGCCCGGAATCTACACCTGACCATGAACCAACGGATATTTTAGTCCGAAGTCAGGCGATTTATTTGTTCCCAGATCTTAAGCTAGTTTTTAGCCGATTAACAAATTTCAACAATTAACCGATTAACCAATGCTTAAAAAAATTACTTCCCTTACACGATATACCCATAGATTAGCCTTATTTTTGCAGCTTTAATACCGCATATGAACAATCAGGATACCATTATTGCTTTATCTACTCCTTCAGGTTCTGGCGCCATTGGCGTCATCCGTTTATCTGGTCCGGAGGCTATTTCTCTTACCAATGCCGTATTTGCAGGAAAAGATTTAGAAAAGCAGGCCTCGCATACTTTACATTTTGGCCTGGTTAAAGATGGCGGTCATATTGTTGATGAAGTGGTGGCAGGTTTATTCGTTGCCCCTAAATCGTACACCAAAGAAAATGTGGTAGAAATTTCCTGTCATGGCTCTAACTACATTATCCAGCAGATTATTAACCTGTTAATTAGCAAAGGTGCACGTGCTGCAAAACCCGGCGAATTTACGCTACGCGCCTTTTTAAACGGTGCTTTCGATCTCAGTCAGGCAGAAGCCGTTGCCGATTTAATAGCCTCCAATTCGAAAGCTTCGCACGATGTGGCCATGCAACAGATGCGCGGTGGTTTTGCCAACGAATTAAAGGGTTTACGCGAACAACTGATCCATTTCGCCTCAATGATTGAGCTCGAACTCGATTTTGCAGAAGAAGATGTGGAATTTGCCAATCGCGAACAGCTCAAAAACCTGGTCAACAAAATCAATTACGTTTTACAACGTTTAATCTCCTCTTTCGAAATGGGAAATGTGATTAAAAATGGTGTTCCCATAGTTATTGCAGGTAAGCCTAATGTGGGTAAATCTACGCTATTAAATGCCCTCCTGAATGAGGAACGTGCTATCGTTTCGGATATTGCCGGAACCACTCGCGATACCATTGAAGATGAACTCACCATTGGCGGCATTGTTTTCCGTTTTATCGATACCGCCGGAATACGCGATACCGCCGATATTATTGAGGCTCTAGGAGTAGAACGTACCCTAGAAAAAATGAAACAGGCCAAGCTGATCATTTACATGGCCGATGCTGCCCAAAGTATTGCAGAAATTGAAGAGCAGATTCGGGGTTTAGCGCAGTTGGCTATCCCCTATTTAATTTTGGTCAATAAAGCCGAACTCCTTACAACTGCACAGCGTAAAGCTTTTGAAGCCTTAGATGTTGTTTTTATTTCTGCTAAAGAAAAGCAGGGCATCGATGAATTAAAAACCACATTACTAGAACAGGTTAATTTGCACCACATTAACACCAGCGAAACTTTGGTAACCAATATACGCCATGTAGAAGCTTTAAAACAAACCGAACACGCGCTACAAAGGGTTCTGGCCAATGTAGATAATCCGGTTACCTCTGATTTTTTAGCCATGGATATTAAACAGGCCTTGCATTATCTTGGCGAAATTACAGGTACAGTAACTACTGATGATTTGTTGGAGAATATATTTACAAAGTTTTGTATCGGTAAATAGCTTATTATCAGATACTTATATTTATTATCATATATTAGGATGGACTAGGTTTTCAACTTCTTTTAGTTTCATTTAGCTATATTTATTCTCTAAATTTTCCGAGAATTTTCAGACTATGAATTTTGAGTATGAAAATTGTAAGAAACTGATTTCTTTCAGTTTTATCTTTTGTTGTCTTTTAGTTTCTTTTGAAATAAAATAAAATAGTTGCTGACAAAGGTTTTACCCCTCATATTTATTTATAATTTTTAGTGAAAGTAACTTTACAGTTCATTAAAAATCAATACGATATGAGTGTGTATTTCAATGAAAGTGACCCCTCTGTTTCGGGCCAAACTGGCCACCAATTTGATTACCGGATGATGCGTATCTAGTTCCTTTCCCTCCGAA
>NZ_JACHCQ010000019.1 GCF_014205835.1 Pedobacter sp. AK013 | reverse complement strand
GATGCCGGCAAGGTGAGCAATACGGCCACGGTTACCGGAACGGCGCCTGATGCCAGTACGGTGAGCGATGTTTCGGGTACGGCGCAGAACAACGACACCCCGACCAATACTTCTTTGAACAGGAACCCGGCCATCGCGCTGGTGAAGACGGCCGCTGTGTCTGGTGACGGTCTGACCATATCATACAGTTTTGCAGTGACCAATACGGGCAATGTGACCTTATCGAATATCGTTCTAAATGACCCCAAACTTGGAGCCACTGGCCGTTTTGTATCAGCCAAACTTCAGCCCGGTGAGAGTACTATGATAAGTATAAATTATACTATTTCGCAGGAAGACCGTGACGCTAAGGGGGTCACCAATACTGCAACGGTAAACGCCGTCTCGCCAAACGGAACATTGGTAAACGATGTCTCAGGTACGGCCCAGGATAATAATATGCCAACCTTTACAAAAATATCCTATGATCCGCGAATAACACTGGTTAAAACTGCAACTGTATCGCCGGATGGAAATACCATTAGTTATAACTTTGTGATTACAAATACCGGTAATGTCACATTGAACAATGTTTCCCTGACAGATGCGAAACTCGGTATCAGTGGGAAGGCAATCGCAGGTACGCTCGGTCCTGGACAAAGCAGCTCAATAGCAGTTCTGTATACCACAACCCCCGCAGATAAAACAGCGAACCGGGTTACCAATACGGCTAAGGTAGACGCTGTGGCGGTTGGAGGACAGGCCGTGAGCGACGTTTCGGGTACGGCACAGGATAATGATCACCCTACGGTAGCAGTACTCTTTAATGGAGAAGTTCTCCATATCCCAAATTTATTTACCCCTAACGGAGATGGGCGTAATGACAGTTTCGAGATCAGAGGCTTGGACCAGTTTTTCGAAAATGAGCTGATTATTGTAAATAGATGGGGAAATGAGGTCTATAAGCAATTTAACTATAGAAATGACTGGTCAGGGGAAAGGCTGAATGAAGGTACCTATTATTATGTGCTTAAGGTGAAAAAAAATGCATCATCAAACTGGCAGAACTATAAAGGGTATATCACCCTATTAAGGACATCAAATTAGAAACGAACCAAACCTAGTGTAATGAAAAAGCAATTTATTCTGATAGCTGCATTCTTCAGTTCCATAAGCCAATTGGTTTTTGGACAGCAGGATGCCCAGTTCAGCCAATATCTGTTTAACGGCATATATATTAACCCGGCTTATGCCGGCTACAAAGAAGTTCTGAATCTGCACAGCTTTTATCGGAGTCAATGGACAGGGATAACCGGTGCACCAAAAACAATCAGCCTTGCTGTAGATGCCATTGCCAACGAGGGCAATGTAGGGCTGGCCTTGCAAGCGGTAAACGACAGGCTTGGTGCACAGCAAAATAACTCAGTTTTCCTCAGCTATGCTTATAGGATCAGGTTGAATGAGGAAGGTAGTTCCAGGCTTGCGTTTGGTTTAAGCGGAGGTGTGTCCCAATATGGAATTGATGCAGATAAACTCTCTACTAATGATCCCGAACTTAACTTTAATGCCTCCAGAAACCTGATTGTACCCAATGCCAGCTTTGGTGTTTACTTTGCCAATGACCAATATTTTGCCGGGTTATCAGCAGATAACCTGATTGCATCGCAGTACAACGATGATAAATTCAGGAACCTGGCTAAGCCCCGGATCCATGCTTATTTGACTGCGGGAATGCTTGTTACGGTGGCTACGGGCATTAGGCTTAAACCCTCGTTTCTTTTTAAGGAGGATTTCGCAGGCCCTACCAATCTCGACCTGAATGCGTTCATTCTTTTTGGGGAAAGTATTTGGCTGGGCGGTTCCTACCGAACGGGGATTAAGTTATGGGATAAAGCGCATTTACAGCGAAATTTGAGCCGTAACGACTCATTTGTTGCCGCGATAGAAATTTTCCCCCAAAGCAATATTCGTATAGGATATGCCTATGACTACTCTGTGGGGCCTTTACAAGGCTATAGTGGCGGAAGCCACGAGATTTCATTGGCTTATTACTTCCGCAAAACACGCCTGAGGATGGCAACACAAAGGGTATTTTAGAATAACTAGATTAAATGAAATGAGAAACTATATCATAATTGTGGCTTTGTGTTTAATGGCCTATATAGCTAAAGGTCAGGCAGTACTAAAGCAAGCTGATAGACAATTTGAGCTTTATAATTTTACAAATGCGATTGATTTATACCTGGAGGCCTACAAGCGGAAACCGGCAACTTACACGGCTGATCGGCTGGCCGAAAGTTACCGGAAGTCTTTCAATTACGCAGCGGCTGAAAAATGGTATAGCAAGGCCGATAGCATGTCCGGTGCTGCATCCAGAATCACCCTTGCCCATGGCTTAATGCTTCAGGCGAATGGGAAATACAGTCTTGCCAAATCTGCTTTTCAAAGGTACCAGGCCACTCGGGACACCACAATGAATGAGCTGCTGGTTCAGCGGCTTATTGCATCCTGTGATTCGGCTGAAGCATGGACAGCTAATCCTGTTAATGTCAAAATTGAGAACCAAAAACACTTAAATTCACGGGAAGCCGATTGGGGGGCAGTTCCCTATAAAGGCGGGGTAATATTTACTTCGGACCGTAATTTACCGGAAGTTCAGGGCTCCTCAGTTCACAAGCATAAACCTTTTCTGCGTTTTGATGGTAAATTAATTAAACCCAGCGATAAGATTTACCTGTGGACGGGCAATAACTATAACCACCTTTATTTTAGTACAGGTAGTAGTGTGGGTATTTTTCCTATTGATGCCGGGACCGATTACCATGTAGGCACTGCAACATTCAACCGTACAGGTAATGAAATGTTCTTCACCCTTACCCGCATTCCTGAAAGTATCAAACCCTATGAAAAAATCAGTACCATCAATATAGAAATCTACAGTAGCCGTAGAGATAGCCTGGGCAACTGGGGCAAACCTCTTCCCTTGCCGGTTAACAAAGCAGGGGATTACTCTGTAAGTGATCCCTTTTTAAAAGGAGATACCCTTTATTTTACATCCAATATGCCAGGGGGAAAAGGTGGTACAGATTTGTATTTTATGGTTCGCAGTAGAGATAATACCTGGGGTAGCGCGCAGAATATGGCTAGTCTGAATACAGCGGGGAATGAACGGACGCCAGTCATGGCATCGAACGGCGATTTCTATTTTGCCAGCGATGGTTATATTGGAATGGGCGGCCTTGATATTTTTAAAGTTTCAAATTTAAAGAACCGGCAGAAAGTAATAAACCTTAAATATCCCGTTAATACATCAAGGGATGATTTTGCCATTTCTTTATCAAATATACCAGATACCTATTTCTTCTCATCCAACCGGGAAGGTGGAAATGGAGCAGACGATATTTATAGCTTGTTTATTCCTCCTGCGCAAGATGAAAATGTGATTTTAGCGGGTATTGTCTATGATCAGCAGACCAAAATTCCAATCCCGGGGGCAAAACTCATAATTGAATCTCCTAACGGGGAGAGAAAGCAGTTAATAACGGATGTCAGAGGATTCTATCAGGTCGAGGTTGCAAAAAATAACAATTATAAACTAACCGCTTCCAAACAGGACTATATATCAGCAAATGAACAGGTAAAAACCGACACGGCAACAAGATACATAAAAGACCTCTACCTGGATTTCTTTACTGACCAGGCAATTGTGCTGCCCAATATTTATTATGATTTCGATAAATACAATATCAGGCCGGATGCGGCGGTGCAGCTCGATAAGGTGCTAGCCTTACTAAACAAATATCCGACCCTCAAACTAGAACTGGGATCTCATACCGATAGCAGGGGACCGGATGCTTATAATCAATGGCTTTCGCAGAAAAGAGCTGAAAGTGCCGTAGCCTACCTTATTGGCAGAGGCATAGCCGAAAGCAGGATAAAAGCGAATGGATATGGGGAAAGTAGGCTGGTAAACCACTGCTCAAATGGCGTCTCCTGTTCAGTTGCAGAACATCAGGCAAATAGAAGAACTGAGATTAAAAAGATAAACTAGATGGAGAAAAGATGAGATCTAAACCTTCGATAGCTGGATCGACACGCTTAAGTATGCCAACACTTAAAAGCTAGAATGCTCAGCGAAAAGGCACAGAGGCTCCGGCTGGACAATATGGCCCGACATTATGATGAACAGCCCCGCACCATTATCGGTCTGGCCACTGGCGTAGGGGCAATTTAAAATTGGCGAAAGGGGGGCAAATTTATTGGTATTGCTATAACAAGAATCATAGCATTTTAAATTCAATTCGCTAAACAAAATAGTTTCAAAAGGAGGACAATAAGTATAGCTGATGAGCCGAATGACCTCCTGCGGAAAAGCGACAAAAAACGGTTTTAATGTGACTGCCAAGGGCAGAAGTGGCTTGAAGTCATTCCTTTTTATCAGTTTAACAATAGGTAGTTCAAGCAGTAATTTTATATTGTTTGATAAACGCTCTTGGAGACAGGCCCTTTACTTCTTTAAAGTGCTTGTTAAAATTGGAGAGGTTATTATAACCGCTTTTATAGCAGGTTTCGGTTACATTATGGTTGCCTTCCATCAATAATTTTGCCGCATGACCGACCCTGATTTCTTTTATAAATTCACTCAAAGTCCTGTTGGTTTTGAGCTTAAAAAACCTGCAGAAAGCGGATGGAGACATCGGGATAAGCGACGCGACATCCTGTAAAGAAATATCCTCTTTGAAATGATTAAAAATATAATTAAATACCTGGTTGATCTTGTTCGCCTCAGTTGAGGTTTCAATGATATTAAATGAAGGGGAGGACAGTGTTTTGCAGGAGGTGGAGAGGGACAATACATCCAAAAGTTGCAGCATCAGCAATGCACGTGACAAGCCTGACTCAGAGAGCATTTGGTTTAAAATCGTCCTGGCTCTTAGAATCGTAGTACCTGAAAAAGAAATGCCTTTCGCTGCATTTTCAAAAAGTTGGTTGAGGTAAATCGCTTCAGGCTTCTGTAGTAAATCTTGTCCCAAAAAGTCCGGGAAGAAATGTACAATGGTTACGTGTGGCTGCACCGTATTGTCAATAGCGCTATAGTATTGCCAGCAATGCGGCAGGTAACTCCCAAGTAAAACAAGCTCCGGTCCCTGAAAATCTTCAATATGATCCCCGATAAAACGTTTTCCAAAGCAATTTTCGATCAGCGCAATTTCAAAATTTATATGTGATCTTGCGGAGGTGTATTTTTTTATCTCCAAGAAATCAGAACGTACTGTAAATGACTGATCAGGTGGAAAAGTAAAGTTTTCGTAGATGCACTCCATTCAGGTGGTTTATTTGCTGGTTCGTTTAAAACTAAGGAAAAATATCTTATATATCCAATTTATTCAAGACAGTATCGTTTGGCGGTTAGGCTGCAAGCACTAGTCTTTTTCTAACCAAAAGAAGCTCGCCCAGCGATACATTTGAGATTTAATAATCTTTAATTTATTTATTCAGTGGGCTCTTCTAATTTTGATCTAATTCAAAAGTTTCTTCTATAAGGTCCTGGATAGCTCTTTTAATTCGTTCCATACCATCTTTGGTATTTAAGTCAATTTCGCAAAATAAACCTTTTGTCTTTTTGGCATAGAGGACTAAAAAATAGATTCCGGAAATAATCAAGGCCAAACGGGCACGTACATCGACATTCGAATGCTCAAAATGGCGATCCAAAAGTCGCAGGAAAATACTGCCAATCCTTTCCCTTTCCTCACTAATCCCTGATAATATGGGATTTCCTTCGCTGATATGCCAAATTAATATCTGTTGCATATCCTCATCTATCGAAAAGTGTTCCAGTTGTTCCACCAGTAGCTTCTGCACCAATTCTTTGCCGTTTTTTCCTTCGTGCTCCTTTACTAGCTTTTTTGCTTGATCAGCAAAGCCCATGTAATAATCCCTTTGACGGATATAGGTCTCAACTAAATTCTCGATAGAGCCAAAATAAGTGTATAAAATTTTTCTGTCAACTCCTGCAAGATCGACGATTTTTTTTAGTTTTAGGCCAGTATATCCTTCTTTTCTAATGATTTGCCCTACGGCATCGAGCAATTTGTTTTTTGTTCGTTCCTTATTACGGATAGCTCCATCATAGCTTTTTCTAGGCATAGTTTTCAGTGTCGGCTTTAATCTGGTATGGTTAGATTACTAAATCAAATATGATGAAAAACCTACCATAGCTATTTACTCACCTTAAATAATGACATTATAATGTTGTTGGCATTGTTGAACAGAAATCTCCTTTTGGAACTGAATATAAATTTCGCTCCTGGAAGGGATAAGGTCAAAATATCTTCGATGATATCATGACTGCTGAAGGGTTGCTTGTCCGTTTATATTTTGAGATTTGATTAATTCATCATAAAAAAAGAGCAGCAAAGTACGATAGTCTATGTTTTTTGCAGTTTTCTTGATGCTTTTTTATTATTAATTGACAGTGAATCAGCCGGTTTTGGGCGCTCTGTTTCTGTGAAAAATAAAAGTCACAAAAAGGTGAAAAAAATGTATTTTATTTAATAATTTAAGTGATATATCTGCCAGGCTATTGTGAACGTAAGTGTATCCCGTCAGTAAGAAAGAAGCGAAAGAAAAGAGGAATAAAAAATCACTTTTTTGTGGAACTTATTTATCTACGGCAATTGTAGGGCAGTGAAAATTTTGGTCGATTGCAGTAAAATAAATCAGGTCAAAAAGCAGAATTATTTAGTCTGGAACCGCCATTTATAGAATACCAAATATAAAAAAATATGACCGACAAAGTTTTAGGAGTTATCCTGGGCGGTGGCCAGGGCTCCAGATTATCGCCGCTAACACAAACCCGTTCTAAACCTGCAGTGCCAATTGCAGGAAAGTACCGTTTAGTTGACATTCCAATATCCAATTGCATCAACTCTGGTGTCCATCGGATGTTTGTACTGACGCAGTTCAATTCGGCCTCTTTAAATAAACACATCAAAAATACTTATCACTTTAGTCACTTTAGCAAAGCTTTTGTCGACATATTGGCCGCTGAACAGACCGTGCATAATTCGGATTGGTTTCAGGGTGGGCATTTCGGCAAAAATGGCCAGCCGTTCCGCATTTAAACTGTCACCCCATTTCGCATTAAAGTGACCACCTGTTTCGGGGCAAACTGGCCGTTCTGATCTTTCGATCAGCTTTTTTCGCAACTGGCTTTCGGGAATAATTTTTCAATTTCTGCATAAAATAAAGGCTCCTGGAAGCATATCTACTATTCGGGATGGACTATGGTCACTTCGCTGTTTTGAAGGGGGGATGGCGTTTTTTTACGCGTTCCAGTACCTGCGAATGGATTTTTATCGCTAGAAAGGTCTGAATTGAGGATAAATCCGGCAGTAAGATGGATTAAACCGAAAAGTCCTGAGGAAAATGGATTTGGATCCGAAGTGTATATTTGTTCAGAGGGAAAGGAACTTAGATGTGCATCATCCGGTAATCAATTTGGTGGCCAGTTTGGCCCGAAACAGAGGGGTCACTTTCACCGAAATACACAGTAATCGGGGAATTGTAAATTTTTAACCGCCTGGATGAGGTATTCTCTCGGTGCGAAATAAGATGGCAATATGATTAGAGCCATGGTGAGGCCGGTGATGATCCAATAAGTGCGTTTTGCCTTTTTATCAGGATTCTGGGCGAAGTCAATCTGTTTTGTCATTTTTAAAAGATTAATTAGTGAAAATTTCTGTTTGATATTTTTTAATGATACAAAACTACGTACATTTGCTTACATTTTGTAAGCAGTTACCTAAATGTAAGCAGTTGCCTTAAAGTAAGCGACATGGCAGAAAAGTTTCCAGAGAGTACTAAAAATGAATGTTTGGCAAGAATGCTGACCGTACGTGATGCCCTTGATGTGATAAGCGGCAAATGGAAGATCCTCATTATCATATCTATTATGAGTGGAAATAAACGTTTCAGGGAAATAGAAAGGAGTATCCCAAAAATTTCCTCTAAAGTGCTTGCCAAAGAACTGAAAGACCTAGAAGAACACCAGCTTATTAAACGTAGGGTCTATGACGAATCGCCTGTCTTAGTAGAATACACTGCAACGGATTATGTTTTTACTTTAGAAAAAGTCATTGAGGAATTACATAACTGGGGAGCCAATCACAGAAAAAAGATATTGGAGAAATGAAATTATTGAGCTAGAAATCGGAAGTAATTCCCTTTCTATCCGTGATTGTTCCCTTAAAGCGATTTTTTCTTTTTTAGGTGATTTTTAAATCGTTGGTTAATGACGGTAGAGGCCGATTTAGATTCGGCTCTGTATAGCTACCATGGCGGTGTAAACGTTAATCGACTGTTTTATAGGGTTATGTCAGCTTTTACATGATAAGAACTCTTGGTTAATCGTTTCGGATTTTGATAAGAATAGGTTGTAAGAGGATTGTAAAAGTTTCATCAATATTTGCTTTCTATAATCTTCCTGCTTATTCGAGACATTCAGAAAGCAGGAATGGTAGGCATGTTTTAGACTTTTTTTATCTGCCATATCAACCTTTAAGAGTATGATAATTATACTAACTTTATTAGAGGCCGTAAGAATAGTTTCTACTTTTGATAAAAATTCAAGTTTCGACAGCGTGCTATTGCTTATATATTTAACACCATTTAATATAAGGTAGTGCAAAAGATAAATTTGGAAGCAAAAAAAAGAAGAAGGTTAGTTATATTTCATCAGCACAGCCCCAGATTTAGCTATGCCACAAAATTTACCATTAAAAAATATAGAAGCTACAAGACGCGTATTGCCAATGATATTGGCTACAGCTATTTTTATGCAGATGCTCGATTCGACCATCCTGAATACATCTCTGCCTGCCATTGCAAAGGACCTCCATCAATCTCCATTGAATATGCAAAATGCCATTATTGGTTATGTATTAACACTTGCTGTTTTTATGCCAGTGAGTGGTTTCCTATCCGATAAATTTGGCACAAAGAAAGTGTTTATTCTAGCCTTAGTACTTTTCAGTGTGGGATCACTTTTTTGTTCGCTCTCTGGAAACCTAACTCAACTGGTAATTTCAAGAATAATACAAGGCGTGGGTGGAAGTCTGATGACACCAGTTGGAAAATTGGCGTTGGTTAAGAGCTTTCCAAAGAAAGACTTATTGAAAGCAATGAATTTTGCGATTATACCTGCACTTATCGGACCTGTTTTAGGTCCGCTTGTTGGAGGGTATATGGTAGATTACCTATCCTGGCACTGGATATTTTTGATTAATATACCGATGGGAGTTTTGGGTATTGTGCTCAGCCTGGGATACATGCCTGATTACAGATCTGCTGTGATTGATTTTGATTTAAGGGGCTTTTTAATTTTTGCCGCCGCATCATTATTACTTTCTATTTCTCTTGAACTCCTTGGAGATGTTGTTTATACTACGCCTGCCTTGGCTATTTTATCACTTGGTGTGCTAATGCTTTATTTTTATTATCGGCATGCTGCGGCAGACAATAATCCTATTTTCCCATTAAACTTATTTAAGGTAAGAACATTTAGGGTAGGCATACTTGGTAATCTTGCTACTCGATTGGGCATCAGTGCAATACCTTTATTGTTGCCCATGATGATTCAGATAGCCTATGGTCGATCTGCAGTAGTCTCGGGCTGGATTATAGCACCCATGGCACTAACTGCTATTATTGCAAAATCGCAGGTAATAAAAATTTTAAATAGGTTTGGTTATAGAACAACATTGATGGCCAATACTTTTATAATAGGGAGCCTGATCTGCGCGATGGCTATACCTGCCATCAGTTCTTCTATCTATTATTACGTGCCGATTATTGTGATCATGGGTTTTTTTAACTCCATTCAATTTACGGCCATGAACACCATTTCAATTGCTGATCTGCGTGAGTATCATACCAGTAGTGGCAATTCTTTAATCTCCGTCAATCAGCAACTTGCAATTGGATTTGGCGTTGCTTTCGGATTGATTATCCTGAAGTTATTTCGTGGGGACGTAAAGCTCATACATGATGATATCCATAATGCATTTAGGTACACCTTTCTTGTAGTGGGTATTTTGACCATATTATCTGGTCTTGTATTTAGAAGGTTACATTTTAAGGATGGTGAGAATTTAAAATAATTGCAGTAAGATCATTTAGCCCGATTTTCTCTTTTAAGGTTAACTTTATAATATAGGTTAATTGGTGTTATTTAAGGAATTCTAAAAATTCAGAAAGAAACATTTCAGGGTTTTCTTCCACTACCCAATGTGCCGTATTGGGAATGCGGACAGCGGTAACATTTGTTGCTACCTCGTTCATCATTCCCTCCATTAGTGCGCCACTTGTACTTATTGCACCGCCAACTGCCAATACAGGTATCGAAAGTTTTCCATTTTTAGCCAAACATGTGCGGTTGTCTATAACATCCTGATCAAAGGCTCTGTATACTTCCAATCCTGCTCTGATGGCCCCTGGTGCGGCGTAGGCAGCGGTAAATATATTGATGTCGTTATCATTAATAGCGCCGGTATTATATATCCTGTAATTGAAAAAAGATTGTAGGTATTGCTTTTCACGCCCTGAGATTAGCATTTCCGGCAAATCGCGTACATTGTGAAACGCGAAGTGCCATACCCTGTGATCTGTTCGTATCGCATCAAAAGCCTTTGTGCCTGGCAAGGGCGCATCTATAACTACGAGGTGCGATGTATGTTCCCTGTATTCCTGTGCATAAGCGTAAGCAATCATCAATCCAATGTCGTGCCCCACCAGGATAGCTGGGCCTTCTATTTTAAGATGTTCTTTTAAAAGATAATGAATATCGCTGGCCATTGTCCGTTTATCATAACCAGAAGCAGGCCGCCATGAATCGCCTGCACCGCGATAGTCAACTGCTATTACCCTAAAGCCGGCTGCTGCCAATTTGGGGATAATGAAACGCCATTCCCACCAGGTTTGCGGAAAACCGTGGATGAGAACAATTACATTTTCGCCGTTTCCTGCTTCAACATAATGGATACGCAACGTATTATCAATCACTGCTATTCCGTGCCTTACTTCTAAATTATTCGAATCTTTTTCTGTCATTGCCGATTTATTTATTACAAAGGTCGCAGATCAATTGTCTAAATTTGCTTTACTTTCTAAGGAATAACTTCACTAAACTTTTGAATCGAAGGTTTTAAATTTTTAAATATGCAGGCAGACGAATTACACCATGCAATACTAAATGAATTGCAACTTGATGCAAGAATGAGCAATGCAGAAATTGGTAGGAGGGTTGGTCTTTCGGCTCCGGCAGTGGCAGAAAGAATAAAGCGGATGCAGGAAGAAGGAATAATAAAAGGATTTTTTACAAGCATTGATTTTTCAAAACTGAACTATTTCCAAAAAGTGCTGATTGCAGTAAAATTACCGCCTGTTCAGGTGAACGTTTTTTTAAAGGAAGCTGAAAAAATTGAAGGAATAACCAACATCGTTCATACCACTGGAGAATATTGTTTTTTTGTTAGTATGACCCTCAAATCTACAGAAGCGCTGAATACTGTGTTAGACTGGTTTGGGAAACTTGGGGCAACCACTACGTTTTCTGTTTTATCAACCCCGATTGAGTATAAATCAATTAATTTACCAACCAAAAAATAGGTTTGTAACATCATATTTCAATTTTTAGGAGTAGTCGACGCCTGATTATGGAGTAAAGACGCTTACCTTTCCAAACCTTTTTAGTCCTCAATAGCTACAGCTAAATATCCTGAACCCGTTGGAGGAGAGAGGAGATCTTGTGTTACAAAGCACCGCTGCTAGAAAGCTTAATATATAGTTAACATGGATGCCATATTTTTGCATAAATATTTTTGGTCAATCTAATTCTTCATGGTGAAGCATCAATTTCAAAACGATCCGTTACATAATAAGGATGTTTTCGATCAGATCTACAAGGAGTACCATAAGGCTGTATATGCCAATATTTTTAAGCTGATCAAGGATACGTCTATCGCCGAGGATATTCTTCAGGATGTATTTTTTTCACTGTGGGAAAATAAGACCAGGCTAGATCCTGAACAACCGGTATCGGCATGGTTGTTTGTAGTAAGTTACAACAGATCAATATCTTACCTTAGGAAGAAAATAAAACAAAATATCTGTTATGTAGATAGTTATGATCCTTTTCATACTGTTGCCGAAGAAATATTCCCCGATCAATACCTGATCGAGGCAGAGCTCAATATGCTTGAAGAAGCTATAAATGCACTTTCGCCCCAAAAACAAAAAGTATTCAGGCTCTGCAGATTTGAAGGGAAATCGCAAAAAGAAACTGCCCAGCTCCTTGGATTATCTACCGAATCGGTAAAAGACTACCTCAAACAATCCAAATACTTCATCAAGGATTATATTCTATCCAGAAATCCAACTGCTGGAATAATCAGTGTATCTGTCTTGATGATGTTGGTCAACCTATAGTTTTCTTAACGATAACTTAATGTTTTAATAACGTTATTGGTCACCCCCAATTTCCCCCCTTCAGCGTATTTACTAGCAGATGAACGAAATAAAGCAACTCATAGATAAACTATGGTCTAACGAGATCAGTTTAGAAGAGCAGCATAAACTCCTGGAATCTTTAAGAAAAGATTCAGCTGGGTTAAAATCTGACTTAAAAACTGACTATGACCAAGAGGTATCAGCGTGTGAGAAAGAAATTACGGAAAAGCGGTTCGAGCATATTTTAGCCCGGCTCCATGCCCGCATGGATGATCATGAGGTAAAGCCCGGTACAAAAATATTTTCGCTCTACCATTGGATAAAAATGGTTGCTGCTTTATTGATTGTTGCTTTAATTAGTGTGTTATATTTTAACCGTAATGATGCCCCACAGCAAAAAGAATTGGCCGATAACCATGTGCAGATAAAAAAAGAAATACTCAGGCAGCCATACAATTCTGGCAAAAGTGCCATAATTATAAATCTTTCTGATGGTTCGCAGGTTACCCTTCAGCCCCAAAGCTCATTGAGTTATTATGAACCCTTCGATAGCAAAAGTAGAAATATCAGTATGAAAGGTGAAGCTACTTTCAAAGTTGCTAAAGATAAGCACCACCCTTTCATTGTAAGTGCCAATGGTTTTACCACAACTGCACTAGGTACCGAATTTACCATTAACACCAATAAAAAGGATCGGCTTACGGTAAAGCTGATAGAAGGAAAGGTAGTGGTTAAAGCTGGGGCTGAAAGCAGGATGAAAATGAGCGATGTCTATTTAATTCCTGGAGAGCAGTTATCGATTAATACCAAACTGAAGGTGCATAGCCTAATTAATTTTAAAGATTTGAATAATGCAGTTAAGCCGAAACCTGCATTAAGCATAGCCACTGAGGATGCGCTTCTTTTTAATGAAACGCCTTTGAATGAGGTTTTTAGCAGCTTATCTAAACGCTATGAGATTGATTTTGTTTATGAGAGCGTTGAACAAGCCGAGCTACAGAAATTATACTTTACCGGTAGCGTTGGGGCTGCCGAAAAATTGAACACTATACTGCCTGTTATCTGTAACATGAACGGGTTAACTTTTAAACTTACCGCTAAAAGCATTACCATTAGCAAACAAAAATAATTTTAAACCTTGGTTTTAACCAAAATGAATGTCCCCGAAATGGGATAAAGGGACGCTATTGCTTAATTTTTAATCATATCATGCAAACAAACAAACTTAAAAAGACAATCAGAAAATTCAAATGTTTTGCGGCATTTGTGCTACTGACCATGATTACTCACGCTGTTTATGCGCAGCAGAATACTTCCGTAAAAGGAACCGTAGTTGATGAAAAAGGTGCTACGCTTCCCGGAGTATCTGTAATGATGGTAGATCAGACAACTAAAAAACAGGAAAGTACCGTTACCGACATAAAAGGAATATTTGTTTTTAACAATGTTAAAATTGGAAACAGGTACGATTTTTCTTTTAATTATGTCGGTTACGAAAAGAAGACCTCAGCAGCTTTTCTAATCAATCCGGGTACCAATAACTCTATCCTTATCCGTATGGAAACCAGTTCTTCAGGCCTGAACGATGTGGTGGTGGTAGGTTATGGCAGCCAGCGGAAAACCAAGATTACCGGCGCTATTTCGCAGGTAAAATCAGAAGAACTGAACAAATATGCTGGCAGCAACTTTGCCCAACAACTTGCCGGTAAAGCAGCTGGTGTTGTAATTAATGATGCTTCGGCACAGCCAGGCACCGATCCACAGATCGTAATACGCGGTATCGGTACGCTTACCGCGGGGGTGAGTCCTTTGGTGGTTGTAGATGGTTTTCCGCTTTCTGAAGGAAGCTCGCTCAATACAGTGAATCCCCAGGATATAGAAACCATTGATATCCTAAAAGATCCGGCATCAGCAGCTATTTATGGTTCTAGGGCCGCCAATGGGGTCATTTTGATTACCACTAAAAATGGCCGTTCAGATAAAAATATGGTTTCTTTCGACTTCTATACTGGTGCGCAGGTACGTGCAGATAAAGTTGATCTTGTAGATGGTTATCAGTTTGCTCAGCTGAATACCGAAGCACGTGACTGGGGATACGTATCCAGAAACCCAACAAACAGAAGTATTACCGATGATTATGCCACAAGGGTTGCTAAAGGGGCAAATAAAAGAGATTTAAGGTTAAACTATATTCAACCCTATTTAAATAACCAGCCAGGTTTAACCAATACCGACTGGTTGGATGAAATTTTCCGCACGGCCCCCATCAGCAGTTACAATGTTGCCGTTTCAGGAGGAAACGATAAATCTAAATACTATTTCTCAGGCAATTATTTTGATCAGGACGGGATTGTGGTAGAAACCGGACTGAAGCGTTACAGCATGTCG
The DNA here is from genome assembly GCF_014205835.1 of Pedobacter sp. AK013. Lineage (GTDB taxonomy): Bacteria > Bacteroidota > Bacteroidia > Sphingobacteriales > Sphingobacteriaceae > Pedobacter. The sequence goes on along the minus strand of NZ_JACHCQ010000019.1, from coordinate 110,124 downwards.
TTTAAGTTCGATTCCAGACTCTCTAAATCATTTGATGTGGGTCTGAGCATTAATCCAAGCTATAACCGTCAGAATTTTTTCCAGAATGATGCCAGCAGGAGCAGCGATGCCATTGGTGCTGCACTGATTATGTATCCTTTTTTTCCTGCTAGAAACAATGATGGTTCTTTAGCTATAAGCCAGCAGATTACAGCGAATACACCGGAAGACGGCGCCCTTGGTGAAAATCCTGTCGCCATAATGGAAAAAACGAAATACAATAGAAACCTCTTCCGTACCTTTGGTAACGCCTACCTTAATTTTAAACCAATTGCAGGGCTTACCTTTAAATCGCTTTTAGGTGGAGATTACAGCAATAATTTTATCGATTTCTTTACCCCGTCTGACGTGGGTGAATACCGTACTGCAGCTCCAAAACCTGCCCGGGCGAGTGAAACAAAGGGCACAGTGATCAACTACCTCTGGGAGAATACCCTCACTTTTGAGAAGGCCTTTGGAAAACACGATATCAATGTTATGGCCGGAACCACTTTCCAGAAAGAGTCTGGTAACAGTACAGTGGTTTCGGGTACTGGAATTCCTGATAATAATATAGATAATATTGCTGGAGCATCTTCATTTTCTGTGGTTCCGCAAAGGTACATCTGGACACAGCTTTCTTACCTGGCCAGATTACAGTATGCTTATGCAAACAAATACCTGTTTTCTGCTGCCATTAGAAGAGATGGTTCTTCAAGGTTTGGCCATGATGCCAAATGGGGTAATTTTCCATCGGTAACCGGCGGATGGATAGCGAGTAGGGAAGATTTTTTTCCAAAGGCGAACTGGATTGATTTATTAAAGTTTAGGGTTACTTACGGAAAGGCAGGAAATAATCAGATTGGGAACTACAGCTCTTATGCCCTTGCAAATCCAATAAATTATGTAAGTGGATCTACACTTCTGCCTGGCTTTGCTGCCGTTAACCCGGCAAACAGTACACTTTCCTGGGAAACCAAAACATCTTATAATTTTGGAATGGACTTAGGGCTTTTTAAGGTCTTGAATCTTTCTGCCAATTATTATTCGATGGTAACTTCAGATCTTTTATTGCAGGTTCCTGTACCCTCGCAATCAGGTTATGATAGTGCACTGCAAAATGTGGGCAGGGCCAGTAACAAAGGCCTGGAGCTCGAGCTCTCTGGTACAAATATTAAACTCGGTTCTTTAAGCTGGAATTTCGGTGCAAACATTGCCACCAATAGAAATAAGGTATTGGAGCTTGGGCCAGGGCAGAACCAGATTGTTACAGGTACCAATAGCGCATTCAGAACTAAAGTTGGTGGCCCCATTGCCGAGCTTTATGGTTATAATGTAACCGGCGTGTATAAAAAACAAAGTGAAATAGACAATAGCCCCCATGTTGCCGGAACCCTGCTTGGCGATTATATTGTGCAGGACGTAAATGGTGATGGAAAAATAACGCCCGACGACCGGATGGGCTTTGGTACTTACGCCCCAAAAATCACCTATGGTTTTAACAGTAGTTTGGCTTATAAAAGCTTTGAACTGAGTTTCTCCATCAACGGAATATGGGGAAGGAAAATTTATGATAATGGATTAGTTAATATGGAATCCGGAGAAGGTTTTTCGATGGCCGATACTTATTATTACGAGAATAGGTACCATCCTGTTAACAACCCAAATGGTTTTCTGGCACAACCTAACACCAACTACTCGGCCAACAGGTTGAATACCAATGCCTCGAGTGTTTTCTTCCAAAAGGCCGATTATATCCGTCTGCGTAATGTTCAGCTTACTTATAACCTGTCTTCAAAATTACTGTCTAAACTAAAAGTATCCAGGGCAAGTGTGTACGTAACTGGGAATAACCTGTTCACTGTGACCAATTTCCGCGGCTTCAATCCTGATGCTACCAGCGATAATGTACTTACCTCAGGCTATTCTTATTCCAACTATCCGGTGGCCAGATCTTTTGTAGCAGGTTTCAACTTAACCTTTTAATGTCACGTAAAATATTAATTAAATGAAACCATTATTAAGCTTGCGCTTAAAAACCATAATATACTGATGAAAAAAATAATCAATAAAACACTTATTACAGGAGGACTTTTCTGTCTTTTAGGGATAATTTCCTGTACAAAAGAACTCGATCAACAGCCCATTACAGCTAAATCGCTGGCTAATTTTCTCACTACAGAAACCGAAGTTGAAGAGTATGTAAATGCGGTTTACGGCACCTTACAATTAAATGGCTTATATGGCCTTTACCTACCTGCCATAGGTGAAATTCCTTCAGATAATACATTCGATGAGGTACCTGCAAACGATGGTGGGATGTACGGCCAACTCGATCAGTTTACCACCGTTGCCTCCAATGGTATGCTTTCAGATTTATGGAAGAATTCCTATCAGGGCATTCAGCGTGCCAATACCGTGCTGAACAGGATAGATGGTATTTCTTATGCCAGTGCAGCCATAAAGCAGGCCAGAAAAGGTGAAATGCATTTTGTTCGTGCCCTGCTTTACTTTAATATGGTCCGTGTGTTTGGCGATGTGCCCTTAGTGACCAACGAAACCACTAATCCTAACGCGTTTTTCGGGCAGGGGCGTACAAGTAAAAACCTGGTGTATGCGCAGATCATTTCAGATCTGACCAATGCCATACAAGAATTGCCTGCAAGTACTACTACGCCTGGAAAGGCTGTTAAAACAGCTGCTCAATCTTTAATGGGAAAAGTATACTTAACCCTGGGCAAATTTGCAGAAAGTAAAGCCGTACTTACTGATGTTGTTGCCTCCGCGAAACATACGTTATTGGCCGAACCTGCAGATATTTTTGCACTGAACAACAAAAACAACAATGAAATTATTTTTGCAGTGCAGTTTGCATCTGGTATAAATGGAAATAGCGAAGGCAGTTCAGCTTATCAGCAGTTCAGCCCATCGGGTACCATCAGTGGCGCAAAAGGCCATAACCTGCCAACCAAAAGTTTCTATCAATTGTACAGTGCTTCAGATAAACGCAAAACGGCTTATGTGGGTATAACCAGTGCCGGAACCCCTTTCTCTACCAAACTAAAAGCTGCTGCAACAACACCGGCAGATGGAGGCAGTAATTTTGTGGTATTGCGTTATGCGGATGTATTGTTGATGTTAGCTGAAGATGAAAATGAACTGGGAAATGCTGAGACGGCAAAAACTTACCTGAATTTGGTACGAAGGAGGGCTGGCCTGGCAGATGCCACACAGCAAGGTCAGGTGGACGTTAGGGATGCCATTACGCTGGAGAGAAGATTGGAGCTGATAGGGGAAGGCCATCGTTGGTTTGATCTGCTTAGAACAGGTACTGCCATTTCAGTAATGAATGCCTGGTTCGCTTCGCAAAACCTTACTACCAGAATAACAGACCGCGATCTGCTGCAACCCATTCCGCAAGACCAGATTGATACAGATCCAGCAATTAAACAAAATCCATAATTACCCATCAATTTTAAATAAAGAAATGAAAAGAGTTATTCTGCAGTTCTCCATAGCATTTATTGCTTTTAACAGCTTTGCGCAATTAGTACCAAAAGCTAACTTAAAAGAAGTATTTAATCCTAAAAGCCAAAAGGTATTGGTTACCGCCCATCGCGGCGATTGGCGTAATACGCCTGAAAATTCAATTCAGGCCCTTAAAAACTGTATTGCTATGGGTGTAGACATTATGGAGCTGGATCTGAAGAAAACAAAAGATGGACATCTGGTGATCATGCACGATCAAACCATTGAAAGGACCACAACAGGAAAAGGTAATGTGTCCGATTATACCCTGGCCGAGATAAAAACCTTTTTCTTACGTTCAGGTTCAGGACACCCGACTAAACACCGTGTACCCACCTTTATAGAGATACTGGCCATTGCTAAAGATAAGATTATTATTGATGTAGATAAGGGATATGATTATTATCCTCAGGTAATTAAGGAACTGCGTGAACAGGGAATGATTGGCCAGGCCATTGTGAATGTAAAGGGAAGTACGCCATTATCCCAGATAGAACAGGAGGTAGGTAGAATTGAGGAAGACATTACCATCATGCCAGTAGTGGATATGAAAAGAGCCGATGCTTCAGCAATTATTACAAGTTATAAACCTCATCAAAAAACCATTATCCAGGCTAACTTTAATACCGATACCTTATCGGTGTTAAAAAATATTGCCAGCCTGAGGACGAATTATGGCTTATGGATCAATAGTTTATGGCCTGAACAGAACGGTGGACACGATGATGACCTGGCGGTTGAAGAAAATAAAAAAGACGAAAGCTGGGGCTGGCTGATTAACCATAAGGCTAACCTGATCCAGACCGACCGGCCAAAAGAACTTATTGAATATTTAAAAGCAAAAAAACTTTATCATTAGTTTATCTGGTTTAATGGTTATTGCATTACCCTATTGTACAACAAGAGGCAGAATTTCTGTCTCTTGTTCATCTTTAGCGTTCGATAAGAAGTGCCGTCATATTGACTGGAATGTAGTGGAATGGAGAGATCCATCTCGCACAAAGAAGCCTAAAACGAGTTTAGGGTTTGAATTGAGAATACCATTTGTTTTTACCTATTGAGTGAAATTTGATTCGGAGAGACGCCGTATTTCTTTTTAAATATATATGAAAAATGGGAAAGGTCTTCAAAACCGACTTCGAGGTAAATCTCAGTCGGTTTTTTCTTTTTCTCGGCCAAATGATAGTAGGCCAATTCCAACCTTTTATCTGTTAGCCATTTTTGAGGAGTAGTATCAAACAGCTTTTTAAAATCCCTGTTGAATGTTGATAAACTTCGGCCAGTTAGGTAACCTAGTTTCTCTAAAGGCATATTGAACATAAAATTGCGCTGCATAAAATCGATCAGGTCGATCTTACCTGGGATATCAAAATTGGCCAGGACACCGTCTGTGTTGGGATCAATCAATCGCAGAATATTAATGGCCTCTTCAATTTTAAGGGTAGCCAGACTTTCTGGAAATTCATCCTCCATATCAAAATAAGGAATTAGTGAATTCAGGCAGCTTTCCAGTAGCGGATGGTTGTTAAAACGATAAATTTTCTGCTGCGGCTGTATATTCTTTTTATACTCGGTTTTTTCATAGAACTTTTTCAGTCGCTCGGTCGACAGATGCATCACCACAGTTTTATGCGGCAGGCCATTTTTAGGATAGTTAATAATCGTGGCCAGTTCGTTTCTTGGGATCAGGAAAATATCGCCCGTTTTAAAAATGAAAGTAGACTCTGCCTGAATGATTTTGGTTTCCCCTGAAATGAACCATACCAGCATATGGTCATCAAACATCAGTTCGGATTTAAACAGCTTATCTTCATAGCTGGAAAGTTTGATTTCCTTGGTGAGGTATTTGGATATATGTTCCATTGTGATAAAGTTATTGGTTTTTGTGCTATTTCCATCATATGCACTGGCCGCCATCGATCAGATACTCCGAACCGGTAATGAAGGAGGCTTCATCATTCGCAAGAAAGGCTATCAGTTTGGCCACTTCTTCTGCCTTCCCAAACCTGGCTAGGGGGATAGTGCCCATCATATGGTCTTCCATAGACTGGGTTAACTCAATCTTATTCATGATCTCGGTTGCTACCGGGTCTGGACTAACCGCATTTACCCTGATCTTACGGCCAGAAAGTTCTAACGCTGCAATTTTCATGACTGCATTTAAAGCTGCTTTACTTGCTGCATAAACAGAGGCTTGGGCAGGGGATATATGCGCAGAGGTGGAGGAAAGCAAGATTACAGATGCATTTTCGTTTAAAATTGGGATAAACTTGCTTAAGGTAAAATACGCGCCCTTGAAATTAACGTTCATTACCTCGTCGAAAATAGCTTCTGGCATGTGCTCAATCAGCGAAAATTTGGTGACACCTGCATTTACCACCAAGATATCGATCTTGCTGAATTTTCCGGCAACTGCCGTGGCCAGCGCTTCGATATCTGTTAAACTTGATTGATCTGCAATAAAGCCGGTTACACCAAGGTCTGATGCCGCCTTTTCTACTGCATCTTTTCTTCTTCCACTAATGATCACCTGTGCACCGTTTTCTTTTAACTGTTTGGCTGCGGCATAACCAATACCACTGTTGCCACCTGTAATTAGGGCAACTTTTCTTGTTAAGTTTTTCATGATTTGGTTAATTTAAATTCAATGCCCGTCATTTTTTCTGTTAATTCCCAGAGCCTTTTGGCGCTACTTTCATTCAACGAATAGTCCATTACACCACTTTGATGCGATTTAGCGCTGGTTTGAATGGAAGCATCGTCTGATAACAATTCAGCGATATCAGCATCTTCACAGTAAACACCGCCAATGTGATTAAGCAATGGGCTCGTAGCTACCCATACCGATGTTGCAGCGCCCTGCTGAATAGTTTTCAGGCTGGCCAATATTTCTGGGCGTATGTTTCCGTTTTCATCAAAAAAGCCCATCTGTTTAAATAATTCCATATCAGCATCTCTGGCCAGTTCTGTTCCGGCAATTGATCCTGGGTGTAGCGAGTAGGCCCTTACCTGATGTGCTTTTGCCCGGTTATCCAATTCCAGGGCGAACAGGTTGCTGGCTGTTTTTGACTGGCCATATCCAAGCAGTGTTTGATATTCCCTATGCTCAAAATTAGGGTCATCGAAATTAAAAGCTGACATATGATGCCCCAGTGAGGAAACATTAACTACGCGAGCGCCCTGAGCATTCTTAAGTGCTGGCCATAGTCTTGCTACCAGTTGAAACTGTCCAAAATAATTTGTCGATAGTTGAGATTCAAATCCGCGGCTATCCCGCTGCAAAGGCACCCACATGATTCCGGCATTGTTGATTAAAATGTGGAGTGGTCTGCCTGTTGCCAAGAATTTTTCAGCAAATGCATTAATGGTTTCAGGCTTTGCAAGATTCATTGCCTCAATTTCTACGTTTGCAATACCTTTAAGGTTTTTCTTTGCTTTATCAATATCTCTGGCTGGTACAATTACTGTTGCTCCTGCCGCCGCCAGTGTTTTTGTAGTTTCCAGACCAATACCGGTGTTGCCTCCGGTTACTATGGCAATTTTTCCTTTAAGATCAATGCCTTTGATGACTTCTGTTGCTGTAGATGTTGCGCTAAAACCCGAACCCAGTGGGTGTTGTAATGCGCCTTGATAATTGTTTGTTTCCATTATTAATTTAATTAAATGTATAGGACAAATTTAGGCGGTTATCCAAAGGCCGATTTTGTTTAGCTTGTCAATTTACTTTGTTTAGAGCGTCAGTTTTTGTTTAGCATGTCAGGTCTAGGATGATTGATGACCGAACTGCTTTCTGCTTCCAAGATTCGAAAAACTGTCTATTTCAATCAATTCACCTGCAAAGTGATTTTAATTACGCATAACAAAACGCTCGGATGACCCTTGGCAGGAGATTTGGTAAAACTCAGTGTTTCAGTTGTGTAGTGCATTGTGACGCTGTTTTTGGATAAGCTATAATAGCTCAATACGTTTGAAGGGCGGATAAAATAATAACCTTTTTTATGTACTTTATTCTAGCTAAAATTTAACTGCTTTCCTTTATCTTTGCCGCTAATTTAATATTCCCTTTTTGTGATTAATGTAAATAATATCTCCGTTTCATTCGGTGGAACTACCCTTTTTAGCGATGTAACCTTTTCGATAAACGAGAACGATAAAATCGCTCTTATGGGTAAAAATGGTGCAGGCAAGTCTACCATATTAAAAATAATTGCTGATGTAGCTAAACCTACTTCTGGTAGCGTAACAGGCCCGAAAGAAGCAGTGATTGCCTATTTGCCACAACATTTGCTCACTCAAGATCATGTTACTGTTTTTGAGGAAACCATGAAAGCTTTTGCAGAAGTAAACCAGATGCAAAAAGAGCTTGATGAGCTGAATGAGCAGCTTACTATCCGTACCGATTACGAAAGCGACGATTATATGAAGCTTATTGAGCGCGTATCGGAACTAAGCGAGAAATTTTATTCTATTGAAGAAACCAATTATGATGCTGAAGTAGAGAAAGTATTAAAAGGTTTGGGTTTCGAGCGCAAAGACTTTACCCGCCAGACGTCTGAGTTTTCGGGCGGGTGGCGTATGCGTATTGAGTTGGCCAAGATTTTATTAAAGAAACCGGATCTCATCTTGCTGGATGAGCCTACCAACCACATGGATATCGAAAGTATTCAATGGTTGGAAGATTTCCTGATCAATTCGGCAAAGGCCGTAATGGTCATTTCTCACGATCGTACATTTGTAGATAATATTACTAATCGTACCATCGAGGTAACCATGGGCAGGATATACGATTATAAAGCCAAGTATACCCATTATCTTCAACTGCGTGCCGAGCGCCGTATACACCAATTAAAGGCTTACGAAGAACAACAACGTTTTATTGCCGATAACCAGGAATTTATCGATCGCTTTAGAGGAACATATTCTAAAACTTTACAGGTGCAATCGCGCGTAAAAATGCTCGAGAAACTCGAAGTAATCGAAATTGATGAAGTGGATACATCTGCATTAAGATTAAAGTTTCCGCCATCACCGCGTTCGGGGCAGTATCCGGTAATGGTAGAGGAGCTTACCAAAACTTATGGCGATCATGTTGTTTTTGAAAAAGCATCTATGGTGATCGAACGGGGAGAAAAAGTGGCTTTCGTTGGTAAAAATGGCGAAGGTAAATCGACCATGATTAAAGCCATTATGGATGAGATTGATTTTGAAGGCAGTTTAAAGGTTGGACATAATGCTAAAATTGGCTATTTTGCACAAAACCAGGCTGCATTGCTTGATGAAAACCTAACGGTATTCGAAACCATTGATCAAATTCCATTAAGCGACGGCTCAATAAAAATCAAAGACCTTTTAGGTGCCTTCATGTTCAGTGGTGATGATACTACAAAAAAGGTAAAGGTACTTTCTGGTGGCGAGAAAACCCGTTTGGCCATGATCAAATTGTTGTTAGAGCCTGTAAATGTATTGATCCTGGATGAGCCAACCAACCATTTGGATATGAAAACCAAAGACATTATTAAAGATGCATTAAAAGATTTTGATGGTACTTTGATTTTGGTATCGCATGACAGGGATTTCTTAGATGGACTGGTACAAAAAGTATTTGAATTTGGTAATAAGCGTGTGCGTGAACACTTTGAAGATATAAAAGGATTCCTAGCCTATAAAAAAATGAATAGTCTGAAGGAAATTGAGCAAAGTTAAATAGCGTTTCTAATATTGAAATTTGAAAGCAGTTCTGAAAAGAGCTGCTTTTTGTTTTCAGGCAGAGGGGCTACAGCACCGTAAAAAGTAAAACCCATTAAAGTAATAATAAACCTTATGGAAAACCGAATTGATGAGATGCTAAAGAAATATAATTTGAGTAAAGAAAATAGTATTTTACCTCTTTTGGATGATATTGTGGATGAGAATGAGGTTAGGGGATATTGTATGAGGGTTTTACAGGCTTATCCTGATCTGAAAAAAGAAGACTGGCTGATCGGAATAGAAGGAGGAGACTACATTTACAGTTTTGATGGCCATTTTATTTATCTTACTGATGATATCTGGAGTTTTAATTTAGTGGCATCACAGTCAGTACTGGAATTGTTGGCGGGAAAAGTGAGGGTACTGAAACAATCAGGGCTTTGGAAAGGGTAGTATAAGGCTAAGGGAAAAGAATCGTTTTAAAACCTTTCCCCTTTTTTGTCATTTTTAAGCAAATGGCACATTTGGGGCCAATAATTTTCCAATTCATACTCTCAGTTAAGATATCCGAGCACTTTGTTCAGAAATAAGGTTACTGTTTAACATTAATCGAAGCTTTTAGTGGAATTTCTAAATTTTTTATGGCACCAATTGGTGCAACTTTAATTGATCTGTTCCCCTTGGATAGGTAGAAATAATAAATACTATTTGTGCCAATCAAATAAATGTCTTCAGATTCGCCATTCGAATAATTCAACTTACGGTCGTACGTGAGTTCGTTATTGCTAATGTGTTCTGATAATTTTTTCCCTTCTCCAAGTCCGATTCCCAAAAAGAGGGATAGCAGTCCAATGGCAAAAACAATAATGAAAAGTTTCGAAAAATGGCTTTCTACTTCCGCTTCACTAAGTGTTTCGGGGTTTTTTAGTCCAGAAAGATTTTGAGCCCACTTTTTATTCCTACGCTTTGCCAGGTAACTTGGGTAAGCAAAGGAGAGGAGAATAAAAATTGTTGTAGCAATCAATACCACCCGATTAGATGTTAGTGTAGCCACCGGACTAATCAATACATCCATAATAGTGGTATACTTTAAAATGTTTATACCAATCTGATAGTAAAAAATGCTTTCTTTTAATATTCCCATCACCACCAGGAACAGGTAACCATATGGCAATAGTTTTTGTAAGTTTTCTGAGAGTTTCATTTTTTAATGAGATTATTTAATCTAGCGCTAAACTATGTTTTGGCTGCAAAATAGGAAAAATAACCGTTCTCATTGGTTGTTTTGTGTGATAAACAAAATTATTGGTCTTGATGATTTACTTTAAAAACCGCTAATCATTTATTGAACTGAGGATGGAACAAGGGCGGCAATTTCTTCTGCTATGGTTTCTACCCGCTTAACGTCTGTCTGGGCAGCAACAAAACGATCAATAGTTAAATTTGTTGCTATGCCCATAACCAATGTATGGCGATTGGTATTCCCTTTGAGTTTTAATGTACTATTGTCGAGAATTTCGGTGTATAAGCCCTCACTACTGGTGTCGATGTCGGCAAAGGCATTTCCCTTAAGAATGATCTGGAGAAATTTGGTGCTGAGTTTAACTTCTGTTTTCACTACTGCATTTTGATCAGCCTCAATGCGATAGATATCATTTACATAAACAACAAGTTTACACTTTTCATTATTGAGGTTGGTAATACGTAATACCTCGCCCTGTTGAAAAACTTTCACATTTCCAATGTTATCATCTGCATAAGATATTCCGATGGTGGGTTGCTGCACCAACGTCACTTCTACATTACCTTTTATTACAATCTTTCTAAAGTTTTGAATCTTGTAAAGGATCGTTGTGTTTTTTTCTGTAGCCCTTAAGTTGTTTGGAAGCATAGCCGTTAAGGTTATTACGGCAGATAGGATGGTGATTAGTGTTTTAATTGAGGTTTTCATTGTGTTTTTAATTAAATGTTAAATTTGTTATGCTCATGGTGGTGTGTTTATGCGAATTAGTTTGCACCAATATGATTCAGTTTCGTGGTTAACCAAGCTGGTGCCAAAAAGCAAATGCCCCTTTAATCGCTTTCTAAGGGTTGTTTTTGCTTATTCATGTTCATGGTGTGTTCGTTTCCGAACAGTTGATGTGCGTCAGCGAACAGTTTTATGTGTAGCGAAACGGAATGAAAGGAGGTTTTACTGAAAATCCTTTATAAGCCTATCTGGAATTACTATTTTAGTTGTTAAGCACAGTATATATAGGATTATATTTATTGTTTTTATGAAATTTAGGGTATATTAAGTGAGTTGTTTTGAATAAAAATCACGATGTCGATAAAAATTAATCGCCAAACACAGCAGAAATTTCAACAATTGCTGGTTATTATTCTTTCCTGGATGATGACCGGAGTTGTAATTGCTGTTTTTGAGGATCTTGTACTGCATACCCGAAATTCTTTAGGGCCGGTACCGGGCTATACATTAATTTCCTCAATTGTACTAAACGCAGTTATTGGTCTTTTTGGGGCACTGTTAGGGGGGAGCTTGCTCGTATTCTTTGTAAATGTAAAATACAACGATAAGCCTTATGGTTATACACTTTTAATTGTGGCCGGATCTTTTTTAGGTGTTATTTTAATCGTAAACGAAATACTGAGTCTTTATGAACTAGGTGATTCGAAAAGATTTTTGAAAAACGGATTGGTATGGGCAATTGTAGTTTCCATTACACAGTTGCTGCTACAGATAAACAGTAAGTTTGGACAAGGGATTTTCTGGGACATTATTAGGGGAAAGTATAATACCCCTAAAGAAGAATCACGGATTTTTATGTTTCTCGATTTAAACTCATCAACCGCAATTGCCGAAAGTCTTGGTGATAAAAAATACCATGAATTGCTAAAAGATATATTTATAGATATTACCAATCCTATTTTAGAAAACAGAGGAGAAATATACCAATACGTAGGTGACGAAGTGGTAATTGCGTGGCGCTACGATGAAGGGTTAAGGAACAATAAATGCATCAATTGTTTTTTCGATATTAAAGCACATCTAATTTTTTTGAAGGATAAATACAGCGAAAAATATGGTTTACTACCTGCTTTTAAAGCAGGTATTCATTGTGGGAAAATTATAGCAGGCGAAGTTGGGATTATAAAACGGGATATTATCTATTCTGGTGATGTACTGAATACTGCTTCAAGAATCCAGAATATGTGTAAGGAGTTTAATCAAGAGATACTGGTATCAATAGCACTGATTGAAGAGCTTCAGTTAACAGATCATTATACCACTCAAATGTTAGGCGCAATTAAACTCCGCGGAAAGGAAAAAGAAATGCAACTGGTAGCAGTAAAGCCTGTTTAATATACTTATATTTTAAATGAAATTCCTCCAAAGTATATTGTTTTTGGTGACTACTTTAAACAAAGGAAAGGATTTTTACTGATGAATATAACCTTAATATTCTGTCTTATTTCTTGTACTGTTAATATTTTTTTTGATTAAAAATACCGGGATTATTTTTTTTTAAAGGGTACTCTTGTGCTATTAAAACGATTTATGTGTACTGTAGGCGAATATTATCTTTTTATGATAATATTTTGTAGTAAGAAGACAGGATAGTACAGGATGGGAATTTTATTCCACCTTTATATATTTAAGAAATAATTTACTAACCAGATAACTTTTTAACCAACTATTTAATTAACGAACGTTAATACGATTTTATGCAATAAAAATCTACTCACTCCTTTAAGTCAGTTTACGCATTTTTTAAATTTCTAATTGATTTAGATCCATAGCTTTTTATTGCCCAGTATTTTAATGGCCGTTCATCCAATGAAATTGCTATGAGTAAAATTTTACAAAAATTTTTAATCGTTAATTTGACGATTATATTCATTCTCAGCGCTTGCCGGAAAAAAGAATTTGATGAGTTCTATGGCCGTCCTGAAACATTAGCCGATCCCATTTATCAGCAACTTCAGGCCAGAGGGAACTTTACCAGATTTTTAGATTGTATCGATAAATCGGGCTATAAAGAAACCCTAAGCAAGGCAGGTTCCTGGACGGTTTTTGCACCAACAGATGCGGCTTTTACCACCTACATGTCTGAAAATAACTTAACCGAGATAAATGCTACGCTGGCTTCGGCAATCGTGCGCTATTCAATGACCTATGATGGGGAGAAAGTAGAACGTTTAAGCGATAATTTAACGGCAAAAGGTTTTGTTAAAAATGTTGGTTTTAGGCGACGCACCGTTTATTATGATTTTGTTTATGATGGCGTAGACAATGATGGTAAAGCGATAAAGGTAATTGCGGGTAACCGTAACGGAACTTATTTGCCAACTGATTTTAATAATAAAAACCTGCCCTTTTTCCTTACACCCTTCATCACTTTTGCAGGCATCGGTGCTTTGGATTATAATTATTTTTACCCAAATACCGAGTTTACCGGAAAAAATGTTGGTCCTGGAAAAATTATCGAGCAGGATATTGTAGCCGAAAACGGCGTAATCCATATTGTAGATAAGGTACTTACCCCACCTCAAAGCATCGATCAATATATCAGCACTAAAACACAGTACGGCGCCTTCAAATCCCTATTAGACAAATATGTAAGCTATAATTTAAATACTGATATTACCCATCGTTACCAGGTATTAACAGGTAAAAGTGATAACGTTTATGCGAAAAACTATAGCGCATTGCTTGGTTTTTCGCCCAACAACGAGAATTACCTAAAAGATGATGCCAACGATGCACAGATTGGGATGTACACCATTTTTGCACCAACTGATAATGCCGTTGAGGCTTATGCAAAGGTGCTGCTAAAATATTATGCAAAAGACAGGTTACAGCCCGGAAACTATAAGGCGCAGCTGAACGAACTGTTTTCTTTAAGGTCAGATATCATCAGGGATTTTATCAACTCCCATTTATATAGAACTACGGTATGGCCAAGCAAGTTTAATACGGTTAACAGCTTTTTGGGCGAAGCCACTAAACTTACGCCTGCCAATGTGGTGGATAAACAATTTTTAAGTAATGGATTGTTTTATGGTGTAAATGCTGCTCAAAATGCCAATGTATTTTCAACTGTTTATGGTAAGGTAAATTTAGATCCTACCTATTACATTATGAAACAGGCGCTTGATGTATTGGGCTATACCATTCCAATTAAAACGGCATCATTAAAATACATTGTTATTCCCATTCCCGATGCCACACTGGTAAGTTTAGGGTTTTCATACGACCCCTTTTATCCTTCAGCGCCTGTTAGGGGCGACCTTAATATTTTAAGGAGATTGTTGCAAACGCATATTATCCCACTGGGCGATCGTGCTGTGCCAAATTTTGCCACATCATCTGGTATCTTAGAAACTTCGGGTGGCGAATACATTAAGTACAATAACGGTTTTTTCTCTTCAGCAGGTACCGAAGATTTATCGGCAGTTGCCGATAAAAGCATTAAGATCGATTCTGTTACCACCGCTGTTAATGGTGCTGATGCCTATGCAGCCAAAGTACTCATGTATACGGTACTTCCGGTAAGCAAGCATATCGAGAAATATGGCACGCTAACCACCGATCCTTATTATTCTTTCTTTCAATATCTTAAAAATAATGTAACCCTTTATACAGCTGCTACGGGCGCTATTCAGGGGGTTACTGATGGAACTCCTTATACCGTGTTTATCCCTACAAATGCGGCAGTACAAGCTGCGGTAACTGCCGGACTATTACCAAAATTGGCCAATGGAACGCCTAATTATGTACCAACAGATCCTGTAGAGATTAGTAAGGTGTCGAAATTTATCCAATACCACATTATTAAGAATACAGTAGTTAGCGATGGGCAGAAGACAGGTTCTTTTGAGAGTTTACTTAAAAACGATTCGGGAGATGCAGTAAAGGTTACTGTATTTACCAATACCACAAACACACTCACGCTAAGAGATGTAACCAATACTTCTGTAAATGTTTTGCTGGGTACAACCGATAGAAGCAACGTGTTATCTAACAGAACGGTGATCCACCAAATCAATTCTTATTTAAAATATCAATTCTAAACCGAGATGACTAAAAGATATAATTATAGTTTTTTTATTTTACTATGCTGTTTGTTGGTATCGTCGTTAACCTACGCACAACAAATTAACTATGTAAAAGGTAAGGTTATTGATAAAAAAGATAAACAGCCTATTATTGGTGCATCTGTTGTAATTGTTGATAAAGATAAGAGGGTAATTAAAGGTGTTTCGACAGATATTGATGGAAATTACACTTTACCGGTAGCAGATAAGACCTATAGAATATCGGTCTCCTATATCGGTTACAGGTCTTCAGCCCCAATTAATATCGATAAGGCTATTATTAATTTTCAACTGGAACCTTCAGAAAACCAGATGGATGAGGTTCAGATTGTTTCGAGGGCAAAAACGAACAACGGAAGTGGAATGACGATTGATAAACGCGATCAGACCTCGGCAACGGTTACCATTGATGCTAAAGAACTCGAAGATCTCCAGTCGGCATCAATCGATCAGGCTCTGCAAGGCCGTATGGCAGGGGTTGATATTACCGCTAGTACTGGTGATCCTGGTGCGCCAATGCAGATCCGTATTCGCGGTACATCTTCTATCAATGGTGCTACCGATCCATTAATTGTATTGGATGGTATGCCTTACGATATTACCATTCCTTCTGATTTTAATTTTGCCACCTCTGATGAGAACAATTATGGTCAGTTATTAAATATTGCCCCTTCTGATATTAAAGAAATTAGTGTGCTTAAAGATGCTGCGGCGACAGCTGTTTGGGGATCGAGGGCAGCCAACGGGGTATTAATTATTACCACAAAAAGAGGTTCAATTGGTCCGCCGGCTATATCTTACAACTTCAAAGGTTCGTATTCTAAACAGCCAAGTCCCATCCCGATGTTGGATGGTAACCAGTATTCATCGCTCGTTTTAGAAGAATATTATAATGCAGGCCGCCAGTTTTCTACTTCAGAATTTGCAAAGCAATTCCAATATGATCCGAATGATCCTTATAATTATTATAACTACAGCAACAATACCGATTGGTTATCGGCCATTACCAGGGTAGGTTATCTGCAAGATCATAACCTGTCTATTTCCGGTGGTGGCGAAAAAGCCAGGTATCGTGCTTCGGTGAATTATTTTAACCAAACAGGTACTACCATTGGCACCGATTTAAACCGTGTTTCGGCAAGGGTTAACTTAGATTATATGGTGTCGAACAGAATCAGGTTCAGTTCTGATATTTCTTATACGCATATCGATCAGAATGGGCTTTTTACGCAGAATGTAAGGGATGTAGCCTATACTAAAATGCCTAACCAGAGTATTTATGAATACGATGAGTATGGAAATTTAACTTCAAACTTTTTCAGCCCCGCTGCAACAGCACAAGGTTCATTCTTCTATAATTTCGATAATAAAAGAGTAACCGGAACTTTTAACCCTTTGGCGATGGCATCGGCAGGTAGTAACCATCAATTGGGCGAGCGTATTACACCAAAATTTAGTTTACAATACGAAATTTTGCCAAGTGTGTTACGCCTGAACGGAAGTTTTATGGTAAATATTAATAATACTAAGGTAAAAACCTTCCTTCCTCAAATTGCAACGGGCCGTCCTTATACCGAATCGGTGGTTAATACGGCCTCAGATGCTGATGGCGATTCTTTTACCATGAACACCAGTATGACATTGGCCTATACACCGAAATTGAACGATAAACATGATATCATAGGTTTTTTACGCTTTGATAGTGAAGATAGCCGTCGCACAGGTCAATATCTGTTTTCAACAAATACGGCATCATCGTATTTATCCGACCCATCTGTTGATAGCCGGACCAATTATACAGGTTCTGCAACCTCGTCTTTAGGTCAAACCAGGTCGGTTGGTTTATTGGCTAACGTTCAATATAAATTTTTAGACCGTTATATTATTAATGGTAGTATCAGGGGTGATGGTAACTCCAGGTTCGGTGCTGCTAACCGTTATGGCATTTTTCCTTCGGTTTCTGGCCGTTGGCGCATATCTGGCGAACCTTTTATGAAAAAGGCAAATAAATATGTAGACGATTTTAGTTTAAGAGCCAGTTACGGTAAAAGTGGTAACGTTCCGCGTAATGATTATTCTTACTTCAATATTTATCAGAATTACGGTTTCAGCTACCTGGATAATGCTGGCGTGTACTCTACCAATATGGAATTAACCGATTTAAGATGGGAAACCGTTACCCAATCCAATCTTGGTATTACCTTAAACCTATTTAAAAACTTAAATATCGACTTCGATTTATACCGTAAACGTACTACCGATCTGTTTTATCCAGGTTTACAGGTAGCGAGTTATAATGGCTATGGCGGCGTTGATATGAATGTGGGTACTATGGATAACCAGGGTTGGGAAGTAAACCTGAATGCTACTGTTATCAAAAAGAAAAAAATAAGATTAGATCTCTCTTTCAATCTTGCACATAACGAAAATGTAATTCGTGAGGTTTCGCCTTTATACCCAAGAGAAAACAAGGCTAAGGTAACCAGCAACAACGTTTACAAAGTATTTGTACAGGAAAATAATCCTTTCGGCTCGTTTTACGGTTTCAAGTTTAAAGGTGTATATCCTGATAAAAACTCAACAGTTGCATTGGATGAGAATGGAAATCAGATCGTTGGGCCGAACGGCGATAAAATTTATATGCGTTTTGCTTATCCATCTATCGATTATGTTTTTCAACCAGGCGATGCCATGTATGAAGACATTAACCATGATGGGAACATCGATTATAAAGATATTGTATACCTGGGTAATGGTAATCCAAAATTAACCGGGGGATTTGGATCTAACCTCACCATCAACGGAAACCTTCGTTTAGGCTTTAACTTCACTTTCCGTACTGGTTATGATATTATTAATGGTACTAAAATTAACACCACCAATATGTACGGTTTTAATAACCAAAGTACAGCGGTATTGCGCCGATGGAAAAAAGAAGGAGATGTTACCGATATGCCCAGAGCCATGTACGGTGCGGGGTATAACTTTTTAGGTTCTGACCGCTACATTGAAGATGGTTCGTTTTTAAGATTGAGCTCTGTGGTGTTAAGGTACGATTTTGCCAAAACCTTTATGAAACGGTTAGGGATGAAATCGCTTACTACCAACCTTACCGTTCAGAATATTTTAACATTTACCAAATATACTGGTCAGGACCCTGAGGTGCCCATTAAGTTAAATGGGTCTAACACGGTGATAGATAATTCTACCACGCCGCCAATTAAGACAATCACTTTCGGTTTAACTGCTAATTTTTAATTCAAAACTGATGAAAAATATTTTATATAGCACTTGTTTATTGATGATGTTGGTGATGAGCAGCGCTTGCAACAAATGGCTCGATCTTCAACCTAGAGATGGGATTACCAGGCAGGAATTCTGGAAAACGAAAGAAGATGTTTTAGCCGCAGTTTCTGGTTGTTATACTTCTTTACTGGCTCCTCCTCCGGGTATTTCCGATAAATCTTTATTGGAATACATGTTTATGTATGGTGAGCTTAGGGCAGATATGATAGCAGCTGGCCCTAGTATTACAACAGAAGAAACAGATATTATCAATGTAAATATTACCCAGGATAATACAACGGCAAAATGGGCAGCATTTTACCGTACCATTAACTATTGTAATACAGTACTCGATTTTGCACCTGGCGTTAAAGCTACCGATCCTACTTTTACCGATGCGGCATTGAATGGTTACGTGGCAGAGGCACTTACATTAAGAAGCCTTATGTATTTTTACCTGTTGCGTACTTTTAGAGATGTTCCGTTAAAATTAACTGCCACCGTAAAAGATACCGATTTACAGGATCTGCCAAAAACTAAACAGGCCGATATTTTAAAACAGATTGTAGCCGACTTAAAAAAAGCAGAACAGGGAGCGGTTACCACTTATGGTAGCACCAGGTTTGATAAGGCTAGGGTAACTAAATTTACCGTAAATGCTTTGTTAGCTGATGTGTACCTGTGGATGGAAGATTATCCGAACTGTATTGCCGAGTGTAATAAAATAATCAGTTCGCAAAGGTTTGCCCTGGTTGGTGCAGGTTCTGGCTGGTACAATAATGTGTTTTTTAAAGGTTCATCCATAGAAACCATATTTGAATTTGACCAATCGATAGAAAACCCGTTTTATAATTTATTGGTAAATACCAGACGGCGTTTTATCGGCTCTCCGTTTTTAAGCACCGAAATCTTTATTCCTGATGATGTTGATCCGGATAATAATTATGATATCAGACCGGGCTCTTATTATAATTCGGCTTTTACCATTCAAAAATACGGCACAGAAAACCCTTCTTATGTAAAATGGCAGGCATACCGTTATTCCGATATCATGATGATGAAAGCCGAAGCTTTGGCCTTAACCGGTGGCGGTGCAGAAGCCTTGGCCTTGGTTGATGAATTGCGGTTAAGACGTAACGCTGTAAACGCTACAAAGGCAACGGTAGATCCTTCAGAAACTGAAGCTTTGTGCGATTATATTTTAGCGGAACGTGCCAGAGAATTTGCTTTTGAGGGCAAAAGATGGTTCGATCTTTTACGGCATGCCAAACGTAATAACTATAGCCGCATTGATATTTTGTTAGATCTTGCTGCCAAAACAGTATCACCTACACTTCAACAATCAGCCATTACAAAATTTAGAGATCCCAATAGCCATTACTTGCCGATTTATCAAAGTGAGTTGTTTACAGATCCTAATCTGGTACAAAATCCATTTTATACTAAATAGCATAAGTGATATGAAAATGAAATTAGACATCCGCAACATTACCTATTTGGTTATACTCAGTGCATTTACAATCTTCGCAATTAATGCCTGTAAAAGAGAAAGTTTAACATTAAATACCACCGATGATGTAAATATTACCGGATTTTTGGAGAAAAATCCCGATAAGTTTTCTTTGTTTACCCAAATCTTAGAAAGATCGGGTACAAAAGGTTATTTGGCTGCTTATGGTAAGTATACCATATTTACTCCAGATAATAATGCAGTTAACGATTGGTTGAAAAGTTTAAATAAAACAGCAGTCGACCAATTATCAGCTGCAGAACTGAAAGACGTTGTTCGTTTTCATGTTTTGCCTGATACCGTTGCTACGGGAAAATTTACCGATGGCAAGTTAACACAGATTACCCTTTATGGTCAGTATCTGCAAACAGGTGTTACCTTTAAAGATGGTGTAAGTAGTTTTATCATCAACAAACAAGCTCTCATTACCCAGTCGAATGTTAGGGTTGGGAATGGAATTATCCACGTTATCGATCATGTATTAATCCCTTCAACTAAAACGTTGGCTTCCACCATCGAAGGCAATAACAGGTATGGCATATTTACCCAGGCCTTAAAAGAAACCGGTTTTTACGACTCGTTAAACTATGTACAATCTGCAATTCCTGATACTACACGTCGTTTTCAGACGGTAATTCTCGAATCCGATTCGGCATTACAGGCTGCAGGTTTTAACAATTATGCTGCTCTAAAAGCTAAACTTTCAAAAACAGGCAATCCGAAAAACCATACCGATAGTTTGTGGATGTATGTAGCTTACCATATTTCAACCGGAGCAAGTTATACACCTGATATTGTTTCTTCGCCTTCATTGGCAACATTGGTGCCAAGCGAAATTATAACCACTAAATTAGTGGGAACGAAGATTTTATTAAATGATGATGAGTTTAATGGAGTGATAGAACCAGGTGTAGAAGTAAACAGGACTTTTAGCAATGTTACCACTTCAAATGGGGTATTACACGAATCTAAAGGTTTTTATAAAATTAAACCAAGGGTACCTACAGGTGTTTTCTTCGATATTGGCGATCAGCCGGAATTAAAATTATTGGCTGCCTGGCGGGTACCTGGGCAAAGCATTCCGCTTTTACAAAATGGAAAGTTAATTACTGCAGGCATCAGGCTCGATGCCTACAGATCAAACACCATTGGTCCTGTTTATGCCGTGTCGTCAACGCCAATCGGTGCATCTGACGGTAGGAGTTATGCCAATAGGGATGTCATTCAATTTAACCCAACTACCAGCAATACAGCACGTTCTATCTGGATGGAAATCAGAACACCTATGCTGGTAAAAGGTAAATACAAAGTTTGGATCTGTTATACCTATAATGGCTCCGGACCACTTACGCAAGTTGGGGTAGATGTAGGAACAACACAAGAACAATTATTGCCAAACTTAGTCGATTTCGCCCAAACATTGGTCAGTTCGGGTGTACCTACCGCCAATGCTGCTTTGGCCTCTGCAGATGGATTAATGTTAACCAACGGTTTTAAACGCTATATGGCTACAACTGCCGAAGTAAGTAACGGTGTAAATGGTTTACAGCCCATTTCACAGAATAATTTATGGTCGGTTATGGTTGGTAAATTGGCCGGTGTAGTAGATATTAAAACAACAGATAAACATTGGGTTAGGTTTACTACACTTCGTGGTAATGGAACCGGGGTTATGAATATGGATATGATTCACTTTATTCCTGTTGATGATGATCAGAACTATCCAAGATTTAGCCCTTCGGGCCTTATTTATAAACGTCCATAATCAATTGAGCCATAGAACTAATAATATAAATAATGACTAGAAAATATATAATATATGTTGCCCTGCTCAGTATCTGCACAGTTTTATATTCCTGTAAAGATAACCTGGAACTGCATAACGAGCTTACCAATGTAGATAACAGCTTAGATCTTGCGCAAAAGCTTGATGCTCAGGCCAACGTAAGCATTTTTAACGGTTATGTTAAAACAACCGGTTATGATAAGGTGCTTGCAGGTGCGCAAAATTATACGGTTTGGGCCCCAACCAATCAGGCTTTAGCCAATTTAGATGCTGCAATTGTTTCTGATCCCGCAAAATTGAAAGATTTTGTTGCCAACCACATTGCATTATCTACTTATCCCTTAAACAAAATAGGCGATACCACCAGGTTAAAATTGCTTAATAATAAGTTTGGTGTTTTTACCAGCACTAAATTTGAAGAAGGTAGTGTAACCGACGCTGGCCAGTTTGTGAAAAATGGGGTATTGTATACCGTAGATCAGGCAGTTCCAACCAAACAGAATATTTGGGATTATATGCTCTCCAGCACGGATGGCGCGTTGCAAAAGAACTACATTAATAATCTATCGATTACCGTTATCGATACTGCAAACGCCACTATTATTGGTTATAACAATTTAGGTAATCCCATTTTTGCACCTAACCCACCCATGGTATCCAGAAATACTTATTGGGTAAATGTAGCCGATCTGAGAGACGAAAGTCAGCAATACACTTATTTTATATTGCAAGATGCCGCTTTTACAGCAGAATCGTCAAAACTTTCAACCTATTACCCAAGTATAAACCCGAATTTAAATGCTTCCTTCTTTCTGGTTAAAGATTTAACCGTAAAAGGAGTTTATCCGGTTGAAAAGTTGCCAGATACCCTCATTTCTTTAAAAGGGGTGAAAGTACCGATCAATAAGGCCAATATTATCCGTTCTTACCGGGCCAGTAATGGGATGGTACATGTGGTAAATGCGTTACCTTTCCGTTTAAAAGATAAAGTACCAGAATTTAAAATTGAGGGCGAAAAACCACAATCCTTTAGTGCTGCACGAACAATTTTATACCGTACCAAACTTGATAATTTAGGAAAAACCTTTAACGATATTGAAGTTTACGACCATAAGTATGCTGAATTTGGTGTGTTCTATATCAAAGCCAATTTACCCGTGGTAAAATACAAAGTGTATGCAAGGGCCATTTCTGGTTTACCCGGCGATCCACAGGTGGCGGCATTTACGCAGCGTTACTTCTTTTTTAATCCTACTACAGCAAGTTATACTTTGTTTTATACCCATTTGGTAAATCCCTTAACCTATAACGAAGTCTACCTGGGCGAATATACACCAACAGACTTTGGCAATTTTCTGGTGAGGTTAACCGCTGCAAACAGTACGAGTGTAAATGTAAGCACACTCATATTGGATTATCTCCGCTTCGAACCAGTTTTACCTTAATTATGAATCTTGCTTTCAAAAAAAATACTATGTATAATTTTACAACGATAAAAAAAGTTTGGGGCACAATACTTTGCTTACTGGTGTTTGGCTTAGCGGCACAGGCACAGGAAGTAGATTCGATGAAAACCGAAACAGATACCACTACCATAAAAGTAAAAGCCCGTGCAGTTAAGGGCGAAAAGATAAAGGGAGTTGTGCTCGATGGGAATACCAATAAGCCTTTAGTGGGCATTAACATTACAGTTACAGGATTTAACGCCGCCATTACCGACGAAAAGGGAAGGTTTACTGTGGTGGTACCCGATTACAAGGCCAGCATTATTATTTCTGGTAATGGTTTCCAAACTAAGGTGCTGCCCGTTTATAAAGACAAAGAAATCAGAACCAAACTTTACCCCTTATCATTTACCTCGGTTTATAACGAGGTGGTTACTCCAACAGGTAATATTTCCCAGGCACGGGCAATACCTGCCATTAGTAATGTTGGTTTACAGGGCAACTGGGCAAACAACTCCGAAAGCGTAATGAGTTACATACAAGGCAGGGCTGCAGGGGTTAAAGTTACCAGGCGCTCCGGAACACCCGGAATAGGGGCTGATGTGCTTATCAGGGGATTTAACTCTTTGTATGCTACAAAACAACCTTTATATGTGGTTGATGGAATGATTTTCGATGCCAATAATTATGGTACTTCGCTCATTAAAGGTCATGTTAACAATCCACTTCAATTTATCGATGTTAGAGATATTGAAAATATCAGTATCATTAAAGATGCAGCTTCGGCAGCAACTTACGGCGTAAAAGCGGCAAACGGAGTGGTATTAATTACCACCAACCGTGCGCACGATCTGGCCACCAATATCGATTTTTCTGGTTATGCAGGTTTCAATTTTAAGCCTAAAAACTTACCGGTAATGTTGGCTTCAGATTACAGGTTATATCTTTCTGATATCTTAAAAAGTCAGGGATTAAGCAATAGCGCTATTGCTGCAAAACCTTATATGAACGATAATTCAACTAATCCCGATTATTTCAAATACCATAACGAAACCAATTGGCAGAAAGAGGTATTAAAAAGCAGTTTCGATCAGAACTATTTTTTAAAGGTTACCGGAGGTGATAACATTGCCAAATATGCACTTTCTGCTGCTTATGCCAGAGATAGGGGCGTAATTGATAGTACTGATAATTTAAAATACAGCACACGCTTTAACAGCGATTTAAATCTGACCAAAAAACTACAGGGAAGCACCAGTTTATCGTTTACCTACACCGAGCAGCGTTTAAAAGACCAAGGAGTTGCACCGGTAACCAATCCGCTGTTTTTAGCTTTGGTTAAATCGCCTTTTATGGCCAGGAATGAAATAAATTCGGCAGGGGCCGTTTCGCCAAATTTAGCCGATTATGATACCTTACAGGTGAGTAATCCAAGGGCTTTAATAGAGAAGGGGCAAAATTTGAAAAAGGCTTATCGGTTTTACGGTAACATCAACTTCGATTTTACTTTCAATAAAAACTTTAAACTATCTAACTTAAGCGGTGTAACTTACGATAAAACACAAGAAACACTTTTTATTCCGAGAAAAGGAGTAACCAATGATACGCTTTCTAATTATGTAGGCGATAGCCGTTTAGGTACGCAGGTAGGAAGATTTTTTAATGTGTTTAACGATCTGCGCTTAACTTACGATCAATCTTTTGGTTTATACAACAAACTGCATGCAATTGTAGGTACACGTTATTCGCAGAGCGAAAGCGAGCAGGACTATGCTTTGGGTTTTAACTCTGCAACAGATGAGTTGATCAGTATTGGGAACAGTAATGCGGCTTTTAGAACATTTGGTGGCGATATAGGGAAATGGCGTACCCTAAACAATTACCTGTCTGCCAATTATAGTTACGCCGATAAGTACCTCGCTAACTTCTCAATGGCTATTGATGGTTCTTCGCGCTTTGGTACAAAAGCCGGTCAGGGTTTCTTAAACTTTGATGATGGTTTAAGGATTAATGGAAGCCGTTATGCCGTTTTACCTGCAGTTGGTGCAGCCTGGATAATCTCTTCAGAGAAATTTATGCGGAATTTACACCGCGTTGACCTTCTGAAATTAAGAATGAGCTATGGTTTGGTTGGAAATGATGATGTAGGGAATTATACAGCAAGAAAATATTACACCTCTCAAAACGTACTCGGTATTAGGGGCATAGTAACAGGCAATTTTGCTAACCCTAATCTACAATGGGAAACCGTACGCAAGTTTAATACCGGTATTGATGGTTCCTTTTTTAACGAGCGTTTAAGCATCAGTTTAGATTACTGGAGAAACAGCACTAAAAATATGTTAAGCTATCAATTGCTGAGTGTAGTTACAGGTACAGCTTCTTTTATCAATAATAATGGTGGCATGCAGACAAATGGTTTAGATTTAGCCTTAAATGGCCGGATTCTAAACAAAAAATTAAAATGGGATGCAGGTTTAACCATTGGTACATCAACCAATAAAATTACCAGTTTACCTGATGGAAATTCGGTGATAACCAGTTATGCAGGTGGTGCCTATATCAGTCAGGTTGGTCAGTCGGCCAATCAGTTTTACGGTTATAAAACCAATGGTGTTTTTGCTACCAATGCAGAGGCCGTAGCCTCAGGATTATCTAGCCGCAACAGTTCTGGGGCACTGGTACCATTTACAGGAGGTGATGTTAGATTTATTGATAATAATGGCGATAAAATCATCGATGATGCCGACCGCACCGTTATTGGCAATCCCAATCCTAATTTATTTGGAAGCCTAAATAATACCTTCACTTACAAAAACTGGAGCTTAGATGCTTTAATCACTTTTGTTAGCGGTAACGACATTTATAATTATACCAGGGCACAGCTAGAATCTGGAAGTACTTATTACAACCAAACACCAAATATTAGTAATAGATGGAAAGGTGATGGACAAGTGACGTCGGTGCCAAAAGCTACTTATGGTGATCCGGTAGGCAATGCCCGTTTTTCTGACCGCTGGATAGAGGATGGTTCTTATTTACGTCTAAGAACCGTTAACGTAACCTATAATGTACCCTTAAAGCTTAAAGCCATTAAGTACGCAAAAATTTATGCTACGGCTAATAACCTGTTTACTGTAACCAATTATTTAGGCTATGATCCAGAATTTAGTAACTCTGGTAGTTTATTTAGCCAGGGGGTAGATACCACACTTGAGCCACAGTTCAGGTCGTTTCAACTGGGTGTTAGAGTTGGATTATAATTAAGAAAGATATACTCATGAAAATGAACATAAATAAAAAAATTGCTTCCCTTTTATTGTTGGGTATTTTATCGGCAGGTTCGTGGTCTTGCAAAAAGATGCTTGATGTACCAACCGAAGATAAGTTAGATAGTGTAAATGCTTTTAAAACTGTGTCTGATGCAGATGCAGCAGTGATTGGTATTTACGGTCAGTTTTTAGGACTGGAAAAACTGTATATCCTGCAGAATGAGCTGCGTGGCGATTTAATGGATGTAACCGCTAAATCAAGTACCGACCTGCAGGAACTTTCATCACATACTGAAACGAAAAACAACCAATACGTAGATCCAAGGCCATATTACCAGGTAATTGTGAATTGTAACGATGTACTCAA
Source organism: Pedobacter sp. AK013 (assembly GCF_014205835.1). GTDB lineage: Bacteria > Bacteroidota > Bacteroidia > Sphingobacteriales > Sphingobacteriaceae > Pedobacter. The sequence continues at coordinate 83,126 of NZ_JACHCQ010000019.1, read as the reverse complement.
AAACTTTAAAATGATGGTCGATGACCGTCGGATGAGTGTTGATGATTACAACAAACGCTACTCAGATATTGCCACATTAAGGAGCTGGATTTATCTGCATTTAGGCATTCAATATGGCAGCATACCTTATATCACCGATGCGATAGAAACAGTAGATGATTTAAAAAACCTGGCCAATTACCCAAAAACACCATTTGACCAGCTCTTGGATAAATTAATTGCTTTTAACGAGAGTCTGCCATATAAGGAGGCTTATGCATACCCAACAGGAACATCCCTGCTGGTTACCATTGATGCTAATAGTACCCAAAAATTGTTTGCTTCTAAAGCCTTTCTGTTAGGCGATCTTTATTTGTGGAAAGGAAATTACATTAAAGCGGCAGAAAATTATGCCAAGCTGATGAATGCCGAAAACAATAACGCGAATGATAACTTTAGGTTTAATTTTTACAAGATCAATAACTCCGGAGATCCAGCCTATGCGAATTTAGCTATCTTATTTAGCAGAAGCGGGCAAGATCCTACCAGTTTAATCAATAGTTTAGATGCTGGCTGGAGGGCTATTTTTGGCTTGCCAACAACATCAAGTGCATGGAGTTCGGAATGGTTTTGGGCTATGCCTTACAATACTGCATTTAAGCCTGTAAATCCAATGATTGATTTATGTTCGCCGTTAAAAAGTTATCAGATTAAACCCTCGCAGGCCGTAAAAGATCTCTGGAACAGCCAGATTACTTACGGAGGCGTTCCATTCGATCCAAGAAGCAAATTATCATTCAATACTTCTGCAATGGGCGATGAAATTACCAAACTAACCGATAATGGCGGTAAATGGGGGATTTATAGAGCACCTTTATTACACCTCCGTTTTTCTGAAGCAGCTAATAGAGATGGACAGACCAAATTAGGTTGGGCGTTACTAAACACAGGTATCAGAAATACTTATTATGTAGGCACGTTTACGGCTGGCGTACAGGCACCTGTTTCGATAGCGGAATTAAATACCATGATTACGCCTTATCCGCAAACTTCACCTTACTATTTTGATGCGAGAAAAAATAACGACGTTTCGGGTACCTGGTACCGTAACTGCGGCATTAGAGGTAGGGCTGTAGTAAATGCGATCGATGTGAGTTACCAGACAGACATGATTGGTTTAGAAGGTAAATTAATTGATGAAGCTGCATTAGAACTCGCTTTTGAAGGTAACCGTTGGCCAGATTTGGTACGTATTGCCCGCAGGCAGAACAATCCTGCCTTTTTAGCCGATCGCATTTATCAAAAACTGTTAAAAGCAGGCAATCCTAATGCAAGCCTTGCCCGACAAAAATTAATGGATCCAGCCAATTGGTATTTGCCATTTGACTGGAAATAGAAAGTTGTAGTCGTCATTGCGAGAAGGCTTTTTCAGCCAACGAAGCAATCTTACAACGATCGCTACTAGCGTGCGCTTTAAGATTGCTTCGTTTCCCGCAATAACGACCTTTCTATAGTAGTCTGTCGAAAGACTAAATTAAAGTCTTGGTAGAGCGTTTAGACAAGCTCAATGTGACAATTCGAATGATACAGCCTCGTTATACTTAAACAGCTTCGAGGTCTAAAATCTGCACCTTATATGCTGCGGGAAGAATCAAGTTTCTTAGCGGTTTGTTCAACTTGAACTTTCTGCTTATTTTATATAAAGTAAGTATTGGTTTAATTGGTTTTCCTTCCCCTAGTTTAAGCAATTCATTCACTTTTAGTGGAACAATGAGTGCTTGTATTTTTCGCATTAATGAATATCTCAGAGCACCCAGGTGTTTTTTATACTGATCAAAAAGATCATGGGAAAAACAGCTATAAATTAAATTTTCCTGTAGCTGTTGCTCATGCATCACTCGCCAGGCCACAAAATTAATTGGAAGTCCATTTATTCCCATGCGATACCCAACTTGATAGAAAGTGGTAAATATTTCCTCTTTTTCTGTTAAAGTGAGTTTTCTTTCCAGCACTTCGAAAGCACGGATAGAATAGTCAATCAGCATAAATAATACATCTCTATAGGCCCAGTCTGGAATTTTAGTACTTCTGCCAGCTTCAACATGCTGATGGATCATCATAATCTGGTCTATCGCTGCATTGGCTTCAGTTAAAGTAGAAAATACGATTTTTTGTGCATAGGCAACAGTAGAAAACAATCTTCCCAGTGGATCTTTAGGTAATTTACCAGTAAAATACAACCAATCAACAGCTTTATTCAGGCTAAATTCTGCTGCGGCGCCAGCAAAAATAAAAAGAATAACGTCTGTATTACCCCATATTTTCCTTACAATGGAATGTTTATCTACAAAGTCCATAATGCTCTTCTAATATTTCAATTTTTTTAATGTTAATGCGGCATAGTATCAGTGGGATAATTCCGATAATACCAAAAGAACAGTCTATCATTTGCCAAAATACCGGAATATGGCGGATGTTTCCGGCAATTAGGGCCAATGGAATAATCGAGATACAACAGATGATGCCAAATTCGATTACCCATTTGTTTTTGACAGGATCTTTTAATGGGCCGATAAAAAGTACGGCCAACATGATATGTGCAAAAGCCAGCCAATCGGTACCATAACTTAAAAATGGATAATGTAGATTGGTGATTTTAAGTGCCTGGTAAATCGCTCCAATCCAGATTTGAAGACTACTTGGTAAAATTGTACCGTATTTAACCAGATAAGACATCTCTGTTTCTAATGGGAAAGCAGTTAATCCGCTTATGGCCAGCCCTATAATGATCGTATAGACATATATTTTGGAACGTACTCTTAATTTTAGTTCTTCGGTGCCCATGTATCTGTTAATTAGGGAGTGTAATTGAAGTTTTTTTTTGTTTTATAAAGTGCTTTGTGTTTCAAAGTAAAAGCTAAAAATTGAATATTCCAAAAAAAGTTAAGATTTTCGGCCTGATGAGTTTTTGATCTCCTGCTATTGAAATTGGAAAATAGAAGATTTGCTGAGCTTAAAGATTGTGCTGTAAGGAGTCTATTTACCTCGAGTTTACATTAGTTAATATATAATTACAAAAAGCAAAAGCGCTAGCATCGCGCTTGCGCTCTTGTTATCATTAACTAAACTAAATTAACACACTGCTTCTAGCAATTGTTTCATTCGTTAAACAAATATCTGTCACGTTGACAATTAAAACGAAGGTAGCTGGTAAATACGGAAAATGTCCTGTTGGATAAGGTTTTGCAGAATTTAATTTTGTTTGTAGTTTTAATTATACTTATTATCGAAATTTTGTTCTTTTTTTTGTGCTCCGATTTAAGGTTTAATCGAGAGTATTTATATATTTGGATATTCATTATAAACTAAGCCTACAAAAGAATAAATAGACTAACCACTATAATGGAATTATACACCCCTGACCAAACAGATAGAGAGATTTTAACACTATTACAAAAAGATGCAAGGCTAACCTATAAGGAACTGGCAGCTATATTGCATTTGTCAAAATCGCCCATTCAGGAACGTGTAAAACGCTTAGAACGCTTAGGCTTCATTTCTTCGGTAGTGGCATTAATTGATCCCAATAAATTCGAGAACTGTATGATCTGCTATTTACAAGTTCAGCTTACCAACCATTCTGTTGATACCTTCAGGTTATTTCAACAGGAGGTAAGCAAACTCGATGAAGTACTGGAATGTTACCATACTACAGGAGGCTTTGATTTTATGCTAAAGGTTGTTGCCAGGAATATGATCGCTTATAACGATTTTCTAACTAATAAATTCGGCCGTTTGGATAATATAGGTACCCTTAACAGCTCGCTTGTAATTACGCAGGCCAAACGCGAAACTGCTTTACCTGTATAATAAAATCATTTTAATTTAATTCTTAAGATGAGTTGTTTTGGCTTTTATGCTAGAAGGGCATTTATTTGCAATTTATCAACCTCAAGAAATCTTCGGCTACGTTAGGGGTGAAGACCGCCGTACTTCACTTAATAACTATATTAATGATTCCCCGTCAGATATTTGTTACGGATAAAATCATCCCGAATATTTATTTTAGTTTGGATATTAGGCAGTTATTTATCGTGTAAGTGATTTATCCACCAATATTTTTAGAATTGAAATCAAATTAATACCAACCATAATTAATCAACTATGTCGAATCGAAACAACGCAGCCGATACTACTGGAGCCTTAACAGATGCTGGGATAAGCCCAGACAAGAAAACATTTTTACAATCGCTCACCGAAGATTGGTGGGCAGTTATATTGGGAACAATTATTATTGCTTCCGTACTTTATTTAACCAGCAACGGCACTGTAATCAGTTTACCTGCATTTAAATGGGCAAACGGTGAAGATCTTTTGGGTAAGGTATTATCAGTAGCTAACTTATTGTTGATTGTTGAAATGGGCGCGGTTTTTCTGGTCTTAGCTTCAATAGCCATAGGCTTATCAGGAGGCAATGTTGCAAGGTTTGCTGGCGGTTTTGCAGTCATTTATTTTTTTGCTATCGTTTCCTTTATTATAGGGGGTAATAAAAGTGTATCTTATTTTGGATTGGAATATGTGGTATTTGCATTAATTATCGGTATCCTATTAGGTAATCTAATTAAGTTGCCATATTGGCTAAAAGAAGCGGTGCGGTCTGAGTTTTATATTAAAACAGGTTTAGTCATATTGGGTACAACCATTTTGTCGGCCGATTTGATCAAAGCTGGTTTACCTGGTATAATACAGGCGGTTATTGTCGTTACCGTAGTTTGGTTTTTTTCGATGTGGTTAAGCCGCAAGTTAAAAGTTGATGATGAGTTTGGTGTGATATTAGCCTCAGCAGTATCTATTTGCGGTGTTTCTGCGGCTATTGTAGCCGCTGGAGCTATTAATGGTGATAAACGTAAATTATCTTACGTAACCACTTTAGTATTGATCATGGCTATCCCGATGATGATTATTTTGCCTTGGGCAGTGAAGTATTTTCATATACCAGAGGTGATAGGTGGGGCCTGGTTAGGTGGTACTTTAGATACAACGGCAACAGTAACTGCTGCAGGCGATTTGGTTGGGCCAATTGCCGTTAAGGCAGGTGTTATTGCCAAGTTTTCGCAAAATGTTTTTATTGGTGTTGCTGCTTTTTTTATCGCAATATGGTGGGCCTATAAAAAACCTAAAGATGAGAATGGTGTACCCTTCAAAGCAGCGCGACCGGGATTGAAAATTGTATGGGAGCGATTCCCGAAATTTGTATTGGGTTTTGTTGCGGCATCTTTAGTGTTTTCTTTTCTGTTATCTCCCACTACTGCAAAAAGTGTTGGGCCAACGTTAAATAGCTTACGTACAGTGTGGTTCGCGATCGCATTTATTTCGATTGGTATGGAAGCTAAATTTTCATCGCTGGTAAAACTTCAGGGAGGGAAACCTGCATTTACATTTGTTACTGCACAAATATTCAACATATTTTGGACACTCTTTTGGTCGTATATTTTATTTGGCGGGTATCTATTCCCAGTGCCTGATTTTAAATAGACGATGGACTTTTTCCTGCAAAAAAAAGCGACAGAGATGTCGCTTTTTTTATTCTTTTCGTTTCATTATTTTGCCAAAGCAATAGCCTGCGGTGCATTTGTATCCGGATTACTTATTTCTGTTGTTAGTGCAGCAAATCTATCTAGGTTTAATTTTGGTGTTCTGCCCATTACCAAGGTATGTTTTTCAGTTGCTCCACTCAATTTTAAATCAGCATTGTTTTCAATTACGGTATATAAACTTTTTGTATCAGAATTGATTTCGGCAACGGCATTTCCTTTTAAAAATACCTGAAGATATTTAACATCCAATTTGCCTTGTGTTTTTACCACAGCTTGGTCAGATGCCTTAACCCTATAGATATTATTAACATAAAGGGTAATTTTGGCTACTTCTTTGTCTTCTGAGCTAATTTTTAATGCATACCCATCTTGCATTACTTTTACTTTGCCCGTATTGTCATTGTTGTAGCTAATGCCTTCTTTCTCTCTTTGAATTAAGGTAACTTCTACATTTCCACTTACGATAACCTGGTTAACGTTTTTAGGCGCAGAAACTTTAGTTGGTTGTTTCTCGCCGGCCATTGCGCCTGTAGAGAAAATTGAAGTGCTTAAAACGATAGCTGCTAGAAGCGATTTTGCGAAGGTTTTGATTGAGTTTTTCATAATGCTGTTGTTTATATTTTTGATTAATATTTTGTGATTGTTTTGTATATAAGACGCCTACACTCTAAAAACGTTGCAGTAGAAAAGTCGCTATTATACCAACACAGCTAAATTGTCGACGAACTGGATTTAAAAACTGCCCAATGGTCTAAGTTATTTTGGTGCTCTATTGATATGAGCTTTTGTTTTTTTAGTTTTCCTCCCAACTGCTTATGCTGTTAAAACAAAATTTAATGGTCAGATTATATTATCTTTAAATAAAAATTCTCAAATGCTTATCAGTAAGTTATCTGGTTCGTTAGGAGAATCCTGAGATCTAATTTTTTTAACCAAATCATTTTAATAATAATATGAGAAGTATGAAATCTAGCTATACAGCTTTTTTTATTTGCCTGGTTTATATCAGTTTTTGTGGCTTTATTTCTAATAAACAAGAATATCCGCGTTTAGGTATTGTATCTGGTTTAACACAAGACAGTTTAGCGTATGCTGCAGGTTTTAAAATAATAGGCGAATCGGTTCCGAAGATACTTTCACCTACATTAACAGATGATCAGTTTAATGCCAATTTGAAAAAGATTAAAGCAGCAAAATGTAAAGTGTTAAGCTGTAATCTTTTTTATCCGGCGAGCATAAAAATAGCTGGACCTGAGGTAGATGAGGCGAAGGTTTTAACTTATACCGAAACTGTTCTTTCAAGAGCTGAGCAAGCAGGGGTTAAGTTTATTGTGTTGGGCAGCTCGGGTGCAAGGAGCATTCCTGCAGATTATGATATCGTTAAGGCAAAAACTGATTTTGTTAGTTTATGCAAAAAACTGGCACAAATTGCCGGGAAATATAAGGTTACAATTTTGTTAGAAAACCTCGAAACCACCGAAACAAACTTCATCACTTCACTAAAGTCGGCAGCAGAGATCGTAAGGAAGGTTAATCATCAAAATTTCAGACTTAATGCCGATATATTTCATATGATGCGTGAAGGAGAATCTCCAAGTGAAATTATTGAAGCCGGTACATTGATTGGATTTTCGGAGATTGCCGAAAAACAAAACAGGTCATTACCGGGCGTTATGGGCGATGATTTTAAACCTTATTTAAAAGCTTTGCATAAAATAAATTATAGGGGCTTCATCTTTATAGAGGGAAGCATCAAAAATGCGGCTACCGAAATACCATTGGCTTTCAAATATCTTTCTGCTCAGATTGCAGAAGTGTATTCAGAAAAGAAAGTGGATTGATTCAATTCCCCATCTCTCTTGAAAAAAAACGTTATTTAGCTAATAATACCAATGATTGGATGTTTGATTTTTCTGTAGCTTTATCCACATTTGGTAAACGCATTTTTGCAACATTGGTCTCAACAGTTAAAGATGGGTTTTCATTTTTAGCCAATGCAGCTATATCTCTCACCGTACTCGATAACATTTTAAGCGTAAGCATAAATTGACGGTCGATATTCCTGATTTTTTGAAAATCAACGTTTGGACTAACGTGTTCTATATTTGAACGCTCACTTTGGTTGTATTGGATGCTATCTAAAAGAAGCAGTTTATCTGTAATTTGGTTCAATACTTTATCCGAAAGGTTTAAGCCCTGAATGCCTATTACCCTGTTATTTTTTACATAATAATCTAAGCCATTAAAACTAATGAGGGTTAAGTTATTTCTATTGATGATATACTCTGGCTTCGGAAGGTTATTTTTTAAATGGGTTTTATTAAATGCACTGCGCTGAGCCGCTAGTCGCTCAATCATATCGTTTCCGTTCAGTTTGTCTATATACTCGAAAATATCAGCTTGTTTTGTTTGCTTATTTTGAGCAAAAACACAAACAGATAAGCAAGAAAATGAGGTGATTAAAAGAAATACTGTGGCGATTGATTTGGCACTTTTCATGTAACAAAGATACAAGTGTGTTTGCTAAAATTGAATTTTTTGTAGGTTTAATATTACTGATTTTCTGTATTTTTGAAATTTACTTGATGATAAAAATCAATTTTTTCTTTAACAGTTATTTAATATTTAAAAAATATACAAAATCTTGTTGTTTGATAGTTTGAAATTTTACAGAGCCAAACTTGTAATTAAGCTTTTAATCTTGAGTTTTTGTGTTCTGGAAATAGTTCAATACTTTTGGCTTCGCGATATCTGGTATCGCCCCATTATTGATGATCGAGCTCGACTTTTTCTTTAATCTGCCTAATAGCGATATCATGCATTTTCAGCTTATCCAGCTTTCGAGAGAGGAGCCATGGATGGTGTTCTACTGTGATCAGGTACTGGCAGGGATAATAAAAGAAAGGGAGGAATGGAAGCAATTATCAGGTGAGATTTTACCTGAAGGGCTATTATAAAATATAGGCCTGTTTATTGATCGGCAGCAGTATCAAAAATTGCCGGATGAACTTAAATCGAGGTGGCCCAAGCTTATAGAAGAAGTTATTGTGAATTCAGATTCTGAATATATGGTAATCTGCAAAACCTTCGTGAATTTTAGATCATTTGAAAAAATGTTTGAAAAATTTGTACCAGCCATGATAAAAGATGAGTGGCCAATCAATTTTAAAGTTTATAGTCATGATTTTGAAGAGGATTTTATAAAGCGACTTAGCCGTAAGGATGAAAAATCCAGTTATCAACCTATTCAGAAATGGTAATCTTTATCCGAATTAAAGATTTTACCCCATGTTAAATATCAGGTATTTAACGCAATCTTAATATTGGGTTTATGTGGTATATATACTTTTGCGGTGTAAATATTTGGTTAGTATTATACAAGTTTAGTTAGTTGATAAGGAAAGGCCATCAATGGATATTGTGGCCTTTTTGATTTTAATACTTCACTATCTGAACCGCTCACGAGTACTAAACGTGATATTGCCATTAAAGCTTTGTTATGCTCTTAAAAAACTTAATTACAACCGGGTTTGCTTCCTGCGGATAAACATGCCCCCCGGGGTGTTTGTATAATACTACTGGTGTTTTTATATCTGAAGGATAAAATGTGGTGTAAGTTGCATAAGGTTCTCCGGGTTTACTACATCCATTAATTTTTAAAATCTTATTGCACATTGCTCTTTGCCATTCTGGTTTTACCAATGGATCTTGTTCGCCCATAATATGCATCGCGGGCTTAGGTTTAAGCATATTAACTATTTGGCCTCCTACAGCCGCTGATGGTGCAACAGCAGCAAATACATCACCTCGTGTTGCCCAAAGTAAATACGTAAAGCCGCCGCCATTGGAGTGGCCGGTTGCGTAAATACGCTCATTATCTATGCGGTAATCTTGTTGGAGTGTTTTTAGCATGGCATCGAAAAAATGGAGATCACGATTATTCATATCGCCCGGTGCTTTCTGCCAGCCCGGTAGCTGGCCAAGCGGGTCTGTTAATTGCCCAGGGGTATTCAATCCCTGTGGGCATATTATAATGGCCTCTGGCCAGAGTTTTTCAAAGCCCCTGCTTCTAAACATATTTCCCATGGTACCGCCATGTCCGTGAAAAACAAAAACGATTGGTGTGGCTTTTACTTTTGCGCTGTTTGGGATGTAAACCATTGCTTCACGAGGTGTGCCGTCCACATTCCATTGCATTATTTTTACATCCTGATACGTTGAATTGGGCGACGTATAGGAGAGGAGTAGAAATATCACAGATAAACTCCCTAGTAAACCTATTTTGCTACAGAATCTTTTCAATTTATTGAACATATCATTCACTAGGACAAATGATTGTGCATTAGGTTTAAATCAGTGTTAGTTTTATGGTTATTGAGTTTTAATGGGCTATTGAGGCGTTAATTCTATAGTGCTAACAACGTGTATTTTTGTTGCGGCAAGTCCTTTTGCTGTAAGCTCAATTTCAAATGAAATTTTATCATTGAGCCTAATTTCTTCCTGAAGATCCATTAAAAAGAATTGAATTTTCTGCTCATTTTCATCTTTAATAACACCATGTACACCATTTTGATCTACATAACATATTGTACCCTTTCTCATTTCTAATCTGTTTAGTAAAGATTTATACTTAATTCATAAATGAATTATCTAAATGCTAGAACGTCAATTAGATGGTTTAATATAGTAGTAATTTTGTTACATTAAATTAAAGAAAGTGATAATGTTTTTCCTGGATGTGAAAATGCCTTAAAGGAAATTTTTTCTCAGAAAAATTTAAATGTTAAACAGCGATAGTTTGTTCAGTTTTTTTATCCTCAGATTCTATTGTTAGCGCATTTAAAGAAATACTTATGTTTAAAGTATAGAAGCCCTCTTCGTCAATTCCTGCAGTTATTTCGGCATTTTGATGGTAAGCATATTTTAGTCGGTTACTTATATTGTCCATTCCTGAGCCAAAGCCTACTTTACTTTTTACTAATCTGGGTAAATTACGGCTTTCGATACGCAGTTTGCCATCAAAGGTGTAAACATCTATAGTGGCCTTGTTTTCTATGTCATTAAGGTTTCCATGCTTAAACATGTTTTCCAGAATAGTAAGCAAAACAAGTGGAATTAATTTAATTTCACCAAGATCAGGACCGCTGGCAAGCTCAATATAAATTGCACCTTGGGTAATGCGGTGCAAACCAATCAGGTTTTCGCATTGTGCAATTTCTTCACTTAAATATACATAGCCTTCATTGTGCTGGGTATTGGCGGCAAAACGCATCATATCAGAAAGATAAAGCATTACTTTTGCATCTTCCGGAGAGTAGGTGCTTAGTTTTTGGTGTACAAACTCAAAGGTATTAAAAAGCAGATGAGGGTTAATCTGCGCTTTCATAAAAGCATTCTTAGACATGGCAAGCTCCTTATCCATTTTTTCCTGATCAATAAGCATTTGAAAACGCTGCTTTTCGATACGGGATTTTTCTGCTTTTTCTCTAATGAACCGCTTTAAGAAATAATAACCTGTAGAAAAAAGAAGGAAAAACGAGCCTCTATAAAGGACCCGTGATATTCTAATTCTGAGACTTGGCATTTCCCCGGGTAAAATATTGGTATAAGTATTTAGTAGAATATCAACGCCAGTAACCACAGCTAAATAAATCAAGATTGTCGAGATAACAACCAAAGGAACTTTCCATATCGCTCTGTTAGGAAATACTGTTGCTTTTTCAATTAGTAAAGCATAAGTATAAAATAAAGTAATGTTAATAGTATAATGGATAGCATAGTTGCCGAATGTGCCTAACAGGCCAAGGAAGTAGATAACCATCACAGTCTCCCAAACGATAAATGCTGTCCAGGCAATGATGTGTATCCTATAAGTGTACAACCAGTTTTGCAACATGCCGTTGCCCCATTTCGACCTATTCATAAAGACTTATTTACTATTTGTGTAACACTTAAAGTTATAGGGTGCTATCGGTGCTAGTTTTCGAGAAAAAACAATTATGAAAACTCAAAAATTAGCTAAAAAAACACTTTTTGTATTTAAAAAAAAATATAGTGCAAAGTTAGATAAAGCAACCACCACTTCTGAACCAACCACTACAACATTTACTACAGTTTCAGGTATAATTTCAAATTATTGAATGTTTTTATCAGTAGCCGTTATTTTTTGCGGCTACTGATGATTAACCTTTCTGAAATAAAATTTTTAAACTCATTGTAATAAATATCTCCAACGGTAAAGCTAATGTGGTTGTTCATGGTAATCCTGTTGCCATCCACATACAAAATCTTATCAATAGCAACAATATAACCACGGTGCAACTGTATAAAACCTTTTTTAATACTAAGCTGTTCCCGGACATCTTTTAAACTTAAGTAGGCAATAATTACTTTTCCTACAGTATGTATTTTAATGTAATTGTGAAAACTTTCAAAAGCGATAATATCCTCATATTTAACCATTACCGCACGGTGTTCCTCTTCTTTGTTTTTAACTAAAAAATAATCTTCGTTGGCACCACCTGTCATTTCTAGCCCGAAAAGCCGGGTAATAGTAGTCGCAAATTTGGCATAACTATATGGCTTAAGCAAATAAGCATCTCCTGCGGCTTCAAAAGCATCAAAAGCGTACTCCTGGTGAGAAGTAGTGAAAATAAGCTTTCTGGTTCTGGAGCGGATGGCCTTAGCCAATTCCAAACCGGAAATCTGAGGCATTTCCACGTCCATAAAAATTACATCAACCGTTTCTGAGCCAGCTAGCTCCCTTAAAGCGGTAATAGGATCGGTATACTGCTGCACAAGTCGCATGTTTGGAGTATCCTCAATATATTTTTGTAGCCCCGCTAAGGAACTGAACTGGTCGTCTATGGCTATGCACTTAATCATCTTCAAAAAATCTGTTTCTCTTATAACGAAATTACGCCTTTTCGTACCGAAAAGGGTACTATCTGTACGGATTAATTTTAAGTCTTTTCCTTATTTACTAATTTAACGCAAAAATGTGTCAATTAAGTTTACAAGATGCTGGCAATAGCTACAATCCATAAAATATTCTAGAATACCTATAAAAAAATGTACCTCGCCTTTAATGGACTTGTTAATCGAATTATAAGCTTTAATTAAGATAAGATCACAGGCCAGTCCATTATGTTACAAGAATATACATACTCCTACATCTCTGTAATCGGAACTATCTAATTTAGCGCTTTTATTTTTGTATGGCTACCTTGCGCTCTCCATATCGATTATGTTGGCTAAACGTCATATATATTCATTTAAACAAGACTTAGTGTTATTAAGGATATTTTTGCGGTATAGATTTTATCCTTTATAATTTATGGCTGATCACTTTTTGAAAGATGTACTTTATTCCGTTCTCGATCTTGCAACTGTTTTAGACGGCTTTACTGCTGCAGATAGTTTTAAAACAAGCCTTGATTTAGCTAAACAGTCTGAAACTTTAGGTTATACACGGTATTGGTTTGCCGAACACCATAATATGGCAAGTGTTGCCAGTTCGGCTACGGCCGTGCTTATTGGTTACATTGCTGGCGGTACCAATAGTATTCGTGTAGGTTCTGGAGGTATTATGCTGCCCAACCATGCACCATTAATTGTGGCCGAACAATTTGGTACTTTGGCTTCGCTTTACCCTAATCGTATTGATTTGGGCTTGGGCAGGGCGCCAGGAACCGATCAGGTTACAGCAATGGCTATCCGTGGAGAAAACTTTAATGCTGTTCATAGTTTTCCCAGGGATATTGAGAAATTACAACAGTTTTTCTCTGCCAGTAATAACCGGGCAAGTGTAAGGGCCTTTCCAGGAGAGGGCTTGGATATCCCGATCTGGATTTTAGGTTCGAGTACCGACAGCGCACGCTTGGCAGCAGAAAAAGGACTTCCTTATGCTTTTGCAAGTCATTTTGCACCGACCTACTTCGAACAGGCAATTTCCATTTATAGAAATAACTTTAAACCATCTGAATTTTTACAGGAACCCTATGTAATGGCCTGTGTAAATGTGGTTGCTGCCGATACTGATGCAGAAGCAGAACGTTTATCAAGCTCGGTAAAACGTATATTTTTAGGTGCTATAACGGGTAAAAGGGGGCTACTGAAGCCGGCCGTTGACAATATGGATGCTTATTGGGATCAACTGGAAAAAGAAGCTGTAGAACAAATGCTGTACTATTCTTTTATTGGCAGTGCAGAAACCATTAAAGAAAATTTAGAAGCTTTTGTTGCCAAACACGGTGTAAATGAGATAATGAGTACCTCGCATATTTACGATCATCAGGCAAAATTGTATTCGAATAAAATTTTTGCAGGGCTGTTTAGGTAAAAGATAACGCATCATTTCGAATAGAATTTCCTTATCGGCATCGTCATTTCTCGACTACCTTGCTTTTCAGTCGAGGTGACGAAAGTTCACCCTGCCTTTTATAGTAACGATTTAAAAATAAACTTTAGTTTTAAATCCTTTGATTAACCAAAGGAGATGATGCTCTTTCATAAAAGATATTACTGATGGGCGTAGCGATTGATTCCATTTTCCATCGTCTATCCTTTTCTTTCTTTTTCTCTTTAAGATTTATTAATACTAAGGGAATATTGGACTACTAGCTTTGCTGCGAAAAAAAAAGCAGCATCCCTTGAGCGAAACTTTACTTTCATCTTTACAATGTGGAAGCCATCGGGCCATGGAAGAAATCTACCGGATTTATTGGGAAGATATATTTGATGCTGCGCTAAAAAAAACGGGTGATGAAGCACTTGCACAAGATATTACCCAGGAGATTTTTATTTCACTTTGGGAAAATCATAAAACGATTAACCTGTCTGGGAGCCTCGGTGCTTATCTACACGGAGCTGTAAAATATAAAGTGATTAATTACTTCAGATCGGGCAGTATTAAAGAACAGCACCAAACTGCGCTCACAGCCCTAATGGATGAGCAGCATACTTCCGCCGCCGACGATAAACTAATTTTAAAAGAGTTCCATCTAGAGGTAGATGCAGCCATTGCACTTTTACCAGAAAAAATGCAATTGGTATTCTCAATGAGCCGAAAACAGGAAAAATCCATCAAAGAAATCGCTGCTGAACTTGATGTTTCTGTACAGACGGTAAAAAACCAGATCTCTGCAGCGCTAAAACTTCTTAAAAAAAGCCTCTCCTATATACTGATAATTGCTGTATTGATCGGCTTAACATAAAGTTAATCTATAGATAACATTTTTGGTTAGTACCGATCTTCTTTTCGACTGACATGTATTTAAATGACAGAAGAACAGGCAAAAGAACTGCTACAGAAATATCTCGATCAGCAGGCAAGTCCGCAAGAGCAAAAAACAGTTGAAGAGTGGTATGCCACACTTCATGCAAAAGATACGGTATTACCGACCGATAGGAAGGCAGCGATAGGGGAGCAAATGTTTGTTCACCTTCAGTTCGCTATGCAACAGAAGCCAAAATTTGGCAAGGTATTCAAACTCCAATCTTTTATCAGAATTGCTGCCGCCGTACTCATCATCATTACACTAGGAATAAGTATTTGGAAACTCAATCTCAATACTAAAGCGAAGCTTGAAAATCTGGTCACTGTCGTTACCGGAAGTACACAACACAAGCGGATTACTTTATCAGATGGTTCGATGGTTTTGTTAGGTCCGTCTGCCAAACTCTGTTACCCTAAAGCATTTGCCTCAAACAATCGCCAGATTGCATTGAAAGAAGGTGAAGCTTTTTTTGAGATTACCCATCAGGAAAAAAGACCATTTACGGTACACACCACATCTGGAGTCGACATTCGGGTATTGGGTACTTCTTTTAAGGTTAAGTCGTACCGGGCGAGTAAACACATCGAAGTTGCCGTAGTTACCGGAAAAGTTGCCGTAAGCAACAGAAAAGGAAATCTGGCCACATTGATTAAAGATGAATATTTAACCTATGATAAAAGTGCCGGCCAGGCTGCTATTGGCAAAACTAAAGCTACCGCCTATGTCGAACTTGCTTTTGACGGTGCAAGTCTCGATCAGGTTGTCCATAAACTGGAATATATTTACAGTATTAAAATTTTGCTGAACGATAGCACCTTAGGTAGACTTAAAACTACTGCTTCTTTCAGTAGCAAACAATCGGCTGAAGAGATTTTGGATATTATTTGCAGTCTGCATCACCTTAAGTTCAATGCATCAAAAAATCATAAAACATTTAATATATACAGATGAGATAGGGATATGATATAGAAATTATCTACGGTACCGATCAGATCGGTTGCCGCAATCTTTCTTCCTGGCAACAAAAGCCAGTATAATTAAAGCTTTACAAAAATAAAATCAAACAAATTAAGCAATGAAAACAACCTCCGCTAAGAGGACACAAGCTCTACATAAGATCATGAAATACTCATGTTTAACATTCACAATCCTTTGCATTTTTTGCAGCTCTATCCTTGCTTCGTCAGGAATGGCGCAAAAATTAGAGAAAACCACGGTTAACATTACCATTAATAAAGGCCGTAAAATGACCGAGATCATCAAAGAAATCGAATCACGTACCGGGCTTAGTTTTGTGTACAACCCAGATCAGTTACAACAAAAAAACATGTTTGTAAGCGGCGATTTCACTACAGAGCCGGTAAGATCGCTTTTAGACAGGCTGGGCTTACAGGTATTGGAAAAAGGCGAATACGTGATTTTAAATAACGCCGTGATCAACAAGCCAGACCGGATCATCACCGGGGTAGTAAGAGATACTACAGGTTTGGCGCTCCCAGGTGTTTCGGTAAAGGTATTGGGCACGCAAAGTGGCACCATTACCGACGGAAATGGTACTTATCGCATTGAAGTTGGTGCCGATGCCGTGCTTTCATTCTCCATGATCGGTTACCGTACCAAAGAGGCGAAAATTGGCGATAGCCAAGTAATCAACATGGTTTTGAGTGAAGAACGTTCTACGCTTGCTGATGTAGTGGTGGTGGGTTATGGAACCCAGAAAAAAGAAACACTTACCGGTGCAATCAGTATTGCATCATTGGATAAACTTTCTTCCAGGTCGCTCAATAGTGTGGGCGAAGTTTTGGCAGGAAAAACACCTGGTGTAATTGTAACCAACGAAGGTGGCGATCCGACTTCTACACCACGCATCAACATCAGGGGGTCGGGTGGTCTTAATGGCGAAAGTGTACTTTACGTAATAGACGGTTCTATCTTTTTGGGTGTACCTCAGCTTAACCCTAACGATATCGAATCTATTTCTGTGTTAAAAGATGGATCTGCAGCTATTTATGGTGCGAGAGCATCGGGTGGAGTAGTATTAATTACCACGAAGAAAGGCAAAAACGGTAAAATGCAAATCAGTTTTGATGCCAAATTAGGGCAACAGAGCGCCTGGAGAAAACTACAGCCATTAAATGCTCAACAACGTGCACAGGTTGCGGCAACTGCAGCTAAAAATGGTGGTAACGCTGTATTACCTGCTTTTGACCCATCTAAATATCCTGACGGACAGATTACCCGTACCAATTGGATGGACGAAGTGTTTAGAGACGGTTTATTACAGGATTACAACGCCGCTATTAATGGGGGTTCTGAAAAGTCGAACTATTATTTAAGTTTCAATTACCGCAATGCCGAAGGGATTGTATTAAATACCAATACCAAGCGTTACAACTTCCGCATCAACATAGAACATGAGGTAAGCAATTGGCTAAAAGTTGGCGAAAACTTTTCGTACAGCAGCACAAATGGAAATGGTGCCAACACCAGCAGCGATTATACCGGTGCTTTACTTTCTGCAATTTACTATCCTACCAACGGAACACCTTACAACCCTGACGGAAGTTTTGCCGGTTTGCCAGGTGGACAATTCGCCGGTGATTATGGCGATATTGTTAACCCAGTGGCAGAATTGATGCGTATAGACATTAATAACCCTTCAAACATTATGGTCATAAATCCATATGTAACCTTAAAACTTGCTAAAGGCTTAACCTTTAAATCTAATTTAAGCATTACAAAAAGAGATACACAGTTTAAGGGGTTCACGCCAAAAAGGCCTGAAGTTGGGAAACCGGTATTAAGCAATAGCTTGCAGCAAAACAGTTTCCAAACAAACGATTTTCTCGCTGAACAGATATTAAGCTACAAACAATCGTTTGGTAACCATAACTTAGATATTACTGGAGGTTATACTTTCCAGAAAACAAAGAATTACAGCTTATATACATCTGGTGCCGGATTTGATGATGAATCTCCACAATATAGATATCTTACTAATGCCACAATTGTACAGCCATCAACCAGTTATTTCAATGCAAATGCCTTATCATCTTTGCTTTTTAGAGCCAATTATAACTACAAAGAGAAATACCTGCTGTCGTTAATTGGACGCAGAGATGGCACATCGATATTGATGCAAGACAACAGGACAAGGAATTATGCTTCTGCTTCTGCAGGGTGGCTGTTAACCAAAGAAGATTTTCTTAAAGATATTACCTGGTTAAATGAATTGAAATTGCGAGGAAGTTATGGTGTTTTAGGTAACCTGGCCAGTTTGAGACAAGAAGACGTAAACCCACTCTTAGTAGCAACGCAAAGTTATTTTGGTCAAACACCAACTTTACAAACAGGTTATGCTTCAACAGTATTACCTAATCCAAATATCAGATGGGCAAAAAGTAAGCAAACAAACATAGGTTTGGATGTAACAGTATTGGGTAGATTAAGCTTAAATGCAGATTATTTCATTAAAGATATCAATGATATGATCTTAACCCGTCCACTTCCTGGTACGGCAGGTTTAAATTCGCAAACAATTAATGCCGGTAAAGTTAGAGACAAGGGTGTGGAGTTGGGTTTAACTTATAGCAGTAATAAAAACGCAGAATTTACCTATTCGGTTAACGCAACGCTTACAAAAGTAAACAACATGGTACTAAGCTTGGGCGAAGGATTGGAAAATATGCCATTATCAACCAATTTCCGTAACGAACTTGCTCCGTTAGTAAATAGGGTTGGCCAACCTTTGTACAGTTACTATGTATTAAAAACAGACGGGATTTTTCAGAGTCAGGCAGAAGCCGACAACTATAAAAATGCTAAGGGAACCAAGATTCAGCCGAACGCAAAAGCAGGTGATTTTAAATTTGTAGATATCAATGGTGATGGATCAATTGATAGCAAAGACCGTTATTTTGCGGGCAGTGCTTATCCTGATTTCTCATATGGATTAAGCTTTAATGCAAGTTATAAAAATTTCGACTTTAATATTTTTGCACAGGGTGTACAGGGCAATAAATTATTCAATGCCGTAAAACGTACTACTTACAGTGCAAGTGGTCCTTCTTATAATAAACTGGTAGGCATTCTTGATGCCTGGTCGCCAGAGAATCCAGGTGGCAAAGTGCCGATTATTTCGACCAGTGATGCCAACGGAAATTTTGCAGCATCTGATTTTTATGTAGAAAACGGTTCTTACCTGCGTATCCGTAATGTAACCCTAGGTTATAGCTTGCCAAATAAATTAACCAATAAGTTAAAAACAGGTGCAGTAAGGATTTATGCTTCTGCTAATAATTTATTTACCATCACTAAATATTCAGGCTTTGATCCGGAAATCGGAATGGATAACTATGGATTGGATGTTGGTCGTTATCCACAAGCCAGAAGCTTTATCCTGGGTTTAAATATAAATCTGTAATCACAAAATAACAATGAAAACAAATTTAAAATATATCGCAATTTCTGCACTTGCTGTTCTTTCTTCATGTACTAAAGAACTCAATATCACTCCTGAAGGTGCTCCATCGGCTCAAAATTTCTGGAAAACAAAAGAAGATGCCATCAAGGCTGAAGCAGGAATGTATGAAAACTATAATGCTGAAGACTTTTATGGGCGTGGGATGTTCTGGTTTATCAATGCCAGTGATGATATGGTTACCGGCCGTAACAAGCCAGAGGCCGATAACATTAAAAACTTTAACCGTACGTATGTAGGCGGTGGTTATACCGAGTCGCAGTGGAGTATGCGTTATGCTATTATCAAACGTGCCAACGATATCGTTAATAATGTGCCTAAAATTGCTATGGATGAAAGTTTAAAAAAGCAGATTATTGGTGATGCTTATTTCAATGCAGGTTTAGTTTATTTTCAGCTGGCTGCAAATTATGGTAACGATAAAGCTGGCGTGCCGATTGTAACACCCGATGCCAATCCTGCCATTGCCGTTCCACGCGCTAAAAACGTAAACGAAAATTACGACTACATTATTTCGCTTCTGTTAAAGGCTGCAGATAATCTTCCGTTCTTTTCGGCAATGAAGCCTACTGATTATGGTAAAGCACATAAAACTGCTGCATGGGCCTATCTCTCAAAAGTTTATCTTTATAAAAAAGATTATGCAAATGCTGCAAAATATGCTGATATGGTCATCACTTCAGGTCAGCACGATTTAATTAGTACTGGTTTTGCAGATGTTTTTAAGGCTTCAAATAACTGGTCTAAAGAGTATATCTGGTCGGTAGTTTGTACGCCAAACGGTGGCGGAACAGGCTGGGGCAGCAAACTCCCAGGCGTAATGTTAACCAACAAAGCATGGGGGATTTACAATGGATGGGGTTATTACTTGCCAACTAAAGAACTTTACGATTCTTATGAAGCTGGCGATCAACGCCGTGAAGCTACCATTTTGAAACCTGGCGATAAATTTATGTTCTTTGGTGCTGAGCGTAGTTTTACTAAAGATGGAGGAGCAACTTCAAATTACCAGTTTAAAAAATATATGGAGCCTTTTTCTTATGCTAACCCAATTCCGACACACGTTAATCCTAATGGCGATAATGGAACAACAGATCTAAATGTACCCTTAATGCGTTACGCGGAAGTATTGCTGATCAAGGCAGAAGCTGCAATTAATCTTAGCGGCGCAGGGGCAGGTGATACCGAGCTGAACAAAATCAGACTACGTGCAGGTTTAGGTGCTAAAACAGGAATGACTATCGATGACCTTAAGCGCGAGCGCCGCAACGAGCTTGCTGGAGAATGGGCTGATCGTCACCGAGATTTAGTGAGATGGGGTGATGCACAGGCCGCTTATGCAAAACCTTTACACGATTTTGATGGCACTGTAATCTGGCCTGCCAGAGCCTTCAATCCACAGGTACACAACGTATGGGCGGTACCACAAAGAGAAATCGATAACAGTGGGGGGGTAATTAAACAGAACGAAGGATGGTAAAATCGAATAAACTGATCCTGTTTTTATTATTGGGTCTAGGCGTACATTCAGTTTCTGCTCAGCAGAAACTGAATGCCGGTAATGGGCACAGCCATAATGATTATAAGCAGCAGATCCCTTTATTGGAGGCTTACTATGCTGGTATGGGATCAATCGAGGCAGATGTGTTTTACCGTAACGGAGAATTGTTTGTTGCCCACGAAAGCAACGAAATTACCCCGGGCAAAACATTGAAAAAACTATATATTGATCCACTGGTGGCATTTTTTAAAGATCATGCCAACCATCCCTATCCCGATCCGAAACAAAAACTTCAACTGGTAATTGATATAAAGGAGGATTATGAACACGTAATCCCGAAATTACTGGCCGATTTAAAAGGTAATGAAGCTGTTTTCGATCAACAGATCAATCCTTCAGCCATTAAAATTGTAATGAGTGGGGCTGTTCCACCTGCCGAAAAGTTTAAGGATTATCCATCACTCATCAGTTTTGATGGGCGTCCAGCAAATCAGTACACAAGTGATCAGTTAAAGCACATTGCAATGATTAGCGATGATATTTCTCATTATTCGGTATGGAACGGAAAAGGTACCCCAACGCCAACCGATTTAGAAAAAATGAAAGCAGTGATTGCCAAAGTACACGCATTAGGTAAACCCTTTCGTTTTTGGGCAACCAAAGATAGTCCGAACAGTTGGAAAGAATTGGAACATATGGGGGTTGATTGGATCGGAACTGACCATCCGGTGGTGTTAAAAGATTTTTATCAGAACCGGGCTAAGCTAGAGTACAGCAATCCGATAGGATATAAGCCCTATCAGCCAACTTACAAAAGCGATGGATTAAAAACCAAAGCCAAAAATGTTATTCTTCTAATCGGAGATGGAATGGGACTCGCACAGATTCAGGCAGGGTTGAGTGCTAATTTTGGTCAATCCAACATCATCACGATAAAACATCTGGGGCTTTCACGTACAGAAGCTTCGAATTCAGATTTTACCGATTCTGCAGCAGGTGCAACAGCTATGGCTACAGGGCATAAAACCAATAATCGCTATATCAGCATCGATTCTACGGGCAAAGTGCTTCAATCTATTCCCGATATTTTGGCTCCTTATGGGCTTACAAGTGGAATCATCAGTAGTGGCGATATTACCGACGCCACACCTGCAGCATTTTATGCTCATCAGCTTGAACGATCTATGACGAAGGAAATTGCAGCCGATTTCCAGAACAGCCATGTTGATATTCTGGTTGGCTCGAAACGCAAAAGTTTTACCGAAAACCCGGATCAAAAACTGATGGATAAAATCTTGGCTAAAGGTTATGTATTACAGAAAAACCTAAAAAGTTTTGTTGCCTCAAATGCGGATAAACAAGTGGTACTTTTAGACGATTCTGCCACGCGAAAAATATTGGATGGCCGTGGAGAAATGCTGAAGACTTCGTTTTTAAAAACGGTTGAGTTGCTCTCAAAAAATAAAAATGGATTTTTCATCATGGCAGAAGGGGCACAGATTGATCATGGCGGACATGCAAACGATTTGCCTTTTGCGGTAACCGAACAACAAGATTTCGATCGTCTGGTAGGTGAAGCCTTAAAGTTTGCCGATCAGGATGGCGAAACTTTGGTAATCGTAACTGCCGATCATGAAATCGGAGGACTGTCGCTACTGGATGCCTCTTATAGAAAAGGAACCATTCGTGGCAATTTCAGTACAGACGATCATACTAATATCATGGTGCCTGTATTTGCCTACGGCCCTGGTTCGGAAGCTTTTATGGGGGTATATCCTAACCATCAGATTTTTTATAAAATCATCGAAGCTTATCGTTTAACGAAAACTCAATAAAAATAAGATAAGCGATACACTAATTAGCAGGAAACACTAGGCAATTGGTTTCCTGCTAATTTAATAAGATAGCCACAGGTGATATATTACTGTTTTATAACGAAACAAGGTATAAGATAATTTGCTGTCTCATTAGTACGCCCATTACTACCGTACTTTTACCCTTTTTGTGCCTGCCTATAGGAATTAAGGTTAACATTGTTAAGCTTTGTACAGCCTATCTTAATTTGCCTATGTATTACAGCTGCGCAATTGTTGATGATGAACAGCACGCGATTGATGTACTTCATGATTATATTGAAGACATCCGTTTTTTAAAACTGTTTAGTACCTTTAATAATCCCATTGATGCATTAGAAACAATTAGTGGTGGCGATAGAATCGATTTTCTTTTTTTAGATATAGATATGGATGGAATGAAGGGAACTGAATTGTCTCAGCATCTTCGCGCCAAAGCCAGGTTTGTGATCTACGCATCCTCTCACCTTGAAAATGAGGTGAGAGAAATAGATTCCCACTTTGAATGTTATCTTGGCAAACCGATCTCAATGAAACGTTTTACCGGCACTATTCATAAACTGATGCAACTTAATAATCTGCCGATAAATAATTGAAAATAGCTTATGATCGAACTTACGTACACTTTTGAACAGGAATTTTTAGAAGATATATCCTACCAGTTAATGAGGGCCAGTATGGAAGACCCATGGTTGGTGCTGTCTGGGTGTAAAGTGATGGGGATTATTGATGAAGTTGAAGGCAGCTGGACCCAGATAGTAGGTGGAGATATTCCTCCAATGGCAATTGAAGGGATGGGGGATTTGATTAATACGCAGCAGTTTAGCTGGTTACCAAATTTGATTAAAAAACAATGGCCTAAATATGTGCTTGATGTGGTAGTGGAAGATGTAGGCTGTTACGAAATAATTTGCCATAAAGAGGCTTGTCTTAAACGTTTCCAACAGCGCTTTACACTAGGCATTCATGCGCTGGCTCAAAGAGAATCTGCTCTTGTTTTTAAAGTACGGTGTTTCCGGAAATCATCTGGTTACGAGGTGGTTAAAGCGCCGGTAATTGATCGGTACGTTTAGTATTCATTCTGCTTTTTTCAAGGTAAACACAGATTCTGGCGAAATCATAACCAGCCATGTCTCCAAAGTTTGCATTAATTCTTGTTGTTTTAAGCACTAATGCCAATGTAATATTTAAATTTGGCCCGACAAAATCTCTTCTTCAACATGACCTTTGTAGAAAAATTGCAGGCCCTGCGCCAGTTAATGGCTGCTCAAAAAATAGATGCTTATATTATTACTGCTGCAGATCCGCACATCAGTGAGTATTTACCTGCACATTATAAAGCCATTCCTTTTGCTTGCGGGTTTACAGGATCTGCGGGCACGCTAGTCATTACTCAGGGTTTTGCGGGGCTGTGGACTGATTCGCGGTATTTTACGCAAGCAGAAACACAATTAAGTGGTTCTGGTTACGAATTGGTAAAGTTGAAGGTGCCGCATACACCCGAATATATCGATTGGTTGCTCCAGGTTTTGCCAAAGGGCGCAAAAGTAGGTTTTAACCACCAGCTAATTACTGTAGGTTTAGCCCTCGAGATGAAGAACAGTTTAACGCAGCGAGAAATAGCGATAATTGATGTTGATTTTATCAGCACTATCTGGCTGGATAGGGTAGGGCTACCTAAAGAAAATGCCTTTTTAATTGGCGAAGAAGCTGCGGGACTTACCATTTCGGCTAAAATAAAAGAGGTAAGAGCTGCTTTAAAAATAAACGGGGCAGATTATCATTTCATTTCATCGCTTGATGATATTGCCTGGCTATTTAATCTAAGGGGAAAAGATGTAGATTATAATCCTGTAGTTTTAAGTTTTGCTTTAATCACACCTGTAGAAGTAAAACTCTTTATTGATGCACAAAAGTTAACGCAAACTGATATTGAAACTTTAAATCAGCAAGGTGTAACTTTATATCCCTATGCAGAAGTGGCCGAAGCACTAAAAAAATTACCAAAAGCGACACAGATTTTTATCGATCCAAAACGTACCTGTTTCGGCTTGTATGAATGTTTGCCAAGTGGTTCCAAAATAATTTCAGGCATTAATCCAAGTACACATTTAAAGAGCTTAAAGAATAGTGCCGAAATTAGTCATATCCGCCGGGCAATGTTAAACGATGGAATAGCTTTAACCAGGTTTTTTAAGTGGATGGAAGATCGTTTTGGGAAAGAAAAGATTACAGAATGGTCTGCAGCAGAGAAATTAGCTGCGTTTAGGGCAGAACAAACATCTTTCGTAGGGTTGAGTTTTAATACCATAGCTGGTTATAATGCAAATGGTGCATTACCACATTATAGCGTAACGGCAGAAAGCAATCTGGAAATTTTAGGTGATGGTTTATTTCTTGTCGATTCCGGAGGTCAGTATTTGTATGGTACAACCGATATTACCAGGGTAATGCCTATTGGTAATTGCTCATCAACCCAGGCGGATGATTATACCTTGGTGTTAAAAGGCCTGATTGAAGGTTCTAAACTAATCTTTCCGGAAGGTACCAAAGGTTATCAAATCGATTCTATCTGTAGAAAACCACTGTGGGAAAAGGCTATAAATTTTGGCCATGGAACTGGGCATGGTATTGGTTTTTTCCTGAATGTACATGAAGGACCTCAGAATATTAGTCCTGCTAATGTAGATGTTGTCTTTAAACCAGGAATGATAACTTCCATAGAGCCTGGAATTTATCGGCCAGGAAAACATGGCGTGCGTATCGAAAACCTGGTTTTATGTGTACCTAAGGGAAATAGTGAATTTGGCGATTTTCTCACTTTTGAAACCTTAACTTTATGTTTTATCGATACCACTATCATCAATAAAACACTTTTAGCAGTAGATCAAATCGCCTGGTTAAATCAATACAATCAGCGAGTGTTCGATCAACTTCAGCCACATCTTTCAACAGAAGAAGCCACTTGGTTAAAAGAGAAATGTAGGCCTGTTTAATAATTGTGATTTTAAACCACCTGGAGTCACCATTGTAAAGCAAGCCAAAGCGCAGCAAGTTAAATAGACTGGTATTCCGTATAATCATTGTAAGTCTGAGCCTGTCGAAGACCCTTATGCTATTTAATATAAACACTAAAATGATTTTATACTCCTTATATGGTTAATAATTTAATATAGGAAAGCAATTCCCGTATTTCAATTAATGTCAGTAGCGCTTTCTGCTATAGCCCTCATTTCATTCTAGGCTGCCGCTGCAATCGCGTTTAAGTACGCCAATCGTGCTAATAGGTCGGTTTTCCCCTCATGCGTTATTAATCTGCGTGTTCTGTGTAATCTGCGGGAAATTAAATAGACTGGTATTCCGTATAATCATTGTAAGTCTGAGCCTGTCGAAGACCCTTATGCTATTAATATAAACACTAAAATGATCTTATCCCCCCCTATATGGTTAATAATTAATGGTAGAATTAGGCCCCGAACTTCCCATAAATACACCAATTCTTTACGGATTTTGCGCTATTTTTAACTTAGGTACCCGCTTTACTTTTTAAATTTTATTTTTGATTTTAACTACATTCCTAAATCCCATTTGTCATCATGATTGTTAAATCACAAAAGAGGCGTGCTTTATCTATAATAACTTTTAAAGCAATATTTTGCTGTATTTTATCTTTTCTAAATATTGAGGTAATTCAAGCCCAATCGCCATGGATTGCTTTGGGTAAAAAGCCATCCACTTTGGGCTTGGAAAATGGCTTTTCAACCTACAATGCTGGGGCATTTAATCTAAAGCTTGTTAAGTCGTCGCAAACAGTGGCAGGTCTTCAGCCTAAAATGGTTAAGGATTTCGATTTTGTACCTAGCGATAGTTTAAAAGTACGTAGTTCTGATGGTTTATACCATTTGGGCGATATCAATTTAAGGTTGCGCTACGTTGGCGAAGAAGCCTGGAAAAGCTATAGCACTGCAGCAAAACGAAACCCGGTGAAAAATATTCCGATAAATAAAAATGTACTTGCCGCCGCCGATCTTGCTGCAACACTTCCAGCTGATATTCCATTGGAGGTTAAACGGATCTGGGAAATGTTGAACGGGAAGCTAGTTTTGCGCTTCGAACTGAAAAACAAGACCGATAAGAATGTAGAAATTGGTGCGCTGGGTATACCGATGATTTTTGATAATATTCTGGAAGGCCGCACATTAGAGCAAACCCATGCCAAAAATGTATTTTATGATCCGTACATCGGAAAAGA
Source organism: Pedobacter sp. AK013 (assembly GCF_014205835.1). Classification (GTDB taxonomy): domain Bacteria; phylum Bacteroidota; class Bacteroidia; order Sphingobacteriales; family Sphingobacteriaceae; genus Pedobacter. The sequence continues at coordinate 56,186 of NZ_JACHCQ010000019.1, read as the reverse complement.
CGCTGGTTATTTGCAGGTTACGCGCTTAAGTGGGCACGCACCTTCTTTGCTCGTTGCTCCATTGGGGCATACACCATTTGAGGCTTACAACCCGCTTAATGACGACCGGACACCAAGAGGGATTGCTTTTGAAGGCTTTTACGAATGGATGGTATACAGTAAAGCTTATGCCGAAAACGAATGGAAAAATGCTGAGCAATGGAATACGCCAACTTCGACCTTTTTAAAGCCTGGTGAAAGCCGGAGTTATGCTTTCCAGTTTATCCTCTCGGGAGCAGCAAAAGATATTGAAAGCAAACTGATTGAAAATAAAAGACCAGTAGCGATATCCGTTCCGGGTTATGTACTGCCTAAAGATGTGGAAGGGAAATTGTTTGTGAACTACCCTAAAAAGATTAAAAACATTCAGGTTCAACCCGAAAATGCCCTGATAATAAATGCATCAGGTTTAACAAAAGATGGTTGGAAAAGTTATTCAGTAAAAGGAAATACATGGGGAAGAGCAAGGTTGTCAATTACTTATGAAGATGGTTTGGAGCAAAGTATAAATTATAAAGTAATTGAAGCCGAAAGTGATGTGATTGCGAGTTATGGCAATTTTTTAACAACCAAACAATGGTTTAACCAGGCCGATCCTATTTTTAAAAGAAATCCTTCCGTTATTACCTACGACAATGAAAAACAACAGCAGGTAACACAGGATAACCGGGCCTGGATTTCGGGTTTAAGCGATGAAGGCGGTGCAGGCTCATGGTTGGGGGCAATAATGAAGCAGTTGGTGCAGCCAAAAAAAGAAGAAGTTGATAAATTAAAACAATTTGTGGATAGCGTAATGTTTAGTAGGATACAGCTTAAAAACGGCCCTCAGAAATATGGTGTAAAAAAGAGCTTGTTTTATTATGCACCAGACTCACTTCCTAAAGATACGTACGCCACAAATATCAATTTTAAAACGTGGTCTGCATGGCCGAAAAAAGAAGCTGATAACCTGGGCAGGTCTTATAACTATCCGCACGTTGCAGCAGCCCATTGGGTAATGTACCGATTGGCCCGTAATTATAGCGGCCTTGTAGAGGAGCAGAGCTGGAAACAACACCTTATCGATGCGGCTGAGACAGGAATGGCGATGGTTAATATTGCGCCTTATTACGCACAGTTCGGCCAGATGGAAGGTACAGTTTTCTATCTCATCTTAAACGACCTTAAAAATGAGGGGTTAACAGCAGAAGCAACCAGGTTAGAAAATGAGATGAAAAAGCGGGCCAACCACTGGCGTTCTTTACAATATCCCTTTGGTAGTGAAATGCCTTGGGACTCTACAGGTCAAGAAGAAGTTTATGTATGGTCGAGCTATTTTGACTACCAGGATAAAGCAAATGTAACGCTCGATGCCATATTGGCCTATATGCCTGTGGTGCCGCATTGGGCTTATAATGGTAATGCCCGTCGGTACTGGGATTTTCTTTATGGCGGTAAACTTTCGCGTATAGAGCGGATGATCCATCATTACGGTTCAGCACTTAATGCCATTCCTGTTTTAATGGATTACCGTAAAAATCCCAATGATTTTTATCTTTTGCGTGCCGGGTACGGTGGGTTATTGGGTGCGATCTCCAATATCACGCAAGAAGGTTTTGCACCTGCAGCATTTCATGCTTATCCATCAACCTTGAAAAATGATGGTATTTCCGGCGATTACGGATCTGGTTTTTTTGGCTATGCAGTTAATACTTCATCTTACATTTTACAGCATCCTGAGTTTGGTTGGTTAGCTTTTGGCGGAAATGTGAATAAAACAGGCAGTATCATCAATGTTAAATTAACAACAGCCGCAAAATCGTCAGTTTACGTTGCGCCTGCGGGGCTTTGGATTAGCCTTGATGCCGGAACCATTGATGAAGTAAATTACAATACCGTAAATGGAGAAATTCGCTTAAAACTGAGCAAAGCAAATGAATATTCGCCTAATGCCATGTTGAGGTTGTCGCAGCCAGCAAAGCTTAATGGAATTGGTGTATATGCTATAAAAGGCAATGCGATGGAGAAGAGGGGAGGATATGAATTTCCACTTGCTAAAGAGAACACTACAGAAGTCGTTCTTCAAAGATAATATCAAATCATCCCTGTCTGGGCCCCGTGAAATAAAAATTACGGGGCTTTTTTGTGGTAAATTATTTTGATATTCAGTAGTATATGAACTTTATTTAGATATATTATTAAATTGTATTATTATAATTATTAGTAATTAAGTTGTTTAAGATTTTTATTGTTGTTTTTGACTATATCAATAAAAAAAATATATGGTCAAAATGAGTTTAATCATAGCTGTATTTTCACTTTAAATCAAATACTTTAATTTTTTGATTAATAAATTATTATGCTTTATTAAAGTAATATTGTCCATTTAATTTAAGGTAGGTTCTTCGCTGCGCTCATAATTACAGATTTCTTTGAAAATATCGTCGCTGCTTCATGGGCTAAAAAGGCTTTCTCGCAACAACGATATTTTGCAGATTGTCATCTTTCTAAAAAGTTTTTCCAACCGAGTTCTTTTGCAACTAGGAAGAACGGGAATGGCGATTTTATTCCCCTAACGGGTAACTGTTATTGCCACATTATAAATGTCGATTTCAATAGTCCGTGTTATAAACGCGGACTATTGAAATCGCCGTGTTTTCGTGGCTAAAAATTACTAGTACTATTTACAAACTTTCTTTAATTATCCTTACCCCATAAATAGGGCCAGCGCTGTTTTTTGCTTTAGGGAATAATTTTACGGTTACCTTATTTTTGCCTTTGGTTAATTCAACAGGGATTTTATAGGAAATATCGTAAAAGCGACTTTCTTTATATTTGTTCAGATCTTCGGTGGCAATGTTTACACCATCAACCAGCACATCGAAATTCCGGCCACGGTTATCCATGCCCCAGTAAGAAGCAATGATTGTATTCTGCAAAGCAGGATCTACTTTCACCTCAAATTGTAAGAAACCATTTTCACCCGCAACACGCCACTTACTGCCATGGTCTTCGCCCATATATTCTTTGGCTGCGGTAAAGTTATGATCACGCTCTGGCTGCATTTCGCCAAACCTGAATACATCAGTCGTTTTATCTTCCAATTCTTTTCTTTTGCGCTTTTGCTCATCGTATATTTTTTGTTGTACTGTCCATTTTTCTGGTGTAAATACATCCCAGTAAACACTGTAGTATTGGTTTTTGGTTTGGTAAAACGGAACCAATGTAACATCTTGAGGTTGAGCAATATTATTGGTTTTGAACTGAAGGTCTTGTTTATTCACTACACTTAACCAATCTTTCGGGTCGTTGTTGGCACTTACAAATACCGGAACGCCTTTAACAGGGTCGGGTTCTGTTGTGCCCAAAATACCAGCCAATAGCACCGGACCATAAAAAACAGCCCTACGGTCTGCATTATCTGGCATGGCTTCCGTGTACAGTTTCTCTGGAGTTACATAAGTTATTTTGTCATTATTTTTCCAGCTGCGGGTAATCACATAATAACCGGTTTCATCTGGCACGATTTTTTGCAACTGCCCATTCACCGCAATGGTGGTTTCGACAGACCATTTTGGTTTTCTTACCCGGATAGAGAATTTTGAAGGTTTGGCTAAGTTAACAGTTAAACTCGTTTGGTCTCCTTCTGGTAGAGCCGTTTGTTGGGTAATTTTTATTCCTTTTTCTTTCCAATCTAAAACCGAAGGAATAAAAAGATTCACGTATAAACTCCCATCACTTCCTCTCGAATAAATGCTTTCATTATATTTAACGTGATTTTCCATACCGGTTCCTACACAGCAGGTAAAGGTGTTAAATTTATCGCTGTATTCTTTTTTTCCGCCCATGCGTAGCGGTACAAAATAACAGGTCATACCATCGTCGTGGTTCTGCGAAGCCAGTATATGATTGTATAGTGCCTTTTCATAATAATCAAACAGTTCGGCCGATGGGTTTTCTGCAAACAGGTGCCCGGTAAGTTTGAGCATATTGTAGGTATTACAGGTTTCGGTGGTGTTTTCAGTCAGTTTATCATTCAGTTTATCCGGCTCGCTCAGGTATTCGTAGTTACTGTTTCCACCAGTTACATAAGAGTGGTGATAAACAATGGTTTTCCAAAAGAAATCGGCAATGGTTTTATCCCTTTGGTCGCCTGTAATTTCGTGGCGCCTGGCACTGGCAATAATTTTAGGGATCTGTGTATTAGAATGTTTTCCCGGAAGAATATCTGTTTGTTGCGCCAATGGATCAAGTATACGTTTATCGTAGAATTTGTAAGATAAATCGAGGTATTTCTTTTCTCCGGTAATAGAATATAGGTTAACCAGTGTCTCGGCCATGCCGCCGTATTCGCAAAACAGCATTTTTTGTAAAAGTTCTTCATTTAAACCGCCAATGGTGGTGCCCGTCCAATCGGCCAATGCCACGCAGGCACCCAATGCTTTTTTATTGTTGGTGTATAGATAGGCATCTAGCAAACCTGCCATAATTTTATGTACAGTGTACCATGGTGCCCAGCCGCCGTTCAGGTCGAATCCGCCGGTTTTAACATGGCCTTTTGCCAGTTCGCCCCAAATTTTATCTTCATTGGTGAAAGCACCTAAATAGCCGCTTTTTCTGGCTTTCTGGCACTCAGCCAGTTCATCTACAATATAATTTGCTTTTTTTAGAAAAGCAGGGTTTCTGCCCGATGCATATTGCATAGATATTGCCGAAAGGTAATGCCCCAGCGAATGCCCGGCCAAACCATCTCCTTCCCATCCGCCATAAATTTTAGCCTTTGGTGTTAAGCCTGCGTTCTTTCTAAAGCCTGAAAGTAAACGGTCAGCATCGATAACAGATAGATAAGCTTCATCGGCTTTCATAGCTTTCTTGAAGGTACTTTCCAGGAGGCTTACCTGCGAGAGATCGAAAGCATAGGCTTTAATGGGGGTGGTATTTTTAACCTTTATGCGGCTATCGTTAAAATGAGGAACGTAGTTTTGGGCATTAGCACTAAGCGCAAAAAAGAGCGCACAGCTGAGCAAGCTTTTACCAAGGTAATAATTCATAATTGTTAGGTTGTTTTTTTGATGTTTTAACCGTTTAAAATTATGCAATTGCCAAGAAGATAAAGGCCCCATAATTTGCCGTTATTGTGCAGATTTTACCTTTCTTTTTCGTTAAGATGAAATTTATTGTGATTTTTATGCCATATCCATAGCTTATAATTTGCAGATACTCCTCATATTTTAGCCATTGCGCTTAATTGTTATTGAATGAAATAAGCTTTTGGGATATTTGCCTAACAAAAAAAATATGTTTGAAAAGAAAGTATACCTCCAAAGAAGAGCAGCATTAAAATCAAAGATAAATTCTGGAATATTACTCTTTTTGGGTAATGAAGAGAGCCCGATGAATTATAAGGACAATGCCTACCATTTTAGGCAGGATAGTACCTTTTTATATTATTTCGGGATTAGTGAGCCATCATTGGGCGCTATTGTAGACCTGGATGAAGATCAGGTAATTCTTTTCGGTGACGAAATGGGGATTGATGACATCGTATGGATGGGCAGGCAGAAAACCCTAGAAGAAAAAAGTTTGGATGCTGGCTTGACCAGAGTGCTGCCCTTAGCGCAGCTGGATACTTATCTTAAGCAATACCAGGACAAAAAGCGCCAGGTTCATTTCTTACCCCCTTACCGCTCAGAGAATAAAATTAAATTGGCCAATTGGCTTAATTTGCCTATCCATCTGCTTAAAGAAAAAGCATCGCTAAGCTTTATTAAAGCCGTTGTGGCACAACGATCAATTAAAGCTGTCGAAGAAATTGAAGAGTTGGATCGTGCAGCAGCAATATCGGCCGATATTCATTTAATGGTAATGCAACAGGCAAAACCTGGAATGTACGAACGCGAACTTGCGGCTAAAATTCAGGGCGCTGCATTGGCTTCTGGCGGTAACCTGGCCTATCCGGTTATTTTGACCGTTCGTGGCGAAATTTTGCATAACCATTACCATGGTAATCAGCTTCAGAACGGGCAGCTGGTTTTAAACGACTCTGGTGTAGAAACCACTTTAGGCTATGCTGGCGATCTTACGCGTACTTTTCCTGTAGGCAAGAAATTTAGTGCCGAGCAAAAAGATGTTTATGATATTGTATTAAACGCTTATACCCATGCTAAAAACCTGTTGGCACCGGGTGTAAGGTATTTAGATGTGCATTTGGCTTCGTGTAAAATGTTGGCACAGGGTTTAAAAGATATTGGCCTGATGAAAGGTAATATAGACGATGCCGTGCAGGCCGGTGCACATGCCATGTTCTTTCAATGTGGAACAGGGCACATGATGGGGCTGGATGTACACGATATGGAAGATCTAGGTGAGCAGTACGTAGGTTATACTGATGAATTGACTAAAAACACCACCCAGTTCGGGTTAAAATCGTTAAGGTTGGGCAAAGCACTAGAGGCAGGTTATGTATTAACCGTTGAGCCGGGTGTTTATATTATCCCTGAACTAATAGACCGTTGGAAAGCGGCGAACCAGTTTGCCGAATATATTAACTACGATAAATTGGAGCAGTTCAGAAACTTTAGCGGTATTAGGGTGGAAGACGATTTCTTGGTTACCGAAAATGGAAACCGGATGTTAGGAAAGCATTTAGCCTTAACTACGGATGAAATTGAATCGATTAGAAGCGATGCTTATTAGTAATTTATCAGAAAGGTTTTACTGTTTTTGGTTTTGGAGCGCAGGGTTTTTCGCTTTTTTTAAAGGATAGTCCTGCCACTCGCTTTATTCCGATGCTAATTCAGTGCCGATTTATCGGTAAAGGATCGGAATGATCGCTGCTGTCGTGGCTAAAAACTCTGGCCTCAAGCGCGGAACAGGAAGCTGGGTGTTTAGCACAAACTGATGTTAAATAAACCTGATAGAACGGATGCTCCCGATTTTTCATCGGAGCAGGAGGGATAGCAGGACTACCATAACCGATGAAAAGCTGAAACTGCTTTTCAAATGAATATTTTGCTAAATAACCAAATAGTAAAGAGCCATTAAAGTGAACATAGATCTTTTAAAATAACAAATGTTTTTTGTTTTGGAGCGCAGGGTTTTTCGATTTTTTTAAAGGATAGTCCTGCCATCCGCTTTATTCCGATGCTAATTCAGTGCCGATTTATCGGTAAAGGATCAGAATGCCCGCTGCTGTCAGGGCTAGATACCTCGGCAGAAGCACAGAACCCCGGTTAAATAAACCTGATAGAACGGATGCTCCCGATTCTTCATCGGAGCAGGAGGGATAGCAGGACTGCGATAACCGATGAAAAACTGGAACTGCTTTTCAAATGAATAATACGCTATTGTAACATGATAACCAGCAAAAAGATATGAAAAAAATAACCTCCTTAACCCTGCTTTTCTTAACGTTTAGTACCCTGCTTTTTGCACAGTCACCAAAAAAGGTTTACACTTTGGCCGATACCTTAAGGGGAAGCTTAAATGCCGAAAGGACCTGGTGGGATGTACAACGTTACGAACTTTCGGTTAAGCCCGATTATAATGATAAGAGTATTACAGGCTCAAATAAAATCGTATACAAAGTAATGCAGCATAATAATGGTAATACCCGGATGCAGATCGATTTGCAGGAGCCGTTAATTATTGATAGCGTTTTATATAACGGAGGTAACAAATTAAAATTTGAACATGTTGGCAGTGTTTGGTATGTGCATGTCCCGGCGCAAAAATTATCTGCACTGAATAACGTCCATATTTTTTACCACGGAAAGGTACATCAGGCCAAGAGGGCACCTTGGGATGGCGGTTTTATCTTTACTACCGATTCGCTTTCACGTCCGTGGATGACGGTGGCCTGCCAGGGCTTGGGCGCTTCAGTCTGGTATCCAAATAAAGATCATCAAAGCGACGAACCTGATTTGGGGGCTTCCTTAACGATGACAGTTCCTGATACATTGGTAGCGGTGGGTAATGGGCGCCTGGTATTTAAAAAGGATAATCATGATGGCACAACAACCTACCAGTACAATGTTAAAAATCCCATCAGTAATTATTGTATTATCCCTTACATTGGCAAGTACGTTAATTTTAAGGAGAAATATGCGGGCGAAAAAGGTGCATTAGACGTTAATTATTGGGTGCTTGATTACAATTATGCTAAAGCTAAAACCTATATGCCCGATCAGGTGCATAAAATGATGAAAAGTATGGAGTATTGGTTTGGCCCGTATCCTTTTTATGAAGATGGATACCAATTGATAGATGCTTCGCACACTGGCATGGAGCATCAATCGGCAGTGTCTTATGGCAATGGTTATAAGTTTGGCTATAGAGGTAGAGACATGTCTGGCGATGGTTGGGGCTTAAAGTGGGATTTTATTATTATTCACGAAAGCGGGCACGAATGGTTTGGCAATAATATTACCACTAACGATCTGGCCGATATGTGGGTGCACGAAGGATTTACCAATTATAGCGAAACACTTTTTGTAGATTATATTTTTGGCAATAAAGCCGGTAATGAATACAATTTTGGAATTAGAAAAGGCATCAAAAATGATAGCCCTATTATTCCGCCTTATGGTGTAAATGCGCAGGGCAGTGGCGATATGTATCCAAAAGGCGGAAACATGCTCCATGCTATCAGGCATAGTTTAAATAACGACGAACTTTTTAGAGCGATATTGCGCGGGCTTAACCAAACCTTTTACCATAAAACGGTAAGCACGGGTCAGATCGAAAACTATATTTCTAAAAAAGCAGGATACAATTTTTCAAAGGTTTTTGATCAATATTTGCGTACGGTGCAGGTTCCAACATTTGAATACTACCTGAAAGATGGCAAGGCCTTTTATCGTTACAGCAATTGTGTTAAAGGTTTCAATCTGCCTTTAACCCTAAAAAAAGTAGGTATTAAAACGCTTAAGGTTATTCCTTCCCAAAACTGGCAGCAGATTGTGTTGGGCAAAGGGCAGAATGCTCTTTTTACAAAATCGGGTATCGAATTTATGTACTACCTACAGGTGAAAAATACAAAATAATAGTGAAATAGACAGCGCAAGAGGAGGTTATTTATCCTGTAGATTCTATTAAGGTGTTCTTTTTCGGAAGGATACCTTTTTTTGTTATATCTCATTTCCTTTACAATGCTCCCTGGCTTTTCTTAATCAATTATGTCTGATTCAAATGGCGTATTTATGGCCAATATCGGTTAAAATCCAATAATATTACTGCTTAGCAATCATCTAACTTTGAATATCGTTTATATGACGTTATCGCCGATAATTAGATTAAATGATGCTTGCCAATTACACCCGGTTTTGGATTAAAGGCCAGGATTAATTTTTTGAACATATTTATTAAAACATAACATTACAATGAGTATTAAATGGACTGGGGTTTTCCCTGCTGTAACTACAAAATTTACGGCAAATGATGAGTTAGATTTTCCGGCTTTCGATTTAAATATCGAAGCGCAATTAGAAGCAGGTGCTGAAGGGATAATTTTAGGTGGGTCACTTGGCGAAGCCAGTGTACTAAGCGATGAAGAAAAGTTTGGTCTGTTATCGCACACTTTAACCGTGGTAAATGGCCGCGTACCGGTTTTATTGAACATTGCAGAGTCGACTACAAAAAAAGCAATCGAAGTAGCTAAAAAAGCCGAATCGCTTGGTGCACAAGGTTTAATGTTGTTGCCACCAATGCGTTATAACGCTGCTCCAGACGAAACTTTGGCTTTTTTTGGTGCCATTGCAGAAAGTACCAACCTGCCAATTATGATTTATAACAATCCTGTTGATTATAAAATCGAAGTAACCTTGGATATGTTTGAGGTGTTAACCAAATACGATAATATCCAGGCCATTAAAGAATCAACCAGGGATGTATCAAATGTGACCCGATTGATTAACCGTTTTGGCGATCGTTTCAAAATCTTTACTGGAGTAGATCCATTAGCGATGGAAAGTATTGTGATGGGTGCGCATGGATGGGTTGCAGGTTTGGTTGATGCTTTCCCGAGAGAAACAGTGGCTATTTTCAGGCTGATTAAAGAAAACCGCATTGCTGAGGCGCTAACCATTTACCGTTGGTTTTTACCAGTACTTGAGTTGGATATTCATGCAAAATTGGTACAATATATTAAATTGGCAGAGGTAGCAACCGGATTAGGAACCGAAGCTGTTCGTGCACCGCGTTTACCAATAAGTGGCGCAGAAAGAGAAAAAGTATTGAAAATTATTAACGATGCATTAGCTGTTCGTCCGGAATTACCTGCAGGTAGCTGGGGGAAATAGTTTAAAAATCAAATATGAACGGAAAAAATATTGTAGCCAGCACCTATATAGAAGTTAATGAAAGAAGCCTTAAAGCTGTTAATCCCGCAACGGGATTAACGCTTGATGGCGAATTTTTTAAAGCGAACGATAATCTTGTTAATGATGCCTTAACATCGGCAACATCGGCTTTCCAAAGCTATAGAAGCCTAAACAAAGATCTTAAAGCTGCTTTTTTAAATGCCATTGCCGATGAAATCACCAATATTGGCGAAGAGCTGGTAAACAGGGCCACAGCAGAAAGCGGTTTACCTTTAGGTCGCTTACAGGGCGAACTCGGCAGAACAACAGGGCAGTTAAGGTTATTTGCCAATCTGGTTGCCGAAGGCTCCTGGGTTGATGCAATTATCGATACTGCACTACCTGAAAGACAGCCTTTACCACGGCCTGATATTAGACGGATGCTGATCCCAATCGGGCCGGTAGTCGTTTTCGGTGCAAGTAACTTTCCACTTGCTTTTTCTGTTGCAGGTGGCGATACAGCTTCGGCACTAGCTTCTGGTTGCCCGGTGGTAGTTAAAGCACATCCCGCGCATTACGGAACCAGTGCTTTGGTAGGTGGTGCCATTATCAAAGCTGCCGAGAAAACGGGAATGCCTAAAGGTGTTTTCTCTTTGTTGTATGATGATGGTTATACAATCGGTGCTGGCTTGGTTCAGCATCCATTAACCAAAGCAGTAACGTTTACAGGTTCGTTTAAAGGCGGGATGGCCTTAATTAATCTTGCACAACAGCGTGAGCAACCTATCCCGGTGTTTGCCGAAATGGGAAGTATTAATCCGGTAATCTTTCTTCCAAAGGCGATAGAAAATCAGTCAGAAGAACTGGCTAAAAAATATGCTGCATCAATTACTTTGGGCGCCGGTCAGTTTTGTACCAACCCGGGTTTATTGTTGGCGGTTCACTCACCAGCACTAGAAAATTTTAAAGCCGTTTTAAATGAAGCAATTGCAGCCGTTCCTTCAGCAACCATGCTAACCGAAGGTATTGCAGGTAATTATGGTAAACTTTCTACGGAAATTATAAATGAAGAAGGAGTTGAGATAATAGCTATATCTGATTTGAATAATAATGAATTAAAAAATCAATCTAAAGCCAAAATTGCTCAGGTAAGTGTAGCTGACTTTATCAGGAACCCAAAACTCCGCGAAGAAATTTTTGGGCCATATTCATTGTTAGTGGTAGCTAACGATATCGCTGAACTTGAAAAAGCAATTGATGTACTGGAAGGACAACTTACCGTAACCTTAATGGCCGAAAAACAGGAACTTCAGCACTACCAGACTTTGGTAAATAAGTTGACTGATAAAACCGGAAGGATTATTTTGAACGGTGTGCCTACGGGCGTAGAGGTTTGTGCTGCTATGCAACATGGCGGGCCATTTCCTGCTACTAACGATAGCCGTTTTACTTCTGTTGGTTCTACTGCAATCAATCGTTTTGTAAGACCGCTGGCTTATCAGGATTGGGAGCAGGAATTGTTGCCAGATGAATTGAAAGATGGAAATCCTCTGGGCATTTTCAGAACGGTAAATCAAAAATTAACGAAATCTCATGAGTAAAACTTTTTTTTGTGTAGATGCACATACTTGCGGAAATCCGGTTAGGTTAGTTGCGGGCGGCGGCCCTCAGCTTATTGGCTCGAATATGAGCGAAAAACGTCAGCATTTTTTGAAAGAATTCGATTGGATTAGAACAGGTTTAATGTTCGAGCCACGCGGGCATGATATGATGTCGGGCAGTATTCTTTATCCGCCTCATGATCCCGCTAATGATGTAGCTGTGCTTTTTATCGAAACCAGTGGCTGTCTTCCCATGTGTGGCCATGGCACTATAGGTACTATTACCATTGCTATAGAAGAAGGATTGATTCAGCCCAAAATACCAGGTGTAATCAGAATGGAGGCCCCGGCCGGATTGGTTTTAATTGAATATAAACAGGAAGGTAAAAAGGTTAAATCGGTTAAGTTGAAAAACGTAGCTTCTTATCTGGCCGCCGAAAATTTAGAAGTAGAATGCCCGGATTTAGGCTTACTTACTTTTGATGTAGCTTATGGTGGTAACTTTTATGCTATTATAGATCCGCAGGAAAATTTTCCTGGGCTGGAAAACTATACCGCTGCACAACTGATTACCTGGAGCCAGACCATTAGAAAACGCATTAACGAACAATACACTTTTGTGCACCCGTTAGACCCAACGATAAATGGTTGTAGCCATGTATTGTGGACCGGTAAAACAATCGACCCCACATCAACCGCCAGGAATGCAGTTTTTTATGGCGATAAGGCTATTGATCGGTCGCCATGTGGAACAGGTACCTCAGCACGTTTGGCACAGTGGTTTGCTAAAGGAAAACTAAAACAGGGAGAAGATTTTATCCACGAAAGTTTTATTGGCAGCAAGTTTATTGGAAGAGTAGAAGAAGTTGTAGATCTGAATGGAATTAATGCCATTATACCAAGTGTAGAAGGTTGGGCAAAAATTTATGGCTATAATACCATTAAAATAGATGCCGAAGATGATCCGTATGCATATGGATTTCAAGTGATTTAGTGAGTTTTTAAAAGAATATCAGCAGTATAAATTAAAAGAATGTCGAAAGTATTAATTATAGGCGGTGGAATAGTAGGTTTAACTTCAGCATATTATTTGCAGAAAAAAGGCTACGAAGTAACAGTTTTGGATAAAGGAGATATTACCGACAACTGTTCATTTGGCAATGCAGGGATGATTGTACCAAGCCATTTTGTACCCTTAGCGGCACCGGGTATGATAAAGCAAGGTATCCGTTGGATGTTTGATAGCAAAAGCCCTTTTTATGTTCGTCCGTCTTTAAATGGAAGCCTCATTAATTGGGGTTTGAAATTTATGAAACATGCCACTGCAAAACATGTAAATCAATCGGCAGCGCCATTACGCGATTTATCGTTATTAAGCAAAAAACTATATGAAAGCCTGGCAAAAGAGCCTGATTTCGAATTCGAATTAACCAATAATGGTATTCTGGCATTTTATAAAACAGAAAAAGCGGGAGAAGAAGAAGCACATTTAGCTACAAGGGCAATTGAGTTAGGCTTAGACATGGCTGTGTTAACTGCCGACGAATGCCGTGCGTTACAGCCAGATTTAAAGTTAGATGTTTTAGGAGCGGTACATTATCGTTGCGATGCACACCTTTATCCAACAAAATTGATGAATGCTTTGCTTAAGTATTTACTAAACAATGGGGTAAGGATAGAACGTGGCAAAGCGGTTGATAAAATTGAGGTGGCTGGTAATCGTATTACTAAGGTTTTTACGGGTAGTACTGCCTGGGAAGCCGACCAATATGTTCTGGCAACTGGTTCGTGGTCGCCTGCGGTGGCTAAAATGGCCGATGTTAAAATATCTTTAATGCCAGGTAAGGGTTATTCTTTTATGGAACCAGAACCTCAGCAGCGTTTAACTATTCCGGCATTGTTATGTGAAGCCAGGGTGGCTATAACACCAATGAATGGACAGATTAGATACGGCGGTACAATGGAGTTGGATAAAATTAATACCCGGATTAATATGCAAAGGGTTAAAGGGATCGTAGAATCGGTTCCAGCGTATTTTCCAGATTTAAAACCTGCACTTCCTTCAGAAAAAGATATCTGGTATGGTTTCCGTCCTTCATCACCAGATGGTTTGCCATACATTGGCAGAAGCAAAAAAAGAGAAAATCTAATCATCGCTACCGGCCATGGTATGATGGGTTTAAGTTTAGGCCCGGCAACAGGTTTGTTGGTTAGCCAGATTGTTTCGGGCATGACTACTGATCTAAAAATAGAGCCATTTGCAGTAGTTCGATAATACACGCTGTTAGTCGGGATTTGTAATCCCGTCTTCAATGTTTTCGATTCTTTATTAGTGGATTAAAAATCCATAATATATTGGCCCGTATTATAAATCCAGCCAACATATCGGACTATTTAACCTAAAAACCTTTCATGTTTGACTCGGTAATAATTCGGATTAATCGATTTAGATGTTGCTATACAGTAGTTTAACTAAATGTATAGTGGTTTAGGAACTGCCGAATCCCTGCTAAAATCCGTCATATATTATCAAATTATAGCAGAATTTTAACCTTATTTAAGTTTTATTGGTTTGTTTGAGTTAATATTTATACATTCAATTCATAATCAGCAACCAAACCAAACTAACTTAACCATGAAAGTATTACCATTTACCATGCTTGTTCCTGATGATAAAAGTGTGATATCGGAACATATTGAATCGCCTTATTTTTACCAATATCTGCACCGCCACGATGAATGGCAGATTACTTACATTGAAAAAGGAGAGGGGACATTAATTGCAGGGAATGATATGCATGCTTTCCGATCGGGCGATATTTTTGTAATCGGGGCAAAACTTCCGCATTTATTTAAAAGCAACCCCGAATATTTTGCTGCCGATAGTAACAAAACCATCAAAGCCTGTTCTATTTATTTTAATCCGAACGGTATTTTAGCTGCTTTGTTTAATCTTCCTGAAATGAAGATGGCCAGTGCTTTTTTAGCTAAAAACAAACATGGTTTTAAAATTCCGGCTGCTTTTACTAAAAACATGGTAACCAAAATTTTCAATGTTCACCAGGCATCGGGAGTTGATGTGTTATTTAACTTTCTGAAATTGGTTAACAGCCTTCAGGATTTAAATGAGCATGTAGAATCGTTATGTTCGGATATGTATTCTTCTAACGTAACCGAAAACGAAGGTATGCGTTTAAGTAAGATTATTAACTTCATTACCGAAAACTACAACAATCAAATTTCGTTAGAAGATGTAGCCAATGCTGCGTTTATGACTCCACAGGCTTTCTGCAGGTATTTTAAGAAACATACCGGACATACTTTTGTATCATTTTTAAATGAAGTGAGAATTAACGATGCCTGTAAAAGCCTTATATCAGGAGAAAAAGCCGATTGTATTTCAGGGGTAGCCTATAAAGCTGGTTTCAATAGTATTACCAACTTTAATAGGGTATTTAAAAGTATTATCGGTCAATCGCCAAGGGCATATATCGATACTTATAATAGTGTAAGCAGGGTGAGCTATATAGGCGCTTAAGCCAGAAACATTTTTTTTATATTAAATTAAGTTAACCATTTTTTCAAATGGAGGCAAATGTTATTTGCCTGTTTTAACCAATTCCGAATGCAAAACAAATTAAACTTTTTTGCCATTTTGCTAATGGTAAGCCTGTTATCGGGCACTTTTGTATTGGCTCAAACACCAAATGAGAGCCTGTATGAACAGACCAGCGAAATGGGTACGCTGATTGTAGGTTACCAAAGGGATGTTGATGCCATTAACGATTTTTACTATCCTTATTCCGCTGGGGGTACTTATTCTTATCCGATGACTACTTTTAAAAGTCCGGAGCAAAGAAAACGACTGCAGGATATTAATAACGATTACTTAAGCAAGTTAAAATCTGCCAAATTTGAAGGTTTTAGTATTTATGGTAAGGTAGATTATATCCTCCTTAAAAAGCAGATAGAATCTTCGATGTGGCTCTTAGCTAAAGAAGAAACAGATTATAATGCCCTATCGAAGTATTTTACTTTTGCCGATGCGATTTATACCCTCGAAAAATTAAGAAGAAGGGGTACCTATAAAGAAGGGGCTTTATTAGCTGCTCAGATAGATGAAATTGCAAAGCAGGTTGATATCCTAAATCTGAATTTTAAGAAAGGAATATTAAAACCCGACCAGCTTAAAATGGCCACGGCCATAACCTTAAGTTTAAAACACCGTTTAAAGGGCTTTTACCAATTCTATATGGATTATGAGCCTGGTTTTACCTGGTGGGTACCTAAACCTTACGAAAGGTTAGATCTCGCCTTAACTAATTATGCTAAACTTTTTAACGATAAAGAAGATACCGTTCTTTCTATAAAATCAAATAAATCAGAAATTAAGGGAAATCCCATTGGGAGGGAAGAGCTGATCAGGCAGTTAAATGCGGAGCTTATTCCATACACACCAGAAGAACTGATTAAGCTTGCTGAAAAAGAATTTAAGTTTTGCGATGAAGAACTTTTAAAAGCATCAGCAGCAATGGGTTTCGGAAATGACTGGAAAAAGGCTCAGGAAAAAATCAAGAATAGTTATGTACCCCTGGGTAAACAGCCAGAATTGATTGTAAAACTGCAGGATGATGCCTTAAGTTTTATAAAAGCCAACGATCTGATCAGCATTCCGGCATTGGCAGAAGAAACCTGGGGTATGGTCATGATGTCGGCAGAACGCCAATTGGTAAATCCATTTTTTACCGGTGGCCGTGAAATCAGTATTTCCTACCCAACAAATTCCATGGAGGAAGATGATAAGTTAATGAGTATGCGGGGTAATAACCCATATTTTTCAAGGGGAACGGTGCAGCACGAACTCTTACCAGGCCATCATTATCAGTATTTTATCAATAACCGTTATAAAAGCTATCGCGATCCTTTTAAAACACCCTTCAGTGTAGAAGGCTGGCCATTATATTGGGAGCTTTTACTCTACGATAAAGGTTTTGCGAAAACTCCCGAAGAAAAAATGGGAATGCTTTTCTGGCGGATGCACCGTTGCGCCAGGATTCTTTTTTCGTTGAACTTTCACCTGGGTAAATGGACGCCTCAGCAGTGTGTCGATTTCTTGGTCGATCGTGTAGGCCACGAACGTGCCAATGCCGAGGGCGAAGTACGTAGATCTTTTAAAGGCGATTATAGCCCTTTATACCAGGTAGCTTACCTTACTGGTGGTCTACAGCTTTTTGCACTGAAAAAAGAACTGGTTGATAGTGGTAAAATGAGCTTTAAAGCTTTTCACGATGCCGTAATTAAAGAAAACTTAATTCCTGTAGAAATGATCAGGGCTACTTTAACCAACCAGCCCTTAACCCGCGATTTCACAACCTCCTGGCATTTTTACGATAAGCTTAAATAAATAAACCAACCAAACCATTTGAACCACCAAGCAAACAACACATGATTGAAAAAGAAACCACACAATTTAAACCCTCACTTAAACTGATGGATGCAACAATGCTTGTGGCCGGAAGTATGATCGGCTCGGGTATTTTTATTGTAAGTGCCGATATTACCCGGAATGTAGGCAGCGCTGGCTGGCTGTTAGTGGTTTGGCTCATTACAGGCTTCATGACGCTAACTGCTGCATTGAGCTATGGCGAATTAAGTGCCATGTTTCCAAAGGCGGGCGGACAGTATATTTATTTAAAGGAAGCATACAACCCGCTAATTAGTTTTTTATATGGCTGGAGTTTTTTTACGGTAATCCAAACCGCAACTATTGCCGCAGTAGGTGTCGCATTTGCCAAGTTTACCGCGTACCTTGTGCCTGCACTAAGTGAAGATTTAGTTGCTATCGATTTAGGTTTTTTTACCATCTCACCAGCACAGCTATTGGCCATTGGGGTAATTATATTGCTCACCTATATTAACAATAGGGGAGTGAATGGCGGTAAAGTAATCCAAACTACCTTTACGGTGGCTAAATTGTTAAGTTTATTTGGCCTGATTGCTTTCGGGCTTTTCTTTTTAAATAAAGGTATCTGGAAAACCAATTGGGGAAATATGTGGGCTTTGGGACCACTTTCTGCCGATGGCAATATTGGTTCTTATACCACTTTTGCTGCCTTCGGAGCTATTGCTGCCGCGATGGTGGGCTCGATATTTAGTAGCGACTCCTGGCACAACGTTACCTTTATTGCCGGCGAAATTAAAAACCCTGCTCGCAATATTGGTTTGAGTTTAGCCTTAGGAACCATTATCGTAACAGTACTCTATATCCTTACCAATGTAATGTATACCGGTGTACTTTCATTACATGATATCGCCTATGCTGATAAAGACCGGGTAGCGGTTTCTGCTGCCAACCATATTTTTGGTACAGCGGGCACTGTCATTATTGCATTAATGATTATGGTTTCAACTTTCGGTTGTAATAACGGCTTAATTATGGCTGGTGCCAGGGTGTATTACTCAATGGCTAAGAACGGGCTTTTCTTTAAAAAAGTGGGTACACTCAACAAAAATGCAGTTCCTGGGGTTGGATTGTGGATACAGTGTATTTTTGCGTGTTTATGGTGTATTAGTGGGAAATATGGGGATTTGCTGGATATGATCTCTTTTGTAGTGGTGATGTTTTACATGCTCACCATTTTCGGAATTTTTATCCTCCGTAAAAAACGACCTGATGCTGAAAGACCTTATAAAGCCTTTGGTTATCCGGTATTACCTATTATTTACATGGTAATGGGGCTGGCTTTCTGTATCCTCCTGATTATATTTAAACCTAAATTTACATGGCCTGGATTGATCATCACTTTAATTGGTATTCCGGTTTATTACCTGATTAAAGGAAGTATTGCCCGGCATGATCTGAAGATAAAAGATGCAGCCGATGCGAACGGTTAAAATATTGATGTTATTCATCAAAATCTAAAGGAAGTCTGCAAAGCTGTAGCACTATATTTACCACAAAAAATCTGTAATGAGCATTTACGTAACCGCTAAAAAATCAGTAGCCTTCATCTTATTAAGTTTTGTTTCCGCTCAATTGCTGGCACAGCAAGCCAGATTGCAGCCATATGCACCGAGTGCTGCTGAAGTAGCAGATGCTTATCAACTATCTATGAAAATGGATACCGCATTGCGTAATATTCCAACCAATAATGATATTATTCCTTTCTGGAAAAAAGATGGCACTGCATTTTGGTACAAAAAGAATCTTCCAGGTAGAACATGGAAATATTATTATGTAGATGCTGCATCAGGTAAACGTAAAGCTGTATTTGACAATAATAAACTGGCCGAAAATATAGCAAAGATAACGGGTAAAAAACAGGATCCATTAAAACTTCAGTTTGCTGAATTGTATTTCGCTGATCAGGGTAATACGGCAAAACTAAAAATACAAGAGAACTGGTATCAGTTAAACCTGAACGATTATAGTTTAACCAATACAAACGATACCAGTATTTATCGCTACAATGCCAAGAGGCCTTTACAGCAACGGAGATCGCGCTGGCAAGGAAACCGCGAATCAAGAAAATCCCCAGATGGTAAAAGTGAAATCTTAATTCGGGGTGGCAACCTGTTTGTAATTGATTTAGCAACAAAGGCAGAAATCCAATTGAGCACCGATGGCAATACCGAAAAACCTTATGGTGAATTTGCATGGTCTCCTGATGGAAAAAATATTATTGCCTATAAAATCGATCCGAAAGAAATTAAAAAAGTACATTATGTATTAAGTTCTGTTCCTGGTACTACACGCGGCGAGTTAAAATCGAGAGAATATATGCAGCCTGGTGATGACTTTACTGCTTATCAGCCCTATGTTTTTAATATTGCGACAAAAACTGCCATTAAAGTAGATGCAGATCCGATTGATTTCTTTGGCGCACCAGAACTGCATTGGCGTGGCAATAACAGCAGGTATTATACTTATGAGAAAGTAGACCGCGGCCATCAGCGTTTCAGGGTGATTGAAGTGGATGTTTTAACAGGGAAAACTAAAAATATTATTGATGAGAAAACCAAAACCTTCATTTACGAAAATCGCATTTATACCAGGTACTTACCCAAAACAAACGAAATACTATGGACGAGCGAGCAAGATGGCTGGCGACATCTTTATCTGGTGAATGCTTTAACCGGAAAACAGCAGTTAATTACAAAAGGAAATTATGTAGTTCGGGATATTGATAGTGTAGATATCGTAAAACGCCAGGTTTGGTTCAGGGCAAATGGAATGCACGCTGATGAAGATCCTTACTTTATCCATTATTACAGGATTGGGTTTGATGGAAAAGGGCTGGTAAACCTCACACCAGAAAAAGGCAACCATAACCTCAGCTTTTCTCCTGACCGTAAATATTATATAGATACCTATTCGCAGGTAAATGTAGCACCTGTTAGCGAATTAAGGCTAACTGCAAGCACTAAAAAAGTAAGCGAGATAGAACATGGAAAAACAGATGCTTATCTGGCTACAGGTGTTAAACTGCCCGAAGTGTTTGTTGCCAAAGGAAGAGATGGCATAACCGATATTTGGGGTATTGTTTGCTTCCCTTCAAAAATGGATGTGAACAAAACTTATCCTGTTATCGAAAATATTTATGCAGGTCCTCATGATAGTTTTGTGCCTAAAAGTTTCTTACCAGCCAGTGAAATGCAGAGTATTGCCGAATTAGGCTTTATTGTGGTACAGATTGATGGAATGGGAACGGCCAACCGATCTAAAGCTTTTCATGATGTATGTTGGAAAAATATAGCCGATGCCGGATTTCCTGACAGGATATTATGGATGAAGGCCATGGCGGTTAAATATCCAAATGCTGATATTTCTAAAGTAGGTATTTATGGCACTTCGGCAGGTGGGCAAAGCTCAACAGGTGCACTGTTATTTCACCCCGAGTTTTATAAGGCCGCGGTTTCTGCCTGTGGTTGCCACGATAACCGCATCGATAAACAATGGTGGAACGAGCAATGGATGGACTATCCGGTAGGGCCGCATTATGGAGAACAATCTAACATTACAAATGCTGATAAATTGCAGGGCAATCTATTTTTAATTGTTGGCGAAGCAGATGAAAATGTACCGCCAGAATCGACCTATCGACTTGCCGATGCATTGATCAAAGCAAATAAAGATTTCGATATTTTAAGCATTCCAGGTATGGGACACAGTGATGGAGGTATTTATGGACGTAGGCGTAAACGCGATTTCTTTGTGAAACACTTGCTCAACGCTGAGCCACCAAATCCCAATATTCTTGTTACGAAATAAAAGCTGATTTCTTTTTGTATAGATTTACCGTTATTAATTGATCAGCGTAAAATAAGATGTTAAAAAGAATAAGCTACCCATTTATATTATTAGTTTTGATATGCAGCGTGCTACAGGTTAATGCTGCACAAACCGAAATTTATCAGCTTAAAATATACCACTTAAAAACCGATGCTCAAGAAAAAACGGTAGATGATTATTTGCAGAAGGCATATTTACCTGCGTTGCACCGCAATGGAATTGAAAAAGTAGGGGTGTTTAAACCAATTGTAACTGATCAGGCTTTAGTTACAGAAAAACTGATTTATGTATTTATCCCGTTAAAATCATTTAATGGGATTTTGGAACTGGATAAAAAGCTAGCAAAAGACAAACAATATGCAGCTGATGGTAAAATCTATCTGGATGCAGTTTATACAGATGTTCCTTTTGAACGATTAGAAACCATTTTGTTAAAAGCTTTTGAAGATGCACCTCATTTTATGCTGCCTAATCTAAAATCGCCGATGAGAGAACGGGTGTACGAATTAAGAAGCTACGAAGCGCCCACAGAGAAATATTTTCAGAATAAAGTTCAAATGTTTAATAAAGGCGACGAAATCGGTTTATTTAAAAGGTTAAATTTTAATGCCGTATTTTATGGGGAAGTAATCGCCGGTAGTCACATGCCTAACCTGATGTATTTAACTACTTTCGAGAATAAAATAGATAGAGATGCACACTGGAAAGCATTCTCTGCAGATGATTATTGGAAGAAATTATCGGCAATGCCAGAATATCAGCACAATGTTTCTAAAAACGATACTAAATTTGTTTACCCGACAGACTATTCTGATTTTTAAGAAAGGTAAAAGCTGAAAGACCAAAGCTCAAAGCAAAAAAGCTAGATTCAATTCCGTGTAAATCTGTGCTTCCGCGGCAGAAAACTAACTTGAAAGATTCTGAAATAAATTCAGAATGACTACTTTTTAACTCATCCATAAAAACGTATGCTCTTAATTTCTCAATGGTAGAAAGGTAAAGCAGATGTCGTTAGACTCACAAAAGCATTTCTTTGTTTTTATGCTCGGCCAGGATCAACTCATTTACCATGTCTTCAAACTTTTTAAAATCGAAGGGTTTGAATAAAAAATAGTTGTCTTTATCAAAGGCATCTATGGCCTTATTATCATAGGCACTTATAAATACAACAAATTTTACGCTGTTTCGAAGCATTCTGGCTAAATCAATTCCTGATATTTCCATTTGGACATTTAAAAAAAGAAAATCAATTTTTCCGTAAGTCCAAAAGGCTGCCATGGCATCTATTGTATCTGTAAAACTTCCTTTAAGTTGGAGCTTGTCTATTTTGGAAATAAAGTGCTCAAGTGTTTTTATACTCATTTGGCTGTCATCTATAATTACACAGCTATAAGTTTGCAATGTTGGGGAATTCATTTAATCGGCAATTTTACAAACACTTACAAAATGCTTGCCATTCGATTCTTTTTTAAATTTATTATATAGAATACTTCCCCTAGCATCTAAATAATCAATGTTTTATGGTCAAATAGTGTTAAAATAAACGATTTTATGCTTTGTATTTTTTTTGATAGTATAAGATAATCTTGATTCTTTCCTTGCAATAAATAAACCTATGGAAGTTTTCCGTAGCTCCTTTATAAGCGGATTATTGTTTTAATAGCGTACCCTATAGCGCATAACAGTTAATCTGATAAGTCGCTTATATTTGTAAGGAGATATTTATTACCTATAAATTATTTCGCTAACCAAATAATGTTTCTAGCCATGATTGTACCGATACTTATTAATAAAATGCGCAGGATTTTAATGTTGCTTCTATTCGTTTTTTTGTCTTTTAAAGCTGCTGCAACTGCAACCAATCCGTTTAATCTTTTAGTTGCCCCAGGTACCTTATCAGAAAATACTGTAGCCCTATTGT
Organism: Pedobacter sp. AK013; assembly: GCF_014205835.1. GTDB lineage: Bacteria > Bacteroidota > Bacteroidia > Sphingobacteriales > Sphingobacteriaceae > Pedobacter. The sequence goes on along the minus strand of NZ_JACHCQ010000019.1, from coordinate 33,056 downwards.
GGGATAAACAATATGGTACACCATATAATATTTATCAAGTTTTTTTAAATGGTAAAGCACAAGGTGCTACGAGAAAAACCAATTATACAATAGAAAATTTAATGCCAGATACCTGGTATATGGTAAGTGTAAATATTAAAGGAAATAAGACTAGTGCTTTGAATTCCATCCGTTTTAAAACAAAGGCAAAAGGAAAAGTATACAATATTTTAGATTTCGGCGCAAAGGGAGATGGCATTGCCAGTAATACGAAGGCAATTCAAGCGGCAATAGATGCCTGTAGTGCAGGTGGTACGGTTTATATCCCCAAAGGAACTTTCATTTCAGGTGCCCTATATCTGAAAAGTAATATGACGCTCCGAATAGAAGAAGGTGGTGTGTTAAAAGGATCAACAGTTGTAGAAGATTATTTGCCAATGATCCTAAACCGTTTTGAAGGCTGGGAGCTTAAAACATACGCCAGTTTACTCAATGCAGGTACCCTTAACCGCAATGGAACTTATAATGTAAAAGATTTAAGAATTACAGGTAAAGGCACCATTAGTGGCGGAGGGAAAAAACTTGGCGATGCGATGATCAAAGCCAGTGGAATAAGAAGTAGGGGACGTTTAATCTGTTTAATGAACTGTCAGAACGTAAGTTTGTCTGATTTAACAATTACTGAACCTCCATGCTGGACCATTCATTATATTTATAGTAATAACATAACCTGTCAAAATTTAAACATCATAACCGTAAACATCCGCAATGGAGATGGCATAGATCCTGATTCTTCTACTGACGCGTATATTTTTAACTGTACTTTCGATACAGGTGATGATTGCATTGCCATTAAATCGGGTAAAAATCCGGAAGGTTTTTTTGTAGCCAAACCAACCAAAAATGTACGGATAACAGATTGCGATTTTAAACGCGGTCATGGTATTTCGATCGGCAGCGAAATGTCTGGTGGGGTAATCAATGTTTTGGTGCAGGATTGTAAAGCTGGGAAACTATTGCATGGCATGCAGATAAAAGGAACAAAAGATAGGGGAGGTTATGTAAAAAATGTAACGGTAACAGATTGTCAACTTTTACAGGTTACCATCTTTTCGGCAGTTAACTACAATAACGATGGCGAAGCCGCACCACAGATACCAACGTTTGAAAATTTCGTGTTCAAAAATATCGATATGTCTATGGCTTCAAATGCAGGCGCAGCTATTGATATCAACGGCTTTAAAGATCCTGCTCACCGCTTAAGAAATGTGATTTTTACGAACATTACACTGCCAGAACAGTCGAAAATTATTGTAAATGATGCCGAGAAGATAAAATTTACCGAAGTGAAATCAGCCACTGGCAATAAACCTCTGTTCATGGTAAACAATAGTTCGGAAGTGATTTATTAGTTCATTGGTTCAATGGGCATTAGTTTATTAACTATGGATCATTAAACATCCTTTACTGCTTAATGAAGAGGATATCATTTTTAGATACTGAAACAAGTTCAGGAGGACGATCGCGGAGCCTATTCCATGAAATCGATCTTTCTACGACCTTAATATCTTTAATTTCTTAATGATAGAAAACATCACTCCATCTCCGGTAAAAAATTAGATAGGCAAACGATTGCGCGGTTTTTGTCTGCAAAAACGTACTGGTTACTTTAATGTGTTTATTAACTTTATCCCACAGCAACTAAACTATTTAACTAGTTCAACATATAAACACATAACCAAATCAAACTTTTAATGACCCCGCATTATTTTTTCAAAAACTTTAAAATAGCCAGTTTCAAAAATCAACCTAAAAGTGTTGTTTTGGCATTTGCATTTTTTGTAATTGCCGCTCCATTTTTTGTTTCAGCCCAATCAGCAGTTCAGAAAGCCGATCAGATAGCACAAAAAATTACCAAAGTGCTTAGCGCAACAAAGATTAATACTACTACAGTAGAATTATTGCTTTCTGATAATCAACGTTTAACCTTAGATTTTTATGGCGATCATATTTTCCGCCTTTTCGAAGATCCTGCGGGAGGTTTTATACGCGATCCGGAAGCTAAACCAGAAGCCAAAATTTTAGTGGAAAATCCACGTAGACCCGTTTCAAAATTAGATATTAAAGATGAGGGTAATCAATTATTCATATCTACGGGTAAAATTACCGTTCTTATTGATAAAAATACTTCACTGATCAAAATTATCAACCTTGCTACACAGGCGGTGGTTGTAGAAGAATTAGCGCCAATTCAATTCGAAAAAGGAAAAGTAACCCTTAGTTTAAAAGAAAATCCACAGGAATATTTTTATGGTGGTGGGGTACAGAATGGCCGTTTCTCGCACAAGGGAAAAAATATTTCCATCGAAAACCAAAACTCTTGGACAGATGGGGGGGTAGCCTCGCCTGCACCTTTTTATTGGTCTACCAATGGTTATGCTGTAATGTGGTATACCTTCAGCAAAGGAAAATACAATTTTGGTGCTAAAGAAAGAGGACTGGTAAAGCTGACACACGAAACTGATTACCTGGATGCCTTTTTTATGGTTAATGATGGGGCAGCACCTTTATTGAACGATTTTTACCAATTAACCGGAAATCCGATTTTATTGCCAAAATTTGGTTTCTATCAAGGGCATTTAAATGCTTACAACCGCGATTTTTGGAAAGAAGACGAAAAAGGAACCTTGTTTGAAGATGGTAAACGTTACAAAGAAAGTCAGAAAGATAATGGCGGTATAAAAGAATCGCTTAACGGTGAAAAAAACAATTATCAATTTTCAGCGCGAGCCGTGATTGATCGTTACAAAAAGCACGATATGCCTTTGGGCTGGGTACTTCCAAATGATGGTTATGGTGCAGGTTATGGCCAAACCGAAACATTAGATGGCAACATTCAAAACCTAAAGAGTTTTGGCGATTACGCCCGTAAAAACGGGGTAGAAATTGGTTTGTGGACACAGTCTGATCTTCATCCTAAACCAGAAGTAAGCCCCTTATTACAACGCGATATTATTAAGGAAGCCCGAGATGCAGGTGTTCGGGTATTAAAAACCGATGTAGCATGGGTTGGTGCAGGTTATTCGTTTGGGTTAAATGGCGTTGCCGATGTAGCACAGATTATGCCTTATTATGGCAATAATAGTCGTCCGTTCATCATCTCATTAGATGGCTGGGCTGGTACACAGCGTTATGCCGGTGTTTGGTCAGGTGATCAAACTGGGGGCGTTTGGGAATATATCCGTTTCCACATTCCTACTTATTTAGGTTCTGGTTTATCAGGTCAACCCAATATTACTTCCGATATGGATGGTATTTTTGGCGGTAAAAATCCAACCGTTAATACACGCGATTTCCAATGGAAAACCTTTACGCCAATGGAGTTAAATATGGACGGTTGGGGAGCTAACGAAAAATATCCGCATGCACTGGGCGAACCTATAGCTTCGATTAACCGCAATTATTTAAAACTGAAATCGGAGTTGATTCCATATACTTATAGTATAGCCAGAGAAGCGGTTACCGGATTGCCCATTATCAGGGCGATGTTTTTAGCATATCCAAATGCTTATACCAAAGGTACTTCAACACAATATCAATATCTGTACGGACCTTCTTTCTTAGTAGCCCCGATTTATCAGGCAACCAAATCAGACGAAAAAGGTAACGATATCCGCAATGGTATTTATTTACCAGAGGGAACATGGATTGATTATTTCACCGGAGAAAAATATACTGGAAACAGCATTCTCAATAGTTTCGACTCACCGTTGTGGAAATTGCCTGTTTTTGTGAAAAATGGTGCGATTATCCCAATGACGAATCCAAATAACAATGTTGCTGAAATCAATAAAGCAAACCGTATTTATGAATGGTATCCTTTTGGAAAAACCTCATTTACTGAATACGATGATGATGGCACAACAGAGGCTTATAAATTAGGAAAAGGCACTTCTACTTTAATCGAATCAGAACTGGATCAAAAAAATAATGCCATTATTACCATTCAACCTGCAAAGGGTGATTTTGATGGCTTTGTGAAAGAAAAAACAACTGAATTTGTGATCAACCTTACCGAAAAACCAAAAAGGTTAACCGCAAAAGTTGGGAGCAATAAAGTGAAATTAACAGAAGTAAACTCAAAAGACGAGTTTTTAAAACAGTCTGATGTTTATTTCTACGATGCCATACCAAATTTAAACCGTTTTGCTACAAAAGGAAGCGAGTTTGAAAAAGTAGCAATGATTAAAAACCCTCAATTGCTGGTTAAACTTCAATCTACCGATATTACCCTCAATCCAATAACACTTAGTGTAGACGGATTTAAATTCGAGCCTGTAGATAAGCAACGTTTATCTACAGGGAAACTGTCGGCGCCAGTTAACGCTCTGGTGAGTGATAAAAACAGAGAAGCCTATACGCTTACTCCAAGCTGGAGCAAAGTGAGCAATGCAGATTTTTATGAGATAGATTTTAACGATATGCATTATACCACCATCCGCGATACAGCTTTATTATTTGATGGCTTATTGGCCGAAACAGCTTACACATTTAAATTGCGTGCTGTAAACAAAGATGGTTTCTCAGATTGGACCGAAATTAAAGCAACAACCAAATCTAATCCGCTTGAATTTGCTATTCAGGGTATAACAGCCGAAACTACTGCCGAAAATCAGGGTGGGTCTGGTATTTCCGATCTATTCGATTTTGATGAAGGCAATATGTGGCATACCAAATGGGGTGCCAAAGCAATTCCGTTTGATATGGTTATAGACCTTAAAACCATTAACCAGCTTGATAAATTCCATTACCTGCCGCGCAATGGAAGGGGAAATGGCAACTTGCTTAAAGGAACTGTATTTTACAGCAACAATAAAGAAAGCTGGACTACAGCAGGCACTTTCGAGTGGGCAAACAATGGTGATGTTAAAATATTCAATTTCAATGGCCACCCAAGTGCCCGTTACATCAAAATTGCTGTAGCCGATGGTGTAGGAGGTTTTGGATCAGGCAGAGAGCTATATGTATTTAAGGTACCTGGAACCGAAAGTTATCTTCCGGGCGATATCAATAATGACCGTTTAATTGATAAGAACGATTTAACCTCATACATCAATTATACCGGTTTAAGAAAAGGTGACGCCGATTTTGAAGGTTATATCAGCAATGGTGATATCAACAAAAATGACCTGATTGATGCTTACGATGTTTCAGTTGTAGCTACACAGCTTGAAGGAGGTGTAAGTGATGCTAAAATTGATAAAATTGCGGGTAAACTAGAAATTAGTACCGCTAAACAAACTTACAACAAAGACGAAATTGTAGAAATTAAAGTAAAGGGAATAAACCTGAAAGCAGTAAATGCTTTAAGTTTTGCACTGCCATACCAGGCACAGGATTATGATTTTATAAGCGTTCAGCCGCTAAACACGAAACAGATGGATAATTTGACCAACGATCGCCTGCACACCAATGGCGCCAAGGTGCTGTATCCAACCTTTGTAAACATAGGTAACAAAGATACTTTAAACGAAACCACGGATCTGTTTATCCTGAAGTTTAAAGCAAAACGTAAAGTACAATTTGGACTTAAGATTAGTGAAGGCCTGTTGGTAGATAAAAATCTTAATTCAGTTAAATTTTAAACAAGTTAATATGAATAACGCGAATGCGGGGCTGATTTTATCAGTCCCGCATTTTTTGTTTCTGATGTACATCTTTTTCGAATAGAGCGCATCGTGGATAGATATGTTTGGATAAAACAATAATTTAACAAATTGTATATTTACACCCGCTAAACTAATTTTTTATTCGGCTATTCCCATCGGTTTGCCCCCTTATTATGCGATTTATTAAAGCATTTGGTTTTATTGTGCAATTCTGGCTGTTCTTTAACAGTGTTAGTGCGCAGGTAGTAGGTAAAACCGCTATTCCAGAACATTATGTGCTTAAAACATATGGCATTAACGATGGCCTCCCGTCTAAAAATACAACCGTTGCTTTAAAAGATAAAAGAGGTTTTGTATGGATAGGTACAGAAAATGGGCTCTGTAAGTTTGATGGTTATTCCTTTAAAGTTTATGTAAATATTGCTGGTGATAGTACCTCTTTAACCAATAATTACATCAATGCGATGGTAGAAGATAGTAATGGGGGTTTTTGGGTGGGTACCATGAATGGTTTAAACAGGTTCGATCCGGTTACTGAAAAATTTGAACGTTTTTACCATAAAGAAAACGACAGAACTTCGCTAAGCAATAATAAAGTATGGTCTGTACTGATTGATAAAACGAATAAGTTGTGGGTAGGTACCGATGATGGATTTAACCTATTTAACAAAAACTCAAAAACTTTTAAGGTTTATCAGCCCGATGCAAAAAATCCGTATGCCATTAAAGGAAAATCGGTTAATGCTATTGCAGAAGATGCATCTGGTAATTTATGGTTGGGTAATTGGAGTAAGGGGCTGAATAAATTTGATCAAAAAACAAAGCGTTTTACCAATTACGTACAAAAGGAAATAGCCAATCAAAAAAATCCAAACGACATCTGGACCCTATGCATTGATCATGATGGCATGATATGGATTGGATGCTATTGGAAAGGCGATCTGTTCCGCTTTGATCCGAAAAATGAAATGTTTACTACCTACGCAAGCGGAAAGACAGGTAACGCTTCAATATTTAATGTTTTAAGCTTAGGTGCCGAAAAACTATTGGTAGGAGGCAGCGCTGGAATATTCTGGGTAAATACAAAACTAAATAAATGGGAAAAAATAGATGAGCTCGAATTTTTTGCCAACGGAGGTCTATATCGCGATAAAACCGGGATGATATGGCTGTGTGGTAAAAATGGCCTCAGCAAAATTGATTTTAACCAATATAAATTTAATTTTATTTCACTTCCTCTGGGGCAGGCAGAAATCAAATCGATGATTAGTGATGGTGACAATTTCTGGCTAGGAACCAACAAGGGCCTTTATAGATATAATACGAATAATCGCTCTATTACCAGGCTTTCGCACTCCAATAACTCAAACAGTTTATCCAGCAACGATATTATTAACTTATCTGCTGATTTAAAGGGCCGCTTATGGGTAATGAGCGAGAATGGATTTGACTGGTATAACGAAAAGGAGAATAAGTTTGTACATCACCACCACCATTCGGCGTTGGGTAGTTTTTTTAACGAAGATGTTTTTAGAGATTTGATAGAGGTAAATGATGGCGAATATTATTTAGCTACAGATGCCGGCTTAAAAATCTATAATGATAAAACCAAGGCTTATACGCATTACTATAATGATCCTAAAAATTTGGGCTCACTAAGTAATAACCATTTATACTGCCTTTTGAAAGATGCGCAGGGCAATATCTGGATAGGAACATACGGTAGCGGCTTAAGCCGTTTTAATCCTAAAACCAAAAAGTTCAGCAATTACATGATCAATAATTCTAGAGCAGGTGGCATTAGCAATAACATTGTAATTAGCCTTTATCTGGATTCGCACCAAAATGTTTGGATCTGCACCCGAGATGGATTGAATAAATACATAGCTAAAACAAACACTTTCGAAATATATTCAAAACAAAATGGTTTTGCGAGCAATGTTTTTACAGATCTGGTGGAAGATAATAGTGGCAAGCTATGGGTAACTACCGAGCAAGGTATTTCACTTTTCGATCCTGTAACCAAAACCGTTAGAAATTACGATGAAAAGGATGGTGTTTATGCCAATGCTGCCATCTGTAAAAATGAAAAAGGAGAAATTTATCTGGCAGGCAATAAAGGTATAGTTTACTTTAATCCACAACAACTTAAATACAATAAAGAAGCGCCTGCAGTTTATTTTTCTGATTTTTCGGTTTTTAATAAACTAATCCTCCCCGGTAAAGATTCTCCTTTAAAATTGCCTATTTATATGACGAAAAGTATCACGCTGCCTTATGATCAGAGTGTGCTTTCTTTTGGTTTTGTTGCCCTGAACTATACACTTTCAGAAAAAAACCAGTATGCTTATTTCCTCGAAGGTTTCGATAAAAAATGGAATTATAGCGGTAGCGAACATAAAGTTACCTATACCAACTTAAACCCTGGTAAATACACCTTAAGGGTAAGGGCATCAAACAACGATGGCGTTTGGAATATGAAAGGAAATGCGCTGCAGATCATCATTACACCGCCTTGGTACCGCACCTGGTGGGCTTTTTGTTTTTATGGTTTGGCTTTCTTTGGCGTTGTGTATGCCTATCTTAAATATCGTGAGCATCAATCTAACCTAAAATTTCAGATTAAACTGGCCCAGGTAGAAAGCGAAAAAGAAAAGGAGCTTAGCGAGAAGAAACTATCGTTTTTTACCAACGTATCGCACGAGTTCCGTACGCCACTTACCTTAATTATCAATCCGGTTAAAGAGCTTTTATATAAGAATGATAATAATGTTGATACTACTGATTTAAATATTGTATACAGGAATGCCAAGCGTCTTTTAAGTTTGGTAGATCAGTTGTTGTTGTTCAGAAAAGCAGATACTTATGGCGAAAAGTTAAAAGTGGCACCAATAAATCTGGTGAGTTTGTGCAAAGAGGTATTTCTTTGCTTTATACACCAGGCCCGTTCAAAAAATGTAACACTCGAATTTAGCTGTACCGATGAGGTGATTGCTTTTTATGCTGATCGGGAAAAAATTGAAATCGTATTTTTTAATCTGCTTTCAAATGCCATAAAATTTACACCAGAGGGTGGCAGTGTTAAGATGTTTGTAGATAACAGTAAGGAGCATGTAATCATTAGTATTGAAGATTCTGGCTGTGGTATCACCGATATGGCAGGAGAAAAATTGTACGAGAAATTTTATCAGGACCCTGGTAACAAATCAGCTAAGGGCGGTTTTGGAATTGGGTTATACCTCGCTAAAAATTTTATCGAAATGCATGGCGGAACCATCAACTATACCAGTATAGAAAATAAGGGTACCACCTTTAATATTGCCTTATTAAGAGGTGTAAGCCATTTTAAAGATGCCATCATATTACAGGAAGAATTAATCGATACCGACTCTTCATTATTTAAAGAATTGATAGAAGATGAGATAAGCGCTAATAAAATTGTAGAGGCAGCTGAAGGGCAAATAGTAGATAACCAGCTAGCCATCGAATTAAAAAGCATGCTTATTATTGATGATAATATCGAAATAAGAGAATACCTTAAACAGGTTTTTAGAATGGATTATCACCTTTACGAAGCCAGCAACGGCGAAAAAGGCTACGAAATGACGAAAGAGTTACTTCCCGATATTGTGATCTGCGACGTGATGATGGACGGTATAACAGGTATAGAGCTATGCAGTAAAATAAAAGAAGATGTTTCCATCTCTCATATCCCGATTATTTTGCTTACTGCCATTTCTGCTCCAGAGGTTAAGCTTAAAGGAATAGAAGGTGGTGCCGACGATTATATTAGTAAACCTTTTGATAAGGATTTTTTAAAGGCAAGGGTAGCCAGTATACTAAAAAGTAAAAATGCCCTGCAAAGGTACTTTTATAATGAAATTACACTCAACTCAAACAACACTAAAATCTCTGCAGAATACAAAGAGTTTTTAGATAACTGTATCCGTATTGTAGAAGAACACCTTACCGATCCTGATTTTAATATCGATACCCTGTCGACCGCCTTGGGTATGTCGAGATCTAATTTATACCGAAAAATAAAATCCATTTCTGGCCAGTCTGCCAATGGATTTATCCGTTTCATCAGGTTAAGGAAAGCGGCCGAAATTTTTATCAATACAGATAAAACCATTCAAGAAACTTCTTATATGGTAGCCATTACCGATCCTAAATATTTTAGAGAGCAGTTTTATAAACTATTTAACATGAATCCATCGCAGTATATTAAAAAATTCAGGAAGCCCTTTTCTAATCATATCCAATTAAATTCAACGGGCAAAAAAGATAAATCATAACCGTATTTATTTGCGCGTTTTTCTTTAATGTGCCTTAAAACCTTATTTAGACTCTAATTAGGTCTGTTTACCCCTCTAATTTGGATTGTTTGTACCCTTTTAATATTGTTTGTTGACGCTAATTTAGACCCCTACAAAGCAGTTCTATAACTATAAAATCTAACAGCAAACTATTGCTATTTCAGATATAGATCTGACCTGCTAACCAAATATTAATGTGCAAACCAAAATGAGAAAAAAAAATCTGAAGGAATTTTCGCCTTTAAAATTCTTTAAAATTAAAGCATTTGCTTTTCTATTTATCCTATCCATTAGTTTACCGGTAACCGCTTCTTCATTTTCCGCATTAACGGGGAAAATGAAACTGGCGCGCGAGATTGTGGTAACAGGTACAGTAACAAACGAAACCGGAGCTACATTTCCGGGGGTAGCGGTTAAGATTAAGGGAACCGAAAAAGCAGTTCAAACCGATGCAAAAGGTAAATTTAGTATCAGTGTTGCAGCCACAACAGACGTACTTGTTTTTTCTTACGTAGGCTACACCATCCAGGAGCAGACGGTAGGAGATAGAACAACCATTAATGTTCAGCTTGGTGCCGATACCAAAACACTAAACGAACTGGTAGTGGTTGGTTACGGAACACAGAAGAAAGCAACACTTACTGGGTCAATATCGCAGGTAAAAGGGGCCGACCTGGTAAAGAGTCCGCAACCGAACTTATCCAATTCGTTGGCTGGCCGGTTTTCTGGGGTAGTTATTAACAATAGGAGCGGCGAGCCTGGTTATGATGGTTCGAACATTACCATCAGGGGTTTGGCTACTACCGGGAGCAATAATGTATTAATCGTTGTAGATGGAATTCCAGGGCAGATCGGCGGATTAGAGCGTTTAGATCCCAACGATATTGAAAGTGTTTCAGTATTAAAAGATGCTTCTGCAGCTATTTACGGTAACAGGGCAGCCAACGGGGTAATTTTAGTGACAACAAAAAAAGGAAAAACGGGTAAACCAACTATCAATTATAGTTTTAACCAAGGTTTTAGCTCGCCAACAAGATTACCAAAAATGGCCGATGCCGCAACCTATGCACAGATTATGAACGAAATTAGTTTCGATTCCAATCCTGCAGGTGGTCTTAACCAGTCTTATACGGCAGATCAGATCGAAAAATTTCGTAATGGTTCCGATCCGCTGTTATACCCTAACACCGATTGGCTAGATCAAACGTTACAAAAAACAGCCCTGCAAAGCCAGCACAGCCTTTCTGTTAATGGTGGTAGCCAAGATATAAAGTATTACCTATCGTTAGGGACTGTTGCTCAGGATGGCTTGTACAAAAATGGAACAACTAAATACAATCAGTATAATTTCCGCACAAATGTAGATGCTAATGTTTCCAAATATCTTAAAGTTGGCTTATCAGTATCTGGCAGACAAGAAAATCGTTTGTTCCCTCAGGTAGCGGCTGGCGATATTTTTAGGTCTATTTACAGAGCAAAACCAATTGTATCTGCTTATTATCCAAATGGTTTGCCTACAACCGGCATAGAAAACGCAAACCCTGCGGTGCAGGTTACCGATATAGGTGGAACCAGTAAATCGCCAACTCAGGTTTTAAATGCTATTTTAAGGGCTACTTTTATTATTCCTGGAGTAGAAGGTCTTTCTGTTGATGGTTTCTTTTCGGCCGATAAATCTAATGTATTTACCAAAAGCTTTAATAAACCATACCTACTGTACCAGTACGATCCAACATCTAAAACCTATAATAGTGTGATTACGGGTGGTAACAATCAAAAAGCTACATTAACCGAAAAACACCAAAACGAATCGTTACTTACTTCAAATATCAAACTAAATTATGCACGCCGTTTTAATTTACATGATATAAACGCTTTTGTAGGGTATGAACAAAGTGAAAATCATTTAGAATATTTCGATGCACAACGCTTTAATTTCCTGTCAACCAATTTGCCCGAACTTTCACAAGGTGGTGCTGCCGCTACCGATTATCTAAACTCGGGATATAGCTCTAATTATAACCGTAAAAGTATAATTAGCCGTTTGGCTTATAGTTATGATGATAAATATCTATTTGAAGGCCAATTGCGTATCGATGGATCATCTATATTTCCGGAGGGCAAGCGATTTGGATATTTCCCTTCTGCCTCTGTTGGATGGGTAATGTCAAAAGAAAAATGGTTCAGTGATCATGTTAAATTTGTTGATAACCTAAAAATCAGGGCCTCATACGGTGCATTAGGTAACGATAATGTAAAAGGATTCCAGTATTTTGATAATTATGTACTGGTTGGGAACGGGTTTGTAGCCCAAAGTCCCGGCGCCACATCATCAACCATACAGCCCGGTGTAAACTTGGTAAAGCTTGCAAACCCGAACATTACCTGGGAGGTAGCAAAGAAACTCGATATTGGTATTAATGCAACTTTGTTTAAGGACTTTAGTCTTGAGGCCATTTATTTCCAGCAAAAAAGATCTGATATTTTAACCATACGTAATGCATCAGTGCCAGGCTCGTCGGGGATTGTAAATCCTTTTGATGATAAGAGTGCGAACTATACGCCGTTAGTGCCTTCAGAAAATATTGGTAAGGTTAATAGTACTGGTTTCGAAGCCACTTTAGGGTATAACCACAACGGCGAAAACTTTAGATGGAATGCATCTGGTAACTTCACTTACGCCAAAAGCAAGGTAATATTTATTGACGAAGCCAGTGGAACACCGGATTATCAACGCAAAACAGGTAGACCATTAAATGTTGATTTACTTTACAATGCCATTGGTATATTTAGAACACAACAGGAGTTAGATGCTTATCCACATGTAAGTGGCGCTAAAGTTGGCGATCTTAAATACCTTGATTACAATAATGATGGCAAAATAACTGCCGATGACCAAACCAGAACGCCATATAGCAATATCCCTCAAATTACTTATGGGTTTACACTTGGCGCTTCTTACAAAAACTTCGATTTATCAATCTTATTGGCTGGACAGGCTCAGGTAAGCCAGTATGTACTACCAGAATCGGGCAGTATAGGTAACTTTTATAGCAGTTGGGCCGATAACAGATTTAGTGCAACAAACCCGAACGGAACATACCCGAGGGTAACCGACCGGGCTTCCAATGCCATTAGCGGTGGGCAGTTTAATAATACTTTTTGGTTAAATGATGCCTCATTTTTAAGGCTTAAAAATGTAGAACTTGCATATAACATCAAAACCAGTTTCTTAGAGCGGATCAATGTTTCGGGGCTAAGGATTTATGCCAGTGCCTTTAACTTATTTACGATTTCTAAGGTTAAAGATTACGATCCTGAAGGAACCAGTGATAGAGGGCAATTTTACCCGCAACAACGCATTATTAACCTGGGCGCCAATATTAAATTTTAAACGTCATGAAAATCAAATCAATATATAAAATATCATTCTTATCCCTATTTCTGGTTGCGATAGGCATTACAGGCTGTAAAAAAGACATTTTAAACGTAGAACCAACCGATATTCTTTCACCTGCTACCATAGAAACCGATACAACGGCATTAGAGGCTTATGTAACCAACCGGTATCTTGGTACACGTTTACAGGATAAAGAAGCTGATGGATCTGTCCCAGGTTTTGGCAGAGGTTTTGAATATAGCATGTGGAGTTCTTTTACCGACGAATCTATTTATAACAATGACGATGCGACCTGGTTGATCCAAAGAGGGCAGCTGGCTCCAGAAAACCTGGGCAGCGCCGGTGTATATTGGGGCAGGAGTTATCGGGGGATCAGAGAGTGTAATTACGCACTAGGTGTGCTGTCTAAGATTGCTATGAGCGAGCCACATAAAAAGAAGTTAATTGCAGAACTTAAATTTATAAGGGCCTTCCGTTATCAGGATTTAATCAGAAACTATGGTGGCATCGTTTTGATGGGAGATAAGATAACCGAACTTTCAGATAATCTGCAGGATCCGGCCTTGTTTCAACGTGCCTCGATTAAAGAATCTATAGATTATGTGGCAGCACAGCTAGACCAGGCTGCGGCAGACTTACCTTTAGATAATAGTAACAACTGGCTAATTGGTAGGGCAACCAAAGGCGCTGCACTGGCACTTAAATCGCGCTTACTGTTATATGCGGCAAGTCCATTGTATAATGCAGGTACCTGGCAGGCAGCTGTTACAGCTGCACAGGCAGTTATTTCTTTAAATAAGTATGGAATATATACCGGTGGGTATGCAAACTTGTTTTTAACTGACCAAAGCAATGAAGTTATTTTTGCAAGATTGTTTACCAAAAATGCCAACCATACCCATTTAGAAATTGCAAACGGACCGAACGGTTATGGCGGTTGGGGCGGAAATTTGCCAATGCAGAACCTGGTAGACGATTACGAAATGGCCAACGGAAAACCGATTACCGATCCTACTTCTGGTTACGATAGTAATGAACCTTACAAAGGACGTGATCCACGTTTTGCAGCAACCATTTTATACAATGGAGCAGCATATCGTGAGCGTAATGTAGAAACCTTTATTCCTGGTGGAAGAGACAGTAAAGATGGAAATGATAACTGGAATACAAGCAAAACCGGATATTACCTTAAAAAATATATGAATGATGCCTACCCATTGCAAAACCCTTGGGGCAATGCAGGTTTTCAGCCATGGATATATTTTAGATATGCAGAAATTTTGCTTAACTATGCCGAAGCTGCCAACGAAGCTTACGGACCTGACGCGGTTCCTGCCGGATCGACAATGTCTGCCAGACAAGCCGTAAATATGGTAAGGGCAAGGCCTAGTGTTAATATGCCTGATTTGGCTGTTGGACTTACACAAGCGCAAATGCGCGATGCGGTGCGCTATGAGCGTAGGGTAGAGCTTGCTTTCGAAGAACATCGCTTTTATGATGTAAGAAGATGGAAAATAGCCGATGTAACCGAAAATAAACCTGCAGGCGGAATAATTATTACCAAAACAGGTACAGGCTTTACCTATGCACCTAAAGTTGCTTTAGATGGACGTAAGTTTGAAACCAAACACTATTGGTTACCTATACCTAGGGCCGAAATTTTAGCTTCAGGCGGTAAATTACAGCAGAACCCTGGTTATTAATAAATAGAATTTAAATATAACATGTTAAAGTCGTATCAACATCTTAACCGTTTTTTTATTTGCCTTGCTGTGTTTTTCTATGGCGAAACAGCCCTTGCACAAGAGGCTGTTGTAAAGATAGAGATCGATCCTGCAATCACATTCCAAACTATAGAAGGCTTTGGCGCTTCTGATGCATGGACTTGTCAATTTGCCGGATTATGGCCGGCAGAGAAAAAGGAGAAGATGGCCGATTTGCTTTTTAGTACCCAAAGTACAAAAACGGGTCAACCTTTGGGTATTGGGCTTAACATGTGGCGTTTCAGTATTGGTGGTGGCAGCGCCGCTCAAGGTAAGGCAAGCGATATTGGCGACGAATGGCGTCGTCAATACGCTTTTCTGCAACCAGATGGTAGTTACAATTGGAGTGCAATGCCCGGACAAACCTGGTTTTTAAAAGCCGCTAAAACCCGTGGCGTAAAACAGTTTATCGGCTTTGTAAACAGTCCGCATGTGCTTTTTACCAAAAACGGGAAAGCCTATTCTACAGATGGTAACTGCAACCTGAATTTTGATAAACTGCCCCAATTTGCAGACTACCTTGTTACTACCATAAAAGGAATAAAAAAAACAACCGGAATAGAACTAAATTATCTCAGCCCTGCAAATGAGCCGCAGTGGAAATGGAATGAACACAACCAGGAAGGCTGCCCATATAACAATACCGAACTGGCTCAACTTTATAAAGGTGTGAATGAGGCTTTGGTTAAAAAACAGCTAAAAACCAAAATACAGATAGGAGAGGCTGGCCAACTCGACTATTTATATGATAATGGAAATGCCGCAAAGGGAAATCAGGTATATCAGTTCTTTAATGCTTCATCTCCGAATTATATTGGTAACCTTTCTAATATAGATCAATCTATTTCTGGTCATAGCTATTTTACAACAAGTCCTGAACAAAAATTTATTAATACCCGTAAAAAAATAGCTGAAGCAGTAGCCCAGATACAAGGTTTAAGGTATTGGATGTCTGAATATTGTGTGCTTGGAGATGAGGTGCTTAAGGGCGAAAAACGTGATTTGGGAATGGTAACAGCCCTTTTTATTGCAAAGTTGATCCACCACGATCTCGTTTTATCAAATGCTACATCATGGCAGTGGTGGTTAGCCGTATCGGCGGCGATTATAAAGATGGCTTGGTTTATATCGATAAAAATAAAACAGATGGGCAGGTGTATGATAGTAAATTGTTATGGGCTTTAGGCAATTATAGCCGTTTTATTGGTGCTGGTAGTAAACGACTTCAGGTTAAAACAATTGAAGAAAAAGTACCACAGGTGTATGTATCATCTTACTTGCAAAATAAAAAGTTCGTAACGGTAGCCGTTAATCCTACAGAAAACGATCTTGATCTGGATATTGATGTAAAAGGGAATAAGCAAAGTTTTGTACAAACCTATGTTACTTCAGACCAATACAGTTTATCGCCCTATAAACAATATCAGGATACGAAACGTGTTCGTGTTCCTGCCAAATCTATAACCACCATACTTAGTAATTAATTTTCTTAGCCTGGAATTATAAAGCGCCTTATTTTTTTATACCAATCATTTTGTTTTATGCTGAAAAGCATTTTGCAAATCGATATGGCAAAACTATGCTTTCGATTTTTTAAATACTTAATACATCTTAAATGAAATCTACCCTTAAACACGTAATGATTAAAGTAATTTTAATTACTTGTTTTGCCAGCTTTGGTGCGTTTGCACAGGTTAAGCATACTTTTAAACTCGCAGACTCCGTTTTTCTGCTTGATAATAAACCCTTTCAGATCATTTCAGGAGAAATGCATTACCCCCGCATACCAAGAGAAGCCTGGCGCGATAGAATGAAAATGGCTAAAGCCATGGGCTTAAATACCATTGGTACCTATGTGTTTTGGAATGTGCACGAGCCACAGAAAGATCAATTCGATTTTTCTGGTAATAATGATATTGCCGAATTTGTACGTATTGCAAAAGAAGAAGGCTTATGGGTATTGCTCCGTCCTAGTCCGTACGTATGTGCCGAATGGGAATTCGGTGGTTATCCATTTTGGTTACAGAACATTAAAGGTTTACAGGTAAGGAGTAAAGAAGCACAATATTTAAAGGAATATAAAGAATACATTACAGAGATTGGTAAACGTTTAGCGCCATTGCAGATTAACCACGGTGGTAACATCTTAATGGTACAGGTAGAAAACGAATATGGTTCTTATGGAAACGACAAAGAATACCTGAAAATTAATGAACAGCTGTTTAAAGATGCCGGTTTTGATGGCGTACTTTCTACCTGCGATCCGGTTCCGGCATTAGAGGGAGGGCATTTAGCGGGTTTGCTTCCTGGCGTTAATGGTATTGATAATCCAACTCAGATCAGAACGCTGATCAATAAATATAACAATGGTACCGGACCGTACTTTGTACCAGAATGGTATCCGGCCTGGTTCGATTGGTGGGGTACGAAACACCACCAGGTAGATCCAAAAACGTATGCCAATAAACTAGATACCGCACTAAAAGGAGGAATTTCTATTAACATGTATATGTTTCATGGCGGTACAACAAGAGGTTTTATGAATGGGGCAAACTATAACGATTCTACAGCTTACGAACCACAGATTAGTAGTTACGATTATGATGCGCCATTAGATGAAGCAGGTAATGCCACAGAAAAATTTATGCTTTTTCGCGAAGTGATCAAAAAGAATTTGCCCACAAACCAGATACTTCCCGAAGTACCGGCTGCTAAACCTGCAGCGGCATTGCCTGCCATTACCTTTACCAAATCGACTGATATCTTTAACCTGGCTGGGAAGCCAAAATTAAGTGAAAAACCATTAACCTTCGAAGCCCTTAACCAACCCTATGGTTTTATGCGCTACAGCAGTACCATAAAAGGTGGACGTAAAGGTGTGATTAAAATAAACGAGTTGCGCGATTACGGATTGGTATATATCAATAAAAAACTTGCAGGTGTTTTAGATAGACGGCTTTATCAGGATAGCTTAATAGTAAACCTTCCTGCTGGCAATGTACAATTGGATATTTTGGTAGAAAACATGGGCAGGATCAATTTTGGCCCTTACCTGCTTAAAAATAATAAAGGGATTACTAAAAATGTAACTTTTAATGGTAAGGAGATTAAGTCGTGGAAAATGTACCCCTTGCCATTTGATAAAATAGACACCCAAAAAATACAGCCTAAGGTAAGTAGCCAATCGGCAGCAGTGCTAAAATCGGCTTCCTTTAATTTAACAAAAGTTGCCGATACCTATTTAGACATGCGCCAGTGGGGGAAAGGACTGGTTTGGGTTAACGGGCATAATTTAGGTAAATACTGGGGTATTGGGCCACAACAAACCATTTACTTGCCGGCAGAATGGCTTAAAAAGGGAAAGAATGAAATTGTAGTTTTTGAATTGTTAAAGCCTGAGCAGAATACATTAACCAGTTTGGATAAGGCCATTTTAAATGAGTTGAAAAATAAATAATATTTCGATTTTCTTCTGGTCAATGCACCAGCAATATCAATTACAGGGCTTAAAAAAAATCAATGGTAACAATGGCCGTTATGTGAAGTATATCCATAATGGCCATTACTGTTTTTAGCTCTAAAGCTAACCACTTGTTCGAGCAGTAAAAAACTAAGGACCTGTTCTACCGGATAATTTTTATTTAGAAACTATTATAAAATAGATTTAGTAGATATTATTTTAAATGGGCGCGCTAACGTTTGTTGCATGATCACATTTGTAATAGTGAGAGATAATATCGTAATGACCACAAAAAGGCTATTTTAACTTTTTCGCAACCAAGCAGACGAAAAGAAAGAAAAAAAAGTGTTTTTTTATGGCACTTAACCATATGAATTATAAATGTTTAACTGTTTTTTATTTCGTTAATGTTAAGTTTTTATTAAATAGATTGCCTTTATTCTTTGCAAGAATGAATTTAATTCCTAACTTCGCAGCCTCGAAAGGGAGAAAATGATTCCGTAGCTCAGCTGGTAGAGCATTACACTTTTAATGTAGTGGTCCTGGGTTCGAATCCCAGCGGGATCACAGAAAACAGTATCAAAACTACGTAAAAGCTTGCAAATCAAACGATTGCAAGCTTTTTTGTTAGGTGGAAAATCCCAAAATATTCAAAAAATCACATAAAAAAAGTGAGTGATTCAGTGAGTAAATTTTGGGAGTTGATTTACTCACTGAAAACAATGTAAGCACCTGATTTACATTGTGTTCATTCATTGAACGACTTGACACTTTTAGACTGCAAGGCTACTTTTGTTAACCTTAAATCAGTTGATTATGAAAACTAATTTCAGTCTGCTCTTCTACCTGAAGAAACCAAAAAACTATCTTAACGGTGCTGTGCCCGTTTACCTAAGGGTTACCGTTAACGGAAAACCTGTAGAAATGTCTACCGGAAAAAAGTGTACACCAACGCTTTGGAACGGTAAAGCAGGCCACATGGAAGGTACTAAAGCAGAGGTAAAAATGTTCAATGCTTATCTTGACAAGATGAAAGCCGACGTATCCGCTGCCCATACCCTGCTGTGTTTAGAAAATGCAGAAATAACAGCGGAAAGGATTAAGTGTAAATACTTCGGTAAATCAGATCATGCGCATACTTTATTAGAAGCCATTAAAATCCATAATAACAACATGGAAGCCTTAGTAGGCAAAGACTACGCGCAAGGAACACTTAAAAGATTCGAAGTACTTGAAAGGCACGTATTGGAATTCCTTTCTTTTCAATACAGCAAAAACGACATCAATATTAAAAGCATAGACCATCAGTTTATAAGCGCTTTCGATTTTTACCTGCGCACCGAAAAAGCGAATACCAATAACACCGCTATCAAACACCTTAAAAATTTAGGCAAGATTGTGCGCATTTGCATGGCCAACAAATGGATCAGTTCAGACCCATTCTTTGGTTATAAACTTAAATCTAAAGAGGTGCAAAGAAATTACCTTACAGCAGCGGAACTTAAATTGATAGTAGAAAAAGACTTTACCACACCAAGACTTTCACAGGTTCGGGACTTTTTTCTTTTTAGTTGCTACACTGGACTATCTTATGCGGATGTACAAAAACTCAAACCATCAGACATTAATACTGGCGGAGATGGAGAGCAATGGATTATTACGTACAGGCAAAAAACAAACACAAGGGCTGCTATTCCTTTGCTGCCTGTGGCAAAAGAAATCCTGGACAGGTACAAGGATCATCCGGTGTGCCTTAATCAGAATAAAGCCTTGCCCGTTTCGAGCAATCAGAAAATGAACGAGTATCTGGTAGAAATTGCTGCCCTTGCAGGTGTAGCTAAAACATTAGGCAACCGGATTGCTAAGCGAACTTTTGCTACAACTGTAACACTGATGAACGGTGTACCGATTGAAAGTGTATCTAAAATGCTTGGACATACCAACATCCGCACCACCCAGCTTTATGCTAAAATATTGGATGAAAAAGTAGGTAATGACATGGCACCACTAAGAGAAATGTTTGCTGTTGTATAGATAAATTGTTATGCACACTCAAAACTTAAGTTGGGTGTGCATTTCTTGGTTCTTAGCAACCCAAAGCGAGGGAAAAGCTTGGGGGCCTGCACAATCGAGACTGAACTGGCAGGAAACCGACGGCCACCACTCCGTAAAGGCTAAGAGCGAGAACAGCGGGCGGATATTGAGCGTAGGGGTTTCGCAGGCCGCACCGAGCGTGGGGACACTGCTCAATAAGCAAATATATGCCGAAGATTACCAGCTCTTTAAATTCAGGTTGTCTATTTCCTTAAAGTGCTTGTCTTTGGTGTGTAATTTTAGGTCAAATTGCTTTGATACTGCGGCTATCCACATGTCATTCTCCGGTATTGGTTTACCTTTTTGCAACAAGGCAGTTTTGATTAAGGCATAGTGATTTGCTGTTTCATCATCAGCAATAAGAACATTACACCTTTCTAGAAAAGAGTTGATCTGTTTAATGTGCTTTTTTGGATTGGCTGATCTGTAAGCACCCAGATATAATTCTCCTAATACAGCAAAAGGAATGTTTATTTCCTCCTCTAAGGTTTCAAGAAACTCTGTAATTGTAGAATTGCCTTTAAATAACTCAATAACGATATTGGTATCTAATAGATTACTTCCAGTCATCTGGGTGGATTGTTTCACAAGATTCTGCAATTATGCGTTCCATTTCTTCCGCCTCGTCCTTAGACCAGATTCCAGAAAAATCTTTTAAGCTTGGTGTTTTCTTAACTGTTTTATTGTTGGTACTTTTTAATAGTTTCTCCAAAGCAGATAAAGTAGCTTCACTCTTTACTTTGAGCATTTCTTCTATCAAATGTAATTTACGTGTTTCTATGTGCATGGATGTGATATTGAGTGTTAACACAAAAATAAAGAATTATTTCTACAATAACCATACCCCTAAATCCTAATGGATATGAGCAAGTACTAGTTAAGTACATGATTTCAAGTTTTTATTTTTTCGTGATCTCTATTTATCAATAAACCTATATGCTATCCTTAACCGATCAATAAATTCTTTAAAATCACCGTCATAGTGTTTCTTTAGTACTAAGAGCTGAAATTGGCTTTGCTGAAAATAACTGATCAGTTGGCTGTCACTAACAGAGTTCAACAGCACATATTTTCTCGGGCTGTAGCTCAGCATAGCAAAGAAAGCGGTATTGAAGTAATATTGTAGCGGATGTATTCTTCCTTGAAGCATTAATCGAAGTTCTAGTTTATAATAATCGCCCATATCTTTCCATAGAAAACAGATTTCTGGTGTTTCATTATTAAAGGCGCATGGCGTCATATACGATCTTCTTGGCTTGCCCTTTACATTACGCATTCCATATGTATAACTGTAGTGTGTGTACAACCTTCCTGAAAGTAAGGGGAGCGCCTTTTGCCAGAGCTCAAAAAGCTGATTGAAATTATTTTGGTTCTGTTCCCGTTTTTCAGCAAGCTTATGAGCGTCTTCTTTATATCCCGGATTAGCAACCAAGGCTATTTTCTTCATGTCGATGCAAATCTCAAGGAGGTTTTGTTGTTCGTCCGAAAGATCGATTTCAGAAAGTTGCATTTCATTAAGCACGTATGTCGTAAAGCTTCTTACCTCGGTTTTAGCCTTGTTCAAAATCCCTATATAAGGAATTAGAAAGGGATAATGATTTGTTCGGAACCTTTCATTGTTGTTATCTGCCAAACAGAAACCCAACACCGTGTGTGTTTCTCTAGGTGGCTGTTCTTGTATTGAATGAACTGCTTTCCGTAGCTCCGCTCTCTTTGCAGATACTGTGGGGAGTTGTTTTCCAGGTTTATATAGGCCTTTGTACCTCACCTTTGACGACACGTGTAAATTATCCTTCGATTTATGGATCATCAGGTATTTAGATCCCCCTGTTTCCTGATCAAAGAATCCTGGCCAATAATAGTCCTCGAAATTATATTCAGCGTAATAGTACATCAGTTGGGTAAGCGAAAAATAAGCGTATCGACTCAAATAGTTTTCATGGGTATCAACGCTACAACTCACCAATAGTTCGGAGGTGGTTACCTTAAGGTAAACCATTTCTTCGGGCTCTTTGTCCAGAATTACACCTATTATAAGCAGCTCATTGCTGAAAGATATTTTCCTGATTTTAATTGGAAAATAACCCCTTTTTGGTTTTCTGATCTCGGAATATTGGTTCAGTGTATTTTCTGTAAGTATTCTTGTATTTGGGGTAAAGGGCAAATGAAAGAAGTTCATTGGTTGAATATTTTTATCCAGCATGATCCACCTCACTTTCTTTTTTTAATTGTGTGTAGGATTCTGCCACTATTGCAAGAGATTTTATCTTTTCACCGCACATAATCTCAGTAAGCTTTAAAAAGGTGGAAACACGGATGAATATTTGTTCCGCATCGGCTTGTTCAACCTTAAAATCATCTTTGTAACGTGCAGCGGAATAACTTTTTACCATAATATCAAAGAGCCGTTTATCATCTTCCCTGCCCGATAAGAAGAGGCTTGATGGTGCCTGAGAAAAGCTATCGCACAACCGAAGCTGTCTATTTAGGTTGTGTATATCAGAACGGTATGCCAGATGAACCCTTATCAAGGCAATACAGCATTGCTCTACAACCTGATGCGCCATGAATGCACTTAGATTGTAATGTTGGTTCGTCAGGCATTCTTTTGCACTTGCCACAAAACCTGTTGCCAACGGAAAGCGGTGATTGTAATGTTTTTGGGCTTTTATTGCTCCCTGGGTGGGTATAAAATTTATGATGTGAGTGCGCTGCAACATACCATCCCGACTATAAAGAATCAGGCCCTCGTTATAAATGGTAATGAAAAACCTGTTATTAGCCTTTATTGCATCTGCGATGGCTTCTTTCCCATGAGCCAATATGGTGATCTTGCCGAAAGGATAATGATTATTGGCAAAGTCCTGCACCTCGTGTTCAATTCTGGTAACGCTTTCGGTCACCATCAACAAAAAATAATGATAGTTTTCTGTACGGTGGTCTTCTATAAAACACCCGACATTGACTTTAAAATCGATGTTTTTACCAAAGCTATAGATTTGCTCGGGCTTGAATTTTTGAACCAGCTCCTTGATAAAGCCGGAAAAGTTTTCTTTCTGGAACTGACCAGATTGCGAGAATTGTGTTTCCATAATCGTGACATTTTTGATTTCTGAGATCAAAAATGCGGTACGGCAATTCCGTAACCTACCAATAAAACTGGTATCTTACCACAATACATTGGTTCATTACTATCTTAGGAATTTATTATATTTGCTTTATGGAAACGCCTACAAAATCTAACAAAGTGCATATCGGCAGAAAGATCAGCCGTATCAGGGAAATACGCGGTATAAAACAAGATTTTCTTGCTATTGAACTTGGCGTAAGCCAGCAAACCATTTCTAAAATCGAACAGAGTGAGGAAGTTGAAGATGTAATGTTGGAAAAAATTGCAGGTGTGCTAGGTGTGAGTGCTGATGCAATAAAGAATTTCAGTGAAGAGGTTCTAATATTCCATATCCAAAATATGCATGATAATGCATCTGCATATCAGTACAATTATCAATGCCACTACAATCCACTTGATAAAGTTGTCGAGCTTTATGAGCGACTACTTGCCAGCGAACGTGAAAAAATAGAAATTCTAAAGGGAAAATAGATTCATATTATTCATGTAAACATATTTAGGTAAATCAGTGGTCAACTAACGGTGGGGATGAAATTTTATAACAATTTAAAATAAGTGCATTAAATATATCTTTCTTTGTTTTCATTGCAATGCATCTCAACAACTTCCACCCACTTTTCGTACCAGTACCACATGTTTTCAACTTGAACTCCAAATCCTTTTCCTTCGCCTTTAGCATTAAGGGATTGCCAGAGTTGTGTATGTTGGTACATTTTAAATTTAGTAAAGCCTTTCGCTTGCATTGATTTACATATTTGCGTTGGAAGATGTTTTTTCAATTCACGATCTTTTATCACAACATATTCTTTATTAATGTGCTGTGCAGCAGGTGAATCAGCTTTCAGAAATTCAATAACCTTATCAGCTTGACCTTTCTTATTAACGATCTTTGGTACATAAAGAACCCTGTAAGCAAAGCGACTGTCATTAAATTCCTGTTCAGTTAAATCATCGTCAAATGCATTAATATAAGCTGATATATTTTGAGGGAGATCCGTAAATTGCCTAAGCTGCGCCGCATGCTCATCTTTGATCGAAGAAAACTGTAGCGAAAATGAAAGATGCTTATCAATACCATACTTTGTATCAAATAACGATTTAATAGCATCATTATAATTCAGGCAACAAGCCTGAAATCTTGCACTTAGGTATTCATCTATTTTATTAGTCATCTGATGTTCAATTTCATGTCTTAAACCAATTAAGAATCGCAGATTTGCCGCCACTATCGATTCTACAGGTGATTCATCGCAATTTAGACATCTTTCCAGCTCATAAAATTTATACGCTTTACGCTTAGTTCTATCGTACCGTTTCCTACCATTCTTAGCTGTATGATACCTATATTCTATACCCTTATCTCTAAAATAAGCGTGCAAAAGATATGTCCAGGAAATGGTTGACAGAACAATATATGTTTCTGATTTAAAGTGAATATTCGGATTATTAAAAATTTGTACAGCACTAAGCATTGCTTCTCGAGATTTAGTTAGAAGCTCCTCTTTTATCGACCAAGTTTTTCTCTTACCCATGATTTAATGTCTCCTTGGTGCTGATCTAGTGTGAGGTCTGACGTAAGTACCGTCTTTGCGAGTGTATCCTTTTACATGAACCGTTCCACCCGAAGAAGTGGAAGATTTTTTGCTACTGATACCACCTCCATATGTTGAATTTGAAACTTGATTGTAAGAATACCCCGCATCATCATTAAAAGTAAGTGCCGTAAGTTGCTTTTTGTTAAGCTTTGCCAACTTACGCCAGCTTGTTAAGTATGCGCTATATCCATTAATCTGACCATATTTTGTTTTTGCTCGCTTACCTTTTCCCCAATAAATAAAAGGCCTATTAGCTGGAATAATGCCTGTATAATTATTTTCGTTGGGCTGCGAATAAACAGGTGTTTCCTCACCAGAACTAACTAAATAGTAATTGGTGGTGCAGCTGGATAAAATAAAAGTGCATGTCAGAATTACGAATGTGAATCGACTTATTAAGCCGAAAAATGTTTTATTAGTTTTAACCATGATTAGTTATTAAATATCTACTAATGTAGATATGATAATAGCCGTATCAAAACGGGAAACCGTAAAGCCTTTATTTTATATCAAATTATAAACTATGTCCATGTGAAATATCCCTACTTGCTTTTTTTCTTCTGCGTTTTTCTGCCTCCTCTACCGGATTTGTCTGAGGTGAATCATAAACTGGTTCCATCAAAATGCTGAATAAATCAGCACCAAATTCACCTATAGAACTTACCATTTGGCCAACATTTTCAAATAAGCCGTCTGCTACTCCGATAGTGAGTTCTTTGAGCGGTTGAGATAAATTAATATTTTGGTGTTGAATGCCATCCAAAATTCTCATCTGCATTTTTTGTTCCGCTGTTCCATTTTTCATCGTATTAGTATAGGCAAGGGTATCTTTTAACCCTCTGTCAAACCCAAAAAACGCATCAAAAAGACTTTCACCAGACTGTTTGAAAGCTG
Organism: Pedobacter sp. AK013; assembly: GCF_014205835.1. Taxonomy (GTDB): domain Bacteria; phylum Bacteroidota; class Bacteroidia; order Sphingobacteriales; family Sphingobacteriaceae; genus Pedobacter. The sequence continues at coordinate 6,753 of NZ_JACHCQ010000019.1, read as the reverse complement.
TTCGGTTAAATTCGCCAAGTTTGGCGGAATGCACTTTGTTATTTCCCTTGGAGGTATTCTGCGGGCTAAGCTTAATTCTATTTGTAATATCCTTACGGCTGACAATGATTTGAATATGATCCTGTCTTCCATCTTTGCGCTCGCCCTTTTGCCTTGTTCCATCCTTTACTTCCTTATCTGTGTGTTTGTAATAACGATAGTTTTCGTGCTTGCCATACCAGAGCAAATCTTTATGGCTGTTAACGCCTGTCCTCTTAAAGTTTTTGGCGTATTCGTCCATTACCCTCACAGCAAATTCCTTTAGCTTTTCCTTTGTACCTTCTTTGCCGTACTTCTCGTAAAGGTGCGCCAGTTCCTTTTGGCTGGGGCTGATATTGATCAGAAAGAATTTACTGTCACTGCGTCCAAGTTTTGCAATGTTGCTGTCTATCTTCATCCTGACTTCCTGCCTGCGGATTTCGTTACCAGTACTGTTAAACCAATTTTCCTGCGCAAGGCCTTTGCCTTTTTCAATCTGCATCTGGTTCTCTTTTTCAAGGTAATTGACCAGCGTACCGCTGCTGCCCTTATTGTCTCCGGTTTCTGATGTGGTGATGTTGATGAACATAAGCTATAGATTTTCCAGTGATTGCCTTACATGGGCTTGCAGTTCCTCTTTTTTAACGTTGGCCGTAGTCCAGCCTAGCGATTCTCTTTGGGTGATGTAATATTCGAGTATCTTGCTAAATCGTAATTTTAGCAACGCTTTGTCTTCCAGATGGGTCTGTGTTCTGGCAATACCACGTTGCAGTGCAGTCATACCCTCTGCAAGCTTTTTCGTATTTTCAAGATCCTGCACCATATACTTGCCAACTTCCTTTAAATACAGCGTATGTTGCTTTGCAATGGTAACCAGCGTACCCGAATCGCTGAAGATGGGCAACAGGAAATCTTTTTCCTGCGTCTTAAAAAAGCCAATAATCCGGTTGTTTCCGTTGACCAGCTCTTTTTTAAGCAGTTCGTCATTCAGGTCTAGGGGGTCTTTCTTGCTCCGATAGAAATAGTCTACCATTTGTATGACGGTCGTCTTTTTTGTTCTGCCCAGCTTTAGGGCGATCTTTTCCAGTTTGATATCGGTGGCTACAGGGTAGCGCACCGATTTTGTATTGATATCCTCCATACCCTGAATGTTTAAGGATGGTTTGGTATTTCGATAATAAACCTTATTTGTGTACCTCTTTGCGGGTGCCATGAGGGACTATATTCTATATAGCCAAATTCTACAAGGTCTTTGATGTTCTTATGGTAGGTGGCGATAGATCTGATGCGGGAGAACCGCATCAGCTTTGGCCTGCTGACCTGAAAAGGCTTTTCCGGTGCATCGCTGTCACTGTAGTAGAACAATGCCATCAGCAGGCTGATGTGTGTGGCATAAAATCGGCTTTCCATTGCCACCCGTTCAAAATACCCGCTCATGGCGTGTTGTTGTATATTCAGATAGTTCTTCATGTTATTCTCCTTTCAGCATTTTTTCTATTTGTACCCTGCTGTAGTACATTGTACCCCCAATTTTGCGGTATGGCAATGTCCCGTTGATGCGGAGGTTCTGTAAAGTGCCTGCTGATATGTTCAGCATTTTGCGCACCTGTGCGCTCCTTAACCATTCTCCGTTTTGCTGGTTTTCCGTCCCTTGTCCGATAATGCCTTTCATTTCCTGCAACAATTCTGTTTTGAACTGGCGAAGGTCTTCCATTGTGATGATGTCCATTTTCATAAATTGCGCTCCTCTCTTATGTTTTAATTTGCTGATTAGCTGGCTAATCATATATCTATTTAGTTGGCTAACTGCTTATCTGCTTAGTTAGCTAATTGGTATACCTGAAAGTATACCGTTTATGGTTCCTAAAAGGCTTGCAAAGCCCAAAGTAGCCCCGGAGGCTACTTAAACCCCCTGTAGCGATAGCGTAAGGGCAAGCAAGTAGGGCTCTGCCCAACTTCCGCTTGCTCAGCCCCGAAAAGGGGGCTGACTGCCTGAACCGCCTTTCTACCTCCAATCACAGCACCCCTAAAAGTGTCACAACCTTTGGGCTGCTCCGAATTGGCTGTTGTGCCAGTGATTTTTGTTACACATAAACCGTTATTAAGTGTATATATAGCTATCTTGCTATATGGATACATATCTGCTTGGCTATAGGAATATATAGTTACGTGGGTGGTGGGCCACCGTTCGTTGTGCAATAGATTTCTTCGGTGATTTTGTTTCTTCCCGATCTTACCCATTCCGATAGTTCCACCGTGGAGAAATAAAGTCTTTTGCCACGCTTGTTAACAGGGATTTCCTTCCGGCTCACTTTGGTGTAAAGGGTGGGTACAGACAGGCTGAGAAATTCGGCAGCCTGCCTGATGGTCAATAAATCGTCTCGGGGGCGTTGGGGATTTTGCGACCTGTTTTCCAGCAACAGGTCTTTAATACAATCTACCTTTTCGTGCAGTGTACTAATGGCCTGCGGTAGTTCTTCAAATGTGTACTTCATAAGCGGTATCTTTTGTTTTGATACCGCAATTTTAGTGGCTTGTTTTGTAGGGTTACAACACGTTAAACCGCATCCTTACCATTTCCCTACTAATATTTATTGTTTTTTTTGTTTCGGACTGTTGGAACCAGAAAAGGAACTTTGTCTTTCATCCTTACCTCTAAAATCGGTGATTTGCAAACCTTAGCATCAGAAGATATTATCGCACTGAGCCAGCCCTCCGAATATTCGTTTACTTTATCTCCATTGCTATATAAGAAGTGTTTTAGAATCCATTTTTCAAGTTCCGCTTTATTGCATCCTACAATGAGGTTAGCTTCACAAAGCTGCTTAAAAGCATCGGCAAGCTTATTACTGTTTCCGTTGAAGATCATCTGGCTTGCAGGTTGTTCGTCCGCTTTTATAAGGGCGTCAAGCTGGCTGAAATGTTCTTCTGAAAAATAAGTCCTTATCAGTTGCAAAAAATCATCTATATACTGATGATTGAATTTTGGCCGCCCTGCATCGGGATTATATGGAATTTTTTCGGGCTGCTCAGGCGTGACATTCTCAGTTTGTTGTGAGCTTTTCTGCTTGGCCACCCATTCCTCGAACGTTTCACGGGGATTTAGAATTTCATCTACTTCGCTGATCAGCTCACTTAGGAACTTATCCCTGATCTTTAAAGTATCATGCAGACTTTCCACAAACTCATCACCGATATAAATATCCTTGTAGTCTGACTGTAGGTTGTTAACGATGAACAAGTAATCGAGTTGAATCGAAAATATTAAGTTTGAGGGATATTCCGCTCTAAGCTCACCGTAATGTTGGTGAAAATTTGTCCATATTAATTTGAACCTTTCCTTTAATTTTTTGATCTGTTCAAATTCTCTTTTTAAACTGGTGTCATTAAGTGAGAGCAGGTCAATTAAAGCCATGTCTTTTAATACCCTGATTTCACTTTTATAAGTGAACGAATCATAGTAATGTGTTTCGTGTGCGAGGCTATAGGCTCGCTTCTGTTCGTCCTCTTTTATCGGATTTTTCAATTCCCCTTTAGTAATGATACGCAGGTCAAAAGTTTGTATACGAGTTAAAAAGCTGGAAAGATTCTGCATATGATTGAATTTCTAAATTGACAATTAACCGAACTTATTTTAAATAAATAATTCTTAGTAATTGAGATTTAACTTAAAAAATATTTAGTTTGTATGCTTATGTTTCGGTGTTGTACCACTTATGACAAAATTATAAATCGTGTATTCAGCAACATTTATAGGTTTAAAACTTACATTACACAATCTGTATTATCAACTTTAAAACTGAAAAATGCTTTTTTGATAAAAAAATAATAATGTATTCCCGAAAAATCAAATAAATAAGTTTTAGAACAAAATTTATTTATTTTCTTATAATTAATTATCAAATTGTAAAAAAACACATAGTTTAATTCTATATTTGGTTATTTAAATCAATTTTAACATCTCATTCTTATGAAACAAAAAAAAGTGGTGCGGCTCCACTTCATCAAAGGCCTAATTTTAAATACATTAAAGGTATTTATTCTATTACTTATTTGCTTTGTAATATCTCGGTGCGCGAAAGATAGATTGGTTAGTAATGTTACAGGATTAAAACCTCTTTCAGCAAGTTCTCCCGATTTAGCAAATCGGCTTTTGGCGATGAAAAACTCTTACGATGAGCTGAAACTCCATCAAAAACTTCAACCTAATCTAAGTGACAAGCTTACATGGACGCCAGATTGGGATAATCCAACGATTCAGGTTGTGAATGATACTGTTTCATATGTTTTTTTTCGCTTGATTGCGCAAGTGGAGCAAGGTGGCAAATCGTTTGTTGCAACGGAAATGGGCGCTGCGTCCTATTTGATGGTAAAAAATGAACAAGATTTTTATAAAGCATTCTATTTTCGCCCTAACTTAGGTGTCAATAATGTAGCTTCCTTAAAGAAGTTAGACATTCGTAATTTTAGCGGCAATTTATTGCTTACAAATTTGAAAGATGGAAAAAACTTTTTACTGGATTATTTGAATGGCAAGGTGAGTGAGGCGTATGAAAAGAAAAAAGTCTTATCAATTAATAAATTAGCTTTAAACAGACCACCTACTACGTCATATTGGGAAAGCCAATGCAGATATGAAATGAGGGAGTGCACCTATGTTTCTAGTGGGACAGTTTCATGCGGAGGGACTTACGGATTCGAAATTGTTTACAGTGAAAATTGTAATTTTCCTTCGCCGGTTTGTGGCGTTGATTTCTGGCTTAGTGACTATGCCGATAGAGAAGTTTGTGTAGATGTTTGGTTTCCTGATCCTCCTACTGATCCTGGAAACGGAGGGACGCCAGGTGATACAGGCGGAACAACTGAACCATCTATTGAAGTGAAGCAAGACTCTCTAGCCAAGCATTATCCATGTATGGCCAAAGAAGTCTTAAATAAGTTGGCTGGTAATGATGCATTTGCAAAGTTAGTTCAGCCATTTCAGAAAATCATATTGCCAAATGGCACTACCCTTGCGATGCAAGGATTGCCAAATTTAAAATATGACTTTTCAACCCAAGATTATGGGGTTGGAACCTCAAATTATAGTTTGGGTACAACAGGAGATTATGCGGGAACGAGTTCGACTATTAGGTTTAATACTGAGGCTATGGCCAATGCTTCACAGCTTTTATTGCAGGCAACAGCAATCCATGAAACTGGTCATGCGTATGCTAATTATTATATCAAGGCTGGTCAGTATGGCGTCCCTGTGGATACAACTAGATATTCGACATGGGCGATTAATATTGTCAATTTTGAAAGTGTTGCCAAGAGTTCGGCCCAAGGAGGTGGAAATTTCAACGACCATTCTATATTTTTAGAGGAATATTTTGAGAATTTCTGGGGGATATTGAAAGCTGTCAATGGTACCGCATATACTGATAAAGAATACCAAATGGCTGCATTATTTGGCTTGAATAATCCTGGCCCAGCCCCACAGTCTCCGATTGTAAATGGATTAAATGTATACGAAATTTACAAGGGTATGCTAACCGCGTCCTTTAACAGAATCAAAACAAAGTACGGAATTACGGATGCTGAATTAAATACTTTTAATTTAGCCAATCTAAAAAATGTTCCTGCTAATAAAAAGCTGCCTACCACTTGTCCTTAATACCATGAAAAAGAAATTATTTTTAATCGCCATCTTATCAACTATAATCTTTGAGGCATTTTCCCAAAGCACAAATAGGAAAATTTATTTCTTAGCAGATACAATAAATATATCTCCGCCTAATCGATTTTTAAAAATTGAAACGATAAGTTTTTTCGAACATCATTTTACATTCTTTTGCAAGTGTATGCCTCCATATAAGAGCTACACGACATTTTCATACATTGATAAAAAAGGAGACAAGAAGGCAGAAATTGTATCTAAAAAGCCAGATTATCCTTATATAAGCTTCAAAGAATTAATGGATATTTCATCAGAACAAAATAGTTATGATCTATATATTACAGAAGTATTACCAGGCAACAAATATAGAACTAATAAAGTGCACTTTGTTCCTTATAGAACGCCAATCGATGATGGTGTAGTTGTTAATAAAGAGAACAAATAAGCTATAAAAACATAATACAATAAAGAGGAGTTATCTAATTGATAGACTCCTTTTTATTGTATGCTAATGGTAATTTATCTTATATTTTATACATCAGTTGCGAGATGTTTGGAAAACAATTTAGTTTATGATATTGGATGAATTAATTATTGTCAATATGAAAGTATATTCCTAAATTTAGGAATAGCAATTGCAGCTAAAACGTATTAAAAAAATAGTGAGTAATTCACTGAGTAAAATCACAAAACAGCCTCAAATACTATTTAAACGTTGATTTTTGCACTAGGTGCAAATCCCAGCGGGATCACAAGAAACAATATCAAAGAGAACTAAAACCCTGCAAATCAAATGATTGCAGGGTTTTTGCTTTTACGGGATATGCCAAAATATGCACGAAATCGCATATAAAATGTGCGTCATTCGGTGCGTCGTTCTTTATAATATCAAACTCCCCTAATTCGTATTAAGACATTGATATTCAACTATATTAATAGATGAACATCTTGTGTGAATGGAACTGCAAAGCTATTTTTGTTGGATCAAGCGGAAAAGTTGGGGGGAATAAAATAATTTGTTTCTTTGTGGTATTACAACAATTATAACTTCCCTTGAATCAAGCCGAACAAACCCT
>NZ_JACHCQ010000018.1 GCF_014205835.1 Pedobacter sp. AK013 | reverse complement strand
ATTTTAAAACATAAACAACCTTAATTAGCCAATAAGCCTTATTTATCTTCAATAATCAATTTTAACCGGACAACAGTGAATTTATTTCAGCATCTATCTTGTTTTAAGACCCTGAAATAAATTCAGGGTGACGACCGATATAATGAATGGCTAGAAATTAATCCATTTTCCATCTTACATTTTTACCCCGATATTGCATTAATAATATCGTACTGGGTAATAATCTCAATCTTGCCGGTTTCATCTTCTACCAGCACTGCCGAATTTTCTTTGTTAATTAACGACGAAATTTTATCAATCGAAGTATTGAGATCAACAAACGGGAAAGTGGCTGTCATAATTTCTGAAATCGGTGCCGATTTTAATCCCGGATTTTCAAGCAGGGCCGATAAAATATCACTCTCGGCAACTTTACCAACAATCATTCCCTGTTGGGTAACCGGAATTTGGGAGATATTCATCGATTTAATGGTATTGATCGCTTCTAATACTGTTTTCTGTGCATCAAGTGTTACAATTTCAGTACTTTCTTTTTTGGCCAGGATAGATTTAGCGGTTAGTTTTTCATCTTGTAAAAATCCGCGCTCTCGCAACCAGTCTTCGTTATACATTTTACCCATATACCGACTGCCGTGATCGTGGAAAATCACAACGACCACATCTTCGGGTTTTAATTTATCTTTTAACTGAATTAAGCCACCAATTGCAGCACCAGCAGAGTTACCCACAAAAATACCCTCTTTACGCGCAATATCGCGCGTCATTAATGCAGCATCTTTATCTGTAACTTTTTCAAATAGATCAATTACATCAAAATTAACATTTGCGGGAAGGAAATCTTCGCCAATACCTTCTGTGATGTATGGATAAATCTCATCCTTATCAAATATACCTGTCTCTTTATATTTCTTGAAAACCGAACCATAGGTATCGATTCCCCATACTTTAATATCCGGATTTTTTTCTTTCAAATATTTCCCGGTTCCTGAAATGGTTCCACCCGTACCTACACCAACTACCAAATGTGTAATTTTACCTTCTGTTTGCGCCCATATCTCAGGACCAGTTTGCTCATAATGTGCTTGTGAGTTGGCTAAATTATCATACTGATTCGGTTTCCATGAATTAGGAACCTCGCGTTCTAAACGCGAAGAAACAGAATAATATGAACGGGGATCTTCAGGTTCAACGTTTGTAGGGCAAACGATTACTTCGGCACCAAATGCACGTAAAGCATCTACCTTTTCTTTCGATTGTTTATCAGTTGTGGTAAAAATACATTTGTAACCTTTAATAATGGCCGCCATAGCCAAGCCCATACCTGTGTTCCCAGATGTTCCTTCTATAATTGTTCCGCCTGGTTTTAGCTTACCGCTTTTCTCGGCATCTTCAATCATTTTAACCGCCATACGGTCTTTAATTGAATTACCCGGATTCGTAGTCTCTATTTTCGCCAGAATTGTTCCCGGAACTCCTTTTGTTATCGTATTTAATTTAACCAATGGCGTATTGCCAATGGTTTCTAAAATATTATTGTACCACATATCGCAAAATTAAGCAAAGGCATTAACTATTTTATAAACTATATTTTATTTGAAACATAATTTCGAAAATTAAAATTTAAAAGAATTTAATTGCATAATCTATAATTATGATAGGCATTATAGATTGATTATTGGGTAAAATGCAATTTCAATTTGCTTAGAGGAGTTTATATATTTTCCCTGGCAAAGAAACAATAATGCCCTGCATCTCTAATGTAAGGATTACAATTGCCAATTTACTTTGCTGCATATTTAATTGAGTGCAAAGCTCATCAATGGAAAGTTGACCATTTTGTAAGGCATCAACAACCCGTTGCTCGTTAGGAGTAAGCATTAACTGCAGTGTAGTTTGTTGCGTATTATGCTTAACCTTTATTTCATCATCCCAGCCCAAATAATAAATCAAGTCGTTAGCATTAGTGATTAATCCAGCTCTATTGGTCTTGATCAGGAAATTACATCCTTCTGAAAAAACGTCATTTGTTCTACCTGGAAAGGCATATACATCTTTATTGTAAGAATTAGCAATTTCTGCAGTAATTAAGGCGCCACCTTTTATTGATGCTTCAACTACAACAGTGGCATCTGCAATACCTGCAATAATCCGGTTTCTTTGTGGAAAATTAGGCCGATCGGGGTTGGTCAAGATTGGAAACTCGGTAAGCAGGCCTCCATTCAAAACCATTTTCTGAGCAACCGCTTTATGAATTTTTGGATACATCCGATCTAATCCATGGCCAAGCACTCCAACTGTGGGAATATTATTTGTTAAACATTCTTTATGAGCAGTTACATCGATGCCATAAGCCAGGCCACTAACGATCAAAACATTATACGGCGCTAAAACTTCGCATAATTCCTTACAGAGATTTTTCCCATAGCTTGTTGCATTACGGGTGCCAACAATGCTGATGATGCGCTGCTGGTTAAAATCAGCAGTGCCTTTGGAATAAAGCAAAATTGGGGAGTCGAAACAGTTTTTTAAACGTTTGGGGAACTTACCGTCGGAGAAGAACAATACTTCGATATCGTGTTTTTCAACAAAATCGAGTTCCTGCTGCGCCCTCGTTAACGCATCGGTGCCACGGATGGCTTCAACAGTTTTTTCTCCAATGCCCGGAATCTGTAACAATTGTTTTTTAGATGCCGAAAATATATTTTCAGCACTTCCACAATAGGCAAGAAGATTTTTGGCCGTTACAGGGCCAATAGATTTAATAAAAGTTAAGGCAATTTTATGTAGCGTGCTCATATTTTTAAGGTTAAATAAATGCGGGATGATTTATTTCCTTATAGCAAGCTTAAAAATCGATATCGATTAAACTTTTTAACGGAATATGAATATTGTTTTTTAGCTGTATATATTTCTCTGTTACTGCCCAAACGGTGGTATCAACACGTTTTGCGCCGATGGTTGTATTAAAGGTGATAACTGCTTTTGATTTAAATTCGTTCCCCAACCGCTGAGCTTCATTAAGTTTTGTTTTTAATTCTTCGGAGTGATCTTCTTTTGCATTGATGATATTTAAATAACTGATGTGTTCCTTTTCTACAATTTCTATTGGCATGATGTCTCTTTAACGATTAATGTTAAACAAGCTTATCGATTTTTTAGAAAAAATGCAACACCTTTTTGCACATTTACTGTAATAATTATATAAAAAAAGGCCGGTTTTGAACTACAAAGCCGACCTTTTCTGTATTAAGATAGTTAACTACTTAAATTTCAGTTTCCTGGTTTCAATCATACCTTTAAACTCATGGTCCAATTTACCAGAAAGATCTTCAACCTGGGTTTTAGATAGTGGTGAAGTACTGCTAATGGCATTATCCTTAATTACAGAAGAGAAACCTCCATTCGCCGAATAGTATAAGGCCTGTGCCAATAGTTTTTCTGTCGGATCTCCAAAATCTTTGGTTACATCATCAAAAATATCTTTATCAACTGCCATCCCATCAAAATAACCACCTTGATTTAATTGATTTTTGGTTTCAAATTGTGGAATGTATAAATCATTTTTATCAATACGGATAGAGAAAAAACCAACTGGCTTGCCATAAGTTTTCTTACCGATGAGTTTAACATCTATTACAGGCTTTAAATTATTAATTAATAACTCACTTGCTGATGCAGTACTGCTAGTTACAATAAAATAGACCCTGGCTAGGTTATTCAATGGTCCCCGTTTAGCAAAAACTTCCTGATTTCCGGCTGCAACCGTAGGCTTATAAGAATAATCAAAATAAGAATACATCCGTGTTACACCATCGTTACCTTTAGCATAAAACTTCTGGTTTTGAAGAATAGTGGCTTGATTATCCTGCATAGTCTGCGTCCAGTAAGTGGTATACATTACTTTTCCGTTTTGCGAAGGAGGGGCAATTAAATTTGTAAAAGCCTCTGATGTGGCTACCGAACCACCACCGTTATATCTTAAATCAACAACCAACTCGCTAACGCCATCTGTTGCAAACTGAGCAAATGCAGCATCCAATAACGTAGCAGAATTAGTAGTAAAGCTATTGAATACAATATAACCCACCTTTTTTGCGCCAATAGTATAAGTTTTGGTAAAAAGTATCGGGTTGATACTATAACTCGCTTTGGTTATCGTTACATCCTGACTGGTCCCATCTGGTTTTAAAACCGTTAATGTAACTGTTGGGTTTGTACCAAAAATAGCATTTACTATATAATCTATCCTTGCATCAGTTGTATTGATATCCGTACTACCATTAATTTTTGTAATCTGATAGCCTCTTTTCAAACCTTGAACACCAGCGGGAGACCCAGCATATACATATTTGATTCTTAAATCACTCGGGCCAGCAAAAAATACCGAGAAACCAAAATCTCCACCTACGCCACCTAATTCGCCAGCTACAGTTCCATCATCGATAAACGAATATTTATCTTTCCCTCCTGTACTTGGTAATGCCTTTAAAGCAGCTAAAACCGCATTATTTGAACTGTATTGTCTTGGATTAAAGGCAGAATAGCTTGGCATCCCTACATTCCAATAATAAGTTTGCTGCGCATACAGGTAAATCGAATCTTTAGTCAATTCATCCCTGGTTCCGGAAGTGCCTTGTGGCACAGCATTGCTATCCGGCTCAGTTTTCGATTTTTTACAAGATATTGTAAATCCAACCACAATAAGCAAAGCGTATAAAAATGCGTTTTGCGAAATAAATTTTCTAAACATATTTATTTGTAAATTTCTAGTGACACAATATACGGCAAATTAATTAATTTAGATTGTTGTTCATCAAAATTATTTGCACCAACAACTAACGCTCGATTAGGCGATAAATTATTGCTATTTAGTATGTTCTGAAAAATTTCTGCTTTAGACTGGCCAAGTTCTTCAGTAAAGTAAACAGTAAGGTATTGTTCTAGCCCATTCCACTCCGTTTGCTTAATTTTATTGAGTTGTTGTTCCGGATTACCGGCCGTTACAATAAAAATCTGCTTCCGGTTTACAACAAGCTCCTGCATAAACTCGAGCATATTTTTAAAAAGCAAAAGCTTAAGCGGCAAACGGGCATTTAAGTGCAAGAGATCAAAATTGTATTTATATTTTTCATCAATCCCAAATTGCTTTGCTGTTTTTGCGAAAAGCCCGTCCGTTCCGTTATTTTCATATTCAGCCTGCATGAAGCTGATGATGGGCTGTGCATTTTTTTGTTCTGTATATTCTATAAACTGTGCAAACAGGTAATAAACCTGCAACAGATAGTCCTTTTCAGGAAAAAGTACATTGTCTAACTCAAAAATAACAAGTTGTTTATCCTGAACGTATTGATAGGCATCCATATTAAATTGTAAAAAGTTTTAGTTCATTGGCATTGTTAAAGCCGAATACCCCATTAAACGATGATGAAAGTTTCTGGGGTACAGTATTTTCCCCGCTCGAATAAATACAGTCGCCATGGATATATACTGCAAAATTTTGAAAAGATTGCTTTTCCCGGGGTAAATAATCTGCAATTACATCAGCATTAGGCAAAAGCACCTGGATTCCATACTCTCCAAAAAGCACTGCAGACTTAGCCAATGGCTCAACTTCATAATCGTGTAAAGGGATGATACAATCTATCCCTTCTGTAATGCAAAAGTTGAGCAAAAGGTGAGCTATGCTATCTTTGTTTAACAAGCCTAAGGAGGAAAAAGCATATTTTTCTGTAATGATGCCGGGCACATCGCCATAATCGGCCAGTAGTACAAAATGACTTGGGAATGCTTTCATCAGCTTTAAGGCTTTCGCATTATTTCCGCCGGTAATGAGTATTTTCAAAATTTAATTATTGAATGAATAAAATAAAATTAGTGAATAAGAGGATTTTGGATGAGAGAATGGTTGGATGCTCGTGCGTTCTTCCTAAAATCATACAATCCTTAAATCCTGGCTTTTATACAATTAAACCATCTTTCATACTTACTACACGATCGCTGGTTTTTGCAAGGTGTTCATTGTGCGTAACAATTACAAACGTTTGATGGAAATTATCGCGCAAACTTACAAACAACTGGTGCAATCCGGCTGCATTTTCAGAGTCCAAATTCCCAGAAGGCTCATCAGCCAATATAATGGAAGGATTATTGATCAGCGCTCTTGCAATGGCCACGCGTTGCTGCTCACCGCCAGACAGCTGATTGGGCTTATGCTGGGCTCTATCTTTAAGTCCGAACAGATCTAAAAGTTCAAACGCCCTATTTTCAGCCTGTTTTTTATTGGTTTTGGCTATAAATGCCGGGATGCAAATATTTTCAATTGCACTAAACTCTGGCAACAAATGATGAAACTGAAATACAAAACCTATATTCTGGTTTCGGAAAGTACTTAGCAAATCGCCGTTCAATTTATTTATAATAGTACCTTTTAATTCAACAGATCCCTCATCAGGTTTATCTAATGTCCCTAAAATATGTAACAAAGTACTTTTACCTGCACCAGATGGGCCAATAATACTTACAATCTCCCCTTTTTGCACTTCAAAATTTACGCCTTTTAAAATTTGCAGATTTCCGTACGATTTTCTTATTCCAGTGGCTTTTAGCATGGTTCAAATTTAATAAAAAAGGTTAAAGCGTAAAGACCAAAGCACAAAGACTAAAAGCATAGCAAAAATTAGAAAACAAATTCTAGAAGATTGGATCTTTAAAATCTATGTAATCTATTAATCGTATCATCATCCCGGAGGAAAAAAACAAAAAAAGATTTGCAGATATCAATTTTCTATTTAACTTTGAAAAACAAAGCACTTTTAAAATGAACACTCAGGAAGAACAATTAAATGCCTTAAAAGATATCAGACATATGATGGATAGGTCATCGAGATTTATTTCTTTGAGTGGTTTATCTGGTGTTTTTGCAGGTGTTATTGCTTTAATTGGGGCTTACTTTGCCAATGATGAAATTAACAAATTTATCAATAAACGAGGCTACGGTTATGGTGTAGATGGAGAAATGGATCTGGAATTTAACTTGATAAAACTTGGTATTTTTGTTCTGGTGATTGCTTTAGCTGGCGGCGTTTTATTTACCTATAGAAAAAGTCAGAAAAACAATCTTCCCATCTGGGATAAAACCTCTAAATCGCTTTTAATTAACTTATTTGTCCCACTGTTTGCCGGTGGATTATTTATCATCGCTTTATTAATCAACCATCCAAATACTTATAGCATTATTGCGCCAAGCTGCCTGATTTTTTATGGTTTAGCACTTATTAATGCCAGTAAATATACTTACAGTGATATTCGCTACCTGGGGTTTTGTGAGGTAATACTTGGGCTAATATGCATGTTTTACGTAGGTTATGGCTTAATTTTTTGGGCTTTCGGCTTTGGTATACTGCACATTGTTTATGGTCTTTTAATGTATTTTAAATATGAGAGAGGTCAGTAAGGATGAAAAACCCGATAGCAGATTTAAATAAAATATTCGATAGCCGGATCAGGTTGGGCGTTATGTCTATCCTGGTGGTAAACGATGAAATTGGTTTTAACGACCTGAAACAAATGCTCGAATTAACAGATGGAAACCTGGCTTCACATCTGAATACCTTAGAACAGGCTGAATTTATTAAGGTGTACAAAGGTTTTATCGGCAGGAAAACCAGTACTACTTACGCTATTACTACGTTGGGAAAACAAGCCTTTAAAGCACATTTAGATGCACTTGAAAAAATGATTAAGAAGCTATAAGCTATTTTTTTAACTAATTACTTTGAAATTCAAAGCACTTTTAAAAATGAAAAACACAGAACCTAAAACCATCAGAGTTGGTCAAAAAACAGCGGTATATTCCTTCGCTTTTGGAACAACGATTTTATTAATCTTTCTGTTAAGTAAATACACTCCTTTGGTAGCAGTTGGATTATACTATGTGTTGGCTGCTTCCGTAATCAACGTTCTAATTTTACTTACATTACTTATCCAGTTTTTGTATTATAAGGAACACAGGAAGAAGATTCTTGTCACTATAACCATCATGCTGCTTAACATCCCAATAAGCCTCCTATATTTTTTCATCGTAATCAATTAAAAATATAAACCATTATCATATCATTATGAAAAATAAATCCAACCTCTTATCGCTATCTGTTTTACTGGGTGGCCTCCTGTTTACTTTTCTCTTTTGGCAAGAAAGATTGGCACTCAATCTGCTTATTTACAGCATCTACTTACTCACTATCACCTTTATTAACCCAGATGTACTTAAAAGTACCAAACTAAAAATTTATGGCTTAGCACATCTTTTAGCGGCGGTGCTGGCAGTGGTTAATAACTCAGATTTATCAGTCGCCACCTATTATATCAGTTTACTATTGTTTATCGGTTTTAGTCACAACCAGCAAATCAGAACAATTTTTACCGCTTTTCTTGCCAGTATTTTACAAATGATCACCATGCCTTTTAACGCTATAAAACACCTAAGCCAAATCAGTATTGGCAATGTGAGCCTTAAGCCCATTTTTACTTTGATTAAATATATTTTCATACCTATCATCATCGTAACCATATTTTCATGCCTGTATGCAGCTGCAAGTAATGTTTTTGCACATTACGCCGAGACAATCTTAACCAATATTGGGAGTTTTTTAGATCGCATACTCCACTTCTTTTTTAAAGACTTAAGTTTTGAGCGCATCATGCATTTTTGCTTTGGGTTGGCTTTAACAGGCGGTTTACTGCTTGCATTTTTTGATAAAAGCCTTGAAAAGGCAGAACTGAAATGTAAAGAACAATTGGTACGGATTAGAAGAAGCGTAGATCAGAAAACAATATGGTACAATATCGTACAAACATTTACCGGCAACCTATTAACCCGGAAGATGGCCTTAAAAACCGAGTATATTGTAGGCGTAATTTCGTTTGTAGCCCTTAACCTGTTATTATTTTTATTAAATGCCATTGATATTACCACACTTTGGTTCGGCTATAAACCTTCGGGCAATTTTTCCGGAGAACTGCACCAGGGCACAAATTCGTTAATCTTTAGCATTGTAATGGCTATGGCCGTAATCCTCTATTTTTTTAGAGGGAACTTAAACTTTTACCATAACAGTAAAACGCTAAGGTTATTGGCCTATACCTGGATGGTTCAAAATTTTATCCTGATCATCTCTGTATTTATCCGCGATGGTTATTACATCGAATTTCATGGCTTAACCCATAAAAGAATTGGTGTTCTGGTCTTCGCTATGCTTTGCATAATCGGTTTGGCAACAGTTTATTTTAAAGTGGCTAAACAGAAAACCATATTCTATCTTTTTAAGGTGAATGGAAATATTTGGTTTGCCTTACTCTTGACTTTCACCCTCATCAATTGGGATGTTTTAATTGTGAGATATAATTTTGCCCACAATAAATCTATTGCTCTTGATGCTGACTACCTGCTTTCTTTATCAGAAAAAACACTTCCCATATTAGATAAAAACCGCAATACATTGCTAATGGGTCCTTGTTTCATTCCTAAAGGAGAAGTAATTATAAGTCCCATTAATGATCAGATTTCAACCCGTCTTGATAACAGGATCAGCTACTTTAAAGCACGTTACGAAAAATCAGGTTGGTTATCATGGAATTTACAAGATTGGAATACGGCAGAATATTTTGGTTTAACCAACAATAAAAAACCAGCTATAAAATGAACAAAAATATTTAAAAATCCTGCACAATTAACCGCTCGCCTTTGCTAACTTTTGTTGGATTTAGTTTTTCCCGGTGCGCTGCACCGGGAAGCAAAGGTTTACTACAGCTAAAAAATTAAACGTTATATCAATATAAAATCATGAAAATTCAAGAAACATTAAATTCAGGTAAATTAAGAATCATCATTGTTTTAAGCACAATAGTTTCAATATTGGCTATTCCTTTAATAGCCATGCAGTTTACTAATGAAGTGGATTGGAAATTATCCGATTTTGCAATCGCTGGCACATTATTGTTAAGCACAGGTTTGGCCATTGAACTGGTGATCAGAAATTTAAAAACAGGCACCCTAAGAACAATAATACTCGTTGTTATTTTATTGGCCTTATTCCTTGTCTGGGCAGAATTAGCTGTTGGTATATTCGGAACACCTTTTGCAGGAAGTTAATGAACACTATTAACCTTTTTTGTTCCTGCAGATTTAAGATGATTAGCACAGCGGAAATATATCTTTTGCATCTTCCAGGAACCAACCGCTTTTAAGCCTGATTGTAGCGGTAAGCCCGGAGCGTAGCGAGGACTTATAGCGGAAAGCAGGGCCACTAGCCGCCACGGAGAACCGACCCCTCACTTTCAAATAAAACATATCTGCGAAATCAGCGGGGCACCATAAAGCAGCACACATTACAGGCATTAATTTCCCGATTAACACAAAACGTTCATTTTCTGAAAAAATCGGCAATTGCTATTTGTTTAAAGGGTTTGAAATTGTAGCTTTGGGCAAATTTTGTAGCAAATGAACCCGATACGATTAAAAATATTATTATTATCGTAAAAGGCTCCATCTGACAGATAAAGACAAAAATATAAACAGATGAATATTCACGAATACCAGGGTAAACAAATATTAAAAAGTTTCGGTGTTAACGTTCAAGAAGGAATAGTTGCCGATACTCCTGAGCAAGCTGTTGAGGCTGCTAAGCAACTGAAAACTGATTATAATTCTGACTGGGTTGTAATTAAAGCGCAAATCCACGCTGGTGGTCGCGGTAAAGGTGGTGGTGTTAAATTAGCCAAAAACCTTGAAGAAGTTAAACAACGCGCTACCGATATTATCGGCATGCAACTGGTAACTCCTCAAACCGGACCAGAAGGTAAAAAAGTGAATAAGATTTTAGTAGCTCAAGATGTTTATTATCCAGGCGCTTCTGAAACTAAAGAATTCTACATCTCTGTATTGTTAGATCGTGCAAAAGGTCGCAATATCATCATGTACAGTACCGAAGGCGGTATGGATATCGAAGAAGTTGCTGAGCATACGCCACACTTAATTTTTAAAGAAGAAATTGATCCTAAAGTTGGCTTACAAGGCTTCCAGGCACGTAAAATTGCTTTCAACTTAGGTGTTAGCGGTAACGCTTTCAAAGAAATGGTAAAATTCGTTACTGCTTTATACAAAGCTTACGAAGCAACCGATTCTTCCATGTTCGAAATTAACCCGGTATTAAAAACTTCTGATGATAAAGTAATTGCGGTAGATGCCAAAGTAAATCTGGATGAGAACGGTCTATTCCGTCACCCTGATTATGCAGCAATGCGCGATGTTACAGAAGAAGATCCAATGGAAGTTGAAGCAAGTGCTTCTAACTTAAACTTCGTTAACCTTGATGGTAACGTAGGTTGTATGGTTAACGGTGCTGGTTTAGCAATGGCTACCATGGATATCATTAAATTGGCTGGTGGCGAGCCTGCTAACTTCCTAGATGTAGGTGGAACTGCTAATGCACAAACCGTGAAAGCGGCTTTCAGTATCATTTTGAAAGATCCTAACGTTAAAGCAATCCTAATTAACATTTTTGGTGGTATTGTACGTTGCGACCGTGTTGCTCAGGGTGTTATCGATGCTTATAAAGAAATCGGTAATATTCCGGTGCCAATTATCTGCCGTTTACAGGGTACAAATGCCGAAGAAGCTAAAAAATTAATTGATGAGTCTGGCCTTCAGGTTTACTCAGCAATTGCTTTAAAAGAAGCAGCTGATTTAGTGACCAAAGTTTTGGCTGAAAAAGCGTAAGAAGCTTAAAGCAGAAAGACTAAAGCTTAAAGCAATATCATATTTAAAACCTTTCAGTGCAAACTGGAAGGTTTTTTTATTCCCCTCTTCCAGAGGGGTATCCGCAGGACAGGGTGTCCTTTAAACGGTTTTACCAGAAAATCCGTAGGTTAAGTCTAATAGCAATTGGCTTAAGTGTGCTAAGGTGCCTTAGGTGGTCAATATTTTTTTTTGAAAATGAAGGGTCCTGTTTTTATGGCAGAGGCAGTCCTGCTATCTCTTCAAGTCCTCTCCCGATGAAAAATCGGGATGCGGGCTTTCCGTTCTATCAGGTTTATTTAACCAGACTTTGTGGTTCTTGGGTCCGATCAGACCCCGCAGGTTTAATTAATTTGCGTATGTGCTGTTTGGGGTTATAAAGGTTCAATACCGATGAAGAATCGGTACCGTAACAAAGTGGAGCCCTGAGCCCGACCTTTTCCGGATTCCATGGGATTGGGTAACACCAATATAACCAGACCATTTTCTGTTAGCAATAACGATTAAAAACCTGATAGATATATTATCCTCCTCGGAACTCCAATATATCACCAGGTTGACAATCCAAAGCCCTACAAATCGCTTCTAAAGTTTCCATACGAACCGCCTTTGCCTTACCTGTTTTAAGTATAGATAGATTAGACATCGTAATCCCTACCCGCTCGCTCAATTCTGTAAGCGACATTTTACGCCTGGCAAGCATGACATCTAAATTTACAATTATGGGCATAAGCTTATATCGTTAAATCGTTTTCTTGCTGTAAATCTCTTGCTTTATTCAACATAAAAGTAAAATAACCAATAAGCAATATCCAAATATTAAACCCTAAATTGGGCTCTATTGAATATATACCTGTATAGTTACCCTCCGTTAGGCTTTCAATAGCCAGATTACTTAAAAGAGGCTTTAAGTAGATTAAAAGAAAAGGGTATATCAAAATAAAAAAGCCAATAGTCCTTAGCTTTGTTATACTTTTCGAAGAAAAAATAGCAGCTTCATCAACATCTTTAAACAGGATGATAGCCAATATTACAAAAATCAAAAAATAAGCTAAATCAGGAGTTGTGGTTCTTTCACTATCGGCCAACATTAAAAGAAAGATTTCTTTTTTATTTTTGGGCTTCCATTGTAATCCTCCAACATCTTGCTTAACAAATGTATTACCGTCGCTCAATTTTACCAAGTTAGCCTTATCATACACATAAGGCACTGGCTTTACATTCATATGCCCTACAAATTTGGCAGTAAAAAACCTGGGTATTGTTAAAAGAGAATACAAAATAATAAAAGCTAATGCGATCCAACATTTTACTTTTATACCGAAGTAAGTAGTATTGTTCATAAATTATATCGTTAAATCGTTTTCTTGCTGAATTTCTATTCCTCTGTTCACAACCTGTACAATTATAAAAAGCACTACAGCCATAAAGAACCACACATCAGCCCCATCCATGTTTAACTTTTTAAGATCAGCAACCATAACCCCATGTTTTGTAAGCCAAATCGTATATTTATAGCCTAAATGTGCAAAAAAACCTATCCCAAGAGCTAAAAAAACCTGTATCAAAATAAAATGCTTCAATTCTAAACTGAAAGGCTGAGAAATACGGAGCTTTTTATCGACAAACAATTTCACAATTAGATAGAACATGATTGCTTTTAACACAGCAACGATAATCATCACGAGTGTGATGACCAGAAAATATCCCTGATCAAATTTGTAAACACTTGACAAATAATCTGCTCCATCCCAAAAGTTCTTCACGCCCTGCGGATTTATAAATGAGGTAATAATTGTATTAACAAGTACCCCACCTGCTTCAACACATAGGCCGATAAAAATTACCCACGAAAGTATCTGTAATACTTTCAGAATCTGATTGGTTGTTATTTTAATTTCCATAATTACATACCAGTTTAAAATGTAATGCCTTCAATTTAATTTGCTGTTTAATAATGAAGCCGGTTTCTTGATTTAATTTTCGCACCTATGACCTGACAAAAATTACATACGCAAAACGACCCACAATAATGGCTTTTGATATTCACCTTAAATTATTGAAAATTTAAGAAACGTCATGTTTATTTAATTATTTACAATACAAACATAAATAATAAATTATTATAAATCAAAATATATTTATTGATTTACAATAAATAATATCCGAAAATCAATTATAACGGCAGTAATAACACATTTACTGTCATAATTTTATTTGGAATGATTTTTGCTCTAAGTAAAACTGTAAAAAACTTGTGCAAACATTAACATTTTCAGCATTTTATCCTTTCGGATTGCTATACAATTTCGTAACTTTGCACACTCAATAATTAAAGAGCACACAATTCGTATAAATGAGACAACTCAAGATAACGCAATCCATTACCAACCGTGAAAGTCAGTCATTAGATAAATACCTACACGAAATTGGCAAAGTAGATTTAATAACAGCAGAAGAGGAAGTAATTTTAGCAAGGAAGATTCGTGAGGGCGATCAGGCTGCATTAGAGCGATTGACTAAGACCAATTTGCGTTTCGTTGTATCTGTTGCAAAGCAGTATCAGAATCAAGGTTTAACTTTAGGAGATTTAATTAATGAAGGTAACCTGGGTTTAATTAAAGCGGCAAAACGTTTTGATGAGACTAAAGGTTTCAAATTCATCTCTTATGCTGTTTGGTGGATTCGTCAATCTATTTTGCAGGCAATTGCCGAGCAAAGCCGTATTGTACGTTTACCTTTAAACCAGGTAGGTTCGTTAAGCAAAATTAGTAAAGCTTTCTCTAAATTAGAGCAAGAATACGAACGCGAGCCTTCTCCGGAAGAACTTGCCGATATTCTGGAAACGACAGTGGATAAAATTTCAGATACTTTAAGTAACTCTGGCCGCCACGTATCAATGGATGCACCTTTCGTTCAAGGTGAAGAAAATACATTGTTAGATGTATTGGAAAACCACGAGCCAAATACAGATAGCTCATTGATTAATGAGTCTTTATCAGAAGAAATTAAACGTTCTTTATCTACTTTAACCGAAAGAGAAAGAGAAATTATCGTTTTATTCTTCGGCTTAGGCTCTAACCACCCCCTTTCTTTAGAAGAGATTGGTGAGAAATTTAATTTAACACGTGAGCGTGTTCGCCAGATTAAGGATAAAGCGTTACAACGTTTACGTCATACTTCAAGAAGTAAAATCTTAAAATCTTATTTAGGATAGAATTTTTGACCCTAACAGATATTAAAAGATCGGCAGATGCCGATCTTTTTTTGTTTATACCTTTATGCTAATTGCGGTTACGAAGATCCTGAAACAAGTTCAGGAAGACGATTACCCTAACTCTAACCGTCATGCTGAATTTATTTCAGCATCTTATCTTTCAACAACTCAAATAAAAAATCCTGAAACAAGTTCAGGAAGACGATTACCCTAACTCTAACCATTTCATGCTGAATTTATTTCAGCATCTTATCTTTCAACAACTGATATTAAAAAACCCTGAAATGACCACAGGATGATTTTGCCAACTTAAAACAACAAATGTTTTACCGTTAATCCATTATTGATTAGTTGCTTTAATGAATCGATACCAATACGCAAATGCGTTTCTACATATTTTTCGGTTACGCTGCTATCACTTTCGGCGGTTTTAACACCTTCTGGGATCATTGGTTGATCGGACACCAAAAGTAATGCGCCAGCTGGGATTTTATTCGCAAAGGCCGTGGTAAAAATCGTCGCCGTTTCCATATCTACCGCCATTGCACGTAATGTTTTCAAATATTTTTTAAACTCTTTATCGTGCTCCCAAACCCTGCGGTTAGTGGTATAACAGGTTCCGGTCCAATAATCTCTGCCATGATCGCGTATGGTTGTAGAAATCGCTTTCTGCAAGGCAAAAGCTGGTAATGCAGGTACTTCTGCTGGCAGATAATCATTTGATGTTCCTTCTCCCCTAATCGCCGCAATAGGCAAAATTAAATCGCCCAATTGGTTTTTCTTCTTCAAACCTCCACATTTACCTAAAAACAAGACTGCTTTAGGTTTAATGGCTGTTAATAAATCCATCATGGTTGCAGCCAAAGGGCTTCCCATACCGAAGTTGATAATTGTAATTCCATTGGCTGTAACACTTTGCATGGGCTTATCCAAACCCATAATCGGTGCATTATCGTTCCACTCCGAAAACATGGTTACATACTTACTGAAATTGGTTAACAGAATATAATCGCCAAACTGATCTAACGACCTCCCTGTATAACGTGGTAACCAGTTTTTAACAATTTCATCTTTCGATTTTAATCCTGATTTAACTGGGGTTTCTACCTCTTTTACTTTTTTCGATTTCTCTACTATTTCCTCGTCTTTTTTTACGTCTTTTTCTTCGTTCATATTCTTTTAGTTTTGAGCATAGCGTTTGGCGCTTAGCGTTAACAATACTGTATTACAAAAAATCCCTCCCGATTACGGGAAGGATTTGAATTTTTAAGCGGCCTGCAGCTTTTTAAAGTCGGCCTTTTCAAATTTTTCTATCGCATAATCAAGATTGATGTGCAATTCCTTGACCTCCGTCTGCGTTGGCGTATCAAACATCGCATCCAACATAATCGCTTCGCAGATTGATCTTAAACCACGGGCACCCAGTTTATATTCCATTGCTTTATCTACAATAAAGTCTAAAACATCTTCATCAAAAACAAGTTTTACGTCTTCATAAGCAAAAAGCTTCACATATTGCTTGATTAATGAATTTTTTGGCGCCGTCAAAATATTTCTTAACGATTCTTTATCCAATGGGTTTAAATGGGAAAGAACCGGTATACGGCCAATTAATTCCGGAATCAATCCAAAAGATTTTAAATCCTGAGGTGTAATATACTTATAAAGATTTTTAAGATCTAAAACTGTTTCATCTTTCTTTACTTTATAACCTACAGCCTGCGTGCGTAAACGATTGGCAATTTTACGTTCGATACCATCAAATGCTCCACCACAGATAAATAGAATATTATTCGTGTTTACCGGGATCATTTTCTGATCTGGGTGCTTACGTCCGCCCTGCGGTGGAACGTTTACCACCGTACCTTCTAAAATTTTCAATAAAGCCTGCTGAACACCTTCTCCTGATACATCACGCGTAATGGATGGGTTATCGCTTTTACGTGCTACCTTATCTACCTCATCAATATACACGATGCCACGTTCGGCTGCTGTTACATCATAATCGGCAGCCTGAAGCAATCGTGTTAAAATACTTTCAACATCTTCACCTACATAACCTGCCTCTGTTAAAACAGTTGCATCGCAGATACAGAACGGCACATGCAAAATTTTCGCAATGGTTTTAGCCAAAAGTGTTTTACCTGTACCAGTTTCGCCCACCAACATGATATTTGATTTTTCAATCTCAATCTCGTCTTTATCAACTTTTTGATTTAAACGTTTGTAGTGATTGTAAACGGCAACAGATAATACCTTTTTTGCATCATCCTGACCAATAACATACTGATCAAGATGTTGTTTAATTTCAAGAGGCTTTAATAAGTTTATCGCCTCTTGAATATTTTTTGTCCCTTTGGTCCCTAATTCTTGCGCAAGCAATTGATTGGCCTGGGTTACACATTTATCGCAGATAAATGCATCCATGCCTTCAATCAACATTAACGTTTCATGCTTGCCAGAATGGCAGAATGAACAACGGGATTCTTTATTTTGTTTCGCCATCTTTTTTTGCGTTTCTCGATAACACCTCATCAACCATACCAAATCCTTTTGCCTCGTCAGCTGTCATCCAGTAATCGCGATCTGAAGCTTTCTCTACCCAATCATATGTTTGGCCAGAGTGCTCTGAAATAATATCGTATAATTCTTTTTTCAATTTCAACATCTCTCTCAAATTGATCTCCATATCAGACGCCACACCTTGTGCACCGCCAGATGGTTGGTGAATCATTACTCTTGAGTGAGGCAATGCAGCACGTTTTCCTTTCGCACCTGCTACCAATAAAACTGCCCCCATCGATGCGGCCATACCGGTACAAATTGTAGCTACATCTGGCTGTATATATTGCATGGTATCGTAAATACCTAAACCTGCATAAACCGAGCCACCTGGCGAGTTAATATAGATCTGAATATCTCTATCAGCATCTGTTGATTGCAAAAACAACAACTGCGCCTGGATAATATTCGCATTCTGATCGTAAATCGCATCACCTAAAAAGATAATACGGTCCATCATTAATCTTGAAAAAACGTCCATTTGCGCTACATTTAACTGGCGTTCTTCAATGATATATGGTGTCATGCTCTTAGGGTTCAGATTAGCCTGAGCAATAAATTTATCTACATGTAAACCGCCAATTCCCTGATGTTTAACGGCAAATTTTCTGAATTCTTGTGAATCTATGTTCATGAGTTATGAGTTTGGCGTTTTGCGATAAGCGTGTTAACGCCTAACCAAATACGCAAGTTATTTTAATAAATATTTCCTGAAGTTGGTTAATTTCCGTGCCAATTTATCCAATTCTTCCAGATAATCATTCAGTTCTGTGTCAGAAATATATTTTCGCCGCTTTAAAACTACTAAAATATTTGCGTTCTCGAAGACAGATCGACGTGCAATATTCAGATAATGAGCGAATTCCTTGTTAGAATTGGAACCTGAACCCTCGGCAATATTATTGGATATGCTAAGAGCAGCCCCATTGAGCTGCTCTGCAAATCTGTATTTTTTATCAACTGACAATCGGTCAGCTATATCAAGTAATTTATCAGTTAATGTGATTGATAACTGCCAAACTTCGAGCGATTGAAATTTAAATTGAGCCATCACTAAATATAGGGATAGCACAGTCATTTTCAAAACGCTTAGCGCCTTACGCCAAACGCATTACTTTTTATCAAGTGCGATAAACTTATCGTAATCAATATTTTTTTGCTCTAAAGTAACAACAGATTTGATTTGCTCGAAAGTTTTTAATGCTTTTACTTCTTCGAAAACACGGTTTGCATTTTCTTTTTCCTGCAAAAACTGAACAGCATATTGAGCCAATTGATCTTCTGGAAGTGGACTTGGGCTATACATTCTGAACTGTGCATCCAATTTAGCTTTAGCAGCCTGAACTACATCTTCA
Organism: Pedobacter sp. AK013; assembly: GCF_014205835.1. GTDB lineage: Bacteria > Bacteroidota > Bacteroidia > Sphingobacteriales > Sphingobacteriaceae > Pedobacter. The sequence continues at coordinate 107,795 of NZ_JACHCQ010000018.1, read as the reverse complement.
TATTTAATTTCGATGCTGTTATCTTTAATGATTTTGTTTTCGATTAAAGTCCATTTAAGGTTTTTAGCGAAATCATCGTAACCTTCTGTCAATTCCTCGTCAGTTAGTTTCTCATTTGTAGCTTTTAACCAACGACGTAAAAACTCATCTGGCAATTCGAAATTGTGTTTAGTTAAAAGTGCTTCATAAATATCGTTCGATAATTTACGTTCAGCATCTTGCTTAAACATACTTTCTACTTCTTCAGTAATTTTCGCTCTGAAACCAGCTTCGTCGGTTACTGTACCTTCACCAAATAATTTATCAAAAAACTCTTGGTTTAAGTCAGACTCTTCTAAACGGTTAACGTTTTTAACGTGAAGTTTAAAGCTTGCTTTTAAAGCAGCAGCCTCTTCTTCCGAAATATTTAAAGCTTTTGCAATTACAGCAGCATCTTCGAATGCTTTTTGGATATCGATGGTTACTTCATCATCTTTCTTTAAACCAATTAAAGATTTAAGGATCTTTTTATCTTTGATTTGATCTAAACGAACACTTGCTGTACTGGTAATACCCCCTTCAACAGCAGTACCATCTGCAGATACCTGGGTTAATTCAGCATAAAGTACATCGTCATCAGCCGAAACCTCAGGATTAGTCATTTTACCATAGCTACGACGGATATTTTTGATACGGCTTTCTAAAGTTTCTTTATCAGCTTTAATTACGTATTCTGTAAATTTATCTTTAGATGAAAGATTTACATCAAAAGCTGGAGCTAAACCTAACTCATAATCAAATTCGAAATCATCTGTATTGTCCCATTTAAATTCGCGTTCATCGTCCATTTTAGGAAGTGGTTGACCTAAAATTTCTAATTTCTGTTCAGCGATATAGTTAGATAAGGTATCGTTTAATAAGTTGTTAACCTCTTCTACCAAGATACTTTTGCCATACATTTTTTTAATGTGGGCAGCAGGAACCATTCCTTTACGGAAACCAGGTAATTGTGCTTTTTTAGCTTGATCTTTAATGGCTTTCTCTACTTTTCCAGTGTAATCAGCAGGTGCGATTTTGATTTTTACAACAGCATTTAAGTTGCCGGTTTTTTCCTGTGTAATATTCATTTTTTCTGAGATATGAGTATTGAGATGTACGATTAGACTTGAGTATCGAGATATGAAATTTGAGACAAACAGCACATATCGCTTCAATTAAAACAGCACATCAATTTTTATTAATCAATGTTTTTAAAAACAAAACCGTTCCGATTTTTAAATCGGAACGGCCTTTATCTTGTTGTGCGGAAGAAGGGACTCGAACCCCCACGCCGTGAAGCGCCAGATCCTAAGTCTGGTGCGGCTACCAATTACGCCACTTCCGCAGTTAGGATGTTGTAAGGACTGCAAAGATAGAAACAAGATTGAATAATCAAAAGACATCGGTAATATTTTATTGATTATTTCGATCAAAAACCGCTAACTCTTTAATTTTTAAGGAGAAAAATTTTAATAACAGGGCTATTAGAAGTTTTTGTAACGATTTGTAGGGGGCACAAACCACGAAGACTTGTAACTTAAAGCAGGATTAACGCAGTAATGAAACAGAGCCTTTGTTTTCAGCATAAATTATGAGCATTTATTTTTTTGGAAAGCAGGTTCGGTAGCGTTTGGGCTAATGCAGCCCTGCTCTCCGTTCTTTCCGATGAAAAACCGGAACCACTGCGATCAGGTTTAGGTGGCAAGGATAGATGAAAAATTAATGGTTAAAACGCCAAACGTTCCTACGGAACGAAAACACCAATTTTACAATTGGCTACCGTGGAATCGTCCCTCTGGGACGGCCAGGAAATCTTCTTTTAGCTATTTTTTTGCAGTGTATAGAAAGAAAAACAATTAATTATATAATTGAATATATAACAAATACACCGTCCATGTGCCTCTGTGGTTAAAAATAGCTGAACAGTAACACCAATTACAGAATTAATTACCTATGCCATAAAAAAAACCGTTCTGATGTTAAATCGGAACGGTTAATCTTGTTGTGCGGAAGAAGGGACTCGAACCCCCACGCCGTGAAGCGCCAGATCCTAAGTCTGGTGCGGCTACCAATTACGCCACTTCCGCAGATAGGATGTTTTAAGGATTGCAAAGATAGAAACTAAATTGAATAATCAAATTTTTGTATTGCTTTCTAAGAAACAAAAATTACTTAACAATAATCTGCGAAGTACAGCGCATTGAAATTGTCTTCCAGAACTTGTTTTATCAGTTGTTTTTTAGGAGCTAAAGCTACTTGCAATCGGGACTTAATTATTCAAATAGAAGTTCAATCTAAAAAGATGCTGAAACAAGTTCAGCAGGGCGTATTTTAGCTAACAATTACGTCTCTTAAAACTTTACCAACGTCACCTCAACCAACTCTGGGCCGCCTTCCAGCGGATAGCCAGAAACCTTTTTCCCTTTTATGGTAACCTTCTTATCTAAATAAGTATCAAGATTTATGTTTGCACTTTTTAAGGCATAAGTTTTATTGTCTGCTTTTAATAAATGTGTACCGTACTGAAAGGTAGTCATACCTAATTTTTCAATTGTTCCACTTGCAGTAACGGTACTGGAGTTCCCTCCGTTTTTTATTGAACCACAACTGGAAATTACGGCTACGAACAGGGATAGAATTAAGACTTTTTTCATCGGTTTATGTTTTTTAAAGTAATGCTATGATAACGGGATGATCTAGCTATATGCTACAAATTATAAAAATTTGCCTTTAAAAGCTAGTAATCTGCTTCTGAAACTCAAAAAAGTATTGAACAGCTTTAACTAACCTACTTCCGTACCAGCTAAACATTTCTCCATCTACCAGTATAATTTTTGCTTCCGGAATAGCCGCTTGTATTTCTTCCATATGTTTTTCGCTAAAAGGATAAGGTTCTGACGATAGCAGAATCAGTTCGCAGTTGGTTGTTTTCAGTTGTTGTAATGTTACAGCTGGATAACGTTCATCTTCAATTACATTCGTCATACCATTAAAGAGCAGAATATCGTTTATAAATGTATTTTTCCCTGCAGCCATATAAGGTTTACGCCAGATAAGATAAGCTACCTTTTTATCAATACGATGTTGAAGTGCAAGTGCTTTCAGATCATTAAATCCGGCAGAAATTAAATGGTTAAGGTAGCTGGCTTCTGGTTCGCGATCTACCAGCGCCCCTATCTGGCCGATGGTTTTCATAGCATCATCTAAAGTAAAAATATCACTCATCCAAACCGAAAAGTCTGCTTCAAGCTCCTCTATATCACTTTGGGTATTCTCTTCCTTGTTACCAATAATCAAATCGGGCTTTAAATCCCTGATCAATTCGATGTTGAGCTTTTTTGTTCCGCCAACCTTGGTTCTTTCGGCAAACTTTTCTATCGGATGGATACAAAATTTGGTCAATCCGATAATTTCCTGATCCAATCCCAGATCAAATAACAATTCTGTTTGGGAGGGTACTATAGAAATAATCCGTTTAGGTGGAAAATTAATAGTAACCTCCCGCCCCATCTGATCGGTAAACGTTTTTTGCATAGCGCAAAGGTAATTTAACCACAGCTAAAAAGGGCTAATACTATTAGAAATTATATTAAGCTATTACCGCCACATCTTCTTTTACTATACCATCGGCAATGTGCAAAATCCTATTTCCATACTGGGCATTTTTTTCGGAGTGCGTAACCTGGATAATGGTAATACCATCTTCCTGATTTAGCTTTTTAAACAGCGCCATAATTTCTTCAGCCTGCGCCGATTGCAGGTTACCAGTTGGCTCATCGGCCAGGATAATTGACGGTTGAGCGGCCAGTGCCCTCGCTATACCAACCAATTGCTGCTGGCCTCCAGAAAGTTGATTAGGGAATAAATCTTTTTTGGCCACAATATTAAAGCGGTCTAATAGGTCGGCAATTCTACTTGCCCGCTCGGAGCTACCTACTTTTTTGTACAGTAATGGGGCTTCAATATTTTCGTAAACTGTCATTTCATCAATTAAGTGGTAAGCCTGAAAAACAAAACCGATGTGGTTGCGGTATAATTCGATGCGTTTACGTTCGTTTAAACTGGTTACATCCTCGCCCAGGAAGTTATAAGTACCGTAAGTTGGCTCTTCTAACATGCCGATGATGTTAAGCAATGTCGATTTCCCGGCGCCCGATGGCCCCATAATGGAAACAAACTCGCCCTGATTAATAGTAGTGGTTACCAAACGTAACACATAGTTTTTAACACCTTTATTGGCGTAATACTTTTCGATATTAGTAAGTTGTATCATATTTTAAGCTTTAGGGCATAGGGTTTAAGGCTTAGGGTTTAACGCAGATTAACATTAAACGCTTTACATTAAACCTTATGCTATTATTCATATTTAAGGTTTAGAACATATTTATTTAGGATTGAGGAGCCAGGGTATGTTACCTTAAACCTTTTACCTTAAACCAAATGTCTTTATTCATATTTAAGTGCTTTTACCGGATTTGCTAAAGCAGCCCTCCGGGCCTGTATACTTACGGTTAAAACCGCAATGATGATTGAAACCACAGTAGCCAGAAAGAATGGGTATAACGGTAAATCTATACGATATGCAAAACCATTAAGCCATTTTTTCACCACAATATAGGCGACAGGCCAGCTGATGAGGTTGGCAATGATTACCAAAACCAGGAACGTTTTATTTAAAAGACCAACAATCTGTATATTGGATGCCCCCAAAATTTTTCTCATGGCAATTTCCTTTGTACGGCGTTTTGCTACAAAAGTAGATAGGGCAAACAGACCTAGTAGTGAAAGTGAAACAGAAACAATGCTGAACAGCACTATCATACTGATAAAACGTTTATTATTTTCGAGCACTTTATCAAAAGCACTATCCAAAGTGGTGTACTCCATCAGGAAATCGGGATAGTTATGTTTCCATTCGGCCTTTATTTTTTCGATAATGGCAGCATTTTTATCGCTGTTCAACCTTACAATCAGGTTATTGGTAGAGGATGTGCCGCCTAAAGTGGTTACTTTATAAAGTGTTGGCAGTACTTCCTTGTCAAAACCTTCGTTATGATAATCTTTAATTACACCAATAATCTGAAAATTAAGCATTTTATGCTCGTCAGCGATTTTATAACTTTTACCAACCGGATTTTTATCGATCAGCTTTGCTGCAGCTTCGTTAAGCACAACGGTATTAATAGTATCCTGCTTATATTCTCTTGAAAAAACACGTCCTTTTAAAAGTTTTACACCCAGGGCCGAAAGTGCATCCATGCTTATGGTTACCGTGTTCAATGAAATTTTATTGCCGTTATATTGTATCTCCTCCGGAACGTTAAAGGCATTTCCCATTACCTGGGTTGTGGTAGCCACATACTGCACCCCGGGAATACGCTTTATCTTATCTGCAAGATCCTGATCATAACCTGCTCTGATGTTAATGAGATTGCTCCTTTCGAAACCTAAATCCTTATTATTAAGATAACTTGTTTGCAGGTGCATCACACTTATGGCAATAATAAAGGTGACCGAAATGATAAACTGAAAAACCACGAGCACATTGCGTAAAATTATGCCCTTTAAACTGCCGCTGTAATTGCCTTTTAATACAGAAGCAGGATCGTAATTGGATAAGATCCAGGCAGGGTAAAAACCGGCCAATAAAGTTACCAGCGTAAAAAGACCGAATAGCTGTAAAAGCATATTGAAAAGATGTGGGTTATGCCAAAAACTAAGATCAACATGAAATTGAGTGTTGAACGAAGGCAATAATACCTCAATCAATATCACCGACAGGAACAGGGCAACTATACTCTGTAATGCACACTCCAACAAAAACTGAGCGATCAGTTGCTGTTTATAGGCCCCCATCACCTTTTTAACCCCCACCTCTTTAGCACGTTGAACTGACTGGGCAGTTGCCATATTAACAAAGTTAATAATAGACACCAACAGGAGAAACACACAGATAGCTATTACAGGCTTTAATTTTTCAAGCCAGCTTAACTCAAACGGACGGTTGCCATGAACTTCAGCTAACGGAATTGCTTTTAACTGAAGGTATTTACCATCGGCAAAATAACTTTTGTATTCAATTTTTTTAAGTGGCGCTGTTGACTTTTTATAATCAGTATAAACCCTTTTAAGGGTCTGGTTTAAAAGTTCAGGATCGGTTCCTTCATTTACCCTGGCATAAACCTGGCAATAATTGTTATTTGTTGGATTAACCGGGTCCTTATCTTTATTTCCTGTACGCATAATGGCTGTGAAACCCGCCGTTTCGGGCGTTTGAGGGTCTTCTACCACTCCGGTCACCGTTAAATCCATGCCTTTATCTCCTTGCCAGACAGCTACTTTGATCACTTTACCCAGAACATTACCTTCGCCAAATATTTTTTTGGCCAGACTCTGCTTCAATACAACTGATTTTGGTGCAATTAATGCATTACTTTCGCTGCCCTGCAAAAACCTATACTTAAAAACATGAAAGAAACTGCTATCAGAATCTTTCATCCTGTTAACTGTAATGGGATCGGCATTGCCCACCCTAACAGAATAACCAGTCCTAAAATCCCAATCGGGATCCACTTTCGTAACAGCAATTACCTGTGGAACCTTATGGCGGATGAGGCTCCCTACCCTGCTTTCGTTCGATTCTTGCAGGTGCTCTTTATTATCTGGCGTGAAAAAACTATGGCGCTCCCTGATCTGATAAACATTTTTAAGTGCCGAATCCCAGGTATCGTAGCTTTCTTCGTGGTTAATGTATAACAGCATTAACACAAAAGCAGTCAAGCCAATGGCCAAACCACCAATATTGATGGCGGCATAAATTTTGTTTTTAAACAGGTTGCGCAGTGCAATTTTTAAATTCAGTTTAAACATACAGGTTAAGGCTTAAGGTGTTGGTTTAGGATGTTGGCGTACTAACCTTACGCCTTTTACTTTAAACCTTACACGGTTATTCATATTTTAATGCATCTATAGTATTGGCGTTTGCCGCTTTATACGAGCGGATGCTTACGGTAATTAAAGTAATGGTCATGGAAATAAGCATGGCCAATATAAATGGCCAGATACTCAGGTGGATCCGGTAGGCAAAGGTATCCAGCCACTTACTTACAAAAAGATAAGCTAATGGCCAGGCCACCAAATTGGCAACAAAAACCATGGCGATGAATGAACCATTGAGCATTTTCACCAACTCAATGGTTGACGCCCCCAACACTTTCCGGATCGCAACTTCTTTGGTTCTTTGCGTAGCCACAAAGGAGATTAGCCCAAATAAACCAATAAAAGAAATGAAAATAATTACGCAGGCAAAAACCTTAAAAAGTGTGCCCATTACCTGCTCGCTTTCATAGTAGCTTTTTATCTTGTCATCTACAAAATTGGCATCATAAACATTGTCTGGAAATGTATTACTCCACAAAGCTTGTATCTGTTTCGAGGTTGATAGCAGCTGTGTGCCGTCTAACTTTATTGCAGCTTGCCAATATTGATTTTTATCTGCCGAAATGGCCAAACCAGAAATCCTTTCTTTTAATGATTTGTCGTTAAAATCTTTTACAACTCCTACAATAGGAATGTTAACACCTGAAGCATTAATCATTTTACCCAATGCATTTTCGGGGTTCGTAATACCTACTTTTTTAAGAAAGGTTTCGTTAACCACATAACCATTTGCAGTATCACTTTTCTTAAAAATTTTACCTGCAACTATTTTTAAATCAAAAAGCCTAAAATAATCTTCATCTGCCTTACAGGTCCTTACCTCGAAATCTTTGTTCTTCGTCCCATTAAAGGTAAAATTAGTGGAGTTGATATCCTGAGATAAAGGTGGCGACTGGCAATAACTTAACAATTGAACGCCAGGAATTTTCAACACCCTTTCTTTGAAAACATTGTGTTTGCCCTTGCTTATCTTATCGCCAGGCATGCCCACCATTACTACAGTCGAAGAATTAAACCCCAGCGGTTTCTGTTGAAGGTAATCCATCTGTTTTACTATGATAATTGTACCAATAATGAGTATAATGGTAATTGTAAACTGTACAACCACCAAAATTTTGCGTAAGCTTAAACCGTTATTATTAAGCGCAACTTTATTTTTTATGGCAAGGGCCGGATTAAAACCCGACATAATCATTGCAGGATAAAAGCCTGCCAGGAAACCTACAAATACCACCAATAAGGCCATGAATAAGAAAATAACCGGATGACCAAACAAACTGAACGTAATTTGATTTTTGAAAAGGTTTTGCATAGCTGGTATAAGCAATTCGCTGATGATGCAGGCAACTAGCAGTGCAATTAGTACCAGTACAACCGTTTCGGTTAAAAATTGTACTATAAGCTGTTTACGCTTACCGCCCATTACTTTGCGCACCCCAACCTCTTTAGATCGGTTGATCGCTTGTGCTGTATTTAAATTGATAAAATTGATGCAAGCTGTACAAATTAAAAACAATCCAATAATGGCAAGGCCATAAATCTCACTCCTGGCAATTGTTGCATTTGCAAAATTATCATAACGCCCGTCAAAATGAATGTCTTTTAAAGCCTGTAGCCTGTTGACCTGATTCCCTTCTATCTTTTTATCTGCATAATATTTTTTATTAAATTTTGCCATTGCCCCATCAAGGTCAGATTTGCTGAGTCCGTCTTTAAGCAACACATAGCTACTTAAACTCGAATTGATACAATCCCAGCAGTCGCGGTTACCATAATAATTGTATAAATTTTGGTAAGCGATCACTATTTTTAAAGGAAAGCTTGTGTTTTCTGGCATATCTTGAAATACCCCGGTAACCTTTAACTGTGTTTTAGTTCCAAGTGTAATACTTTTACCAATAGCTTGTTGTATACTCCCAAAGTATTTTATTGCCATCGTTTCAGATAAGGCTGTGCTGTTTGGTTCCTTTAATGCTTCGGTAGGCTTACTGTAATTCCAATTAATGTTTACTATATCAAAAAAGTCAGGTTCAGCAAAGTATATGTCCTCGTTGCTTTTTATAATTTCCCTACCAGAATTATCCCTAACATGCACAATATCCTGAACTTTAGCTATTGCACCTATTTTTTCTATCCCAGCAATCTCATTTCTCGCTGCTGCTGTAAAAGGTATGGGCACCCCTGCAGAGAAATCATTGAATGCGTTGTATTTCCAATCTGTAACTACACGGTAAATCCGGTCGGCATTTTTATAACCTTCATCGAAACTAAGCTGAAATCGGATAAAAATAAAAATGAGGATACAACTGGCCATCCCGATTGATAAACCCAGTATATTGATCATGGTGTAACCCTTGTTTTTCCGAAGGTTTCGCCAGGCGATTTTTAAGTTTAATCTAAACATAGTTTTTAGGTTTAGTGTGAATTATTTGGCGCCTAGCGAGGATTAATCACTTAGCGCCAGGCACCATCAGCAAGTTTATTCGTACTTCAAAGCATCAATTGTATTGGCAGCGGCTGCTTTATACGAGCGGATGCTTACGGTTACCAGTGTAATTGTCATCGAAATAAGCATAGCAAGTGCAAAAGGCCAAATGCTGATATCAATGCGATAGGTAAAGCCAGATAACCATTTTGAGATAAATAAGTATGCGAGTGGCCATGCAACCAAGTTGGCAATAAAAACCATTACCAGAAACGATCCGTTAAGCATCCTAACCAATTCAATTGTCGAAGCACCTAGAACTTTCCTAATGGCTACTTCTTTAGTACGTTGTGCAGCAACGAATGATATTAAGCCAAATAGGCCGATAAATGAAATAAAAATAATGGTGCCTGCAAATACTTTAAAAAGCGTACCCATAATTTGCTCGGTTTGATAATACTGGTTAATTTCATCATCCATAAAAGAGGCACCATAAACGTACTCAGGAAGAACACTATTCCAGGTACTTTCAATTACTTTCATGGCCGACAAAATGCTTTTACTATCCAGTTTAACCGCTATTTTAGTGTATGAGTTTTTATCACTGCTAATAATAATCGGAGAAATAGGTTCATGCAAATTCATATTATTAAAGTCCTTTACCACTCCAACAATATAACCCATTTTACCATGAAGCCTGATGGCTTTCCCAATAGCATCGTTGTAGTTAACTACATTAAGTTTTTTTAATATCGTTTCGTTCACCACAAAGTCTTTTAATGTATCGCTTTTAGAAAGTCCTTTACCTGCAATAATTTCTAAACCAAAGGTTTTAAAATAATTTTCGTCTACATCTTTAGTATTGGCTTGAAAAGTTGCATTTATCGTTCCGTTGTATTTAAAATTATATTCATTATTAGAGGATGAAGATGGCCCGGAAGCACAAAAACTTGTAGATAAAACGCCAGGTATTTTATTAATTCGATCTTGTAAAGTATGATATCGTGTAATTGCAATGCTATCAGAAGGTATATCTACCAAAGCTACCGCAGATGGATTAAAACCAAGAGGCTTCTCTCTCATGTAGTTCATTTGGTTCAGTACAACTAAAGTGCCTATAATGAGTATAATGGTGATGGCAAATTGAACCACTACCAGTATCTTTCTCAAACTTAAGCTACCAGCATTTGCTGTAATTTTATTTTTAATTGCTAATGCCGGGCTGTAGCCTGACATGATCATAGCAGGATAAAAACCTGCCAAAAAGCTTACCACAAGCATCAGCAAGATCATAAATAAAAGGATAATCGGGTGTTCGGTAATACTAAATGAAATGTCTTCTTTAAATAAGCTTTTCATTCCCGGTAAGGCAGCTTCCGTTAAGACACACCCCACCAACAACGAGATAACCGTGATGGTTAAAGTTTCAGTTAAGAACTGAAAAATTAATTGTTTACGTAAACTACCCATTACTTTACGAACACCAACCTCTTTTCCTCTGCTTACTGCTTGTGCCGTTGCCAAATTAATAAAATTGATACATGCAGTAAGTAGTAAAAAAACACCAATAATAGCCAAACCGTACAACTCTTTTTTAGGCGTTGTTTTATTAGCAAAGTTGCCAAGGTTGGCATTATAGTGAATATCTCTTAATGGTTGAAGTTTATGTCCCTCTTTTGAAATTTTGTCTTTTTCATAATATTTATTAATAAACTGGGGAATACCTGCACTAACATCTTCAACAGAAATACCTTCTTTTAATAATACATAACATTCGGAATTGGACGAAACAGAAGCCCATGCCTTTAGTTCAGGTAGTGCACGGTTTAGGTATGTTTTATAAGAAATGAGCACCTTAAGAGGAAAAGAGCTGTTATCTGGCATTTTTTCTATGATGCCTGTAACTTTAAGGTCGGTTTTGTTTTGAAAATTAATACTTTGCCCTACTGCCTTGTGCCAGTCTCCAAAAAATTTATCGGCCATATCACTTGATAAAACAACAGTATTTGGCTGGCTTAACGACTGACGTGGATTTCCTTCAAGCCATTTAAAATCGAAAATCTCAAAGAATTCGGGCTCAACATAGTGTACATCTTCTGCTGTTTTAATCTTATTTTTCCCTAACGCGTCTTTTACTTTGATGATTCCACCACCACCTTGAATGGCTGCAACTTTATCTAGTTGTTGTTTAAAATCATTACGCATTGCCGGAGGTAAAGGCTTGGGTGTTCCCTGCGATTCGAAAAAACTATCTGCAGTGGTCCAATTGGTTACTACCCGATATATACGGCTTTCATTCTTAAAATTTTCATCAAAACTTAACTGGTAACGAATGAAAATAAAAATAAGAATGCAACTGGCCATTCCAATGGAAAGCCCCAAAACATTAATAAAAGTATTGACTTTGTTTTTCCAAAGATTTCGCCAAGCGATTTTTAAGTTCAATTTAAACATAAGGTTTAAGTATTAGGGATTAGGGGGTTAAGGGTTGGCGTATCAACTTTACGCCAATTAACATTAACCTTAAACATTATTCATATTCAAATACACTAATTGGGTTTAAGACCTTGGCGCATTAACCTTAGGCCCTAAACCTTTTAGCCTTATTCATATTTAAGAGCATCAACGGCATTGGCTTTGGCCACTTTAAAAGTTTGCAGGCTTACTGTTAAAACGGCAATAATTACAGAGCTTAAAAGAGCAAGTAAAAAGGGCCATAAATTAACCGTAATTTTATAATCATACTTCTCCAGCCACTTGGTAACGAGAATGTAGGCTACCGGTATAGCAATGATATTGGATATGACCACCAATTTCATAAAATCTTTATTCAACAACACCAATATATCGGAAAGATTGGCACCCAGCACTTTACGGATACTGATTTCTTTGCTACGTTGCTCAGCAGTATATAATGCTAAACCCAATAAACCTAAGCAGGAAATGAAAATGGCAAAACCGCCAAAAATATTCGAAAGTACACTGAGCAATCTTTCGCTCCGAAGTTTTTCGGCCATACCCTGACTAACCAATTTTACTTCTATCGGATATGCAGAATTTAAACGTTGACTCACCGATTTTATAGCTTCAATTGAGTTGGAAAGTGATTGTTTAGGATTTAGTTTAAGTAATAAAACACGACTTGTTTTAATGTTATAATAATAAACTGTTGGTTGTATTTTTGAAGCTAATGATTCGTTTGAATAATCTTGTACAACACCCACTACTTTAAGTGGCGGGTTATCTCCCCAATGGATAACGGTACCTACAGGATTTTTTAATCCCATTATTTTAACAGCGGTTTGATTAAGCAATAGTGATGTTGAGGTATCAGCCGAAAATTTAGGATCAAAATCTCTCCCTGCAATAATCTTTACACCGGTTGTTTTGGCAAAATCGAAACCTGTACTTCTATAATTAATAATCGAAACATCATTTTTCGGCTTTCCTGGCCACTGAATGTCACTAGTAATTGAACCGCGATCAGTAAATGAGCTTGCATATTCTGTTGCGGCAGTTATTGCACCTGCCCTTTCTAATTCATTTTTAAAAGTTTGTAGCTTCTCCGGCTTGGTCCATTCTCCTTCTAAATCTATCTGCGCAAGCGCGGCTTGATCAAAACCGAGGGGCTTATTTTTAAGGTGTTGAATTTGGCTGTAAATTACAATGGCAGAAATAATCATACAGATAGAAAGGCTAAACTGCACCACTACCAAAGTTTTACGGATAGATAATGAACCCGTAGCGCCTTTAAAACCTTTTAACACCTTTACCGGGATAAATGAGGAAAGATAAAACGCAGGATAACTGCCCGCAAGTAAACCGGTGATCAGTACCATAGCAAGCAATATGCTCCAAAACTGATAAGCATGATAATCAATCTTGATTGAAATATTGAGCAGATTATTAAAATAAGGTAAAGATACTTCGAGCAAGGTAAAGGCAATTAACATGGCCAAAAACGATAATAGTAACGACTCTATTATAAACTGTCCCATTATGGTATTTCTGGTAGAACCTAAAGCCTTCCTAACCCCCACTTCTCTGGCTCTCTTCTCTGATTTGGCGGTGGAAAGATTCATGTAGTTGATACAGGCAATAAACAGCACGCAAATGGCCAGAAATACAAACAGCCTCAATTGATCGATTTTACCTCCAACCGCTTTTCCGCCTTCAAAATCGTCATATAAATGAAATTTACTTAAAGGGAAAAGAAAAGGCTCGTAGGTCATTTCTTTTAAATCAGGTTCTTTATTTACTATAAAGTTTTTTAAAACCGAATTTGTGGCCGCCAAAGAAGCATTATCTTTGAGTTGAAATAAAGTTAAACAGGTAATTGCTCCCCACCCATTTTCTTTTTCTGAAGGATTTTCCTGCTCTAAAAAAGCCCATGGCTGTAACAGATCATACTGCATGCTCTGATTTTTAGGAAGATCTTCTATTACGGCACTTACTTTTAAATTAACCCGGTTATCGTATTTAATGAGCTGCCCGATAGGATTCTCATCACCAAATAACTTTTTTGATGTAGATTGGCTAATAAGCACATTATTTGGTTCATTTAGCGCTGTATTTGGATCTCCATAGATAAATTTATGATCGAGAATCTTTAAAAAATCAGGGTCAACATTTATCCCTGATAATTTAAAGTTGTGTTGGTTCCGGCTGTACAACTTTTGCCCGTTATTCATCGACATACGCGCTGCACTTTTAATACCAGGCAATTCTGAAACTCCAGCTTTGGCCAGTTTATTGGGAACTGCCATTGTGGTAGCCAGTTTACCGTTAAACTTTAAATTTAAAGCCGTTAAATATACTTTATCAGCATTTTTATAATGTTTATCGAAGCTCCACTCATAATTTACGTAAAGCAGCAACATTAAACAACAGGCCATTCCAATAGCAAGTCCGCCAACATTAATTAAAGTAAAACCCTTATTTTTCCAAAGATTACGTAATGCTATTTTTAGGTTTAATCTGAACATGATAGATTAACTGTATAAATTGTTAAAATGGTTAATTGTTATATTGCTAACTGAAAACTGCCAACCGAATTACTCATATTTCAGTGCATCAACAGGGTTGGCATTAGCTGTTTTATAGGCCTGAAAACTCACGGTAATCAATGCCATCATCAAAGTTCCAAATCCTGCAATTGGCATAATCCACCATGATATTTCGGTATGAAACTCGAATTTCATCAGCCATTTATTCATTAAAAAATAACTCAATGGAATAGCAATTATAATAGAAACCACTATCATTTTTACAAAAGAAAGCGACAGCAGTTGCATTAAATTAAATACCGAAGCTCCTAATACTTTGCGCACACCAAATTCTTTTGTCCGCTGCTCTGCACTATAAGATACCAAACCGAATAGCCCCAAGCAGGAAACAAAAATGGCCAGTCCACCGAAAAGATTTGAAAGTATACCTAAAGTTTTTTCGGTATTATATTTTTCGGAGTATACATTATTTAAAAAATTAATTTCTAAAGGATAAGCCGGATTTAAAGCTTTTGTAATCTTACTGATGGTTTCAATATTATTTTGAAGGCTGTTATTTTCATTTAAGCGCATCGTGATATTTCCAGTTTGTTTCTTATCAAAAAATACCACCATCGGGTTGTTCGATTTGTAAGGCGAATCCCAAACATAATCGTCGAAAATACCTATGATATTAAATTTATCACCAAAAATGGTAATTGTTTTACCCACCGGGTTTTTATAGCCAAAAATTTTAACAGCGGATGCACTTACCATCACCGCACTGGTATCTGAAGCGAAGTTTTCCGAAAAGTCTCTTCCAGTGGTTAATTTGATACCATTGGTTTTGATAAAATCGTAAGTGGTAATTACCTGGTTAAACAGTTGGTTGTTTGTAGCTTTCAACATACCTTCCCATTCTATACCTGAAAAGTTGCGTCCATGATGAGATAAGCTAACTGATGATTGGAACATTGAAGTAACCGCACCTGATTTTAACAACTGCGAACGTAGCAAATCATATTTTACTTTCAGTTCCCCATCTTGCGGCATTTCTACCAAAGCATTCACATCAAAGCCTACCGGTCTGTTTTTAATATATTGGATCTGTTTGTAGATAACCAAAGTGGAAATAATGAGGATAATAGCAAAGCAAAACTGCCCTACCACCAATATCTGCCTTAAGCTTACCGAAAACAACGCTTTTGACTTAATTTTTCTTTTTAAGGTTTGTATGGGATTAAAAGATGATAGATAAAATGCAGGATAACTACCCGCTATTAGGCCTGTAGCAATAACAATTCCTAAAATACCTACCCAGCTGGCACTGTTAAAGTACGAGATGTTTAATTTAATATTCAAAAGGTTATTAAAGGTTGGTAGAAATAATTCGAGGATGGCAATGGAAAAAATCACCGCAATAAATGTCAACATCATCGACTCGGTTAAAAACTGTAGAATCAGCGATCTTCTATTCGCACCAATGGTCTTTTTTATGCCAACCTCTTTTGCACGTTTTTCTGATTTGGCTGTAGCCATGTTCATAAAATTGATGCAGGCGATCAATAGAATGCCGAAAGCGAGTCCAACAAACAGATAAATCTGCTCTATGGCACCGCCAATACTTTTGCCATCCTCAAACTTGCCGTACAAATGTAAACTTGCCAATGGAAACAATACCTGAGATTGCTGGTTGTCTGTGTTATTCTTTTTCTCAATCTGAATTATCTTTTGGTTAACCAAGTCTAAATTCACGCCGCTTTTCAACATTACAAGCGTTACAAAACTATAATTTCTCCAGTTTAGGTCTTTAGCACTTCTATCAATGGTTTCGTATAAAGCCCAGGGCATTAAATAATCAAATTTGTTTGAACTGTTATCGGGCTGATCTTTAATTACACCGGTAATATTTAAATCTAAATAATCTTTAAAACGTACCGATTTATTCAAGACATCAGTAGTTCCAAATAATACTTTAGCGGTAGATTCAGTTAAAATAACAGAATTAGGGTTGGTTAAAGCTGTATTTCCATCACCATGAATAAATTCGTAATCGTACATTTTCAAGATGTCTGGTTCAGCAAATTTAGATTGACGCTTAAATGCGTTTTGACCGTTGGCAATTAAATTCTTGCCACCGTAATCCATTCTTGCCACGTATCTAAGCTCTGGCAACTCTTGTTTAATCGTCGGACCGAAAGCAGTTGTCGAGCCTTCGAATGTTCCTGCAATTTTACCGTTATCACCAGGGATATTAGTCATCGCTGTAAAAACATCATTTGAATTTTTGGCTTGCTTATCAAAGTTCCATTCGTAGGTAACGTACAGGAGCAACATTAAACAGGCAGCCAAACCAATAGCCAGGCCGATTACGTTAATGAATGAGCTTACCTTATTTTTCCAAAGGTTACGCAGTGCGATTTTTAGGTTGAGTTTAAACATTAGGTTTAAGGTTTGAGGTATAGGGTTTAAGGTTTGGCGTTTTAACCTTACGCCCTCAACCTTTTAACCTTACACCTTATTCATATTTAAAGTATTATTGGGTCTAGGGATTTGGCTTATTTACCTTAAGCCTTTTACCTTAAACCCTCCGCTTTACTCATATTTAAGTGCATCTACCGGGTTTGCCTTTGCTACCTTAATTGATTGCACACTCACAGTAAGTATTGCTATAATAACCGATAGGCTTATAGCGGCAATAAATGGCAATGTTGAAACCGGAATCCGGTATTCGTAGCCTGAAAGCCATTTGTTTATAATAATATAAGCCAATGGAAATGCAATCAGGTTGGCAATGGCAACCAGTTTTATAAAATCTTTGTTCAATAAGGTTAGTATGTTTGCCGTGCTTGCGCCCAGAACTTTGCGAATGCTGATTTCTTTTTTGCGCTGCTCGGCCATAAATAAAGCTAAGCCCAGCAATCCGAGACAGGAAATGAAGATAGCAAAGCCTCCAAACCAGTTGGAAAGCGTTCCCAACAACTTTTCATCTCTGAATTTCCATTCAAAATTATCATCAACAAATCTTATTTCGGTTGGGTAAGATGGATTTAACCTTTTTACTGCTTCATTAATTTTGCTGATGGACGTGGTAATGTTGTTTTTATCATTCAACCGCATAATAATAGTGGTGGCACGGCCAGGATTTTGGGCAATAAGTAATGGTGCGGCTTTTTGATAAGGTGATTCCATTACGTAATCTTTAACTACCCCTATAATTCTCAAGGGTTGATCCCAGGTGATCATTTTGCCCACAGGATCTTTCATTCCCATTACCTTAACCAGTGCTTCGTTAACAATTACATTGGCGGTATCTGCGAAATCCTTTGAGAAATCCCTGCCCTGTAAAATTTCCATTCCCGTAGTTTTGATGAGGTCGAGATTGGTAAACCTAAAATTAACCAGGATCTTATCTTTTTCATTTTTGCCAGGCCAGCTCACGCCATAAGTATTGTTCCCTCCGGAGGTTAAAGACATACTATATTCTGTTGAGGCAGTTATGGCCCCTGATTTTAGCAGCTCGTCTTTCAGGATTTCGCGTTTTTCTTTTTTCGAAAATTCGCCCTCAGTAGAAATCTGCACCAGGTTTGCGCGGTTGTAACCTATCGGTTTATTTTTAATATAGTTTAATTGCTGATAAATTACTGCTGTACATACAATTAAACAGGCTGCAAACACAAACTGAAAAACCACCAAAAATTTACGGATAGACAAGGTAGATCCTCCCGAAATTTTAAAACCTTTTAAAACTTTAACCGGATCGAAAGAAGACAGGTAAAATGCAGGGTAACTTCCGGCAATAAAAGCAGTTAACAGGGTTAAACCTAAAAATACGGTCCAGAATTTATAATCGCTGTAATTAATATCTAGATTAATTCCCAAAAGATTGTTAAAGTAAGGCAAACTTATTTCGATCAGCACAAAAGCCAACAACATACTTAAAGTGGTAAGTAAAACTGATTCGAACATAAACTGACGGACCAAATTATTCCTTGAAGAACCAATGGCTTTACGTACACCAACTTCACGCGCCCGCTTTTCTGATTTAGCGGTAGAAAGGTTCATGAAATTAACACAGGCAATTAGCAGGATACAAAAAGCCAAAAGGAAAAAGATTCTCAACTGATCAATCTTTCCGCCTACATTTTTGCCATTTTCAAATTTATCGTATAAATGCCATTTGGATAAAGGATGCATAAAAGGTTCGCCATTTGCTTCTTTATCATGTGCTTTGATCATACCTTTCATCTGGTTATTGGCGCGATCAAAAAAGGAGTTATCCTGAAGTTGTGCAAACAACATGCAATAATTGTTTCCCCAGCCACTTTCTTTAGTCCATGGATTTAATTTTTCATACAATTTCCACGACATGATATAATCCAAATGGATTGTGGAATTTTTAGGCGAATCCTCAATTACAGCTTCGACCCTCAAATTTTCTTTTTTATCAAGTTTTACGGTTTTATTGATCGGATCTTCATTCCCAAATAGATTTTTCGCCAGTGTTTCTGTCAAAACTACTCCATCAACACTATTCAACATGGTATTTTTATCACCCTTTAAAACTTTATAATCGAATATTCTTGTGAAATCAGGATCACTGAAAACGGCGTTCTTTTTAAAATTGTTATGGTTATAAGAAATGAGCATCTGCTCTGCATACGATAAACGGCTCACTTTGGCAATACCGGGCACTTTATCCTTTATTTCATCTCTCAACAGACCTGGAAAGGCCATAAAACTAAAAGTTTCTGTAGCAGTTTTTTGGTTATTATAAAGTACATAGGTTTTATCATAATCTTTGAATTGCTTATCGTATCCATATTCGTAAGCTACGTACAATAATAAGATCATGCAGCTGGCCAAGCCGATGGCTAATCCACCAAGGTTGATCAGGGTAAAGCCTTTGTTTCTCCAGAGGTTGCGTAATGCTATTTTAAGGTTGAGTTTAAACATATTTGTGTGGTTTAACGTAAAGCATTTGTCAGTAGCGGTAATCCATGCTGATTGCCATGTACTAAACGTGTTATTTATTCATATTTTAATGCATCAATAGGATTTGCCTTCGCCACTTTAACTGACTGAACACTAACCGTAAGTATGGCAATGAGTACCGACAAAGCAATAGCGACTATAAATGGCAGTGCAGATATATCGATGCGATACTCGAAACTTGAAAGCCATTTATTTACAATAATATAGGCTAATGGAAACGCTATAAGATTGGCAATGGCCACCAATTTTATAAAATCTTTATTTAGCAACACGAGGATATTGCCAGTGCTGGCTCCTAAAACCTTACGGATACTAATTTCCTTTTTGCGTTGCTCTGCCATAAAAAGTGCCAGGCCTAATAATCCCAGGCAGGAAATGAAAATTGCGAAACCACCAAACCAGTTGGAAAGTGATCCTAAAAGTTTTTCATTTTTAAATTTCACTTCAAAAGATTCGTTCACAAATTTGCGGTTAACAGGATAATTGGGTTCCATTTGCTTTACTATATCATCAATTTTAGCCAATGATGAACTGATGTTTTGATTTGGATTTAACCGCGCAATGATAACCCTCGCGTCGTCTCTTTGATTTACTCTAAAAATCATTGGAGCCACTCTTTGATAAGCACTTTCTACTACAAAATCTTTTACTACGCCAACTGTGGTTAATTTTTTTCCCCAGAAAGTAATAATCTTACCAATCGGATTCTTTAATCCCATCATTTTCACAGCCGCTTCATTTAACAATACGCTACTTGTATCATGAAATTTCGCAGAAAACTCCCTGCCACTAACCATCTTAGTTCCAATAGTTTCAACAAAATCATATCCTATTGTTCTATGGTTGAAAGAAATAGCCTCGTTCGGGTTTTTACCTTCCCAATTTACAGCCGTAGTATTATCGCCACCTTCAGTAAAATCTGTACTAAAAAAAGTAACATCGCTCGCAGCACCTGATTCTAACAGTTGCGTTTTAAGCAATTCTAATTTAACAGCATCATTCATTTTACCGGATACCGCTATCTGAATTAAATTGGATTGATCGTAACCAATAGGCTTATTTTTAACATAATTAAGTTGCTGATAAATTACTGCTGTACAAATAATTAAACTTGCGGCAAAAACAAATTGGCCAACCACTAATACTTTCCTCACCGAAGCGGATGAATCTGCTTTAAGTGTAAAACCTTTTAAAACTTTGATAGGCTCAAAAGAAGATAGATACAGAGCCGGATAACTACCCGCAATAAATCCGGTTAAAATCATCAAACCAAATAATGCTAACCAAAATGAGCCATTATAGTAATCGATTGTTAATTTAATATCCAACAAACTATTAAAATATGGTAAACTCACCTCAATTAAGATAAAAGCTAAAACGGTGGCAATAAATGTAATGAGCAGTGATTCTAAAAAGAACTGATTAATTAATGATTTACGTGTTGATCCAATTGCTTTACGCACGCCAACTTCTTTTGCCCTGCGCTCTGAGCGCGCTGTAGATAAATTCATAAAATTTACACAGGCAATTAGCAATATGCAAAAGGCGAGTAATAAAAATATTTTGAGTTGATCTATTTTACCGCCTATTGATTTACCATTTACAAAATCATCATATAAATGCCATTTGGTTAAAGGGTGCAGTAAAGCTACTGCTGAATTATCTTTCTGATTGCGTTTGTAAATATCATGCATCAAATCATTTGCTGCAGTAAAAAAGTTATTATCCTGTAATTGAACGAGCGTTAAACACATATTATTTCCCCAATTGCCTTCCTTCACCCAGGTTTCTCGTTTTTCGAACAGTGCCCAGGGCATTATACATTCAAAAGTTAAACTACTATTTGCAGGTGCATCTTCTATTACGGCTTCAACCTTTAATACTTCCTGATTTTCCAGCTTTACCATTTTATTAATGGGATCTTCATTTCCAAATAATTTTGTTGCAAAAGATTTAGTAAGAATGATGGTATTTACATCTTTTAAAACGCTTGCTGAATTACCTTCAAGAAATTTATAATCCAATATTTTAATAAAATTTTGGTCGGCAA
The DNA here is from genome assembly GCF_014205835.1 of Pedobacter sp. AK013. Classification (GTDB taxonomy): domain Bacteria; phylum Bacteroidota; class Bacteroidia; order Sphingobacteriales; family Sphingobacteriaceae; genus Pedobacter. The sequence continues at coordinate 86,383 of NZ_JACHCQ010000018.1, read as the reverse complement.
ATATTGCACTGCTATTTATTTTATTGTTACCAACGGTAATTAATTGTTTCCTCGGATAAGTAGTATGAGCGGCATACTTAACACCAGGGATTTTTTCCTGCACTTCTTTAGCCATCACATTAGGTGTCCATGCCCAACTAAAAGTTTTGCCATTTGCCACCATATTTTGATATACGACATAAGTTTTGTTGCTGTTGCTAAATTGCTTATCGTAACTCCATTCGTAAGCCACGTATAAAAGCAAAATCATACAACTGGCTAAGCCAATGGCCAATCCTCCGATATTAATCAGTGAGAATCCTTTGTTTTTCCAAAGGTTTCGCAAAGCGATTTTTAAATTTAATTTAAACATATTTTTTGAGGTTTAGGATTTAAGGTTTGGCACATCAACCATATGCCGTAGCTTTGAACCTTTATCTTTCTTATGCCTGCACCCAATCTTCCCATCCAGGAAGATTTTTGGGCAGACTTATTATTAACTAAACTAAAATCTTTTTAGAGGTTGAAGCTAGGAGGATTAAAAGGTGATACCACTAGACCTTCTACCTTAAAGCCTTCAGCCTTCTTTCCTTATATCAGCTCCTCATTTCTGCTTTTATTGATCTTCTCGGATATCACATGACCATCTTTCAGGTTAATGATCCGGTTAGAGAAACTAGCATCATGACTGGAGTGGGTAACCATTACAATGGTGGTTCCGGTTTCGTTCAACTCACAGAGCAGTTCCATTACTTCATTACCATGCGAGCTATCAAGATTTCCGGTAGGCTCATCAGCCAGAACCAGTTTGGGTTTGGTAACCAAAGCTCTTGCTACCGCTACACGTTGCTGCTGCCCGCCCGATAACTGTTGAGGAAAATGGCCGCTACGGTTTACAATGTTCATCCTTTCGATGATTTCGTTTACTAGTTTCTTACGTTCTCCGGCAGGAATCTTATTATAAATTAAGGGCAGTTCAATGTTTTCGAAGACCGTTAATTCGTCGATCAGGTTAAAGTTCTGAAAAACAAATCCCATATTTCTTTTACGGAAATTTGAACGTTCTCTATCGTTAAGCGTTAAAAGCTCCGTATCTATAAATTTGTAGCTTCCACTTTCAGGCTTATCCAGCAAACCCATTACGTTTAACAAAGTAGATTTACCGCAACCCGAAGGTCCCATGATAGAAACAAATTCTCCTGCTGCAACATGGAGGTTAATGCCATTAAGTGCCGTAGTTTCTACTTCCTCGGTCTTATAAACTTTTTCCAGATTTTCTATTTTAATCATCTTATCAAGTGTTATTCTAGTATCAAGTATTTAGTATCAGGTATCAAGACTTGTACAAGTAATGAGTATCAAGTATTAAGACCAGAGTATATTATTGGTTATTTTGGTTCATTAGTCATTCGTTAACTGGTACCGCATGATTTCAAATTCTAAGTTCCAAACCACAAATTCCTAAATGGTTATTGATTAATTTTAGTTTATTGATCATTGGTAATTGTTTATTTGTATTTAACGCTCTCCTCAGTCCGCTCTATTTATTGATCTCCACCTGGTCGTACTGGTTAAACTGATCGTAAGATGAGGTAATTACTTCATCACCTTTCTGCAAACCATCCAGTATTTCGTAGTACAGATAATTTTTCCGCCCGATTTTAACATTTTTCTTGGTGGCTTTACCATTGTTTACCACAAAGACCCAAGAGCCACCTGTGCTCTGGAAAAACTGCCCTTGGGCCAAAAGTAACGACTTGCTGTTATCAGATAAGGTTAGTTTGGTCTGTAACGATAATCCACGGCGTAAACCTTCGGGCGTAGCTCCTTTAAAAACCATTTCTACCTGAAACTGGCCGGCTGTAACCTCAGGTATCACTTTACTCACCGTTAAGTTATAAGTTTTACCGTTAAACTCACAGTTAGCGGTTTGTCCTTCTTTTACCCGGTTAATATAATATTCGTCAACACCTGCCTGAAGTTTATAACCCTGCAACACATCAATCTTTCCAATCATTTCGTTAGAATTATATGATTTACCGATTACAGGATCGTAAGATGAAAGTTTACCAGATACTGGAGCTTTGATGGTCATATTTTCTATATTTTTGCGGATCATCTCTAAACTTTCGTTCATTTGCCCCATCGATTGATCGATTTGAGCCAGTTGCATCTTCCGACTTTGATTTTCCTGCTTAATGGCCTGACGTACAATTTTCAATTTGCCTTGATAATATTCATAATCCTGATTCGACTTGTTAAACTCCTGGAGCGTAATTACTTTTTTGGCAAAAAGCGAGCTATCTAATCGAAATTGGCGGGTTGCCGTACGCAAATTATTCTCTACATCTAATACATCCTGATTCAGGATTCTTTGGTTCTGTTCTAAATCTAATCTCGATTTACGTAATTGATTTATTTGCTCGGTAGCGGCTGTTTGTTGCGAAGTATAACCCAACATGGCGTTCGAATTTGCTATCCGCAATAATGGGGTACCTTTTACTACAGAAGCACCATTTTCAGTAAAAATTTCGGCAACCGTTCCACCTTCCGATGAACTTACAATTACAGAAGTTAAGGGAACTACACTGGCATTTAATAGTACCACATCTTCAAAATCGCCGTATTCTACTTTACTGATGGTTAATTTATCGGCATCTGCACTGTAAACTTTTTTGAGGGATAAAGTATAGCCATAAATTACAACTGCTATGAAAGCAATTGCTCCACCCATAATTAACAGGGTTTTAGTGCTAAATCTTTTTTTCTCTATTTTCTTATCCATGTGTTCGGTTGTACTGTTTGGTTTCACTAATAACCAAGCCTGCGCCAAAAGCAAGAAATAAATTTAAAACACTAATAATCAACAAATTAACAGTTAATTTATTTTTTACATGTTCATTATCGGACAGTTGGTGTGCGGGAGCGGACAGTTTTGGTATTTTTGCCTCACCCCTTTATCCCTCTCCTGAAGGAGAGGGACAGCAAAAAAGAATAAATATATATTAACTTTAATAGGGAAAGGTTATGCTTGACGCCACAGTTTTAATTATCGATGATGACGATGATATCCTGCTTAGTGCCCGTTTGTTTTTAAAACAACAGGTAAAGCAGGTAATTACCTGTAAATCTCCTAAGGAGATCAATGTTTTATTGAGCAAAAACGAAATTGATATCATTTTGCTGGATATGAACTATCAAAAAGGCGCCAGTGATGGCAGAGAAGGTCTTTATTGGTTAGAACATATTTTATCGATCGATAAGGATTATGTGGTCATATTAATGACAGCTTTTGGCAATGTTGAACTGGCGGTAAAGGCGATTAAAAAAGGAGCAACCGATTTTATTCTAAAACCCTGGGAAAATGAAAAGCTGTTTGCCACTATCTCATCGGCATCTAAACTCCGCGAATCGACCAAAAAGGTAAAGAAATTAGAAAAAATACATTCATCGCTCCAAAAAGACCTTATACGAGGTTTCGAAAATATTGTTGGACAGGCAGATGAGATAAAGCAATTGCAAAACACACTCTTAAAAGTAGCTCCTACTGATGCAAATGTGCTTATTCTGGGCGAAAACGGAACGGGGAAACAAGTTTTCGCTTATGAAATCCATGGTAATTCACAAAGGAAAAACCAGGTCTTTATGCATGTCGATTTAGGTTCGTTAAACGAAAATTTATTTGAAAGCGAATTATTCGGTTACGCTAAAGGTGCTTTTACCGATGCCAAAGAAGATAAACCCGGCCGCTTTGAGCTGGCCGATGGCGGAACAATATTTTTAGACGAGATAGGAAATCTAACTTTACCGCTTCAAGCTAAACTCTTAAGCGTTTTGCAAAACCGTACGGTTACCCGTTTAGGTGAAAGTAAAGAGCGCAAGGTGAATGTTCGCTTAATAACAGCCACTAATATGCCCTTAAATGAAATGGTCGCTAAAAATACATTTAGACAGGATTTACTGTTCCGCATTAACACCGTTGAACTTTTATTACCAGCTTTACGTAAACGCGGAACAGATATTTTACTTTTGGCCACTCACTTTATGCAGGTTTTTAGCTCAAAATATCATAAAGATATCCGTAAGCTTAATGCTAAAGCCCAGGAAGCGCTTTTACAGTATAAATGGCCAGGCAATGTACGCGAGTTACAACACGTTTTAGAAAGAGCCGTTATTATGAGCGATGGAGCTGATATTACCGAAGAAGATTTACAGTTAAGTCCGCAGCGTTATGCGCAGAACAACGCTATACCAGATGAAATGGCACTTGAGGATATGGAAAAAATGATGGTGCAGAAAGCAATTGATAAACACAAAGGAAATATATCAAAAGCCGCAGCAGAACTTGGTTTAACTCGAGCTGCATTGTACAGAAGAATTGAGAAATTTGGAATCTAAGCTGAAAGCTGAAAGACCAAAGCTTAACGCTTTAGTCTTTCGCCTTTAAGCTTTCAGTTTTAAAAACATGTTCTATCAACGTTTTACTTTCCGTTTAATATTTCGCCTACTGATTATTAATCTGCTAGGCTATCTCTTGTTTTACCTGATTAAAAATACCCAGCTTTGGTTTACCATAGCGGGGATTGCACTGATTTTATTGGGAGCTATTATTTCCCTCTATTACTATATCAATCAGATTCGATCAGATATTAACCGTTTCATTTTAGCTGTTAAAACAAGAGATCATACCTTAAACTTTAAAAATAAGGCAACTAAAGGAAGTTTTCCTGAGTTATATGAATCGTTTAGTGATATTTTACAGGTTCACAAGCAGATCCGATTAGAGCAGGAAGCCATGTTTCAACTGATAAAAACTATTCTGGAACAGGTTCCAGTAGGTGTAATTGTGGTGAATAATACAGGGCAGGAAAAAGAAGAGATTGCATTTTTTAACCAGGCAGCATCTAATCTTTTAGGTGTTCCTGCTTATAAATATTGGCATCGGTTAAAAGAACACCTGCCTAATTTTTCTAATGAGGTAGAGCAGATTTCTACAGGGGGGAAAAGATTTTTAGAGTTAAAAATCCAGGATAAACTGATTCAATTGTCAACAGAGGTAATCCCTTTAAATCTTTACGGAAATAATTACACCATTATCAGTTTTCAAAACATTAAGGATGAAATTGAGCAAAAAGAAACGGAAGCGTGGAACAGATTAATTGGGGTAATTTCTCATGAGATCTTAAATTCAATCACACCAATAAGCTCATTATCAGACACTATAAACAAAATGGTAACAGACAAAAAAATGCTTACCGAGGATGAAATGGAGGATTTAAAAACAGCTTTGCAAACCATACAAAGGCGATCATCGGGTTTATTGGATTTCGTAAAAGACTATCGTTTGATTGCAGAGCTGCCTACACCAAACCTCGAAGCGCATACCATTGGTGAAATACTGAAACATATTAAGGTATTGATGCAGCCATTTGCCAAAGTTAAAAATGTAGTACTGGATGTAGAGCAAACTTCTTCAAAAATTACGGTCCAACTTGATTTAAAATTAGTTGAACAAGTACTGATTAACCTGATTACCAATAGTATTTATGCTGTAGAAAACAGTGAATATCCACACATAAAGGTAAATTACCGCTTAGAAAACACGAAACTGTATATTGATGTTAGTGATAACGGAAAAGGTATCGATGCCAATGACCTTGAAAAAATATTCGTTCCATTTTACACCACCAGAAAAAATGGATCGGGAATAGGATTAACGATTAGCCGCAACATTATGAAGATGCACAGAGGCAGTATCGAAGTAATTTCTACCCGCGAAAGTGGTACAACTTTTTCATTGGTATTTAACTACGTTTAATCATTTGAATGTTTTTTTGACCTAAAAATTCAAACAAAACCAGTTTGATATGCTTTTATTGATGTGGATACATCAAATACAAGCATGAAGACAGTTATAATATCGAACAGACTACCCGTTAAAATCATCGAAGAAAACAACGAATATACATTTATTCCGAGCGAAGGCGGCCTGGCTACCGGACTGGGAGACGTTTATAAATCAGGTAATTCCATCTGGATCGGTTGGCCCGGAATCGAAGTGCCGGAAGAGCGCCAGGAAGAAGTTACCCAAAAACTTACGGCATTAAACCTCTACCCGGTTTACCTTACTCAAAACGAAATCAATTTATATTACGAAGGTTTTTCAAATGAAGTATTATGGCCAGTATTTCATTATCTGGTTACATACGCACATTACGAACAGAGTTATTGGGATTGTTACCAATCTGTTAATGATAAATTCGCAAAAAGCGCTATGCAGGTATTAGACAGAAAGGATAAAATCTGGATTCAAGATTATCAACTACTCCTTTTACCAGGTATTTTAAGAGCAAAACTCCCAAATGCCACCATCGGTTTTTTCCAGCATATCCCCTTTCCATCATACGAAATATTCAGATTGATCCCGTGGCGTGAAGAGCTATTAAATGGACTTATAGGCGCTGATTTAATCGGGTTCCATACTTTTGACGATGTTCGCCACTTTATTAGTACAGCAACACGTTTGCTTCCGGTAAACTCATCATCAAATGTACTTAACAGCAACGAAAGGCAAATTGTTGTAGAGGCTTTTCCAATGGGAATTGATTATGATAAATTTTCAGATTTAACCGCAACTGAAGCCGTTCAAAGAGAAATTAACTATTTCAGAGCAGGCAAAGAAGATATGAAAGTAATTTTATCTATCGATCGGCTCGACTACAGCAAAGGCATACTCGAAAGGTTAAAAGCCTTAGAACTACTACTCCAGCACTATCCCGAATATATTGGCAAAATTGAGCTTTTCATGATTGTTGTTCCTTCAAGAGATACCGTACCAAAATATAGCGAGTTAAGAGATCAAATTGATCAGTTTGTTGGAAATCTAAATGCAAGGTACCGCTCGATGAACTGGATTCCAGTAAACTATTTTTATCGTTCCTTCCCCATTGAAGTTTTGTCAGCGCTTTATTCTACAGCTGATATTTGTTTGGTAACCCCCATGCGCGATGGAATGAATTTGGTAAGTAAAGAATATGTAGCCAGCCGGAACAATAATGATGGTGTATTGATTTTAAGTGAAATGGCCGGAGCTTCCAAGGAATTAACTGATGCAATTATTGTTAATCCAAATAATCTGGGAGACATTATGGAAGCTATTGTAACTGCACTTAAAATGCCATTGGCTGAACAAAAACTGCGCATGAAAGCCATGCGTGCAATAGTAGAAAAATTCAATGTTAAACATTGGGTTAATAATTTTATTTTAAGATTAAACGAAGTGAAAGATTCTCAAAAATCGTTATTAACAAAACATGCAGTAAATGCTATTAATGAAGTGATCGTAACCAAATATACACAAACACAAGATAGGGTACTATTTTTAGATTATGATGGCACCCTTGTAGATTTTACCGGAAATATTGATGACGCCTCGCCAGATGCAGAATTGTACGATTTAATTGAGAACCTGACACTTGATAAAGCAAATAAAGTGGTAATTATTAGTGGGAGAAGAAATGAAACCCTCGAAAAGTGGTTCGGACACCTAAAGGTAGATTTGATTGCGGAGCACGGCGCCTGGCAAAAATCGTTCGAAGATAAATGGAACAGCCTGCCACTTTTAACCGACCAGTGGAAACAAGAAATAAAAACATTACTAGAAACTTATACAGACCGCACTCCGGGATCGTTTATTGAAGAAAAAAGTTACTCACTGGTTTGGCACTACCGAAAGGCAGAAGAAGGACTTGGCGATTTAAGAGCCAATGAAATTATCAGTCATATGAAAATCTTAGCTGCAGATAAAGGTCTTCAACTCATGCCGGGCAATAAAGTAATTGAATTCAAAAACATGGAGGTTAACAAAGGCAAAGCAGCCCTAAATTGGCTGTACGATAAGAAACCAGATTTTATTTTGGCTCTAGGCGATGACCATACCGACGAAGACATTTTCAGGGTATTACCAGATGATGCTTTTACTATAAAAGTTGGCAATAACATTTCGGAAGCAAAGTATTACCTAAATGATTTTAGAGAGGTCAGAAAACTGCTTTGGAGTTTAGTAAAAGAGGCATTTGTGGGACGGAGTTAACCCATTTAGTATTTTCTGTCTGTAAGATCACTGATTGAAAAATGATCAATTTTTAGCTGCGTCTCCCAACTCAAGTCGTCATGCTGAATTTATTTCAGCATCTTTTCTGCAGGAAGGACCCTGAAATGAATTCAGGGTGACGGTTCATAATTTAAAGAGCTAACGCAAAGGTCTGTGTCTCCACAAACCTTTTTAAATTAAGTTAGTTGGGATTTATAATCAGACCCTTCGAATTTGCAATCCACTTTCATTACAAAAATATCGGCCTATCCAGTTTAATTGCGATACGATAAGCTGCATTCATTAAACCTACATGGCTATAAGCCTGTGGAAAATTACCCCATTGGCTACCCGTTTTAGCATCAACATCCTCACTGAATAAAAGAAGGTGATTACAATATTTAATAATGTTTTCGAATTCTTTTATTGCTTCATCTATTCGGCCAACACAGGCCAAAGCTTCTACATACCAAAAAGCACAGATTAAAAACGTGGTTTTTGGTTTACCAAAATCATCAGCATGTAAATATCGGTAAAATAGCCCGTCTTCAGTTTTCAACTCCTTTTCTAAAGCTATTAAATGATCTTTTGCCCGATCTGAAGCTGGATCGAGATAATTCATCATGATCAATTGTAGCGTGCTGGCATCTAAATGCGGGCTTCCTACGGCGTTGGTGTACACTTTTCTTTCCGGATCGTAGCAGGCTTCTATATGTGCAGCGGCCTTATCGATTAAAATCTCCGCACGCTTTTCGAAATCCTCATTTCCAATAGTTTTGGCCATTTTTAAAGCAGCCTGTGCTCCTGCCCATTGAAATAGGTTACTATAACAATGCACATTGGCAATATTTCTGAATTCCCAAATGCCGGCATCCTTTTCGTCAATGGTGCGTTCAATTTTAGATAGTACACTTTCAATCCATCTTACCGAATCGCTGCGTTCAGAGAAAACAAAGCGGTGGTCAGTATAAAGTGGTAACATAGAAATTAAAACCTGACCATAAATATCATTTTGAATATGTTCGTAAGCCTGGTTTCCTATCCTAATGGGTTGTTCGCCTTTATAACCTTCTAAATGACTTAACGTATGCTCGGTAATTTCCCTTTCACCTGCAATACCATATAAGGGTTGGTAACGTATATCTTCAGCGTGAGAAATATCGGACAGGTAATTAAAATATCGCTCCATTTCTTCGAAATGTCCAATATGGTTTAATGAAGTTAATACGTAGTGAGAATCGCGCAGCCAGCAATATCGATAATCCCAGTTTCGGGTACTGCCAGGCGATTCTGGTAAACTGGTTGTACTTGCGGCTATAATTGCACCTGTATCTTCATATTGATGAATTTTGAGCACCAGGGCCGAGCGGATTACAAAAGGTTGGTAAAAACCGGCAATAGATGAATGTTTAATCCATAATCGCCAGTATGCAATCGTTTCCCGTAAAAAATTTTCGGCGGTACTTACTACGGGAGCCTCCAGATTCTGTCCATAGGTCATAATGAGGTATTTAGCCTCATTTAGTACAAATGCTTTCTCGTCAAAAATATAGGTAAGTGACACGTTGGTGCTTAAGCGGATATTTTCATCGCAGCCCTGATAATCGATATGATTACTGCCCCTGCTCGATTTCATTTTACCTTTTCCATAATCGCAAACCGGTTCACATTTAATGGTAATGCGTGGATTACCAGCTAAAGGTTCGATCTTTCTAATAAACATTAATGGTTTAAAATAGCGATCGTATAGATGAAAACGTGGTGCAAAATCTGTAATCCGGTATTTTCCATCTTCTGCGGTAATCTCTGTTCTTAATACATTGGTATTTTCGATGTAATATTGAGTAGAAGTGAATTTACCTTGCGGTAAGATTGAAAATTCGCCCCCCTTTTTCTCATCCAATAAACTGCCAAATACAAATGGGCTATCAAAACGGGGCCAGCAAAGCCAAGATATATCAGTGTTTTTGTTTACGTGTGCAATGAAAGCGCAATTCCCTATAATTCCTGTTTGATAAAGATGCTGTTCGGCCATAGACTATAATTTTGTTTATTTACTAACAAGCCTATGGGTAAAATGTTGGGTAGAAAAATAAAAAGACCTTGCAGATTTTAAAAACCTGCAGGCTTGGAAAGGAAATTCTTGTTACTTTTTTTGGAAATGTAAGGCTTCGTGCTGATGGCAGCCTGTAGTCCTGCTATCACTTCTTTCCTCGTTGCCTCACTGTGCTCTTTACGCTTTATCAGGTTTATTGACTACGATTTTTCTATCCAAAACAGTAAAGATTAAGTATATTTTGCGTTAGATTATAAGGGTTCAGTGCCGGTTCTTCACCGGCACCGAAGCGTAGCGCAGCCCTGAAAAGCCCGCCCCTAGCGTAGCTTGGGGAACGCCCAAATCAATTTGCAGTTTGCAGTTTTCAGTTAGTATTTTGTTAAAACGGCTTATTTTTTTTAAAACCTGGAGGCCCGATAAAAGATTCTTCACTGCGCTCAGAATGACAATCAAGCAATAAAAAATGCCAGCCCCGAAAAATCGCGACTGGCCTAGTTAATGAATAATGATTATCTTAAATTACTGTTCCACTTGGTACAACAGCACCTTTTTTAATTACAACTATGCCATCTTTAACAGCATAAAGTTCAAAGTCGCCATCTTCTAAATGATCGCCACCATTAATTTTAACATCGTTACCGATACGGCAATTTTTATCGATGATGGCATTATTGATAAAACAACGGTCTCCAATCCCGATTAATGAATTTCCTTTACCTGTTTCATCCTGTATCTCTTCGAGCGTTTGGTACCTGTCGCTGCCCATAATATAGGCATTGGTAATTACGGTATCTTTTCCAATTCTCGATCTGATCCCCAAAACGGCATGTTCTACCCTACTGGCCTGAATAATGCAGCCTTCAGCAATAATGGTTTTATCCAAAGTAGTACCCGAAATTTTCGATGGCGGTAACATCCTTGCTCTTGTAAAAATAGCATGGTTACTATCGAACATATTAAATTTAGGTATTTCATCCGTTAGGCCTAAATTGGCTTCAAAGAAAGATGAAATATTACCAATATCAGTCCAATAACCTTCATATTGATAACTTAAAACCCTGCTCTGCGTAATAGCTCTTGGTAAAATCTCTTTACCGAAATCCTTTTCGTCCTCATTCTCATTTAAAATATTGATCAGATATTCTCGGTTAAAAACATAGATACCCATCGATGCCAAAAAGTTACGCCCTTCAGCTTGCATTTCTTCACCCGTATCCGATATCCAATCTTCTAAACCTGTTTTAGGTTTTTCGATAAAAGAGGTAATCATGTTTTCATCATCGGCTTTTAAAATACCAAAATCTGTCGCATCTTTCGCCGTTACCGGAATAGTGGCAATGGTAATTTCAGCATTAGCTTCGATATGTTTTTCGATCATATTTTTAAAGTCCATCTGGTACAATTGATCTCCAGACAAGATTAAGATATAATCGAATTCGTGCGAAACAATGTGGTGCATACACTGACGCACGGCATCTGCCGTACCCTGAAACCAACCTGAGTTTTGTACAGTTTGTTCGGCCGCCAAAATATCAACAAAGGCCGTACTAAAATGGCTAAAGTGATAAGTATTTTTAATGTGTTTGTTTAGCGATGCTGAATTAAACTGGGTTAACACAAACATTCGATGAATACCAGAATTTAGGCAATTTGAAATCGGGATATCTACCAATCGGTATTTACCCGCAATCGGAACTGCTGGTTTAGAACGTGTTTGTGTTAGTGGCGATAATCTAGAGCCCTGGCCACCGCCAAGGATAACGCCTAAAACTTTGTCGGTCATGTTTAAGCTTATTTTAATATTTGGTATAATTCTATATAATTTAATGCAGCATTATCCCACGAATGGTCTATCTTCATCATCGTTTTTCTAACTGCTTTAAAAGCTTTTTTGTCATTATATAATTCAACAGCACGGTTAATGGCGTGGGTAACATCCCAAATACTTGTTTGATCGTGGCAAATCCCAAAACCATTGTCGCCAATATCAATTACTGTATCTTTCAATCCTCCAATCCGGCGCACAATCGGGACAGTTCCATACCGTAATGCATAAAGCTGATTTAAGCCACAAGGCTCAACTCTCGATGGCATGATCAGGAAATCTGCACCAGCATACATCTCGTGCGAAACCTGCTCATTGTAACCAATATAGGCATTATATCTACCCGCAAAAATGTCTTTCAGTTGATTTAACCGGCCTTCCACCCAATTATCGCCTGATCCTAAAACCAGGATATTGATGTTATCGCCATGTTGTTGTAGAGCAGTATAAAAAATATCGGGCAATAAATCGGCTCCTTTTTCATCAACCAATCTACCGATAAAAGTAAACAGTGGTTTAGACGGATCTAATTGAAAAACATCGCAGAGTGCTGTTTTGTTTGCCAGTTTCCCAGCCTCAACCGTTTTTACATTATAACCTTTGCTCAACATCGGATCTGTTTCTGGATTCCAAACCTCGCTATCAATTCCATTTAATATCCCAACAGATTTCCAACGTTCCTGCCTTAACAAACTTTCCAATCCACGGGCATTGCTCATCATCTCATCCAGGTAACTTGGCGATACCGTGGTTACTTTCCATGCACATTTAATGGCCGACGCCAAAGGGTTAATGGCATCATCCCAGCCCAATAAACCACCTTTCCATAAATCGAATGCCGGTATATAGTATAATTTATCCCATCCAAACTGACCTTGATATTGCGCATTATGAATAGTTAAGACCGTTGGAACACCACTAATTGGTTTATATTTTACGCAATTTGAAACCATAAAAGGAATTAAACCTGTATGGTGATCATGGCAATGAAGTACATCCGGGCGATGCTTCCATTGTACAATCCAATCAAGTGTAGCAATCTGGAAAGCCACAAATCTTTCCGTATCGTCATTATAACCATATACATTCGGGCGGTCGGTTAAGCCCTGAATATGGATCACGTATAAATCAAAGCCCAATTTATTGGTCTTCTCTTTTAAAATGCGGTAACTAAAATGGTTATTGCCATAGTTTGCCCAGGCATCGTAAGTAACTTCAAATTCGCTTTCGCGGATAAATTTTGTATCGTACGCAGGAACAACCACCTTGGCAATGTGGCCTAATTTATTTTGATACTTTGGCAAAGCCCCTACTACATCGGCTAAACCACCTACTTTTGCAACAGGGTAACACTCGGCACTTATATGTATAATTTCCATCAAATATTTGGTGTAGATAACCTTAGTAAGTTACTAATTGTTTTGAGTTTTGCAAATAATGAAAATTATATTTTTAGTTGATTTTTTTAACGGAAAAATCGTTTTCTCGACTGGAGCAAAGCGGAATGGAGAGTTCTAATTCTTAATTTAATTGTTTTTTTATTAGAAAGTGAATATTCAGTTTTCTGTAGCAATCTGCATTCCTGCTTTACGCTATAAGTCCTCACTACGTTCCGGGCTTACCGCTGCAATCAGGCTTAGAAACAAAGTTGGTTCCTATCAAAAACAAAAAAACCGCTTAAATCCATAAGCGGTTTTTAACAACAAAACAAATATATTTTTGGTTTAAAAAATATCTTAATATTCTTCGGCGATAATCTCGTAGAAATCGCGGATTGGCTGAAATTGTGGGTGTAACGATACTACATCTCCAAAAACCAACAAAGCCGGTGCATTTATTCTTTTATCTTCAACAATCTCTGCGATGGTATCAACAATGCCAACTGCAATTTTTTCCTCTGGAGTAGAACCATTTTGAATTACAGCTACCGGTAAAAGGTTTTTATTTTCTGCCTGAAATATGGCCGCAATTTCTTTTACTTTTTCAATTCCGTTTAAAACAACAATAGTTGCTTTAGTTTTTGCGGCAATGTATAAATCTTCCGAAATTTCACCTTTTGAGTTTGTTCCGGTTACTGCCCAAAAACTTTCGCTCAAATCTTTATAAATCATCGGGATCTTTTGTAAACTTGGTGCACCAGTTGCGCTCGAAATACCCGGAATAATTTCAGTAGGGATACTATATGATTCTGCAGCATCTATTTCTTCGTATCCTTTTGCAAAGAAAAACGGATCGCCACTTTTTAAACGTACCACGTGCCCGTAGTTTAATGCATAATCAACAATCAGTTTGTTCACTGAATCTTGAGAAAACGATTCATCATCGCTACGCTTACCCACATAAACTTTTGGAATACCATCGGGCGCATGACATAATAAAGCTTCGTTCACATTTGCATCATACAAAACAACATCAGCTGTTTTTAATGCTTTAACACCTTTTAAACTAAATAAATCCGGATCGCCTGGACCCGCACCTATTAAAGTAATTCTTGGTTCAATGTTCGCTTTTTCTACTTTATTCAAAATCATAACAGATAATTTAAGCTCGTTATACGTTTGTTAATAGCACAAATATATAAAGTCTATGGGAATTGTAGTAATTTATTTTAAAATATTTTTATTTATTATCATTCTGATGCAGTGAAAAATCTGTAGACGATGAAAATCAGCTCTTTAAAGAGCTTTCGCTGCGTTAATTAGGTCTTTACTTACAATCTACTTCTGCAAAAGTAAATTTACCAGCTTCGTAATTAATGGGCTTTCCCTTAACAAAATACGATCTACCCAAGGTGGTTTCAATCTGTGCAACGCCCATAAAGAGTTTTCCATCTTTCTTTAAAAAAGCCAGTGGATTGGTGAAAGCTTTAGTAGTATCTTTACCCGTGTTAAACCGATAATCAACCAGTAAAGTATCGCCATTGAACTTACCATTTATTTTGCCGTTATTTTCGGGCTTATCAGCATATTTAACCAATAATGAACCGGTTACCTTACCAGAAGCCAAAGTTTTAACAATCATGGCGGCACTATCTTTTTCAAAGACCGCAGCATAACAAGTTTGATTGATTACGGAGTCCTTTTTTCCTGCATCAGCCTTTTTATCCGATTGATTACAGGCAAAAACAAAGGGAACAGCTGCAAAAACGAGGTATATAAGATTTCTTTTCATGGTATTGTGATTTATTGTTTTCTAATTCAATATACAAATACGATGATTATTTTCTATCATTTCCATAATGAAAATTTACATCAATATACTATTTTCGGGTGTTAGTGCAGGAGGCAGATCAGATTCATCAAGCATATCCCTCATATCGATTTCTATTGTCCGCGAGATATTGGTAATTGGTACATCATTGGCACTACCTTCAAAAGGATTTGTAGAACTTTCGCCAACAATATCCAAAGAGTTAAAAACCCAGGTAAGTAAAATGGCAAATGGAACGTTTAACCAAATAGAATAACCTTCAATCAAAGTACCATTTCCCAATTTGTTAAATTCGTTTAATAAACCATAGGGCACTAAAAACACAAATAAATTTAACATAATAGTAGCTATTGACGAAAAATGGCGTGGGTATGGAAAGTTTTTAATTCTTTCGGCTTTACCCTGGCTATCGTAAAAACTAGTAATAGAGCTTTGCAATGATTGTAATTGCAAGTCGGATATATAACCTTCTACAAACAGTTTATTGATATGACTTGATTGTAAAGCCATTAGTTGAGTAGCTTTATTTTTTTTTGTTAGCACGTATTTCAGCTCATCTGCTGAAAGATATTTTGATAAGATATTTTCTAAGTTATCTGTTTTTTCAGAAACATGATACAGCCTGGCATATTCGATATTACGGGGATCATTCGAGTTTTCCCAGGCCCTTGGCTCTCTCAACTGAAACCGAAGTGCAGTTAACCAGGCAAAATGACGGTAAAAAATAATCTGGACCGCTGTCCTTTTATCCTGTGATGCCAGATAGTCGCGCACCATTACCCCAAAAGCGCGGCTCGCATTTATAATTCCGCCGTAAATCTGTCTTGCTTCCCAAAGACGCGAATAGCTAGCATTGTTTTTAAAACTAATGATAAAAGAAACAGCCGTACCTAAAAGGGCTACTGGAACCCAGGAAATGGAGAGGAACGTGAATTTACAAAAATGATAAAGTACAGTAGGGATAATGGCGAGAATAGTTAAGCGGTAAATATCTCGTCGGGTCCATACAATAAATTCGAAAAAGGTATATTTCTTTCCAGCGTGCATAGTTTATGGTTTATTCGGAAAATTATCTGGGGATTTAAACTAAGATATAAAAAATTTAAAGCGCCAATACTTAAAATGTTCAAAAAATCGTCAAACGAAAAACGGGGCTGTCCTATCTGGCGCCCCGCTGAAATTGCTTTCACTTTAGATTAAAAAACCTAAAGTTCTCATTATTATATTTGGTTGTGGTTCTCTACTGTAAGATTTTCAGGATTGTAGGATTTCAGGATCAATAAGCTGAAATAAAGATCTCATCGTTTCACAATTTTCATTATCCATTTTTCCACCATTAAGGAATTAAGAAGATTAAGATTTTATTTATATTCCTTGAAGCTTTCGCTGTTGGTCATTGATCTATTTCCATCATCCAACTTATTCTATTCTACTGCTGCCCTGAACATTAAAGCACCAACAGTTAAATTTGTACGCGTATCGACCAAAATGGCTGAACCATTTGCCCGGTTATCATCATATAAATCAAAAGCTAAGGTATCAGCTGTTTTCACAATCACACGGCCAATATCATTCAGTTTAAATTCTTCTGCGGCATGTTTCTCTAGTGTATTGATATCCACTTTGTGCAGAATTTCGCTGATTTTACATTTCGTAATTTTGCTATTGTGCTGAATGTTGTACATGATCGAGGTATCTAAAGCACGGGTATCCATCCAGCAAAGATCAGCCTCAATCAATTTTGTTTCCTGTGGTAAAGCCGATGCATTTACAATAGTATCGCCCCTGCTGATATCTACATCGTCTTTTAAGTGAATAATAACCGACTGACCAGCATGCGCTGCATCAGGCGTTTGATCAAAAAATTCGATCTTCTCGACAGTAGAACTTGCACCACTAGGCAAAACCGTAACTTTATCATTTAAGTTAAAGGTTCCACTTAATACCCTACCGGCATAACCGCGGTAATCATGCAATTCTTCTGTTTGTGGGCGCACAACCCATTGCACAGGCATACGGGCCAATTGCGATTTGTCCAGGTTGTCGGTATCAACCTTCTCTAGGAAATGTAATAAGCTCTCTCCTTCGTACCAATCCATATTGCCCGAGTTTTGTACAATATTATCGCCTTTTAAGGCACTAACCGGAATATAGGTTACATCGGCGAGCTTTAGTTGCTGGGCCAAAACTTTATATTTTTCTATAATTGCGCTGTAAACGGTTTCGCTATAGTCAACCATATCCATTTTGTTGATACAAACAACCACGTGTTTAATGCCCAGTAAGGAAACAATATACGAGTGGCGGATGGTCTGTTCTACCACACCGTTACGCGCATCGATTAAGATAATGGCGAGGTTAGCTGTAGAAGCGCCTGTAACCATGTTTCTGGTATACTGAATGTGCCCAGGTGTATCGGCAATAATAAATTTGCGTTTTTCGGTCTGAAAGTACTTATAAGCTACGTCAATAGTAATACCTTGCTCGCGCTCTGCTCTTAAACCATCAGTTAAAATGGCTAAATCTATTGTTCCGTCATCATTTTTGCGGTTAGAGCTCTGTAAAGCTTCTAATTGATCGGCTAAAATAGAATCTGTATCGTATAACAAACGGCCAATTAGGGTACTTTTACCATCATCTACACTGCCTGCTGTGAAAAATTTTAATATGTTCATTTTATTGTAGTATTAAGACATAAGTATTAAGTTATTAGCATCAAGTATCAAGACGGTTATTAATCTTGCTACTCGATACTTTTAATCTTGATACTCCTTTAAAAATATCCTCCCTTTTTTCTGTCTTCCATTGCGGCTTCAGAAACTTTATCATCCATACGGGCACCACGCTCTGAAATTTTTGAAGCACTGATTTCAGCAATAATATCATCGATCAAAGTGGCATCCGATTCTACAGCAGCAGTACAAGACATATCGCCTACTGTACGGAAACGTACTTGCTTGCGGAATACAATATCTTCATCATCCATATTTAAAAACGGCGAAGCAGCCATTAGCTGTCCGTTTCTAGTAATTACATCACGTTCGTGCGAGAAATAAATACTCGGTAATTCGATTTTCTCTCTACGGATATAATTCCAAACATCTAATTCTGTCCAGTTACTGATCGGGAATACACGGATATTTTCTCCTTTGTGGATTTTACCATTGTAAATGTTCCAAAGTTCAGGACGTTGGCGTTTTGGATCCCATTGGCCAAATTCATCACGAACAGAGAAAATACGTTCTTTTGCTCTTGCTTTTTCTTCATCTCTACGCGCGCCACCAATGCAGGCATCAAACTGATATTTTGCAATGGTATCGAGTAAGGTTACGGTCTGTAAAGCATTTCTACTTGCATTTTTACCTGTTTGCTCTACAACTTTACCTTGGTCTATTGATTCTTGTACAGATCCTATGATTAGTTTTTCGCCAATCCGCTCTATCATCTGATCGCGATAAGTAATGGTTTCTTCAAAATTATGGCCTGTATCAATATGAACTAAAGGAAACGGAAATTTTCCTGGACGGAAAGCTTTTTCTGCCAAACGAACTAAAGTAATTGAATCCTTTCCACCCGAAAATAATAGGGCTGGTTTTTCAAACTGACCTGCTACTTCACGTAAAATGTGAATGGCCTCAGCCTCTAGTTCATCTAAATAATCAAAATTATATGTACTCATTATAAAATGTTGAAATGTTTGATTGTTGAAATGTTGGAAAATTGCCTGCCAGCGCTGTTCCTTTTTCAACTGCTTATATTTGCTGTTGTTGTGTTGTTGTTAAATTCTTACTATCGTCATTGCGAGGAGGCTTTTTCTGCCGACGCGGCAATCTATCTCGCTTTTCGTAATGACATTTGTTTTTATTCTATTTCTCAAAAAGATTGCTTCGGCCCGCTCCTACCTAGCCTCGCAATGACGACTGGTGAGCCATTAGGATGCTGCATGCAAACCACATTCTTTTTTACTCTGGTCTTCCCACCACCATCTTCCTGCCCTAAAATCTTCGCCCGGCTGTACTGCTCTTGTACATGGGGCACAACCGATACTTGGGAAACCTTTATCGTGCAGGGTATTGTAAACAATGTTGTTTTCTTTGATGTATGCTTTCACATCATCTAAAGTCCAATCAAAAATAGGATGAAATTTAATCAATTGGTTTCCTTCATCCCACTCTAAATCATGCATATCTTCACGGTTTGCGCTTTGATCGGCCCTAATTCCTGTCACCCAGATTTCGTTTCCTTTTAAGGCTCTTTTTAAAGGTTCTATTTTACGGATGTAACAGCATTCTTTTCTATTTTCTACCGATTCGTAAAAGCTGCTCGGGCCTTTTGTATTTACCATATCCTGCAGCAGCTCATTCTGCGGATAATAGGCATGAATGGGTTTGTTATAAATTTCCAGTGTACGGTTCCAAACGTAATAGGTTTCTGGGAACAAACGTCCGGTTTCTAAAGTAAAAACCGTGATCGGAATATTATTGGAAAAAATTAAATGGGTAATTGCCTGGTCTTCCCACCCAAAACTGGTCGAAAATACAATACGGCCGGCATATTTATCTGCCAAAAACTTCAGTTTATCAATTATATTTAAACCTGCCAATTCTGCTTTAATCTCCTCTAGGTTCTCCATCACTAAATTAATTTTAAAATAAACATAATTACACTGCGTAAGCTTACAATCATCACAATAATGCCCACGGCAACCATAATGGTTTTTGCCGAAATTTTGTTCGATACCTTTGCAGCAATCGGCGATGCGATTGCACTACCGATAATTAAGCCTACAACGGCCTCCCAGTGTTTGCCCCCTAACATGGTAAAAAAGGTAAGCGAACTTAAAGTAGCAATAAAAAAACGGCTGATTTTTACGGTACCCAGTGAGAACAAAGGGTGGCGGCCACCTGCAATTAAACTCGATAAAACGATCGATCCCCATCCACCACCAAAAGCGGCATCGATAAAACCACCCAAAAAGCCTAACAAGCCTATTTTTTTGATTTTATGATCGGCTTTTTTTCTTTTAATGTTAAAAGCTTTCATTAAAATAACAGCACCTAAAAACAACGTATAAACGGCAACAACCGGTTTAACATAACTACTATAGTGCTCTAATGATGATAAAATGTAGGCACCCAATACTGCACCAACAATTGCAGGAAGGATTAATATTTTAAAAAGTTTCCAGTTTACATTGCCCATGCGGTAATGCATCCAGCCGGCAATACCGTTGCTCATTACTTCTGAAATGTGTATGGCCATACTTGCCGATGCGGGTGGTAAACCCATTGCAAGTGAAAAAGAAGCTGTTGTAACACCGTAAGACATTCCAATTGCGCCATCAATTAAGGCGAATAAAAACCCTGCCCCTAAAAACCAATAGAACAACGGATCGATGTTGATCAAAAACGTCTGAAATTCAGGTTCGGTGTTCCAAAGCGAAAGTCCGATTGCTCCGATCAATAAAACCGACGCCACCCAGATCAACCACTTAATATTCCTCTCGGCGAAGCTTTTTTTAGGATTAATTAAACTTTGGGTAACCTTATTCAGTTTTTTAACCTTTGCCGAAAAATCGCCATTTAAAGTTTGACGCAAAGCACTCATATTCTGTAACGTTTCATCAAGCTCGGCGGGCAGACCTTCATTTAAAATCTGTTTTAAACGTTTGGCTATAGTAGGCGATTTTCCATTTGTAGAAATGGCTATCTTTAAATCGCCTTTTTGAACGATTGACCCCAAATAGAAATCACACAGTTCTGGTTTATCTGCCACATTAATCAATAGGCCACGCTCATGCGTAACCTTTCTGATCTCTTCATTTAAAATATTGTTATTGGTAGCGGTAAAAACGATATCAATATCGTTCAGATCATCAACATCGAAACTTTTCTGCTTAATTTTTATCTGTGGATAATTTGCAATAAGCGCATAGACTTCTGGCGATACGAGCTCTGCAACGATTGTAATGGTAGCCTGTTGGCTATTATTTACAATCGCAGTTAACTTTTCAAGTCCAATATTTCCTGCCCCAATTAATAATGTACGCAGCTTATTCAGCTTTACAAAAACCGGAAAAAGCTGGTTACCTTTTTCTTCTTCAGAAAAAGACGTTTCATTATTAGGTTGGTTAGGCAATACTTGCATATTGTTTAATTAATTTCTTAAATGATGGATGTAATGATACAACTTCTCCAAAAATTAATAAAGCAGGTGCTTTAATATTTTCTTGTTGCACTAAACCTTCTATTGTTTCAACCACACCTACTACTAATCTTTCATCTTCTGCCGATCCGTTCTGAACCACGGCAGTTGGTAAATGATGTTTTCCCGCGGCTTTAAAAATCTCTACAATTTTGGGTAACTTTTTAAGTCCCATAAGTACCACAACAGTTGCATTAGAATGTGCTGCCTGGTAAATATCTGCTGAAACTTCGCCAGAAGTGGTTGTTCCGGTAATTACCCAAAAACTTTCGCTCATACCACGGTGTGTTACAGGAATCTGTTGCAAGCCTGGTACACCTATAGAACTCGAAATACCCGGAATTACGCTTACGGGAATGCTATATGATGCGGCATAATCCAGCTCCTCGTAACCTCTGCCAAAAACAAACGGATCTCCACCTTTTAAACGCACTACATGACCGTAGTTTAAGGCATAATCGATCATTAGCTTATTGATGGTATCTTGAGGGTAAGAATGCTCGCCTGAACGTTTTCCTACATAAACTTTAATGGCCTCTGCCGGAGCATGCTCCAATAAAGCTTCATTGGTTAAAGCATCATATAAAACCACATCAGCGGTTTGCAATGCTTTTACGCCCTTTAGTGTTAATAAATCAGGATCTCCAGGGCCAGCACCTAATAGGGTAATTTTTGATTCTTTATGTTGATTAACCATCTTTCTTTTTAATTATTGAATTTTGAAGTCTAAATGGAGACTATTTGGCGCATGGCGTTTAGCATCTGCTGTCTCCAATCTATTATCTCAAATCTCATTTCGCTAATACGCCCCTTTTTTCCTTAATCTGATTTAAAAATTGTTTTGCTTCTTCAAAATACTTCTGCGCAAATGCTGCTGTTGGTTCGTTTTTGTTAATCTGTAAAACCAGGTCAGAAAAATTGGTCGATAAATTAAATTCTCCAGTTTCAACGTAATGGTTATCAAATTCGCGGATCACACCAATTTGTGTACTACTATTTACGCCTTTATCTAACAATAACGATTTTGCAGCGCTTACAAAAGTGCTGTAAGTATGATAAACGGCATCTGCATAAGCAGCTTTCTCCAGGTTTTGTTTCGCCCAATCGAATTTTTCATCAGCCTCTAGCAACAAGGTGGCTACCAGATCAATTACTACACCGGCACACTCGCCCACACCAATTGCGGTAACAAACTCTTCTACATGTCCCCAATCTACAAATTCTTCTGTTTTAAGATTGGTTAAATCGGCCAATGGTTTTAACAACTGATAAAAATAATCTTTACCTTTTCTATCATAATACTGGTGAAAGTTCTCATCCTCCAGGTTATTGGCTTTAAAATCATTTAAAATAAAATGTAAAACACTCGTTGCTCTTTTAGAAGGCACTTTAATTACACGTTCTGCAACTCTACCTACACCATTACCTACGGTACCACCGCCCAACATTACCTGAACTGCCGGAACTACTTTTCCTTCAGCCTTTACAGAACTTCCGTGGAAACCAATTTCAGCTAAACCATGCTGACCGCAAGAGTTCATACATCCACTGATTTTGATTTTGATGTTTTTCTCGTAGATAAACTCAGGGAAATCAGTATAAATTACCTCTTCCAAAACTTCCGCCAAGGTCATTGAGTTGGAAATACCCAAATTGCAGGTATCGGTACCAGGACACGTGGTAATATCAGCCAAACTATCAAATCCGGCGGTGGTAAAACCAATTTTATTTAGCGCTGCATACAATGAAGGCAATGCTTCCTTACGCACAAACTTTAGCAGCAATCCCTGGTTCTGCGTAATCCTGATTTCATCAGCTACATATAACCTGATGGCATCAACAAATGCCCTTGCTTTATCTGTTTTAATATCGCCCACCTGAACTTTTACGTAAACGCCATAAAATCCGGCCTGTTTTTGCTCAATTACATTGGTGGCTAACCAATGTTTGTAATGAGCTTCGTTTAATATTTCTACCGCAGGATATTCTTGTTCTAAAGGTAAGAGTGGCTGTGGTACAGTATTAAGATCTATTTTAAAGGTTTTTACTTTGTTGGCAATACGCTCTTCGGCAACCAAACGTAAAACTTCTTCTAAACCCAGTTTTTGAACCAGGTATTTTAACCGTGCTTTGTTACGGTTGGTACGTTCGCCATAACGGTCGAATACGCGAAGAACAGATTCGGTAAAAGGAATTAACTGGTCTTCGGGCAAAAATTCGTGAACGGCGTTTGCAAGGAAAGGCTGTGCACCTAAACCACCAGCAAACAAAACTTTAAATCCGCGCTCGCCTTTTTCGTTAATTTTAGGAATAAAACCTAAATCGTGAATGTAGCTAAACGCAGTATCTCGATCACTCGAAGAAAAGGAGATTTTAATCTTCCTACCCATTTCCTGGCAGATCGGGTTACGCAAAAAGTAAGCAAATACCGCTTGAGCATAAGGCGAAACATCAAAAGGTTCTTCCGCATCGATTCCAGAATTTGGAGAAGCGGTTACATTACGTACCGTATTTCCACAAGCCTCACGAAGCGTAATATCATCCTGCTCTAATTTAGCCCAAAGTTCTGGTGTGCGGTCTAAACTCACATAGTGAATTTGAATATCCTGGCGGGTAGTTAAGTGTAAATTTCCACTTCCGTACTCATCAGCAATATCGGCAATACGCAATAACTGTTTAAAAGTTATCTTACCAAATGGCAGTTTAATACGTACCATTTGTACACCAGGCTGTCTTTGACCGTAAACACCGCGTGCTAAACGGAGGCTTCTAAACTTTTCGTCGTGGATGGTCCCATCTCTAAAAGCTTTAATCTTATTCTCTAAATCGATAATGTCCTGCTCGACAATCGGATTTTCGAGTTCTGTTCTGAAACTTTGCATATGTGTTGTTAGCTTTATTCTAAAAATGCTTCCCTATTACCGAGAAGCATTCCATATTTTATACTTAAAATTATCTGTAGGCCTCTATTATTGCGTTTTACAACAGCACATCATTTGCATAGCGATTAACTTGTTAGGTATAAAATTGAAATTCATACGCCAAATATATAAAGTATATAGGAATAGTCGTAATTTATTATAAAAAATTTTACATAAAAGAAACGTCATTTCGACTGAAGTACAGTCAAGATGTTAAATCGGGAGAGAAATCTATGAATTAAATTCTTTAATTATTTAATTATTTAGCTAAAAACCGGCAATTGAAAATTGTAAATTGAAACAGAAAGCTGCTATCTGCAAAAAAAATCCCAAACTCAATAAACGAATTTGGGATTAATATTTTAAAACATGAGCGGCTTAAGACCTATCATAATAGATGCTAAAATAAATTCAGCATGACGCATTAGATGTAGAAAATAAATATTATAAATTAACGATACCGATTTTCAGGTTATCTTCACGGCCGATTACATCTGCAATGCTGGTTTCGGTTAAAACCTTTAGCGTAGCATCCCTTACATCGATAAAAGCGCTTCTGATTCCGCATGTTTTCTCATCTATGCACTCATCACATTTGTGATAGAAATTTAAACTTGCACAGGGAACCATTGCAATAGGCCCATCAGTTACCCGCATTACATGTACCAATAAAATCTCTTCAGGCTTTTTGTTTAAGCTATACCCACCACCTGCACCTTTTTTACTGTATAAAAAGCCAGCGTTACGCAGATCGAGCAGAATTTGCTCCAAGAATTTTTTCGGGATATGCTCCTCCTCTGCAATTTTAGAAATTTGCATTGGTGGTTTATCTAAATTTTTACCAAGCGCAACAAGCGCTTTTATGGCATACTTTGTTTTTTTGGACAGCATATTCTCACAAAGCTAATAAAAGAAAGTAAATTATAAAATACGCAACAGGAAGTTGATTGAACAACAAATTGCATAAACGGCCATCATCCTGCCCCGAAACTTCGGGATCAGGGTCTTTCCTACCGTAAAAGACGCTAAAACGAGTTCAGCAGGAGGTGGTGCTGTATTGTGGCATTAATCAAACCAGCGTAAAAATAACCACAACACAAAACAGAACAACATTTATCAACGTTAAAAATCTATTTTTACCCATATTCTGAATTACAGATTTCAATAATGAAAAGAAAACTCAATCTATTGCCGCTCATCACAGTTGCAATCATATTTTTGGCCCTTAATGCTTATGTTTTATCTGGTCTGGGCGCCATCAATCAATCTACCTGGCTCAGTCCTATTTTCTGGGTTTTTATTGTGGGGCTAACTTTTGCTTTACTCTATGCCATACAGCAGATGCGAATCCAGGGAATGAACAGGTTTTTCCAGATTATCAGTCATGCTTTTTTAATTGTTTTTAGTGCAGAGCTTGTATTCGCTTTTTTCCTCCTTCTCGGCGATATTTACCGCTTGCTAATTGGCTTGTCGACTAATTTTCAGCCCGAAGGTTTTCACATTTTAGGCCGTAACAATCACTGGGTATATTTTGCATTTGTGATGTTCTGTTTAACTATCGCCTTGTTTGCTTATGGCATTACGCAAGGGAAATATGCTTACCGCGTAATTAAACACACTTTATATTTTGATGATCTGCCTGCCAGTTTTGATGGTTTTACCCTAACGCAGATATCGGATGTACATGCCGGAAGTTTTACCAACCCTAAAGCAGTACAAAAAGGAATTGACCTGATTAATGCGCAAAAAAGTGATCTGTTTGTTTTTACAGGCGATCTGGTAAATAATGCAGCCTCCGAAATTGTGCCCTACATCGGCCATTTTTCACAGATTAAAGCTCCGTTTGGACAATTTTCGGTTTTGGGTAACCACGATTATGGCGATTATATCAAATGGCCTACAGAAGCAGATAAAATACAGAACCTAGATCGGTTAAAAACTTATCATCAAGAACTTGGCTTTAAGCTTTTATTGGATGAACATGTTGAGTTGCACAAAAATGGCGAGAAAATTATACTGGCCGGAATAGAAAACTGGGGAATTGGTTTTGGAGAACGTGGAGACTTAAGTAAAGCTTTGCAAAATACAAATGTCGACGATTTTAAAATACTGTTATCGCACGATCCTTCTCATTGGGATGCACAGGTAAAAAATTATCCTTCAAAAATTCAACTATCGCTGGCGGGGCATACACACGGCATGCAATTCGGTATCGAAGCCTTTGGCATTAAATGGAGTCCGGTGAAATACCGTTACAAACATTGGGCAGGCATTAAAACTGAAAATGGAAGATATCTGAATGTAAATAGAGGCTTCGGCTTCCTTGGCTTTTCAGGGCGGATTGGTATCTGGCCGGAAATTACGGTTATAGCATTGAAGAGAAAGTAAATAACAAATGCCCATATTGGGGCATTTGTTATTTACGCGATCGTCATTCCCGCGCAGGCGGGAATCTTAATGCAAGCTACAAGTCCAGCTATAGCATTACGATCCCCAATCAAATTGGGAATGACGAACCACTTAATAATTAAGCGTATATGTTAAATTATACGTGCGGCCGCGGCCGGCATAATAAAAGGTCTCTTTTTTAGCTAACGATTGGTATAAAAATTGCGAACGTTGACTCCAGATAGTCTGGTAGTTTTTGTTCAACAGGTTTTGTACACCAAATGATAAACTTCCGGTAAATAATTTCACAGAACCTAATAAATCAACAGTAGTAAAACCCTTTAACTCGTTTTGTACAACAGCATTTCCGATTGTAGCATAACCTTTCGAATCAAATGAATGGAAAGCCTGTGCTTTTATTCCAAAAACTTTTCCGTTATAACCCAAATAACCTGCAATTTTAGACGGACTTGCAACAGTTACGTCCTGTAATGACCATGTACCATCCGCATTTTGTTTCTGTGTTTTAATATACAGACCGTTTACACCAGCTTCGAAACCATTTTTCAGGTTTAATGACAATGAGCCTTCAACACCTAAATTCCTAACATTTTCATCATAAACCTCAATGTTGAAAGTGCTATTGGTTTTTACGTTTTTATCAGATAAGGCATAAAAACCAGCTACCTGTGCATTAAATACACCGGTACGGTAACGGTAACCAGCTTCGTACTGTTCTGTTTTGATACCCGTTAAAGGAGAACTTGCAACATTGATGGAGTTACCCAAATTCCAGTTGGTACCTGCCAATGTATAAGCACCTTGTCCGTAATATTTTGCCGGATCGGCCAAGTTAAATCCTTGCGAAAAATTAACCCAAGCTTGTTGGGCGGTGTTGATTTTAAATACCAAACCACCATTTAATAGGTTCACATCATAATGGTTTTCTCCACCTGCAATAGCAGTAGCGGTTTTACCCACCCCGTAAGCCAAAGGCACAGCAGCGGTAGTACCCACAAAATCGCCAACTTTAACAAACATACGTTGTTGACGCACACCTCCTGATAAAGTTAGAAAATTGGCTATTTTAACCTGAGCCTGTAAAAAACCCGATAAACCATTTACCCTAAAGTTGGGATAACGGGTAATAGTGGTTACTGTAGCATTGTTTAAACCGCCAGATGTTGCAGCTTTTGTCCTATCGAACAAGGCTTGCTGCGCATTAAAATTTTCGTTATCGGCATCGATACCATAGGTAAGACTTAATCGGTTCCAATCTTTATTCAAAACCAGTTTTAAGGCGCTGTAATTTGTATTTTGGATTGACGACCCGCTGTAAAGTACACCAGGTATTGCCGCTGTTCCAGGAAAGGGGTGAAAGCTAAATTGTTCGCTCCTTGCAGCAGCCTGTACATAAAGTGTTTGTCCGCCCAAAATCTCACTTGCCTGATAGTTGGCATTGATATTTGCCCTGCTTGTTTTGGGATCAACATCCGATGAGTAACCGTTTCTCATCTCTAAAAGACCCGGATTCGCTAATAATCCAGCATAATTTGTTCCTAAAAACAGGTCTTTATCGCCACGGTAGCCTGAGTTGTAATATTGGCCATTCACAAATAGTTTTTGGTAATCAGTCAATTTAAATTCGGTACTTCCGAAAAAATCGAACGATTGGTTATACTGTAAATCTGTTTGCGTAATATCGGTAAAAATCTGTTTTCCATCTGTGCCATAAGCTGCATTGTTTTTTTGAAAAGCCATGCCGATACGGCCATTCCAATCTTTGCTACCGCCCGAAATGGCCTGTGCTACACGCACATCATGATCACTTTTTTCTTTCAGTCCACTACGTACACCTACCTGGGTAGTAAAACTTGGCTGGCTGTCTTGTCCTTTCTTGGTAATGATATTGATGATACCACCTGTTGCACCACCACCATAAACAGCACTTGCGCCAGATAAAACTTCAATTCTTTCGATGTTGAAAGGATCTATCGATTCGAACTGGCGGCTTACACCACGGGTACTGTTTAACGATACACCATCAATCATCACCAAAGCATCTCTGCCACGTTGGTTTTGTCCATAATTGGTACGTCCCTCCGGACCAGCATCCAAACTCGGAATTAATTGTGCCAATGTCTGTTTAAGTGGGATTCCTGCCCTGGCCTGCTCCTGTATTTTTGCACCATCTACTACCCAAACGGTACCTGGTATTTCACTGATTTTTGTCGGTTTACGTGATGAAACCACCACAACTTCCTGCATGTTGGAAGTTGGACTCAGGCTAATGGTTAAATTAACGCTCTGATCTTTAACCAAGCTCACTTTTTGCAGAATGGTTGTATACCCCACATAACTTACCTGTAATTGGTAAGAACCAGCGGCTAGCTTTAGTTCGAAACTACCATCAGCAGCTGTTGTAGTCGAAATATTGTTACTTTCAACTTTAATATTTGCTCCCGCAAGCGGAGCGGTTTCACCTATTACCTTTCCGGTAAGGGTTTGAGCTTTGCCTGTTAAAACAACTCCACAGACAAGGATTACTATTAAGTATAGATTTTTCATTCGAATTATTTTTTCGCACAAAACAATCATTTATTTAGATTAAATACAAATAAAATATCTTATTTTTTCTTTACACTAGCGATAAATCATTTAAAAAAAAGCATATAAACAACTTACTAACAATATGTTAAAAATATTTTAAATATTATTTTTAATCAATCTAAATAAAAATATACCTTAGCAGTCGTGATTATTAATAAAAAAAGCTTGCGCTTAATCTCTCACCTAACCAGATTTATAAATAAAAAATATCGGCTTAAAACACCTGGTATTTTATTGCCTATAACCTTAACCTTTTGAAAATTGAAAAACTAATGTTTACATCAGACCTCGAAAAACATGAATTAATTGATTTCCTTACGGAAAGTCCGACTAAGGAAATCTTTCACCAAGAAAATGAAGCAGAATACCTGCATGCGGTAGGAAAAGTTACCCAGGCAGTAAAAAAATTCCTTAACAACAATCAACAACCCTTTAGTGGCATATCGCCGTCGAAGTTAAGACCACTGTTTGATTCGATTGAATTTGAAAAAACACATGATAACTACGATGCTTTGCTTAAAGAAGTAGAGCAGCTCTATACCAATCATGCGGTTGCCTTTCACCACCCTGCTTATATTGCCCATTTAAACTGCCCTATTGTAATTCCGGCTATAGCTGCTGAGGTGATGATCTCGTCGATCAATTCGTCAATTGATACCTGGGACCAAAGTGCTGGTGGGACATTGATTGAGCAAAAACTGATCGAATGGACCTGCGACCAGGTTGGCTATAGCCAAAAAGCTGATGGTATTTTTACCAGTGGTGGTACCCAGAGCAATTTAATGGGGCTTTTATTGGCACGCGATCATTATTCAATTACTGCACTAAATCACAACATTAAACTAGAGGGGTTACCCCAGGAAGCTTCCAGGTTCAGAATATTTGTTTCCGAAAAAGCACACTTTAGTATCCAGAAAAATGCATCCCTTTTAGGTTTAGGTGAAAAATCGGTAATCAAGATTAAAACTGACCGCAGCTTTAGGATGAATACCATTTTATTGGAAGACGCGATTAAGCGCGAAATTGCCCAAGGAAATATTCCTATTGCCGTGGTAGGCACAGCAGGTACTACCGATTTCGGGAATGTAGACCCTTTGAAAGAACTTGCCTACATCAGCAAAAAATATAATACCTGGTTTCATATTGATGCAGCTTATGGCTGTGGTTTATTGTTAACAGATAAATATCGGAGGTTGCTGAATGGGATCGAACTGGCCCACTCTGTTACGGTTGATTACCATAAATCTTTCTTCCAACCGGTAAGCAGCAGTGGTTTTTTAGTTAATGATAAAAAATATTTTAACCTGATTACCCACCATGCCGATTATTTAAATCCTAAAGATCATGATGAAGATGGTTTGCCCAATCAGGTAAACAAATCGATACAGACCACCCGCAGGTTCGATGCCTTAAAACTTTGGTTTACGCTCAGGATGATGGGCAGAAACAAATTGGGTGGCTATTTTGATACGATTATAGAAACTGCTGCACAAATTGCCGATCGCTTAAATTTCGACAGCGATTTTGAGCTGATGAACGAATCAGACGTCAGTGCCCTGGTTTTCCGTTACCGGCCAAAAAATGTGCGTCTGGATATTTGTGCCATGAACCAATACATCAAAAAATCTATGTTCAATGAAGGAAAAGCCCTAGTGGCAGGCACCAAAATTAACCATCATTTCTACCTCAAATTTACCCTACTTAACCCGCTAACTACCATTAGCGATATTGAAAACATTATTAAAATCATTAAAAAACATGGAAACGAATATGTTAGACTCAATCAAGCTTCAGCAGATTTCAGAAGAAACTAATTTTAACGCGCTCCTAAACAGTTATTGTAGAGAATTTGCTAACTGGAGCCGTTACACCGGTATCCCTAAATATGATGAAGCCTTAGCCAATTATCTGGTTACAACAAGTAATCGTTTGCATATCAGGTTCGACTTTACAGCCATTGGCTTCGAAGTATATGCACCTTTAAAATTTTATGCCGATAGTGGCAGACACGTGTTTAATTTCCCTGTAATTGAAAGGAACATTGATACAGATGCCATCAATCAGATCACGATTTACAGGTTTATGGAACTCGCTACCCAATTCAGTGCCGAAGAATTTACTGCTATTGATGCAGATCTGGTAAAACAACGTTTAGCCAATAGTGTAGAAAACCTCGAAACATTTTTATTCTTCTTTAAGCAAAATGGCAAACCTGCAAATTTTGCGAAAATGAGTTTTATTGAGGCCGAGCAATCTTTATTTTTAGGCCACAACGCCCATCCCCTACCAAAAGGCAGATCTGGTTTTAACAATAAAGAAGAACTTATCAAATTCTCACCAGAAACACAGGGACAATTCCAATTGGCCTATTTCCTGATCTCAGCCGAAAATATTGTGGAGAAAAATGCGGAAGGTTTCGACATAACCGATCTTTTCAGAATTGAGCTTTTAGATAGCGGTAATGCGGAGACAATTGCTTTATTGGATCAACATCCAGATTATAAAGTGGTACCCATGCACCCGTGGGAGGCCAAACACCTGCTTACTCTTCCTGTTGTAAAAGCAATGCAGCAAGAAAACCTGCTTTTCTTTTTGGGGCATTTTGGAGAATTTTATACACCAACATCATCGGTAAGAACGGTTTATAATGCATCGAGCGATTGGATGCTTAAATTTTCATTACATGTAAAAATAACCAATTCAGAAAGGGTTAATCTGGTTCGGGAACTTCACCGTGGCTATGATGTAAGTAAGCTTCTAAAAACCGAATACGGCAAAGCGGCCAAAACCGAATTCCCAGAAATTGAATTTATTACCGATCCGGCCTTTATCACTGTTAATTATAAAGGTAAAACCATTGATGGCTTTAACATCAGCATCAGGCATAATCCGTTTAAAGGAGAAGGAACCGAAAAAAACGTTACCTTGTTAGCCGCACTTTGCCAGGATGCGCTATTGGGCCAGAAACCAAGAATTGTAAATCTGATCGAAGAAGCCGCAATCAGCAAAAACAAAACAGTTGCTCATACCGCCATAAACTGGTTTAAACAGTATCTACACCTTTGTGTAGCCCCAATTATTGGCCTTTACAACAATTTTGGGATGGCTTTTGAGTTCCATCAGCAAAATGTGATGGTAGAACTGGATAAAGATTATTATCCTGCCAAATTTTATTTTAGGGATAACCAGGGTTATTTCTTTAGCGACAGCAAAGTAGAGCCATTAAAAGCGGTTTATCCGAGCATTGCTGAAGAAAGTGGTTCGATAGTACCAAACGAATACATTATTCCTAAGCTCACCTATTATTTACTCATTAATAATATTTTAGGTGTGGTAAATGCCATTGCAAGTAACAACCTCGCTGATGAGAAGACCTTGCTCGATCTTGTTTATCTGGAGTTTAAGCAATTCGAAAAAAGCGATACCACAGGATTAGTAGATTATATCATCAACCGTCGCAGTTGGGAAGTAAAGGGCAACCTGCTTACCAACCTCTGTAATATTGATGAAGCCAGTGCCCCTATCGATAATCCGGCCATTTACCGTGAGTTTCCAAATCCATTATCTAAATATTTCTTTTCCGAAAACCTGATTAAACCACAAACAAAAGAGGTGTTATACAGCAGGTTTTTTCCCAAAGAGAATATAACCATCAATATCCGCCCTTTTAATATTGATCGCGATCTAGAAATGGTTCATGATTGGTTTAATCAGGAGCATGCGAAACCGATCTGGAAGATGGACGGACCAATTAGAGGCTTAGAACTATTCTATAGAACTTTATTGCCCAACGATTCATCGCATAGTTTTATTGGCGAAATAAATGACGAACCCACATTTACCATAGAACCCTATTGGCCTATGCGGGATGGTGTAGGTGCCTGCTATGAAGCTTTAACTACCGATTATGGTGCGCATTTACTGATTGCCCCTACCGATAAAGATAAAAAATTCAGTTTCGAAACGGGCCAGGCTTTAATGGATTTCATTTTTGAACAGCCCGAGGTAGGTAAATGTATCGGCGAGGCGGCAGTAGAAAGTCGTGCGATGCACATTTTCGTAACCAGACTAGGCTTTAAATTAGAAAAAGTGATCCAAATGCCTTATAAAATGGCCAATCTAACTTTCTGTTACCGCGATTGGTACTGGGACAAATTTCCGGAAGCCAAAGCTTATGCTATGATGAAAACAGCACAATTTGAAACGGAGGAGATATAATGCAAAAACAGAAAATATACGACATTGTTGGGATTGGAATCGGTCCCTTCAATTTAGGTTTGGCGGCTTTATGTGCTCCGATCAACAGTTTATCTACCTTGTTTTTAGATCAGGCGAGCGAGTTTAACTGGCACCCTGGCATGATGCTTAGCGATGCTACTTTACAGGTTCCATTTATGGCTGATCTGGTTACCATGGCCGATCCAACCAGCGCTTACAGCTTTTTAAACTACCTTAAACAAACAGATCGCCTGTATAAATTTTACATCAGGGAAGACTTTTTCGTATTGCGCAAAGAGTACAATGCTTATTGCAAATGGGCAATCAATCAACTGAAAAACTGCCAGTTTGGACAAAAAGTAACCCATATAAACTATGTTAATGGTGTTTATCAGGTAGAAAAAGTAGATCAGGTAACAGGAGTCACAGAAATCATTTTGACTAAAAAAATCGTACTCGGAACCGGAACGGGACCTAAAGTACCCGACTTTGTTAAACCAGCCCTATATAAAAATGCAATACACTCTTCGGAATACCTAAAATTTAAGGAAAGCATTTTAAAGCAAAAAACAGTCACCATAGTAGGTTCAGGTCAAAGTGCTGCCGAGATTTTTTACGATTTATTACCTGAAACCGAAAACGGGTTAAAATTGAAATGGTTTACCCGACCGGATCGCTTTTTCCCTATGGAATACTCCAAATTGACACTGGAACTGACTTCTCCAGAATATGTAGACCACTTTTACAATCTAAGTGATACCAAACGCAAGCAATTATTAGCTAAACAGAACTCATTATTTAAGGGAATAAATTTCGATCTGATTAACCAGATTTTTGATAAGCTATATGAGTTAAGCGTAGATGGCGAAAAAATTAATGCCGAACTGATGCCAAACTGCCAACTGAACAATTTAACTGAAAATAATGGTTCCTATCAGCTTGATTTTTACCATACGGAGAGTGAAAAAGACTTTAGTATAGATACTGATTTTGTGGTATTGGCTACGGGTTACAAATACAACGAACCCATGTTTTTAACCTCCATTAAAGAACGTATTGCCCGCAATGCCGATGGGCTTTTTCAGGTACAACGAAACTATGCTATTGATGTAAACGGAAACGAAATCTTTGTTCAGAATGCGGAACTGCATACGCATGGATTTGTGACACCTGATCTGGGCATGGGTGCCTATCGCAATGCATCCATTATCAATGCCATTTTAGGCTTCGAAATCTATAATGTAGAAAAACGGATTGCTTTCCAGCAGTTTAGCATAGCAGATGAAATACAGGAAAATGAATTATCTAACGCAGCGCTTCAGTTATCTGAAGATTAAATTGAGAATGTTGGTGGGGATTTTTAATCCCCAACACTGAGCACTGGATTTAAAATCCAGCGTACAACAAGTCCAGATTGCAAACCAGGACTAACGCATAATAAAAAAATAAACACCATGAATTACAACAATTTCAACCACATAAAACCTTTAAAAAAAGAAATTTGGGATAAGGTAAACCTCAATTATATTGCAAAATCAATAGTAGAATTGATGCACGAAAAATTAGCGGAGCCAATACTAACCAATAGAGATGATCAAGGAAATACTAGTTTCCGCCTCGCTACAGATTCTGAAGACATTTATTATACCTTTTCAGGTCAGCAACGTGCTTTAGATTATCTGCATATCGATAAGCAGAGTATCAAAAAGTTTGTAAATGGCGAAAGTGTAGCGGTAAACAATGCTCCTGCATTTTATACCGAGCTGCAACAAACTTTTGGTATTAAACCATTTACCCTTGCCCATTTTGTAGAAGAAACATTAAATACCCTATACGCCGATGCTTATATCCACGAAAAGGGCCGGTTAACAGCTGATGAATTAGCCAACGCCGATTACCAAACCATCGAACATCAAATGGATGGACATCCCTGGGCCACTATTAACAAAGGACGTATCGGTTTTAACCATAGCGATCAGGCTAAATATGCGCCAGAAGCAGCGCAAAAAACACAATTGGCATGGCTAGCTGTACATCAATCAAGAGCCGAATTTAAAAGTATCGAAAGTATTTCGCCTTTTTCTTTTTATAATGAAGAACTCAGTTTAAAACAGGTACACGATTTTAATCAGGTATTAACCCAACAACAGTTACCGCCAGAGGATTATTTCTTTATCCCTGTGCACGAATGGCAATGGAATAATAAAATCGTATTACAACTGGCTCATGATATTGCCCATCAATTGATTGTTCCCGTTGGTGTTGGGAATGATGAGTACATGTGTCAAAACAGCATCCGTACCTTTTTTAATGTAAGTGAGCCCAAAAAGCACTATGTAAAAACCGCCATTTCTATATTAAACACCTCCATTTTCAGGGGACTTTCGCCAAAAAAACTTGCTATTGCACCAAAGGTAACCCAGTGGGCAAAAGATATGCTTCAGGGCGATGAATATTTAAAACACACCCGAGTGGTACTTTTGGGTGAAGTGGCTACTGTAGCATATACACATCCACAATACAGTGAAATACCCGGCTCTCCGTATCAATACCAGGAATTTTTAGGGGCAATCTGGCGAGAAAGTGCCGAAAATTATCTTTTAGAAGGTGAGAATATCATGACCATGGCTAGTCTATTATATGTAGATAATAACGGTAAAAGCATGGTTGAGGCCTTAATCGAAAAATCTGAACTGGATGCAGAAGCCTGGTTAAATGCCTATTTATCGGCTTATCTAAAACCTGTGTTAAGGATTTTTTACAAACATGCTTTTTTCTTTAGTCCGCATGGCGAAAACACCATTTTGGTGATGAAAAACGGCATACCAGAACGTATTATCATTAAAGATTTTGTTGAAGAAATTGTGCTAACTGAAGAATCAAAAGCAAAATTACCGAATGATCTGGCAGATGTTTTAAGGGAAATTAATGATGAATTGGCGCCTTTATTTATCCTTTCGGGGATATTTGATGCCGTTTTCAGGTACCTCAGCAACATTTTCCATAGTTATGTTGGATTGGATGAAAAGCAA
Source organism: Pedobacter sp. AK013 (assembly GCF_014205835.1). Classification (GTDB taxonomy): domain Bacteria; phylum Bacteroidota; class Bacteroidia; order Sphingobacteriales; family Sphingobacteriaceae; genus Pedobacter. The sequence continues at coordinate 49,848 of NZ_JACHCQ010000018.1, read as the reverse complement.
TTCTGGCGTCAGGTGGCAGATGTAATTTTGGAATTCCAACAAGAAAACCCAGAACTTGCCCCAAAATTCGAGAAATTTGACCTGTTTGTACCCGAATTTATCAGGGTTTGCATCAATCGTGTAAGATTGTTAACCCACGGTTATAGCGAAAGCACCGACGTTCCGGTTCCGGAGTTGATCGGAACACTGGTTAATCCAGCAGCAGAGGCTTTGAAAGAAAATGTTTTGACGTAATGTGCAGTCGGATGTTACCATCTGGCACTAAGAAAGATAATCGTCAATTGCAAGGTTACGAAGCAATCTTACAACTATCGCTACTAGCGAGCGCATTAAGATTGCTTCGTCGGCTGAAAAAGCCTTCTCGCAATGACGACAAAACTTTTTAAACTACAAAAATAGTTTGTGTCGATAAAAGCATTATCTTGCCCTATAAATTATTACATAGATGAGGGCATTATTATTTATCTTTTTATCGACACTATTATTAGAAACGCCTACCATTGAAAAAGATCGCGATCGCTGGAAACCTTATTATACTGATGCTGCTCCTGCTAAAACAGCCGATCAATGGTTTCTCCCATTCGATGTGGCTAACCGTAAAAAAATAAGCAATATCAAAATCATCAGCATTTTTGGCGATCATAGAGATAGTTATGTTAAGGGGCATATCCATACCGCTATAGATATTAATCCTGCACAGCCTAAAGCAAAACTGGTTAATGTTTACGCCATGGCCAATGGAATAATCTGCTCTGTTCATTTGGGCGAAAATCAACGTACAGTTGTGGTAAAACATAAGCTACCGGGCGGATTAACCATGTTCACCACTTACAAACACCTTAAAGAAGTTTATGTAAGCAACGGCCAAAATGTTGATCAGAACACGAAACTGGCAAGATTGTTTACGCCGCAGGAAAGTAAAAAATATGGAGGTGATTATCATCATCTCCATTTAGAAATCAGAAAAAAATTTGATGACTATGGCTGTGCAAGCTGGTTAACTTTTAATAACAAACAACTGAACGAGCGTTTTTATAACCCTCAGGCATTTATAAAAGAATATATCAAATAATAACAAATACAAAAAAATATAAACCAAGCCCCTTTTTTCTTGTTGATTAAGAAACGCTCGTAACTAAATTATTTTGTTATGTACGTAATCTTAGGTGCTTCTGGTCAGGTTGGTTCGGCGATTGTAGATCATTTATTGGCTAAAAAATTAAACGTTAAAGCAATTGTTCATCATCCCGATAAAGCTTCAGTAATTAAAGAAAAAGGTGCAGAAGTAGCCATTGCCGATGCTATGGATTTAAATTCATTAATCGAAGCTTTTAAAGGTGGCGATATCCTTTTTGCTATAACACACCTGAAACTGGAAAAACAGAAGATGTGTTAGGTGAAACAAAAACTATCCTCGAAAATTACAATAAAGCCATTAAGCGGTCTTCAATTAAAAAAGTTGTCGGATTATCGTCGATTGGTGCACAATACAGTAAAGGGACCGGTAATTTATTAATGTCGTATATGCTGGAGCATGCTTTTACAGATCTGATAATTCCTCAGATTTTTATTCGTCCTGCATATTATTATAGCAATTGGTTAGCTCAGCTTCCCGAAGTTAAAAAGAACGGAATACTACCCACTTTTTACCCTACCGACTTAACTTTACCTATGGCCTCGCCGATGGATGTAGCTTCATTTGCAGCTGATATTTTAATGAAAGACAGTCAATCTAAAATCTATGAAATTGTTGGACCCGAAAAACTAAATTCTGACGATGTAGCTGCAGCTTTTGAAAAAGTATTAAATAAAGAGGTTAAAGCAAAACAAATTCCATCGAGCGAATGGAACATAACCCTGCAGAAAATGGGTTTCACACCAGATGCCAGCAAGAATTTTATTGATATGGCCCAAACTGTAGTGAATGGCAAAACTGATCCTGAGAACAAGGGAACTACTGTTGTTACATTAAAAACGCGCATTTCCGAATACTTCGAAAATGCGCTTCGAGACAATTAAAATAAGTGGTTATAAATATTATTGGTGTCAGAACGGAAATACATTAAATCTTAATACGTAAACTTAGGTTTCCCATTATCGCAGGTTACTCCCTTTGGCTGTATGACCAATGCACAATCTGAATATACACCCCATTTTTTATTATAATCGGCTTGTAGTTTGGTAAATTGTTCTACCTTTTTCAGAAAAGTGCTTTCATCTATTTTTACAGAATAAGCAATATAACTCGAGGCGCCTCCGCAAGCCTTAGATCCGATGGCAGTAAATTTCCATTCGCCGGCATTTTCACAGGTAAACTGTTGCGCAGTTTTTTCAATATCTTTATAAAGTCTATCCAGTTCTGACTGATCAGCGTTGAGCATGGGCTCATTTCGGTCTTTACAAGTCAATATCAAACTCATTATCAGTACAAATGAGGTTAAAATAAATAGCACCCGTTTCATTGTTTTTTTACTTTTAACCTAAAACGGGAATTAAAATAAAAACGCTACATCCCTTAAGACCTATGAAGTTTATGGCAACATGTCGAGGAAACCTCATAGGTTTAGAAGCTTTACAGCTAGTTTATCGGTGGAAAATTATAAGGTTTCCAGGCACGAAGTCCGCTCAGCTCTTTCTGCATTTCTTCACTTATACCTACACCCCAGGTATTAAAAAATGGCGCTAAGTTTCTTTTTACCACATTAGAATACGTTTTTACCCATAAATCGCGCTTTTGCTGGTCATTTAACCTGCCAATACTTGGCCCTATTTTTTGGTATTCTTTAAAAAATGTCTTGAAACTTTCCCATCCAAAACCTTCTTGCATTTGGCGGAACATGATCAAACCCAAAAAAGGATCGTTTTTCCATTTTTCGTAGCTAGGACCTTCTGCAAAATATTTTTTCATCATTTTTTGCGTGTTAGCACTTGATACGCCTGTGTGCGAATCATCTCTTCCGCCCATCAGCCTATCGAACATGTATAGCGAAAAGAAGTTATTGCTCACCTCGGTAGTACCGCCAAAAACCCAGTTCAGGTTTTGCATATTATGGCCTATCTCGTGGAAAAAGCCCCAGTTTGCGCCACCTTTACTCGGTTTCATCAACAACTCAGGGTTAGCCATAATTTCGTTAGAAAGCATGTGCCTTGAGGGCGAATGGTGGATCATGATCGGATAACCACTGTGCATGTACCCTCCGCCAATATGCTCATCGGGTACCATCCGTTGTGCCCTGTAAAATGGTGCTGGCATATTAGCCAGATCCAGCTCTCCAAGCACAACCAAATCCCATAGTTTTAATACTTCTTCAGGATTTTTGATGGTTTGCAAAACACTATCAGGCAAGGTTAAAATCACATTTTCGGTCGCCATTTCACCCCAGGGTGCTTTATTGCTTTTTAATTGGTTCTCCCAGTCGCTTTGTGTGCTCTTGCCCAATACAAAAAGCGGAGCTGCTACCGCATGGCTGATTTTGAAATCAATTTTTCTACTTTCGGCCTTAGGTTTAATATCGATATAAATCAGGCCACCGAAAGGTGAGGTCAATCTGTTTTTTCCAATTACCAATTGCTGTTTTTTGGTTATAATTGGCATCCTACGCCAATCTTCCTTGCCTGCTACCCAATAGTTTAGGCGATCGCTATGCGTACCAATCTGAACTTCAAGTTCGTTTACATTGGTGTTTTTGGGTACATCAATTTCTATATACTCACCCGCTTTTGCATATAAACCTGTACTGTACATGGTGGCATTATCATAACCGGAATACCCTAGTGTTGAGACAATTGACACTAAACTATCGGCCATTTTTTTATGTTCGATACTAACCGTTTTATTTATAAACTGAAAGCCCGTTTTAACTGCACCTGGAAAAACATCAGCTGATGGTTGTGCTTTAATATTTTTATAATCGGTGCTTTTTAAAGTTTCATCACTCCATTTGGCAATTGCTTTTCTAAATACCGTATCGTTTTTTGAAAGGGTATGTTGTGGTGTAATGACAATTGTTGCCGGATTTTTTACTGCATCCTGAGCAAAGGTGGTTAAGCCAGCTGCTACTAATGCCAGAGATAATAGTGATTTCATTTGTGTTTAGTTTGTTGTTATTTAGGTGTTATACTTTTTTTAGGCGGAAAAGCTTTGTTTCGTGCGCAGTTACTTCACCATTCCACTTATTATTTTTGCCCGTTACTTGATGTTGCCATAAATCCCTGATCTCATATTTATCAGTAAGTCCTAATTCGGCAAAGTTTATTTTTGCATTTTGGGCAGACGCCGATTTATTTAAAATCGCAATGGCGAAATCTCCATTGGCTAAAGGGCGAACAAAAACGTCCCAGGTATCGGTTTTAATTTTTCTTTCGGCCTGTTTACCCAAGGTATCCTGGTTTAATGCGATTACTTCTTCGTTTGTAAAAATGGTTTTGGTTTCATTATCCATTTTACGGATATCGCAACTGGCATATAGTGGCGAGTTGAGCATGCTGTACAAGCTCACTTGGCTCTGGTATTCGGCTTTTGTACAACCTATGCCTTTAAATCCAGATGAAGGGCCCTTTACGCCGTGTAAACCAGCTACCAACATATCGCCATCGTTCCATTTACCAGGGCCTGAAAAGCTGGCCAATCCGGCCATTTTATCAACCACATTATAAATGCCAACACCTCCTTTACCTTCTATATCCAACCATTTATCCCTGATATCGTAAGTAGTACGCCAGCTTTGTCCACCAACCTGTGCACCCCATTTCCAAGGCTCGCGTGGTCCCCATTCGCAAATACCCAGCAAAATTTCTCTACCCGATTTGCGTAATGCCTGTGCCATTTTACCATATCGTTTTTTAGCGGTTTCCACATCCTCTGGTGCATTGCAATAATCGTATTTCAGGTAATCTATTCCCCACGATGCAAAGGTTTTAGCATCCTGATCTTCGAAATTTAAGCTTGCCGTATAACCGCCACAGGTTAAAGGAGCAGCATCCGAATAAATGCCGAGTTTCATTCCTTTGCTATGCAGATAATCGGCCAGTGCTTTAATACCCGAAGGGAATTTCTTAGGATCGGCAATCATATTGTTTTTATTATCGCGACCGCCCTGCCAGCAATCATCTAAAAAAATATACTGATAACCTGCCTTTACCATCCCGCTACTAATCATCGCATCGGCCATTTCTTTAATATCTTTTTCATTCGGGTTTTCTGACATGATGTTCCAGCTCATCCAGCCCATTGGTGGCGTTGCAGCCAATTTGGTTTCCTGTGCTAATGCCGCCTGAGTGAATAATAACAGCACAAAGCATATTTTGACAAGTCTCATTTTTGTTTTGGTTAGAAAGTTCTTCAATTCTTTAAGAGAAAGGTCGTCATTCCTAACTTGATTGGGAATGACGAACCACCTATATTATTTAATCGGTTTGATGTAATAGCTATACTGGTAATCTTTGAAAGGAATTTGATACTGGATTAATGGCATAGAACCCCAGCTATCTATCCCCTGAACACCTAATTGCTGCATATCCATGTGCACATAAACCTGGTTTCGTTTTACCAGTTCGCCAGAGTGGTATTGTTTTTTCTCTGCTTCCGGATCTAAGTCCTCAACTGCATAAGGCAATGCATTAAAACTCAATAGCTGATCGGCAAATTCGAAACGTACCCCCCTGCCAGCTTTATTGCTGAAAGCTACCCAACGCACATCAGTTTTATTACCACTTTCTTGTGGGCGCGCATAAGGGAAATACTGATCTGCAACCGTTGATTTATACGTACCAATTAATGAAGCTGTTTTCCTGTCTACATAGTTTTCGCCCGGACCACGTCCATACCATTGGATATTGCTGTAATCATTTTTTAACTGCAAATCGTTACCGATGCGCATCAGGCTTTTATAATTACCAGTTATTGCCTTAAATTGATTATCAACCTTAACGGTACCATCGGCCAGCACAGTAAATTGCTGAGTAGTTTCTGCATCACTTTTTAATAACGATGATTTAACCGTGAGCGTAAAGCTATCAGCGGTTGAATTTACAGTAGATTTGATATTAGCTGCATCATTATCCTGATATACATTTCGCCACATGCGTAGTTTTGTATTTAAGCCTGCGCCGATATCGTTGTCGGTCGGTGCACGGTAAAAACCGGGCTGTGGACCTGATGTTAATAATTCTTGTCCTTTAGAAACGTAGCTTATTAATCTTCCTTTAGTTAAATCGAAAGTAATTGTAAAATCGCTTCCTTTAACCACAGCTTTATCTGCAGTTTGTTCAACTTTTAAAACTTTTTTGCCAGCGGTATAAATATTAGCCTTAGGCGCACCAGCCAGCGCAATCTGCTCGTAAGCAATTTCGTAACCCTTTTCTAAAAATGGCTCCGCATTTTTCAAACGGTAGCGAACGTTTAAGAAATATTCTTTACCTGCAGTATATTTCGTATTAAACGGAATGTTTAGCGTTTGGTTTTGGCGCGGCCCTACGTTCAGGTCGTTTACCACTCCCGTTTGTACAACCTGACCATCCTCAACCAACTCCCAGTTTAACTGTACATTACTAATATCTTTAAAGAAATAGCTATTGTTTACATTAATCTGGTTGGTACCATTAAAAGTAGTTTTAATATACTGATGTACTTTTTTAAGCTCAACCGCCATTGGTGTCATTCCCCGGTATGCCGTTACTACACCTTTAACACAAAAGTCGTTGTCGCTAAAGTTTTCGTCAACAGGACCGCTTAACGGAAAATCGCCACCATAAGCCATAATGCGTTTACCGTTTTTAACAGTATCAATTGCCTGATTAATCCATTCCCACACAAAACCGCCCTGCAGTTTAGGATTGCTCTCAATGGCATCCCAATATTCTTTAAAATTACCCAAGCTATTACCCATAATGTGCGCATACTCGCTCATGATAAACGGACGGGTTTCTTTTTCCTGTTTCGAATAACGTGGCAAATAATTTGGTGAAGGGTATTGCGGCACAATCATATCCGTATTGAAATCATTTTCTGCCCTTTCATACTGTACCGGACGGAAATCTTTGGCTTTTAACCATTCGTAAGCTTCATAAAAGTTAACCCCGTTGCCGGCTTCGTTACCTAACGACCAGGTGATTACCGAAGCATGATTTTTATCACGCTCATACATACGTGTAATGCGCTCAAGATGAGGAATACGCCATTGTTTATCGTTGGCGAAAGTAGTTTCCAAACTATAATAACGGCCATGCGATTCGATATTGGCTTCATCAATTACATATAAACCGTATTCATCGCAAAGTTCCATCCAATAGGGATCGGGCGGATAATGAGAATGACGCACTGCATTTACATTTAGTTTTTTCATCATTTCCATATCTTTTTCCATATCGGCATGGGTTAAAGTATGGCCCTGTGTAGCATTGTGTTCGTGCCTGTTTACACCCTTTAAAAACACGCGTTTACCGTTAACCAACAAATCGCTGCCCTTAATTTCTACCGAACGGAAACCCACACGTTGTGGAATTACCTCGATTATTTTATTGTTTTTATCTTTTAAAGTGATGTAAAGCGTATATAAATAAGGAATTTCTGCCGACCAGTTTTTTACATTACTAATCTGCGCCTTAAAAGCCAGATCGGTTTTATAATTGCCCAGTACTTTTTGCAGTTTGGTTGCTTCTTTCCAAACATTATTGCCTTTAGCATCAACCAGATCAAGCGCTACATAAAAACTATCGGGACGGCTGTGGTTGGTACGTTGATCTATTTTATAATTCTGAACGGCTAAATCCACATTTAAAAGTCCTTTGGTATAACTCGCATCAAGTGTACCCACCACTTTAAAATCGCGGATATCAAGTTTTGGCGTAGCATAAAGATATACTTCGCGTTCTATACCCGAAATGCGCCACATATCCTGGCACTCTAAATAACTGCCATCGCTCCAACGGTATACCTGTAGGGCAATTGTATTTTCGCCCGGTTTTACATATTTGGTAATATCAAATTCGGCAGCCAGCTTACTATCTTCGCTGTACCCCACTTTTTTACCATTTACCCAAATGTAAAAAGCCGATTTAACTGCTCCTAAGCTGATAAACACTTGTTTATCGCCCCAATTGGCCGGAATATTGATTTTTTTGCGGTAAGAACCTACCGGATTGTTATCTGCCGGAATATCGAAAGGCGGATTCATCCGTGCTCCGGTTAACTGCCTACCGGCAAATTCGTAAGGTTGGTTTACATAAATTGGTAATCCGTAACCATTTACTTCCCAGTTGGCGGGCACTTTAAAATTATCCCATGTTTTATCGTCGAAATCTACTTTATAAAAATCTGTTGGTCTTTTACGTGGATCTTTTACCCAGTTAAACTTCCAGTTACCATTTAATGATAAAAAATATTCTGATTTTTCTTTAGCCCTTTTCGTTGCTAAATCTTGGTTTTCGAAAGCAAAAGCTGATGCCCGCATAGGCAAACGGTTTACCGAAACCACTTCGGGGGTTTGCAGTTCGGAGGGCAGATCTTGCGCGCTGATTTGCCCGACAATAAATAATGATGTAAATAAAATGGTTAATTTTCGCTTCATTCTGTGTGTATGATTTTGGTTTGTTGCTCCAAATTACTGATGATTGGGTGATAATAGTAAAAATGTTTTAGCGCAAACGTTTGAGTTTTAAATATGTTACCGAGAAGTTAAATGATCAGATTAAAATAGGCTTAAGAGCCATCAAATTTCCTTTGCAAAAATTCTAAATACAAATAGCCAAAACGGAAAAAACCCTTTGCCACCTCCGGCGGCAAGGGTTCCACTAACTAAACTAACTACTATTTTAAAAATTCTAATTCAAAGTTTTTAAGGTAAGGTTTACCATCGAAACCGAAATCAGGCAGGATATTAATCTTCATCCAATACAAAGTTAAAGCAGATACATCACTTACTGTTGATGGGATAGACAATGATGATGTTATCGGCTCTGGTGTTGTTCCTGGAGGATAAGCATTACCCAAATTAGCCCAGTTATAAACACCAGAAAGCGACATGTTGTAACCAACAGGAGCCTTATTGAAAAACGTACCTTCTGTTCCCTCATCCATTGGCCAAAAGCCTACTAAATTATTATAATTAGGGTGCTTGGTAATGTCTTTAAGACCAACATTTGCCTTAATAACGGCGTCGCTTAAAGCCACATTAAAAAATGCAAGGTTAGCTCCATAAAACGGTGTCGGCGTATCAGAGTCGCCCGTTCTATGCCCTACCCTTAACACTTCGGTTGTTGTTAAGCTTTTTCTACTTAAGATATCACTCGTTGCTTCCAAATTACCATCTACATACAATTTAAGCGTTCTGGCACTGGCTGCACCTTGCGCATTCACTGTAGTATTGATACTCATGGTTAAAGTATGCCAATCAGTTCCGGGTGCTGTTGTTGTATTTACCTGTAATTTTCCACTACCACCATTTGCTGACCCTCCAACAGTAACTGAAAATTGATCGCCATAATGTCCCCATTGCCAGCCAGTAATGGTGCTCCCATTTAAATTTGTACTCTTACCAAAAAATGTTGGGTAATATACATTAGTACTGTTGAATTTGGTTTCCATTTGAACGGTAATGCTTTTGGTATCGCCCACATCATAGAGGCCATTATCGTTTGGTGTAACCGCCCTTGAAGTATTGGTGCTAAAAAGCACAGGATTAAAACCTGATTTTTTTAACTCAAATGGTTTAAAAGCAGGATTGTAAACCAAGGTAAAACCATTTGTTGGGTTTGCACTGCTACCACCATGATTACTGGTTAATATTACCAGCCAATCTTCGTTTGCATAATTTTTTCTTGCTTTTAAAGCGGTTAAAATATTACCCACATATTCATCGGCTTTTACTATGGCATTTTTATAGTTATCATTAGTAGCTACATAACCTCCATTAGCGCCAGCGGCTTCAACTTCTCTGAAGTTTACAAATATGGTACCCAAACCGGTTTGGCTATTTAGAATGCTCACCGTACTGTCTTTAACGGCTATATCAGTGGCTACAACAGGTGCAAAATCTGCATTTTTCATATAATTCCGCAAATTAGCCCACGGGGTAACGAAAGCCGTTTTTACCGATTTATACTGCGTTATATAATCAAATACATTACGATAAGATACAATAGGGGCATGTTCATCAACACCTGAACCCGCTGCACGCTCAAAGTTATCAGTACTGATCTGGTGTTTCACGAAACTTGTACCGGTTAACATCGATACCCACCCTGCTGCATCAGATGCTGTTTTTAATGTATTATAAGAATATTTAGCGTTCTTTTGCAGGGTTGTAATGTTGGTTGGTGCAACAGTCTGCAGTTCTGAACCTGTTAGTCCGTCGATGCTGATGACCAAAATTTTACGCTGCCCGGCAGAGAGTGGCTTTAGGTCTTCGTAAATTGCCGGTGGATTAGCATATTTTTTACATCCGGAATATGTTAATAGGCCTATTGCGCAAACACAAAGCAGTATGTTGTATATTTTATGGTTTGTTTTCATAATAGTGAGAGTTAAGGTTTAATAAGGTTACACTCTGATAAGTTGGCATAAACGGAACTTACACCGCTTTTAATCACCACTTTTACAAACTTGGCACTCACGTTACCTCCAGGGAAGTTAAAATTATAAACTGAAGTATTTTGTGGTAAAGTTGTGGTGCCCACACTCACATAATTCACATTATCGGTACTGGTAAATATTTCTACATCTTTTACGTAACCACCGCTATTATTTTGCCTTTGGGCAAAAGTTACACCTTTAACTGCTATAGGAACCGGTGATCCAGTACCTAAAACAATATTGATGGGATAGCCCAATGTGTTTGTAGAGGTTGCTGTTCCATAGTTTGAATGCCAGTAAGATGCTGCAGAAACAACACCATCAACCAGGGCAGCAGTTGTACCATCACCAGATTGAACCGAACTTACCGATACCACAGTGGTATTGTAAGTAATTGTACCCGTACCACCTGTTTTGTTTAGCGGATTATAGGTCCATAAAGCTGTTTTTAACAGCGGATATTTGGCATTTACTTTTGCTACTACTGCGTCACTGATTAAAATTCCCCATGCACCGAAAAATGGTGATAAGTCGGTTTTGGTGTAATCTGATAGCTTTTCGTATACAAAATTATGTTTGGTAACATCGTTAGTATTTAAACGGTCGGCATGACGGGCCTCTGTATATAAATAGGTCATTGCACCGTAGCCATATTTTTCGAAAATTTGTACAAAAGGGGTCATTTTCATAAATGGCGCCTCATCTACCGTATTCATAGCTGCATCTGTATCAAAATTTTTGGTTCCTGTTCCACTAGCATAGGCAATCGCTTTAGGGAAACCACTGGATACTGCAGGATGTAGAATATTGTAGTTGGCCCCAATCCTATTGGCCACTTTAAAACTGAACAGGTTGTTGGTGGTTTCGCCCAAAGTACTCCAGCTCCATACATTTGGCTGTTGACAGTTGTGTCCAAACTCATGATAGGTACCCCACTGGCCCGAACTGGTAGTGATTGAATTTAAGCTGGTAAAACTGGCAAACCAGTAAGAATCGTTTAAACCTACGAAAGGAAAACCCGAGTGGCCATAGCCTAAACTCAGCTGAATATCAAGTATTCCCCGCCATTGGCTTTGCGGGCTACGGTCTCTAATATCGGCCGCATTATCTGATAAACCCATCCATGCGTTATAGTCGAGATCGAAAACATCGTTCCACCTAGTAAATACCGCTGTAGGATTGGTAAAAGGCTCGCTTGAATTAAAAGTAGCGATTACCTTATCCCTGGGAATGGTGAAAATAACACTTTTAGCCCTTAACTCTAACCATGGCACTTGTGAAGCTTTAACTTTAGCTACCCAATCGACATCGCTGGTTTGTCCCAAAATAAAATCGGGCGATACCACAGCGCCTGTAATGGTAAAAGTAACCGGGTTGGCATAAGCGAAAGTAGCCAAAATGTAAATATGACCACCGTAGAGATTACGGATATAGTTTACCCCGGAAACCAGTTTTTTTCTGTTATAGATTACCGGATCGCGCAGCAGTGGAAATTTACCGGCCAGGTTATCGGTATGTGCACCAATCTGTACGGTTAAACCATCAACCCCTGCCGGAACCACAAGTTTGATCAACTCACCCGGAGCAGCATAATAACCGGTACTATATTGTGGTGATGGAGCAACAGAAATCCTTAAATTTTGCGCAGTCTGATCGGTAAAATTCAGATCCAATGTAAACTGTGCATCTTTTACCCTTGGCTCTGATTGATCTACCAAACCGGGAAATACCCTTGCCTTGGCATACATCGATTTATCGATCAGTTTCATGTTGGTATCAATGGTTCCTTCAGCTACATTCTGCGAATTGTCTGGATATCCATCCGGAACCTCATAGCCATACTTTTTACAAGCAGTGAATGCTACTAAAAGAGACAGGCCAAATATTTTAGTTAATTGATTAAATTTCATTTTATCAATATTTAAAGTTAATTAGTCGGTAATGATACAGTTGGGATATACAACCTGCCTGTTAAGCCCCATTGAGGAGAAACAGCAATATTTAACCAATTGTAAATGAGTAGTGGAATATCAACTCCGTTAGGTACAGAAAGGTAAGCCGCAGGAGAAATATCGGGCGAGATGTTCGGCGAAATCTCTTCAAAACCAGTAAATGTTACATTACTGCTATAAGTAAAATTATTTCCTTTGCCTGATTGATCTAACATTGCGGTGCCACTTGTTTCATTTCCTGGCCAAAAACCAAGCAAATTGTTATAAAACGGCGTACTCGATTTAATTTGCGTTCTCATAATAGCAGCAACATCGGTTGCAGACATGGCTACGTTAAATAAGGCTACATCTCTGATTAAGAGATTGCTTTGTGTATTGCCATCAGTTCCTATATCACCACCTAACCGGAGTGGAGTGTTGTTATCTATATTTCTTCCGTTTATAGATCCTGAGTACCTGGTTAGCCCATCAACATATAAAGTGAGTGTTCTTACACCGTTTAATACACCAATGGTAAAGGCTACAGTGTGCCAGCGTCCATCACGGATATCAATACCAAAACCAGGGCGTGGAGTACCGCCCCAATCTAACTGCGCGGAGTTTGCACCGAACAGAAAGCCCCATCCTGTTGACGAAACCGAGTTAAAAGCATTTCTTTTGGCCAAAAACATAGGGTAATAATTTGCCTGCCCATAATCATCCCTAAATTTGAACATAAAGGTAAAATCACCTGTGGTACCAAAATTACCAATCGCGGTATTGTTCTGAATAGCGGTAACATTAGAATTGGTTGTTGCGATAAAACGAGGGCCCGTACCTACAAATGGATAGCTGTTGGGATCTGGCTGTGAAATCAATACCGACGAAAAGCGGGGATTATAAAAAGCGATATAAGCATTTCGCGAAACATCATTAAAAATATTTGACCCCGGTGTACCACCAGATGGACCGCCACCTTTATTTGAAGCAATTACCACCAACCAGTTCTCTCCGGCATATCCCTTTCTGGCTTTTAGCGCTGTTAATATTTCCCCTATGTAACCATCTATGTTTTTTATAGCGGCCGCATAAGCAGGTGTAGCGGCGGTATAGCCATTAGCTGCTCCGGCAGTTTCAGCACTGTGAAACTGTGCCACTACCATTGATGGATTGTTACTGGTTAACTCGGTAACCACGCCGGTTTTTACGGCAGCATCATCTGTTACATTTTGTTTTATTGTTGCATCACCTGCCAGTTTATCATTAAAAACCGTAGTCGAGGCAATTGAAACCGTTCTTGCATTATTGAGCGAACTTTTAATCCTCGTGAAAATTGTAGGCGTGGTTTGCAGATTTAAACCAGAAAAATCTTCGCTGGTTACATTGTGTTTGGTATAGTCGTAACCGGTTAACATGGTTGTCCAGGCCGATGCATTGGTAATTACGTTATATTTGTTATCAGCCAAGCCTTCGTAAGTATAGGTGGCTTTGGCATTAATCTGAGCCAGGTTAGTAGGTGCTAGCGCTTTTATCGCGGCACCAGTTACACCATCCAAAACAATATAAAGTACCTTTTTACCGGCCCCTAAACCTAACGTATCGTTTCTGAAATTTTGTGGCAATGTATTTTCAAAATCCTTATTACACCCTGTGGCCATAAGGAATAGTCCAAATACCAGGCAAAGGCCAAAGTATTTAAAGGTTGCTGTTAATGTAAATCCTTTTTTCATCTCTTTTATATTTGAAACTATATTGATCAATTAGCAAAATTTAGGCGCATGATATTGTGTGGTAAGACACCATTAAAACGAAGGATATCGCCCACAAAAATTACCTGCGAACCCGTGGCGGTTGAAGTTTCTACCATATCGTAAATTGCGCCCTGAAAACCACCGGTATTGTTATATCCTACAGCTAGCTGGCCATTGGCTTCTAACACCATAAAACCCTGGCGCAGGTAGTCGCCATATTTATTAAAGGAACCGCTTACAATAATTTTCCCATTGTTAAGCTGACCCACAAAATTGGTAATACCCCCGGTAATGGGCTGACCGGTAAAGGTTGTTACATTAGAGCCATCAGCATTTAACAGGTTAATACCAGAAGCCGGTTTACCATTAAAACTGGTAAAAGTACCTCCTATTACGATTTTATTCGTGTTAGCGTTATACCTGATTGAGATAATGTCGCTATTGGCACCAGAACCTGCATTAAAGCTGTTATCTACACTGCCATCAAGGTTTAATCTTACAATTCTGTTGGCCTGTATGCCATTAAAAGTACTAAATGTACCCACCAAGATCAGCTTTCCATCATTCTGCATCATGGCATCTAAAATTACGCCGTTAGCGCCTATTGCACTTTGACGGGTCGATTTGTTATAATGGAAAGTAGAATCCATCGTACCATCCATATTTACCCTTACCACCTGGCGCATCCGTGTATAATCGTACACTTTTTCGTCATAACTGGAGTTTGGTAAATACATACGCTTGTAGTTATTAAAGTTACCCACAAGGTAAACCTGCTCATTAAATACAAAGGTTTTTCTAACAAACCCGTCAACACCCGCATTAAAGGCTGAAACGGTATCGCCATTTTTATAGGTTTCCTGAGGTTTAGGATTAATTACATTCCTGAGGATCAGACTATCTAATGTTCCATTGCTATTTAAGCGGGCCACATTATTCAAAGTCTGGCGGTTGATGCGTGTAGAGTTAAAGCTGGTAAAACTACCACCAATGATGTATTTACCCGCTTGTGATCCGGTTGGGATGCGGGTAATAGAATAGATCGATTTATCGGCACCACCTGCTCCTTTTCCAAAATTAACGCCGCTCGTAGAATAAGCGCCATTGCCTAAAATCTGCGCGATACCACCAATAGGCAGTTTTTCAGTTCCATTTAATTCAAAGTCGTTAAAGGCACCCCCCAGAAAATAGTTGCCACCAGGTAAAGCCTCAATATCGTATATGGTACTAAGGCTAAAGCCATTGTTACTGTTATTTGTTGCGCCGTTAATCACTTTCCAGCTGGCGTCAACACTCACTTTACCACCAACTTTAACAATCGGTCCGAAAAAGCTTTGCCCCTGTGAAGTAATCCACATACTGCCCGTACTGGCTGTTAACGGAACTTTGAAAGTTAAGGTACTATCGTTGGTAGATGCAGTAACCACTTCCGCTTCTATTTCATTTACATATACTTTAAAATCGTTAATGTATTTACTCAGGCCTTTTACCCTTACTGTTAAAACATCTCCGGCATTTACTACATCCGGTTCGATTGTTTTGGAAACGAAAGTGAGATCTAATGGTTTCTTACCTCCAGCATAAGGATCTTCGCCCAGGCCCTTTTCCTTTTTGCAAGAAATTAAAGCTGTTGTTAAGCATATTGCCCAGAACAAAATCAGCTTAAATTTATATTTTATGTTAGTTAACATTTTATTCAATTTATGAATGAGATAATAGAGCTATTTTGTTGGTGGATTAATACCCGCGGATATGGCCTGCTCGATAAAAACATTGGTGTTAAACCCGAAATTATGCCTGATCTTGGTGAGCACATGCAAAACGCCATTGGTGGGCTGAATATCTGAAGTAGCAATCGGAATATTCACTAATGCCACCTGAGGGTTGGACAGATCGGGAATATAAGCCAGGTACAACTGGCGGTAACCTGCATAAGCTACCCGCGAAAGTTCTTCGCCTTTATCACTATACACCACTGCATCATTAAAAATCACCCCAATATTCATAATCCTGCCGCTATAAGAGGTATAACCCTGACCAGGAAAAGCGAGGTAAGATAAAGTATCGCGCTGAGGATAATCTTTTAAGCGGTTACTACCTTTAAATATATATTGTGATAATATATTCTTCCATACTTCAGGTTTTATTTGCGATAATTGAGAAACGGTATCTTTACCAGCTGCTCTCAACCTAATATTTAAACCCTTAACAGATTTAAATATCGACCCGCTAGGCGGTGCAAAAAATGTGATGTTCTCTTTGCTGATCACATCGGCCAGGCCAGCTAATTTGATTACGGTTAGGGTTGAATCGAAAAACGGCTTCTTTTCTTCCATGTACTGCATAATATTGCCATTATATTTTGCTTCATGTACCCCTGTTTCTATATAGTATTTTTTACAGCCGGTTAAAACCGATAATACGCAGACTATTAAAAACAGCAGTGTTTTATAATTCTTTTTCATCATCATATCTATTAGTTCCAAAAATTATTACCAATTAAACCTGGGTTTGCACTGCGCTCGGCAGTAGTAATGGTAAGTGGCCATGTCCAGGCACCTGCATTTAGGTTAGCTACCGATATAGGTGCGTTGGTGAAATCAGAATTCAACACCCGTTTTGTTCTTACCAGATCGAAAAAGAACTGTCCTTCGCCAATTAGCTCCCTGCATCTTTCTTTATATATTTCATCTTTTAAATCCTGCCCGCTTTGCGTAATCAGTGGAGCATTGGCGGCTACAGTTACCCTGTTTGCAAAATCTCTTGCTCCACTTTCGTCGCCAAGCTCTGCAAGTGCTTCAGCAGTTAACAAATAGCAGTCAGGTAACCTGAAAATGATGGCACTATCATCACTCGTGATGGATATTGCGCTGCCCGATCCGGTTGAATAAATATTTGCGAATTTTTTAAACTGAAACGCTCCGCCCTGAGCATCATAGTTTTCAAACCAGGTGGTTATCCTTGCATCTGGAGATCCCGGAGGATAAAGTTTACGGATATAATCGGTTGAATAAGCTATAGAACTTTGCGTTTTGGTTACATTGCCCTGATATGGGTAATGCGACAAGTAATACGATAAACTTGCAGGTAAAGAAAATCCTTCTCCATAGTTAAAATCCTGTAAAATACCGAACAGGTTTTCAGAACTTCTTCCTTTAAAAATTTTAAGGGTATTGGCTGGAGTAATGGGCAGTATCTTATAATTACTGTAAGTATCCAGTTCTGTGGACAATGTTTTTACCGCATCGTAATATTTGGTTTTCACCCCGGTATCCCATGCTGCAGCCCACATGTTTAAATGCATTAACAGTGCAACTGCCGATGCTCTTGTAGGCCTGAAACCGTTAGATGTGGCATCGTTATAGAAAGTAGGCAGATCATTTTTTGCTACAGTCATATCTTCGATACACTTGTTCAATACGGTTACTTGCGGGGTTCTGCCCTGTGGAGTACTGTGATAAGCATCTGTATAATAAATGGCATCACCGAACAATTTACAGATAAACATGTAGCTGAGGTTGCGCAAAAATACGGCCTCTGCTTTATAGCGTTTTTTATCGGCATCAGATAAACTTGATGAAGGCACTTTGTCAACTTCGAAGTATAGGATGTTGGCCGCAGCAACTACATCGTACCATTCTTTCCAGCTCATGATGTTTTTCATCATGCCATTAAACCGACCGGAACTGGCAATGAGGAATTTCATGTTATTGCTTGTAAGGGCAAGAAAAGTATTAGCGCCATCGTTACTTAAGCTTCCTATGGCAACCTTATTGCCCCTCATTTCTAATGCCGGGAAGAATGCCCGGTCATCATTGTTAAAGAAGGTTGGTGTACCTGCCACTTTTGATTTTAACCGAGAGTAAATTCCATTGGTAAATCCCTCTACATCTTCACGGGTTTTCCAAAAGTTATTCCCACTCTGAGCCTCAATTGGTGTTACATTCAGAAATTTTTTGCAGCCAAGGGCAGTAAAAACCAGTGCAGCAATCAGAATTATGTATGTTGTATTTTTCATCTGTCTAATTTTTAAAACTCAATGTTTAAACCTAATGTAAACTGCTTTGGCGAAGGATAACCTCCTGAGTCATCTCTACCCAAGCTGGTCACATTTTCAGGATTTGGCCCAGAGTAGCGTGTAATAAAGCCAAGATTTGCGGCAGTAGCATTAATACTTACCCTGTTCATCCCGAACCTGCTGGTAAATTTCTTATCAAAGATGTAATACACTTTAATCGAGTTTAACTTAAAGTAAGAGCCATCTTCCTGAAATGCCGTTTGGTTTAACCTGAAAGGATCAATAATACGTGCACGGACAAAATCTAAAGGATTGGCATAAGTGGCATTCTGGCCAGGTGCACTCCAGTAGTTCAGCTGGTCAAGCGGCACCAAACTCGCGAACTGAAAATTACTATAGTTCTGTAATTGCTTACCTAATGGGTTATTAATAATATCACGAACCAGGGTAAAGGAAGTGTTCACCTCTATACTCCAGTTTTTCCATTGCAGGTAGGAGTAAAAACCTCCTGTTATCTGCGGCTGTGAATTACCGGCAATCACCCTATCATTACCATCAAGTACATAATTTCCATCCAGATCGGTAAAAATAGGATCACCTGCCCTAAAATAATTCAAACGACCGGTACCTCCTACGCGGTAAGGCAAACCTGTATTTGGATCAACCGGAACCTGGGCATTGGTAGAATAAACTCCCTTTGTGTTGTATAGGTAGTTAGATAAGGAGTTGGTACCTAAGCGATAATAAGTATCCTGACCTAAGGCTTTATCATAATAAATAAGATCTCTTAAATTATCAGGCAATTGTGCCAAAATTTCTCTGTTGATGGCCAAGTTTCCTGATATGGTCCACTTAAATGGACTTGTAGGGTTTAATGGGCGAGCGGTTGCTTGAAATTCCCATCCGTAGTTTACATTACTGATTTCGTTAGATGCAACCGTTTCGAATGAATTGGCACTTGAAATATCCTTGTATCTGAAAATATTATCATTTTGTTTGTAATAGGTATCAAAAACGAATGAAAAACGGTTTTGGAACAAGCTAAAATCAACGCCAGCATTATAAGTGGTTGCCCTTGTAGGCTGTAAATCTAAATTTGGCAACCTTTTTAGATCCAATATGATAGAATTGGCATTATTATAACGGTTTCCTCCTACATATTTACCATAGGCATCAAAAACCCCACCTACAGGCTGTATGTTAGAACCATAACTTAAACGGATATCGGCATAATCAACCCATTTTACATTTTGCAAAAACTTTTCTTTGTTAAAGTTCCACTTTAATGCAATGGATGGATTGGCAACATAGCGGGCATTTTCGCCATTGGCCGAATTGGCATCTAAACGATAGTTAAAATCCAATACATATTTTTGTTTGTAGTTATAAGAAAATGCACCTGCAAAAGCTACACTCCGGGCATCGTTATAATCAATAGTTCCGCCCAGAGAGGTCAGGTAATCGGTCATATTGGTTAAAGGTCCTCTTAATTGATCGTTAACTCCTCTTTCGTTCAAAATAGCATCGGCTTTAAAAAAGCTCGAGTTGATCTCAGTAAAGGCAAATAAGTTAAACGTATGAGAATCTTCCCCAGCTGCATCTTTTAAACCGTATACATAAGAGAACTGGTTACGGTTGTACAACTTGGTTGCCCGATCGTTATACGTATAATATTTGGATTGATTTCCGTTTAACGCTGCCGGTGAAAAATTGTCTTTAGTACCGGTGCTATTGGTATAATTTAAGAAAGTAGCTATCCTAAAATTCTTAAAAAGTTCATATTCTGCATTGATGGTTGCAAAAGTTTGTAATGATTTATTATCGTTATCGGTTTGTAACTGTGCCAACACCCCACTTTGAGAAGAGAAAAGCGATGGTGAAGGCAATAGGCTTGAGGCCTGTCCTGTTGTGGCTAAACCACTATTTAAGAAACCATTACCACTGCCAACCTGTTGTTTTTGGATTGAATTTTGCAACTGACCATATAACTTAAATTTAGGTGTAGGATTGTATTGCATATTCATGTTAAGGTTATACCTCGAATACCCCGTATTCTCCTGGATTCCGGTTTCATCATAAGCCCCTAAACCTACTTTATAGTTAAATGCTACATCACCGCCCGAAATGCTTACATTATGGGTTTGATTGAAAGTATTCCTGTAAAAATAAGATTGCCAATCGGTAGAGTTATTAAAGTAAGCATTCAGACTATCAGCTAAAATGGGATTATAATTGACCAAATCTATCGCGTGATTATAACTGGTATCATTTTGCAGAATCTGATTGATCCGCAACATCCGTTCGCCTTTACCTCCAATAACACTGCGCAATTGAGGAACCATTGAAAAAAAGGATGCACCTGTATAACGCACTACCGGAATTTTAGAATTACCGCGCTTGGTGGTTACTAAAATAACCCCATAAGCTCCTCTCGATCCGTATAACGAGGTAGCTGCAGCATCTTTCAACGTGGTAATGTCTTCAATATCCTCTGGCGGGATCTGTGAGATAGGTGATACACCTGGACCTGCCTGTTGAAAACCGTACGAATAATTGGTATTGTCATCAACAGGTACACCATCAATTACAAACAATGGCGAAGTTGGGGTTAAGAAACTCGAACTTCCAGAACCTGATACGTTGATATTAGAAATACCACGCAGGGTAATAGACCCTCTAAAACCAGGTGCACCGGTATTATTCTGAATGTTAAGACCGGCGACTTTACCTTGTAAAAGTGACATAATATCACTTGCAGGCTGCCCCTGAATATCTTTACCCGAGATGCTTACGGTAGAACCTGTAGATAAAGTTCTGGTTTTGGTCTGATAACCTGCAGTAACAGTAACTTCTTTAAGGGTAGCATTATCGCCCTGTAAAGTAAGGTTAATGGTAGTTCTTCCATTTACCTTAACGGTTTGTGTAACATAACTTAAATATTTAAAGGTAATTTCTGCATTTGATGCTACAGTAACCCTGTAATGTCCATCACCATCGGTTTGGCCCAAAACCCTACCAGCACTTAAAATGCTTACGCCGGGCATGGTTTCTTTCTTTTTCGATTCGCCATCGTAAACTGTACCTGTAACTGCAATTTGCTGTTGTGCCAGGGCGAGATTATGCAAACCAAAAATCAATAAAATTACTATGCTGTAAAAATACTTCATTGGAAATATGTTTTGTTTGGATTTAGTTTGTTTCATCAGTCGTTATCAAATTTTGGTTTGTCGTTCTTGAACTGAAAGATAATTTCCCAATCCCCCTCCTCGTAAATCTTGAAATTTAAGGCGATATAACAGTGGAGTAAAACTGCACCAAAAGCCTGCCTGTCGAACCTAAACACTACCCTTGCCGCAGCACCATCTGTTGTGGTATATTTTGTAGGGTATGCGGTTAAAGGGATGGGATAAGCCACATCAAACTTCACTTTGGTTCCATCTTTTACCATATTGAAACCATGTACCAAATTGCCCCAATCGGTTAAAGCGAACTTATTTGGATCGATGGCTTGTGCCAGTGTATCTATAAATTTGAAACTGATGCTATGCCCGGAATAGCCCGGCAATCCTTTTGGCAGTTTGTTAAACACCACGGCTACATCGCTCGATGATAAGAACTGATTGGTTCTTGTACCGGTAATAAATAAACCAGCAGGGCTAACCGAGGTTGATGTTCCCTGTCCGGTTATGGGATCTAATGGTGAAGGCTCGTAAGGGCGTTCTCGCAACGGGCTAAGGCGGAAATTCTGGAAATATTTCCTTCCACCAGTATTCGACATTTCGACATCAAAAACATAACCCGAATCTGGTTGTGCTTTAATCATGTTGGAATTGGCTTCTGCCCACATTAAAAACTCACCGGAATGCGGACGTACTTCAAACAACGGATGGTTTTCGATTACACGTTTGGCCTCAATTTCGGCCAGCGATTTTTCAGTACCATCATAAGCCGTTTTCCATACCTTAACAGGATACAGTTTGGTAAGTTCAGGAGCAGGCTCGCCACCAAAGGTGCGCATATTCACAATTTTAAAATCCAAAGGCCTGCTCGAGTTACCATAGGCAAAATTGTTGGTAAATAAGGTATTTCTACCCAAAGTAGGCTGATATAAATATTGTGTGTACTGGCTATCGTTAGCGATAGACAATCTATTATCCGGTAAATTTTTCTTACACGATACCAATACGAGCATCATGCCTGATAGGATTATAGCTACACTAAGAAAGTATTTTTTAGTTTTCATCTTCATAAGGCTATTGGTCTAATCTGTATGTAAATTCATCAAACCCAAAATTGTGCAGCGGGGTTAAAATGTTTATGGTTGCATTATTGGTTTTGATGTTAATGGCGTTGGTATTGGTGGTTACCCAGTTGAGCCTAATGGTTGAGCCGTACATATCACTGTATTCGAGTGTTGTGGCACCTCCACCTACAAAACCTGATGCATTTGCCTGTAGGGCTTTAACATGCATAGGATAATTAGAAGCTACAGTTGTTACCGAAATGCCATCAACCGTACTGGCATAGGCAGCGGATGTTAAGTTTCCCCTTATAATATATTTCGAAAGCATAAATGCCAGTTCCAACGGATCTGCAGTACTTAAATAAATAGGTGCTTTTCCTTCCGCTTTTCTCGTTTGATTTAAATATTTAACCGATGCAGCAAAATTTTCGTTTACTGGTGCAAACAGGGTTACTTTCTGATTGGTTAAAGAATCCTTCAAAAAAGGGAAACGGTCCAATACCAAAAGCAGGGAATCAAAAGTGTTGGGCTTCGATTTTAAATAATCCACTGCGGTTCCCTTAAATGTTTGTACCGTATTGGTATAATCGTAATAAGGAGAATCGTTTTTTTTGCAGCCGCTTAAATAAATACCCATTACGGCTATTAGCAACAATAGGCTGTACTTATTATATAATTTCTTTTTCATGATCTTCTGATTGATTATTGCCAGTATGGGTTTTGGGTAACCGATGGATTTGCATTGATTACATCTTGAGATACCGGCCAGTAAATACCTCCAGCACGCTCAAACTGCGTGAATGTAAGTGATTGACCATTTTTCTTAATGAAGGTACCGGTAGCATTTTTAAGCCTGTTGTAACGTACGATGTCGTACCATCTCCAGCCTTCACCCATTAACTCCCTTCTGCGTTCTTCAAAAATGGCATCAACCAAATCTTTACCTGATGCAGGGTTATAAGTAACCGTTCCTCTTAAATTGGCTGCTTTGTTCAGTGCCGAAATGGCTTCATCACGCTGACCCAATACGGCACAAGCCTCGGCCCTAAGCAAAGTAATTTCCTCGATGCGGCTAAAAAGCATGGTAGAACTGAACAGGGTTAAGTTACCAGAAGTTTGAGCCGTGTAAATCACTTTGATCTTATTAAAAATGGGCTGCTCTGAAGGAAAGTTGTAAAAATAATTTGTCCGGTATAATCCGGTTAAAGGGTTAATGCTAAACCTTAAATCTCCAGGATCGGTAAATATTTTAAGAATACTATCCTTTGGTACAAACATTTCGGGCTGTGTTTTAGGGATAAAGGGCGATGCCAGGGTTAATTGCTCAATGTGGCCGTTTGCGGTTGATAGACCATTACCTGCCTCAAAAGGAAAACCAACCAGCACCGTTGCGCGTTTAAAAGCAAATGGACTATAATAATTTACGTTCTCGGTAAGGGCATCCATATCCAAGTAAACAATTCCGTTCGAGCCACTTCCATTAGATTTGGTATAGTTATCCAACACAAATTTTGAATAAGTGGCCGCATCCAGGTAATTGCCCTGCCAAGCTGCAATGTGGGCCAAAATAATATAGGCCGATAAGCGGGTAAAAATGTTTCCGTTCCAGCTTGCCCAGCCAGCACCATAATAAAGGCCAGGTAAAATAGGGTCATCACCACCATATTTAAAAGGTACTACCTGTGCCGCAGCCAATAGTTCGGCCGTGGCAAACTGTAAAACTTTTTCTTTAGTGGTTCTTGGCAACTGTACAAAATCGCCATCGTGCGATGAGGTTAACAAAGGCACATCTCCCCAGATTCTTACCATATAGAAATAAGCAAAAGCCCTTAATATTCTGGCCTGTGCAACATCTACATTATTGTTTATCTGAGTATAACGGGAATCTAACGGGATAATCTGCTTAGAGCGCTCGATAAATAAACTCGCAGCATTAACTACAGCATAAAACCTGCGCCAGTTGGTAATTCTGTTAATTACAGGATATTGCGCATTTAACTGTCCCGTAACAATAGATTTAAGATCTGCCCGGTTGGTGATCTGAAAATCGCCCTGGCGTAAATCGCCCATTAACCAATGGGTGTTATCAGAAACGGTAGCCGAACGCATCAGGCCATATACCGAAAGTAAGTTTGCGCGGGCATCTTCCAGCGTTTTCCAGTTACTTTCTTCAGTAGCTAATCTTGTTGATTGTACATCATCAATTTTCTTACAGGAGAAATTGCCCATACCAACCACAGTTAGTATTAGCACTAGGCTGACCGACCTGTAGATACTAATTTTATAATTAGAATATTTCATATCAATAATGGTATATTTTATAAATCGAGTTTGAGGCCTAAAACAAATGTTCGTGGGATGGTGATATTGGCACCGTCGTATATTCCATTGTAATTGATCAGTTCTGGATCAACACCCGAAAAATCGGTCAGTGTAAATACGTTTAAAGCTGTAGCATATAAATAAGCTTTTCTGATTTTTCCGCCGGCTTTTTTGAATAAACCTGTTTTACTAAAATCGTAACCCAGGGTAACCGATCTTAATTTCACATAAGAAGCACTTTCTAAAAACAGATCCTGATCGGTACGGTAAGCATCTACCGGGCTCCATGGATTATATACCGGGTAGTTTTTCTCGTTATCGAAAGATTGCCATGAAGAAACTTCTTTAACCGAATTAATATCGTTTCCAGCCTCGCGGTTCACAAAACCGTAACGGGTTGCCTCATATTGGTTAATGGCCTTTTGTCCCGCAGCAAAAATAAAATTGAAGTTTAAATCGAAGTTTTTGTAAGCTATGGTATTGTTCCAGCCACCTAAAAATTTTGGCAACCTATCTCCGGTTAATACCTTGTCTTTACTATCGATACGGTTATCATTATTATAATCAACCCATTTAGGATCGCCGGCTTTTAATGGAATTCCGTTAAAAGTTCTGCCAGCAGGTACTTCCGCATCGCTGTTATAAATACCCTGGTTGGTGTATAACCAATAACTGCCCACCGATTTACCTATCTGTAACTTATTGTCGTTCTGGTAAATTAATTCGTTTAAGCCCTCTGGTAATGCCGAAAGTTTATTTTTGTTATAGCTTATGTTTAGTCCGGTATTCCAGGTTAAACCATTGTGTTGTTGCAGCACCGCACCGCTAACCAAAAATTCTACTCCTTTGTTATTGATATCCATCCCCGATTTATATTGGGTAGAATAACCTGTTTCAACGGCTACAGGTAATCCGATTACGCTGTTTTTATCTTCACGGTTATAAGCTGTTACCGCAGCATTGATGCGACTGTTTAAAAACGATACGTCTAAAGTTACACTCGTGCGATCGGCATAGGGCAGGCTGAGATTATAGCCAATAAAACCACTATTGTATGGACGGTTAATACCTAATAGCCCTCCATAACCCGGAATAGTGGGTTCTTCTTCCCATCCATTTTCTGAACGGTACTGTGGTCCTGCAGCAAACCGATCATCCTGGAAAACCCTTAAAGTTCTTCCCCAGCCTGCACTTAAATGTAATGCATCAATTACGCTGTTACCTTTTAAAAACTGTTCTTTTAAGTTCCAGTTGGCATTAAATGCCGGAGTAGTAACCCATCGGCTATCTGGCTGTCCATTAGAGGTACCATCTCTTCTCAATAAGGCACTAAAAGTAAACAGGCTTTTATAAGCATATTTTGCCGATCCATAAAACGACATTAAATTATTACGCTCCTTATCTATATACCTGAATACATAAAAATCGCCGTTAGATAGTACGTTGAGGTAATCCGGATTATCAGCTCCATCCTTGGTTGGATTACCATCCACAAAAGTCAGTTTAACATAATCATTCGGGCCATTATAGGCTCTTGCATAATTATATTTGTAGGTATCGCCCTGTAAGCTCTGTCCAACTTCAAAATCAACAGCATGATTTTTATTGATATCATATCTGTAGCTAATACTGTTGTTGAGTGAAACCCTTTGGCTATAACCAAAATAGTTAGAAATATAACTGATACCCGCCAGCAAGGTTGATGGTACAAAATAATCCCTGATCCCCTCGTTGTAATTAAACAAACCTGTAGTAGAGATTACAAATTTATTCACCTTCGCACTTAAGGTCAGGTTTCCATTTAATACTGTAGAACGGTTGTTATCTACATTTCTATCATTTTGAATTAAATATGTGGCGTACGATTCCGCGTTTGGAGAAAGCGGACTACTTAAATCGGGTATATAACGTGTTTCTGCAAAACGATCACGTAAACTTTTGTTTCTGGTACGATCTAAACGGGCAGTATTTACTGTACTCGACACAGTAAGCCATTTAAAAGGAGCCATATTGATACCGAAAAACAAATTATAGCGGTCAATACTGGTATTATCTGCATTTCCGGCATTTTTGGTTCCCGAACCAAAAAATCTGAAATTTGCCCTTTCTGTACCTCCGGTAATCCCTAAATCAGCAGAAAAAGTCGGGGTATTCTGATAATACAAATCTGTCCAGTTTGAGGGACCGAAATAGGCCACATTGGTAGAATCTCGTAAATAAGAAGCCGGACTGCCGGTAGGGTTATATTTTTTATAAAACTGGCTTCTGAAATTATTTTCGTAAACCCCATTAATGGTATTTACCTTTGGAGCGGTTACATAGCCAAAATAGGCGTTAAGGCTAATATCTCTAAGACCAGCCCTGGCATTTTTGGTGGTAATATAAATTGCTCCGTTAGCTGCATTAGGACCCAACTTAGCCAGTTCGAATGGATCTTTAATTACCGTAATCGACTGTATGTTATTAATATTTATTTGTGAGAGTAAATTAGTTGCAGGGCCAATCCTGTTGTAATCATATTTCTGCACATCGAAGGCAAACGGGTTATCAGCCACCAAAGGCACCCCGTTTAAGTAGATAGCTGGCTGTAAAGCGTAAATATCTTTTTTATTAAACAGTAAGCCCGATGTACCTTGTATAATCATACTTTGCTCGGTTCCAGGTTCTCCGTTCGGTTCCTGAACATAAACCCCAGCCAAATTGCCTTTAATAATCTGCTGTAACGACAGGTTTGGAACTGGTGCCGACGAACGGATGTTCACCGTATCGCGCACTGTTTTAAATTTTTGCAACGCCCTTATCATCTGCCCGATTGTATCTGTTTTTACAACATTAGCGGATAAATCTTTCTTAGATTTTGAGGTATCTTGCTGAAAGGCAGAATAGCTGCTGTTGATCCTCTTAATCAATGCCCCATTGGCATATGAAGATTGAAATCCAAAAACAGATAAAAACAAGGCAAAACAAATGCTTGTGTAAATTTTAACCATTTTATTGTTTAATTAAGTTTTTTGTTAAAAAGTAATTCGATTGTTAAAATGCCGCTAAGAAGTTACTTCGATTTGGGATTTTTGGGCATAGCAATGCCACTAGACAAAAAGTAAAATTTTTGATCATGGAATGTGGTTTAGAGTTGATTAATATTAATTCTTAAGCAACCTATATTGCATAAGAATGATTAGTTTTTGTTTGCTTGTTTGTTAAGTACCTTGGTTAGAGGTGTATTTTGTTATTTTATTTATTATTTATTATTTATTGTCTTGCTAGTTGGCAAGATTCTTTTTGCTCGTAATACTAAAATAAAATATCGGCTCATTAATATTTGGTAATGCAAGGTATATATTAAGGGAGGTGTTTTTTTTTTTTTCTTAACGCAAACGTTTGCTTAAAAAAATGCGTAAGAAGTAAGCTACACAGGGTTATACGCATTGAACAGCAGTATTAATCTGGTAATTTCTGATAATTTTCTGAATAATATTCCAGTAACAAATAACTGTTAAGCAGAAAGCTTTAAATGATAGTTTGGTACGTGACTAAAATTATGGTTATAGAATCATATTTGGGCTCAGCCCATACCCAGAAATACCATACATTTTTTCTAAAATCTGTAACTAAAAAAAGACATACCAGAAATTAAGCGCAAACGTTTGTTTTTTTTCTAAAAACTACATTTAATCCACCTGAAGGCTTTTTTTTCATTAGAAAAGTTTTATTTTTATATACTATTTTTAAGTAGTTTTAGCTTAATTCAATTAAAAAAATCAACATTAGCCCAATAACTACTTTTCAAAAAAACTATTGTTTATAATCTTGAAAAAAATAGTCCGTAAACCGTTTACATGATGTATTTTTTTGTAGGAATAACACTAATTGATTTCATAAATTATCATTGTATTTGCTGCAGCACTTGTGTTATCCACTAAAAAATACACTTTAACACCGCCTCTGACGCTGCTTCGCAAAAATCGATACCAGAATAATCGGGATTATAGCCACCAATATACGGAACAGCCATCATATAGATTCTTTTATTTACCCGCCCCGCTTCATCAACTACCTGAAAATAATCGTTGATCGTAATACCGGGTACAGTTAAAAAGTAATTATTGCCCTGTTTTGTCACCAAATCGTTATGTTTCATTTCTTCCTTTCCGCGCCGGGCAGACTGGAACTGCAATTTTGCCCGACTAAGCGTTCCATTGTTAATTAAGCTTTTAAAGGGAAAATCATCGAAAGAAAGATGTGGCTGACCAACACAATTAATAAAGGTATCGAAGTGAACGGTAACCTTCTTTTCACCTAGCCTGTAATGATAATCTGCGCCACCGGTTTCTAAGGGTTTAAGGTCTGCGTCATCCCCAACGGCAACAATACTCAACACACCAGCATCGTGCAGTGCCAATAATTCTCTGCACGAGCTTTGGGGTACAAACGCGATTACGATAGAAATTAGCGGCATTAATATCTTTTGTAGCCGTTCCATATCTTCGGCAGAAAGGTACTTGGCAGGATAATTCATCGAAAAACTTAAAACAGCCAAGGCTTCTTTCCAATAAATAGATTTTCGCTTTTCTATAGATTTTTCAGCCTCTTCATATTCCTTCTTAAAAAGATCGAAAGGTTCTAATTTTTCCCTGAAAGCCATCATGGCCTGAACAAATTCTTCCAGGTTCATATTTTTGATCTGCTCATAAAATGCTGGATCTTTTTTAATAAACATTTCCTTGAAATTCTTTTCAAACACAAAATCCAATGATAAAAAACCTCCGTTCTCGGCCATATTCTCCTTAATTTCGGCTTTACCCAGCGTTTCTTCCTTTCCTAAATGCGAATCTTCCAGGTGAAAGCGGATAGCAGGCAACAAGCCACTACGCGAATGCATTACAACTTTAAATCCCTCGCTCGCTAAATGATAACGGTAAGTCCCATCCGCCTCTTCCTCAAACTTTCCGTTTTGCCGGGCCAATGTTCTTATTGCATCAATAGCTGTTAACGACGAGCCCATAATCCCAACCGGATGATGAAGTTTAACTAAAAGCTTTTTTGGCGGGTAAGGCGAATCGAAATATTTGGGAATGCGACCTTCGTACTTCTTTGGCCAATTGTGGCCGATACAAATAATAACCTGGTCGAAATAGGTTTTAGGTAGCCCCTTTAAACATATGGCTGCTCGGTCACTGTCAGGAAAATCGATAATATCTTCTACCACACAATTTAAATGTACATTGGTTTTAATCCCTTTATTTTCTGCAGCTTCTTTTAATAACTTAAACTGTGCAGAAAGATATTCGCCAAAAAACAATCGAGGTAATACCTTATATTCATTAAATTTTTCTTCGTTGATATTAAATCTTTTTAAAATTTCTTTTGGTGCAATTTTCACCCAATCTTCAATAGAGTTGAATATAATCGGAATTTCATTATCCGATACATTAGTGATATGTTCTACATTTGCGCCTTCACTACTATAAGGCATTCCTGCTCCTAAATAATCTTTACGTTCGAATATCTCTATTTCGAAGTTGGTGGCTTTAGATTCAATTAATCTTTTATACATGAAAAGTCCACTTGGTCCTCCACCGATAATGGCAATTCTTTTTTTTGCAGTAGTTAAGTTCATCTATTCTTGATGCGTTTTATTTAGCATATTATAACCCGTCAGGACATATAATCTTAAAAAGGCAAAATTGTTTTAAATTGATTGAAAATGTAAGCCAGATGATGAAGTGCTTTGAATATTTTTTCGCAGTTTGTTATACAGAGGAATTCAATGTGCCCACCTTTGTGTTCCCGCGTCCCTCCCTTGTGTCTTCTGCGTTTAAAAGAAGAAGATCACAAACCAATTCTGATTAATGTTGTTAGGGATTAATGAGTAAGTTTTGAATAATCAGGAGGACATGGCCAATAAACCAATGGCTATTAATCGGTCTGGTAACTGACATTGAGCGGTTCGAGACAATTAACCAATTCCAACAATTAACCGATTAACCATAATAATGAACGATTTAAATCTATATATGCTTTTACTGGGCTCAAAAGCCCCAAAACGAAATGTAGAACAGCACGACTATTTTTTCGGCATTGCCCATTCGCTAAAAGATCTTGTGCCCGAAATTAAAGCATTTTGGCCAGAGGCAGGAGCCAGTATCCACATAGATGGCTGGCGGGAAGTAACCAAAGTTGATGATTACAAAATCAGTATTAAGTTAAGGGATGAGCATACGCCACCATCGCTACATAAATTATTCTTTATCAACCTTGGGGGCTATCAATCGAACCAGCTATACGAACAACATTATATTGTTTTATCCGTACATGATGAAAGGGCTAAGGCTATACAAGAAGCAAAGAAAACGGTATTCTTTAAAACCAATTCAATAAAAGGCGCCAATGCCCACATTGATGAAAAGTATGGTATTGATGTAGATGATATTTATAAAATTGAAGATATTTTAAGCGAAGAATCGAAACAAAAATACCATATCGAAATAAAAACATCTTCAGGCGATTTACCTGAAGATGAAATTCATTTAGGCTATTTTAAGCTAGATAATCTTTAACTATTTCCGGGTAAGGCTTTTTAACCACTTTACGAGATCTACAGCAGCTTTATCGTTTTCAAAGCCCATTTCTTTTGGCAAACGGCCGTTTACATATTCATTGTACAACCATGGATCGGCAATGGCAATTACATTTCCTTTGCCAAATTTGGCAGTGGCAATAACCGTTGCACCAGCTGCATTTTTCAATACCGGTTTTGCACCGTTTTTGGTATCGATTGAGCAGATGTCTTTCATGAATATTTTTTTGGCTGTTTTAAACACCGGATTGTTTTTGATCACAATGCCGCCATCTTCAAAATGCTCATCATCAATTACATGGTTCTGCATTTCGTTGGTAAAATGCATGCCGAACACATTGGCCAGTTTATTAAAATGTAGTAATTCTACATTCGCACTATCATTGGCAAACATTACTAATATGCCCCCCTGCTTTACCCAAGCAGAAATTGCAGCAATATGATTAGCCTCTATGTAATTCGGTTTAGGATTTTCTTTCGGACGATCGGGATCTACAATTAAGTAAACATCACTCCCTTTTAAATTGGCCAATGTTGGTGCTATTTCAAGCGAATCTAATTTAAATCCTTCTTTTTTAAATGCACTGCCAAAAATAGAAAAGCCACTCATGGCCTGCTCACTCCACAGATAATGAAAACGTACTTCTTTACCCTGTTTATCTTTTCGGATTTCGCGATTAAAAAAATAATCTAAGGTAACGGTTTGGGCACTTGCCAGTATAGATGAACAGATTAAAACAGAAAGTATACAAACTCTAAAAAGTATTTTCATAAAATATATCGGGTTAAATTGTAAATTTCAATAACCCAAAAGTATAAAATTTAACTATATTCAAATTGCTATAATCAACCTACCTATCAAATTAAATTCGTTTACCGTAACAAAAAGCCTACACCCCAAATTCAATCTAACAGTTTTAGAGCCAATGTAAATAATCCTGCTCTTCATCACTTTTTTTCTTGTTTACCTTAAGTCGCTTTTTGTATAAAGCCACCAAAAAGAAGGCAATTATCAGAAAAGTAGCCCCAATCTGCGCTATGCTTTCTAAATCGAAATCAAACATATCGTTTGTTTTATAGGTTTAACCATTAATTTACCCGTTCACCCTTTGCCATGATAGCCACCGCACTACTCGCCATAAACCCCTGAGGAACCTTAGGCGCTATCCATGTAGATTTGGGCGGCAAAAATTCAGCTTTTTCTGCAGCAGTAATAAAAGCCTCTGCTGTCATTGGAAAAAGAGAAAAGCCGATCGAATTTTCATCACGATCAAGCTCAGCAAGAAATTCAGACCATTTGCAATCCGGATAGCAGATAAGCCTGTCGTCTTCCTTCGGTTTATTGATACCCAGCACAGCTGAAAGGATTTTATCTTGTAAAATCACCGTATCTGGTACATCACACAATGCAATAGAAGCTTCGTTTAAATCCAGTTGGTACCATTCGCCTTTAAAAAAAAGGCCTAACCTATTCTTCCGATCTGGTTTATAAGCTTTGTTATTGGGGATTTTTGAGATATAATAATACTGTTTCAGTTTTTCCATCAACAATGAGTAAGAAATATCTACCCCCAAAACGACCCTATGAAAGGCACCTATAGAAATTACATCGGCAGAAACAAATAGCGAACTGATCTGCTGGGGAATACTTTTTTGCAGCGAACAGGCTGCTTCCAAACGATGATGGCCATCGGCAAGGTAAACCGCCTGAAGCTTCATAAATTCTTCAACAAACTTTTCAATAACATCTTCTTCCAATACTTGATAAAGAAAATGTTCCATCTGCGACCACTCGCTTGCCAGAGGTTTACGCGTGCGTACCACAAAATCGATAAGCGCATCTAAAGCTTTATCTTTTTTATGTACCAATAAGATTGGAGATTTTTGCGTTGTTTTACTTTTCCGGTCTATTTTAAGCGATTCTACTTTCGACGATACGGTTTCTTCGTGCCTTTTAATTGCATTTTCCGGTGTTTGGGAGAGATCGGTAGCTGCCCAAATCCCCCTCATTATACCAAATTCGCTGCGGAACTCGTAAACATAAATAGCAGGCCGGTCATCCAAAGGGCATCCGAATAAATTGAGCAGGTCTTCAAACGAAAGCTGCTCATTTTTATGCACCTTACCGTTTACCTGATCAGAAATCATCAGATCAAAGATATCTTTACCTGGCTGTAGTGCCTTTAACGGAGAGATTTTTATCATCGTTTAACAGATTATTCGAGTTCAAGAACAATTTTATCACTGTATGCTTTTTCAAAACTGGCCATGGCATTAACCAATACTTCAACACTCGATAGTGGGAGCGCATTGTAAAGTGAAGCCCTAAATCCGCCTACTGTTCTGTAGCCTTTTATGCCTACAATTCCCAGGTTAGCCGCAAATTTTAAGAACTCGGCCTCTACATCCTTATTAATGGCTAAGAAAGTAACATTCATTCGAGAGCGATGCTCAACATCGGCTGTACCATAAAAAAGTGGATTTCGGTCTATTTCAGCGTATAATAATTTTGCCTTTTCTATATTTTTTTGCGCTATCCCACTTACGCCACCTTGATCTTTAAGCCACAATAAATTAAGCATGGCTACATAAATAGAAAAAACAGGCGGTGTATTGTACATACTCATATTATCGCGGAATATCCGATAATCCATCATAGATGGAATTTCTTTTTTTGCCTGATTAATAAATTCATTTTTAGCAATAACCAGTGTCATTCCTGCAGGTCCCATATTCTTTTGGGCACCCGCATAGATCAGATCAAAATCGGTGATATTAATTTCTCTTGAAAAAATATCTGATGACATATCGCATATCAACGGGGCACCTGCAGTAGAAAAATCGAATATTTCTGTCCCCTCAATCGTATTATTTGAAGTACAATGCAGGTACGCAGCTTGCTTATCGTTATTAAACTCAACTGGGATATAAGCATAATCTTTATCTTTCGAAGAAGCTACAATTTCTACTTCACCAAATAATTTGGCTTCTTTAAGGGCTTTCTGTGCGAAATACCCGGTATCGAGATAAGCAGCTTTTTTTCCTGCACTCAAAAAATTCATTGGAACCATAGCAAATTGTGTACTTGCCCCGCCCTGTAAAAAAAGCACAGCATAGTGATCTGGAACAGACAATAACTCGCGAACCAAAAGCTGGGTTTTAAGCACCACATCTTCAAATTCTGGCGACCGATGAGACACTTCTAAAATAGACAAACCCATCCCTCCCCAATTAATTACGGCCTGAGCAGCTTGCTCCATTACAGATGACGGCAATATGCATGGACCGGCACCAAAGTTGTGTTTTTTATGCATGAGAAAAATAATATTCGGTTAAATTAATTACAGTGTAAAGATCAGTAATTAAGCAAATTATACCGCAACAACCCATTTTTTTGGTAAAAATTATTTTTTGGAAAACCCTAAACATCCTAAAAATTTGGTTTGGTATATCAAGAAAATAAGATGACAGAATATAATTTTTATTTACACTCCATAATCCCAGCCATTATTGTAATATATACACTAAGTACATTTTTAATTAACAAGAATAAATTAAATAAATATACCTTATTTTAATTATTTTTAGGCTTTACAAAAGCGAACAAAATAGAAACAATTATACACTAAGTATTTACATGCAACCTCAAAAAGTTGATCAGACAGATATCCAAATCCTAAATCTTTTACAACATGACGGATTATTAACCTATAAAGAAGTTTCGGGAAAGCTTAGGAAAAGTATGACCAATATTGTAGAGCGTATTAAAAAACTGCGGGCAAACGGCTACATCAAATCAACAGTTGCCATTGTAGATATTGATAAACTGAGGTCGCATTTTATAGCCTTTCCGCACATTCAACTTACCATGCATTCAGAGGATATTGTAAGCGCATTCAAGACTGAAATGGAGAAATACCCCGAGGTAATGGAGTGTTACCACCTTACTGGTCATTTCGATTTTATGCTTAAAGTTGCCATGCCCGATATGGTTTCTTATAACAATTTTCTGAGAGACAATATAGGCGCGCTGGCTTATGTTGGAAATATACAGAGTTTTTTAGTACTTAATCAATCGAAGGCCGAAACGGCTTACGCACTTTAGGTGTATTGGTTCATTAGTTATTATTAATGCTGTTGATCGGTTAATTGATGAACTCAAGCAACTTAGATGGTAAAATAAGTGTATGGCAATCAGAGGTAACCACATAAACAATACAATTGCTTTTTAACCATATAAGACATTGAAGGTTCATATAAGCTCAATGCACTTTCATGTTCTTAAATATCTTATATGGTTAATAAAAAAACATAATAAGCATAGCGGTAGTTGTTTACCACCTGCTGCTTTTCAGTTTAGTTAATGAATGGTTTCAACCTGTCAGATGGTACCATCTGACAGCACAAAAAGAAA
The DNA here is from genome assembly GCF_014205835.1 of Pedobacter sp. AK013. Taxonomy (GTDB): domain Bacteria; phylum Bacteroidota; class Bacteroidia; order Sphingobacteriales; family Sphingobacteriaceae; genus Pedobacter. The sequence continues at coordinate 14,019 of NZ_JACHCQ010000018.1, read as the reverse complement.
ATTACCAATTGCTAACTGTTTATGCCCATCGCGTAAAGGATAATATTTACCCCGAATTTGGTATTATCCTCTGCCAAAAAACGCTTGTTTCTGAAATCGTAATCCCACTCGCAACCGTAATCTTTATTGCTGTACAACACCCCTATTCTGTTGTTAACAGTAATTGCTTTCAGGTAATCGTGCACCAGATCATCACCCCAGCCGTTTAGCTCGAAAGAAGTTGTAGGTGGGCCTTTCTCAAACTTAAAGAAAGAACTATAAATGCCATGGTTATTGGGGATTTTCTTCAAAGCCTGAGGGCCAAAAAGGTTACTCATCTGAGTTTCGAACGAGCGGGCAAATAAACCATCAATATCGTGGTTGCAATCATCTACAAAAACAAAGCCCCCGTTGTGCACGTAGGTTTTAAAATTGACGGCTTCCTGCTGTGTAAATTGAACCAGTTTGTGTCCACTTAAATAACAAAAAGGGTATTTAAATAAATCTCGGCTGCTCAATTCTACAATTTTCTCTTCTTCATCTAACGGAATAGTGGTATACTCCAATAAAGAATTTAACAGATTAGAAGGCATACGCTGATCGGTATCCCAGTCTCCCGAATTATATTTTAACCTCGCAAATGTAAATTTAGCTCTTCGCACAGCCTAAAATTACCTTCATTTTTTATTATTTAGATTTTTTATCCAAAAAATCTTGTAAATTTTTTGATATTCTTTCCATAGAACTAAAACTATCTGCCAATATGCGCTATATTGAAGCACAATATCGTTATACTAAAAAATCAACCGTTTTGGATCGTTCAGAAAGCAACCTAAAAATATTGATCGATAAGATCTCCCTGTTAAAAAGCGAAATACAGAAAGTAATTGTGGGTCAAGATGTGATCATTGAAGAAATGCTGATTGCATTAATGGCCGGCGGACACTGTTTACTGGAAGGTGTACCAGGTTTAGCGAAAACTTTAATGGTGAGAACCATGTCGCAGGCTTTGGATCTTTCTTTCAGAAGAATCCAGTTTACGCCCGATTTAATGCCCACTGATATTGTTGGTACCGAAATACTGGAAGAAGACCATGTAACCGGAAAACGTTTCTTTAAATTTAACAAAGGGCCATTATTTGCCAATATTATTCTGGCCGATGAGGTGAATAGAACTCCTCCAAAAACCCAATCGGCTTTATTGGAAGCCATGCAGGAATTTGAAGTAACTTATGGCGGGCAAACTTACCCTTTAGATCGGCCATTTTTTATCCTGGCTACCCAAAACCCGATTGAACAGGCCGGAACCTACCCCCTGCCAGAAGCACAATTAGACCGTTTTCTTTTGTACATCAAAATCGGTTACCCAACGGCAGCCGAAGAAACACAGATTTTAAGCAGTACAACAGGTAGTAAAAAAGCAGTAATCAACCCCATTATTGGTGCTGAAGAAATCAAAGAATTACAGGCCATTACACGTGAAGTAAGTATTAGTGATGATTTGATTACTTATGTAATCGAAATGATCCGTGCTACACGCCCAGATACCACCGCTGTAAGTTTCGTAAAAGAATGGGTACGTTGGGGTGCAGGCCCACGTGCTGGACAAGCGCTAATTTTGACGGCAAAAGCAAGAGCCTTATTTAAAGGCAGATATGCAGTGATCATGGAAGATTTACAAGCCATGGCTTACCCGGTATTGCGCCATAGGGTATTAATGAATTTTAAAGCCGAAGCAGAAAATGTTTCGTCAGATAAAGTAACTGATGAATTAATTAGAGCTATTTCGAAACCAAAAGCGAACATTTGATGCAAAAACTACTGGATCCGAAAATATTGATGGCCATTAAAGACCTCTCCTTATCAGCTAAAATGACGGTTGACGGGTTTATGAACGGCATTAATAAAAGTACGGTAAAGGGCCCGGGCTTGGAGTTTAGCCAATACAGAAGTTACCAGCCTGGTGATGATCTACGCTCACTCGATTGGAAAATGTTTGCCCGCTCCGACCGCTACTACATCCGTGAATCGGAAGTGGAAACCAATATTGCCATTCGAATATTAATAGATGCCAGTGCCTCAATGAACCATAGCGATGGCGATTTTACCAAAATAGAATATGCACGCTATATCGGCGCCTCACTGGCCTATCTCGCAAATTTACAGGGCGATGCCATTGGTTTATATGTACTGAAAAATTCTGGCATATTTTCTATGGCGGCCAAGCAGGACTACCAGCATTTGGCCAGGTTATTTTATCAGTTGGAGCAGATTAACCCTGAAGGAAATTTTACCAAACCTATCCATTATAAAGAATTATTTGCTGGCACTCAAAAACGCGAATTGCTCATTTTTGTGACCGACCTTTATCAAAGTGATGAAGAGATTATTAAATTGCTGGATACTTTAAATACACTGCGACACGAAATTGTTGTTTTTCATGTGGTATCAAGAAATGAACTCGATCTTGATTTTAAAGGGTATAGCACTTTTGAGGACTTAGAAACAGGCGAAATCATTCAGATCGACCAGGAAAAAGCCAGAGAGGATTATAAAAGTAAACTCGCAACTTATTTAGAGGAAACAAGAGTTAAAATGCTCGACAGAAGAATTTTCTACCGAACCATTTGTACTGACGAACCTTTAGACCAGGCCTTAAGAGATTTTTTAAAACAAAGAAGTAAACTTAGAATTTAAACGGTGCATTTTTTATCTCCCATAGGTTTATTGGCACTTGCAGGATTAATTGTTCCGCTCATTATCCACTTGTGGAATGTTAAACAGGGCAAAACCATTAAGATTGGTAGCATTGCACTGCTTGGCGAAAGCTCGAGGGCAAGCTCAAAAAGCTTTAAAATTAACGATTGGCTATTATTGTTATTACGCTGTTTGCTTTTGGCATTGCTGGCACTTCTTCTGGCGCGGCCTTACCTAAAAAAAATTATTTCGGGTAAGAGTAAAAATGGATGGATTTTAGCTGATAAAGCTACTTTTCAACAGGTTTTTAATTCGAATAAAAAAACGATCGATTCGTTGCTAAAAAAGGGTTACGAAATCCATGATTTTAATCTTGGTTTTACTCCATTAAACTTAAAAGATACTACCGATAATCAAGCAAAAAAGACTAACAGCCTAAGTTATAACGCTTTATTAAGTGCAGCTAATCATTTTGTTCCGGCAGGTACGAACGTTTATCTTTTTGCCGATCGGCGTTTAAGCCATTTTGGTAACGAACTGCCAATTATTAACTATCAATTGAAATATATTGCATTAACCGAAACCGATACGATTAGCAGCTGGATTGCCGAATATGCAGGAAAGAAATATGAAGCAAAATCTAATCCGTCCAATACCGCATACCAAACTTTAAATTCGGGAGATGAGGCACCGATAAACATCGCCATACATCAAACTTCTGGAACTGCGGATGGAAAATATCTCATTGCGGCTTTAAAAGCCATTGGCAACTTTACAAAGCGAAAAATCGTCATTAACCCTGCTTCGGGGAAAATAGATATTGGTTTTTGGTTATCAAGTGATGCAGTAGCTACAAACTTCAAATCTTCAATTGCACCGAGTGGAGCTCTATTTCAATATGAAAATGGGAAAATAATTGCCGAACCCTCATTTATTAACTTAGATGGCCGTCATATTAAATTGAGTAAAAGAACTGTTCCAATAAATGGAGCTAAAAAAATATGGACTGACGGTTTCGGAAATGCAATCTTAGCCAGCGAAAAGGTAAACAATCTAACTATATTCCATTTTTATAGCCGGTTTAATCCGCAGTGGAACGAATTGGTTTGGGATGGTGTATTTGTGAAAGCAATGATGCCCATTGTAATCAGAGCGGAAAATTCAGCAGATTTTGGTTTCGAAGACAACCCTGCCGATCAACGACGTTTATCAGACGGGCAAAAAAATGCCTTTCAGTCCAACAGAGCCGAATCGGCTATAAGAACAACTCAAAATGAAGCGCTTGGAACTTTATTCTGGATAGCTGCTTTATTGATTTTTGTTACCGAACGTATTTTATCATTCAGAAAAAAACCGAATTATGTTAAGAGCTGAAGGACAAAATTGGATCAGTAACCTCAGGAAAAAGTGGATTAGCTTTTACCTGATTAGCACCTTAGCAATTGCTTTAGCCATAGCCTTGGTTTTATCGGCCATTGCAGTATATCTATTGCATTTTTCGCCATGGCTTTTTGCGCTGGTTTTTCCTATTGTTCTGGCTATTCTTTTATTCAGTAAACCCATTTGGAAAACCACCGACCATGATGTTTCGAGATTTGTAAACAACCAGTATCCTGAATTGGAAGAAAGTGCTGATCTGCTACTCAAGAATGAGCTTGAATTATCGATATTACAACAATTACAACGAAATAAGATTGAAAATATCCTCACTAGTCTACCACAGCCAAAAGAACCAGCAAAGAAATTATATTTGGGCTTGGTTATCCTTCTTGTAGGATTGCTCATCAGCATTGGTATCAGCCAAATTTCCTTGCATAAAAATGAACCTTTAAATTTTCACGAAAAGGCAAGTCAGATTCCAGCAGTTAAGGAAAATATTCCGGCAGAAATTTCCGATTTCAGCGCAACCATCATTCCGCCTGCCTACACTCAAAAAAGCGAGCGTAAACAAAAGCAATTTACGATTACTGCAGAAACAGGTGCCAAAGTAAACTGGAAAATAGAAACGAACATTGGCATTAAAAAACTGAAAATCATCTTTAACGATAACGAAGTTGTTTCACTAAAAGCCTTAAGCGCATCACACACACAATGGGACTACAGTAAAACCGTCAACAAATCAGGTTTTTATCAATTAGATCTGGATGGTAAAAAATCAGATCTCTACCAGATCGAGATCATTCCCGATTTACCTATTACAATTAAAATTACGCAACCCAAGCAACACACAACAATTGATATCGGTCAGCCCCAAAAAATTAACCTGAATGTATCACTTACTGATGACTACGGCATCAATGATGCTTTTATATCTGCAACCATGGCCAGTGGCAAAGGTGAAGGTGTGAGTTTTACCGAGAAAAAGCTTTCTTTCAACACCAATTTCAACAACAAAAAAAGCATTGCACTTACCAAATTAATCGATTTAAAAAGCCTTGGCATGAAACCGGGCGATGAGCTTTACTTTTTCATCAAAGCAATGGATAACCATGGTCAATCTAGCCGCTCTGATGTTTATTTTGTTTCCATCGTAGATACTGCCGAATTAATGAGTTTAGCTGGCATGACCAATGGCGTTAACCTGGTTCCGGAGTATTTCAGGAGTGAAAGGCAGATCATTATTGATACCGAGAAATTATTGAAAGAACAATCATCAATACCTGCTCAGGCATTTAAAAACAGAAGTAATGACTTAGGTATTGATCAAAAGTTATTAAGATTACGTTACGGGCAGTTTTTAGGTGAAGAAAACGAAACTGAAATTGGGGGCGATCATGATGACCACGATGAACATGCTGAGCACAAAAGTGGGATCGAAAAGTTTGGTGATGTGACCACCATTATGGATAAATATGCGCACAAACATGATATTGCTGAAGATGCCACCTTTTTTGAGCCGGAAATGAAGGCGCAGTTAAAGGCGGTTTTAACTGAGATGTGGAATGCAGAACTTCGTTTGAGAACTTACAAACCCCAGGAAGCATTACCTTACGAATATAAAGCGCTGAGGTTACTCAAAGACCTGCAGCAAAAATCTCGGGCTTATGTGGCTAAAACTACCGTAAAAACGGCTGCGCTAAAACCTGAAAAACGCTTAAGCGGAGAACTGGACAAGATTACACAACCAGTACAGAAAATGTCGTTTGAGCAAAAAGAAAAAAGGACAGCTTCTTTAAAAGCGGCTCTCGCCTTGTTGGAAAGCAGAAAAACGGGCAAAAAATTCAGCGAGCAAGATCAATACTTACTCAGCGAAACAGAGAAATATATGATTGGTTCAGCAGCAGATCATCCTTCCACTTATTTAAGCGCCCTGAGTAGTTTAAGAAAGTTAAGCACAACCAATAAACTGATAATCAACGATATTGATCTGGTTCAACAAGCCATACAAAATATGATCAATACCGAACAGGCCAAACCACAAATACAAAGTACCAGCCCAGCCACGACATTGTATCAAAACTATTTTAATAACCTCAACAAAGCCGGCAAATAGATATGGAATTTAAATACATCGCTATTCTGGTTGGATTTGTTTTATTGGCTTTTTTGCTCTATAAAGAAATCCGCAGGGCAAATAAAGCAAGGTTAATTTGGCGTATTTTCGCCAACATCATTGCTGTGTGCTGTTTTATCTTTTTAATTGTACCGATCAAGTTTGAAACACATGTACCACAAAACACAGATGAGATTATTTTACTTACCGAAGGCACCAATCTTGATTCAATTGCCAGCTTAAAAGGAAAGAAATATACACTTTCATCTCTAGAGTTAAAAAATACGAAGACCATACATATTCCTGATCTTTCTTATTTCTTAAAATCGAATCCCAACATCAGGAAGCTGAATGTTTACGGATACGGATTAAATACAACCGAATTGGAGCAGCTAAAAGGGTACCAGGTCACTTTCCACCCTTCTGCAAACCCCAGAGGTATAATCGCTGTCAATTGGCCGGCCAAATCAAAAACTACCGAATTATTGCAGGTTCAGGGCACTTATCAAAATTCGGGCAATGAATCTGTCAAACTTTTGCTTAAAGGCTTAGGTAAAACGGTAGATTCTATCGTTATTGAAGCAAAATTGAGCAAAGCTTTCTCCTTTAAAACTACCCCAAAACAAACAGGGAAAGCTGTTTACGAATTAATTTCTTTACAAAAAACGGATACCCTGGCAAAGGAGCCGGTTCCTGTACAAGTTGGCGACCAAGCGCCGATGAAAGTTTTAATCTTGGCTTCTTTTCCCGATTTCGAATATAAATTTTTAAAAAACTGGCTGTACGAAAATCAATATCCATTGGCTTTCAGAAGTCAGATCAGCAAAAATAAATATGCTTTCGATTTCCTCAACACAGATAGTATAAACCTTAACCAGATCAATACATCATCTTTAAAAAAATTTGATATCCTGATTATTGATGAAGAAGAATTTGCCGCTATTAGCCCTAGCGAAAGATCATCAATAGATCTTGCTGTTAATAATGGAATGGGATTGTTGATCAGGGTTGCGAATGTAAAAGCCTCGACCACACTTAGTGGTAAATTTACCCGTTTTGAAGCTCCAGTTTTAAAAGGCAAACCGTTGAGCCTAAAGGAAGATTATTTCAAGTTTAGTCCCTTACCTGTTGAACAGGCGTTATTTTTAAAGTCGAACCAAAGTGATCAGCCCCTAATTGTTGATGTAAGTGGAAAAATAGTAGTAAATAGCAGCATCAATGGATATGGCAAAGTATTAGTTTCTACGCTTTCTTCTACATACAATTGGTTACTTTCAGGACAAAAAATAGATTATGCAACTTATTGGGCTAAACTTTTGGCCAATGCAGCAAGAAAAAGAAACGACATTCAGGCTGTAAACATTATTCCTCAATTCCCTGTTATTAGCCAAAAAATGAGGATTATTGCCGATCTGGCCGAATCAAACCAGATACCAATATTAAAAATCGACAGTATTTTACTCAGTCCAAGGCAAAACATGGAGCTTCCCTTTCAATGGGATGCTTTCTATTGGCCGCAAAAATCAGGCTGGGCTAACTTAGCGTTGAATCAAACCATCGGGCCAGTATACATCTATAAAAAAACTGATTGGGAAACGCTCAAAAATCAGCAAAAGCTGAATGGGACACATCAGTTTATTAAAAACCTGAATACTAATGAAGCCAAAAACAAATTAACAGATACTGTTATTGAAGAAGAGATTTCGATCTGGTGGTTTTTTACCGGATTCTTAATCGCCGCTACCTTTTTATGGTTCGAAGCGAGGATTTTGGCGGTTTAAATAAATCGTTTTGCTATCATCCTGAACGCAGTGAAGGATCCTTAACCGATGGAATACCGATTGAGGATATAATTGCAAGCATCAGAGAGTGATGTTATAAAAGATTCTTCACTGCGTTCAGAATGACAACGAAAAAAACAAAATACCTGTGTTTGCCACAGTCTATTTATAGCTAAAAACACCTGAATAGAAAAAACATCTCCTTTTTTGGCATTGAAACTAAAATGTTATAATCATTTTCCACTTTTCGCCATATAATTTGGCTATATTGAAATCGTAAACTAACTAAATTCAACCAATTGAAAAGAAAAGACTTCCTCTACTTATCCGGAATGGGTATGGGTGCCCTGCTCCTGCCCGATCTTTCTGCATTCGGAACTCCAATAGACCCTTTACAGGCCTTAGATGGAGTAGATGTAAAAATTAAAAAGGAGCTGGCTGATGTTGCTTTAAATGCAGCAAAATCGAAAGGCGCAACTTATGCCGACATCCGCATTGGGCGTTATTTGAACCAATTTGTTGCCACCCGCGAAAAACGTGTTCAAGGTGTTGCCAATACCGAATCGTATGGTGTAGGTATCCGTGTTTTAGCCAATGGCTGTTGGGGCTTCGCAGCTACAAACAATGTAACTAAAGATGCTATTGCCAAAGCAGCCGAACAAGCAGTTGCTGTTGCAAAAGCAAATGCTAAAATACAGGGCGAGCCAATTCAACTGGCCCCTCAAAAAGGTTATGGCGAAGTAAGCTGGAAAACACCTATCGAAATTAACGCCTTCGAAGTTCCGGTAAAGGAAAAAGTAGACCTGCTTTTAAACGTGAACGATGTGGCTATGCAAAATGGGGCCAACTTTATAAACTCCGTTATTTTTGCCGTTAACGAGCAGAAATACTTCGCTTCTACCGATGGTTCTTACATTGATCAGGATATTCACCGCATTTATCCAACTTTTAACGTAACCAAAGTTGACCGCGAATCGGGTAAATTTAAAACACGTAATTCATTAAGCGCGCCCTCTGGCAAAGGTTATGAATATATGCATGCCCGCCCTGAAGATAAGGTTACCGGCATTGTAACCCGTTATAAAGGCCGTTACGACATGCTGGAAGATGTAAAAGAAGCCGCCCGTGTAGCAACAGAAAAAGTAAAGGCAAAATCGGTTGAGCCAGGTAAATACGATCTGGTTTTAGATCCTTCTCACCTTTGGTTAACCATCCACGAATCTGTTGGTCACCCGACAGAATTAGACCGTGTTTTAGGTTACGAAGCCAATTATGCAGGTACCAGTTTCCTTACTTTAGATAAATGGGAATCAAAAAAATTCAAGTTTGGCAGTGATAAAGTAAATATTGTAGCCGATAAAACCCAGGTAGGTTCTTTAGGTGCTGTGGGTTATGATGATGAGGGTGTAAAATGCAAGAAATGGGATCTGATCAAAGACGGCTTATTGGTAAGTTATCAGGCCATCCGCGATCAGGCACACATTATCGGTTTAACGGAATCCAATGGCTGCTGTTATTCGCAGGGCTGGGATGATGTTCAGTTCCAACGCATGCCAAATGTTTCGTTACAACCAGGTAAAGAAAAACTAAGTGTTGATGATATGATCAAAAATGTTGAAAAAGGCATTTACATCATTGGTGATGGAAGTTTTTCTATCGATCAGCAGCGTTACAATTTCCAGTTCGGTGGACAGATTTTCTACGAAATTAAGGAAGGTAAAATTGTAGGCATGCTTAACGATGTGGCTTATCAGGCTAATACTCAAGAGTTCTGGAACTCCTGTAATGCTATTTGCGATGAAAGCGATTACCGTTTAGGCGGCTCTTTTAATGATGGAAAAGGTCAACCTTCACAAAGCAGTGCCGTTTCGCATGGCAGTGCCACTACCCGGTTTAATGGAGTTAATGTTATTAATACAGCAAGAAAAATATAATTATGGCCATATTAAGTAAAGAAGAAGCCCAAGCGATATTAAAAAAAGTAATCGGTTATTCGAAAGCCGATTTCTGCGAAGTAGGTTTAAACGGTTCTGATGGCGGGAATATCCGTTATGCCCGTAACGCTGTTTCTACAGCAGGTCAGATCAGCACCATGAGTTTAGGGGTAAGCTCCACTTTTGGTAAAAAAACAGGTACAGCTACTATTAACGAATTTGATGATGCCTCTTTGCAAAAAGTGGTAAAAAGAGCAGAAGAACTGGCCATGCTGGCACCAGAAAACCCTGAGTTTATGCCTCCATTAGGCCCGCAGACTTTTGCAGAATCGAATACATACAATGCTAAAACTGCCGCCATGACACCTGATACCAGGGCCGAAATGGTAGGAAAAAGTTTAAGTGTATCAAAAGCAGCTGGTTTAGATGCTGCTGGTTTCTTGGAAAACTCAACCCGTTTTAACGCGATCATGAATTCTAAAGGTTTGTTCGCCTATAATAAAGGTACCGATGTTTCTTTTTCGGTAACTGTTAGAAACAAGCAAGGAACAGGATCAGGCTACGTTGAGCAGGGCTTTAATGACCTCGATAAAATGGATACGCTGGCACTTAGCAAAATTGCAGCAAGCAAAGCAAATGGTTCTGCAGGTGCAAAAGCCATCGAACCCGGAAAATATACTGTTATTTTAGAACCACTCGCAGCCAGCGATATTATCGGCAACATGTTTAGGGGTTTTGATGCCAGAAGTGCTGACGAAGGCCGGAGCTTTATGAGCAAAAAAGGTGGTGGTACTCGTTTAGGCGAGCAATTGTTCTCAGAAAACGTAAATATCTATTCTGATCCAATGAATACTGAAATCCCGTCTTCGACATTCACAGGCGAAGGTTTACCAGTAAAAAGAACACAATGGGTTGAAAAAGGAATAGTGAAAAACCTATCTTATTCGAGATATTGGGCTGCACAGAAAAATGTTCAACCACTTCCTTTTAGCCGCAGCATGATCATAGAAGGAGGAACACAATCTTTGGAAGATCTCATTAAGAGCACTGAAAAAGGCATTTTGGTTACCCGTTTCTGGTATATCCGTTCGGTAGACCCACAAACATTATTACTTACCGGATTAACCCGTGATGGTACTTTTTACATCGAAAACGGCGAAATTAAATTCCCGATCAAGAATTTCAGGTTTAACGAAAGTCCGGTAATTATGCTCAACAATGTGGAAGCTTTAGGTAAACCGGTGAGAACGGGAAGTGGGTTGATTCCACCAATGAAAATCCGCGATTTTACGTTTACCTCGTTATCAGATGCAGTTTAACTAGTGTCGTCATCTCGACTGAAGTGCAACGGAATGGAGAGATCTATACCAGTAAATCTCTTTAAATAGATTTCTCCATTTCGCTACCGATAAAAAATCGGCAGCTACAGTCGAAATGACGATTTTTTATAAACAAAAAAATCAAAAAATTGAGAAGAAGAGATTTTCTATACATGACAGGTGTTGGCCTTGGTGCCAGCATGATGCCCAACATCCCTGCCTTTGGCAAAATTATTTCTGTTGAAGAATCTTTAACGCCCGTTGATGTTGCCCTCAAGAAAAAAATGGCCGATGTTGCGCTCAACGCAGCAAAAAGCAAAGGTGCAACGTATGCCGATGTGCGTATTGGACGGTATTTAAATCAGGTAGTGGCCACGAAAGAAACCAGGGTCGAAAACATCTCTAATTCCGAATCGTATGGTTTAGGTGTCCGCGTTATTGCCAACGGAAGCTGGGGTTTCGCAGCAACCAACAACCTGGATAATGCCAGTATTGCAAAAGCTGCCGAGGCTGCCGTAGCCATTGCCAAAGGAAACTCAAAACTGATGGAAGAGCCTGTGCAATTGGCAGCACAAAAAGGATATGGCGAAGTAAGCTGGAAAACACCAGTTGAAATTAATGCCTTTGAAGTACCCATTGCCGATAAAGTTGATCTCCTCTTAAAAGTAAACAGTGAGGCGATGAAAGGTGGTGCAAAGTACATCAGTTCCAATCTCTTTATGATCAATGAGCAAAAATATTTTGCTTCTACCGATGGTTCTTATATCGATCAGGATATCCACAGAATATGGCCAACCTTTACCCTAACCAAAACGGATGCGGCCAGCGGTAAGTTCGAAACCAGAAATGCCTTAAGCGCACCAATGGGTATGGGTTTTGAATATTTGAAACCAAAAGACGAAGAAAAAATAAAAGGTGGTCCGGTTACGATGTACAAGAAACGTTACGATATCCTCGAAGATGTGCGTGAAGCTGCGGTACATGTTGACGAAAAATTAAAAGCAAAACCAATCGCTCCTGGTAAATACGACCTGGTTTTAGATCCATCTCACCTATTTTTAACCATACATGAATCTGTTGGTCACCCAACAGAGCTCGACCGCGTTTTAGGTTATGAAGCCAATTACGCCGGAACCAGTTTCCTGACACTGGATAAATGGGAATCAAAAAAATTCAACTTTGGCAGCAAAGAAGTGAACATTATTGCCGATAAACTGGAAACAGGTTCATTAGGTGCGGTGGGTTATGATGATGAAGGTGTAAAATGTGGCCAATGGGACATCATTAAAGATGGGATTTTGGTAAATTACCAGACTATCCGCGATCAGGCACATATTTTAGGTTTAAAAGAATCGCAAGGTTGTTGTTATGCTGATAGCTGGGACAGTATCCAGTTTCAGCGGATGCCAAATGTTTCATTGGCACCTGGCCATGCGGCTTTAAGCGCTGCTGATATGATTAAAAATGTAGAAAAAGGCATCTACATGTTCGGTCGGAATTCCTATTCTATCGATCAACAGCGTTACAATTTCCAGTTCAGCGCGCAGTTGGCTTACGAAATTAAAGAAGGTAAAATTGTGGGTATGCTTAAAGATGCTGCCTACCAAGCGAATACACAAGAATTCTGGAATTCCTGTGTGCAGCGTTGCGATAAAAACGATTATAGGCTGGGAGGCACATTTTCAGATGGTAAAGGTCAACCCGGACAGGCAAGTGCAGTTTCGCACGGAAGTGCCACTACCCGTTTTAACGGCGTTAATGTGATTAATACGGGAAGGAAGTTGGGATAGAAAAACTCCTCCGCGATACGCCCTTTAGATTTGTTTTGATATTAATTATAAAAGCAAATATCTAATCTGATTAAATTATTGATCAGCTTACCTAATCGGTAGCACATTAATATACCGTCAAATCATAAAAAGATCTCAACAATCATAAACTTTATAAAAAAACTACTATTTCTATAGAATATATAGTTATTATTTCTACCTTTGCTTTGTCTCATTCAAAAAGTGATTGAATAACCTGATTGAAAAGACCTATAGTCATGTGGCCGAGTGGTTAGGTAAAGGTCTGCAAAACCTAGTACGGCGGTTCGATTCCGTCCATGACGTCTAATACTTATCAAGAAAGACGTAGGGAATGGCCCTTTGATGTCTTAGCAACCTGTTGCGTAAAACAAGGTGCTAATTCCTTCTGCAATGGCAGAAAAGATGAGTTTGAAAGCAGATCTCTTAACTGTTTTCAGCGAATGATCAATGGCCATCCCCTCTAAAATTGGTAACCTAAACTTAATAATATGTCAGTTTATTTTGATTATCCATCCATCAGGGATTTTTTCGAGATCCACGGAAACACTTCTTGTGAAAAATTAGATGATTATGAACATTGTAAGGCTGAATCAGACCGGCTTTATAATGAACAACTTAATGAGATCGATGAAGAAATTCTACATGATCAACCCAAAACCGACACCTAAAAATTACTCGAATCTTTTAAACGCTCTTTTAAATAAACAAGCCTAAAATGTATTTAACACCACCTAGACTACCCATTCTACTTAAAACCTCATTCATTATAGTTTTAATCCTTTTCCTGTTTTCACCTCAAGCATGGACACAGTCGAAAGATCCATCCCCACTCAGTTTTCCTACACCTAAAAATATAGATCATATGCTGTTTTACCTCCAGCGTGATCCGAATACGAACACTTTAATTTATGTGCATATACCAATAAATTTGACCCCCTTTCGCCAATTTCAAATTGACCCCCAGAGTTGTTGCTTGAAAAAAGCAGAAGTTGTTGTGCAAAAAGG
>NZ_JACHCQ010000017.1 GCF_014205835.1 Pedobacter sp. AK013 | reverse complement strand
GAATACCTTCTGGTAATAAAAAACTGATAAGGGTTTGTTCGGCTTGATTCAAGGGAAGTTATAATTGTTGTAATACCACAAAGAAACAAATTATTTTATTCCCCCCAACTTTTCCGCTTGATCCCAAAAGATGCTACTAGCATAGTTTAGAATATCGATAAAAAAACCGGACTTTGAAGAGATCAAAGTCCGGTTGTACCCCGGAAGGGATTCGAACCCCTGACCCACGGTTTAGAAAACCGTTGCTCTATCCAACTGAGCTACCGAGGCTCATTTTTTAATGAGCTGCAAATATAGAAGTTCTATTTAATATGTAAAAATATATTTTAAACTATTTAGGATGTACTTTTTCTATTTCAAATAAGTATTTAAGAACGAAGCAATTAAAATAAAACTTAATCGAAATAAATTTGATTTTAGACGATAGAAAACATTATTTCTTATTCTACTCTTGATTAACAGATAGATTGAATACTCAAAAATATGATAAAAAGCTAAATTAAGCGTCCTCTCCGTTCCAAATATCGTCGTCAGCATGCCTAATTTTAGCATAGCCGAAGGATACACTCTTTAATTCTTCATGGTGATAATTTCTTTCAGGATTTTCCGGCAAGGTACTGTCGTGATCAGGAGACACTTTCCTTAAATGCTCAGGCTTTTTAACCTCTGGTAAATCATCGTGTACAACAGAAGGCGTTAAGATCTTCTTTATAGGATTATTGCTGTTTTCCATAATTTTAAGAGACTCAAATTTCAAGCCATAAGCAAAGGTGAGTTAAAATTTCGGCAATTGGTGTGTATTTGTAAAGAATAAGGGTTGAGGATAAGTTTTAGGCAAATACAAACCCGATTATAAAAAAGTGCGCACAAATAAATCATTGTTTATCTGTGCGCATCTGTGGTAAATTAACATCGAAAGATATTTCGACTTCGTTCAGGGCGACAAAACAAAAGTGCTTAGTAATTCCCTGTTACCCCTATTTCCAGGCCTCTAAGCTCGGCTAACCCCCTTAATCTGCCAATAGCAGAATAACCCGGATTAGTTGCTTTAGCTAAATCATCTAACATTTGGTGACCATGATCTGGCCGGAAAGGAATTGATTTATCGCGCAGTGCATTTTCTTCTGATAATGCTTTCATGATTTCGTACATGTTCACATCACCACCTAAATGATCTGCTTCGTAAAAACTACCGTCTTCATCTTTTTTAACATTACGCAAATGCGCAAAATAAACACGTTCTTTAACCGCATTAAAGATTTCTAAGGCGTTATTTCCCATACCGGCACCTAGCGAACCTGTACAGAAACAAACACCATTAAAAGCCTGATCTACTTCTTTAATGATATAATTAAAATCTTCGAGTGTACTGGCTATCCTTGGCAACCCTAAAATAGCATAAGGTGGATCGTCTGGGTGAATCGTCATTTTAATACCTTCTTCTGTACAAACTTCAGCAATAGATGACAAGAAAAATTTCAAATTCTCCTTTAAGCCTTGTGTACCAATGGCTTTGTATTCATTAATACTATTACGCAAGGTTTCCAGCTCGATTTCTTTTTCGTTAGGAATACCCATTAATACATTGATCCGAAGATCTGCTAAATCCTGTTCTGTTAAAGTAGCATATTTAGCCGCTGCCCGATCTAAAATAGATTTCGAATAATCTGCTTCTGCACCTTCTCTCTTTAAAATATAAAGGTCGAAGATAGCCAGATCGATCCAATTAAAATAAAGCGCTTTAGATCCATCGGTCATTTCCAGATCCAGTTGTGTACGTGTCCAGTCTAAAACCGGCATAAAATTATAACATACGATCTTAATTCCGCAGGCCGATAGGTTACGCAAAGAGGTTTTATAATTTTCGATATAGTGTCCGGCATCGGCCCTGCGCGTTTTAATCGCTTCGTGTACAGGAACACTTTCTACTACCGACCAGGTTAAACCTACGGCCTCGATGATGGCTTTTCTTTCTTTAATATCTTCCAAAGGCCAAACTTCGCCATGTGGAATATGATGCAGTGCGGTTACAATGCCTGTAGCACCCGCCTGTTTAACATCCTGAAGGCTAACCGGATCGTTCGGACCGTACCAACGCCAGGTTTGTTCTAATTTTTTATATTTCATTATATTTGATTGCATTGATTTTAATGATTATACAGAATAGCAGTTAATTTTTAAACACCCGAAAATGCTGTAAATCCACCATCCACTTTAATGTTTTCGCCGTTTACAAATTTAGAGGCATCGCTCAGTAAATAAACCAAGGCACCAATTAGTTCTTCAGGGGCTCCGAAACGTTTAAACGGTGTTTTATAGATAATGGCTTCTCCTCTTGCGGTTAAACTACCATCTTCATGGGTTAACAAAGCCCTGTTTTGATTGGTGATAAAAAATCCGGGCACAATTGAATTGATCCTGATTTTATCCTGGTAGCGGTTGGCCAATTCTACGGCCATCCATTTGGTATAACAATCTATAGCTGTTTTGGCTAATGAATAGCCTAATACGCGTGTTATGGCCTGGTTGGCAGAAACCGATGAAATATTGACAATACTGCCGCCATTTTTGGCTATTTCTTTACCAAAAATCTGCGTAGGCAACAGGGTGCCAAACAAATTGAGGTCAAATGCCTGTTTTAAAGCCGGAATATTGAGATCGAAAATATCGCTGCCTGGCTGGATTACCGCCTCTGCCACATTGCCGCCTGCAGCGTTTACCAGTGCATCGATCCGGCCGAATGCTTTAATAATAGTTGCATTTGCATCCACCAGGTCCTGCTCATTCAATACATCGGCAATGATGTAAATGGCTTTGCCACCCGCATGAATTACATCTGCAGCCCTTTGTTTGGCTATTTCTTCGTTTCTTCCAATTATAACGATTGCAGCACCTGCGGCACACAAACCGTTAACAAAAGCCTCGCCTAAAATACCTGTAGCTCCTGTAACGACTACTACCTTATTTTTTAGCGAAAACAGGCTTTCTACTTCTTTTACCATTTGTTGAGTTCTTTTATAAGTTTATTCTACTACTAATGTTGTGATGGAGTGTGGCAAACTGGTTGTTGTTGCGGCCTCACCTTTAATCCATAAACTGTATTTTAACTGATCATCGGATTGATTCATGACCACTACAACCAACTTGCCATCGGGATTTAAAAAAGCGGTTGACTGCAATTTATCACGACTGGATGCTGCGCCTATTCTTTTTGCGCCCGGGCGGATAAATTTAGAAAAATGTCCCATATAATAATAAGCATTTGTATAAATCAATTTATCATTTTTGGTATCGGCATGTACGGGAGCAAAACAGAAGTTACCGACATGGTTTGGTCCACCATTTTCATCTAAAAGAATATTCCAATCTGTCCAGGCTGCTGTTCCGGCATTAAAATCGTTGATCATCGAATAACCGTAACGCTCGCCCAATGTCCAGTCATCTAATTTATTTACATCGTATTTTTCTTTACAGCCTTCAGTAAAAATGAGTGCTTTATCGGGGTACGCTTCATGTGTTTGTTTCACATTACCGAACTGCATTCCGCTGCCTGTCCAGGTTTCGTACCAGTGAAAACCAATACCCCAAACATATTTAGCCGCATCCCGGTCGTTTAAAATGGTACTGGCTCTTTGAAAAATCAGATCGCGGTTATGGTCCCAGGCAATTAGTTTTTTTGATGCGAGGCCCGATTTCTGTAAGGTTGGGCCTAAGAAGTTTTTAATAAAATCGCGTTCTTCTTCGGCCGTGAATATACAAGATTCCCATTTCTGTTTGGCCATCGGTTCGTTCTGCACACTTAAACCCCAAACCGGAATGCCCATAGCCTCGTAGGTTTTGATAAATTTGACATAATGATTGGCCCAGCTTTGGCGGTAGGCTGGCAATAAATGCCCACCCTGGATTAAACTGTTATTATCTTTCATCCAGGCTGGTGGCGACCAGGGGCTTACAAACAAGGGTAATTTACCTCCCGATGCGGCAATAGCCAGTTTAATTAAAGGGATTTTAAATTCTTCATCATGTGCTACACTAAAGGTTTTAAGGGCTGCATCATTATCCTGCACATAAGTATAACTTCCGCTCGAGAAATCGCAGCTGGCAATATTGGTACGGACTAAAGTATAACCGATGCCTTTATCGGGGTTGTAATAAGCGGTTAAAAGTTCCTGCTGGTTCTTTTTAGATAACTTGGCAAATGTTTCGGCAGAAGCATCAGTAAGTGCGCCACCAATACCAACCAAAGTTTGATATTTTACGGTAGGATCAACAAATATACAAGGCTCTGTTTCAAATGGTTGTTTATTTTCAACAAAATTTAAGGTTTCGGTTTTACTGATGCGGTATTCTGATTTTTCGGCAGTGGTATAAACGGTTACTTTTTTATTGGCAACGGTATAGGACTGTAACGGTTTAACGGCTTTTTTGTTCTGTGCGGCCGCAGTAAATGCAGTTGCCAAAACCAATAGGATGCTCAAATTTTGTTTCATTACAATATATTTATTTAATTTCGTCGTCTAAGCGACGTTTTTGCTATTATCAGCGGTACAATTTCCGAATAAATCGATCATTTGCACTATAAAATTTCAAAATTAACAGCTTATAACAGATTTGTTTTTGTACATTTCTGCATAACTATTTATCGCTTAATTATATATGAAATCATCCATTTTCTTTTTTCTTAACAAAGCTTCCAGGTAATAATAATCCGCATAATTAATTGGCACATCTATCTCCGACTTAGCCGGACGATGGCCAGTGCTATGCTCCAGGATAAAGCCATAGTTTTCACCAGGTTTGCTAGTGTATTTTGAACTTAAAGAATATAAAATTTTATCAGCAGCTGCCTTATATTTTTTACCATTGATACTGTATTTTGCCAATTCGTAAAGCGCTGAGGCAGTAATGGCTGCAGCGGACGCATCTCTGGAAACATCCGGAATTTTAGGATCGTTATAATCCCAGTATGGGATACCATCTGCAGGGGTTATTTTACTGTTTAAGATAAAACCCACAATACCATCAGCCTGAGCCAAATATGCTTTATTTTTAGTTTCAACATAACACATGGTATAGCCATACAATGCCCATGCCTGTCCACGTGCCCATGCTGATTCGTTTGCATAACCCTGAGCTGTTACCTTCTGACGTACATTGCCTGTTAAAGTATCGTAATCAATTACATGGTAAGAACTAAAATCAGGTCTGAAATGGTTTTTCATCGTGGTATTGGCATGTTTTACTGCAATCTTATAAAAAGAGGAGTCGCCTGTTAGTTTGGTGGTTTCAAATAACAGCTCCAGGTTCATCATGTTATCGATAATTACCGGATATTTCCACTTATCGCCATTATGATCCCATGATTTGATTACACCTGCAGTGGCATTGAACCTAGTGGATAAGGATTTGGCAGCCTGGATGATCACCGCTTTATAAGCAGGATCGTTAGTTAAGCGGTACCCATTGCCAAACGGACAATAGATCATAAAACCCAAATCGTGTGTGCCCGTATTAAATTGCTCTTTTTTAATATCTTCAGTATATTTTTTAGCCAGGTTCAGCCACTTTTTATCTTTGGTATATTGGTAGAAATACCATAGTTCTGCAGGAAAGAAACCACTGGTCCAATCTTTTGATACCACCATTTTAAATAGTCCATTCTCTACAGTGCGCGGTGAAACCAGGTTAGGTTTTACCTTTCTGGCCGAATCTACATTCTTGATCAGCACTTCGGTTTGTTTTGCTGCTGATGCAAATGCCTTTTTTACATCTGTTTGCTGTGCCTTTACTACACTGAAAGACAATATACTTAATGCCGTTATTGTGATTTTTAAGTTCATATTATAACCAGATTAATGGGTTACGAATAGGTAAATTTCTAATGACTTCTTCAACCTGGGGCTGATGGTCTAATTTTGCCCAGGTTTGGTACCAATTAGTTTGATGGTATTGTACTGCCCCAAACAGCAAAAAAGGCTGTGCTACGGGCCAATTTTCCCAATACATCACGTCGGGTTTTAAGGTCCATTTACTTTTATCGGCAATAAACGGATATAAATAAGTTAATCCTTTTTTGATGGATTTTCCATCAGCTGTTTCAAAATTCCAGAGGTTATCTTTGGGCGTCGATAAGATCTGGCAAAGCATGGTCATGGCATCGAGGTTAAAGATCGAATAGCCATAAGGTTTTGTTCTGGCCATTTCTAATGGAAAGCTACCGTCATTACCCATTTGGTTTGGCAGCAGGATGGTTTTATAGCGGGACCGTAAGGAATCGAGCATGTTTTCATCGCCACAAAGCTTGGCAAAAGATGCTACCTGCATGGCCCAGCAAGTGGCATGATTGTTTTTAACGGTTTTTTCCTGAATACCTGGCTTACTGGTGTTTAACCATAAGGTATAATCTGCAAACCATTTTTTTACACCTTTAACGGTATGCTGATCAAATGCTTTTGCTTTTTGCATGATGAACGCCCCCTGGGCCACCTCCATTAAGTGAATAGTATCGATAATGCCATAATTGCGGCCTGTAAACTTACCTTTTACCGCTTGAGCAAACCATAAATTGGGGTTCATTAATGTTTCCGAATGGATAAACCATGCTTGAAAATGCTTCACGGCTTGTTTAACATACTTTTCATCGCCGGTAATTTTATAAGCGGAGGCCAGCGCACCGATGATTTTACTAAAACGCACCATGGCCTTACGGTGCGCCAAAAAGTTATCAGGATTGGTGAGCCCATCCTTGTTGATGTAAGGTCCATCCGGATTTTGCGGGTCGGGCCAAAAATAGTCCGCTTCAGAAAAGAAATCATGCTTTCCGCCCGCACTTCTTGGCGAAGATGAGGCCGTAACGGTAATTGGTTTTTGCCGCATGGCCCAGGCTGCTTCAGTCAAAATCTGTTTTTTTAACAAAGCCTCAGCCTGTTTTTTAAAATCTGTTCCTTTCGGATTGGATTTCAGCGAAGCAAGTGTTGTCTCGGTAAAACAGAGCAGCACTGCTAATGCATAGATAATGATTCTTTTCATTGGCATATATTTGGTTAGCTGTTATAAAGTGACAAAAACCGTCTTCAGACCTTCAGAACTTGCAGATACAACGCTTTGTCCTTTATTTAATTTCACGCTGATCATCGCTCTACCATTGTAAGCCTGCACTTTTCGCGATCCGGAAGAAGTTCCCTGATTATCAATTAATTTACCATCGCCAGTTAAACCAAAGGTAATCCAGTTAATGGCATCTAAACAGGGTACGCCCTTGGCATCAAAAAGCTTTACTTCTACGGTTGCCACATCATCTTGCTGATTGATTTTTGTCAGTTCCATTCTGGCTGGTTTTGTCCACTTTTCGGTTTGATAAGTGAATTTAACTTCATCGGTTATGGTCTCTTTCCCTTTTTTGGCAATTACCTTAACTGTGTTTTCGCCTTTTACAAATGGAAGGTTCCAGCGCAAACCTGCTGCCGGATAATCCTGACTGTTGCGTTTTTTATTACCAAAACTTTTGCCGTTTAAGAAAATTTCAGCATCTGTACAGTTGGAATAAACTTTAACCATTTTCTCTTCACCCTCATCACCCCAACGGATTGGCCAAGTATGTCCGTAAATATGGACCATTGGCTTTTCTGTCCAGTAAGACTGGAATACATAATAAGCTTCTTTTTTGGTAAAATCTCTTTCTACTACCCCCTTCTGGTTCATGTAAGGCACAGGATTATCGGGACGGACAGGCGTAGAAAAATCTTTAAAGGGCCAGTAAGCGGTACCGCTTAACCAGGGCATGGTTTCCTGCTCTTTTAAATGCCAGTCGATTAGGTTTATGATGTAAGATTCGCTCCAGTCGCCATCTTTAGAGATCCTAGCCGCACCACCGTATAAAGAGGCATCACCTGCCCTTTCATCAGCACTTCCTCCGGTTTTAATCTTACTCAAAGCTTTATCCGGATTTTCTGAGTGACGTAAGGCATGACTATCTCCTCCCCATTCTACGTGTAAAAAGCGTTTTACCTTGGCAAATTCATCTTCTGATGCTTTTTTGTAATCGGTATAAGCGCCACGGTACCAACCTGCCCAAATGGAAGGGGAATATACATCTACAATATCGCTGCAAAAATCGCAACGCCGGATGGCCGTATAACGCGATTTATCCAGTTTGTGGGAAATATCGTTCAGTTCTTTCATGAAAGTTCTGATCTTTTCCTTATCAAACTCCGGGAAATCACCCGGCCAATCATTTTCGTTGCCCATCCCCCAAATGATAATGGCCGGATGGTTATAATGCTGTTCAACCATATTGGTGAGCATTCTGCGGGCCTGTTGCTTATAAACCTCACCGCCTAAACCACCACGGCACCAGGGAATTTCTTCCCAAACCAGGATCCCCAAACTGTCGCAAAGGTTTAAAACAATACGGGATTGCTGATAATGACCTAAGCGGATAAAATTAACGCCCATATCTTTCATCATCTGCATTTCCTGGCGGATCGTACCTTCGGTCATGGCCGCTGCTACGCCTGCATGATCTTCGTGGCGGTGCGTTCCGCGTAACAATAAACGTTTTCCATTGAGGTTAAACGGTCCTTTTTCTACAAATTCGATATGACGGAAACCGATTTTCTCTTCTCCTTTATATTTCCCTGTTGATGATATTACTTCGTATTGCAAAAGATACTGCACAGGTTTTTCGGTTGACCATAATTGAGGCCGCTTCACTTCTGTCGACCACAGGTCTATATCACCAGATAAATTACTCAGCTTTTTCGCTGTTTTATTGACGGTTTTTCCTGAAGGATCAATCAATTTTAATAAAACCGTTGCTTCAGTAAGTCCTTTTGGATTATATAAACGCGTTTTAACGCTTAATTTACCGAGTTTACCCTGCGCATCTACTTCGGCCCTGGCAAATAGCTTATCAACTGAAAGTTGCGGTACATAAACCAAGTTCAGGTAGCGGTAAATCCCACCATAAACATTAAAATCTGACAGATCGGAAGGGATCATTTCCAAGTCTCTTGAATTATCGGTCCTTACCGAAACCGGAACTTTACCTTTAAATTGTTTTTGATAAACAGCTGTTTTTTGGAAAGCGGCAACAGCATCACTAATATCTGCCGTCCATTCGTCATAACCACCTACATGAGTTGCAACCTTCGTGGTGTAAACATAAACTTCCGTTTTTTGTCCGGCACCTTCAAAATGCAGGATCGTTCTGCCATTCAGATAAGGGTTTTCAATTTTGAGCTGTGTACGGTACCAGGCAGGTCCCTGGTAATAATTTACATCAGGATCTACCGCATCTTCAGCATTAACGCAGTGTGGCAAACTCACTTTTTGCCATAATGGTACAGCCTCTGGATTACCAACACCAACCGGACGAACGGCCTCCCATACCCCTCCTAAATCTTGCTTTAGAAATTCCCAATTATTATTTAGCCGAGTTGATTGCTGAGCAAACAATAACTGACTGTTAAACAACAAAATAAGCAAGACTACATACCTAAATAACTTTAACATATTTTTTTTAAAAAAATTAAACCTTTAAATGCAATTTCTTCTGCTCAAAAAAGTGCACAACGCCGATCACCAAAAATACAATCAAAAAAGATCTGATAATTCATCCAATGCCTGAACGAAGGGAATTTGGAAAATGAACCAAACTCAAAAGAGCGTACAACGGATAAGGAATGAGGTAACAGGTTAGCGTAAATATCTTCTCATTAATGTATGGCTATTTAACTCCGTCTAAAATTCCTTGATAAGCTGCTTTTCGCTGATATTGTGCATCAAAAGGCAAAGGCCAATCAGGGCGGCTATAATTAGATGGTATCCAACTGTCGGCATCGGTTACATTCCACTGTGTGATCCCGAATTGCTGACTTTTCGGAATGGCATTATACGCCTGAACAATCGTTTTATACTTACCAGCCTGTTGCTCGCCTAAAGTAGTGGTGTAAGTCATCGACTGTACGTTATCGGGGTTAAGGGCCATATCTATTTCAGAAATATGGATTTTCAGGCCGGTTGCTGCCGCAGTAGAAATAGCGGCTGTTAAATTGGCATCTGTTTGTGTGACGCGGGTATGCATCTGTATACCAATTCCATCAATCGGAATGCCTTTATTTTTTAATCCTGTAACCAGGTTTAGAATAGCGGTACGTTTTGTAGGCCCGAATTCATGGCCATAATCATTGTAAAAAAGTAAGGCATTAGGATCAGCCTCATGTGCGTACTGAAAAGCCCGACCAATATAATCAACTCCTAATTTCTGTACCCATATACTGTTGCGTATGGTACCGTCGTCGTTAATTGCCTCGTTTACCACATCCCAGGAAACCACTTTACCTTTGAAGTGACCTACAACAGTCTGGATATGTGTTTTTAAAAGATTTTCCCATTCTGCTGTAGTTCCCTGAAAGTTATTTACCCAATCGGGAAGTGATTTGTACCAGTTTAAGGTATGGCCATGTACTCTTTTGCCATTGGCTACAGCAAAATCGACCAGATAATCTGCATCGCTCCAGGTATAAGTATCTTTTGAAGGATGTACGGATGCAAATTTCATGGCATTTTCTGCCGTAAGACTATTAAATTCTTTAATGACCAGATTACGGTAGTTAGTATTGCTTTTTAAAAGACTTACGTTCACAGCGGCACCCATTGGGAAAGGCATATTCTTTTGTAAACTGATCTCTTCTGTCTTTTGTGGCTGGATTAAGATCCCGGGATCAATGCTGGTGCTCTTATATTTCGCACAAGAGAGGCACACCAGCGACATCGAAAACACGATTTTCGAAGCGAAACTAATTTTCTGTAATCTGTTCATATTTTATTTGTATTTGACCTGCATCTGGTCGTAAAAATCTTTCAGCACATAGAAGGCTTTCTTTTTCTTGCCTGTTTCACTGATCAAACCTTTACGGTTCCAGAAATTCTGATAAATAGGATGTTGTCTTCTTGGTGATCTGAAATCAGTTAAAATCCATGGTGTCATTCCACGTAAAGCACCAATTTTACTTAACATGGTAATCTGGTTTTTGTATAGTGCTTCCTGGTATTCTTCGCTCCAGCGGGTGTTTTCGTCGGCATGGAAACCACCCAAAGCATCGCCACCAAACTCGGTGATGACCACAGGTTTTTTATATTTGATATCAAAATTGTATTTGGTGATTTCTGATGGATTACCGCCCCAATACCAGCCGGCGTATTCATTAAAACTAACCAGGTCGATTTTTTCGCCTAAAGGATCGTTTAAAATGATGTTATTTCCTTCACGGTGTACCTCTAAAGCCGCAGCAACCAGGCGGGTATCATCTAAAGAGCGGGCAGTTTCTGCCAAATTGCTCATAAAACTTAAACGGGCATCGCTTAGCGGGGTTTCGTTACCGATAGACCAGACGATTACACTTGCCCTGTTTTTATCGCGTACGATTAAATCCGTCAGCTGTTTTTTGGCATTGGCATAAGTGGCCGGATTGGTCCAGCTGATGGTCCAGTAAACAGGCACTTCTGCCCAAACCAACAGGCCCATTTCATCGGCCAGGCGTATCATTTCTTCATTATGTGGGTAATGCGCCAG
Organism: Pedobacter sp. AK013; assembly: GCF_014205835.1. Taxonomy (GTDB): domain Bacteria; phylum Bacteroidota; class Bacteroidia; order Sphingobacteriales; family Sphingobacteriaceae; genus Pedobacter. The sequence goes on along the minus strand of NZ_JACHCQ010000017.1, from coordinate 117,278 downwards.
GCGAACGTAGTTACAGTTCATATCTTTTGCCCATTGCAACATCATGCGCATATCGCCTTCTGAGCGTAAACGGCCAGCTAAAAGCGGGTTTTCATCATGCAGTGATATTCCTCTTAAAAAAACAGATTTACCATTCAACAGGATACTATCGCCATCAACCCGAATGGTTCTGAAACCGATTTTATCGTTGATATTTTCTTTATCGGTTTTAATATTTACGGCATATAATTTTGGCGTTTCTGGCGACCATAAGCTTAAATTGTTCCAGGTAAACTCGTCAACAATTTTACCTTCGCTATCTGTTTTGTATTTCTTTTCTAGCTTAAGCTCTGGGATAGAAAGTGTAATTTCCTGCCCTGCGGTGGCATCAGCCAGTTTTACTGAAAAATTTAACAGGTTATTGTTTCCTTTAACGAGCTGAAGTTTATAATCACTGATAAAATGCTCAGGAAATTCGGCTAAAAAAACATCACGTGTAATGCCGCCATAATTCCACCAATCGGTATTTACAGTTGGGATTTCATCCTGTTTACGGATATTATCAACTTTTAGTATAAGGGAGTTTTCGCCAACTTTTAAATTATTGGTTACATCGAACTGGAAAGGTGTAAAACCACCTTTATGTACACCTAGTTTTTTACCGTTGAGGTAAACATGGGCTTCATAATTTACCGCACCGAAATACACAAAATATTTTTTTCCTTTTTCGGGTTTTGCATCAAACTTTTTGCGAAGCCAAACATTGCCCTCATAAAGTTCTAATTTTTCTGATTGCGAGTTCCAATCGCCAGGAACGTTCATTTGAGGTGAATGATCAAAATCATACTCAATCAGTTCTGACTTATCTTTCTGAACTTTATCATCATAATAACCTCCGGTACCGGTTTTCGACTGATCGAATGGATCATGACGATAATCATAATAACCGTTTTCGTAAGGATCGACAATATAATTCCATTTGCCGTTAAGGCTCTGGATGTTCCGGCCCTGAATGTTCTGTATAGCGGTAACCTGACCGTAACTGATTGATGAAAGGAGCGAAAAGCAGATTAAAAATACGCTATAGGTTGTTTTTAGCATAACTTATGTTTTAATATTAATTAATTGATCGTTCCCAAAACTAACAATTAATTAACGGACGGTGTTTCCGCCGCCCCCCTAAATTTGAGTAAAGTCTAGTTTTTTGGTTAATATCCGGCATTTTGTTTGAGCGACGGCGCCCTATTTAATTCATTCTGGGAAATTGGATATAAATAATTCTTAGCGGTGAAAACCCTGTTTTCGACCACAAATGGCTGGTAAGTATAAACTCCTGGCGAAACCAGCGTAATGCGCATACCAGTTACATCTTTATTAAAATTTGTTTCTCCTTCTTTCCACCTTCTCACATCGTAAAAGCGCTGTTCTTCAAAGCAGAACTCTACTCTACGCTCGTTACGGATACGTTTCCTTAGTTCCACTTTTGATGGAATAACGTAACCGGCTCCTGCTGGGTTAGTTGTTTGTAAAGGCGGCATATCAACGCTAAGTGACGCCGTTGTGGTATTTTTACGCTGCCTAACCGCATTAACCGACTTTAAAATTTCTGATAATGCTGCTACACCCTGTGCCTCATTCAATGCCTCCGCATAATTTAACAATACTTCGGCATAACGGAAGAAAATCCATGGCCTACGGATGGTGGTATTTGAAGAATTGTTCCACACTGCGTTTTCACTTAAAAACTTACGCATGTAATACCCGGTTTTAGTAGCATTCACATTTAAACCTAAACCATCTTTACCACCAACAAATGTTTCAACAGGTTTACTTTTGAACGTAGAACCATTATACATGATGGCAAAATTTAAACGTGGATCTCGGTTAGCGTATGGATTTGAAGCATTATAACCAGAAGCAGGATCGCTAATCGGGCGGCCTGTTGTTTTCATTTCAAAGGCATCAACTAATTCTTGTGTGGGGTTGGTACGGCCATTAGCCCCATCATAACTGATCGGCGCATTATTGGTTTCGATGCTATTGGTGTTAAGTGTTTGCGTAGCAAAAATAACTTCGGTATTATAAGCCGCTCCTGATACGTTCCATAACCAGATATTTGGATAAGAAGAATAAATGGCGTGTTTGCCCGTATCCATCAATCGCTTGGCAGCATCAGCAGCAGCCTGCCATTTGGCTGCATCGCCACTTGGGTTATATTGCGGACTTGCAGCATACAATAACAATCTTGCTTTTAAGGCCATTGCGGCAGTTTGTGTAGCCCTTCCCCTGCTTGCTACTGCCCAATCGGTTGGACCGATCGGTAATCTTTCAATTGCCGAATCACAATCTAAAGATATTTGCCTAACACATTCATCAAATGTATTTCTAGGTAAATCTAAATTCTCATCAGCGTTTAAGACCCTGGTCACCAGTACAGCGCTGCCATAGCGTTTTACCAATTCGAAGTAAAAAAATGCCCTTAAAAAGAAAGCCTCACCTCGCAACCTGGCAATATCCTGGGCAAAGGTTAAGCCATCAGAAGGAATAATGACACTTTTTGGCGCATTAACCAAAAACATGTTGGTTTTACGGATGCCGCTATACATAGCGGTATAAACATCATCCACTACCCTAACAGGACCCCAGGTTCCATTATTCAAAATGTTAATACTGGAATTAAGATTGGAATTTACAGCTTCATCACTACCTGAAGCCAGCATAGCCCCATCATTATCCAAATTATAGCGATCAGAAAGCGTAGCATAAATATTATTTAAAAAATTCCTCGCAAAATCAGGATTTGCCCAAACCTGAGCTTCAGAAACATCGCCGTTTGGCGTAACTGTGCCATCTTGCAAAAAGCCATCTTTTTTACAGCCTGCCATATAAATTGCTGATGCGGCAAGAAGTATGTAGAATATATTTTTTTTCATCTTGTTAAGATTACAGTGTAATTAAAATTTCAAGTTCAATCCAAATGAATAGATTTTCATGTACGGGTAATAAGCACCGGAGGCTGTTGTTCCGTAAGAATAACCTGATTCTGGTAATTCAGGATCGATATCTAAATTGCCGAGTTTATCAAACGTCAATAAATTTAATCCGCTTACATAAAACCTCACTTGTGATAGTTTTAACCTTTTCACAAATGATGCGGGAAGAGAATAACCTAACTCCACATTTTTTAATCTTAAATAATCACCAGAACGCACCCAGAAATCAGAATTTTGGGTATTGTTCCCACGATCGGCAACCAATAACCTAGGATAAGCAGCGTTTGGATTTGTGGGCGTCCACCGATCTACACTAAACTGGTTAATGTAACCAGTGGTAGAGTTGCCGGATATGACCAAATCGTGAATACTGATGCTACGACCTCCCATGCCTTGAAAAAGGAAGTTAAGATCGAAACCTTTAATGGCTACACTTGCTCCGAAACCATAAAAAGATTTTGGAACGAAATTATAATCGGTGTTTACAAAATCCAGGTTATCGATTACGCCATCATTATTTTGATCTTTATATTTAATATCGCCAGGACCTACCGTTCTTGAAAAACGCTGCACAGGTGATGCATTAACTTCTGCCTGTGACTGGAAAATTCCAATGGCCTCTAACATACTACTTACATAACCTGTGCCTTGGATTACGCTGGAAACTTCGTGGCCAACCCTTGATTGATAACTTGGAATACCAGCACCCTCGTTTATAGAGATAATTTTGCTTTTGGTATAAGTGTAGTTTGCAAACAGATTCAGATTTACAGCGCCGATTTTTTTATAAAAATTAAGATTGCTTTCAAAACCTTTATAAGACGCCTCGCCTTCATTTACCTGTAAAAGTGTTTGACCAAGCACATTTGGAAGTAATGAATTGGTTAACAGATCTTTCCGATCTTCAGAGAAATAATCAGCACTAAATGAAAGGGATTGTTTAAACAACTTTGCATCAAAACCTACGCTTCCTTTATAAGCCTTTTCCCAGGTTAAATTAGGGTTAGCCAAAGCCCTTTGCTCGGTACCACCTACCCCGGTGTAACTTGTGCCGAAATTATATCCGGTACCACTTCTGTTAAAATAATCGTTAAAAGCAAAGCGGCGTAAATTATCGGTAGCATCATTGCCCACCAGGCCATAAGATCCCCGTATTTTTAATAGATCAAGAAAACCTGAAGTATTTTTCATAAAACTTTCGTCAGATAATATCCACCCTGCCGAAACCGCTGGAAAGAAGCCGTAACGTTTACCCGGAGCAAAACTTTCAGACCCAGAAACAGTTCCGATCAGATCCATGTAATAACGTTGGTTATAATTATAAGATAATCGGTTAGACCATCCTTCTCTACGCTGATCTAAAGCAGTAAAGGTTGAATAATTTGCTCTTGAGCCACGTGTAGTAAATTTAATCCCATGTTTACCAAAAGTACGATCATAATCAAAACCTAACCATAATTCGTTTCTACGCAGATTACCCATAAAAGAGTTTGCGGCATAACTTACAATTGATGCTGTTCCATAAGTAGCAGGACCGCCTGGAGCAAATGGATCAACAGTGGCATAAGTCTGGTTAAAACCATAACGGTACGTTCCAGCTACATCATAAGAATAAAACACATTAAAAGATAGGCCTTTGGTAATGCTTTCCAGTTTTTGGGTTGCAATTATCGTTGCCAATAAATTCCTTGTTAAATCGGTACTTACACCCCTCGATTCTAACATTGCCAAGGGGTTATTGGCTTGAAAGATCGAATTTCCGCCATAGCTTCCATCGGCATTTAATACAGGAAAAGCATTTGCAGGGGTACCATACACCGTGTTTAAGAAAGTACCGGTACCGATATTCGGGAAACGGAGATTGGTAATACGCCCGCCTATATCAAGTGATACATCTAAAGATTTACTTACATGTAAATCTATGTTAGTACGCAGGTTATAGCGGTTAAAATTAGTATTCCCGTCATAAGTAGGGTTATTACCACCTTTATAAATACCTGCCTGATCGTAAGCACTCAACAAAGTATAATATTTAATAAAGGCATTACCGCCGGTAACAGTAGCTACATAACGCTGTGTAGGCGCAGCCTGCCTGATATAATCTTTCACAAAATTGTTGTTCGGATACCGATAAGGATCAGAACCGGTTTGGTAAGCCTGTAGCGCTGCAGCATTATATGTAGGTGCAGCACCTCCGTTTACAAGCGCTTCGTTATAAAGTGTTGCATAAGAGTAGGCATCAAGCGGACTGGCAATATTTAAGGGCTGCTGTATACCGGCCTGCGCATCAAACGTAACTTTTGTTGAAGTTGCACTGCCACGGCGGGTTTTTACATAAATAACCCCATTTGCACCATACATGCCATACCAGGCTATGGTTCCTGCATCTTTTAACACACTGATACTTTCAATTTCACCTAAATCCATCGATTTAAAATCGCGCTCCACCCCATCTACCAATACTAAAGGTTCCTGGTTATTGTTATAAGATGAACGTCCACGGATCAGGAAGCTGGAAACATCATAACCAGGCTGCTGTGATCCATTCGGGATAATGGCCAATCCTGATAAACGGCCCGAAAATACATTGTTTAAAGAGGATGAAGGAATCTGAGGAAGATCATCAGCTTTTAAGGTGCTGATGGTTGCCGTAATCTCTCTTCTTTTCCTTACGCCAAATGGAATATAAACATTGTCATCGTCTCCAGCGTCTACAAGTGTTTTACTTAAGATCACCGGTGCATTATTTACTTCCAATGCAGGTTTAAGTACCAAACCATAACCAATCAACTTAAAAACAAGTACATCGCTTGATGTGGTATGAATGGTAAAAGAGCCATCCGCACCTGTTATGATAGATTTGTTGCTTTTATCTTCTTGTATGGTAATTACCACACCAGGAAGAGCTGTTTTATTTTGGTCTAAAACTTTGCTGGTAACAGTCAGTGCCTCATCGGGTGTTTGACCGCTAACTCTTAGTACTGCCATCCATAAAAAAAGAAGGCAAACTATATATTTTGATAATTTCATAACTGAATAAAATCTGTTTTGCGTGATATTAAACATTTTGCTTACTCCCATCCCGGATTTTGGATCAACACCCCATTACTCTTATAAATCTCAGATCTGGGTATTGGGTAACGGTCTTGTTTAGCAGTATATGTTTTTTGAAAATTTGGGCCCAGTACTACAGGGGTATACGAAAATGAACCATTGGCATTTTTAACCACATTCATGCCGTACATTGGTGTGGCAATAACTTCAGGACCGATTTTCCAGCGCATAATATCATACCAGCGGTGATCTTCGAAAGCGAGTTCTATTGCACGTTCATGGCGGATAGCTGCTCTCATTTCATCTTGAGTCATATTGGCTTTTAACCCATATAAATTGTTGGTACCTGCGGCTATTCCTGCACGTGCACGGATATCGGTTAACTGTTTATAAACAGAGGCATCGGGGCCATTTGCTTCATTCTGCGCTTCAGCGTAGTTTAACATAACCTCTGCATAACGGAAGAAAATGTAATTAATTAACGCTGTACCTGAGGTACCGCCTAAGCGCACATAAGTTTCAGGCCAGTATTTTTTGCAGTAATAGCGGGTAGCTGTATAAATAATGTTTGTCGGGTTCCAGTCTTTACCATAAGTTACTACGCCCGTAGGTGAGGTTGAAGACCACATTTCGATTTTTTTGCCTTGCCAGGTTTGATCATTGTAAAGAATGTTGGCGTAAAAACGTGGATCGCGATTTAGGTAAGGTTGCTGAGGGTTATAACCAGAGGTAGCATCTGTTATGGCTTTACCATTTGCCATTTCATACATATCCACGTGGTTTTGTGTTGGGTTCATCTGCCCTTGTGCACCGCCAGAACCTGGAGACATGGCATAATCTGCCAAAATTCCATCAATTGCCCTTGGACCTCTGATTTTAATCATAATATACTCAGGCGAGGAAGCCGCATTTAATATATCAGCATAGGTGGTCTGCAAAGCGTAAACCTGGCCGGCACTGCTACCATCCATTACTTTACTAGCCGCATCTGCAGCCAGTTGCCATTTTGCTTTATCGTTATTTGGATTGTTCAGCGGGCTTGCTGCATACAAAAGCACCCTTGCCTTAAGGGCCAATGCACCACCTTTAGTTGCCCTTCCGTAATTTGAAGTACCATTATCGGCGTCGTTATTTAGTAATGTAATGGCTTTATCTAAATCGGTAATAATAAAATCAACGCAGGTCTGGTAAGATGCCCTCGGAAAATTGATATCGTCATTAACGCTATATTCCTTATCCATAATCGGAACACCACCAAATCTTTTAATCAATTCGAAATAAGAAAAGGCCCGTAAAAAACGCATTTCGCCTTCAATTCTCTGTTTCGGAAAAACCGAAGCTGTAGGTACGCTGGCCATTCTGGCCAATACTTTATTGTTGATAGCAATACCGGCATAACATCTTGTCCAAACATCGCGCATATCGTTTAAAGATGCGGCGTTAGAATGATCGTGATACAAACCCCTGTTTAATGTGGTAACCGTAAATTCGGAGTTACCTGATACCGCTTCATCAGAAGCCTGCGAAGTAGAACCGCGGTGATCATTAAACCTGGCATAATCATTAATCATATAGTTATATGCTGCATCTGCATAACTTGCGGCCCTAAGCGGATCGGCAAATACCCCATTATCATCTAAAGCAATTTCGGGAGTCCGGTTTAAGAAATCTTTTTTACAAGAAATTGAAAGAAGTGTAAGTAAAAAAACTAAAGAATATATTTTATAATTTTTCATCTTATTAAAAATTAACGTTAACACCAAGATTGAAAACTTTAGATGATGGATAAAGCGATTGAAGCGGGAAAGTTTGGTTAACGGTGTTCAGGTTTTCCGGATCTACATACATTTTAAACTTTGTCCATGTGTATAGATTTTGACCGTTTGCAAACACCCTTACGCTTCCTATTTTCAAAGCACTTGTCCAGGCCTGTGGTAAAGTCCAGGCCAACTCTACATTTCTTAATTTAATGTAGGCTGCATTTTGAAGAATAAAATCGTTAAGTGAGTAGTTTAAACCGGTATATCCCCTTGCGTGTAGTGCAGGCCATGTAGCTGTAGCAGCATTTTCAGGTGTCCAGGCATTAAGCATGAACGGATACATCTGTTGTCCGTTATTTTGCTCTGTTAAAATTACGTTCGAACTTACATGTGCCACTCCCTGAAACATTACCGATAAGGTAATGCCTTTATAAGCTAACCGTGGTGTAATGCTGAAAATGTATTCAGGATTTGGCGAATAGCCAATTGATGTTCTATCATCAGGAGTGATCACACCATCTCCGTTCAAATCTTTAAATTTTAAATCACCCGGAATCGGTGTGCCCCCTTGCGGTTTAACAGAAGCAGCCACGTCAGCAGCTGAAGTGTAAAAACCATCATTTAAATAGCCAATAAACTGGCCAACCGGTTTACCTTCTGTTTTTTGTGCATCGGGTGTTCCGGCTGGTTCTGATGCGTTTTTAACAATATTCTTGGCATAACTCAATTGTCCGTTCAATCCAAAGGTAAACTGGTCAACTTTACCCTGGTAATCCAGTTCTACTTCATAACCTTTATTATAAACCACGCCAACGTTTAATGAAGGATAAATATGTCCGAACGATAAAAGCTGATCTTTTGGAGAAGTTAAAATATCTTTACGGGTTTCATCAAATACATCAACGTTTAGTTTCAAGGCATCCTTTAAGAAACGTGCCTCCATACCCAGATTCCGTTTTGTTCCGGTTTCCCAGGTAATTTTCGGATTTCCCAATCCATTATCCGGGATATAGATTGTTGGATAAGTAGTTGGCGAATTTGGTGCCCCAAACTGAAGCGCCGGAAAAACAGTTGTTGGGATTGAAGTATAACTCGTTAAGAATAAAAACCTGCCAATTCCCTGATCGTTACCTACCAAACCATAACTTCCTCTAAATTTTAAATAGGTTATTGCATCGTTTTTTTTCCAGAAAGGTTCGTTTGAGACGGTCCATCCGGCAGAAAATGATGGAAAAAAACCATATTGCTGACTTGGGAAACCTAAGAAACCATCAAACGCAAAGTTCTCTGATCCGTTGTAAGCTGCATTAAATTCTGCAAAATACCTTTGTGCATAATTGTAGGTTACCCTGCCCACCACACCCTGTGCAGCTCTTGGCGGTGCAGTATAAATATCACCCCCATTGGTACGTACCAGTTGGCGGGTACCCAAAATTAAACCGGATACATTGCTTTTACCGAAATCGCGGTCGTAATAAAAACCGGTCTGTAAGTTATAATTTGTACTTCCCTGGGTAACGCTGATAATAGAACTTAAAGGCTCATCACGGTTCCTCGTATCAGTAGAAAGGGTAATGGCACCCGATTTACGGTCGTAAACATAAGCTGCCCAGTTGGCATTTCTACGCTGTTGGTTTACAAAATAAGAATCGTAGCCAAAATTGGCCTTAAACGATAAACCTTTGGTAATAAACCCTAATTTATATTCGAGGTTAAACGTACTTTCAATCGTATTGCTATCATCATTACGTGTTCCGTAACGGGTTAAAATAGCATAAGGATTCCAGATGTTGATACCTACGTTTGGATTTGCTGTAATTCTGCCATCAGGCAAAGTAACCGGGTAAGCATAAGCAGGAACCTGGAGAATTCGCGAAATCATCCCTTCAATGGTATCATAGGAGAATGCCGATGACGACAATAAACCTGAAGGCTGGTAACGGTTAGAAAAACGCCCGCCCAACTTAATCCCAACGGTAAAGTCTTTATTCAGCTGTAAATCAACATTCGATCGGAAATTGTAACGGCTAAAATTAGGAACAGTGTTAATCCCATAAGGAGAATCGAACTTTTTAAAAATACCATCCTGAAATGAATAGCCTGCAGAAACAAAATATTTAGCAATTTTTGTTCCTCCGTTAATATTGATATTGTGTGTAATTTGAGGATAAAATTTACGTGTTAAATAATCAAACCACTGTACATCCGGATAACCGATCGGATCTGATCCGTCTTTAAATTTTTGTAGCTCATCATCGGCAAAAGGTGCAGCCTGACCGTCGTTTTTATAAGCCTGATTTAACAAGCGGGCATTATCATAAGCATTTAATCCGACAGCCAAACCAGTATAAGTCTGCAAAGCAGCATTCCCCGTATAGGTAATGCGCGGTTTACCGATTTTTCCTTGCTTAGTGGTGATTACAATTACACCATTTGCTCCCCTGATACCATAAATTGAGGTAGAAGCCGCATCTTTCAAAACGGTTACCGTTTCAATCTCACTTGGATCTACATCAGCAAAACTGGGTCTTTCAATCCCATCTACCACAACAATTGCCGAAGAGTTATTGTAAGTGGCCACTCCACGTACTTTAAGTGTTGAAGCATCAGCCCCCGGCTGCCCACTGGTTTGAACGGCCTGCAAACCAGGTAGCCGGCCTATTAAGCTATTGGTAGGGTTCGGCGTTGGCGATTTCATGATATCTTCTGAGCTGATCTGTGCAACAGCACCTGTTAAGGTCGATTTTTTCTGCGTACCATAACCAACCACCATTACTTCGTCCAATCCCTGTGCATCATCTTCTATGATTACGTTGATTACAGTTTTACCAGCAACCGCAACTTCTTTTGTGGCATACCCTACATAAACAAAAACCAATATTGAGCTTCCTGTAGTACCTTTAATAGCATATTTTCCGTTATCATCTGTAACTGCTCCTATCTGCGTTCCTTTTATCCTCACACTTACGCCAGGCAAGGTAATCCCTTTGTTATCTTTTACCGTACCAGTTACCGTTGTTTGAGCGAAAGCCGTAAAAGAGGCGCTGATCAGAAAAAGTAAAGTGAAGGTATAAAGCACTTTTAACCATTGAATTTTCTCAAATCCAACAGATGGTAAAGTGCTTCTTAAATTGTAAAGTCTATCCATAATTGTAATAAATATTAAATCTATTTTGTTAAAATTTAATGCACAGTCGGCCCTTAATAACTAGATATGTAACCATACACATCCAATTAGTTTAGTATTAATATTACCCGTCCGCTGCGTGATGAGTGATTAGGAAAATGTTTGAGCTTTTTGCTTAAGCATCTTGAGAATGGTATGATGTTACCTTTGAAATGTAATATTTTTGCGACAAAATGAGATTAGTTTTTGCAACTAAACCTCGTACTTCAGTAAATGCCCTTTTAAAACTGAAGCGAGTAAGTAAAGATTTCATCATGTTTATTTGGTTAGTTAGTGTTCGTGATAACGAATTTAGAAAAGCTTAAAAGATTAAAACGTTTTAAAGTAGGTTAAAACGCAATAAAATCAACTGAAACTCATTTCAAACGTTTGAAATAATTGTATTTTTTTTCTTAACTATGCATTGAGATTGGAAAAGATGATGAACAATACCCCTGTTACGCTAAAATTCTTGGCTGAGAAGTTAAAGATGTCAGTATCAACAGTATCAAAAGCCCTTAACAACTACCCAACCATAAACGAATACACCAAACAACGTGTTCAGGAAATGGCTCGCGATTTACATTTTACGCCAAATAAATCAGCTATTAACTTAAAGGAAAAGAGATCACGGATTATTGGTATTATCCTACCCAATCTTTTAGATCATTTTTTTACCAGAAGTATTTATGGTGTAGAGCAGTTTGCTACACAAAATGGATACAACGTGATCATCAGTCAATCTCACGATGATCTGGAAAAAGAGATCCAATCTGCAAATATGTTGTTGCGGAGCCGGGTAGACGGTTTAATTGTGGCCATATCAAAACACACACAAGATTTCGCACATTTAGACCAGTTCGAAAACATGGGCATTCCAGTAGTGTATTATACCCGAAACCCAAGTTTTAACCTAAGCTGCCATAAAGTATTGGGCAATACTTTTCAGGGCTGTTACCAGGCCACCAAATTTTTAATAGACAGAGGACATCAAAAGATTGCCTACTTAGGCGGTCCGAAAATGATTAATTTCACACACGATCGCTTTAATGGCTACATTAATGCGTTAAAAGATAATCAGGTGCCATTTTCATCAGAATTGGTTGCTTATACCGATTTTGATAAGGAAAATACCATCTCAGCAATTAAGAATTTATTTGCTAATCCGGAAAATATGCCGACTGCGCTGGTGGCTTTTAAAGAGCCTATCCTGTTCGACGCGATAAAATACCTGAGATCGATAAACCACCCCAACTTTGGCGAAATTGAGTGTATAGGATTTGGAAATACCTCTTTCATCAGTTATCTTGATTCACCCCCTATTGCCTCTATTGAAGAAAACCCTGAATCGGTAGGTGAAAATGCCATTAAGTTATTGATACAATTAATCAATAAAGAAATCGATATTCAGAATTACCAAAAAATAATGGTCGATTGTAAGCTGGTAGTGCATGGGTAAGTGTTTTGCATTTTGTGCACCGTATACACGCGATTGCCATGCTGAATTTATTTCAGCATCTTTATCTATCTATTGAAACCCTGAAATAAATTCAGGGTGACGATCACACATACCAATATTCAAAAAAATCCAGATGATATATTAATTCAACGACATTGCATTACCCTTAAACTGATTCCTGTGTTTTTCATTATACACAAACGCCGCAACAATCAACAACCCTGCAACACCTTCAAAAGCAACCACCACTTGCGTACCGAAAAGATGCGCAAGGTACCCCATTAATAAGCTTCCGATTGGCAACACGCCCTGGTAAGCCATAATATAATAACTTAAAGTCCTGCCCCTCATTACATCGTCGGCATGAGTCTGTAAATAGGTATTAATGGATGAAGTTTGTGCCATTAAACCTAAAGCAGCTGAGCCGGTACAAATTAAAGCCAGAATAAGTGATGGTGATATAGCCAGCGCCACAACTGAAATGGCTAACAAAATACCCGACATCATTACTATTTTCTGCAGGTTCTGACCTGCTTTTAAAGTAGCCATATAAATGGCTCCAAAGAAAGCTCCAAGTCCTGCAGCGCTTTCAAACCACCCAAATGTTGTGGCATTTCCGTTAAAAATATCTTTCGCAAAAACAGGCAAAAGCGTAGTAAAAGGAATGACCAATAAACTCGATGCAGCCATCATTAATACCATAGAGGCCAAATCAGGAGATGATTTAAGGTAATCATACCCCTTTTTCAGGTCGGTCCAGATATTTTCCGTCGATTTTTGATGCACAGTGAGTTTAAGCTTCATCATCACTAAACAACCTAACACTGCAATAAAGCTTACAAAATTGATCACGAAACAAATATCCTCACCCCAGGTACTCAAAATTACTCCTGCCAACGCCGGCCCGATAAGCCTGGCGGCGTTAAACATTGATGAGTTGAGCGCAATGGCATTTGGTAAATCTTCTTTATCATCAATCAAATTTACCATTAACGATTGGCGGGCGGTAACATCAAAAGCATTTACCAAACCCTGAACCAGTGAAAGCGCCGCAATCCAGAACATATCGTATACTTTAAACCAGATCATTAAGGCCAGGGCACCAGCCTGTAGCATCAGAATTACCTGGGTAATCACCAATATTTTATACTTATTATGCCTATCTACATAGCTACCAGCATATGGCGCCAATACCAGCGAAGGGATTAAACTTAAAAAAGTAATCAGTCCCAGCAAAAAAGCCGATCCCGTTAAACGGTAAACCAACCAGCTAACGGCTACACGCTGCATCCATGTACCAATTAATGAAATTGCCTGACCTGTAAAAAATAACCTGTAATTGTAATGCTTTAACGAACGAAAAATACTCATGATTAAAATAGTAAAGTAACTTTACAAAGGTAAAAACTTTTAACCAAACACTAAAACAAAAAACATGTGGTTTTATCACAATAGAATCATAATTTAAGCATAACTAAAAAACCATTTAGCTCACCAATAGAATTAAAATATTATATTTGTAAAGTTTATTTACCAATAAGATGTCTACTCAAACACAAGAGATTGCAGCAAAGTTAAGAAGCACTGTTACCCGCCTAACCAGACAGTTACGCAAGCAGAATGTAAGTTCAGACTTTAGTAACGCCGAATTATTGACCATGTCGCTGCTCGAACAACATGGAAAAATGCTATCTACAGAGCTGGCAGACATGGAAAGAGTATCAAAACAGGCTATTTCTCAGATCATCAACCGCCTGTTCGATGCCAAATGCGTGGAACGTTTCCCCAGCGAAGAAGATAAACGAAAGGTTTTTATTGGCTTAACCAAACTTGGCGAAAAACATATTATTGCCAGTAGAAAAATAAAAGAAGAATGGTTAGCACAAACCATGGAAAAAATCTTTTCTTCGGAAGAAATCAACCTCATACAGGCTTTCCTACCCCTGCTTTCGCGCTTAGTAGAACATAACGGCACAAGAGTATAGTTTTCTTTTTTCCTTCGTCAAATAAGCCTTATCTTGCAGGCTTAAAATGGCACTATATTTTACATCAATCAATTCGGGCAGTAATGGCAATTGTTACTATGTAGGTAATGATAAGGAAGCTGTTTTGGTTGATATTGGCCTAACCTGTAAAGAGGTTGAAACACGGATGAACCGCTTGGGTTTACCGATAAATAAAGTAAAAGCTATTTTTATCTCACACGAACATAGCGACCACATTAAAGGGCTAGCGGTTTTTGCTAAAAAATATAAACTCCCAGTCTACATTAGCACAGCTACCCTAAAAAGCAGCAGGTTAGTTTTAGATGTAAACAATACCTTTTCATTAAATCATTTACAGCACATTCAGATTGGCAGCTTAAAAATTATTGCCTTTTCCAAATTTCACGATGCAGCTGACCCTTATAGTTTTACCGTTGAATGTAACGAGGTAAGAGTTGGTGTTTTTACAGATATAGGCACAGTATGCGACCGTTTAATTACTCATTTCAAAAACTGCCATGCCGCATTCCTGGAAGCTAATTACGATACACAGATGCTGGCAAATGGCCGGTACCCTTATTTTTTGAAGAGAAGGATTACCAGCGGGCACGGCCACTTAAGCAATGCACAGGCACTGGAGCTTTTTATCAACCACAAAGCCCCGTATATGAGTCATTTATTACTGAGCCACTTATCAAAAGACAATAACGACCCGGAGCTGGTTGAAAACCTTTTTAAAAATGTTGCCGGTGATATTCTTGTTAAAGTTGCCTCAAGACATGAGGAAACAGCGTTATATTATGTGAGCAATATGCAAAATACACCTGAAGCTTACAATTTCGACCCAAGCTTACACCAGCCAGCACAACTCAATTTGTTTTAACAGAATAAAGTCAAAAATAACTTATTGTTTTATCAATTCGGTTACAGAATAGCCTACTTTTAAACAATAAACTACTATTGATCTTGCAAAGCTATTATTAACAGCAAATAATTAATTTTCTCGAAAACTTTTTATCAAAACAGGCGTTTTATATAAACTTCATAAATAGTTTGTTTGGTTTAAAGGGGGCTTATGGATTTAACCCCCTTTCTCATACTCTCTTTTTCAATTTACCCAGGCTAAAATTGCCAATACTTCATTCCATTTTATATTCTAAAAATTTAGTTATATTCGATTGAGAATCATCCCAATATAATATTTAAACCTTTAAATAATAAATTATATGGAGACAAGTAAACTTTCTAAATTCAGTGCCGAATTTCTAGGCACACTCGTACTGGTTTTAATGGGTTGTGGTAGCGCGGTTATAGCTGGTGCAAATGGTACAACCGGAGTTGGCTTATTAGGCATATCTTTTGCCTTTGGCTTATCAGTTACGGCAATGGCCTATGCCATAGGGCATATTTCTGGCTGTCACATTAATCCGGCCATTTCAATCGGAATGGTCATAGCAGGCCGTATGAAAATTAGCGAAGCTGCCTATTATATTGTAGCGCAGGTACTTGGTGGCATTGCAGGCGCATTTATTTTATTGCAGATTGCCTCAGGAAAACCAGAATATTCTTTAGCAGTAAATGGATTGGGGCAAAATGGTTTTGAAGCGCTATCTCCACAGCATTACAGCTTACACGCTGGTTTTATCGCCGAAATTGTACTTACCTTTATTTTCTTATTGGTCATTTTTGGCTCAACATCCACTAAAAATATCAATGGAGGCTTTGCCGGACTGGCAATTGGCTTAAGTTTAACACTCATTCATATTGTGGGTATCCCGGTAACCGGAGTATCAGTAAACCCTGCTAGAAGCATTGGTCCTGCCTTATTGGTTGGCGGACAAGCATTAAGTCAAGTTTGGCTCTTTATAGTAGCGCCAATTATTGGTGCAGCACTTAGTGCTTTAGTTTGGAGAACTGTTTTGGAGAAAAACTAGTTTAAATAAAAAGATGCAACAATTTAAGGTTTAGAGGTTAGTATTTAAATGCTAACCTCTAAATCCTAAGTTTTATAAGTTTTTAACAATTGCCTCGTCAGTAGGTTTTGTTTTCGAGCGGAAACGGTGTACTAACTCTCCTTTTTCGTTGATTAAGAATTTCTCAAAATTCCATTTAATATCGCCCTGCTCCTCAGTATTGGTCTGAGAAGTTAAATACTTGAATAAAGGACTGATATCATCGCCTTTAACGCTGCTTTTCTCGGCAAGTAAAAATGAAACATTATACTTTCCGGTACAAAATTCTTTAATCTCAGCATTGGTAGAAAACTCCTGTCCACCAAAGTTACCAGCAGGAAAACCAATTAGTACCACCTTTTTGCCATATTCTTTCTGCAATTTTTCTAAATCCTCATACTGTGGGGTAAAACCACATTTAGAAGCCGTGTTAACAATTAAGATTTTTTTGCCTTTAAATTTCGACAGCTTAATTTCTTTACCATCAATGGTTTTAAAGCTGAAATCGTAAACATTTTTTGGTGGCGACACCAATAAGTTTAATAGGATTAAAATTGTGCTGATCATCGTTTTTTTATTTTATATACGAATATAGTCACAAATCGGTTGCCTTGATGTAATGTGCCTGTAAATTATATGATATGCATCATTAAAGCGCTTAAGGCTTTGCGATTGTAAGAAAAACGGTTTATTTCATCAAAAAATCCTCTTCACCGTCTTTTTAATGAAATTTTAGTTCTAGCTGCATTCAAAAGAATCAATTCTTTTTCGATCAGAAAATGCAAGTGCAGTAATTCTGAGCAATTACAGTCCTGCTATCGCTATAGTCCAGCGCTGTGGGCTATTAACAGCAACCTGCTGCTTTTTTGTAACTTCAGTTTAGCACAAAACTATTAAAACTTCAATAGTAGCATCAGCCAAGCCACCTAAACCCGAGCGAAGTGAGATACCAATTTTTCATCGGCAGAAACGCGGGCGAGACCAACCCTAACCCAATTGCATTGATGTTGTTTTTCAAAAACAAAAAAATTAAAACCAAATTAAAAACTTCTCACAAATAGGCAGATTTAACCTTCATCTAATAAAAAAAATGTATTAAATTCTCTTCAGGTTTGGATTTATGCTTTAATTATAGCTTTATTTGCACAAAAACGTATTTCATGGCCAAAAATTTATTAATCGTCGAGTCACCCGCAAAAGCTAAAACTATAGAAGGCTATTTAGGCAAAGATTTCCTGGTGAAATCTAGCTATGGCCATATCCGTGATTTAGTTAAGGGCGATATGGCGATTGATATCAAGAATAATTTTGCCCAAACATACGAGGTACCTACTGACAAAAAAAATGTCGTCGCCGAACTAAAAAAACTAGCTAAAGAAGCCGAAATGGTATGGCTAGCATCCGATGAGGACCGCGAGGGGGAAGCAATATCGTGGCACTTATTCGAAACTTTAGGCCTAAAAGTAGAGAAAACAAAACGTATTGTTTTTCATGAAATTACCAAACCAGCCATTTTAAAAGCAATTGATAGTCCGCGTGGAATTGATTATAATTTGGTAAATGCCCAACAGGCGCGCCGTGTATTAGATCGTTTGGTGGGTTTCGAACTTTCTCCCGTTTTATGGAAAAAAGTTAAACCATCATTATCTGCAGGCCGTGTACAATCAGTTGCCGTACGCTTAATTGTTGATAGAGAGCGAGAAGTTTTAAACTTTAATGCTGCTGCAGCCTATAAAATCACTGCTCAGTTTTCTACTGGCAAAGGAAGAGAAATTGTAAAAGCAGAGCTGCCACAACGTTTCGAAAATGAGGCTGATGCTGAAAAATTTCTTCAAGACTGTGTAAATGCCAGGTTCGATATTACCAGTCTAGAAACAAGGCCTTCAAAACGTAATCCGGCAGCCCCATTTACCACCTCAACACTGCAGCAGGAAGCTTCGAGAAAATTAGGTTTTTCGGTAGCCAGAACTATGCAGGTTGCACAAAGGCTGTATGAAGCGGGTAAGATTACTTACATGAGGACTGACTCTGTAAACTTATCAGAAACTGCAATTAATGCTGCTGCCGCCGAAATTAAATCTGCTTACGGCGATAAATATCATCAGCCAAGGGTATATAAAACCAAATCAGCCGGTGCACAAGAAGCGCACGAAGCCATCCGCCCAACGTATTTCGACAGACATACTGTAGATGGAGATATTTCAGAAAAACGTTTATATGATTTAATCTGGAAACGTTCAATTGCATCACAAATGAGTGAGGCTTTGTTTGAAAAAACAACCGCTCAGATTACTGCTTCAACCAGAAAAGAACATTTAGTAGCCGAAGGTGAAGTATTAAAGTTCGACGGTTTCTTAAAAGTTTATCTGGAATCTACTGATGATGAAGAAACTGAAGAAAAAGAAGGCGGTGCAATTTTGCCTCCTTTAACAAAAGGACAAGAATTATTTTTAAAAGAAATGCAGGCAACAGAGCGTTATTCGCGCCCGCCAGCAAGATACACAGAAGCTAGTTTGGTTAAAAAACTGGAAGAACTAGGCATTGGCCGTCCATCTACCTACGCCCCTACCATTTCTACAGTGCAAAACCGTGGTTATGTGGTTAAAGAAGATAGAGATGGCAAACAACGAAAGTTTACTTCTATCATTTTAACTGATGGACAGGTAAAAAAAGAAATCAAAGCAGAAATTACAGGTGCAGAGAAATCAAAACTCTTCCCTACTGATATCGGTGAGGTAGTAAACGACTTCCTGGTAGAACATTTCAAAGGTATTGTCGATTTTAACTTCACAGCAAAAGTGGAGAAGGAATTTGATGAAATTGCCCAAGGTTTACAAGAATGGACTAAAATGCTGCACTCATTTTATAATCCTTTCCACAGTGAAGTAGAAACAACCTTAGAAACTGCTGAACGCGCTACTGGCGAACGTTTATTGGGTATTGACCCTGCCACTGGTAAAAATGTTTATACCAAAGTGGGTAAATTTGGTCCTTTAGTGCAGATAGGTGAGCTTGACGAGGAAGAAAAACCGCGTTATGCCAGTTTAATGCGTAATCAATCAGTGGCAACCATTACCTTGGATGATGCCCTGGAGCTGTTCAAACTTCCTTTCCAGTTGCCTGATTTCGAAGGTAAAGAAGTAGTGATCGGTGTGGGCCGCTTTGGACCATATGTGAAATGGGGCGAAAGTTTTATATCACTTCCTAAAAATGAAGAACCTTTATCAGTAACTTATGAAAGGGCGGTTGAAATTATCAGAGAGAAAATGGATGCCGATGCACCTATCGCTTATTACCAAGGTTTGGGCGTTACAAAAGGTAAAGGACGCTTTGGTCCGTTTATTAAATGGAACGATCTATTTATTAATATCCCGGCAAAAGGATACGATTTCGATAACTTAACACAGGAAGATATTAATACATTAATTGGCAAAAAAGTAGAGAAAGAAGCCAATAGGTACATTAAAACCTGGGAAGCCGAAAAAATTTCGATCGAAAATGGCCGTTGGGGGCCGTTTATCCGTTTTGGTAAATTGATGCTCAAATTAAGGAATAACGAGGCAACCAAGCAAAAATATACACCAGAAGAATTGGCTGATATTGATTTGGAAGTGGTTAAAAAAATGATTGTAGAGCAAGTGCCTAATGCTTTCGAAACGAAGAAAAAAGCACCGGCAAAGAAAAAAGCACCTGTTAAAAAGGCCGTAGCTAAAAAGAAATAAATTAATATCGTCCCCTCTGAACTTGTTTCAGCGTCTTTATCTTAAACATGCTAAAATAAATTCAGTATGAGAACAAATAGTGGTTATGAAAGCAGATTTACCAGAAAATACAGTTGAAGATATCGCAATGGCCGTTGTATTGATGGGTGAAACTCCTGAAGTAAAAAATTGGACGGTTTATCTCGTAAATTTAAAAAATGAACCGATAACCAATGTTTTAATCAGCTCTAAAGGTTATGGTGAAAAGGATGGCAAGCAGGTAAAAACTTCCGTATTAAGGCATTTTGTAGGCGATATGGAAGCGCATTCTTTTGCAGGGGTAGAAGCCATTGATCCTGAAGTTTTTGGCTTAACAAACGAATACTGGTTGAGTTATTACATTGGCAGCACCATTTACGATAAGAAATTTATTTTCCTGCCAGAAAGCATCATCGATTCGAATCTGATTAAAATCCCTTTGGTAAACAGACCTGGGGTGATGATTAAATAGTCTTAAGTCGGCAGTCTAGAGTCTGGACTGCCGACTTAGGACTTAAGACTGGAAACTGAACTAAGGCACTTTAACTGCCTGTCTACCAAGCAACTTCCATCCTGCTTTTTCTTTACTCCAGATTAAAAGAATATACAATTTCACATTCCCAGGAACATTTTTATCGTTTGTTTTAGCACTTAAGGTATGCCTAACCAAAGCTGTTTTATTTTGAAGAACAACAGTCTGATCAGTTAAATTAATATCCACAAAATCAGATTCTCCAGAAAGTAATGAATGCATAAATTCCTGTTTAGTTTGTATCTTTCCACTAGAATGGCCATAGCTTAAATTATTAAGCACAATTTTATCGAGAGCTACACTATCCGGGGTTACCATCAGTTTGGTCAATAGTTTAACTGCATTTTCTACTTCAGCCTTCTGCGCAAAACAAAACTGTGTAGAAATTAATAAACACGAAAAAATCAAAAGTTTCTTTATCATATCTGGTTGTATTGGGATTGATGCTGTAAACTTATCCAAAACCATGCAAAGGAACAAACCATAGGCATTAATTTTCAACATAATTAATTTTAACCTGAATTTTAGTTAATTTTCGGAAGGAATAGAGGGATTTCGGTTTATTCAGATCAATTACGGCATAGCAATTGCGGCAGCCGCACCATTATATTCCCATTTATCTTAACGAATTTCATTCATGGAACAACCATCTACCTACCAATCCTCCTCAAAAAAGAAATTTATCTTCATCGGATTACTAGCTGTTTCAATAGCAGCAATTGTATTTATCTATTTTAATAGAAAAAAGAAAAACCACGAAGAAAACCAGGCTTATGCGAAATATATAGAAGCTTATACTTCCGGTACCATTTCAAAAAAGAGTTTTATCCGCGTCCACCTCGCCAATGCGGCAACAGGTATGCAGGATCTGGGCAAAGCAGATACACGTGAACTTTTCGACTTCTCTCCTTCTATCTCAGGTAAAACCTATTGGATAGACCCCCAAACGGTTGAATTTAGACCTGATGAAAACCTCAAGCCTGGCAAAAACTATGAGGCTACCTTTAAACTTTCGGAAGTTTCTGCTACAGAAAAAGGTCTTGAAGATTTCGACTTTGAGTTTAAAGTAATTACCCCGGGGCTAATGCTCTCTCAAAACGGATTGGTTTCGCAGAACAATACTGCACTGGATTACATGAAATTAACGGGCGAAGTGGCCACTGCCGATGTTGAAGAAAGCAGCAAAATAGAGAAAGCGGTTTCGTTGGATTTTGACCAAAAATTAAAAATCAAATGGCAGCATGATCCCGCAAAAAACACCTCGAAATTTACTATCGATAGTATAAAAAAAACCGGAAACGACCAAACTTTAAAAATAGATTGGGACGGCGATGCCATTGATGCTGAACAAAAAGGAACCGTAGAAGTGCGTGTTCCGGCAATAAATAAATTCGAAATCCTGGATATGAAGGCCATTCAGGGTGAAGAAGATTATGCATTGGTACAGTTTTCTGAACCAATTGGTGTTGGGCAAGATTTAACGGGCATGATAACGCTCGGCAATCTGAGCGATCTAAGATACACCATTGACGCAAGTCAGGTTAAAGTTTATGCAGCAGAAGAACTTAAGGGCAATTATGCACTAAATGTAAATGCGGGCGTTGAAAATATCAATGCTAAAAAACTAGCCAATGGCAAAATGGCCAACCTTGTTTTCGAAGATAAATTACCTTCGGTTACCATTGCTGGTGCAGGTACGATTTTACCCAACTCCGGAAAGCTGGTTTTACCTTTCGAGGCGATTAATTTAAAGGCTGTTGATGTTACAGTAATTAAAATTTACGAAAACAACATACCGCAGTTTTTTCAAACCAATGGTTATAAAGACGGTAACGAGTTGCGTAGGGTTGCCAAGCCTATTCTGCAAAAAACGGTACGATTAGATGAAGACAAGGCACTTAACCTTCATAAAAAGAACCGTTTTACCCTTGATCTTGACAAGATGATCCGTACAGAGCCTGGCGCAATGTACAGGGTTACCATTGCTTTCAGACGGGAATATAACGCCTACAATTGTAAGGTAGGGGAAGAAAAAGCAGATGGCAGTAATAGTGATGAAGAATCTGAATATGGAGATTACGAAGGTTATGGTGAAAAGATTGATGAAGACGATGACTTTTGGCAGCGTTATAATAATTATTACCCGCCAAATTACCGGTGGAATGACAAAGACAATCCATGTACACCATCGTTTTACACCAACCAGCGCTGGGCCAGCAGAAACTTAATTGCTTCGAATATTGGCTTGGTAGCCAAACGGGGCAACGATAACAGCATGCTCATTGTTGCAACCGATTTATTGACCGCAAAACCATTAAGTGGTGTAAACCTGGAATTAATGGATTACCAGAAACAGATCATTTTTACCACCAAAACTGATGGTGATGGTTTTGCTCGCTTTGACCTGAAACGTCAACCTTTCTTATTAATTGCTAAAAATGGCTCAGAACGTGGCTACCTCAAATTAGACGACGGAAGCTCACTTCCTTTAAGTAGGTTCGATGTGGGTGGCGATGTAGTCCAAAGTGGTTTAAAAGGCTTTATTTACGGTGAACGTGGCGTTTGGCGACCGGGCGACAGTTTATTTGTTTCTTTCGTGCTGGAAGACAAACTAAAAAAATTGCCAGCCAATTATCCGGTAACCATGGAGTTCTATAACCCTAAAGGTCAGCTTTATAAAAGATTGATCAATGGCAAACCTTTAAATGGATTCTATACCTTTAAAACCGCTACAGAAAGTACTGCTCCTACTGGTAACTGGATGGCCAAAGTTAAAGCAGGTGGTGCTACTTTTACCAAAACCTTAAAAATTGAAACCGTTATGCCAAACCGCTTGAAAATTGATTTCAACGTTGGCAATAGAACATATTTAAGCTCGGGAACATCAGCCGCTACCCTATCCGCCAAATGGTTATTCGGTGCCGTTGCACAAAACTTAAAAGCAAAGGTTGATGTAAACTTAAACACCACCGAAACCAAATTTAAAGGCTTTGAAGGTTTTAGTTTTGATAACCCTACGGTTAACTTCCAGTCGCAGGTTAAAACCATTTTTGAAGGTACTTTAAACCAGAACGGTACTGCCCAGATTAACACCAACCTTAATGAGAACAATACCGCTCCTGGTGTGTTA
The DNA here is from genome assembly GCF_014205835.1 of Pedobacter sp. AK013. Taxonomy (GTDB): domain Bacteria; phylum Bacteroidota; class Bacteroidia; order Sphingobacteriales; family Sphingobacteriaceae; genus Pedobacter. The sequence continues at coordinate 93,528 of NZ_JACHCQ010000017.1, read as the reverse complement.
AGAGCAAACTTTACCACCAAAGTTTTCGAACCTGGGGGTAATTTCAGCATCGATAATTTTAGCATACCTTATCATGTATATAACAATTATTTGGGCATCCGACCAGAAAAAGGTGACCGTTTAAGTGGCATGCTGGTTACTGGAAAAGACCATAAAATAGAAATTGTAAATGTAAATACCGACGGAAAATTATTGAGTGGAAGCAAAACCGTTCAGGTAGAATTATATAAAACGCAATGGCGCTGGTGGTGGGAACAGGATGATCAATATACCTACGCCAACTTTACCCAAAACCAGTACAACAAGCTGGTAGAAAGTCATCAGATAAACTTATTTAACGGGAAAGGAAGCTGGAATTTACGTGTTGACGAACCAGAGTGGGGCCGTTATCTTATTTTAGTACGCGATGTAAATGGTGGACATGTTACCGGAAAATCTGTTTATGTAGATTGGCCGGGCTGGGCACAGCGCGAACAGGGCAGCAACCCAACAGAGGCGTCTATGTTATCTTTCACGGCTAATAAAGAAAAATTCACTGTTGGAAAAGATATTACTTTAACCATTCCAACGGGTAAAAATGGAAGAGCATTAATCTCCATTGAAAATGGAAGCCGGGTATTAAAAACTTTCTGGATAGATACCAAAGCCGGGCAAACGCAATTTAAGTTTAAGGCGGAGAAAGAGATGGCACCTAATGTTTTTGCCAATATCACTTTATTACAGCCGCATGCCCAAACGGTAAACGATTTACCAATCAGGATGTATGGTGCTATTCCACTTTCGGTTGAAGATCCGCAAACCATCCTAAAACCAACCATAAAAATGTTGGATAAAATCAAACCCGAAACCGAAAACACCATCACTGTTGGTGAACAGAATGGCAAAGCAATGACCTATACCATTGCCCTTGTAGATGAAGGTTTGCTAGACTTAACCCGATTTAAAACACCAGATCCACATGGCGCATTTTATGCCCGAGAAGGATTGGGGGTAAGAACATGGGATTTATTCGACTATGTTTTAGGTGCGTGGGGCGGAAATTTAGAACGTATTTTAAGCATTGGTGGTGATGGTAGTATCAACAAGAACTTAAATCCTGCAAAAGCTAACCGTTTTAAAGCAGTGGTTAAATTTATGGGACCATTTACCATTAGCAAAGGCGAAAGTAAAACACATAAGTTTAAATTACCACAGTATATAGGTGCAGTAAGAGCTATGGTAGTTGCCGGACAGGATGCTGCATATGGTTTTACCGAAAAATCGGTTCAGGTTAAAAAGCCATTAATGGTTTTGGCTACCCTGCCAAGAGTTATTGGTCCGGGAGAAAGTTTCACCTTGCCAGTAACCGTTTTTGCCACAGAGAATAACCTAAAAAATGTATCAGTACAACTTCAAGCAAGTAATTTAATTGTTCAAGGCAGTAACAAACAGCAGCTTTACTACAAACAAACAGGCGAGCAAATGACCTATTTTGAAGTTAAAGCACCCAACACAGTAGGCATTGCCAAAGTAAAAGTGATTGCACAAAGTGGCGCCGAAAAAACAGTTTATGATGTGGAAATGGATATCAGAAATCCAAATCCTTACGTAACTAATGTGGTATCAGCAACTGTTCAACCGCATACCAAATGGGCTGTTAACTATTTACCAATCGGTATGACAGGAACAAATTCTGGTTCATTAGAGGTCTCTTCTATCCCTGCAATCAGCCTTGGCAAAAGATTGAGTTACCTTATTCAATATCCACATGGTTGCATAGAGCAAACTACCTCGGGGATATTTCCCCAATTATTCCTGGATAGATTAAGCCCGTTGAATGAACAGCAAAAAGCAACAACAGAGAAAAACATTAAAGCTGGAATAAACCGGATTAAAGGCTTCCAGACTACAGATGGCGGTTTGTCTTACTGGCCTGGTGAAGGCACTTCTGATGAATGGGGAAGCAATTATGCCGGTCATTTCCTGGTTGAAGCACAAAATGCTGGTTATACCCTTCCTGTTGGTCTTTTAGATGAGCTATTGCGCTATCAAAAATCAAAAGCAGCAAACTGGGCACCAAACAGCAATAATTTTTATGGAGGAGATTTATCCCAGGCCTATCGTTTGTACATGCTTGCTTTAGCTAAAAAGCCCGAAATGGCAGCAATGAACCGTTTAAAAGCTTTTGAATACTTATCAATCGCTGCAAAATGGCGATTGGCCGCTGCTTATAAACTGGCTGGTCAAAATGATGTTGCCCAAAATATGATCAGGGGTTTAGATACGTCCATTCAGGCTTACAAACAATTAGGCGGAACTTATGGCTCAGATGTACGAGATGAAGCGATGATTTTAGAAACCCTAACCTTACTTGGTCAGAAAGCAAAAGCCGCGAGTTTATTACAACCATTAGCTTCAAAATTAGGCGAAAACACTTGGTACAGCACGCAAACAACCGCTTATAGTTTGTTGGCTATCGCTAAATTCTGTGGTTCAAATCAATCGGCAAATAAACTGCAATATCAGTATATACTGGATGGGAAATCGGCACCCGTAAGTTCAAATCAATACATCAACAGTACGCCTATAACCTTTAAAGGAAATACGGCATCTATTACCAATAATGGTAATAATGTATTGTTTGTTCGTTTGGTTTTAGAAGGACAACCAGTTGCAGGTCAGAACAACTTTTTGCCAAACCGACCAGAGGTATTGGATATGAGCGTAACTTACAAACGTTTAAATGGTAAAATACTGGACCCAACAACTTTAAAACAAGGAACTGATTTCTATGCAGAAATAACGGTAAAAAACCCTGGCAGAATGGGCTATTACGAACAAATGGCACTAACTCAAATTTTCCCTTCAGGCTGGGAAATCATCAATACCCGTGTAAATGACAACCAAAGTATTTTAGCCTCATCACCTTTTACCTACCAGGATATTAGGGATGACCGCGTTTTCACTTATTTTAATGTAAGAGAAGGCGAAAGTTTAGTTTATAAAGTATTACTTAATGCTTCTTATTTAGGTAAATACTATTTATCTGCCGTTCAGTGCGAAGCGATGTATAACAACGATATTTCTGCGACTGAAGCTGGCAAATGGGTGCAAGTAGTGAAGTAAAATTGGCAAATACTGGTCGTAGCATCTCGCTACGACCTTAAGATTAAAAAAGGAAAATCAATTAAAAACAGAAAACAGCCGAATGAAAATTATATTCACAATCCTAGTTTTTCTCATTCCCTTGTGTTCAATTGCGCAAAAAACCGGAATTGTATCAAACGTTAACTACCAAATGGGTTATGTTTACCTTAAAGGTGCATTTAAACCAAAAGTACTTGCCGAAAATGACTTGAATTTTAATCTGCTAACTTTTTTAACTACTTATTTAAATAAAAAGAACATCGAAAATAAGGAATTAGAAAATTTTGATTTTAGCGAACTTGAGTATTTTTCTGAACGATATAAATACAAAAAAATGGTTGCTTATGCTGAAGATTTCTGCATTAAAAACAATCTGGATCAAATTATAATGATTAGAAAAAAAAATGCCTACACCATAACAGATCCTATGCAAATGTTTTATGGTTTTAATCACGATTTTGGCATAGCCACATTAAGTATATATGATAAGCGCCCAATGTTGTTCTATAACTTTTCCTTAATCAGATACATAAAAGGAAGCAATGATTTTAAAATACTCTTGGAACCAGGCTATAAAAATCACAAATTCGATGATGTGGTTTTTGATAAAGAGAATTACAAACTCATTAACGATAAAGTTTTAATCCATTTTCAGCCAGTTTTTGAAACGATATTAAATAAGGGGCTTGATAAATAAATTTATAGTGCGCTTAAGCTCCTTTTTATAACTCCGCGCCCTACATTAGTTGTTATGGAGGCACGAAATGGCTTTAAGAAATACAATATGTTATTGTATCACTCCTATTATTAGAATGCTTTAAAAACGAGGGTAAAATGTGTTTAATTTTACCCTCGTTTAAATTACGAGTGTAAATTTTACCCTCGTTTAAATTACGAGTGTAAAATTTCATTATATTTACACTCGTTTTATTTATACAGGTAAAAATCACTTCTGTTATGGAAAACTTTAAACGAGAAATACCTTACAATAAATTACCTTTATTACCTCCTAATAAGGATATTGAAACGAAGAAGATATTGCTTAAAACAATTTCTGCAAGCAGAGCGCTAGCGCAATTAAATGGTGCACTCGTTAATTTACCAAACCCAACACTTTTTTTAGATACCATTCATTTACAGGAAGCAAAAGCCAGTTCAGAAATAGAAAATATTATTACAACAAATGATGAATTATACAAAAATCTGGTAGCTGACAGTAATTTTGAGAATAGTTTAACCAAGGAGGTCTTAAATTACAAAGAAGCTTTGTGGTTGGGTTTAGAAAAACTAGAGAAAAAACCCTTTATCACTACAAATTTATGCATAGAGATCGTACAATGTATAAAACAAAACCGGGCGGCAATTAGAAACACCCCAGGAACAACTTTAAAAAACAATAAAGGTGAAGTGATTTATACACCACCCACAGGTGAAAACATTATTAGAGAAAAATTAGCCGATTTAGAAAAATTCATAAATACTAATAAAGAAATCGATCCTTTAATAAAAATGGCGGTCATGCACTATCAGTTTGAGGCAATACACCCTTTTGCTGATGGAAATGGCAGAACCGGACGTATTTTACTTTTATTATATTTAAAAATAAGTAAGCTTTTACACATTCCTGCCATTTACTTGAGCGGATACATCATCAGGAATAAAAATGATTATTATAAAAATCTAAAAGCCGTAACTGAAAATAATAATTGGGAACCTTACATCATTTTTATGCTAGATATGATAGAAGTTACAGCGAAAAAAGGTATAACCCAATTGGAAAATATCACCAGATTAATGGAGATAACGGCTGATGAAATTAAATTGAAATTACCCAAAGTGTATTCAAAAGACTTAATTGAAATTTTATTCAAATTACCTTATACAAAACGACAAACACTGACAAATGCCAATTTAGGAACACCTAAAACAGTAGGAAATTATCTTACTTCATTAGAATCTAACGGGTTCTTAAAATCAACAAAAGTGGGAAAAGAGAAGCTTTATATCAATTATAAATTACTTGATATTTTAGAAAAAAATTAAATGAACAAAATCCCAAAAGCTTTCCTTATTTCCGATCTCATCTGCTTTACACTGCTTTTGGCTTTCCTTTTTTCATTACCATCAAAGCTTTTCAAAACGCCTACCTCCTATGTTATCGAGGCCAGCAATGGTAATTTATTAAGTGCCGCAATTGCCAGCGATGGGCAGTGGCGTTTCCCTGTAGCTGATAGCGTTCCGGTAAAATTTAAGGATTGCATTATTGCTTTTGAAGATAAACGGTTTTATAGCCACCTTGGCGTAGATATATTGGCCATGAGCAGAGCCATGCGGCAAAACTGGAAGGCTAAAAGCGTGGTAAGTGGCGGCAGTACATTAACCATGCAGGTAATCCGTTTATCACGAAAACAAGACCGAACGGTTTGGCAAAAATTATTGGAAGCGATTTTAGCTTTACGCTTAGAAATAAAATATTCAAAAGAAGAAATTATAGGTTTATATGCTGCTAACGCTCCTTTTGGAAGTAACGTGGTGGGCTTGGAGGCAGCAAGTTGGCGATATTATGGTCGCGATGCTAAAACACTTTCGTGGGGTGAGATGGCCACCTTGGCCGTTCTTCCTAACAGCCCGTCGCTGGTTCATCCTGGTAAAAACTCGACGAGATTAATTAAAAAAAGAAATGATTTATTAGATAAGCTGGCTAAACTAAAATATATCGATCAGGCCACTGCAAATTTAGCTAAGTTAGAACCCGTTCCAGGTAAGCCTATGCCCTTGCCTCAAAATGCGCCACATCTATTGAACCGTTTTAAAGTAGAACGCGCGGGTCTTAAAATCTCTTTTACTAGAATTACTTCTACATTGGATGAAAACATACAACTAAAAGTTAATGCCATATTAAAACGATACAATAACCGCTATCGGGCAAACGACATCAACAATATTTCTGCCCTGGTACTTGATACCAGAACTGGCCATGTATTAAGTTATGTAGGAAATATCTATCAGCCAGAAAATACCGAACTGCAAAGCCATGTGGACATGATTAAAGCACCACGAAGTCCGGGTAGTACCTTAAAACCTTTGCTTTATGCCAGTATGTTGAATGATGGATTTATATTGCCGCACACCCTAGTTCCAGATATTCCGACTCAAATAGCGGGCTATTCGCCACAAAATTATGATTTAGGTTATGATGGTGCCATTGCTGCTGATAAAGCGCTGAGCCGCTCCTTAAATATCCCTGCGGTAAAAATGTTGCAGCAATATAAATATGAACGTTTTTACGATAAATTAAAAAAAATGGGGATAGGAACACTGAACCAGTCAGCAGATCATTACGGTTTATCGTTAATTTTGGGTGGCAGTGAAGTTACGATGTGGGATCTGGCCAACACTTACATGGGCATGGTACGTACACTAAACCATTTTAACACCTTTAAAGGCCTTTACAATCCTGAAGATTATAAACAGGCAACTTACTTTAACAATAAAACCAAAGAAGAAAAAGATTATCAGCGCAATTCATTTTTAGACCATGGTGCAATATGGGCCACCTTTAATGCCATGGAAGAAGTGATGCGCCCAGGTGATGAAGGTTTGTGGGAACAATTTTCCTCATCGCAAAGGGTAGCATGGAAAACGGGAACGAGTTTTGGTTTCCGCGATGCCTGGGCCATAGGCCTAAACCCAAATTATGTGGTATGCGTTTGGGTGGGCAATGCCGATGGCGAAGGTAGGCCTGGTCTTGTTGGAATAGAAGCAGCAGCACCGGTACTCTTCGATATTTTTAGATTATTACCCAATGGAAAATGGTTCGAAACGCCCACAACCAAACTCAAAAAGCTTAATATATGTAAAAAAAGTGGCTACAAAGCAGGGGAATACTGTACTGAAGTAGCACAAGAACTTGTCCCAGTTTCAGGAGAAAAGACTGCCATTTGCCCTTTTCACAAACTGATTCATTTGGATAGAACAGGTATTTTTAGGGTTACCGACCAATGTGAAAGTATAACACATATGCAACACAAAAGCTGGTTTATTTTACCACCAGCAATGGAATATTATTACAAAATAAAAAATAGCGATTATAAATCCCTCCCTCCTTTTAAAGCTGGCTGTGACCTCTCTGCCGGAAATAGTGCAATGGAGGTAATTTATCCGAAAAACAATGCAATAGTTTACATTCCCTTAGAGCTAGATGGAACAAGAGGTAAAATTGTGATTAATGCAGCACACAGAAATCCAAGTGCTAAAATATATTGGCATATTGATAATGAATATGTTAGTACCACCACTAATTTTCATCAATTGGCCATTAGTCCGCCACCAGGTAAACATACTTTAACCCTGGTTGATGAGAACGGAGAAAGGCTGGTGCAAACTTTTACAGTTTTAGATAAAGAAAAGAAGTAATTGCAAATGTTAGCCACAGTTTTTTACTGATAAAGACAAATTGCCAGATAGGAAAATTAAATTTACTACAAGTTTTTACACTTCAAAATGACAATTTTTATCAGGGAAATGGAGGGTATATCCATTCTTGGCGACTTGTAGTCCTACTTCAAGTCTGCGCTGTGGGCTTTACATCGCAATCGGGTCTAGTAACAAGGGTTTCTGCGCCCAACAACCCCACAAATGAAATACTATATTGGCCATTTAGCCCCGGTTGGCAGCGTTACCCTGCAGCAACGAGGCACGAGGCAGCGAAGCGTATAAGCAGAAAACGGGAAGAAACTTATAGTTTAGTACAGACTTTGCGCTCCAAATGCAAAAATTATTTCTGCAATAAGCCAAATACAACACAAAAAACTGATAACCAAAATATTTATAGCAAAAAAATAATTGAATTCAGGTAACTACACCTCAGTCCTGGTAACCACTAGCTGCCTCGAAATTGTTCCATAAACAATTAAATACTGCGCAATCATATAGGTTGCCATAATTAAAGCCCCGCTCTGCGGAATGGGCTGAGCAAATTTATTCACAGCCAACACACTATCTGACAATAAGAAAAACAACGCACCGTATAAAATGAGTTTAAAACTAAAAATATTCACTTTCCCATATCGGTTAACAGCCATAATAGCCATAACGGTGATAATAATAGCATACATTAAAACAGGGAACTGCATTGCGCCTAGTTTTGGCTGCAGGTAGAAAAACAGGCCAGAGCAAAAAATGGCAAAAGCACCTACGGCCCACAAAAAGTAGGGCGTTTTGTGGTTAGGATTCGATCTATGATCGAGTGTAAACGCCCTGATATAAAAAATATGACAGACTACAAAAGCGATTAACCCGTATATAAAAAAGCTAGGTTTACCACTTTGAAACATCAGCAAAATATCGCCAATCCATGCAAAAATTAATCCTGTAAAAATTCTCTTGTGAAAACGTCCTTTCAAATTTGTGCTAAGATAAAGCCAGGCTAGAAGCATTGCGACAATTAATGGTTTAGAGAAATTTAGAAGCTCGATATTATTGTCATACTCAGCATACAGCTGAATTACAAATACGAGGAAAAATATAAATGAAAATAGTTTAGTCTTCATCAGGGTTAGGATTTGCCTTTTGCAAATTAAAAAACCAAATTACGGATATTAACTGGATAGCCATAAAAATTACTTGATATCCTACAGTTAATTTCAAAAACAAAATCAGTAAAACCCCAAATAACAACCTAAAATACTCAAACCTAATTTGCCAAACTTTATGTTCCAATAAAGCGCCACAGGTAATTAATGTTAATATGGTAAAAATAACCCCGCAAACCAAAGCGATGTTTTCCATTTTATGATAAGAAAACAATATCACAGATCCTGCTGTTAAAGCAACCAAAAACTGGGTTAAGACATAGCCTGCTAGCTTCGATTGATATACTGGATTATATTTTTTATAGGTTTCGATATTTATTTCAGGTGCAGGTTGAAATCCACCCAGGTGCGATGGAAACCAGCCCGGAGGTTTAAGAAAAACTTTAACCTTATCACTTAATTTAGGTGATTGTTTTGCTGTTTTAACCAAATCATCCCAATAATGAAGGTTTGCCCAAACAGGATTCCAACTGGCTAAAGGTTTGGTTATACCGAAATAAACCTCTTCTTCTTCTTTCTGAAAAGTTCCAAAAAAGCGATCCCAGATAATTAATGTACCGGCATGGTTTTTATCAATATATTTTGGATTAGAACCATGGTGTACCCGATGGTGTGATGGTGTATTTAAAATATACTCTAAAAAGCCCATGCTTTTAATGGCCCTGGTATGAATCCAAAACTGGTACAAAGTATTGAAAGCGCTTAATGTTAAAAACATGATGGGGTCAAAACCAACGAAAGCCAATGGCAGGTAAAATACCCAGCTAAACCAGCCCTGAAACCAGCTCTGCCTTAACGCTACGGTTAAGTTGTATTCTTCTGATTGGTGATGTACAACATGCGCAGCCCATAAAGCATTTATTTCATGGCTCATCCGGTGAAACCAATAATAGAAAAAATCGACACCAATAAATAACAGTACCCAAACCCATATTGTCTTAGGTAATTCAAATAAGCGCCAATGCTCAAAAATATATTTGTAACCAAAAAACAACGCGGTTTTCATAAAAATACCGGTGAGTTGCTGCCCTATACCCTGACTTAAATTGGCAATACTGTCATTAAACCGATAATAATTTAGTTTCTTATAAAAATTATAGGCCAATTCTATTCCGATCAGAATAAAAAATATCGGTACAGATAATGCAATGTAGTCTACTTTCATATAAACAGAAAAAATATTTGGCTAGCAATATTTACCTTACAATTTAGAAAATTTCCAGCTCAACATAAAATCCAATCCATGTAATATTTGCGCTTGTTAGGTTTTTAGTTATTAATTTCTATCAAATTCAGCTTACCTTTGCAAAGGCTAAACTAATGTTTTTGGCGTTGTTAAATTTTCATTTAAAATCATCCCATCTATGAAAAAATTATTTCTCTTTCTTCTGCCAATGGCCATGGCATTTTATGCAAAGAGCCAAACGCTGGTATTAGCTAAAGATGCTGCTCAATATATCGGTAAAAATGTAACCATTTGTGATTCGGTATATAGTGCAAAGGCTTTAGATAAATTAACGCTAATTAATTTAGGCGGTGCTTATCCAAAAGAACTGCTCACAGTAGTCATCAATAAAGAAGATGAGCGTAAATTCCCTTCAGAACCTTCAAGCATGTTTATGGGAAATAAAATTTGTGTTACTGGAATTATATCAGAATTTAAAGGTAAAAAACAAATTTTAGTTACCGATCCGAAACAGATTGTTGTAAAATAAACAGCTTAATCATCAAGCTGTGGTATTACTGCCGCTTTAGCCGCCTCTATATAAAGCAAAACCTGATTAACGCAGGCAGTTAAACATTCTTTGACCTCGTGTTCCCAAAACCGCATTACGGTATAACCATTAGCATGAAGCTGTTGGTTAATATATTTGTCGCGTTGTATATTTCGTTCAATCTTTGGAATCCAAAAACCAGCATTTGTTTTTAAGGTTGATTTCTTTTCATCCCATTTATATCCGTGCCAAAAATCGCCATCTACAAATATGGCGAGCCTGTACTTATTAATGACCAGATCTGGTTTGCCGGGGAAATTTTTGGGATGGATTCTGAACCTCAATTGTTTAGCCCAAAGCGCCTTACGAAGTTTCAGCTCAGGCTGGCTATTTTTTGCCCTAATTTTAGACATGTTCATACTTCGTTCTGTAGTAGTGTAAAAACCAGCACTTTCTTCGAAGCGGGGAACTTTAATATCTTCCTCTTTATATGGCTTAGGCTCCATACTTAAGAAAACCATTAATAGATGTAAATTGTTTAAAAATTGGATGGTAGAAACGGGCAATACCGATCAACCTAAGCACCTCCTAATTTAAAGGAGGTAAGCTTCGGCTGGAGCGAGCGTTAATACAAAAAGTATAATTTATGAGTAAATTGTAGAATGAGTGCTCCTTCAGTTGGCAGGAAATTAATCCTGCCAACCTCGTAAGCATAGATATCCTTATTATCTGCCCCGAAGATTAAAAATCATTTCAATATATCATAACGAATTATACAGATAGGCATATTTCCTTGATGAATCGTTTTATTTCCTTGATGAATATTTTGGTCTTGTAGTTTTTCTTATACTAAAAATTTAATAATCAGATAAGGTAACCCTAGAGCTACGGCACCCCCATAGATAATATCAAGCCAAAAGAAAGATCCCAAAGCACCCGCGTATATAAAACCGACTATAGGGGTTACCACAATTTTAGACAACCAGGAAGTAGTTTTCGATTTTACAACTGCATTCCACAAGCTGTTTGCATCACCTGTGCTTGGAAATGCATGTGCACCGATCGAAATGGCCAGATACATCAGTAAATAATCTAAAACGTTGGCCGAATCGAATTTAAACTGCAGAGAAGCTGAAAAACCAATGATAAAACACAAAAGCGAGTTAACAATAAAAGGTCCTACAGAAATAAGTACCGTTTGATAAACCTTTGTTGCGGGCTCGTGTAAAACATAACCTACAGGATTTTCGGGTCTAAAATAACAAACTTCAAAGACGGGAACCTTAAATAACCTGCAAAAAAGCTGGTGGGCAAGTTCGTGTACAATTACACCTGGAAAAGTAACGATACTGATTAATATACCTGGAACAAACATGATTGATCTTCTAATTACCTATAAATTTCTGAACCTAAAATAATGGGTGATAAACGTTTCGATATGGTACTATCGCCCGAGTGAGTTTCGTGGGTCTTTATTTTGGCCAAACTCGCCAGGCTTTCTTTTTTCCTACCGGCAAAATAGTCTACCATTGCCATAGCTTCAATAGCACTGTCATTTTCAGGATCGAGGGCCAGGGCCTTTGAAGCAAAAACGGCAGCTGCTCTATCATGTTTTCGCTTAAGTTCAATCCTTGCTTTTTGCGATAAAATATAAATATCTTCGGCGTTAAATGCCAATAATCGATCGCAAAGGGCCAAAGCTTCATCATATTTGGCTGTATTTCTTTTAACAGCAGTTTTCAAACACAAAGCTTGATAAAAATTAGGATCAGTCGCCAAAACCTTGTTCACAATTCCATCTACCCGATCATAATCTTTTGTCTCGAATAAAAAATTGGCAATATGCGTTTTTAATACAATTTCGTCGGTACTATCTACCAGTGCGGATAATTTTTCTTTATCCTTTGCAGCCGCAACAATACGTTTATACATCAACGTATCCTTGGGAAACGATTGGGCAATATATTCAGAGGCCGCATTTACCGTTTTCAATAAAGTTTCATCCTCTGTTTTAATATCAGCTACTTTGTCAAAAGCAATCTGGTAGGCTTCAAAATCAAAATTATAAGCACTTGCAACCATCATGTAAGCATTGGCATTAAAGTCTTTCGGGAACTTATTCAACACTAAATTCAACTCTCGTTGTGCTGTTACAAAATGTTTTTGATCAATTGCGTTCTCCGCTTTACCTAAGTGGACTGCAGCTGAGATATATTGTTGTGTACGCACCAAACTGATCACCATCACCACTAAGATGCCGAGTGCAAAAAATTTAATCCATTTGGGTATAGGATACTTGATTAAACTTTTTCGGCAATCAGAACATAAATTAATGGGATAACTAGGCTCGTATACGTTTACCTGACAGCTTGCACACAGACTTTCGTTAAAATGGCTTTCTGGCGCACCTTCTGTAAAATGATTTTCCTGCATGTGAGATTCGTTAAAGCAATAAAGATAATATTTTTTAACAATTTCGGCTATTAAGTGTATCTAATTTAAAAAGCTTGGATTTTTTTATTTCTATTGACATAAAATCCCTAGTTTTAACTTTCCATCAACCTACACACATGCTTTTAAAACGGAATACACTAATTTTTATACTCTTTGTACTCATTGCTGCTTTTACTTATCTAAGTTTTTTTATTGCGCAGCACCCCATACTTGAATTTGACATTAAAACTTCGTTATTTATTCAACGATACCATGCAGATTGGTTAGATAAATTAATGTTGGCTATCAGTTTTTTTGGCGAACTCCCCTATTCTTTACTTTCGGTAGTAGTAGTGGCGATTATATTTTATCAGCAGAAATATAAACGCGAGGGACTATTTATTTCTTCAGTTTTACTATCAGGATTAATTATTCTGGGTATAAAAAATATAATTAACCGTCCACGCCCTACTGCATTTTACGTACGGCTGGTGGAAGTAAACCGGTTTCAAAGCTATCCCAGCGGGCACGTACTTTCTTATACACTCTTTTTTGGGTTCTTAATTATTTTGATGACTACTTTGAAAGATGTGTCCAGGCTAACTAGAAATCTAGTGACTTATTTATCAGCATTTTTGATAATTACCATTGCGCCATCCAGAATTTACCTGGGTGCACATTGGTTTACCGATACGGTTGGAGGTTTTCTGTTAGGCTTAATCTGCCTTTTCCCACTTTGCTATTTTTACTTTAAAAAGAAAACGAACTAATTCTTTTCGTCTAGTTTTTCTTTCCTTCTGATTCTGCTTAAAGTTTCAATTCGCATCCCCAGATAGCTCGCCAAAAATTTTAGTGGAACCCTAGACTTTATGGTAGGATATCCGATTTTAAACTGTTTGTACCTCATTTCGGCCGTAGGGATTCGCGACAAAATAGATCGCTCTTGCGACATATGGTAATTTATAGCCAATAATTTTCTGGCTAAAATATTGGTTTCAGGAAATTGTGTGTACATATCGTCAATAAAACGATACGGGAGTATAAGCAGTTCTGAGTCTTCCAGCGCCTGATATTGTTCCTGATAAGTCGGGATAAGCGTCCCAGGGTTCCGAATACTCCCGATCAGGTGGTTTTCATCCGCTAACCAGGCGGTAATATCTTTTCCTTCATCCAGTACAAAAGCCCGCATCAATCCCTTAACAATAAAGAACAAACCATCGCCACCAATATTGCTAAGGTTAGACAAAACCTCATTCTTACGCACAGACATTTTGAATGTTCCCTCCTTTACCCGCTCAATTATTTCTTTTCCTAATGGCTGCAGTTCACTTAAATATTTGAGAAGAGGATCAATTTCAGAATGTAAAGTGGTCATAATATTTATCCCCGATTTTAAAACTATATAAGTTATTACTTGAATATCGGATTTCCAAATATAAAAACGAGTATTACAGCCCAAAAATTACAGTTGTGTATAATTTATTTTTCGCATGATCCGTTTTTGATACCACTTTAAGGAACAAATTATTCATTAAATTTTAGTTTTGATCACTATATTTTAACTAAATCATAAAAAAAATCTGATAATTTTGCCGCCATGACGAATAATAAACCCAAAGCTTTTCTTTTTGATCTTAATGGAACCATGATTGACGATATGGCTTTCCATAATCAGGCCTGGCATAACATACTTACAAAAGATTTAGGAGCTAATATTAGCTTCGATGCGGTTAAAAAACAGATGTATGGAAAAAACCAAGATCTGTTAGAACGTGTTTTTGGCATTGGTCACTTCTCTCAAGAACAGATTGATCAGATTTCTATCGAAAAAGAACACAGATATCAAGCAGCTTATAAAAAACATTTAACATTAATAGCTGGCTTAGGCGATTTTTTAGAAAAGGCAAAACAATCACACATTCAAATGGCTATTGGATCGGCAGCTATTCCCTTCAATATCAATTTTGTACTTGATAATTTAAACATTCGCTCATTTTTTAAAGCCATTGTAAGCGCGGAAGATGTGGTAAATAGTAAACCAGATCCAGAAACCTTTAGTAAAGGAGCTGAAATTTTAGGCGTTGCAGCCAGCGAATGTATAGTTTTTGAAGATGCACCAAAAGGTGTTGAAGCAGCGCAAAATGCCGGGATGAAATGTATTGTACTCACCACTATGCACAACAAAGAAGAATTTGCAGCTTACCATAACATTATTTCTTTTATAGAAGATTATACAGATCCTGTTTTACAAGAACTTTTCTAAAATAAATACGGTCTGCATTTCTGCAGACCATATTATTTTATCATTGTTGGGATGTAGCAATCGCCAAAACGATTATTTGGTAAATTTATATACAGAGCTTGTTTTATACACCTGTCCGGGTTTTAATACCGTTGATGGAAAAGCGGGTTGATTTGGTGAATCAGGAAAATGTTGTGTTTCTAATGCAAATGCTGTTCTAAAATCATCTTTAACACCAGTTTTAAAGGTATTTTTACTTTGCATAAAGTTGCCGCTATAAAATTGCAGGCCCGGTTCCTGTGTATAAATATCCATCACTATTCCCGATTTATTTCCTTTAACAGTAGCCGCGTGAAACATGCCCATCGCTTTGGTTTTATTTAGCACGTAGTTATGATCATAACCTTTACCGAAGGTTAACTGTTGGTTTTTATCGTTTATCCGTGCACCAATAGTAGTTGCAGTGGTGAAATCGAATGGGGTTCCCTTAACCTTTTCAATTTTTCCCGTCGGAATCAAAGTAGAATCAACAGGTGTGTATTCATCTGCATAAATCTGTACCTCGTGGTTCAAAATCTCACCGCTTCCTTCCCCATTTAAATTAAAAAATGCATGGTTTGTTAAATTTACAACTGTGGTTTTATCGGTTTTAGCCTCGTAATCCATTTTCAATTCATTATCATCTGTTAGCGTGTAAGTTACCTTAACAGCTAAATTACCAGGGAAATTTTCATCGCCATCTTTTGATAAATAATGAAGTACTAAAGTATTGGCATTGGGCTGACTGGCATCCCAAACCACGTATTGGTAACCTTTTTTTCCGCCATGAAGCGTATTCTGTCCGTTATTGGTAAATAACGAATAGGCTTTACCTTCAAGTGTAAACTTACCCTTTGCTATGCGGTTGCCATATCGGCCAATCGTTGCGCCAAAATAAGGTTCGGTTGATTTTTCATAATCATTAATGCTTTTGAAACCCACTACCACATCAATTAACTTACCATCTTTATTTGGTACCAGTAAGCTAACCAGGCGCCCACCATAATTAGTAAAAATGGCTTCCGCATTATTCTTATTCTTTAAAGTATATAATGCTGTTGGTTTACCATCAATCTCCTTTTTAAAAGAATCGGCAAGAAGTTTTACAACGGCTACTGAGTCGTTTTGTAAGCTATCTGCTGATGAAGATTTTTTGGTTCCGGATTGGCACGATGCAAAGCCAATAGCAGCTAGCATAGCCAGGCTTGTTAATGATTGTAGTTTCATAAAATGGAATACTTGGTTGAGATTTTAAATTATGGTTTTAATTTTAAGTATATCACTTAATTTTACAAATAAAACGATTTAGAAGTAAGTAAAAGCATATCTTAAAAATAATTTATTTTAAAAATCAGCAATGATACAATTTGTAGAAGTAATGACAACAAAATGTAGAATGATTAAAATTTTTGATTTATTTTAGTCCTCTTCCCAAATCTCAGGATCTTTTTAAAAGATGAGCTAAATATTAGCTATTGAGACAAGTTCAGCATAAAGATTGTTATGCAGCTTAACTGAACTTTCGGCATTTTGTTTATTAGAAGAAGATAATATTAATCAATAATCGATTAAAATCCGCTAAAACTGATTATTATTGCGGCAATCAAATTCCAAATATGAATCAAATCATTTCAACAGATCGTTACAACAAAATGCTATATCGCCGATGTGGAAACAGTGGCATAAAATTATCCGCAATATCGTTGGGTTTATGGCATAATTTCGGGTATGTAAACGTTTTTGAAAATAGCAAAAACTTAATTTATACCGCTTTTAACAGTGGAATTACGCATTTCGATTTGGCAAACAATTATGGCCCGCCCCCTGGTTCGGCTGAAGAAGTTTTTGGAAAAATCCTTCATGAAGATTTTAAGGGCTACCGTGATGAAATGATTATTTCAAGCAAAGCGGGGTATACGATGTGGGATGGGCCCTATGGCGATTGGGGTTCGAAAAAATACCTAGTTTCTAGTTTAGACCAGAGCTTAAAACGTATGAAACTGGATTATGTTGATATTTTTTACCACCACCGCCCAGATCCCGAAACCCCACTTGAGGAAACTATGGGAGCTTTGAGTCTCTTGGTTCAACAGGGAAAGGCTTTGTATGTTGGTATTTCGAATTATAAAGCCGAAGAAGCAGCAAAAGCGATCGAAATTCTAAAAGATAACGGTACGCCGTGTTTAATCCATCAGCCAAAATATTCGATGTTTGAACGTTGGGTTGAAAATGGCTTACTTGATGTTTTGAAACAAAATGGTGTGGGTTGTATTCCATTTTCGCCATTGGCGCAAGGTTTACTTACCGATAAATATTTACATGGTATTCCTTCCGATTCGAGAGTAGCTACAAGTGGTGTTTTTTTGAAAGAAAGCAATATTACACCAGAGAAGTTAGCTGTAATTGCCAAACTAAATGATGTTGCCAAATCTCGTGGACAAAAATTAGCGCACATGGCTTTATCCTGGATATTGAAAGACGATAGAATTACAACAGTACTGATAGGAGCCAGTAAACCAGAGCAGATTACTGATTCAATTAAAGCTTTAGATAACATCGGATTTAGTGATACTGAAGTAAAACTGATTGATGAAATTTTAAGTTAAAAATCAGCCCGAATTTGCACCACAGTGTGCAAAAAGAACTCCTTTGGAGGAGAAATCTTTGAACAATCCAATAAACATGATTCAAAGATTTCTCCATTTCGCTTTGCTCCCAGTCGAAATGACGATTCATCTCAATTTGTCACCCTATTATTTGTTTTTTCTTAAACGAGTCGAAACCTCAACAGCAATTAATCATGCGAGAATAGGCTTTTGCTTTGAAATTAGGGCTTTATAGGGAGCGAAAAGTGAAAGGTAGAACCAGCGCCATAATTACTCTCTGCCCAAATTTTACCGTGGTGCAAGTTTATAATCTCTGCGCTGAGGTATAAGCCTATCCCAAAACCCGAAATGGTTTTAGTTTGCTGGTTTTCTACACGGTAAAACCGATCAAAAAGTTTTTCCATATCATGCGCCTGGATGCCAATGCCATGATCGCTTACAGAAACATACACTTCATTTCCTCTGGTTACCGATTTAACCAAAACAGTGCTGCTCCAATCTGAATATTTTACAGCGTTGCTAATCAAATTTGAAATAACAGAACTAATTTTATCTTTATCTGCATGGATTAATTTAGGCTCCCCCTCTACAAAAGTAATCTGATTAGTGGAGTGAATCAATCTCAAATCTTCTACAACCTCACTAATAACTTTATCGAGGTCAAAATGAGATAGATTCAAGTGTATCTTTCCCGATTCTAAA
This sequence comes from Pedobacter sp. AK013, assembly GCF_014205835.1. Lineage (GTDB taxonomy): Bacteria > Bacteroidota > Bacteroidia > Sphingobacteriales > Sphingobacteriaceae > Pedobacter. Next base: position 75,071 of record NZ_JACHCQ010000017.1, on the reverse strand, counting down.
CGCGATACATTTAAAAAAGAGCCAATAATTGAGCTCATTTTCCGAATCTGTTTTTGAACTTTATCTAAGGTATTTACTACAAAAGGATCGCTTAAACGTCGATTCTGCATCAATTGAACGTAAGCACTAATAGAAGTTAAGGGTGTTTTCAACTCATGGCTTACCATACTGATAAAATCATTCTTTTGTTGTTCTTCCTTTACACCGATTAAGATCTGTTCCTGATCAAGTGCTTCTCTTTGTAGTTCAGTTTCTTTAATGGCTTTTTTCGCGTTTACCATATCGGTAACATCGCTGGCGGTATGAAGAATACAATAAGGTATTCCAGATTCATCTTTAATGGCCCGGTATTCATAGGCATAATAAGCGGTTTGTAACTTCCCATCCCTTATAGTTTCAGCCGGAATGGCATTACCTTTATCTGTAATGCCTGTTAGCAACACATTTTTCAGCATACTAATAAAAGGCTGTCCCTTTAACTCGGGCACAGCATCTTCTAAAGGTTTTCCGATAATGGAACGGTCTTTACCCCAAAAAGCAATCATGGCATCGTTGGCCATTTCGATTACAATTTGTTCTGAACTGTATATTGCTGTCGCATCTTTTGATAAGGAAAGAACCCCTAAAAGTTGATTATTACTTAAAACCTTTGAATAACTTCCCATTTGCATTTTAAAAATTAAAACCAGACTACGCTGATATTTTGATAAAATTAATTTATACTAAGTATCATACAAGCTGGCCTTGGCAAATGTTTGCTTAGTCTGTTAAATTATTAAATTTATCGTACAACCGTATTTTCTGTTTAAAGATTGTTGCGGCCTGTGTACATACTCCATTGCTCCATCAACAAATGAATGTAGCCACCTTTTACATGTGCAAATCTTATTTAGAATAAATAAAAATAATTTTGTTATTACGGTGCAAAAACACTTCCTTTGCGCCAAATAAGAATTAATCTAAATAAATATGAATAAAAAATTTACTTTTCTCTTAAATTTTATAGCTTTTTTTCTGTTTTTAACAGGAAGTACCCTGGCACAAAATAAAAATGGATCAGTTTCTGGCTCGATTAAAACGAGTGACGGCAATCCTGCCAGTTATGTAAGTGTTGGTTTAAAAAACACTGGCAAAACAACGCAAACTGACGAGAAAGGTAATTTCACGATTAAAAATGTAACTCCTGGTACTTATACAATCAAAACATCTGCTGTTGGTGTTTCTGCTCAGGAAAAATCGGTTACAGTGGTTGCAGGTGAAACTGTAAGTGCTGATTTCACTATTGCTGAATCTTTATCGCAATTAGACGAAGTAGCCATTAACGGTTATAAAACCCCTAACAGAAAGCCAGCCAACTTAGGTAAAATTGCGATTGCTCCTATGGACCTTCCGCAGGCAGTACAAATAATAGGAAATCAAGTAATTACCGACCAACAAGCCAATCGCTTAAGTGATGTGCTTAAAAATGTAAACGGTGTAGCTTTTGCCGAAAATCGTGGCTCAGTAAGTGGTGAAACTTTTTTTGCTCGTGGTTATAATTTAGGAGCCAACAACGTTTTCAAAAATGGATCACGCGCTACAAGTGGTGGTATGCCTGAAACTAGTACTTTAGAATCGGTTGAGATTTTAAAAGGAAGTGCGGCATTGCTTTATGGTGGTGTAAGTGGTGGAGCCGTAGTAAATTTGGTTACAAAAAAACCTAAATTCGAAAATGGTGGCGAAGTATCAATGCGCACAGGCAGTTATGGCATGTATAAACCAACAGCCGACATTTATGGTCCAATTACAAAGAACCTTGCTTTCCGTTTAATCGGAACCTACGAAGATGCTGCAAGTTTCAGAAACAGTGTAACTTCTGATAGGGTTTACATAAACCCATCTTTGCTTTATAAAATTGGCGAGAAAACAGATATCTTGCTACAGGGTGATTATTTAAAAAGCAATATGACACCAGATTTTGGCGTTGGCACTGTAGAAAACCAGATTGCTGATATCGGCCGTAAGGCCTTTGTAAATGCACCTTGGGCTTATAACAAAACGAATACCGCTACTTCACAATTAAGCGTTAACCACAAATTTAACGATAACTGGAAATTAAATGTATTGGCCAACGTGCAATCTTACAACCGTAATTATTTTAGCGCAGAACGTCCATTTGCAGATACCAAAATAGCAAATCCACTTCCATATGGTTTTGCCTTACGTAACATTACCCGCTCTAAAACAAAAGAATTTACATATAACGAGCAGATTAACTTAAACGGATATTTCAAAACAGGAAGTATAAGTCACATCCTATTAGTTGGTGCTGATGCTGATCAATCTCGTACCACTAGTGGTGGATTTACTTATGGCAATAATAACGCAACCACTTTTAACTATGGTACCGTAAACCTACTTGATCCATCAACTTATTTCGGCTCGGGCATTGAACCTAATGTGAACGTTGTTTCTGAAGTTTTTGCGCCATTATACCGGATGGGTACCTTTGTTCAAGATTTAATTTCGATTACTGATAAATTTAAAGTACTTGCAGGCATTCGCTATACTTTCCAGAAAACACCAAGAACAGTTACCACAAACCTAGCTACAGGTGTACAAACCTTAAGTGTTAATAGTTTGGATAAATCGAAAGTAGAAAGTGCTTTTACTCCTAAATTTGGATTGATCTACCAACCATTAAAAACAACATCGATTTATGCCAGCTATTCGAGCAATTTTGTTCAGAATACCGGAACTGATATAAATTTAGCCCCATTAGATCCATCAACATTGCAGCAGTACGAGGCTGGAGTTAAAAATGATTTATTTAAAGGCAGATTATCGGTTAACTTAACTTGGTACAGAATTGCGAATGATAAATTTGCGCAGCAGGCACTTATCAATGCCCAAGGAGCACCAAATGGCGATACGAATATTAAAGAGCTTAATGGAAAATCACTAAGTGATGGTTTAGAGCTTGATATTACTGGTACAATTGTAAAGGGCTTAAACTTTATTGCTGGTTATAGTTATAACTTTATCCGTTATACAGAAACCCGTGACAGAACAGTTTTAAAAGTGGCTGCACCAACACAGGTTGATCCTAATGCAACTAAAGACGTTATCGTAGGTGGTATAATAGAAGGGCAAAGATTAGTTGGTTCTACGAAAAATACGGCCAATGGCACCTTATTTTATACTTTTCAGGAAGGAAGCGTTAAAGGCCTGAAGCTTGGTGCCTCGGCTTACTATACTGGAGCACGTAACGGCGGTTATAACGACACTAAAATTCAAGCCTATAGCAGATTAATTCCGTTAAGCGCATTTACTACATTTGATGTCTCTGCCGGTTATAATTGGAAAAAACTTTCGTTATTGGCCAAAGTTTCCAATATTACTAATGAGTTAAACTATTTCGTACACGAAAACTACAGTGTAAATCCCATTGCTCCACGCCTGTTTGTAACCACATTATCTTATAAATTCTAATGATAAGAATTGCTTAAACAAAAAGCTCCATATTGTTAATTTGGAGCTTTTTGTTTTTTATAAAATAGGGAATCGCCCATACATCGTCCATCACCGCCCTTTGTTTTCTTAGCAAGAATGATGGCAGCGTTGTTTAGGGCGACAAAGGAACTAAAGGATAATTAGGATAGTTCCCGATTTAAATAATTTAAAGTAATAGTGAAATTCGCCATGACGATTAATTTTCTCGATTTCACATACTTTACCCGATTTACCATATTCATCAGACAATAAATCACCAATTTTAATATTGTCTAACTGATTTACGTTAAGCGATGCTCTTTTAATTAATGTAGCTGTTTTTTCCATAAGGTTGCGGTTTAGCGTATTTACGTAAAAATAAACATTTTTGTTTTGTAGTACTATAAATTACATATTAATAAGTATCAAATATACAAAATTGTAGTGTTAATTAGCAACAAGTAATTCAATAAATTCGACTTATGAATAAAATTCATTTATTCCAGTAAAAAATTACATCATGGTCTGGTAAAATAGTAACCTATCATCTGCTCCCTAAATAATGATTTAAGTAAGAACAATTGTTTTACATATGGTTATGAAATTAAATTGACTAATAGATTTAACAAAAGTTTAAAATAACATCAATATAAATTCGATTTATTGAAATAAGCCATAAAAAGAAATACCCCCGATTTTTGTCGGAGGTATTTCTTTTATTCTGCGTCGTAAATTATAACTTTTTCGAAGTAGACCCTGAATTTATCCAAGAAAGATTTGTGCAAAGGATGTACCTGATAAATGTCGTGTGCGGCCAAGTCTTCAAAAAATAAAAGAAGACTAAAGGTATAAGTGGTATCTACAACAGCACGCTCAATCGGCGCTGGTACGCCAATATGAAAATTTTTCACAACTTCAATATTTTCTAATGTTTGTAAGCTGTTGCGGAAAGCAACTTTCTGCTCATCGGTGGTGTCGGCTTTTAGCCAGAATAAAACGTGGTGCGCAATCATTTTTTAATTTTTTCCAAATATAATGAATTAGGAAAGGATCATAAGCTTTATCCAAAAACACTTTTAGCTTTATCTATAGCCTTTATTAAATCGATTCCCTTGCCTAAGACACCTTTAAACAGATCTCCTTCAACTTTTAAGCGATCTATGGCATTAAAAATATTGAAATCTTTCATTTTTAAACCAGGCTTAACTTCATCCCAATGTAGGGGCATTGATACGGTTGCACCAATTTTTGGCCGTAGCGAATAAGGTCCGGCTATGGTTGCCCCTGGCCTATTCTGTAAAAAATCGAGGTACATCTTTCCTTTTCTGGCGGCTACCATGCGTTCGAGTGACGTATATTCAGGTATTTGATTGTGCACCAGGTTAACTACTATTTTGGCAAACATCTGGCTTTGCTCATAATTATATTTGGCATTTAAAGGAATGTAAATATGCATTCCGGTTGAGCCTGATGTTTTACAATAACTGGGAACATTTATGGCATCTAATACTTTTTTAGTTTCGAGCGCAGCTTTAACCACCTGGTCGAATGTATGTTTATCAGGATCTAAATCAATTACGCAATAATCGGGATTATCGGGGTTTTGTACCCGGCTAAACCAAGGATTCATTTCTATACAACCTAAACTGGCCATCCAGAGTAATGAAGCTTCATCCGTCCCAACCAGGTATTCTTTTTTTTCACCCTCACCATTTTCATAGGGAAAAGTTTCGGCCCAATCTGGTGCTTTTCCTTTTACATCTTTTTGATAAAAACTAGGGCCATATATTCCGCCGGGAAAGCGGTTAAGCGATTGCGGACGGTCTTTCAGGTAAGGTAAAATATATTCGGCAACCTGATAATAGTAGTTGAACATATCTCTTTTGGTTACTTTATCTTCGGGCCAATAAATTTTACTCAAGTTGGTAAATTTAAGCTCATGACCTTTAATTTTCCTTACCTGCGTTTCATCTTTCGGGTTCAATAAAGTTTTAGGTTCTTTACCTTCCGGTGCTTTTATTGCCTGTGCATGTGGATTTTGCGCTTTAACATCGTCAACGATTTTTTCTATTGGCATTTCCACTTCTCTAACAACTTCTTTAGCTCTTTTATCTTCACGCATGCCCTGAAAAGAAGGGTGACGAAAAACGCCATCACTAGTCACTTCAGCAAAAGCAACTTCGCATACCAATTCTGGCTTTAACCAGGTTGCTTTTGCCTTTGGCGGATTTGGCCTGAAGCGCGAAGGTTTATTTACGTCTGGTATACTTTCGAAGGGGCTTTTATCTACAATAATAGGCTTAAACTGCTCCATCATTGTTTTTTGAAGTTTATCTGAGAATCCTGTACCTACTTTGCCCACATATTGTAACTTTTCCTTTTCGTATACCCCCAAAAGCAAAGAGCTGAAAGGTTTCGTAGTATCAGCATTTTTGGTAAAACCAGCAATTACGACCTCTTGCCGCTTCTGTACTTTAATTTTAAGCCACTCTTTTGATCTATAATTTACGGTATAGGTGCTATCTATTTTTTTTGCAATAATCCCCTCCAGTCCCATCCTTTCGGCTGCATCAAAAAAATCGACACCACTTGCTTTGAAAACTTTCCCTAAGCGTACCCGGTCATCACCAATTGGCAGAACTTCATTTAATATGGCTTGACGCTGATAAAGCGGAAGCTCCATTAGGTTCTTACCTTCATACCAAAGGATATCGAACACATAAAAAACGAGTTCTCCATCTGCTTCGCTTCTCCAATTCTGCAGTGAGCCAAAATTAGATATACCTTTGTTATTTAACACTAAAATCTCACCATCAAATACTGCATTTATTTTCCAATCCAAAAGCAGGTCGTAAATGGGATAAAATTTTTCGTTAAAGGACTTATTATTTCTTGATAACAAGTCAACCTTTCCTTTATTGATAAATGCAAGCGCCCGATAACCATCCCATTTTACTTCATATTGCCAATTTGGATCGTCGAAAGGTTCTTCGACCAGGGTGGCCAACATGGGTTTTATATCCTTTGGAATAGCAGTTTTGGGTACTTTTTTTAATATATTCTTTACATCTACCGTTATTTCATCGCCTACAGGCTTAATCTCCTTCTTTGCTTTTTGCGTTAGGCTTTTTTTTTCAGTTTTTGAGTCCTGCTCTTTTCCTTCCTTCCAAACCTTATCGGATGTTTTTTCCATGTTTTCGATAGTTTTTCCAGAAAGCACAGACTTATCTTCTTTGGTAATGTCTTCTGCAGATGCGTAATTGTCTTTATGTTTGATTAACAGCCAGCCATTTTCACCCATACCATGTGTTTTAACAAGAGCAAACTCGCCATGCAGCTTTTCTCCGTTTAACTTGATTTTTAAAGAACCATCTTTTAATTGGTTTAATAAATGTTTTTCCTGCGCTTTTTTACCTTTAATCTCTTCTATAGGCTCATAAGTTCCTTCATCCCATACAATCACGGTTCCGCCACCATATTCGCCCTGTGGGATAATGCCTTCAAAATCTTTGTAATCGTACGGATGATCTTCTACCATCATAGCTAAGCGTTTGGTTTTAGGATCGGTTGATGGCCCTTTCGGTACGGCCCAGCTTTTTAGAACGCCTTCCATTTCGAGTCTGAAATCGTAATGCAACCTCGAAGCATCGTGTTTTTGGATTACAAAATGTAATTTATTCCGATCGCTGCTTTTACCCGATTTCGGTTCGGTAGTTTTTGAGAAATCGCGTTTGGAAACATACTTTTTCAAACTCATAATCGATATTTTACTTTTTTAAATAATCTTCAACTGCATCGGCCGAAGTGCCTACCGTATCTACTGCTGCTTTTAGTTTGTCTTTACTCACACCAAATTTGTTAGACCAATAATCTAGCTCATAACCTTCGTTAATGTTGATCCTTGTGCGATCAGCACCACCTTTTTTTCGTTTATCATCCATAACTATTTTGATTAGATGATTATAAAACAGCCTGATAACAAAAAAGGTTTTAACATCCGTTTTTCAAACGGGCGTTAAAACCTTTAAAAAATGAAATTTTAAAACTTAATCTATTAGCGCAGTGACCATATCTGGTTCTGTTTCTTCAGCATAGTCGAACCTATTATTGGTGGCAATATAAATAACCCTTAACCATACCAGGAAATAAGGCAAACTGATGATAGCCAAAGACAGCGGGTGTGATTTGGCAAAGACTGGAAACAATAACAGTGGGAAATTACAGGTAATTAAAAGTAAAATCGGCAATAATACCTTTTTCATAGCTTGGTTACTTTCTTTCACATACCAAACACCTACCCCCACAATAGAGATAATAAATGTACAGTCTTCCGCTCCTGTGCTGAATAATATCGGAAAAATCAATACCGATGGTAGGATCATTAATTGGAATCTGCGTTTTTTGAAACGGGATACATTTATAAATGGCAACATAAATAACATAGCACCAAGGATTAGAAATAGAGAATTCGGTATCTTCTTCTCATCAAACAGCTCCCTAAAGAAACCCATTATGGAAATATCGATCCCTCCACCCAGCACGTTGACCATATTTTTACCTACTAAAGAATTTTTCCAATCAACATAACAGTGCACCACGTAATCAGGAGAAGCAATAAGCATGGGCAGTAAGAATAATACCACAGACCACAAAATCAGCCATAGTATAAACACTGGCTTTTTTTTCACAAAAAAGAAGAAAACCAAGCCAACAATACCATAAAGTTTAATAAACGTACCCAGTACGATACAAAGCGCAGCCCATATCCCTTTATCTTTATTTATTAGCGTATAACTCAATATCATCAATGCTCCCGCACCTGCATTAAACTGCTGATTAAGCATCGATTCTATTAAACAGGGTATGGCGATATAACCGATAGCTACCTTTTCTTCTTTACTTAAAGGCAAAGTTTGAACAGCTTTAAAAAGCAGGCAACAATTAAATAAATTCCAAAATAACAAGCCAACCCAGTTATGCATTATGGCAAACGGTGCAATTAAAACACTAAAAACAGGTCCATAGTGATTGGCATCATCGTGATAAGCAGGGTACAGTGCATAAAGAGATTTTTCGTGAAGAAGGTTCCTGAAAGTATTCTCAAAAATGAGGTAGTTATTATACCGATGTGTTGCCCAAGAATCGATTACAAAAATAAGTGTTATCAATATCCAAAGAAATAAAACAAAACGGTTATCCTGGTAAAATTTCGGGCGTTGAGACAGATCTATGGTTTTGGTTTGAAAACGATTCAGCATTTGTAAAAATTACATTACAATACAATAATAAAAATGCTAATCGACATTTCCTAATATTTTGTAATGAAAATACTACTCTTTTTGGGGATAATTTCTAAACATTAAGAAAACTTAAATTTAGCAACTAAATGCCTTTTAAACTACAGTTTACCCCGTTAAAAACCAATTATGACTAAACCTAAGTTTATTATTATTTTTATAATCTACTTTTTTTGAGAATTTACTGACAAAACCAGAAAACCAAAATGGATAAATTCTGTTTCTATGAATATTACTAACCAAAATTTATAAAAATGGAATATCAACTTCATTCGATGAATGCGAGAAAAGAATTTATCGACATTGCAGATGAACAAGACCGCAATTATTGGGCTGCCAGATTAGGCATAAGTACAGAAACACTTAAATCAGCTGTAAAAGCGCTGCATAGCATGGAATTTTCCAAACTGAAGGAACATTTTATGATGGAAAAAGTTAAATCTGGAAGTACTTATCAAAGGTTTGTGAATCAACAACAATGATATGGATTATAAAAATGAAAGCAAAAATACGATAATGGTTGACCAACCTATTACCGATTCTTCACATCTAATTGATCTGCCGCCTGTTAAAAATATTTTCGACCAAAAAGTAAAAGGAAATAATGTAAACCATCCAAAAGCTGGCATTAGAACTTTAACTGTTTTCTTTCATAAGAATGGTTTATCTAACCTGCTTTAAGCTATTTAAAAAAAGACTGGTATAAACTATTAATAGCGGCGCGGCTGAAATCGGGAAAACCATCAGTATAGGTCGCATTTATTCCGTTAGTAATAATTACGAAGCCAAATTTTTCTTTCGGATTAAAAAACATGGTACTAAACAAACCGTAAGCTGAACCTGTATGCCCCTTCAGCTTTACTCCAGGTATCAGATGATCTGCAGTACGGATGGCCAAGCCATATCCTTCATCGTCGGTTAAGGCAGTCTGCATTTTTTTCGCACTCTTTTTATTAATTATTTTAACACCGTTTGATGTGCCATAATTCATGTGCATAATCATGTATTTGGCTAAATCAGTAGCCGAAATTTTCATCCCGCCTGTTGGCGAAAAAACAGGTGTGCTATAACCCATTATATAATTTGCAATTTCAGTTCTCCTTGGTGCATAAGCCGTTGGTGAGGGTGTATAGGTTTTGGTATCGGCATGATATTCGTATAAATTAACAAAACGAGTACTATCTAAAGAGTCTACACAATAACCAGCATAGAGCCCTAAGGGTTTCAGCACATGGTTTTTCACATAATTATCAAAGCGTTCTTCCGATTTCTTCTCGATGATGGCACCAATCAGGTTAAAATTAAGATTGCAATAATCAAACTTGCTTCCTGGGGCATAATCGTTATAACATTTGGCCCAGTTTGGATTTTTATCGGGATTGATCACATCCAGATTTAAATAACCTTGCGAATCGTTTAAACTGGAGGTATGCGACAAAGCCATTTTTAATGTAATTTTCTGATCAGGAAACTTTGGATTCCTGATTTTAAAACCAACCAGATCTCCAAAATCATCATCTAAAGAAATTTTACCAGCTTCTACAAGCTGCATAATGGATGTTGCAGAAAAAGATTTAGAGATCGAAGCAATCCTGAAAATATCCTGATCGGTTAAAGGTTTTTTATTTTCTAAATCCTTTAAGCCAAAAGCATGGGTATAAATGATCTTGCCATCCTTAACTACAGCCACAGCAGCACCCACTGCACTAAACTTCTCCATTATTTGCTCGAAATTCGTTTCAACTTTTTCGTTTTGTGCTTTTGATTGAGTGATTAAACCAAAAATCAAAAAAAAAGCATAAAAATATTTAAGTTTCATAGGCTTATGGGATAAGAAATAAATATAAACGATGTGGTAAAACAAAACGCTGACGTACCCAAAAATTTACCTGGCATCGTTTACTTCCAGCCAATGTCCATCCGGATCCTTAAAATAAATCTGCTTTACGCCATCTACCCGTAATGTAATTCCTTTTTCTTTCCCAGCCCAATCTTCAAAGCTGATATTTTGGGCGTTTAGCTTCTTTACAAAATTATCAACAGAAGGAACGCTGAAACATAAATGTCCGTTTTTATCAAATACTTCATTTCCTTTTGCCCCCTGGATTAAATGCAACTGTCCGGCAGGACCTAAAGTAAACCAGGTATGGCGATTATCTTTGAAAGGTTCGGGAATGATTTTAAGGTTGAACACACTTTCGTAAAAAACGGTCGATTGCTTTAAATCACTTACATAAACCGCAATGTGATTTAAAACGGCTGGGGTATTGTTTTGCGCCATAGCTTTTTGAAAAATAATAGAAAATAGAATAGCAGTGGTCAGGAAGATTCGTTTCATGTTTAAATATCATACTTAAATGCGAATATTGGTAATAAAAGTGATTCGGTCATGGCTTATTTACAAATGGAATGGCTTTTATAGTGTCAGCTGGCAACATCTGGCGCTACAGTTAATATCAAGAGGTCAAAACTGTACGTTCTGTGCATGCTTGGTCAGGAATAAAAGAGATTTCTAATGCTCTCTAAGCATAACAAAAAGGCTGCTCCAAAAAATTGAAGCAGCCTAGACAAATAAGGATTTGACTTGATACTATGCTTATACCATTACTGTAATAAACTTAAATTATTACCTTAATTCCATCCCCCACCTAAGGCATGATAGATATCTACTACAGCATTTAACTGTTGTTTTTTAGTCTCGATCAATTCTAACTTCGATTGCAAAGCATCACGTTGGGTCATTAATACCTCAAAATAATCTGCTCTGGCTGATTTAAACAAATCGTTAGAAATATCGATTGATTGGGTAAGTGCTGCTACCTGTTTCGATTTCAGATCGTAGCTTTTTTGCAGGTTGCTGATCTTCGACATCTGGTTGGCCACTTCGATATAGCCATTCAGGATTGTTTTTTCGTAATCGTAAACAGCCTGCAACTGTTTTGCATTTGCTGTTAAATACTCGGCTTTAATGGCATTGCGGTTAATGAGTGGTCCTGCCAGATCTCCTGCTAAAGAGTAAATTAACGATTCTGGTGTTCTCAATAAATATGAAGGATTAAAAGCCTGATAACCAATTGCGGCAGAAATACCCAATGATGGATAAAACTGAGCCTTAGCTACTTTAACATCTAATTTAGCAGCAGCAAGTTCTAACTCAGCCTGTTTAATATCAGGACGGTTAGCTAATAATTGCGAAGGTAAACCCGACTGTACCGTTGCTGGTACCAGATCAATAAAGCTAGATTTATCTCTAATAATTGGCTGAGGAAAACGGCCTAACAGAAAATTAATTTTATTCTCTGTTTCAGTAATATCCTGCTGAATATCAAATTCTAAACTTTTCGAACTTAATACTTCTGCTTCAAACTTACGCACGGCAAGTTCGTTAACCCTCATGGCTTGTTTCTGGATTTTCATTAACTCCAATGCATTGCTTTGGAGCTCGATAGTTTTTTTTACTGTTTCCAATTGATTATCAGAAGCCAACAACTCGTAATACGAATTTGCAACTTCAGCTATTAAATTGGTTACTACGAAGTTTTTACCTTCTACGGTTGCTAAATAATGACTGATGGCTCCTTTTTTCGCATTGCGTAATTTGTGCCAGATATCGGCTTCCCAGTTGGCCTGTAAACCAAAGTGATAGTCGGGCAATATTTCTGGCACACCTTTACCTGGCGTAATGTCTGTAGAAGCATCGCCAGCCCCCGAACTGGTGTAGCGGCCCACTTTATCTAAGCCGGCACCAACGCCATAGGTTACACTTGGTAAAAGCTCTCCTTTTTTAGCTTTGATTTCGTTTTTCGCAATCTCAATATCCTGCAGGGTAATATTCAGCTCCTGGTTATTCTTCAATGCAGTATCGATCAGATTTATCAGGTTTGGATCAGTAAAAAACTTGCGCCATTGGATACTGGCTGCACTTACTGTATCCTGTGAGCCGTTAAAGCGCACAGGTACATTTTTATTTTCGGCACGTTGGGCTACTTCGGGTAACTTACAGGCGGTATATGCAACGCATATTAATGCCAGTCCAAGACCTTTATAAAGATTATTCTTAAACATTATTCTCAATTTCTTCAGTTAATGGATGTTCTTCTTCAATTTTGATCAGCTTATGTTTTGCTGCAATTGTTCCGAATATATAATATAATCCAGGGATCACAATCACCCCGAAAATGGTACCAAAAAGCATACCTCCTGCAGCAGCCGAACCAATGGTACGGTTACCGATCTTACCTGGTCCGGTTGCAATCATCAAAGGGATCAAACCTGCAATAAAAGCAAAAGAGGTCATTAAAATTGGTCGGAAACGTACACTTGCGCCTTCCATTGCTGCTTTTAGTACCGACGCGCCTTGGGCATGCCGCTGTGTAGCAAACTCCACAATCAGCACCGCATTTTTACCCAGCAAACCGATTAGCATTACCATGGCTACCTGCGCATAAATGTTGTTTTCCAATCCTAATAATTTTAAGAATAAGAAAGCTCCAAAAATACCTGCTGGTAAAGAAAGGATAACCGAAAGAGGTAAAATAAAACTTTCGTATTGCGCTGCCAGCACCAGGTAAACGAAACCTAAACAAATCAGGAAGATATAAATGGCTTCGTTACCTCTCGATACTTCATCTTTAGAGATACCAGCCCAATCGATACCAAATCCCCTTGGCAACGTCTTCTGTGCTACTTCTGTAATGGCCTTAATGGCTTCACCAGAACTATAACCCGGAGCTGCTTGCCCACTGATCTCAGAAGCATTGTACATATTGTGCCTGGTTATCTCCGACAAGCCATAAACCCGTCGCATTTTGATAAAGGCTGAGAAAGGCACCATTTCATCGCGGTTGTTTTTAACCGAAAGTTTTAAGATATCTTCTGGTAAAGCCCTGTATTGAGGTAAGGCCTGTACAATTACCTTGTACTGACGGTCGTACTTTATAAAACTCGTTTCGTAATCACTACCTACAAAAGTAGACATGGTACTCATCGCATTATCAATACTTACCCCTTTTTGCTGTGCAATATCGTTATCAACATCCAGCATGTATTGCGGGAAACTGGCACTATAGAAAGTAAATACAGATGATAACTCTTTGCGTTTGTTCAACTCGCGTACAAAATCATTGGCAACGGTTTCCATTTTTTTATAATCGCCGCTACCTGCTTTATCTAATAAACGGAGTTCGAAACCGCCCGCAGCACCATAACCGGGAACTGCCGGCGGCTGGAAAAATTCGATAGTTGCACCAGGTATAGATTTTGATTTCTCTTCCAGTTCTTGAATAATTTCCTGTGCAGAGTGTTTACGTTCGCTCCAATCTTTAAGGTTAATTAAACAGGTACCCGAGTTGGATCCTGTACCTTCTGTTAGAATTTCGTATCCTGCCAAAGATGAAACCGACTTTACGCCATCAATATCTTCACACATTTTCTGCAGTTTCTCCGCAATCTGATCGGTACGTTCTAAAGTAGACCCTGGAGGAGTTTGGATAATGGCATAAACCATTCCCTGATCTTCATTCGGAATAAAACCTGATGGCACACTTCCACTTAATCCCCAAACACCTAAACAAAAGGCCACCAGTATACCAAAAGTTAATATCCTACGGCTTACTACTTTGGTTAACACCAGTTCATATTTACCCGAAAGCTTGGCAAAACCATTATTAAAACCGTCTAAGAAGCGATCAATAGGAGTCTTCTTTTTCTTCGATCCATGGTTATTCTTCAACATAATGGCACACAATGCAGGTGTAAGTGTTAAGGCTACAATACCTGAAAGGATAATCGCCGTTGCCATGGTGATAGAGAACTGACGGTAGAAAATACCTACCGGGCCCGACATAAAAGCTACCGGAATAAATACCGATGCCATTAGAAAGGTAATGGCGATAATGGCACCACCGATCTCTTTCATGGCTTGTTGTGTAGCTTTTAATACCGATAGATGCTTATCGTGCTCCATCTTGGCATGCACCGCCTCGATTACCACAATCGCGTCATCCACTACAACCCCAATGGCGAGCACCAATGCAAATAAGGTAATTAAGTTAAGGGTAATGCCAAAGAACTGCATAAATACAAATGTTCCAATCAAAGATACCGGTACAGCAATGGCAGGGATAAGCGTTGAACGCCAATCGCCAAGGAACAGAAATACCACTAAACCCACCAGAATAAATGCCTCTACCAAAGTATGGATTACCTTTTCTATGGATGCATCCAAGAATTTGGAAACGTCGTAACTGATCTCGTAATCTAAACCTTTTGGAAATGAAGATGATTTAATTTCGGCCATTTTAGCCTTCACATCTTTAATAACCTGACTGGCATTACTACCGTACGATTGTTTTAACACGATAGCCGCAGATGCTTTTCCATTTAAAGTAGAATATAAATTGTAGGCCGAAGCACTAAAATCTACATCTGCCACGTCTTTTAAGCGGAGCAACTGGCCATTAGGAGTAGCTCTAACCACGATATTTTCGTACCCTTCTTTGGTACTGAAACGCCCTGAGTACTTTAACACATACTCAAAAGCCTGCGAGCGTTTACCTGAACTTTCTCCTGTTTTACCTGGTGAGGCCTCTAAGCTTTGCCCTTCAAGGGCATTCATTACTTCATCAACAGAGATTTTATAGGCCTGCATACGATCGGGTTTTAACCAGATACGCATGGCATAATCCCTATCACCCAAAATATCGGCAAAACCTACACCATCAACCCTTTTAAGCTCCGAAAGCAAGTTGATATCAGCATAGTTATACAGAAAGTTCTGGTTCATTTTAGGATCTTTACTGTACAGGTTGATATACATCAGCATGTTAGACTCTTCGCGCGTGATTTTTACTCCCTCGCGGATTACCAGAGGTGGAAGTTTATTGGTAACGGCTGCTACACGGTTCTGCACGTTAAGCGAGGCCTGATTTGGATCGGTACCCAGGTTAAATACCACTTGTATAGATGCTTCACCATCATTACCTGCATCAGATGCAATGTATTTCATTCCCGGTACACCATTGAGTGCACGCTCAAGTGGAATGATTACAGATTTAATCAACAATTCGTTATTCGCTCCCGGATATTCTGCAGTTATATTTACTTTGGGAGGAGATATAGTAGGAAACTGTGTAACGGGCAGGTAGCTAATGGCCAGCACACCCAAAAACACAATAACAAGTGATATTACGATAGAAAGGACAGGCCTTTGTATGAATTTACTAAACATAAATTAAGTATAGAAGGGTTTAGATTATTCTGTTTTCAATCTCAATTGTTTCAACACTTCCTGAGGCTGCTGAAATTTAAAGGCAATTTTATCATCATCTTTAACCTTCTGTACACCTTCAAGCAAAATCTTATCTTCAACGGTAATGCCATCGCCTACGATGTATAAATCGGAAATATCTCCTGCAATGGTAATCGCCCTTGAGTGGACTTTATTGTTTTTATCAACCACAAAAACATAGGTTTTGTCCTGAATATCGTAAGTGGCTTTTTGAGGGATAATAATGGCATTTTTTAAAGGCACAACCATGTGGATTTTACCAGTTTCACCATTCCTAAGCAGGTTATCGCTGTTATTAAACCTTGCTCTGAAAGCAATATTCCCTGTTTCATTATCAAATTCACTTTCAATAACTTCTACTTTACCTTTAGATTTGAGAAATTCGCCGTTTGCTAATAATAAGCTCACTTCTTGCTGTCCTTTTACTTTTGCTGCATTTTGGTAGTTCAGGTATTCCGGTTCTGAAACGTTAAAGTAAGCAAAAACCTGGCTGTTATCTGAAAGACTGGTTAACAAAGCGCCTTCATCAACCAAGCTACCCAGCTTTAAAGGAATACGGTCGATGGTCCCATCAAAAGGTGCCCTGATTTCGGTATTGGATAAATGGAATTTGGCCAATGAAGTTTCGGCATTTGCCGATTGCAGCTTGGCTTTAGCCATAGCCAGTTCATTTTTAGAAACAATATTTTTATCAGACAGCAATTTGGTATTTTCAAGCTCAATTTCTGCTGATTTGGTTTCGGCCTGTGCTTTTGCCAATTCAGATTGTGCTGCTTTAGGCATAATCTTAAACAATAGTTGACCTGCCTTTACATGCTGACCTTCATCTACATAAATATTTTGGAGATAACCCTTTTCCTGGGCCCTAACTTCGATATTCCGAACAGATTTAATCTGCGAAACATATTCTTTTGTAAACGAAGTATCCATTCTTAACGGCGTGGTTACCGCATAAGTGACTACTTCTTCTTTTTCTTCTTTCTTCGAGGTACAACCCGTTACGTAAAGCAAAGTACACAAGCCTAAGCAAATGACAACTCTTTTCATTTTTTCTTGTTGAATGGTTTTAATCTGATTTATTTTTTTCTCTAATTAGTTTCCCTTGGCAACCAATTTATAATGAAAAGCAAGTCTACAATAGGTTTGTAAGTGCTTAATTGATTTCAATAAATTATGGTTACGCAATGATTTAATTCGAAAGCGAAATAAATACAGATTTATGAAGTTATAATGAAGTTAAACTTCAGATTTGGATTGGAGAAATTGTGTTTTAGTAAAAGAAGATGATTAATTGCAATAAACAGATCATTTAGCCCTGCTTTTTGAGCAGATTATCAATTTGACGACTAGAATTAGACAAATAAATTACGATTTTTAACACAAAAGCTCCTTCCTACGCTTTTTGTTAGTTATTTTCAAGATGATGTATAAAATCCGATTTATGACGACAAACTAATATAAATTTTAACTATTAACTTGTCATTTCATACATTTCGACCATAGTGTTCCAAAGGAACTCCCTCGGGACTACGCTTCAGTTAGAATGACGTCCAACTTTTGAAATCTGTCAGTAATAGGTACAATGATAAACAAAATCACTTATTAAAATACCCCTTAATTATCGAGAAAACATAGACTAAAATTATCCAACCTGCTATCACGAATTTTGGCCAGGCAATAAAATCTGTCCTCCAAAATTCAGCTATATTTCCAGGATGATGAAAACTGTGCAGTAGCCTAATATTCTCAATAACATCGAGGGAGCCGATTAAGAATGCCAGAAATAAATTAAGCCTTAGCAATTCATTTAGCCAACTTGTTTTTTCTCTTTGCATTTGCGCATTAGAGAGTGTCATGATAAGCAGTACATATACGAAAATAAACAGAAAATCGAGGTGTGTATTCTTTTGTGCCAGGTTTAAAAGCGTTTGATCTCCGTAAAGCGTGTCGCGCCAAAGCGAAATGATTTCGACTCCTGTATCTTTCTTAGCAAGCTCTAAGTTGATGATTCCTTTTCCGCTGAATTGCTGAAGTATCTTTCCTTGAAAAGACATCACACCACAAACGATGATAAATACTAAAATTAATATCTTTTTCATTTTTGGCCTCCTTCATGGTGTTTTACAACTTCTACTACTGCAGTTCCATTTTTATTAGGGTTGTTAATGCAATGGATAAAGGCTGCTGCTGTTTTTTTGAAATGTTTGGGTAATGGATGCAATTCATCTGTCCAACCGTTTTTGCCAACTGATCCTCTCGAATCGATATGGAATACCCGATTCTCACCTAACATTTCGCTAAATATGCGTCCAATATCAATCATCATTTCGTTAAAGAGGTAAATCATGGCATAAACAATTTTGCGCTGATCTTCGGGATCGTAAATACCTCTGAGCTGCAAGGGTGTTTTTAGCCATCCTCCATGTCCGAGAAAGGTTCGTGCAAACAGTCGATACCATTTGAGTGGATTATATCCTGCTATTTTTTTATCGCTTGGAATGGCATAATCATAGCCCTGCGTAATAATCTGTATTCCCGGAAATTTACCATTTTCACCTTTGCCTTTACCCCCGGTAAGAATGCCATTTATAATAAAGTAATATTGGAGCTGAAAAAAGGCCAGCAAAGCATAAAAATCTTTGGATATAAATTGGGCACCCCGCTTAAAATCTTCTGGTTTATCTGGCGCCTTGGCCGCCTTTTCATAGAGGTATTTTGCAAAAGCGCTATTTTCAAATTCATTAGAATCTCCTTTATGTGTAACCATGGCTGCTATTCTCCTGTTTCCAACCAGATCGTTTCCTCCCCCACTAATGATAAATACATCGGGCTGAAGCGTAGAAAGCTGTTCTACATATTTTTTAGCGCTAACCATATTCATCAGCCAATCACCACCTGAAGCCAGACTATAAACAGCCATATTCTCCTCCATAGCAACCCAGTCGATTACATCGCTTAAAAGAATAGGATAATTGAACCAAGAATCGCCCTCCACTACTACTACCCTATTTTTAAGGCCGTTGTGCTTAGCGGTATGCTTACGAAAATTATTTTTTACTTTTTTTATAAAACGGGTATTACGCTGGCTATTTTTCAACGCATCTACCTTGGCCATGATAGGTTGTAGTGCCGCAATTTTACGTACCTGCTCCAGATTAAGATCGTAAATATGCTGAATAATTTCCGACAGATCAAACTCATTAATTTCTGGCCGCAGTTGAACAAGTTCGCTAACTGTGATTTTGTTATTGAGAAGTTTATCGATAAGATCTTTTTTTATTACAGGATCCATGGTTTCGCGATCGTTTTTCATATCATTTTCTTTAGTTTACCATTGTATTTAGAAATTACCTGAAATTTTTCTCCATAAAACTGAGCATATTTTTAGTCATAAACTTCCCTACAATTTCTTCTCCTGATATCAAATTGTCTGGCATGGACATGTTGTAATCTGGATTTTCAACAAAGGCATTTGCATGGATAAGAAGTCTGTCTTTGAGTAATCCAAAATCGGCAGAGGTCCATATCCCATCAATCGGATTAACAATACCATCGTTGTCGCTTCCTAAACATTGGATATCCCAGGCCGGAAGCCTATTGATATCAAGCAACACCGCAATATAACGGATCTGTCTCCACACAAATAGTGCTGCATGGAGTAAGATTGCCTCGCTCCCAAGGTGCTTTCTAAATAGTGCAATTTCATGACTACTGGCAATACGTCTTTCATCTAATTGTATTCCAAATAGCCCTTCGCTTTGTCCAATAAGTACAATTTCTCGATCAGAAAAGTTGATATCGGCACTTAAAAACCAGTTGTAAGCATACTCATCGCCACATATTGCTCCGTGGCTAACAATTACCGGTATATGCTCGTTACTGTATTCCTGATCTAAAAGTTCGAAATATTCTTTTCTGGCTGCAATGCTCATGTGTTTGATATCGATAAGGATTCGCTTTCCATTTGTTTTGGATAACAATGCCCTGATCATATCCTTACCTAATGCATTAAGGCCTTTTCCAAGCATCACACTTTGATTGGTGATCAGCTTCACAGAAAAATCGGTTAAGCTAGCGGCATGCCCACATAATCCATTATAAAAATGATGGGCAAAAGTGATAAACAATGGACAATGTGGCCAGGCTTTTACCTTAACCAGGTTATCCATTAAACTTTGTTTTACCAGAGGGTCATCGCTCCCCACATCTTCAAAGCGATTGTAAAGTGCATGCATCCCTTCAAAAGACAATCCGATATATACGGTATATACCTCATCATTTTGGCTTTGAACCATATGTTGAAAATCAATTAACAATACATACCTGATTTTCTTCGATCCAAAAGTGAATACCCTTCCATCTAAAGCTTTTAAAAAAGCATATTCATTCTCCAGGTCGGTAAAATACCCATTGTTTGGATCCTGAATATAATGTATACGCTCTTTTCCGATGCCGGTAACCAGGTTTACACTATCGGCAACTAAATCGCCTGGTAAAGCATTTTTTCTGACAAAGCCTTTTTCGAAAGGATAAAGTGAACAGAAAATAAGTCCAACGCCTCCTTTTTCAAGCGCCTGAATACCTGCCTGAGGAAAGCTGGTAATACCTAAAATTTTATTGAGAATCTTTTTTACAAATGGTGGACTGCCATAAAAATAAATGCAGTCCTTTATTAATGGATCGGTGCCAGGTACCCTGTCAGGAAAGCTACGCCCGTAAGGCTTCATAGAAGGGTGGCAATGTAAATCTGCAACAGAGATATTCATGAGTAGAAAGGTTTTAGATGAAATACCCCCTAAGGCACAGCACAAAATCCGCTTGGAGATATACTGGTAATCTTAAATCAATTGAAAAATATACAGCACTAAACCGGAAATAACAGTTCGCTTTAACCTACAGCGCTTACTGTTATCGAATACGTAAATATAACAGATCACCTGATAGATTCCAATACCCAATAATGGGTATAAAATCTAATTAGAAATACAGAAAATGCCATAAATACCTACTATTGGGTATTTGCATTCTGTACCACATTGATTAAATTGCATAACCAATACAAACTACTGTTACAACCTAAATCAAGCCGCTCTACCATGAAATACCTAATTACGCTTGCCCTTTTAGTCCTTTTTAATGGTAATAGCTATGCTCAAAAAGATTGGGTTTATGCACCATATTTCAGTTTTGGACTTAATTTAAATCTTAATTACGGAAAAAAGCAAACTTTTCCTGGCGTAAACCTCTACGGCGGTTTTGCAGTGAGTGCTGAGTACAAAAATAGCTTTATTGCCAACTATGGCGGCAGTATTTCTATATACAGAAAAACTGTAGGTACCAATCTGAATCCGTTGATCGATAATATTGAAATAGACTTTACCAACTCTATATCTGCCGGATATGGCGGCAATCCGTTAAGTTATAAGAAACTGATACGCACTATGCAGAATTCAGCCTTCTACAACATCAACCTAAACAACAATTATTTTGGCTTGCTCTCTACCAATATTGTAATCAATAACCATAGGCGTAACCAGGTAGTGGGGTCGGTTACCCTTTCGGGTCCAGGACTTAGCTTTAATTATTATAATGATGGTGCTGCACCTGTAAAGTGGCTTGGCATTGGTGATGGTTTTGATCGCTGGTGGACAGGTGGTGGCTCGTTCTTCGTACACTCCCGCAGGGGTTTTAACTATGGCGAGTTAAGTTTCGATCAGTTTACGGGTTACCAGCCATTTTTGTTCGAACTTTCTGAAATTATCGGTATAGATGTGCCCCCATATTCTCAGTCTGCCGATGACCATTCGAAGAGAAAAAAAGATTCGAATTACAACAGTTCTCAATATCATCTCAGGATTGGGCTAAACGAACATTTTAGTGTTGACGCGGGTGTTTTGGGTTCGTTAAGAGTAGGCGAAAACGGAACTATATTTTCTTTTCAAGATCTTATACATGTAATTGGCAAAATGCCTTTGCACCCAAATAATGATGTAAACAGGATTTTTATTGGCGGATCATTTAATAATATCAATTATGTTAAAGTTAAATAGTAGCAGGCTCATTATTTTTATACTGGCGGCCGTGGTTTCTTCTTGCACAGTTAGGAAACATCCGTTTAACTTTAATAAAAATATTGATAACGCGTTTTTGCAAAGTGTGATCAGCAAAAGCAAATCTATACTGGCCACCGAAAAAAATGCCACCACTGCAAGAATATATAAAGCAGGTTTTCTTCAAGGATGGATGGAGCAGAATCATTTTGTAGACTGGGCGGTTCTAAGTAAACAGCGAAAAAATGAGTTTACTTCTTATAA
This sequence comes from Pedobacter sp. AK013, assembly GCF_014205835.1. Lineage (GTDB taxonomy): Bacteria > Bacteroidota > Bacteroidia > Sphingobacteriales > Sphingobacteriaceae > Pedobacter. The sequence goes on along the minus strand of NZ_JACHCQ010000017.1, from coordinate 52,701 downwards.
TCGTGGAGGCAAAAGTGAGTACGATGTTTACCTTATTTTATTTGATGCAAAAAGCGGAAACAAGAATAGCTTTTTATTTTTCACCGTGCAGCGGCCATGGTTAGATACTGATACTGCCACAGGTTTTAGCCCTTTTTATTACGGAATTTTAGACAGCCGTGCATCTGGTTCCTACCTCCTTGCTGATGAAACTTTTAGTATCGCGACTAAAGGCTCAACTTATACATCCTCGAATAGGAGAAATAACAAACTATATTTTTTACTGGATAAACAATATGGCTCCAGCTTTAAATCAGACAGCCTTCGGATTGAAAAAGTTGTACTCACACAAGACAATCAGCTAAGCGACAACAAGGCATTAGTGATATCAGTAGATGATGTATTACGCGATAAAGTATCGCTTATTATGAGATATGAAGACACCATTATTTTGAAACCTTAGTATATTAATGATGAGAAAAATGAGAAAAAAAAAGGCTAAGAGAGATAAATTATTTTTCTTACCTACATTAAGATGTGTAAAAATAGATGGAGAATATTGTGTTTTCGAAAGAAAAGACGGTGGGTGGAGCGAAACCGGTATAACCTATACTACTTGTGAAGAATGCAGAAAGAAAACCGGAGCGGATCGTTGTTATTCGTTATAATTCTCATCCCTTCTACCACACATCCTTTAAAATTAACATTGATGCTCTTAAACCAACAACTAAATGAAACGCAGAAAATTTATCCAAGATTTAGGGATTGGCCTGACGCTTGCTAGCGCAGTTCCTTCAACGGTACTAGCAACCAAACCACTAGCAAAGAAAGAAGATGATATTTTTGAATTTTTAACACCTTCTGCCCCACCTGCAGTAGTGAATACAAATTTTATATCATTATTAGATTGGCTAAAAAATAACCAATGGATTGCCTATCTAAAAAATATCACCGGAGTTGAATTTGATGGATCGGATACTAATCTGATCGATAAACTGTCTCAACCGCTTCAACCGCTAAATACTTTACCAGGATTTGAAGATTTTGCCGGAATACGTTTGATTGAACCTTGTCGCCCATCCATGAGCTTGTTATACCATGCGCTGGCTAGCCCGAGAGTACGTCCTATTTTAAATGGAATACCATTTTCTACTACGCAATATCCTTCATTGCAACAAATTGATCTGCTGGAAGATTATATTTATTCCTTAAAGACCTTCAAATATCCATTAAACCAATTACCAAAAGGTTATGTACTCGCTATGTTTGCTTACGAGTATCGCCCAGCATATAAAACACCAGATCCAACATATAAAACTCCAGATCCAGCAGATAAAGTACCTTTACCTTATGCAGATTTAGTTTTTTCGAGAACAGGCATTTCTAGAATAGGCGAATATGGGAAAAACTATGACGCCCAAAAACGTTGTTTTATTAATGCACCAGCTGTAGGTATTGATCAAAAAGCAATAGCAGTAACGCCATCAAGATTTGGGCTTTTCATCGCGAAAATTCTCCCATGTAAATCTGTTACGCTTTACAGCAAGGAAGCTAATGATGATAGATTATTTAGGCAACGCAGTTTCCTGCAACCTATCCGTAAAATATTTAACGCAGATCTATTAATTAATGGCGGAGAACTTGTTTTTTATGAAAGCCACCTAAACGAAAAACTACGAAAACTAGCTGTAAGCAAGCAGGTAGAAATGTCTGCTTCATATCGCACCGATGAAGCTCCATTTATTCGTAAAAGCAATTCGAGTAGTGATGGAACTTTACAGCCTGCAAGCAACAACCACTTAGTTGATGTTGAAAAGCAGGGCTCTTCTCTATTGGTAAGCGCTTTTCCGGCAAAATTATTATCGGTTGCAAAACAAGATGGATTAATTGTGGGCATTAATGTAAAGCCGAAGCAAGGAAAAGGATTAAAATCTGATAGGAGGTATACATCGCTTAAACTTTTAAAAAATAAAAATTTAGACATCCTTGATTACATCCTCACTGAGGGCATTTATCCAAGTTTGAAAGCCACCCGACTTAATGCGCCAAGAAATGTCCCCATGTTTTTAAACATCAGAAATAAAGTATCGGCAGATTTCAGCCAGTATGAAAATATGGGCGCACATACCAGTAATTTCGAAGCTGAGATTGAAAATGGCTGTTATAAAACCGCCTTATTTGAAGACAATATCTGTGAGGGCAGTATTTCTTGTAAAATTAAAGGAGCTCTGGCGGTAAACCTCGACAATAAGATCCTTCCTGCATATTCGCTTGTAGCTGCTCCAGATTTTTTCCCTTTTGCCGATAGTTACGATCTGACCAAATACGACAGAACGGATACCAGCTTTTTGGAAGGTGGCATTGAGAATTTAAGTTATTGCCGCCTTAAGCCAAATCCATACATTATGGATGCTGTTAACCAAAGTAGATCTGCATTTCGTATCCCAGAAAACATCAATGGGCATCAGCTTCAAAACACTATGCTGGCTATTTTATCAAGTGCAGGAAAAGCTATTAACGGAAACTATAGCGGAAAGGAAGAATATAAATCGCCTGAATTACGGGATTATATGTCTACCAGTTTCTTGCCAGATACCGCTGCCTTTGTATTTGCTCCAGGCTGGGAAGCATCTTATTCGTCTCCCGATCATGACAAAAACGACACATTTCTTGCTACATTTGGCCTGGGATCGCCCTTTCCAGAGGATATGAAACTTTGTGCTGCCGCCAATGGTATGTGGCCAGTGGCTTCGCCCGATGCCGCGAGAACTTTTCAAGGCTCATTAACAGCATTACCTACTCCACAAAAAAAGGGACTTCATTTAACCGATAAAACAGTTCCACCTACAGCTATTCCCCTACTTGATGAGGAGATTGGCATTCATAAGGGCCATCCAGGGCTTTTTGACCCTAAAACCAAGCTTAAAGAAAGTTATGGCTGGGATGGCGAACAAGGCCCATTCTTAGACTATATTAAGGAGGGGTTTCGGATCAACTTTACAGATATCGGGCGTGCAGACTATGTAGAAAACTTGCTAAATCCAGCTGTTGGCTTTAACATGTCGTTAATCAGGAATATAGATTGCCAGGAATTGATGGCCCGTATAGAATGCCTTAGAAAGTGTAAAACAGCTGTTGAGGGTAATACATTTAGATTCTCGAAGCTTTGGCTAATCAGCGCAGAGAAAGTTACAGACTGGGGTGCAGGAGCTCTTGGAATAGGCATACCCGAAAATCTTGTCGGGCAGTCGAAACAATGGTCAATATTACCTAAAGATGGAATTAAAGGTAGTGGATACCTCTATCTGTTCGCAAAACCTAAGTATGATGAATCAGAAGATCCGCATACATATAATTGGGTAGCTCCCAATAGCAAGCGTAGAAGAATGGACTTTGATTACCTGGTTATTTGCCAGGTTACACAAAACCGCTTAGCCTGGTGTAAACTCCTTGCTAAAGATCTTGGTGGCCAAGCTGAACTTAATTGGCAATATGATTGAGAAAGTTTATGATGTTATCCTAATTGGTGCGGGTACAGCAGGTCTTTCCTCAGCCATACGCTGTTTGCAACATGAATTAAACTGTGTGATGATAACGGGAGATATTACTAAGCTGGATTATCCATTCCAGTCTACACCTGCTGAGAGTGTTCATCCTGGCCTGGATACGCTCATGAATATGCTTTCTGCCGATAAAGCAATTACTTCCAATTCTAGAGGCACTTATACCAGAATTTATGATGGTGAACTTTTTCAAGAATTAGGTAGGGATGAAAATGGCGCCTGGACCGGTACCCATATTGATAAACCTGGATTTGTAAAAAGCCTTTTTTCGGTGGCACTTTCTTATGGCTTAAATACCATAACTGGCGAAAAGATCAAAACCATCAAAAGGGAAAAAGATTATATAATAGTAAATACTTCAACAGGAAACCAGATTAAATCGAGATTTATAATTGATGGTAGCGGTAAAGAGCAGGTAGCAGGTAAATTATTAAAGATCGGTAAAACAAATTTTTCCAATCCTATTATTTGCTGGAGTGGACTCAGCCGGATAACCAATAACAACCAGATGGCCAGTTTAAAAACATCTTTCCAGAAATATGGACAGAATTGGCTATGGCTGGCACCAGAAATTAATCATTATTGCACTTGGACACAGGTATCGACTGGGAAAAACAAAATCTACCAAGCTCCTGTGGCCTTACTAAATGCTTCACTGGTTTCACCTATCCAAATACACAGTATGAGGTGGAGATTGTACAACCAGGTTTACACTGATCGTATTTTTTTATGTGGAGATGCGGCAGGATTATTAGACCCTTCATCTGGTCAGGGAATATTGATGTCTGTAATGTCGGGAATCTTTGCTGCCGATACTATTGCCGGGATTTTTAGCAAAGAACATTCGGAAGCCATTGCCGGTTCGCATTACCAGCAATGGTTCCAGCAGGTTTTCAGGGATAAGGTAAGTCAGTTAAATAAATATTACGCCGAATCTTCTTTTAATGGTTAAAAATATAATCCTTAACATTTACGCAACAGTATACTTACATTAAGAGATTATCTTCGTTAACACAAAATTAGCCTTTCTTTGTTTTATAATCAGATTAAAGCGGCACAATATGGAAAACGAAATACAATCTGACAGGGATATCCAATGCGAATTTCTAAATATTTTTAAATTTATATGGGCAGCTTGCGGCATAGCGCCTTTGGGTGAAACACCGAACACTCCTGAGCCAGAAAGTGCAAATTCTTAATCAAATATAGAAGTATCGGCATTAAACTACAATTGGCCGTAATTTCAGTACATGCCAGTAGTAGATCACATCATTTTTACCAGATTACCCAATTGTTTCAGCTTAAATTTAAGTTCATCTGACCATGGAAGACCAATACATAGGCGTATACAGTTCTGATATTGATTTTGCAACGTAAACATAGGGCCTGGGGCAATGCTGATTTTTTGTTTCATTGCCAATTCATACAGTTTAACAGTATCAACTTCTTTATTAAATTCTATCCATATGGCTAGCCCACCCTGCGGCCGGGTTGTTTTTGTACCTTCTGGAAAATATTCGGTAACCGCATCTATAAAATGTTGGTAATTGTGCTGTAAGGTACGACGGAGTTGGTGCAAATGCCGATCGTACCGCCCAGTCTTGAGGAAATTACCAACAGCCTCGTGAATAACAGAAGTTGAGGCAATGGCATGTACCAGTTTTAGTTTAAGTAGTTTTTCTTTATACTTTCCGGGTGCTACCCAACCTACGCGGTACCCTGGCGCCAAGGTTTTCGAAACTGCGCTGCACCACAATACATTACCTGCTGTATCAAATGATTTGCAGCATCTTGGTCGTTGCGTACCGAAATAAAGATCACCATAAATATCGTCCTCAATAAGCGGAATATCATTTGCAGCCAAAAGCTGAACGACTTCTTTTTTGTGTTCTTCAGGCATACAGCTGCCTAATGGTGTATTAAAATTAGGTATTAAAAGGCAAATATCAATTTTAGCTACTACTTTCTTAAGCGCATCTATTTCAATGCCTGTAACCGGATGCGTAGGCAGTTCCAGTACTTTTAAACCCAAACTGATTACCAGTTGAAGAATTCCAGGATAACAAGGGCTTTCTATGGCTACTGTATCACCTGGCTTCCCTAAGGCCATCAGGCAAAAAGCTAATGCATTCATTCCCCCGGCAGTCGTAATCAAATCATCTTCATGAAGATTTCCTCCCCAAGCTAGCGAGCGTACCGCAACCATTCTGCGTAACTTAACATTACCCTGCAGTGGTTCATATTCTGTCCCTCCTTCTTTAAGCGCCCTTGTAGCATAAATTATCTCTTTTTTGAGTTTTGCCAACGGCAATAAGCTACCAGATGGGACACCAATTGAAAAAAGGGTTAAATCATCGCGACCAATGCTTGAATAAACCTGGCTACTCAGTTCGCTCGGTTCACGATGATTTGCAATTAGCGATGGCTTACTAACTGCAGGCAGCGGAAGCCGTTCTACCCTACGGTTACTTACAAAAAAACCTGATTGTGGCTTGGCCTCAACCAGCGACTGGGCTTCGAGTTCCAAAAACACCCTTTTTGCCGTATTCATGCCTACTGCATATTCTTTGCAGAGCATTCTAACAGACGGAAGTTTATCTCCAGCTCTCAGAATACCGTCTTTAATCTGTGTGGCAATTCCACTTACTATTTCATTATACCTGTAAACTTTTTCCATAATCACCAAAACTGTACCCATACAAATATACAAAACTGATACTGTATTTATCACTTTTACCTTTGCACCTTTGAATTAAGAAATCAAAAAACATGAAAGCAGCAGTAATTAAGCTAAACAAAGATCATATTTCAGGTGGTTGGCTTAACGGGTTTATCGCCGTACTTATCTTTAGCGGTTCTATGCCAGCCACAAGATTAGCAGTAATGGATATGAGCCCTATTTTTGTAACCGTTGCCCGTGCATCTATAGCTGCACTCCTTGCACTTGGTGTATTAATTGCATTTAGAGAAAAACGACCATCAGCCAAACATTTAATCTCGCTCATAATTGTGGCTCTGGGTGCAGTAATCGGCTTTCCGCTGTTAAGTGCGCTTGCTTTGCAGCACATTACTTCGGCACATTCGTTGGTATTTTTAGGTCTTTTACCTATGGTTACAGCCACTTTTGCCGTTTTACGGGGAGGCGAACGGCCTAAACCCATATTTTGGTTTTTCTCAATTATGGGCAGTTTGCTGGTAATTGGCTATGCCATTTATCAGGGAATTAATGCTGCACCAATCGGCGATATTTTAATGTTACTGGCCATTGTTCTATGCGGACTTGGCTATGCTGAAGGTGCAAAGTTATCTAAAACATTGGGTGGTTGGCAGGTAATTTCCTGGGCATTGGTGCTCTCGTTCCCATTAATGTTGCCCTTAATGTTCATTTACCAACCAATTTCATTTGCCGAGGTAGGTACTGCTGCCTGGTTGAGCCTTGCCTATATCTCGCTCTTTAGCATGTTCATTGGGTTTATTTTCTGGTACAGAGGCCTCGCGCAGGGCGGAACCGCAGCAGTTGGACAGCTCCAGCTCCTTCAGCCCTTTTTTGGATTGGCCCTTGCCACTACCCTGCTACATGAAAAAGTAAGTATGGATATGCTAGCCATTACAGTTGGCGTGATCCTCTGTGTTGCGGGCTCAAAAAAGTTTGCTAAATAATCATAACCTATCCTTCAAAATTTAATAAATATGTTGATATCCAATAATTTTAAGTTTGATAACCAAAGTGAGCAAATTGCCTTTATGAAAAGATATAGCTTTGCCACGATCATTACCAGCCACAATAATTTACCAATAGCCACTCAACTACCTTTTGTTGTAAATGAGAAAAATGGGAAAGTGTTAATTAGCGGCCACTTTGCAAAAGCTAATGAGCAAGTGAAATATATTGAGCAGTATACTTCACTTATTATATTCGCCGAGCCACATGCTTATATCTCTCCCAGCCATTACGAAAAACACGAAAGTGTACCCACGTGGGATTATATTAGCGTGCATGCTTATGGAAAAGCCCATATTATTAGCGATGAAAAAGCTAAAGAAGAGGCACTAAAAGAAATGATTAGGTATTATGAAAAAGAATATCTCTTACAATGGGATAGTCTTTCAGAAAAATTTAAACAAGGTATGATGCAGGGAATTGTAGCTTTCGAAATGGAAGTAAACAATATTCAGGGAAAGAAAAAATTAAGCCAGAACAAATCGGAACAAGAACGAAAAAACATTGTAGCGCAGCTCGAAAATAGCAACAATGCTGTTGAAAGAGAGCTGGCTCCATTCATTAAAAACCTAAAGCCATAACCATGCGGATAGAAAATAGTACAATACACGATATAGCAGAAATCTTCCGCTTATACGAAATTGCAACCGATTTCCAGAAAACGAAATATAGCGTTCATTGGCCCAAATTTGAACTTTCAATGATCGAAACAGAAATTAAGGAAAACAGGCAATGGAAAATAATCATTAACGGACAGGTAGCCTGTATTTGGGCAACTACTTTTAGCGATCCGCAAATATGGGAAGAAAAGAACCTCAATCCAGCCATCTATATTCACCGCATTGCTACAAATCCAGATTTCAGAGGACAGAACCTGGTTGGCACGATTGTAAACTGGGCAAAAGAATATGCCAAAGCAAATGCTAAATGCTTTGTTAGGTTAGATACCGTTGGTGAAAACGAGGGACTTATTCAACACTATCAAAAATTTGGATTTGATTTTTTAGGGCTACATGAGTTAAGCAATACCGATCAGCTCCCGGCACACTATCATCATAAGCCAGTTAGTTTATTCGAAATGCAAATTTAATGGTGAATAAGTGCTAAGTCCAAAAACCTTCAAATTCAAAGGTTTTGGTCTTGTATGTTGCAATCGTTTACAGGATGATATTTTCAGCACTTATCTTAACGCTACTGGGCGTTAATTATAATGAAAATCATTGTGACCGATGATGTTACCCATAGTTAAACCTCTTTTTTAATTTTCACAACAAATAGCAACCAGATAATTGCGGTAAAAATCAAAATACCACAAGTTTTTTTGCTTACAAGGTTATTTTTTTATGATGATATATGGATTTTAAGCCGCAGATAAGATTAATATTTTCATATCAATTGTATCATTTTTATAGAAAAATCATTTTTTTCACTTAAAACGCTTTTTATTATAATTTTAGATCCTCAAAAACACCATAATTAACTGACTACAAATTAATTGTATATTAATAAAATTCAAATAACTGGGAAGAAGATAATCAGTTTCTAATTAAAGGCGTATCAGTAGAAATACAGGCAATTTAATTTATGCAAAAATTGCGTTTAAACAGCTTTAAAGTGCATTAAAAATTAATATTAAGGGTATTTTTTAGTGCATTTTTTTAATTACTTTCGACCAAAAGAGCCCTACAAACTGACACATTAGAATACACAATAAACCAAAACCTAACCTACATAGGTAAGTGGTTTATTATGCCAAAATTTATTAAAACGCACTCAGCCTTTAATAAATTTTAGCTCCATGTTTAAGCCACGTATGGGTTCTAACAGGTTATTTATGGTTAAGGCTTTTCTGCTGTATTTGTTTAACGGGTTATTGGGAATAATATTGCTCTGTTCAGCAAATATTGCATTTGCGCGCAATGAAATCAAAACCCTAACAAATACTGGCTTTAACAATTTACCTTTCACTTTTTCTTCAAAAGCCAGCATAAACACCACAAAACGTTTATCTGCAAGCAGCTATTCTAAACATTATATTGCTCCTGCCCCATGGCAATATTGGAGTAAAGCCAACGAGATTGTGATTACATCAGATATTGGAACCGTTACCGGAACAATAAAGAAAAGTGATGGTACCATATTATTTAACTTTACTTGCGTGCAAGGCACTCCCTACGTACAACGCTTTAGCGGATTACCTAAAGATGTACCTGCACACCCGCTAAATACCGTTATAAGCGGAGCCGGATTAATTATAGAAGCCACCGGATCTATTTCAGTTAATTTAAGAAATGTTGCCTCAGATAATTTAGGAACTGACGGTGGAGATACAGACATTAAGGGTAATGCCTCTCTTTTCAGCTTCGGTGATGCGGCAATCGGAACCTCATTCCGCGTAGGCTACTATCGCGGCGGCAATCTTGCAACCGGTTCACACGCTCCTATATATAGCATTATGGCCACCGAAAATAACACGATTGTTAAAATAGCTGGTGTAGCCATGGCAACATTAAATGCCGGACAAAGTTATCTTTTCAAAGTAAAAATGGGAACTTTGGTAGAATCATCTGGGCCGGCTGTAATGAATACCGCTGCAGACCTTGATGCGCCTGGAGGTTGTGGAGATGGTGCTTACAATCCAATTCCGCCCATTGCCTCATTGGGGCAAGAGTATGTAGTGGTTAAAGGCGAAGGTAATTCAACCGCCGAGCAGACCACGGTGATTGCAACAGAGGCCAATACCGTAGTTACAGTTACCGACTTTGACATGAATGGTGCCCAGAAAAGAGTAACTACCTATACGCTGGCCCAAGCCGGAGATACTGTAACTTTCGAACATGGCTATATTAATGGAACTTATAGTTACAAAAACCCACCAGGCATAAACACAGGTCGATATTCATCATCGAGAATTGAGGCGACTAAAAATGTAGGTGTATTTTCTGGTACGGCTGGTATCTCTGGCGGTGGTGGTTGCGAAGTTGATGTGGCTACTTTAGTACCTATATCCAGTTGTTCGGGATCTAAAAAAGTCGAGACCAGTAAATTCACCGCCTATAACAATACCGATTTATCTTATTTTGGCTATATCATTACAAGAAGTACCGCTAAAATCTACCTCACAACCCTACAGGGTACAACCAATTATACCAACAGTGATATTGAAGCGATACCAAGTATCGGTAGCCGTAAAGCACTGGGAACTTCCGGTTTATATTTAATCAGTTTTACAAAAGCAGATATTGGCTCACCAAAAACAATCACTATTACCAGCGCAGAACGGCTTACCGTTTCGATGGTGCAACAAGGTGATGGGTTCTCCATGTCTAACTTTATTTCACGTTTCCCCGAAAAGGGCGATCAGCCAACGGTATCGCAAACCAATTGTGCTTCGGCAACGCTTACGGCAAACCCAAATGCTTCTTCTTATCAATGGTACCTTAACGGAAATGCGATAAGCGGGGCAAATACCAATACCTATGTGGCCAGTACCTCGGGTAATTATACAGTTAGTTACAGCTTGGATTGCGGCATTAGTGCGCCTTCGCTCCCTGTAAATATCTCGCTCTGCAACATTGATCGTTCTATTACCAAAACGGTTGACGTTACTTATCCGGAATTGAATACCAATGTGGTATTTACCCTTAAGGCCGAAAATTTAGGTAATGGCAATGCAGTTGGCGTATCAGTCACAGATTTGCTTCCCAGCGGTTTTACTTATGTATCAAGTATAGCGCCATCGGGCACAAGTTATGATCCTATTTCGGGGATATGGACTATTGGCGATTTAGCCAGTAATGCCAGTATTTCATTAAGTATCACAGCAAAAGTTGTAACAACCGGGACTAATATTAACACCGCAACAATTACGGGTTCCCAGCCCGATCAGGTAAGCAATAACGATCAGAGCTCGGTTAGCACCACAACTGGCTCTAATAACAGAGAAGTATGTGTAGGTACAGCCATGAACGATATTATTATCAATATTCCATCGGGTTCAAATGGTATTCAAGTTACAGGTTTACCAGCCGGGATAACTTATACCAATAGTTCATCTCCTAAAAAAGTTACCATTTCAGGCACGCCAACTACCGCAGGCCCACCAAAAACTTATACCGTTTCTAATACTACAGGAACTCCATTTACTACAACCGGTTCAATAACGGTAAATGCAAATGTAAGTTCTCCAGTTTTTAATGGTGGATTAACTGATAAACGCTGTACTGGTACGGGAACCGACACCTATGTTGCAACTGCAACAAATGCTACAAGCATAGTCTACTCCATATTACCCTTATCGGCAGGTGTTATTGATGCAAACAGTGGTAAGGTAACCTGGGATAATACATTTACAGGAACAGCCACCATAACGGCCACGGCAAAGGGCTGTGCGGAGAAAACAACAGATTTTATTGTAATTGTAAACGCGCTTCCAGCTTTAACATTGGGCGCCGATCCTGAAATATGCCAGGGTTTTACCAGTTTATCTCTACCCTATACCAACGCTTTAAATAACCCAACAACATATAACATTACCTGGAATGCACCAGATTTTGATCCGGTTAACAATCAACCTTTACCAGCTGGAAATATTCTGCTTAATATTCCAGCCAATGCTGCATTAGGTATCCATTCTGGCGTATTGACCATTAAAAATGCAGCGGGTTGCAGTACTCAAATTAATTTCAACATTAAAATAAATCCAAAACCATCAGCACCACATGTGTTGGTACAAACTAGTTCACAATATTAATCTAAAAAAAAGTCCCCCATGAACAATTCAATTACAAAAGCAATTTTAGCCATCACATTTCTGGTAATCTGCACATTTTCAACAGTATCTGCTCAGGTTTTACCAACTACAACTGGAGTTAATTTATTCTGCAAAGGGTCAGATCTTACTTTACCCGCTCCTCCAGCTGGTGCAGACTGGATTGTTAAATATAGTGCAACACAAACCACAACACCAAGTACAGGTGTTATTTTAGCTTCGGGAAATAAAATCGCAGCGGCCGATTTAAACACAGGCTATTATTATTTAAGTTCTAAATCAAGCACACCTGGATCCTGCGAATCTGAATTACAGGAAATTCCGGTATATGTACTTCAACCTTTGGTGGTTAATTTTACACCGGCTGACTTTTGTCTGGAAAGTCCATTGGCTCAAGTTGGTGCTGTTACCAATCCTGATGCCACCAACATTCCAGATTTGGCCTACCAGTGGTATACGGTAACAGGAGGAGTAGAAACAGCCATATCAGGTGCTACATTAAAAGATTATACGCCATCGGCTCCGGCAACTGTTGGAACAAAAACACACAGATTAAAAGTAGGTTATGTAATTAATGGCAACAAATATTGTCCACAGTGGGCAGATCATGATGTTACCGTAAGCCCTAAACCTGTAAAGCCAACCATTACTCCAGGAACCATCACCGGTACGGCAACGGCGGTTACTTTCTAGGCTGATTTTCGTTTTTCTGATTATTGTTATATAAATGAGGTTAAGGATATCCTCCTTTCTGTCATTGGCTTTGATGTTGTTTTTTATTCAAACAGCAATGTGCCATATTGCTTCCGATGGGCAGCAAACCATTACGATCAGGCAAGGGTCGTCAGTGGTTCTGCGTGCAAATTCGGCTGGGGCAGCTTCATATGTATGGTATAAGGATGATGTGTTAATAAAAGGGCAAACGAAATCAACCCTTATTACTGCAACAGCTGGCATTTATAAAGTAGCTAGTGAAAATAAATTTGGCTGTATATCAGAAATCTCCGATGAAATAAAAGTTATTGTATTGCCACAACTTATTGCTGATGTAGCCATAACAAAGCGTTCGGAATCGAAGATTGTAGTAAGCGACCAGATTTTTGAGTATTATCTAAACGTTAGAAACAATGGTACAGATGATGCCACCCAACTGACGATTAAGGATGCGCTTCCGGATAACCTCTCTTTAGAAAATCTAGCCCAGCCAACTGATGGAGTAGCCAGCTACGATCAGCTAAACAGAACCATTAACTGGAGTATCCCCTTACTACCCAACGGCAAGTTTGCCGAACTGGTAATCAAGGTAAAATCCAAGCAATCGGGCATGGTAACCAATACTGCAACCGTAACTGCAACAGAATTTGACCCTAACCTCGCCAATAATACATCAACCGATAAAAAAGAGATTTCGGGTTTAAGAATACCAAATGTTTTCACGCCTAATGGGGATGGCAAGAACGACACTTTTTATATTGAACACCTGGAATCTTTTGAATCGAACGAAGTAACAATCATTAACCGCTGGGGAAGTACGGTTTATCAATCCAATCATTATCAGAACAACTGGACGGCTCCGGGATTAGCAGATGGAACGTACTTCTATGTGGTTAAAGTTAAAAATGCAACAACTGACTGGCAAGATTACAAAGGTTATGTAACGGTAATCAGGTAAATAAAACAAATACAGACATGAACATTTTAAAAAAGATATATCTTGTTTTAATCATTACGGTATCAACTGTTAAGGTTTTTGCGCAGCAAGATGCCCAGTTTGGGCAATATGTTTTTAATGGTATGTATATCAATCCTGCATATGCGGGCTATAAAGAAGAACTTTACCTACAGGCTTTTGCCAGGGCACAATGGACCGGAATTCGGGGAGCACCGCAAACTTTATCTATATCGGCAGATGAAGCTATAAATGACGAAAGTATTGGCCTAGGGATGATTGTAACCAAGGATAAAATAGGTGCACAAAATACTTTAAATGCATCGGCAAACTTCGCTTACAGGATAAAACTCGATCGTACTGAAACCAATATCCTCGCATTTGGTTTAGGCATAGGTGTAATACAGACAGCCTTAAACGGCAATTTGTTAGATCCCATTGAAACGGGCGATAACCGTATCCCAATTGGGTCAATAAGCCAGACCATGCCCGATATACGCGCGGGCATTCATTATTCAAATGAGAAGTTTTTTATCGGTTTTTCAGCAAATAACCTCTTATCAAAAACCTTATCTGTATTTGACGATTATAATTCGCTAAACGTTAAAATTCAGCCTCATTTTTATTTAAGTGCCGGAGTTGCCCTACCTGTAAATGACGATTTTGTTTTTAAACCAACCTTTTTAATTAAAGACGACTTACATGGCCCAACTTCATTAGATTTAAATGCCTTTTTACTCGTAAAAGAGCGTTTCTGGCTTGGTGCAGTTTATCGCACTTCAGTAAAAATTTACCCTAAAGAGAACCTGCAGTCTGGATTAACCAGTAGGGCTGCAATTGGTTTCATCAGCGAATTGTTTATCAGATCTAATCTGCGCATTGGCTATGGTTATGATTACAGCCTTAATAAACTGAGCAATTATGATTATGGCTCACACGAAATCTCTGTTGGCTACTATATCGAAACCAAAAAGAGCCGAAGACCAAAGTGTTATTTTTAGGCATTAATAAAAATGTAGTACCTATTATTCATCAAACCAATATACTACCATGCAATACCATAATCTTCGCCATGGTTACTCGAGCCGCCTTGTAAACTATTGTGCTTCCAATCAAAATAAATGGCATTGATTGGGCCACTGGTACGTTCCGAGAAACTAAGCGTATAACCCATTTTTTTCAGTTCAGCACGTACCTCCTCTTTGGTATTGGCATTTAACAAGATCTGGCCAGGCTTTGGTTCTCTATCGCTCGTTTTAGTACCTCCAAGAGAAAGCCAAAGCTGATTGGTATTAAAGTTAGCGGCTTCGGTTGCCCTTTGAACATTCATACCAAACTCTGCCATGTTTAAAAAGAACTGCAGTAAGTTCTGATCCTGGGTATCTCCGCCCTGAACTGCGGCAGATACAAAAGGTTTACCATCTTTGATAAACAATGAAGGTGACAAGGTCACTCTCGGTCGCTTGCCAGGTGCGACAACATTAAAGGGGTTTAAGGCAGAATCGAGTACAAAGCTTTGCATACGCTGGCTCATTCCAATACCAGTATTACCAGCAATACAGGCCGGAAGCCAGCCTCCGCTTGGCGTAACCGATACTACCCAACCTGCCTTGTCTGCAGCTTCTATGGATGTTGTTCCCCGCCATAAACGGTCTTCGTAAATTTCTTTTGGCGTATTGTTACCCAGGTCGTGCTTCGGAGCAAAGTTACGTTTAGCTGTATCGAGGGTAAAACCTCTGCTTTTTAACAGATTTAAGTAAGGATTTTTCTTCCCTTCGTATGGGTATGGATCGCCTGGACCTATGTTTGCATCATTTTTATCAAACTGGATAAGTGAGGCGCGTTGTTTTGCATATTCTTTACTTAACAGGCCTTTTATTGGTTCAGCAGGATTTTGGTTTGGATCTCCGTAATAAAAATCACGATCAGCAAAAGACAGGTTCATTGCCTGATAAACAGTATGAATATATTTTGAGCTATTATACCCCATTGCCTTTAGATCAAAATTCTCTAGTATATTCAAAGCCTGTAGCAAAACCGGTCCCTGTGTCCATTGTTTTAATTTATATACCTCAATGCCTTTATAATTGGTACTTAGTGCTTCTTCTTCAACCGGTTTCCATTTCGCAAGGTCATCCATGGTAATTAAACCACCTTGTTCTTTACTTCCGCGAACAAATTCCTGCCCAATATCTCCTTTATAGAAACGATCATAAGCAGCCATTAATGCCTCCTTTCGGGAGCTACCTTTCTTTAGTGCCGCTTGTTCTGCTTCAACCATTTTGGTTAGCGTGGCCAACAAATCTTTTTGAATAAAAACCTCTCCTGCTTCTGGTGCCTCACGTTTTTCGCCAAAATGTGGCAACAGCACTTTTTTACTGTAAGGCCAGGTTTTAATCAATTCTTTATCGCGTTCCATACTATTTGCCGCCTGTGCCTCTATGGCATAACCTGCGGCCATGTGCATGGCCGGTGCCAAAACCTGAGCCAGGCTCATACTACCATATTTGCTCAGCATATAGATTAGCCCGCCTGGTGTACCTGGTGTAGTGGCGGCCAAAGGGCCATATTCTGGTGGAAAACTATAACCTTTAGCTTTAAAAAAGGCTACGGTAGCCCCGGTTGGGGCAACACCCATCGCATTAATGGCAATCACCTTTTTTGTATTCGGGTTATAAATCAGCGCTTGTGTTTCGCCTCCCCAACTCAAGGTATCCCACATGGTGCAAGTGGCAGCCAACATGGCACATGCCGCATCAACTGCATTTCCACCTTGCTGAAAAACCATTGCTCCCGCTGTTGCTGCCATTGGCTTTCCGGTAATAGCCATCCAACTATTGCCGTAAAGCATCGGTTTCTGCGTTTGTTGTGCAAATAAGGGACGAATTGAAAGTGATAATAATAGAAACAGGAATAATTTTTTCATAGTTACAATATAGCTAAAATATATACTATAGCAATCCTGTGTCAGCACTACAGCCCTTAATTCAAGGTAATAAAACAAGCTTGTTACGAAATTTAAGTACCACTACAACAGCTAACCACTTTTTTACTAATTGGTACATTAGAAACAAAGTAAACCCTGCCTTTATTTCTTTTTCTTGGGTTTGGGTTCAGGCAGTTCTGCTACCGTGATGCTTACCAGTTTTTTTAGCCAATCGCGATCTTCCAATTGCTCCTCGATTAGAAATTGATTTTTTGCACCCGGATAAGGTGGTGCTTCTACAACATCTATTATATACGCTCTCCCGGCTAAAGTTGGTTTAACAAACAGCCTATTGTCACACACAAGCGCAAATAGCTTATCATCAAAATACAAACCATATTCGCCAAACATTTTCTTATAGGTAACATGTTCGGAATAATTAATCTGATCGATTATAAAGTCTACGAATTTCTGATCTGATGCCATTTGTAAATTGATTTAATTTAAACTTTAGAACATAAGCAAGGCCTAACAAATAATCGAAAAGGAGGTTTATTGATGATAAATTTTGGCTGTACTAAGCACTAAGATAAATACAATCATCCGGTTAATTAAAGATACACACCCAATAATGGCATTATTATCTTTCTTTTAATTCCGGTTTGCAATAATGGGCTTAATCACTAAATTTGCCGCCCAAACAGACAATTGATATTTAAGCATACTGTTATTCTAAATGGTAAAAAAGGATAAAATGAAAGAAAACGATTTTGTATCTATCTGGTTGGAAGAAACCGGAAATCCTGCAATTGAGAAACTAGAACAGTTAAACCTCGAGGTTGCTGATAAAACTATAAAAGCACTTGCAGAAAAGGATTCGACAGAAAACGACCTTGCTTCTATATTGGATATTAATCCTGATGAAATCAAAAGATGGTTAATAGGCAGGCATGTTTTCAGTATCAAGACCATTAACGAAATTAATTGTGCACTGGGTGAAATCCTGACTAAAAACACCAAACAACAAGGTGAATTTCAACAAATTAAGTAATTATATTTTTAATTACCGCCAGGAACTAATTTAAACCAACACGATCTTCTTTGAGCTTAATATACGACGATACAATGCTCAGCATTATTTCATGATAGCGGTTTGTGGTTCTGCTATCGGCACTCACTGAAACAATGTTTGTATTTTCGGCCTCCGCCTGGGTATACACAATACTAAAAGCCGTGGTTAATAACCATTCAGGCAGATTTTCGGCACTAAGCATTATCTTACAGTTGACCAAACAAGTACCTTTTTCACTTCCTTCTATGCTCATTGTATAAACTAAGGGCAACTCTATAGTGCCAAAATCGGGTAAATCAACCAATACGTTTATCCTTTTTAACATATATTTCTAGTCTCACAACAGCTATTATTTCCCACACTATTGCCTTATGCATTGGCTATGGTATAGCGAAGTTGTTAAAAAAATCAGGCCTTTAATTAAATTTAGGTGTATTTATTTGCGTAAACGTTTAAGTAAAAACAGCACACTATTTGGTATAGCCGCGTGCTGCGGGAGAACACAGTTTAAGGTGGTAAATTCTCGTATTGTAATCTATCAGTGCCCTTCTGGCCATATCATATATATTGGTTTTATGTAATAAATTAAGCCTCTGGCTTAAAAGCACGTGTGTTTTTTTATTTACCCACCGTAGTTTCGCTAAAGTTGACCGTTTTAATTTTACTAACATTCTTTTCCTCTAGGGCTTTTCCTGCATAGTCTGGCTTATTTGTACCCCATACTACATTGCTGTTAAGTAAACTGATGTATCCCGTATTTTCAAAATAAAATCCCGCAATCGCACTTTTAACAAGACCTTCGACATTGCTTGGCCTACGATCGTATACCCCGCCTGCTTCTTTTGTTGTTTTATCGAGGTATACAGTAACCTGGTCAAAATAGATATCAGAAATTTTATCCGAGCTTTCGCCACTGATGTATACCCCACTTTCGCCAGTACATCGGATATTACTGAAATAAATATTCTTAACCGCCCCAACCCTGCCTTTGGTTTGCCCTTTCGGCAAACGCCAACCAGCATCTTTATTGTTGCTGGTTGCTCTTGGATAAGCGGTAATATAAATCGGCTCTGCCTTTCCCCACCATACATCCGAAAAAAGTTTGGATTCGATAAATAAATTAGAAAAAATCACGTTGTTTACCGTACCCTCATCGCGGTTTTGAATACCAATGCCGCGGTTGCTTTTCCTGATATTACAATTATTGATAAGCACATTACTGATTCGGTCCATATTTTCAGAACCTATTTTGATGGCGCATGAGCTAGAGGTCATGGTACAGTTACTGATCACAATATTTTCACAGGCACCATATTCTTCAAACTCACGCCTGTTCTTTAAGCAGATACAGTCATCACCCGATTCGATAAAACAATTGGTAATCCGCACATTTTTACTGTGGTCCAGGTCAATACCATCACTATTACGGATCTTTATACTGTTCAGTAACGTTATATTCGATATCGACACATCATTACAGCCAACCAAATGAACTGTCCAGTAAGCTGAATTCTGAAAAGTTACCCCATCTATATTCAATTTATTGCAGCCGATTAAAGTAAGCAAATGCGGTCGCGGATCTACGATATTAAAGGGTTTTAATACATAGGAATCGTTAAGCTCCTCGCCCATAAACGAAATCCCATTCCCATCAATCACACCCGTTCCACTAATGCTTACCTGTTCAAGCTTTTCTCCACCAATCCAGATGGTACCTTCGCCTTTATTTTCTCTAAAAGCACTTTGGGTATACAGCTTTTCATCGGGACTGGCTAAGAGTTTAGCACCTCCTTCTACCCTTAAATCAACAAACGATTTTAAGTTAAAAGGGCCCGCTAAAAATACATTTCCGGCGGGTACAATTACCTGTCCACCTCCTGCTGCCGAACAGGCATCTATCGTTTTCTGAATAGCAGCTGCATCGTTGGTTTTGCCATCGCCAACCGCACCATAGTTTTTAATATTATATAATTTATTTTGGGCCAGCGCACCGAAAGAAACCAGCAGTGCAAAAAAGAGTAAAACCTTAATCTTCATTTTTTTTAAATTTATTAATAATAAGCACAATATATTATCTTAAGTAAAGATTTACTTACCAGAAAACGGTATAAAGTGCTGCAAGAATACCACAAATAATAACCGAAGCAATGGTAAATGCCGGAGTAACCTTAAACATGCTACTGTCAATTTCAAGTCCCTGCGGATTATCTTTACTTTTCGGATCGGTTAACGTTACCAGAACCATTAAACCCAGTATAATCACAAATACCCACGACATTCTATTTAAGAAAGGAATCGGTGCGATAGCGCCGCTGGTTATAGTAGGCAGGAATTTAAAAAAAGTAGATAAAGGGATGGTTAATAAAGAAGCGATAAGTGCTGCACGCGAAGTGGTTTTCTTCCAGAAAAAGCCCAGTAAAAAGATAGCAAAAACACCCGGCGAGATAAAGCCAACATATTCTTGGATGAACTGATAAACCTGATCGAAACTCCGCAATGCAGGCGCTATTACGATAGCAATTAAAGATGCAATAACCACAGACCAACGACCAACCGAAACCAATCGCGTTTCTGAAGCTTCGGGCTTGATAAACTTCTTGTAAATATCCAGTGTAAAAATAGTAGCAATGCTATTACATTTTCCGGCAAGTGAGGCTACGATAGCGGCTGTGAGCGCAGCAAAGGCGAGCCCTTTTATCCCTGCAGGCAATAAATTCATCAGTACCGGGTAAGCATGATCGGGTTTAACTGTTCCGGCTGCATCGAGCATTTCTGATTGAAAATAACCACGCTGATAAAGCACATAGGCTGCAATACCCGGAATAACAACAATTACGGGAATGAGTAATTTCAAAAACGCGGCAAATATTAAGCCGTTGCGCCCGGTCTTTAAATCAGCTCCTAATGCCCTTTGAACAATATACTGGTTACAGCCCCAGTAATTTAAATTATTGATCCACAAACCACCTAGCAGTACCGCAATACCGGGTAATTCGTTATAAAATTTATCTCCTTTCGAAAATATCATATGAAAATGATCAGATGCTTCACTTCGCAATAAAGGAAGCGAGGCCAAAACACTGGGCGCATCTAACTTCTCAGATACAAGTTTAAGCGCCATATAACAGGTAATCAGTCCACCTGCCACTAAAACAAAAACCTGTATTACATCTGTATAACCTATTACTTTCATGCCGCCCAGGGTAATAATGGCAGAAAAAATAGCCAGGAAAATAATACATATGTTAAAAGGAATGCCCGTAATCGTTTCAATAGCGATAGCACCAAGAAAGAAAATGGAAGTTAAGTTTACAAATACATAAACAAGTAGCCAAAAAACAGCCATTAATGTACTTACCGTATTATTATAACGGTTAGACAGGAACTGTGGCATGGTATAAATTTTGTTCTTAATGTAAATAGGCAGAAAGAATATGGCTACAATAATTAGCGTGGCGGCAGCCATCCATTCGTAACTGGCAATGGCAAGCCCCATGGCAAACCCCGAACCCGACATTCCAATAAAATGTTCGGCAGAAATATTAGAAGCAATGATGGATGCACCAATTGCCCACCAGGTAAGTGAACCTTCTGCCAGAAAATAATCTTTTGTATCTGTACGTTTTTTTTTCTTGCTCCTATAAACCCAATAGCCATATGCTGAAACAACGATAAAATACATCAAAAAAACAGCATAATCGAATGCAGACAAGTGATTCATAAGGATTTTTTTACATTTGGTTTTTTTTAAAAATCAGAAAAAATCCCAATGTTGAAGGTTTAATTCAATTATTTAATTACGTAAACGTTTTCGCGTATCAGGCATCAATAACTTAGATTCATCCTATTAACAACCCGTAGATTCGCGTTTAGTCAGCACCGATTTCAGTATAATATTCTGTTCGTCATCCAGTTGTTTGTTATTAAGGATTTTGAAGAGGCATTTTGCCGCTTCACGTCCAATTTCGAAGGCAGGCTGCGAAATTGTAGTAAGCGACGGGCTGAGGAGCTTTGCAGTACTCAGGTTAGAGAAACTGAGTATTTTAACATCATCTGGAATCTGTAAACCCAATTCCTTACAGGCACAATAAGCAGGAATGATAAATTCTTCGATAGAGGAAAAAAGTGCATCGGGTTTATACGCCTCCAGCAATTCTTTTATCTGCTGCAGGTTAAATTCTTCGTCATCATGATATTTAACAACAAGCTGCTCAGGAGCCACTATCCCATGTGCTTTCAGTGCGTCTAGATAACCGGCAAACCTTGCCTTACCTGCAGGAAGGTTTTCAAGTCCAAATAAATAGGCAATTTTGCTACAGCCACTTTCAATTAAATGTTCAGTAGCCTGAAAAGCAATGTCATAATCATCAGTAGTTACCTTAACAGCATCCAGGTTTTCATACACCCGATCGAAAAATACCAAAGGGATTTTCTTAACCAGATTGGCATAATATTCACTATTGTATTCACTGCTCGATACAGAAGTAAGAATGCCATCTACCCGCCCATTTAACAAGCTGTTGGTAAAGGCCTTTTCTGCTTCTATATTTTCGTGGGTTTGATAAATAAGCACATGGTAACCATACTGTCTGGCTATTTCCTCAATTCCCATTATGGATAAGGAGAAAAAATTGTTTGCTACGCAGGGTATAACTACTGCAACAGTTTTGGTTTTGTTGCTCCGAAGGTTACTGGCTGCCGGATTTGGTGTATAATTCAGTTCCTTAGCCAAGGTCCATACCCTGTTTTTAGTTTTTAAACTGATTTCATAGCTGTCGTTAAGAGCCTTAGAAACGGTTGCTATTGAAATATTCAACTCTTGAGCCAACCGCTTAATATTAACTGCTTCCGCCATGTCTTTAAAATTTGTTTGTTAGTTTTTTAAGGTTTACCTGACTTTTATCGCGAGAATTGCGATAGGCCAAAGCCTTCCTCTTTTTCACCAGCATCTTAATCAAAAACAGCAGCTTTTTTGGCTATATGGATATAACCATTGAAGTTGATGTTCAAAACATTTAGCTGATTAAGCTAGCCGATATCTTCTTCTATTTGAATAAATATCTGGCCACAAACGAAAATATGAAATAATCGTAATATCAACGTTTATTTTTTTTTCTTTTGCGTATTTCTCTCGCCAACACCTTAGGCAGAAAAGGGCATCTACGAGATCACAAACCTATTTCAACTACTTAAATTTAAACATTTTAATCCATATTTCGCAATTCTACATAAGGTTTTACGTAATCGTTTAAGTAAATAAAGTTGGCGAAACATAAAATTTTAAGTTTTCAAAAACTCAACTTTAACTTACAAAACCAACGATTTTTTTTAACCAAATCAATTTATAGCCTTATGACAAACCAAAGCGCATCTTCAAAGGATAACCAAAATCCGTTGCAAAACCTTGATCAGTGGGAAGAGGATATTTTGATCCGTTATCCAGATCCAAAAAACATCAATGCTGACAAAAAAGAAGAGCAGTTCAGAAATTACGATGAAACAGAAAAGGATAGTGTAAAAGAATTTTACAGGCTAAACCATACTTATCAAACATACGATTTCGTAAAACAGAAAAAAGCAGATTATTTAAAGTTCGACAAACAAGAGATGCCGATCTGGAGTGCTTTTGATTTTTTGAACAAGTTAGTGGACGATTCTGATCCTGATACCGATCTTGACCAGATGCAGCACCTGTTGCAAACATCTGAGGCTATTAGAAACGACGGCCACCCCGATTGGATGGTATTGGTAGGTTTAATTCACGATATGGGCAAAGTACTTTGTTTGTTTGGCGAGCCACAATGGGCTGTAGTTGGCGATACTTTTCCTGTTGGCTGTGCCTATTCGGATAAAATTGTTTATCCTGAATTTTTCAGCAACAATCCCGATTATACAAATGAAATTTATCAAACAAAGTTGGGCGTTTATACCCAAAACTGTGGTTTAGATCAAGTAGATATGTCTTGGGGCCATGATGAATATGTATACCATATGATGAAGCCCTACCTGCCAGAACCAGGCTTGTATATGCTCCGCTATCACTCTTTTTATTCGCAGCACAGAGAAAATGCGTATGATCACCTGATGAATGAAAAAGACCACGAAATGTTTAAATGGGTTAACCTGTTTAATCCTTACGACCTGTATTCTAAAAACCCCAATCAGAAAAGCTGGGCTGAACTAGAACCTTATTACAAAACACTGGTAGCTAAATACTTACCACCTAACATTAAATTTTAAATTCTATCTCCAAACATTTATAACCAAATAACCAATTTATGGATCTAATTTTACAAAAATCATGAGATTTAAATGTACACGCTTAAAGTATAGCGGCATATTTATGCTGTTATTACTCCTCGGCCAAATGTTCAATGTTGCCAATGCGCAAACTGAACGAAAAATTACAGGAAATTTAGTCGATGATGCTAAACTGCCTATTGTGGGTGCTTCAGTTACCGTTAAGGGGACCAGTAAGGTTACCTCAACCGGTGCTGGCGGATCCTTTAGCATCTCAGCAAAAACAGGCGATAAAATCCTGTTCAGTTTTTTGGGCTATCAAACAAAAGAACTTACCGTAACCAATGCATCTACCTACCAGGTAATCATTAGCGAGGCCAGTTCATCACTTACTGATGTAGTAGTTGTAGGTTATGGAAAGAGCAGCAGAAAAACACTTACGAGCTCAATATCAACTGTTAAGGGTGATGATTTGAATAAAGGAGCTATTAGTGATATTGGCCAGATGTTACAAGGTAAAGTGCCTGGATTAAACATTACCAGAAATGGCGATCCAAGCCAAAATGCAGCAATCATTATGCGTGGTGCATCTACCCTTCGTGATGGCGCACAATCGCCCCTATTTGTAATTGATGGTGTAGTTGGTGCCGACATTTCGATTCTGGCGCCAGATGACATTGCTACTATTGATGTATTAAAAGATGCAGCTGCTGCTGCCATTTATGGTAACAGGGCAGCCAATGGCGTAATTATGGTAACCACGAAAAAAGGCACAACAGGTGCTGCACAAATTGCTTACAATGGTTACTTTGGTATAGAAAACGTATCTAACCGATACGACATGATGGATGCCGATCAATTAAAGTCATTTCTTGCAAAAAATAATTCAGCCCTCACACCAGCAAATGATAAGGGTGCCAATACCAACTGGCAGGATGAGGTACAGCGCAGTAATGCTTTATCGCATAACCACAACGTATCTTTGAGCGGTGGTAGCGAGAAAACCACTTATAATGCCAGTTTAAATTATTTTAAACAAAATGGTATTATTAAAACCAGCGATTTAAATAGGTTTATTGGCCGCATCGGAATTGAACAAAGGGCTTTAAATGATAAGTTGAAGATCGGGTTGAATATCAGCAATTCGGTAACTAACGCCAACCTGGTTCCTTACCGTAATACGGTACTGGCGCAGATGCTTACTTATCTGCCAACATCGCCAGTAAAGAATCCGGATGGATCTTATTTTGACAACTTAATCCAAACCAGCTATTATAACCCGGTTTCTATGCTCGAAAACGGTACTGAGAACCTGAAGAATAAAAATATCTTAGGAAATTTAACCGTTAACTTAAAATTACCATTCGGCTTCTCTTACGATGTTTCTGCATCATACCAGAATAGCCAGAACGTTTATGGTGCATTTTATAACAGCATTTATACTTCCAGGTATAACAATGTTCGAAATACCCCTGAGCCACCTGCAACTCCAACCTTTGTAAACCTGGTGGGTAAAGATGGTGTGGCGGTAAGAAATGCCTATCAAAACACCAATAAAATTATAGAAACATACTTAACCTGGAATAAAAAATTTGGCGACCATGATATCAATGCCGTGGTTGGTTATTCTTATCAGCAATCGTTAAATAACGATGGTTTTCAGGCAACTTCTACAAATTTCCCGATTAACCAGGTTAGTTATAACAATTTAAGCTTAGGAAACCCATATGCGGTGCCCGATTTCAGAGTCGATTTTAATCCAAATGTAACTTATCAGGAAATTTTGATGATTTCTGATTTTGCAAGGGTAAACTATAATTACAAAAACAAATACCTCATTCAGGGATCGATTAGAAGAGATGGATCAAATGTGTTCGGAATGCATGAAACATGGGGTTATTACCCATCTGTGGGTGCAGCCTGGAACATTGATCAGGAGAGTTTCTTTAAAAATGCAGGCGTTCTTAAAACCCTTAAATTAAGGGGTAGCTATGGTATTGCAGGTAACTCTCTTGGTTTTGCGCCGCTTACCACTAAACTTATTTATGGACAGGTAGGACAATTTTATTATAACGGTTCGCCAAGAGAGGGTGCTTATGGTGCCATACAAAATGAAAACCCTGATTTGAGATGGGAAAAAACGGCTACGACCAATATTGGTTTAGATTTCGGACTATTTAATGGTAGATTAACTGGATCTGTGGATGTGTATGATAAAAAAACAACAGATTTGATTTTAACATTTCCTGTAGATAATAATTTATACCCAGCGCCCAATTATACGGCAAACGTTGGAGCATTGAGTAATAAGGGGATTGAATTGGTTTTAAATGGCACGCCAGTAAGCACCAATAACTTTAGCTGGACTACGGGATTTAACTTAGCACACAATAAAAATAAAATTATTACCCTATCGGATGATCCAAGATTTAACATTGAAGATCGATTGACTGTTTCTCCAGATGGTGCCGGACAAAGTGGTTTAACATTGCAGATCCTTAAACCAGAGCAACCAATCGGAACATTTTTCACCTTTAAATATGCAGGTAAAGATGCAAATGGTGTTTCACAGTATTATGATGCTAACGGTAACTTAACAAAGACCCCACTCACCAAAACCGATTATTATATCCTTGGAAATGCACAACCGAAAGCTTTATTAGGTTGGTCAAACAATTTGAGATATAAGAATTTTGATTTAAGTGTATTTATGAGGGCAGCATTAGGCGTTAAAATTATGAACGTTACCCGTGCTGATTTATTTAGGCCTAGCACTGCCCAGTTCACCAATATCCCTGTAGAAGTTGAAAATGAATCAGTATCTGATTTCAACTCCTATAAATATTCGAGCAGGTTCTTAGAGAATGGCAGTTACCTGCGTTTAGATAATGCTACACTTGGGTATACTTTCAAAAAAGGCCTTATTCCTGGTGTAAATTCTATTCGGTTGTACACCACAGCGAATAACCTATTTGTAATTACCGGTTATAAAGGAATAGACCCGGAGATCAATCAGGGTGGTACCGCTCCAGGGGTAGATACCAATAACTTTTATCCTAAAACCAGAACATTTTTATTCGGGTTAAACGTATCATTTAACTAAAACTTAAAAAGATGAAAAATCTTATCAAATATATTGCGGGAACTGCGTTATCGCTAGGCGTATTAACTTCCTGCCATAAACTGGATTTAAAAGTGGAAACACAGCTAACTCCTGAAACATTTCCTCAAACAGACCAGCACTTTATTCAGTTAACCGGCCAGGTATATGTACAGCTTCGCCAAAACTGGAGTACCGATTATTTCTTTATGCAATCGTTAAGTACCGACGAATCCATTATGCCTGCCCGAGGCGGAAACTGGTACGATGGAGGGGTATTTGAAATGCACCATAAACACTCGTGGACTAAAGACAACGGACATATTAATAGTGGCTGGGGATGGCTTTCAGCAACCATCAGTAAGGCAAATCAAAGCTTATTTTTACTGAAAGACGCGCCTGAATCTCCGGGAAAAACAGTAGCAGTAGCTGAAGTGAGGGCTACCAGGGCTTTAGCATTTTTTATGATGATGGATTTATGGGGTAATATTCCGATTGTAACCACTTTCGGCCAAACTACGCCGCCCGAAACCAAAACACGCCTTGAAGTTTTTAATTTTATTGAGGCAGAACTTAAAGAAGTATTGCCAAATTTAAGCAGCGCCGTAGGAACAGCTACATATGGCCGTCCAAATAAATATACTGCCTATGCTATATTGGCCAAGATGTACTTAAATGCCGAAGTGTATACCGGAACTCAACGTTATAATGATGCTGTGGCCATGTGCGATGCCATTATTGGTGCCTCGGGCTCTCCTTACAGTTTGGAAAGCGATTACAGAAAAATGTTCTTTATTGATAACGGCCCTCAGATCAAAGAATTTATTTTTGCCATCCCTTTCGATCCAGGTTTTAGTAATGGTACCATGATTTATTCGCGTTACTCATTACCACGCTCTTTACAGCGAAAATACAGCTTAAAATTTACGCCAAGTGCACCAATGAGCACCTTGCCAGAGTATTATGCTAATTTCAATGATCCGAATGATAAAAGGAATGCACAATGGATAAAAGGATTGCAGACTTATTATGATGGCTCACCAGTAACAGTAGCGACCACTAAAAAAGGATACGATCAATTTTATGCAGGTTCTGATGGTTCAGCTGCACTCACCTACCAGGTAGACATTACACCAAATGTTACCCTTAGAGATGCATCTAGACCTTTTGATGCTGGAAATGATGAAATCGCCTGGAATATGGGGTACAGAAACAATAAATTTTACTGCGATAGTACATCATCAAGCAGAAACCAAAATAACGACGTGCCAGTTTTTAGGTATTCTGATATTTTATTAATGAAAGCAGAAGCAATATTAAGGGGTGCAACACCTACGCAAGGGCAAACTGCTTTATCATTGGTAAATCAGATACGTGCTGTTCGTACAACTTCACCTGCATGGACATCAGTTACCTTGGAAGACTTATATAAAGAGCGTTGCAGAGAAATGGCCTGGGAATGCTGGCACCGTAACGATATGATCCGTTTCGGTAAGTATGAAGGAACGTGGGGCTTTAAAACAGATGCACAGACTTTCCATAGGTTAATGCCAATACCGGCATCAGCCATTATATTAAATCCTAAATTAAAACAAAATCCCGGATACAATTAATATACATTTTTCTTAGAAGAGGTTGTATCATAAATAAATATAGAATTGTCATCCTGAGCTTGTGGAAGGATCTGCTCAAACACCGTGAGAGGCGTTTCGACAGGCTCAACGTGACAAACTTCTAGAAAAATAAATCCGATGATACACCCTCTTCTTCGCATTAGATGGCTTAAATCATTTTAAACATTTCAATCCTTCTCTATGATTAAACGACTACTTTTATCTATAGTGTTGCTTCCTTCCGTTTTACATGCACAAACTTTAATAAAAAATTCAGCCCAGGCCAACTCAGCAACAAAAAACCTGATTAAAGAGAGTAATGCTTTAAATTTCATCGCCATGGGCGATTGGGGCCGTAACGGTGCCGATCATCAAAAGCAGGTAGCCAAGCAGATGGGTATTACGGCATCTGATGTTAAGGCTAATTTTATCATTTCTACCGGCGATAATTTTTATCCCAGTGGTGTAATCAGCGCTCAAGACCCATCTTTTAAATACTCTTTCGAAGATATTTATACCGATTTTTCCCTGCAATGGGACTGGTATGTGGTTCTTGGTAACCACGATTACAAATCCAATCCAGATGCACAGGTCGAATACTCCAAAATCAGCAGAAGATGGAAAATGCCTGCCCGTTACTATGCAAAAAAATTCCCCATCAATGGGGATCTCAATAACCAGGTGTTAATTGCTTTTATTGACACAAACCCACTTATACCCGAATTTTACAGCAATGCTGAATATGGCCCAAATGTTAAAGGCCAAGACACCACGGCGCAGAAACGTTGGCTGACTAAAACTCTGGCTGATGCTGACCCTACAATTAAATGGAGAATTGTTGTAGGCCACCATCCTATTTATACTGGCGGCAGCCGAACCGAGGCATATGATACCAAAGCTGTACGCAATTCGTTAAAATCAACTTTTGAAAAATACGGCGTAGATGTGTATCTTACCGGGCACGAACACAGTATGCAGTACATTAAACCTGCCGGAAAAACACATTATTTTATTTCTGGTTCAGCTTCCGAAAAAACACCTGTAAAACTCATTGCCGATGCCGAAATGGTGGCATCAGAATATGGTTTTATGTTATTCTCGGTTAACAACAACCAATTACGCGTACAAGCCATTAACGATCAGGGCGAGATTATTTATAACACACTCATTAAAAAATAATCCAAAATAAACACCGTCAGTACCATGGATCAACCAAACAGCACAGTTACTTCAACAGTACAAACAGCAGAGAAACCTAAACGGCTACTTTCGCTCGATGCCTTGCGTGGCTTTGATATGTTTTGGATTGTGAGCGGCGAAGGTATTTTTCATGGTTTGGCCCATGGCATTAAAGAAGACCATGCATTGGTACAAAGCCCCTACGACTGGACCATTGCAACCCATCCGGGTCTTTCCTTATTAGAAAGGATATTGGTTGGCATCAGTAACCAATTACACCATTCGCCCTGGAATGGTTTTACTTTCTACGACCTTATTTTCCCACTTTTTATATTTATTTCAGGGGTATCTATGCCTTTTTCTTATCAGAAATATTTTACGGATAAAGAGACCGGGAGTGCTTCAACTGGTAAGATTTATTATGCGCTGATTAAAAGAACGCTGATTTTAATTTTACTGGGTATGGTGGTTAACGGCATGCTGCAGTGGAAAGGTTATGAGCACATCCGTTTTGCCAGTGTACTGGGCCGAATCGGTCTGGCAACCTTTTTTGCCGCTTTAATTTACCTCAATAACCCGCTTAAAAAACAGATAACCTGGTTTGTATCTATCCTAGTTGGCTATTACCTTATCATGCGTTTTGTGCCTGTTCCAGGTTTTGGTAGTGGCATACTCACCCCAGAAGGCAATCTTTCCGCTTATATAGATCGTTTAATACTTCCTGGTAAGCTTCACCGTACAGTTTACGATCCGGAAGGTTTACTGAG
The DNA here is from genome assembly GCF_014205835.1 of Pedobacter sp. AK013. GTDB lineage: Bacteria > Bacteroidota > Bacteroidia > Sphingobacteriales > Sphingobacteriaceae > Pedobacter. The sequence continues at coordinate 22,101 of NZ_JACHCQ010000017.1, read as the reverse complement.
CACTTTGCCAGCCATTTGCTCCGCCATGCTAGGCATATTTACCGGTTCATTTATAAAGAATAAAACAGTATGTCCCGATCCCAATAAAAAAGCATTGTATTTAATCATTGCAGGTATTGCATTACTGTTAATTGCACTAGTTGGCAACTTCCTTTTTCCCATCAACAAAATCATGTGGACCAGTACTTTCGTACTCTTTGCAGGTGGCTGGAGCATTATACTTTTTTCGCTCTTCTATTATTTTATCGATGTGTGCAGTTATCAAAAATGGTGCATGCCCATGATATGGATAGGTACCAATTCGATATTAATTTATATTTTCGCTCACGGCCTGTTCAATTTCGAATCTACTTCTAACTTCCTCTTCGGTGGAATCATTAATACTATCCCTATTGCATGGCAACAGGCCGGCGTATGGACTGGTGTACTCTTAATACAATTGTTTGGCTTAAAGTTCCTCTTTGATAAAAAGTGGTTCCTAAAAATTTAATATGAAAATAAAAATACTATTTGTAGCGCTGCTTGTACTATCGTTCAATAACCTATGGTCTCAGGTTTACCTGGCCTCATCTAATCAACTTATTGCGCGGATTTTACCAAAACAACACCAGGCCTTTGTTACCAAAAGTATTGCTGCAGTAAACGGGAAAGATGTTTTTGAAATTGAAAGCAAAAATAACAAGATCGTACTTAGCGGCAGCAGTGGTGTTGCCCTAGCTTCGGCTTTTTATCATTATTTAACTGAATACGCGCACTGCCAGATGACCTGGAATGGTACCAATTTAAATCTACCTGCTACCCTACCTGCCGTAAAAACGAAAATAAGAAAGGAAACACCTTACGATTATCGTTACTATTTAAACTACTGTACTTTTAATTACAGTATGAGCTGGTGGGATTGGTCGCGTTGGGAAAAAGAGATAGACTGGATGGCCTTACATGGTATCAACATGCCCCTTGCCATTACAGGCGAAGAATATACCTGGTACCTTTTATATAAAGAAATGGGCTTTTCAGATGAGGAACTTAAAGGTTTTTTCACCGGACCTGCCTATTTCTCGTGGTTTTGGATGGGTAATATTGATGGTTGGGGTGGCCCACTTCCGATAAGCTGGATGAAAAGCCACTTTGAACTGCAAAAGAAAATTTTGGTCCGGCAAAGATCGCTGGGGATGAAACCGGTACTACCAGCCTTTACCGGACATGTGCCGGCAGCGTTCAAAAACAAATTCCCAAATGCTAAATTAAAAGCCACCAACTGGACCAATGGCTTTGCCGATACCTATATCCTTGATTCGGAAGATCCGATGTTTGCCCAGATCGGGAAGAAATTTCTACAAAAACAAACCGAATTATTGGGCACCGATCACCTTTACTCGGCCGATACTTTTAACGAGAATGAGCCACCTTCTGCCGATCCGGAGTTTTTAGGTAAACTGAGCGCAAGGGTTTACGATGGCATGGCACAAGCTGATCCGAAGGCCGTATGGGTAATGCAGGGATGGCTGTTTTACAGTGATAGAAAATTTTGGAAAGAACCACAAACAGAGGCCTTATTAAAGGCTGTGCCGAACGATAAGATGATTTTACTGGATCTTGCAACTGAAATTGAGCCGGTTTGGAAACGCACACAAGGTTTTTATGGTAAACCGTGGATATGGAATATGCTGCACAACTTTGGCGGCAATACCAACCTCTTTGGCCGGATGGATGTAGTGGCAACTGCGCCAGCCGAAGCCCTTAACAATCCACAAAGTGGTAAAATGAAAGGCATAGGCCTCAGTATGGAAGGTATAGAACAAAATCCAGTGCTTTATGAGCTGATGATGGACAATACCTGGCAGTCTAAACCTATAGATCTGAAAACCTGGCTACCTAAATTTGTGCGTAACCGCTACGGAAAAAGTAATGTAAATGCTTTAAAAGGCTGGGAGATATTACGGAAAACTGTTTACAACGTGCCGGCTGACAAATATATAAGAGATGGTGCCGAATCGATTATTCAGGCACGTCCTACCTTCGATTCTCTAACCCGTTGGGCAAAAACCACCTTAAATTACCGGGAAAAAGATTTGTTGTTAGGTTGGGATGAATTTGTAAAAGCCGCAGCATTTTGCAAAACCAGTGATGGCTTTCAATACGATCTGGTTGATATTACCCGGCAGGTAATGGCCAATTACGCTCTGCCTATACAAAGAAACATAGTTGCGGCCTATCGCAAAAAAGATCTAGTTAAATTTAAAAAAGAAAGCAGCAAATTTATACAGCTGATTGATGATATGGACAGGCTATTGGCCAGTAGAAAAGACTTTATGCTTGGGCCATGGGTAAGCGATGCAAGGCAATGGGGAGAAACCCCTGCCGAAAAAGCACTGTACGAAATGAATGCCAAAGACCTGATTACCCTTTGGGGCGATGCTAAAAGCCCATTGAATGAGTATGCCTGTAGACAGTGGAGCGGCTTGCTCACTGATTTTTATAAACCAAGATGGCAACTTTTCTTTACCCGCGCCGAACAATCATTAAAACAGCAAAACGATTTTAATACCAGTCAATTTAATGAGGAAATAAGCAACTGGGAATGGAAATGGGTAAATCAACGAAAAGACTACCCAACCAAAACCGTTGGAAACCCTGTAAATTTAGCACTCGAAATGTATCAGAAATACCGCAAAACCATGGGGATAATACACCAGTAATTTCCCCATCGTAAAAAGGGCTTATATGATAGTTTTACCGATATGAAAATTGTTATCTTATTTACAATGCGAAGTCAGCATGCTGTTATACGGCTAACATTTTTCATATCTACTTTATTTCTTTTCATACTTACTGGCGCAGTGGCTTTTGCGCAGCAATCTGTGATCAGATACGTGCAGCCATTTTCAGGCACTTCTACAAGTACCACGCCAGCCAGCCAACATATAGAAGATAAAACAGAAAGACTGGCCAATACCATACCAGCCGTTGCGCCACCTTTTAGCATGACCCAGTGGACGCCACAAACCCAACTTTCGGAAAAAAAATGCCTTGCCCCCTATTATTACAACAATAAAAAATTTTATGGCATCAGGGCAAGTCATTGGATCAGCGGCTCGTGTACGCAAGATTATGGTAGCTTTACCATTATGCCCATTGCCGGAAAACTGAAAACCAGTCCAACAGATTACGCTGTTGATTATGCACATACGGATGAAGTAGCTACACCTGCGTATTACAAAACCAATTTACAAAGTTATAACCTGATGGCTGAAGCTACTGCAACTTTGCGTTGTGGCCTAATCAAAATTACAGCACTGAAGGCAGACAGTGTTTATCTGTTAATTACTCCAAATAGTGATCAGGGTAAAGGATATATTAAAATTGACCGCCAAAGAGGTGAAATTTCAGGTTATAATCCTGTTCACCGTATTTACCAGGGCTGGGGGCAGCCAGCCGGCTTTAGCGGCTATTTTTTTATTCGCATAAACAAAGGCTTTACAACAAGTGGTGTGTTTACCGGAGCCAGTGTTTCAGCGCATCAATCTATTAAAAACCAGAAAGATTTAGGTGCTTATCTGGGCTTTAAACTACAAAAAGGAGAAACTATTAATATTTACGCTGGCACTTCTTTTACCAGTATAACTGCAGCAAAACTTAACCTCGAAACCGAGATTAACACAGCTAATTTCGAAACAATTATGGCTAAAACCAGTCAGGTTTGGGAGCAATCGCTTGGCCAGATAAAAGTTAGCGATCCTGATGAAAAAAATAAGCGGATTTTCTATACTGCACTTTACCATGCACAGCAACACCCACGTTTATTTAATGATGTAGATGGAGGATACCCTCAATTTGCAGGTAACTACATGAAAAAAGTCTTAAAAAAGGGCAACTATTATGATGATTTTTCAATGTGGGATATTTACCGCGCACAACTACCACTTGTAGAACTTTTAAAACCGAATCTGGCCAACGATTTCGCCAATTCATTGGTACTAAAAGGGCAACAAGGTGGTTGGCTACCCATTTTCCCCTGTTGGAATAATTATACTGCAGCCATGATTGGCGACCACGCTACTACTTTTCTGGCTTCGGCCTATAACAAGGGCATTCGTGGTTACGATGTAAAGGAAGCCTATCGCTTAATGCGCCAAAATGCTTTTCAAATGCCCGATTCTGCAGCGTATCTCAATGGCAAAGGCCGCCGCGGCATTAACAGTTATCTAAAATATGGTTATATACCCATGGAAGATAGCATTCCAAATGCTTATCATAAGAGAGAACAGGTGAGCCGGACCTTGGAGTATGCTTATGATGACTATGCGCTTGCAAGCATTGCTAAAGATCTGGGTAAGGAAGCCGATTACCAACAACTTCTTAATCGATCACTCAACTACCAGAATATCTTTGATCCAAGTGTTGGGATGGTTAGAGGCCGCTTTGCCAATGGCAGCTGGTACAAGCCTTTTTATCCCGATCACCGTGAACCATATATTACCGAAGGAACCCCAAGACAGTATACTTTTTACATCCCCCATGATATGCCTGGATTGATTAAATTAATGGGCGGTCGTAAAAATCTCGAAAATGAGCTGGATTCCCTTTTCGATAAAAAGGAATATTGGCATGGAAACGAACCTGGCCACCAGATCCCGTTTTTGTATAATTATACCAACTCTCCCTGGAAAACGCAGCTGCAAATATCGCGTATTTTGGCGGAAGAATATGATGAAGGTGCGGGTGGATTAAGCGGCAACGATGATGCCGGACAAATGTCGGCCTGGTATGTATTTGCAGCTCTTGGTTTTTACCCGGCAGATCCTGTTTCAGGAAACTATCAGCTCACAAGTCCTTTATTTAAACGGGCAGTAATATCTTTCAGCAATGGTAAAAAGTTAACCATAACAACCATTAAAAAGAGTAAAAAATCTATTTATAGCTCAAAAATCATTTTAAATGGAAAATCTTTTACCCAAAACCAAATTACACATCAATTGCTGGTTAAGGGCGGGGAATTGATCTTTTATCTCCAAGATCAGCCGGCTACGCTTTGAACGCAGTAGCTAGAATAAACCCGACATCTAAATACCAAAGAAACATTTCAGCTCATTAAACCCTAAATAAGATCAAAATCAGAAGTAGCGTACTTAGCCCAAGGATAAAAAATATCATCCCTTTAGGGAAGCTGCTTTCATCCACCTCATTTTCGATCTTATCTGATGTGTTTATTGTTTTCTTTTCAACCTTCATTGCTAGTACTGTATAATAGATTTGACTATATCTATGCCAAAAAGATTAACAGAAGAAAATTTTATTTTTATTGGTTAAAACATTTACATTAAAAGATTGCTCATCTTTATTTTCCTGCTCAACGTGTTACATAGCATAACTCAGCAGCTTTCTCCTTAAAAAATCATTTTCAGCAATACCTACTCTAAGCTTAGAGAAAATATAATCCGCTATTTTTGCCAAACACATCCCACCAAACACTTAACAAACAAACAATAACCTGCTAACCTTAAGGAAACATTGATTGGCTATTTTACTAGTACGTTTGTTTGCCGTAAGAAAAAATAAGCAACAACGTTTCAATAAAACAGCAAGCTATGAAACAGCAGGCCCGAACGATTCCTGGAAAACTTGTAGATTTTGATTACAACAAATACAGATTACCCACTTTTGTGATGCAGTTTAGACCATCCGTATACCAGGATGGCGATTGCTTTTACGCGGTATTATCCTTTGAAGAGGAACACGATGTTTCAGGTCTTGGAACCTCACCCGAAGATGCGTTGATAGACTGGAATGATAAAGTATGCGAAATGCTTGCCTTATCAGGTCCTTTACGCACATCGTTAAGTGCCAAGAACAAATAAACTGCCACAAGAACCGGCAGATTGAACCCTTTCCTAAATTTATTCTGATGAACCACAATATATCTACCGGCCTGGTATTTTATCAGGATTATAATGATCAACCGAATTTTCTCGGCAATTGCTATTTTGAAATCAAAAAGCCATGCGATTGTTCGATGATCCAACTCCATCATTTTTATTTACTATTGAAAAAGGGAAATAAAGTTTCGCCTGTTGACCTGCCCTTAAAGATTTTCAATGCAGCGTTTCTGGCATTCTGCTACAATGGCAAAAAGCTGGTTGGCATTTCGGCTATCAAAAGGCCTACTATTTCTTACCTGCAAGAAGTGTATAAAAAAGCTGGTATTATTACAAACATAGATAAACCGTTTTTAGAGATTGGGTATTCCTTCACTCGAGAATCAGTCCGTAAAAAGGGAATCAGCAGCACATTAAAAAGAATGCTACTCAAAAAAATCAGTTATCATCATGGTATTGTATTTTCTACCACAGCAACCCCCAGCAGTCAGCGTTTTCTCGTAGCCAATGGTTTCCGAGCAAAAGGCAATCCTTATCAGGGTAACTTCGATAATAATATCATTTATTTTGAACGTAATAAGTGGTGCTAAATTGCGGCGCATTGACTAATTGCAAGCCAAACAGGAGGTTCAAAACAGGATAATTTTTACACCTCAACCTTTTAAGAACAGCAAATAAAAAGCTGCCTTGTATTAAGGCAGCTTAAGACTGTAGCGTTAAATTTAATCTTTTTCATCTAAAAGATATAATCCAAATTCTGCAAGCGTCGGATTCAATCTTGAAGATAAAATCTTAAACCTTACTTTTTTTGTGGTAACGGCATTAAATTTTAATAAACGTTTATAGCCCACTGTTGTGCCCGAGGAGAAATTTATCCATTGCTTGCCATCAAAATATTCTGCTTCAAATTTCTCTATTCTTTGTCCGATGGCAATATTTTCCTGTAACGACAATATATTAAAGGTTACATCTTTAGACCAGTTTAATTCAATTTTCGTAGTGGTATCTTTGCCAAGCGTTGTAAAATAAGTATTCAATTTTCCATCAAATAAAGCCTTTGTATTTTTACCGGATATTGCACTAAGTGTTGCCATTTTAGCAATGTTATTAGAGAATGTGCTTCTCATTTTTTGTCCAAAGGCAGCTAAATTCCGAACATCGCTTTCAGCTATTAATCCATCGGTATTGGGTGGAATATTTAAGAGTAAAACCCCATTTCTACCCACAGAAGTAAAGTAAACTTCCATCAGGCGCTTCGGTGTTTTTACCTTTGCATCTTCATTAGTATGATAAAACCATCCCGGACGGATACTAACATCGGTTTCGGCCGGATACCAAACCAAGCCTGTTGCATTAACTAATTTACTTCTGCTGCCACGATCCTGGTCTTTATAGGAGCCAGATAATGTTGGGATTACATTTACTTCCTTTTGTGATAATGCTGCAATCTTCTCCTGGCTCTGTTCGGCCATAGGCAAAACGCTCCATTCTGTTTCACGACCAACGCCTGTTTCTGTACCCACCCAGCGTACATCTGGTCCCTGAACAGCAATAACCGCCTGTGGCTGCAATTTTCTAATTAATGTGTACCAGGTATCAAAATCATAAACCTGTTTTTTGCCATTGGGTCCTTCTCCGTTTGCGCCATCAAACCAAACCTCATCTACTTTGCCATACTGGGTTAACAGCTCGGATAATTGGTTTACGAAATAAGTGTTGTAAGCATCTGATCCATAAGATGGGTTATTACGGTCCCAGGGTGATAAATAAATACCAAAACCGATATTGTATTTTCTGCAGGCATCTGCAACTTCTTTTACGATATCTCCTTTGCCATTTTTGTATGGTGTATTTTTTATACTGTGCGTTGTAAATTTACTTGGCCATAAGCAAAAACCATCATGATGTTTAGCCGTGATTATAGCCTGTTTAAATCCCGCAGCTTTAATGGTTTTTACCCATTGTTCAGCGTCGAGCAACTTGGGATTAAATTTAGAGATATCTTCTTTACCATCGCCCCACTCCCGATCAGTAAAGGTGTTAATCCCAAAATGAAAAAAAGCAGTTAGCTCTAAAGTTTGCCAGCGCAGTTGCCTGGGCGATGACACAACATTAGCTGCTTTTGCTATTATACTGCTTTGATTATCTGTTTTGGAAATACTTACAATACTTTTTTGTTGCCCGTAAGCTTTAACGGTTAATAATAAGGATAATACAATTAGTGTTTTCTTCATTTGTTAATTTTGTGTGTGTGTTAAGTTTTGTTTTTTCATAAGGCTAACAAATATTTGGATTAAAAAGGCGCGCACAGAAAAGTTCCGAATTAAACTAAGCCAATAAGATTAATTAACTTTTTAATCAGCTACAATCTTGACAAACTGGTTAGTATGGTACAGTTCGCAAACTGAAATACCATTTTTAGAAAAGAGAATACAACTTCTTAATCATTAGCGTGTATGAAAATAAAACTAAAGACAGATTATTTGTTAAACATATTCAGCAAAATGATCAGTTTAATAAGCTAATCTTGAACACGAAAATTTGAAAAGTTTGGTCTTTTAATTACTTTTACCTATCTGTAAAGCTAAATTTACTAAAATCATGGCGGATGCACAGGAAAAAAGCAAATGGGACTCTTATAACGGCACTTCTCCACTTATTGTCCTATACAGTAGCTTTCACCCAATAACAGCAGAAATGGAGGTGCTTATTGATGCCCTCACCTTCCCAGTTAGCTTCCGTAAGAACAGGTACATTATTTCCCCAATAGACCGCAATAGATATCTTTACCTGATTTTAAAAGGAGTAGTAAGGGGATTTTACAAGGACTCAGGAACCGAGATTACTTCATGGATATGCCAGGAATATGAAATAGTTGGAACCATCCGCAATCTATGGACTGCAGAAGAATCAGACGAATACCTCCAGGCGATAGAGGATGTAGATTTGATTGCCATACCTCATGAACTCTCGACTATGCTTTATGAAAATTTTGCGGAAGCAAACATCATTGGAAGAAAGATCATGGAACTTTATTACAGAGCAGCATATGACAGAGGGTTTATCTGCCAGATTCCATCTGCTACTGGCCGCTATAAACATCTGCTTCAGGCTTTCCCCTGGATGATTAACCGTGTACCGCTCCGGTATATTGCTTCATTCCTTGGCCTACGGCTGGAAACGCTGAGCAGGATCCGATCAAGCGAAAACAAAAGAACATAATACAGGACATATACTATTTTTAATTCTATTATTCACGATCTGATGAAAGCATGAAAATATTAAAAGCTGCCGAAGCATTTGACAAATCAGCAAAAATATACCAGGAAAAATTTATGGATGTTAGCTTGTATAATGAAGCTTTCAAGGTATTTTTCGATAATATAACAACAAACAATGCCAGTGTTTTGGATATTGCCTGCGGCCCTGGGAACATCACCAAATACCTGTTGGATAATAGACCTGATTACCGAATTTTGGGGATCGATCTGTCATCAAAAATGCTCAAACTTGCCAAGATCAACAATCCTAAAGCTCAATTCCAACTTATGGACTGCCGCGAGATCGACACTATAGGAGCGAAATTTAACGGAATTACCTGCGGCTTTTGCCTACCCTATCTAACACAGCAAGAAGCCATTAATCTAATTGCAAATGTTTCTAAATTGTTAAAACCAAATGGTATTTTTTATCTAAGTACCATGGAAGAGGACGAAAATAATAAATCAAGGTACCAAATATCCAGTACAGGCGACCAAGTATATGTAAATTACCATAAAGAAGATTACTTATCTACTGCACTCGAGGAGAACAACTTTGAAACCCTCATTTTAAAACGCTATAGTTCTCCTGATAAGGATGGTTTAATCATCACAGATCTGGTGCTTGTTTGTAAAATTAAATAACCTAAGCCACACACTGAGCGGGTTTATATAATTTTGGGCAACTATATGTAACCTGGGACAGAAATTAAACAGAAAAACTGACTTATTCAATCCTCCTCACACTAACTTCTGATTTCCCTACGCATAAAAAGATAATAAGACAGCGCAAAACAGGCAATACTACCTGCCAGAAGTCCGGTAAGTTGTGGCCACACAATCATCAGGCTCTCCCGTAACGGAAGCGGCGAAGGAATAGCACCGGAAAGCTGCTCCATGCTCATTGGCCCTAAACTTCTGATAGATGGCATAAGCATGGTAGTTGCACCATCGCTATATAACTGCCCAGGAGCAATGCGCATAACATTCATAATCAATTCATTATAAGCCATTGTCTCACTTTGAGTCAGATAAGCAGCATCTGGTAAAAATGCCCTAATAGCCAGATTAACTACGATCGGATAAAACACCGTAAAAAACAGCCAGATTCCCAGGGCAGTTAAGGCTGAGGTGGCCGCATGACGAAAGGCAACCGAAAGCATAATAGACAGGCTTAAATAAAAACCAACATAAACCATGGTAAGTGCAGCAAAGCCAAGAATTCTCAAGAGTTCCTGAGGTTCAATCCTTACCCCGGTAATAAACAGTCCTCCACCAATCATCAGCAATGTGAGGGAAATAAATAGCGTCGCGATAATCAGCATTGCGCTGTAGAATTTAGCTAGTAAGATGTTGTCGCGGTATATAGGTTGGGCTAACAATCTGGTCAACGAGCCGCTGTTCTGTTCAGAATTAATAGCATCGAAGCCCATAGTAATACCAAGCAATGGAGCTAAAAAACTCATCAGGATATGAAAAGGCGGCATAGATCCGTCTGTAGCAGTAAGCAGCTTAAGATAAAAAAATGCATGATCAGGGTCATTGACATTGGTAAAGGCTGTCCGAATGTTAGACATGGAAATGTACAATGAAGCAAAAAAAGTGAGCACCACCAGAGCCAGCAGCAGGATAAAACGCCAGCTACGCACATGATCCGACACTTCTTTTCTCACCATCACCTTAAAAGGGCTAAGCTGGTAAGTTTCCTTTGAATTATTTTTGTTTATTGCCCAAAAATGGCTTTCACTAAGCGCTTTCATGCTCTGGGATTAAATTTGTGTTTTTTTCGAAATATTTCTCATAGATCTCATCTAGTCCGTATTGTTTTTGGCTTACAGCCTCGATATCGGCCCCCAATTCAATAAGCCCACGAATGAGTTTTGGGGTAATATTCTGAGTTGTATTAAATTGCAGGTTCACACCGCTAATATTCAGGCTATTAAATTCTGGCCAAGTACTAAATCTATCCTTTATTACATCAAAATCTGTTGGTATTTTGGTGAGCTGAATGTTGGTTTCTACACCGGTGCTTCCGAAGAGCTCAGAGGAGAGTGTAGGCAGATCTCCGGTAGCAAGCAACTTTCCATCTACGAATATGCCTACCCTGTCACACACCTGCTGAACATGATGAAGGTGGTGTGATGAAAGCAATACAGTTAAGCCCTGCTCCTGTTGCAGCGATTTGATCAGCTCAAGAAACTCCTTTACCCCGTTCGGGTCTAGTCCTAAAGTAGGCTCATCCAGGATAACCAGTTTCGGTTTTTTGATGAGCACTTCAGCCAGTCCCAACCTTTGCCTCATACCTCGTGAATAATTGGAGGCAGGCTTATCTGAAGCGGCCTTCAGTCCTACCAGTTCCATCACATTGCGGGCATTCTCGGTTATTCCCTTTTCTGCCAGCCCGTTAAGCCTTGCCATATATATCAGGTTTTCAAGACCGGTTAACTGTGGGTAAAAACCCAGATTATCGGGCATATAGCCCACCATTCGCTTTACCTCAATCGGATCTCTTGTGGCATCATGGCCACAAACAATGGCCGAGCCGCTATCGGGTTCAGTTAGGCCGAGCATCATGAGTATACTGGTCGTCTTACCTGCGCCGTTTGGCCCCAATAGTCCAAATATTTCGCCATGGGGAATCTTTAGGTTGAGTTTATCAACAGCAACATGCGAACCATAACTTTTGCATAGGTTCTTTAAATCTATGATGGCTTCCATCTTTCTAGTTGAAGATTTTAGTATTTCTTAAAAGTGGTTACCTACGACCGTATTTACGGATGAGCACATATACTACCGAAACTGCCAAGGCGATAATAAGTATACCGATCCAGCCAGAAAGTACTGAGGTTTTAACGAAGATTCTAAAGGCTGCCTGAGCATTGGCATTGTTACCTCCTAATGTAAAAGTAGCGCTATAGTCTCCGGCAATTGTTTTATCTGGCACTTTAAGCGTTGCTTTAATGGTTACTTTTTTCCCGCCATCCAATCTTTCAATCTGGCTTGGCGAAAAACTTGCTTCCCATCCGGTGGGCAGTTGAGAAGAGATACTCAGCGAGGATAGTGGCAAGGTGCCTGTATTATGCAATTCAAGCTCAATATCTTTATGAGAACCGGCTGTAAGCTCTTCACTCAACCTTCCACTCGGCGTACTAAGGCTGGCACCATAAGATCCCTTAACCACAGCTTCCAGTTGCAACGGCAATGTTAGCGAAGACGATACGGCTTTGATAGGAATAATGTATTTCCTGGCAGCAGCATTACCGGATGCAGTAATTTCGATGGCTATTTCCCGGGTTTGGCCACCCGCTAAGTTAACAGAAGTAACCTGGTTACCATCTACACGGTAGCTAATCTGCCATCCTATAGGCAGCTCCGATTTGAGTTCATAAACTTGTTGGGTAGCTGTTCCGTTGTGTAGTGAGGCTGAAAAGCGGAATGGTTCATTAACGGCCGATTCGATGTTAACCAGCTTAGCCGAAAATTCGGATGTCCCTTTCGGAGCATCTTGATTTTGCGCATAAAGAGGTTTCGTTGCAGCAAAAAAAGTTAATAATAAAAGTGTGCGAAATAAGCCTTTTCGCAAGGGATCGGGTAGTAATTGTACTGACATAATCTAAACCAAAATATTAATAATTGCTCTAAAAAATGCTTTCTGATTTCGTTATCTGATTAGGCTTCAAAACAAAAAAAAGTTGCATTTTTTTCAAAACATTTTAACATTTTTTAACAATTCTAGCGGATTAAAATGCAATCTATTGTAAGTCCTACCCGGACCTTTTAAACTACAATTATTAAGATAATGATTAAAACAGTAACAATTAAGCAACTTATAATGAATACACTAACCTATTTTAATTTAACAACCACTTTACCTTTTGCACGTCCGCTCGTAACATATTCCAATGCCTCATTTGTCTGCTCAAAAGCATATACCTTATCTACCACAGGTTTTAGGATATCGGCTTCAATCAATTTTGTAATCTCGCCAAGCTGGCTTCTATTGGCTTTCATAAAGAGAAAATTAAAATCGACATGACGTTTTTTTGCTTTGCGCCTAATGCCAAAACTAATCAGTGATAATATGGCCTTTAAGTACCATGGTAGGCCCATTTCTTGTGCAAAACCAGGCGTTGGTGGCCCGGAGATGGAAATAACCTGGCCTCCTGGCTTTAAGATATTAATTGATTTTTCGAGAGTTTTATTATCCTGGCTATTAAGTACCACATCGTAATCTTTCAGCAGTTTTTCAAAATCCTCCGTTTTGTAGTCAATCAATATATCCGCCCCAGTGTTTTTACCATTTCAAAACTTTTGGTACTGGCAGTGGTCGCAACTGTTGCACCAAAATACTTTGCCAATTGGATGGCTATAGTCCCCACCCCTCCAGAACCTGCCTGAACAAACACTTTCTGCCCTTCTTTCAGTCTGGCACGCTCAACAAAAGCTTGCCACACGGTAAGTGCAACCAGTGGAATAGAGGCAGCTTCCTCCATTGTCAAGTTTTTAGGTTTAAAAGCTACATCGTTTTCACTGATGGCAATATATTCGGCAAATGCACCGATATGAAAATCTGCCGGGCGCGAGTAAACTTCGTCTCCAACTTTAAATTTCTTTACATTCTTTCCAACCTGGGTAATGATGCCTGCAACATCATGCCCCAAAATCAAGGGAAACTTATAAGGCAGCAATAATTTAAACTCTCCCGTTTTAATTTTTGTATCCAAAAGATTTATGCCTGCTGCATGAATCTCGATTAAAACTTCATCATCACCAACTTTAGGTGAGGAAACATCTACTAGCAGAAGTCTGTCTTTGGTATATTTGTTTATGGTGTATGCTTTCATGTTAGTTTTGTAAAAGTTGATGGGTTTTCTTTGGATTGATTAAATTAAATGCAGTTTTTGGAAAAAGCCTGTTAATGATGTTAAATATTTTCGCATCGCCCACACGAATTGTATAATGGTTATGGGATAAACCGTTAATTAGTCCTTTTACCATCTCTTGAGTCGATATTTTTTTATCATTTCTTTCTGCAGTCATCTCGGTAGCAACGAGTGGGGGAATAAGCTCAAATACCTTTAGCTTACTGCCAATAATTTTTAAATGCTCGCGAAGTGAGACGGTATAAAATGCCAGTGCACTTTTTGAGGAAGAATAGGTGGCCTCTATCAGAGACGGAGCCAGGCTGAGTATAGAGGTAGTATTAATTATCGCACCCTCCTCCCTGGATTTAAGCATATCCATAAAAAGATTATTTAGCCTGATTACGCCCAGATAATTAACCTCCATTTCGTATGCTGCACCTTCGGTGTGTTTAGTGTTTGCAATACCTAAATTGGCTGGAGGAACCAGCACCGCCGCATTATTGTACAAAATATCGATACCGCCCAGTTCTTTTACTTGATTAAAAAGATCTTTTGCATCGCTCTCATTGCCGGCATCACTTCGAATGGCAGTAATGGCTGGATATTTATTTTTGGCTGCATTCAGTTTCTCCTGGTTCCTACCGGTAATAATCACTTCCGCTCCTATTGCTAAAAACTGTTTCACAGCTTCAAGCCCTATACCCGATGCACCACCGGTGATCAGGATTGTTTTTCCTTTTAAGTTCATTATTTTTTGATTTTAGTTGGGTTTCCCATCGAAAAACGGACTAAATAATTTGTAATACATCAACATATTTTATACCTTTTAGTATATTCTAAAACAAAAAAAAAGTTATTTTTCATAACGGGCCAATTCATCTTTTAAACTTTTCACTAAGGCAAGCATCGGCTTGGTTACTTCCATGGCCCGGCACATTACCGTTGCACCTTCAACAGTAGCGACAAGCTTAAAAGCAAAATTTGCAGCATCAAGTTCCGGAGTAAACTCTCCATTGTTGATACCACTTTGCAGAAGAGCAGTAAGCTCCTCCTGGCCATTCCTAAGAACTTTTGCCACCTTTTTCTTCAGCCAGGGATAATTATCATCAGTTTCAACAGCGGTATTAAAAATAGGACAACCACCTGGAATCAGCGTATTAATTGGATCCTTATAAAAATCAATAAATGCCCAAACCTTGGCTTTAATGGTCTTTTTTGTAGAAACAACTGACCTGATGCGTTGAGAGAGCTTATCCAAAGAATAGTCTATGACTTGTGCGGAAAGATCGTCTTTTCCATCAAAATGTCCATAAAGCGCACCTTTTGTTAAGCGCGTTGCAGCCAGAATCTCATCAATAGTTACTCCGGCAACACCCTTTTCGTTATATAAAGGCATGGCTGTTTCTAAAATAAACTGTTTTGTTTTCTCTGCTTTTGATAACATGGCAATAATTTCCGTCATCAAATATACCAAAAGGTTTATTTATCAAAAGAAAAACATAATCAAATTACTTTATTATTACATCTTAAAAAAGAGTACTTAGCCCAGGCGAAGTGATATCACTGAAGCATAGCAGAGGGATATAGCGGAAAAAAGGATTTGATTTTTATGTAAAGCAAGGTCCTGTGCTTGGATCAGTCCTTCTTTCCGCTTCTATCTTTTTGTGAATGTTATTGCATAAATGATTAGCTGTGTAGCAAAAAGTATAGCCGCTACAATAAGGTTTATTTAACCAAGGTCAGTACAACAAAACATAAATAAACGCTCCTTTCCTTAACACAGTCGTCGCTCTGAATTCAGATCTCATTACCATTTGGCAAGTTCATATTATTTCATAACAATACCAAAAATGTCCTACCTTTTGAGGGTTAAAATTCCTTATCACCAAATTCACTGGTAGGAAGTTTAGATTTACCTGTAAGTTTGTTCAGGTTAAAGCTGAAATTTAGTAAAAAAACATCGGTTTCATAAATATAGTTGGTAGTAGTATAAAAGTCTTTTCCGAATGTTGTTATCCTTTGCCTGTTTGATTGTTTCATGCCAAGATCCATATTCTGCCACTGTAGGGTTGCAGAAAAACGACCGTCCATAAATGTTTTCTTAACAGCGGTATTGGGAACCAGAAATTTTGAATCTTCGCCCTGTGCAGTGGGCCGTTTCGATAAATAATTTACATTTCCCTGCATACTCCAGGTTTTGCTCAGTTTGAAACTGGTATTGGCATTTATAGAATAAACCCAGTTCGCATTATTTACGACCGACCTACTACCCAGTACATTTAAATCTCCAGATACCTTATAATTATAAACGTTCCCACCCAGGTATAGGGTCCACCACATAACTGGCTGTAGATTGGTCCCTAGCTCAAGGCCAAAGGAACGTGCTTTTTCTGCATTCGTAAATACCCTGTTCAGGATCGTATCGGCATAAACACTATTTACGCGCTGTATAGGATTTTTGATGTTCTGAAAATATAGGGTTGTAAAAAAAGAGCCCTTTTTAAAGTTTCTGGTCAATCCGAGTTCTACAAGATCAATAAAAGAGGGTTTTAGGTCTGGGTCGCCTTGTTCTAATGTTTCTGAATGTTCTCTTTCAGGTATAGGGTTCAGCTCATAATTATTGGTACGCTGTATCCTTCTGGAATAGCCAGTCTTTAACTTTAGCCCATCGTTAACATTGTAAAGCAAATTCAGGGAAGGAAAAAGGTTGGAAAGGTCTAGCTCATGGGCTGCCGGATCATAAGATAGATTTAACGTTCTGGTGGCATACTCATAACGCAGTCCGCCAATGTATTCCAGTTTATCCTGTTTGCCAGAATACTGTGTGTAAAGGGAATGGATCTGGTTCTTTGCTTTGGCATTCCCTCTAAACCGGTTGGCATCTAACTGCGAAGTTGCCGGGGTAACAAAATAATCAAACTGGCCGTCCTGGGTATCATATCTGAACTGATAACCGCTTTCCAGTTTCCCCTTACCAATATTAACGGCGTAATCTAACTTAAACCTATAGCCATTAATGGGGTTTTTATAGGGATTAAAAACATACTGAATAGTGTCTGACGTATTTGGATATCCCAGATTCCGGTTCCTGGTATTACCATAAAGATTAGCATTTTCATACAGCACTGATGCGCTCAGCGAAGATTTATCTGCAAAAGTGTGTGTATAATCCAGATTACCCAGCGTAAACGTACCTTCCTTTGTTTGCAGGTTAGAGTTGTAATAAGTGGTTGATCTGATTGGTAGCCCTGTTGAAAGATCTGATGTACTATTGTTGTAAACGAGGTCTGCCAATCGTGCCTGATAACGCTTCCCGCTAAAAAAGCCAACAGAAAAGGAGTTGCCTTTATCTGGGGTGTAAACTGCAGATAATCTGCCTGCATAGTTATATTTATCAAAACTACGCTCTCCGTTCGAGGGAAAACGTGTAATGGTATTATTGGTAAAATTCTTAGTGTACACATCTCCTTCGCGATAGCCTGCGTTATCATTTCTAAGGTAATTCCCTCCTACAGAGATATCCCATTTATCTTTTCTGAAGTTCAGCGTAACATCGCCACCAAAGCGCTTGGGCTTTTCCTTATTATCATAATCGGTTGTACTTGGAAGTCCGGCCTGGGCATTTGCTGTTAATGTAAATCCGTCGTTGGCACCTTTCCTGGTCACAATATTAATAATACCTGCCTTTCCATCAGGATCATATTTTGCAGAGGGCGAGGTAATCAGTTCTATATTTTGCAGGCTGTTGGCCGGTAACTGACTTAAAACAGTCTGTGCATCGGTAAGTACTGGCTTGCCATTCACAAGCACAAGAAATCCTGTCGATCCCCTAACGCTGATCTGCCCCTCTCCATTAACAGAAACAGAAGGCAGGTTCTTTAGCACATCAACTGCGGTTCCACCTTTTGCGCTTTCAAACTGGTCTGCACGATAAGATTGTTTATCAATCTTATTGGAGGCATTAACCTTCCCACTGCTAATGTTTACCTGGTTTAGCAACTCGCTGGTTGGAATGAGTGTAACCGAACCTAGGTTAACCACTCTTGTATCATTAATGTTTACAGGAATAAACCTGTTTTTATATCCAATATAAGCTATTTTCAGTACGTATTGGCCAATCTGCAGCTTGCTGATTTCGAATGATCCGTTTGGCCGGGTTAATACACCTCCAACCACTGTAGAGTCTGCTTTTTTTAAGAGTGCCATGCTGGCATATTCGAGTGGCTGTTTGGTCTGCTGATCGATAAGAATACCTTTAAGCGTAACATTTTGAGCTTTAATGGCCAAACTAAAAAAAACAAGTAAAAGAAGTGTGATGGATCTGGAGAGTTGCATAAACGGTATACTAATATGATTAATGATCTGCTATTATAAAAAGGGTATTAAATTTTGTAAAGAAGCAGCTAAAATTCCATTTATCACGGTATATATGAAAATAATATGGTACTAAACAAGACTTGCTCGATAATTTTGGGGTGTAAAGCCAGTGAAACGCTTAAAATACTTTACAAAATGCGATGTATCATTAAAACTGAGGCTAAAACTTATTTCGGCAACAGTGTTATCTGTATAAATAAGCAAGCGCTTAGCTTCATTGATAATGAATTCTGAAAGTACCACTGAAGCAGAGGTTTTCATTTCTTTTTTACATGCCAGGTTTAGGTTCTGCGGAGAGGTATTCAGTTTGTCAGCATAATGGGCAACACTATTTTTTAACTGTTTTTCCTGGCTCAAAATTTCCCGGAACTGATAACACAGGCCATTACCATCTTGTTTTCTGCCTGTAAGTAATAATTCCCCTCTAGCCTGGATCTTGGCTAATAAAGCCTTTAGCAATCCTTCTATCACTGTATTGGATAGATTACCTGCTGCTTCTATCTCATCTACGAGCAATTGAAAGATCTTATTAACGGATGCTGCATTTTTCAACTGTAAAACGGCATTTCTGCTTAATTGCAACAATAGCCTACCAATCTCCTTGTCGATACTCTGATCAATAAAGCCCTTTTTAACGATAGCAACAAAGCCCTCAGGTTCAGATGTAAGCTCCCAGTAGTGCATTTGCTCTTTCCTAACAAAAAAAACACTATTAGGAAAAATCTCAAAACGCTGCGAATCTATATAATGAAACCCCTTTCCACTGGATAAATAGATAATTTCGAAATAGCTATTGTGTTTATGTGGAGCGGTAGTGCGCACCCCCTTTTCTAAAAGGCGATACTTTAAGCATCCTGTTCTCCTGAATTTTGTTTTTAACAGTAATAGGTATGCTCATGAGCTAAACTTAGATTTTCTTATTCGCATTATTATGGAGATAAATTAACGTGTTTAATCACATCATTTTTTTTCCAACAAATATAACTCCCTTTTGAGTCTTCCAAAACTCTTTTTTAGCAGTCTTAATACAGATGATGTTTTTTTGCCGGAGGCATTTTTCAGAATTGGCCCATCTCCAACATCAGCCATTTTAAATGTTTACCATTTAATATTTCAATCAATCAAAACCATCGGCTAATTCGCCTTGTTCATTAGATATCAACCTTTAAAAAACAGTAATTATGGCAAGTACAAAAACAGCTGCCAAGAGCGCAGCAAAAACCAGAAAAATTGAGGACGCTGAATTCCATGAATTCTTCGTCGATGAGTTAAAAGATATTTATTGGGCAGAAAAACACCTGGCAAAAGCATTACCGAAACTTCAAAAGGCATCAACAAGTCCAGAACTTGCAGCAGCCTTTGAAAAACATGCTTTAGAGACGGAAGAACATGTTGCAACACTGGAAGAAGTATTTGAACTTTTGGAAGAAAAACCTGTCGCAAAAAAATGTGATGCGATGGCCGGGCTTCTGGAAGAAGCAAATGGAATTATTTCTGACACAGAAAAAGGAACGATGACACGTGATGCCGGGCTTATTTTAGCAGCACAAAAGGTAGAACACTATGAAATTGCCACTTATGGAACCTTGCGGGTATTTGCGCAAAATATTGGCCGTGATGATATTGTTGACCTTTTGAGCCAGACGTTAGAAAATGAAAAAGCAACAGATGTTGCGCTCACTGAAATTGCAGTGGGTGCAGTAAACGCGCAAGCGGTTTCTGAATAATAGAATAAGAGCTGGCCTGAACCAATTTACAGGCCAGCTTCATAAAAAAATATCAAAACAACCCTTATAATCATTCTGGCCCACCTGCACACCAATAATGTCGATACATTACAAGGCTGAAAAAATTTCAGCTCTGATACTGAAAAAATTTCATAAAAAATGAAAAATTTTCAGAGAGAACCGTTAATCAGTCGACCCTAATCGCCTTGGCACAGCACTTGATACCCTTGAGGTGTAACCTTAAAAGAAGGTTAAAGCGTTAAATTAATTGATTTATAGTCCATTTATTATTAAAACATTAAAAGGAGAAAAACTATGACATTGGTTAAATTCAATCCAGAAAAGAAGAACAGTTCATTATTGCCAGGCTTTAATGATATCTTCGAATCCGTATTAGGGGATACCTTTTTTAACGATCGTCGTCTAAGCAGCGTACCTGCAGTCAACATTTCCGAATCTAATGAAGAATATCACATCGAACTGGCGGCACCTGGATTAAAAAAAGAAGATTTCAAGGTGTCGGTAGAACGGGATATGCTGACCATTTCTACGGGGCAGCATACTGAAAACAATACTGAGGGTAAAACCTATAACAGAAGAGAGTATAGCTATTCTTCATTTACCAGGGCATTTACCCTTCCAGAAAGTGCCAATGTTGAGCGCATTGAGGCCGCTTATACAGATGGTATACTCAAACTCAATATTCCAAAAAAAGAAGAAGCTAAAGCGATCTCCAGACAGATCGAAATACAGTAATCTCCCAAGTGCCGCCAAATGCGGCACTTTTTATTTTTTATTAATTAATGTATTGAAATCCCTTTAGAAAAAATATAACAGCTTGGCTATGGAAACCCGTTTCACCATCAATATCAGCCTCCAGGGTCCGGGTGGAAAAATCACCTATGGCAAATTTTCTCTTGGCCGGGATAAAAAGGAAGCGAACGAAATTTTTTCAAGTTTAAAAGGTAATGCTGAAAATGTTTCCGGATGTTCATTAAAAATAGAATTCCTGGAAGAAATCATGGGTTTGCCCGTTCCTATCGGCAGAATAAACTGCTGTTTGGATGAGCTAAAAGAAAATATTGCCATTATTTCCAAGGAAATATTCCGAATTGCCCACCTGGAGAATGGAAATATTGATTATTGATTTGAGTGATTTAAAAAAGTCAATAGATTTGATATTTTAATCTTCAAAGGTCAGCAAAGTATTACTGAATAATTAAATAAGTAACATAGAAAAAGGGAATCGTTTTCAATATCCCCTTATGTAAATTACTCAAGTATGCAGGTCTTTGTTTTTATTATGACATCAACAGGTATAATCGATCTTAAATTTTGCCTTCAAATTTTTCGATAGCGCCAGCGCTAATGGGGGTAAAAAAATTGACCAGGTTCCCATCTGGATCGCGGAACAGCAACGAGCGATTGCCCCATGGCATTGTTGTTGGTTCCTGTACTAAATAAGCATCCAGGAAAGCAGACTGCTCCTGGTAAATCCTGTCTACATCATTTGTGATGAATTCAATTATTGCCGTGCGGTTTTCGGCAGCTTTAACCACTTCTGATCCCCCGAAGAACTGTAATGTTCTTGTACTTCCAATAGCGAGCGTTGCGTTAGCAGTTTGAAGCTCCGCAAAGTCTTCTGTAAAGCGAATACCCTTTAATTGGGTAATCTGCTCATAAAATTCCATTAATTTACTGACATTATCAGTAATGATCCTGATCGAAACGAGATTCATAATTTGTCTTTAATTTATTCAGAACAAATTTCTGAAAGCTTTATGACAGCTGTTTGTCAGAGGTGTAATTTTTATTTTGTCCAGAAGAGGAAACAGGTGTTATTTCACATGAAGATTTTGCTTATCTGCAAAGAAATTATTCAAATCCCCCCAACTTTTCCGGGATCAAGCGGAAAAGTTGGGGGGGGATGTTTTAAGCATATATTTTCGACAATCTGAATAAGAAGAATTTAATATCCCTTACACCTCTTGAGGTT
>NZ_JACHCQ010000016.1 GCF_014205835.1 Pedobacter sp. AK013 | reverse complement strand
CCAATTCTCAGGACAGGGAACATCTTTTGCCCATAAAAAAAGAAAAAGCTTCCTAAGCTGCTTGAAAAAGGGTTTTATTCATAGGAGGTTTATTTATTTTTAGCCAGTACGATAAAGCCACAAAATCACCCTTCGTCATGTCAACGTTATATCTTCGTTATTTAACCAGAATAACGACCAAAACCTCATTTTTTAAACCTTTTGGCCATCTTTTTGTTACATTAGCAATAGATAAACCGATACAAAATGGATTTACAACTTCCTAAAAGCGAATACCCTAGAGTAGTTATAGTTGGCGGTGGATTTGGCGGAATAGAGTTAGCTAAACGTTTAAAAAATAAGCCTTTTCAGGTGGTTATGCTCGATAAACATAACTATCATACTTTTCAACCCTTACTTTACCAGGTAGCTACAGGAGGTTTAGAAGCCGATTCCATAGCATTTCCCCTAAGAAAGATTTTTAAAGGTCAAAAGAACCTGATTTTTCGCGTAACCAAAGTTACAGAAGTTAACGCGGCTGAAAACTGTTTACAAACCGACATTGGTAGAATCAATTACGATTATTTGGTTATCGCCACAGGCTCTACCAGTAATTTCTTTGGTAATAAAGAAATCGAAGCCAATACAATGCCAATGAAATCCATTCCCGAGGCGCTGGATTTGAGAAGTTTGATTTTACAGAATTTCGAAAAATCACTGATCGAAAAAGATGTAGATAAAAAAAGTGCCCTGTTAAATTTTGTTGTAGTGGGCGGTGGTCCAACAGGTGTTGAAACCTCTGGAGCTATTGCAGAGCTTAAAAAGCATGTAATTCCGAACGATTATCCAGAAATGGATTTTAGGAAGGTGAATATTTACCTGATCGAAAATTCTCCAGAATTACTGGGTGTAATGTCGCCACAGGCACAGAAAAAAGCAAAAGATTTCCTTACCGATATGGGTGTTACCATCATGAACGAAACAAGGGTACTGGGTTACGACGGACATACGCTCACCTTACAGGATAAGGTACCAATTTTAAGTTCTACCGTAATTTGGAGTGCAGGTGTTAAAGGACAAGTATTAGCAGGTTTAGATAGAGCCGAAGTGGTAAGAGGCGGCAGATTGAAAACTGACTCGCAAAATTTAGTGGTGGGTTATCAAAATGTATATGCCATTGGTGATGTTGCCGCTATCATTGATGAAGAAACACCTAATGGTCATCCAGGAGTTGCGCCGGCAGCTATTCAGCAAGGGCATCATTTAGCGAAAAATCTGATCAACATCAGAGAAAATAAACCGCTAGAGAAATTTAAATACTTCGATAAAGGCTCTATGGCTACGGTAGGTAGAAATAAAGCTGTTGTAGATATTGGAAAAATCCGTTTTCAGGGCGTTTTTGCGTGGTTTACGTGGATGTTTGTACATTTAATGACATTGGTAGGCTTCAGAAACAAGATTATTGTTTTCGTAAACTGGGTTTGGAGCTACTTCAGTTATGATCGGGGAACCCGTTTAATTATCAGAACCTTTGCAAAAGATCGGAGTGTGGATTATAGAGATGAGTTACCAACAGCGAAAGAAGAAGTTAAGGTGCCATAGTCTTTAGTCTTTAGTCTTTAGTCTTTAGTCTTTAGTCTTTAGTCTTTAGTCTTTAGTCTTTAAGGTAACTTTAATGATAAAAATTTGTTTGCTGTTTCTTCTTTTCTTTGCGAAAAACTTTGCGCACTTTGCGGTTAAACCAAAAACATGAGCCAAAACAACTTCAAATTAGTAGAATGTCCACGCGATGCCATGCAAGGATTACATGATTTTGTTCCAACTGAACTTAAGGTTGAGTATTTGAACCTTTTGCTTCAGGTTGGTTTTGATACACTCGATTTTGGAAGTTTTGTATCGCCTAAAGCCATTCCACAAATGGCCGATACAGCTGAAGTTCTGGCGCAATTGAACCTAGGCAACACGAATACTAAACTTTTGGCCATTGTAGCCAATTTAAGGGGCGTAGAAAGCGCTGCAAAGTATCAGCAGATCGATTACCTTGGATTTCCCTTTTCTATCTCTGAGACCTTCCAACAACGTAACACCAATTCAAGTATCACACAATCGCTAAATACAGTACAAGAAATGCTCTCCCTTTGTGCTAAAAACAATAAAAAAGCAGTTGTTTATCTATCAATGGGTTTTGGAAATCCTTATGGTGATGAATGGAATTATGAAATTGTAGAAAAATGGGCCGATGTACTGGTGAGTAAAGGTGTGGAAATTTTATCGTTAGCTGATACTGTGGGTATTTCCACAGCAGAAAAGATAGAAAGCATATTACCTAAACTGATTTCGAGGTTTAACACTATTGAAATTGGTATTCATTTACACTCCACTCCTGCTGAGCGTTTCGAAAAGATAGAAGCTGCTTATCGTTCTGGCGTAAAACGTATTGATTCGGCTTTAAAAGGTTTTGGTGGTTGCCCCATGGCTGCTGATGACCTCACAGGTAACATTGCTACCGAAGATGTAATTGGCTTTTTGAATGCACAGGGAGAAAGTTTAAACCTTAATATGGATAAATGGAATGAGGCAATGGTTTTATCTGGGAAGGTATTTGGATAGATTTTTATTCCATGGAAAAACAGATAAAAAAAATCTGTGATTTCT
This sequence comes from Pedobacter sp. AK013, assembly GCF_014205835.1. Classification (GTDB taxonomy): domain Bacteria; phylum Bacteroidota; class Bacteroidia; order Sphingobacteriales; family Sphingobacteriaceae; genus Pedobacter. The sequence continues at coordinate 127,635 of NZ_JACHCQ010000016.1, read as the reverse complement.
ATAACTCTGCTACTAGCTATTTTTTCTCAGAATATACGGGGATAGAATTATAAATTAAAGTTAAAAGGAAGAGAAAATTTCACACCAACAAATTCACCATTTTGTTTGCCAGGTTCCCATTTCGGCATTAGCTTTACAACTCTTATTGCCTCTGCATCTAATAATGGATGAATACTTTGTATAATTTCAGGATCAGTAACCTTACCTTCTTTCGTAACAACAAATCTAACAATCACTCTGCCTACCACGCCTTCCTTAATTAAAGCCGATGGGTACCTAACTTTTCTGGAAATAAAATCGAATAAAGCCTCTCTTCCACCTGGAAACTGTGGAACTCTCTCAATAATCGCTTTTGTTGCTTCTCCTGTTGTGCTATTGGTTATATTAACCAATTCATGTTCAGTTTTTAAATTACCATTACTGTCCCACTCGCGCTTCTTAATTATTTCATTATTTTTAAAGGTAGATTCAATACGCTTCTGACCATTGTCGTAGTACCAGATAAATTCTCCATTTTTAACTTCAGGATTCATAGATGAGTAAGTTCCTTCCATTTGTAAAGTTCCCGTATTATAAAAATCCTTAACTGAAAACGTTTCCTTTGATTTATTTTCTTCTACAACTCTATAATAGTATTTATTTGATTTATCTGTTTTAACCCATTTATTATCGAAATAAACGGTATCAATTTTCTGAGCTTTAGATAAAAAAGCAAGAGTCAATAGAAATGTTGAGAGTATTATTTTTTTCATTTATTATGTTTTGAATTGCAAATATAGTTTTCAAAATTCAAACCTGCTTCACCATTTTAAAATGCTGTATACCAGCCTCTTCAAATTGCTCTCCCTCTGCTACAAAACCGAATTTAGCATACAAACTCATGGCATCTAACTGCGAATTCAGGTAAATATAATGTGCATCTTCTGGCAGATCAGATAGCGCTTCGGCAATTAATGCCCGGCCAACCCCATGACCTCTAAAATCCTTTAAAACCGCAAAACGTTCCAATTTATAACCACTATCCGTTTTACGCCACCTGCACGCACCACAAGGCTGTCCGTTGTGTGTAGCCAAAAAATGCACCGATTCATCCTCATGTTCCCACTCCAGCTCAGGCGGGCAATTCTGCTCCTCAACAAAAACAATCTTACGGATCTCAAATACTTTATCTAAATCTTCGGGATGATTAACTTTTTGAACTTGCAGACTCATTATCGTGGTGTTTAAAGTGTTTATTCGATTTTAATTTAATTTCATTTAATGCCTCAGCAACATCAATTGAATGCGAGCAATGAATATCGGCCTCTTTTTTGGCAAGTGAGGCAATCGTAACGTAAAATTTGTGTAACTGATCCAAATCCTTTTCTGTTAAATCTTCAATATCAACCATGCGGTTACTGGCTTTTTCGTGCGCCGCAATTAACTCGTTTAGCTTCAATTGTATTGCTTTTCCATCCTTATTCTGGGCCTTTTGGATCAAAAAAACCATCAAGAAGGTAATAATCGTTGTACCTGTATTAATCACCAATTGCCAGGTTTCAGAATAGTTGAAAAGTGGGCCAGTTACCGCCCATATAATCACAATCGCAGTTGCTGCTATAAATGCAATAGAGCTGCCCGTAAATTTGGTTGCCGCATTTGCAAACCGCTCAAAAAAGTTATTTTTGCTGGTACCGTTTTTAGATTTTGCCATTACAATTTGTTTGCTTAAATATAACCATAAAACAAACAAAAGCGCCATAAGTTTTTAAACCCATGGCGCTTTCTTTGTTGTTAAAATGTTAAAAATGTTGCAAAGTTAAAATGTTAGCATACTCTAAACGTTAAAACCTTTCAACTTTCCAACCTTAAAACTGATTTACAGCTTATCGTTAACGTTAATACAGTTTAGATCTTCAAAAGCAGTAGTTAAACGCTTCACAAAAGCTTCTTCACCTTTACGCAACCAAACGCGTGGATCATAATATTTTTTATTTGGCTTATCATCGCCCTCAGGGTTACCAATCTGGCCTTGAAGATAAGCTTCGTTCTTTTTATAGTATTCTAAAATACCTTCCCAAAATGCCCACTGCATATCAGTATCGATATTCATTTTAATTGCACCGTAAGAAATTGCTTCCCTGATTTCTTCCTGAGTAGAACCAGAACCACCGTGGAATACGAAATTGATTGGTTTCTCTGCACTTAAGCCAAATTTTTCTTTGATAAAATCCTGAGAATTTTTCAAAATTACTGGTTGCAGTTTTACATTACCTGGTTTATAAACACCATGTACGTTACCAAAAGCAGCAGCAACTGTAAAACGAGGAGATACCTTACTCAATTCTTCGTAAGCATAAGCCACTTCGCTAGGCTGGGTATATAGTTTTGAGCTGTCTACATCGCTATTATCTACACCATCTTCCTCACCACCTGTAACACCAAGTTCGATTTCGATAGTCATATTCATTTTAGCCATGCGTGCTAAATATTTAGCAGAAATTTCCATGTTTTCTTCGATGGACTCTTCCGATAAATCCAACATGTGTGACGAAAACAAAGGTTTTCCGGTTTCAGCGAAGAATTTTTCGCCGTGGTCTAAAAGTCCATCAATCCAAGGCAATAATTTTTTAGCGGCGTGGTCGGTATGTAAAACCACGGCAACACCATAATGCTCTGCCAATAAATGTACATGTTTAGCTGCCGATACAGCACCTAAAATACATGCTTGCAATTTCTCATTATCTAAAGATTTGCCTGCATAAAACTGTGCACCTCCATTAGATAATTGAATCATAACAGGCGAATTTACTGCCTTAGCAGTTTCTAATACCGCATTTACCGTATTGGTACCGGTAACGTTTACTGCTGGTAAAGCAAACTGATGTTTTTTAGCCTGCTCAAATAATTCTTGAACGGCATCTCCGTAAATTACGCCTTTGTAGCCTTTTAAACTCATTTCTTGTTAATTTTATTAAGTCCGAAGTTATAAAAAAAAATAACATTCCAAGCTTTTCTTACCACAGAATTATTTGCCTAACAGCAAAATAAGGCCTATTTAGTGTAAAAAACACATTATCCTTAGTGTAATAAAGACACACCTCAGTTTTCAGTTCGCAGTTGCCAATAGCCAAATACCAGTATTCAATTACCTTCACAATTGACCACCTACTATCAGCCAACTAAGCATTGACTATTTTTACGTCTAATAAAGGTTCGACTTTATTTTATTTTTCGTTTCTTTGCAATCCAATTCTTCAAAAAATTATATGGCTTGGTTTAAGAGAGAAAAAAAAGGTATCATCACCACAACAGAAGAGAAAAAAGAAGCACCAGATGGCTTGTGGAATAAATGTCCGAATTGTAAAAAACCGCTACATCAGGCAGAACTTCAGGAAAACAAATATGTTTGCCATTACTGCGATTACCACCTGAGAGTAGGCTCAAAAGAATATTTCGAGGTTTTATTTGATAATAACGAATTTAAAGAGCTGTTCCCTAACCTAACATCGGGCGACCCTTTAAATTTTAACGATAATAAACCTTACACCGATAGAATTAAAGAAAGTCAGGCTAAAACAGGCTTAAAAGACGCTATCCGTGCTGGTGTTGGTAAAATCGAAGGACAAGACCTCGTAATCGCCTGTATGGATTTCGCTTTTATCGGCGGTTCTATGGGTTCGGTTGTCGGCGAAAAAATTGCGAGATCGATCGATTATAGTATCAAGCATAAAATTCCGTTCCTGATGATCTCAAAATCAGGTGGCGCACGTATGATGGAAGCCGCATTTTCATTAATGCAAATGGCTAAAACTTCTGCTAAACTGGCTTTATTAAGTCAGGCTAAAGTTCCATACATCTCTTTATTAACCGACCCAACTACTGGTGGTGTAACTGCATCATACGCTATGTTAGGCGATATTAATATTGCAGAACCAGGCGCACTAATCGGCTTTGCAGGTCCAAGGGTAATTAAAGAAACCATTAAAAAAGACTTACCTAAAGGTTTTCAAACTTCAGAATTCGTTCTTGAACACGGTTTCCTCGATTTTATTGTAGATAGAAGAGCCATGAAAGCTAAATTAGGTGCTTTTATTAAAATGATGAACAACTAGCTGGTTCAATAGTTCATTGGTCTGGGTGCCAAAAAACGAATTCATAATATTTAGGAAAGCAGGGCTTTAATAACATCGGTTATTTCAGTCCTGCTTTTTGCTTCAAGTCCTCGCTATACTCCGGGCTTTCCGCGGCAATCAGGTTTATTTAACATGAACCTGTGGTTCTTTTGAGAGATTTTCCTAGCAAGTGCTACAATCACCCCACCCAGCAGCCCCCCGTACAAAGGAGTGGAATACCACAATTTTTCTTATTTTTAAACTAACCAAACCGTAAACTAAAATGAAAAAGATACTCCTATTCATCTACCTGATTACCGTTACGCTCGCTATACAAGCACAGGAGAAAAAAACTAAAACCCCTTACGATGAAGCTTTGGCCAAAAAACTCGGTGCCGATAATTACGGTATGAAAATGTATGTGCTGGTTATTCTGAAATCAGGTACAAACACTACAGAAACAAAAGCAAGAACCGATAGTTTATTTGCAGGCCACATGGCTAACATGGGCAAAATGGTTGAGATGCAAAAATTGGTAGTTGCTGGGCCAATGGGTAAAAACGACAAAAATTATCGCGGCATTTTTATTTTAAACACCAAATCGATCGAAGAAGCCAAACAGTTATTGGAAAGCGATCCGGCAGTAAAAGCCAAATTACTGGAACCAGAATTATACAATTGGTATGGCTCTGCAGCGCTTTCAGAGTACTTGCCTTTTCATGACAAGATACAGAAGAGCAGCTTTTAGGCTTTTTGACCTTTGAGTTCAATGAATTCCATTAATGTCAGCTGGTAACAGCTGACACTACATCAAATTGCGACCCTACTCTTTCCATTAACATCATCCTAGCCCTTATTTCATAAATTAGCTTAACTAATAATCAACACTAACTAATAACTAATTATGAATAAAAAATTACTCTTTTCCGCATTATTTTTATGCGCTTCTACCTGTGCTTTCGCCCAGGATAAGAAAGTAATCGACAATATTGTTAAAGAAGTGAACGAAAATTCTCAATTGGAGAAACTCGCTCACGAATTGCTTGATGTTGTGGGGCCACGTTTAGTTGGATCGCCGCAAATGAAGCAGGCCAACGATTGGGCCGTAAAAAAATACAGCGACTGGGGCATCACGGCCAAAAACGAAAAATGGGGTGAATGGGCCGGCTGGGAAAGGGGCATTACACATATCGATTTAATAAGTCCACGGGTTAGAACCTTAGAAGGTACACAATTGGCCTGGAGCCCATCAACCAATGGCAAAGCCATTAATGCCGGAGCCATTATTCTTCCCGAAATTACAGATTCGGTATCTTTTCAAAAATGGTTACCAAATGTAAAAGGTAAAATCGTATTGATTTCGATGAACCAACTTTCTGGCCGACCAGAAAAAAACTGGGAAGAATTTGCCACAAAAGATTTATTCGAAAAGTTTAAAAAAGAAAAAGCCGATGCCGCTAAAGCATGGACAGCCAGCATAACCAAGACGGGTTTAACCGCAAAAACGCTTCCTGTAGCTATAGAAAATGCAGGTGCAGTAGCAGTAGTGATCAACAATTGGTCCCAGGGCTTTGGTGTAGATAAAATTTTTGGTGCAAATACTAAAAAGATCCCAACCTTAGATTTATCTGTTGAAGATTACGGCCTGGTTTACCGTTTGGCCTTAAATGGAGACAAGCCTAAATTAAGAATCGAGGCAGATTCCAAGAAATTAGGCGTAGTACCAACTTTTAATACAATCGCAGAAATTAAAGGCACACAGAAACCGAATGAATACGTGATGCTATCGGCACATTTCGATTCGTGGGATGGTGCAAGTGGCGCTACCGATAATGGCTCGGGTACTATTTTAATGATGGAAGCCATGCGCATTTTAAAGAAAATTTATCCTAACCCAAAACGCACCATTTTGGTTGGCCATTGGGGTAGCGAAGAGCAAGGCTTAAACGGCTCGAGGGCTTTTGTAGAAGATCATCCAGAAATTGTAAACAATCTTCAAGCTTTATTTAATCAGGATAACGGTACCGGCCGTGTGGTTAATATTGGCGGACAGGGTTTTGCCAAATCGAAAGATTACATTACCCGTTGGTTGGCCGCAGTACCCGATACCATTAAAAACCAGATCAAAACCAACTTCCCAGGTTCGCCTGGTGCAGGAGGCTCAGATTTTGCTTCATTTGTAGCTGCCGGGGCATTGGGTTATTCATTAAGTTCTACCAGCTGGGATTATGGCACATATACCTGGCACACCAATCGCGACAGTTACGACAAATTGGTTTTTGATGAAATTAAAAGCAATGTGATTTTAGCTGCCATTATGGTTTATATGGCTTCAGAAGATCCCGAAAAAACATCTACCGAAAAAGCTACTGATTTACCAGTAAACGAACGTACCGGAAAACCAGCAACCTGGCCGGCACAAACGAAATCGAATAGAAAAGGAGGTTTATAAATAAAGATTTTAAATCGTTTTATAAGAGAGCATTTGGAAACAGGTGCTCTTTTTTGTTATACACGCATCGTCATTTCGAGCGGAGCGCAACGAAGTCAAGAACCACGTCAGTACTCAGCAAAGCTAAATCTATTGAGGTAGATCTCCCTATTCCACTGCATTTCAGTTGAGATGACGATACTTTTGATTGACGTAATGCTTACTCCTCTTTCTTCTGAAATTTATAAAACAAGTACCCTAAAAAAGGCAAAATCAGCACACTGCCCAATAAAAGTGCTAAACCTAAACTATAAATGGTTTTTTCAGGTCCGGCAGTTTCTAAAAGCGAAATCGCATTTCCGCTTTTTAAACGGATAAAATTTGGGAAATGGGCATAACTTATTGCCAGGAGGATCATCGTTACCTGGAAGCCTGCTAAAATGCGTAGAACCTTCGTTTTGCCTTTAATTAACAGGTACCATAACAATACAAGGGATAAACTGGCCGAAATAATGGCCAATAAGCCGACATTGCTTTTAAAAACCCATTCAATTAACGGAATTTTATCCCGCTGTGCAGCAATAAATACCATTGCACCAAAAACTACAGCAGCCACATTCATAAATTCGGCTTTTTTAATAAAACGGCGTTTATCATGTGCTTCTTTTGTTTCACCTATAAGATAAATCGCAGCAAGAAAACCACATAGCGCGACAGTAAATAAGCCTACAGCAACAGAAAACCAGTTTAACCAGCCAGAAATATAGGCAGTGTAGAAATCGGTTGCCTGCGTATCGATATGCCCCGAGATTAAACTTCCTGCAATAATGCCGAGAAATAATGCGGTAACAAAACTCGAATACCTGAATATACGGTTATAAAACCACTGCATATCATCTTTAACAGCATCATAATGGCGAAATACAAAGGCAGTACCGCGCGCAATAATTCCAATAAGCATAATCGCCAATGGAATATGCAGATAAACAGACATGGTGGTATAAATATGCGGAAAACCTACAAAAAGGATTACAATGGCAATAATTAACCACATATGGTTTGCCTCCCAAACCGGACCAATAGCCTGATACATGGTTTTACGGGTTTTACTTCTGTTCTTTGTTGAAGTAAATAGTTCTATAATTCCAGCACCAAAATCGGCCCCACCCAATAAAAAGTAAAGCAGGATGGCCATGCATAAAAATATAATTACAACGTCTTTCATCTGTTCTTATTTATTAGATTCAGGATTATTGTACAATACAGGAACCATTTTAATCTGGCGGTAAAGCAAAAACGTTACGATAATGCTTAAAGAAATGTAAATTACCGAGAAGATATAAAATGAGTAAGCAATACCAGGCATCGGCGTAACGGCATCTTTAGTGCGCATAATACCATAAATAATCCATGGCTGCCTACCAACCTCTGTAACTACCCAACCAGCCTCTAAAGCGATGTAACCAAGCGGAATGGCCGCAACAAATAATTTCAACAACCAACGTTTCTCAGTTAGCGGTTTCTTTTTAAATAAAATGAAGAAATAAGTTATGGCTACTAAAAGTAGCAGCGTGCCAATTCCCACCATAATCTGGAAAGCATAATGGGTAATAGCCACTGGAGGATGTTCGTTTTCAGGAATCTGATCTAAACCTTTAACTTCAGCTTTGAAATCGCCATGCGCCAGAAAACTTAATGCCCCTGGTATTTCTATTGCACCTTTCACCGTTTTGTCTTTCTCGTTAACAATGCCACCAATTAAAAGCGGCGCAGGTTTTTCTGTTTTATACAACGCTTCCATTGCAGCAAGCTTAGCGGGTTGGCGTATGGCAACATCTTTTGCAGAGATATCGCCACTTAATGGCTGCAACAAAGCAGCAATGCAGGCAAATACAGCAGCTATTTTAAAAGCTTTTAAATGAAAATATGCATTTCTGTTCCGTAAGATCATTAAAGCGTGTACGCCTGCCACAGCAAATCCTGTGGCCGTAAATGCGGCTAAACACATGTGTAGTGCCTGACTAAACCAGGCTTTATTAAACATAGCCTGTATGGGATCGATATTAAGGTATTGTCCGTTTACAAAATCAAAACCTGCCGGACTATTCATCCAGGCATTTGCTGCAACTACCAATATACCGGAAGCAAGTCCACTTACTCCAACTACCATCCCTGTAAACCAATGGAACCATTTATTCAGTTTATTCCACCCGTATAGGAAAAAACCCAGCGCTATCGCTTCGATAAAAAAGGCTGTTCCTTCAAGTGAAAAAGGCATTCCGAATATCGGTCCGGCATGATCCATAAATTTCGGCCAGAGCAGGCCCAGTTCGAATGACAACATAGTACCCGATACCGCTCCTGTAGCAAAAAATATGGCCACCCCTTTACTCCAGGCTTTAGTAAGGTTTTTATATACCTCATTGTTTGTTTTAAGCCATTTATAATGCGATACGGCCATAAAGAAAGGCATTACCATACCAATACAGGAAAAAATGATGTGGAAGCCTAACGATAAGGCCATTTGGGAACGGGCTGCGATAAAATCATCCATGAGCTGTAGATTTTGAATTGTAACAAATATAGTTGTTAAACACTAAAGCCTACTGTAATTCAATGACGTTGAAAGAATTATTTTAAATATAGAACGTTTATAAATTGAAAAAAGATTTGGAAGGATGTATTATCGGAAGATCAAAATTTTATACCGCAGATAAACACAGGCGGATATCGTCATTTCGAGCGAAGTGCACCGCAGTCGAAAACCCGAAGGCTCAGCGAAGCTAAATCTGCCAAGACAGATCTCTCCATTCCGCTGCACTTCAGTCGAGATGACGAATTTTCTTATGGAATATGAGATTAAGCTCCTTTCAATTCATCGTAAGCAGCGGTTAAGCTTCTTTGGATGCCTTCTCCCTGCCATTCAGGTGCATTTGGAATTGTAGCTGTTTTTAAGATATCTTCTTTGCTTTTACCAGCTTTGATTTCTCCACCAACAAAAGTTAAAAGATTTTGAAGGTAATTTTGAAAAGCTTTAACGTCTGCTTTATTTCCAGTTACTTTTTCGGGATCTAAACTGTGTCCCCAGATAAACAAGGTATCCTTATCAAACTGATTCAGGATCTTATCCAATGCGGTGATCCAATTGCCAATATGTGCCCCATTTTCTCTGTCAATATAAGGGAATTTACGGTTGAAGACTAAATCGCCCACATGAACAATGTTGGCATGCTCAAAATGGTAAACGGCATCTCCGTTGGTATGACCAGAACCATAATAATAAGCTTTTATGTTCTCATCTCCTACTTTTGCAGTCCATTTTGTTCCGAAAGTAGTATCGGGCAGTAACTGTTTATCTAAGTTGTTTGCTTTTTCTGCACTTCTTTTCTGGTTAATCAGCGAATTTTGGTGGGCCACCACTTTTTCGGCCAATCCTTTGAAAGAAATATTCCCTGCGGTATGATCACCATGGTGGTGCGTATTAATCAGGTATTTGAAAGGTTTTTCACCGAGTTTTTTCAATTCTTCGATCACATGCGGTGCTGTGGTCGGAAATTGTGCATCTACCACCACAAAACCGTTTTTAGAATTTAGCCAGCCAATGGTGCCACCTTGTTCGGTAAATATACCCACATCGTTACGGAGCGGTTTAAAATTATAGGCGCGGAACAATTCCTGCTGTGCAAAAACATCTGTTTTATAAATTGATAACAAGGCCATAACCAGTGCCGAATTCTTAATAAAATTTCTTCTTTCCATTTTGGGGTTAAGCTAAAAAACCACGGCATTTACCGTGGTTTAAATTTAATTATTTTGTTCGTAAATTATATTCTGAACTATTATATTCCTGAACCTGGTGTTGGCCCGGGCTCGTGCCCCGGCCCCAGTGGATTATTCTTACGTTTATCATCTTTATTAAAAAGATTAGTAGTTATTTTCGATGATTTATTTTCATCTAAAGAATCATGATCTCTCACATCTTCTACTTTTTTATCTAGCAAATCGTTCTCAACAACTTTACCTTTTTCCTTATTTGTTTCCATAGCAATTGTAAATTGATGTACTTAAGCAACAAGTAAAAAATAAGATTGTTTTTTCTTAGCTGTTTTGGGAATGTGTTTATTGATTACCAATTTATTAGCCCTACTTCCATGTTTGGTGGCTCACCAGCATAACGAGACGACTAACCACGAGCGATAAAAAGCAGATGCTCACCGCAAATAATAATCGAACTCAGTTTATAAATTTTATGTTTAACGCCCCATCAAACACAGCATAGCCTATTCCAACTAGTATTTCCTAGTCACCCAAAGTGTTCATCCACATCACAAAGATGTATCTACCTCTCTTTAGAAAAGCCATTAGCATTAATACCATACTTACCTTCGCAATTACAGCATTGCTCCAGGAAGATTTCCTAATTCGTGAATGCAGCCGAAAGAATGAAATCTTCTTTTATGGATTTTATTGAAATGATTTGAAGATTCAAACGAAAATGGATTAAGGATAAACTTGTAAATGTGTTTCCGCTCTTCATTTAATTTTTCTTCCTGTTTCGCGTTCTCTAGATTTTGATTGTTTTGGCTCTTTTCCATGACGATATAGATTGTTGAAAACATGGTTAGTTTTCAGGGTTAACAATTTTAATCCGAATACCTTTTTAAACTGCACAATGCCTTAGTAAAAAAGCTTTTTAAAATTTGCTTAACCTTATACCAGGGGGAATTTGATAAGGTTTCGTTCTGGAACAACATTAAAATGGCGTAGATTGCCTTTATCTTAATTAAATATAAGTTTTATTTTTGAATTTTGCAAGAGTTTTTTCGCCTCACCAAAAGCGGTAATTATTTTTAAACGCGATTTTTCATTTTGGAAATCAGCCACAGTAGCGTTTAGGTAAATATAGTCCTGCCCTTCACTCTACTTCGTGTCCGTTCCGATCAGGTTTAGGCGGCACAGTTCGCGTAACTATTTAAGGCAGCAATGTGCAGAATAGATCAGGCATCATGCCGTTAAACCCTCAATAGCAATACTGGCTTCAATTTGTAAACCTGCTTTCCAAAAAAACAGTTAAATTTTTATGCAAAAAAGTCCCAATTTTCATTGAGACTCTCCTATTTGGTTAATGATATTTTAAGCTAAAGCATTTTGCTTTACTACCATTTTAACTTTTTCTATTACATAATCTAGCTCTTCTTTTGTAGTGTATTTGCTAAATGAAAAGCGAACGGAAGGGCGGTTTGGATCGGCATTAATGCCGTTTAATACATGTGAGCCTATATTTGAGCCAGAAGAGCATGCGCTGCCACCAGAAGCGCAGATACCATTGATATCTAAATTAAACAACAACATATCGGCCATGTCCATCTCTGGGAACGATACATTCAATACTGTGTACAAACTTTTATCGGCATCTGTTTCGCCATTAAAAGCAATTCCCGGGATTTCGGCAATTAACTGTGCTTTCAAATAATCTTTTAAGCCTTGAATGTACGATTGATGCTGATCCATTTCTGCATAAGCAATTTCTAAGGCTTTAGCTAAACCCACAATACCATATACATTTTCGGTACCACCGCGCATATTGCGCTCCTGCGCTCCACCATAAATCATTGGTGGAATTTTAATGTTGCTGTTTACATATAAAAATCCAACACCTTTAGGCCCGTGAAGCTTGTGCGCCGCGCAAACAATAAAATGAGCTTTAAGCTCACGTACGTTATGCGGGTAATGCCCCATGGTTTGAACGGTATCGGCATGGTAAATGGCATTGTATTTCTCGCAGATATCGCCAACTTTAACCATATTGGTCAGGGTACCCAATTCGTTATTGGCATGCATCAACGAAACGAAAGTACGTTCATTATTTTGAAGTAGTTCTTCTAAGTGGTTATAATCGATATTTCCTTTTTCATCAATATTAACGAAACTTAGTTTATCGATCTCACCATTTTTAAGCATCGTATTTAAAGTATGCTCAACAGCATGGTGCTCTATTTTCGAAGTAATGGCATGTTTAATTCCATAGGCAGAAATTCCACAACGGATAGCTGTATTATCGGCCTCGGTGCCCCCAGAAGTAAAAAATATTTCGGATGGAGACGCGTTTAGCAGGCCAGAAACGGTTTTACGGGCTTTCTCTACAAGCGTTCTCACCTCACGGCCAAGCGCATGAATGGCAGATGGATTACCGAAATAGTTTTCCATCACGTTTGTCATTTCTGCGATTACTGCCGCATCTAAAGGCGTTGTGGCTGCATTATCTAAATAGACCCTTTTCATTTCTACGAATATTTAAAAGTTAGTGTTGCAGAGATATCCTGCTAAGGCGGTCTCTGTTTAAATGTTCGGGGTTTAACGTTTTATTAAACCCCGAACGTGTTATGCTTAATCCTGAAATCCTTTAGGGATTAAAGGTGTAATATTTCTTTAATGTCAGAAATAATTTTGTTCGCCAAATTCTCAGCGATGGTTTCATTTTCTGCCTCACTGTAAATCCTAATGATCGGCTCAGTATTAGAACGGCGCAAATGTACCCAAGTTTTATCAAATTCTATCTTCAAACCATCAATTGTACTGTAAGGTTGATTTTTATATTTTTCTTCTACCTGTTTTAGCAAATTATCGATATCCATTTCTGGCGTAAGGGTAATTTTGTTTTTAGAGATGTGGTATTGAGGGTAACTAGCCCGTAATACCGAGATTGATTTGCCAAATTTAGCTAAATGCGTTAAAAATAAGGCAATACCAACTAAGGCATCTCTTCCATAATGTGATTCAGGATAGATAATACCGCCGTTTCCTTCACCACCAATAATGGCATTGGTAGCTTTCATTTTGTTTACCACATTAACCTCTCCTACTGCCGATGCATTGTAGTCGGAGCCTGCATTTTCAGTTACATCGCGTAAAGCGCGTGTTGATGAAAGGTTTGAAACTGTATTTCCTGGTGTATTTTTCAATACGTAATCGGCTACTGCTACCAAAGTATACTCTTCACCAAACATGCTACCATCTTCATTTACAAAACATAAACGGTCAACATCAGGGTCTACTACAATACCTAAGTCGGCATGTTGTTTCTGAACTTCTTTCGATATTTCAGTTAGATTTTCAGGAAGTGGTTCCGGGTTATGTGGAAAATGTCCGTCTGGTGTACAATATAATTCTACCACCTTGTTCACCCCCAAAGCTTTTAATAAGGCAGGTATAAAAATACCGCCTGTTGAATTTACGCAATCGATTACTATTTTAAAATCAGCCTTTTTAATTGCCTCAACATCAACCAATGGTAATGCTAAAACTTTATCGATATGCTTTTGAAGGTAAGTATCGTTTTTAATTACTTTACCTAGTTTATCTACATCAGCAAAATCAAAATCAGCACTTTCTGCTAAATCTAAAACTTCTTTTCCGTCAGCATCGCTAATAAATTCTCCGCTGGCATTTAATAATTTTAGGGCATTCCATTGTTTTGGGTTATGGCTTGCGGTTAAAATAATCCCGCCTCCCGCTTTTTCGTCAGGTACGGCTACTTCTACAGTTGGCGTAGTAGATAACCCTAAATCGATTACCTCAATACCCAGGCCTTGTAGTGTTCCGATAACCAGGTTATTCACCATCTCACCCGAAATACGGGCATCACGGCCTAAAACTATTCTTTTATTGCCTGTTTTTTGTACCACCCAGCTACCGAAAGCAGCTGTAAATTTCACAATATCAAATGGGGTTAAGCCGTCTCCAGCTCTTCCACCAATGGTTCCTCGTATTCCTGAAATCGATTTTATTAAAGTCACTTTATATAATTTATTTGAGGCTCAAAAATAAGAAAAAAAACAAGATAGCCGTTATTTCGACCTGCCTGTGCACGTTAATTTACATTGTTTTTATACGATCAATTTTATAGAATTGGGCAAAGCGCCAAAAACAAACGTATGTTTAATTGAAATGTTCAACTGATTTTTTTGCTAATATTTCCAGGCTTTTAATACGGATGACAGACAAAAGCAATAGTGATGAATTACAGGTTCATTTGCAATGCGATAAAAAATCAATTCATAATATTCTTGCAACTTTATTGCATAAAAACGAATTCTAACTTTACTAGCGATTGTAAAACCTTATATTTGCATCCTTTTAAGATACAAACGGCTTTTATATGCAGCGCAAGTGGTTTCAATATTGGTTCAATTCGCCATATTATCATATTCTTTATCAACAACGAAATGATGCTGAAGCCGAGTTTTTCATTGATAAACTCACGCATTTTTTAAATCCTAAAGCTGATGCTAAAATGCTCGATATTGCCTGTGGAAAAGGCCGGCATTCTATTTACCTGAATAAAAAAGGCTTTGATGTTACAGGAATAGATTTATCAGAACAAAGCATAAAGTATGCAAAACAATTCGAAAACAGTAAACTACACTTCCTTGTTCACGACATGCGGAGATTGTTTTACATCAATTATTTTGATGTAGCTTTAAACCTATTTACCAGTTTTGGCTATTTTGATACAGAAAAAGACCACGTAAATGCGCTTAAAACTTTTCGCAAATGCTTAACCGCCGATGGTATTTTGGTGCTTGATTATTTTAACACCGAAAAGATTATCCGTAATTTAAATTCCTGTGAAACGAAATCACTTGATGGAATAACTTTTCACATCACCAAAAATGTTATTGATGGGAAAATTATTAAAAAGATAAATTTCGAAGACAAACAAAAGGTATATCATTTCGAAGAAAGGGTTCAGGCATTTAGTTTTAAAGATTTTCAGCGTATGCTTACCAAAGCCGGAATGGTGATTGAAAAAACTTTTGGCAGCTATGGTTTAGCTGATTTTGATGAAAACAGCTCAGACCGGTTAATTTTAATCTGTAAAAAAGCATGATAGAAAGCATACAGCAATTTGACGTTGAATTGTTTTTGAAAATCCATCGCGGGCTTTCAAACAGTTTTTTTGATTGGCTGATGCCTTTAATGCGTAACCGGTTCTTTTGGTCGCCACTTTATCTGTTTATTGTTATCTTTTGCATCAAACAATATAAAAAGCAGGGCTACTACATTATCGGCATGGTGCTGTTCACCTTTGCTATGGGCGATTTAATCGCCTCGAGGGTTGTAAAGCCTTTAGTATCGCGTGTAAGGCCTTGTAATGATTTAAGTTTAGCGAATGATATTATTCACCGTGTACCCTGTGGAAGCGGCTTAAGTTTTCCTTCGGCGCATGCTACCAATCATTTTGCTATAGCTGTTTTTTTAATCTGCATTTTTTACAGCAGGTGGAAACCTATTTTACCTATTGGACTCTTTTGGGCATTTATTATCAGCTTTGCACAAGTATATGTTGGCGTTCATTACCCTGTTGATGTAACCGTTGGCGCCTTATTAGGCATAACAATAGGCATTATCTGTTCGATAATATTTAAAAAATTACAACCTGATTTTTAACTTATGGAAATCTGGAAACTCTGTGTACTCTTTTTTTGTGCCTTTTTAGGCGGAACCGCTATCTTTTTGGTTAAAAGTGATAAATCGAAATTACTTAAATTAATTTTATCTTTCAGTGGAGCCTATTTATTTGCCATTACGGTTTTACATTTAATTCCAGATGCCTACAGCGGGCCCGACAAATGGCAGATTGGCATTTTTATCCTTATTGGTTTCTTATTACAAATTTTCTTAGAACAGTTTTCAGAAGGTGTAGAACATGGCCACATCCATAAACATCACGATGGGCATATATTTCCTTTCGGGGTTATGATCAGCCTGTGTTTGCATGCTTTTTTAGAGGGCATGCCATTGGCAAAAGAGCAACATAATGAACTTATTTTTGGAATTTCATTACACCATATCCCTGCTGCCTTTGCATTAGCAAGTATATTGATGCAGAATCATTTTAAAAAAAGCAGCATTGTGTTTTATCTAGTTGTGTTTGCCATTATGGCACCACTTGGTTTTTACGTAAGTGTTGGTCTAAGCAACGGCACTATTGGAGGCCTTGATGCTTATTTCAATAAAATTATGGGCATTGTAATTGGTATCTTCTTACACATTTCTACTACCATATTGTTCGAATCGAGTGCCGATCATAAAATCAATACCCGTAAAATGATTGCCGTTTTATTGGGGATTGGTGTAGCATTGATCGGTTTCTTTGCCGGACACTAGTTCAGTCAGCAGTTTTCCATTGGCCATCTGTAATTAGCTGATTTAAACAGTTATCCCTCCGTATGGACACTAAACGTTTACGAAAATTTTTAGTAAATTCGTATATGGAAAACATTGTAAATGAACCTGCTGTAGCTTACCAGAAAAGATATTATACGGTTGAAGAATACCTGGAAATGGAAAAACCATCGACAGTAAAACACGAGTACTACCAGGGAGAGATATTTGCCATGTCGGGTGCTGGTGATAACCACAATGAGATTTTTAGCAATATTTTTGGAGAAATAGCTAACAAGCTCAAAGGCACGCCCTGCAGGCCTTATGGAAGTGATAAACGAATGAATATTCCTGAAAATACTTTATTTACCTATCCAGATATTTCCATTTATTGCAATGGTTTAACGCATAGCGATGTTGATGAAGATACCTCAATTTTACCTACTGTAATTATAGAAATTCTATCTCCATCAACCAAAAATTACGACAAAGGGAAAAAATTTAACTTGTACAAAGATATCCCATCATTAAAAGAATACGTCATGATCGATTCGGAATCTATTTGGGTTGAGGCGCATTACATCAACGATGAGCAAAATTGGGTACACAATGAACATGAAAAGATTACTGATGTGCTAAATTTTGTTTCGATGGGGTTTGAGGTAGCACTAAGTGATATTTATTATCGTGTTCGTTTTAGTGAGAAGAAATGAGTTTGTAGTCAAAAATTGAGAAGCGCGAACTGAAAACTGCCAACGGCATCACTTCTTCTCTTTCTTCTTCCCATAACCCCATGGACAGTGCTTACATTTATTTTTACAGCAATAACCCCGCTTTAAATGGTAGGATTCTGTAAAAACCATTAACCCATCTTCGTTAAAATAAAAATCTTCGCCTTCTTTCATATATTATCCATTAAAACGTCCTGAAACAAGTTCAGGATGACGGACAGCCGATATTTTGTGCTATTCTCCAATTATTATAATTACTAATTGAGTATTTTAACTTCTAATTTATTTTTAAAATAATCTTTAAGCTGTTTACCATCACCGTGCAGCGTCCATATTTGTTTTGGTTTAACTTTTTCTATGGTTTCCAAAATTGCATCCCAATCGGCATGATCGGAAATATAAAGTGAAATCCCATTTTGTTGCTGCAGGTTCTTCCATCCAGAGGCAAAGGCACGTACCACATTAATCGCTTTATGGTAACTGTGAAAAACCATTGGAGGAACAATATAAACCTGATGTTCTTGATTATTTTTCATCACCTTTCTATCGTACATTTTGTAATTCCCCACTTTTATACCATAATCTTCATAAATTTTAACAAAAGGCATAATACTGTGGTGAACCATAACATTCTTTGTAGGGCAATACTCATTGAGCAATTGGATAATCCGCTGGCTTTTGCCCAAAGCGTAAGAACCCAGCATGATATTCGCACTGGTTTCGTTCAGCTTTTTAATTTCAACTACGGGAGATGGATGTTTCGTTGCTGGATTAGCAAAGGTACTTTCTGTAATCAATACATCTGCTTCTACAAATTCAAAAGGCTCGCAGGTATTATCTGGTTCAATCTTATAGTCACCTGTATAAAGGTATTTTACGCCCTTATATTCCATTAGTACCTGTGCAGAGCCTAAAATATGTCCGGCAGAATAAAAAGTAATGGTAACTTCTTTTATTTTGAATGATTGATGGTAACTTTTAGTAAAAAAATCAACCGCTGCAAATTTGCGGTAACGGTGTTTCATAAAAGTTGCGGTAACAGCGGTACAGTAAACATTCTGGCTTCCACCTATGGCATGATCGCCATGCGCATGCGAAACTACTGCTTCTTTAACCGGCTGTTGCGGATCGAGGTAAAAATCGCCGTAAACACAGTATAAACCCGTTGGGGTAATAATAATAAAATCTGCTAAAATCATATTAGGATTAAGGGATTTAAGGATGATATGATTGGAGTAGATAATTAAATATTAGCGCTTTTAAGGGCTTCCGCAGCCTTTAAAAATTGTTGGTGTAAGGCTAAAACCTGTTCTATTATTGATTGTCGCTCATCATTAACAATAAAATGGCCAGCCATTTTCGATTTTTCTTCATCGCTCAATTGTTTATCCATGCGTGCTTTAACCTGCTCTGCCGTTACTCCATCACGTAACATTACCCGCTTCATTTTAATATCGTGAGGCGCAGTAACCAGGATAGTAGTATCACACATCTTGTAAGAACCACTTTCAAAAAGCAGCGCTGCCTCTTTAAGCGTGTAAGGCGTATTTGCAGGTATGGTTTCTTCCCAGGCATCGAATGCTCTAAAAACCGCCGGGTGAACCAATGCATTTAATTTTGCAAGCGCTTCTTCGTTGTTAAAAACAATGCCAGCAATGTGTTTATTGTTCAATTTTCCATTTTCAAAATAACTATCATTGCCAAAAGCAGCTTTAACCCCTGCTATAAGCACTACATCTTTACACATAATCTCCTTGGCCACAGTATCAGCATAAAACACAGGGATTCCCAATACTTCAAAAACCTTGCAAGCGGTAGTTTTACCACTGCCTATACCTCCTGTTATACCTACTTTATACATTATTTTTCTACAATGAAATCTATTTTAGAAGGGCTTACGCCCACCAATTTACAATAATCTGGAAATTCGGTTATTTTTACCGTAAACTGTCGATGCCCTAAATTTTGCCATTCATCAACATCAATGGTTGCGGTAATAAAACTTTCATCAACCTGATCGTAATTACTTAAGGCTACTAAAAAGGTAACTTTAACTTTTTTAGGGTAAAGTTTGATGCTGTTATAGCTTCGATTATTGGTGATTTTTAAGGGTACCTCGATTGTTTTTTCAGTAAATTCATCAACAGGGAGCTTAACTTCTACAGATGAGGGATAAATGCTTACATTTTTATGGATACTGTGCTGTAAAGCTATTCTGGTTGTACTACTGCTCTGTATTTTTTCCTGTTTAAGCGTATCGGTTGGCCAAAATTTTATTTTTGAAAGCTCTTCCAACGGACCAGCTACCTTTACATATTTGGGATTGAGGATAATTTCACTGGAAATACCATATTGTTTTACAAAACTCAGTTTATCAATCAATTTTACCGGAACTTTTTTCACCACGCGTTTAGTAAAATCGAAATAAAGGGTATCGGGTTTAACAGAAATTACTTTTTGGGTACTTTCTAATTGCCTGTTGATATTAAAAAGCTGATCGGAAAAAACGATAAAATCTTTGGTATTGAGCTGACTCAAGCTAACAGAAACAGAAGGTGGACTGATCCTTAAACGGGCAAACAGTAGCTGCCAGCCTGTTCCTTCTACCTGTAAATCTATCGTGTCTGATTGTAAAGGATAAAATGCTCTTTTGGTGGGGGTATTTTTAAAAACCAATACAGTTTTTGCTACATAAATATACTTGTTGTTTAATGCCATAAAAAGCCATGCAGCTATAGCCAGGAGCAAGCAGGCCAATAAGCTAAATACGCGTCTTTTTTCAATCTTCGTTAACCTAATAAAGGGCATAATAAATTAATGTTAGCTGTAAGCTGGAAAAATATTATCCAAAATGCATTTAATCAAATGTAGTAAAACAAAAACAGTCCCGAAAGTTTTCGGGACTGCGCTTAAATTTTATTAATTTATTAGGCTTTAGGCGCTACAACTGCTTTGGTTGCATCTAAAGAAACTGCTGATTTATCAAAACGGATCTTTACACCACCTTCAACTTCAATTAAAAAAGTTGTTTCATTCATATCGGCAATGCGACCGTGAATACCTGCAGTAGTTACGATTTTATCTCCTTTTTTTAATTCTTCAACCAATTTTTTATGGTCTTTAGCTTTTTTAACTTGTGGACGGATCATGAAAAAGTAGAAAACTACCATGATTAGTACCATTGGTACGATTGTAGTTAGCATGTTACTACCACCTGCTGCTGCCTGTAATATTACTGTTGATGTCATTTCTTATTTATTTGTGTTTTTGTGAATTTTGATCGTTATGGATTATTGCCATAAACAATCGAACCAATTTATTTTTTAGCAAGTACCTCTCCTACTAAATGAACAGTGGTTACTGTTGGATTTGCATTTGATGTTACGGTTACTACTTTATCTTGCATGCCCATTTTGCCTTCGCTATTAAAAACTACGCTAATTACACCTTCTTTACCTGGCAAAATAGGCTCGCCTGGTACCTGAGGAACAGTACAGCCACATGTAGCGGTTGCATTTGAAACAATAAGCGGGGTTTTACCTGTATTTTTAAGTTTGAAATCGTGCTTTACTTTTTCGCCTTGTGTTATTTTACCAAAATCGAAAATATCGCGTTCGAAAACAATAACAGGTGCATCTGCCGGAGCAACTTTAGCTGTTTTTGATGTATCGTTGCCCACTGAAACTGCTGTAGCGGTTTCGCTAATTTTATTATTTGCATTACGACATGCTACAAATGAAAGTGCAGCAATAGCCAAGATAAATGTTCTTTTCATTTTTAATCTTCGATTAATCCACGGCCAATCTTTTTAATTGTGTTGTTTTTCTTAAGATCGCCTAAAATTTTGTCTAAAATACCGTTAATAAATGAATTACTCTTCGGTGTACTGTAATCTTTTGATAACTCTAAATATTCGTTGATGGTTACTTTAACCGGAATAGATGGAAAATTTAACAGCTCGCAAATGGCCATTTTCATTAAAATTGTATCCATCAATGCAATACGTTCTGATTCCCAGTTTTTGGTTCTATCGGCAATCATTTCTTGGTATTTTGCATCGTTCTGTAAAGTATGTACAAAAAGATCCTGAACAAATTTGCTGTCTTCAATCCAATCGGCACTAATCTCGGTTAATTTATTTTTGAAAGGATCTTCAGATGTAAAGTTTTTCAGGGTTTTAGCTACCATGCCTTTCATTACTTCATGATCTACCTGCCAGTTGATAAATTTCTCTTCGAAAACCTGTAAAATGGCCTGGTTTTTTAAGATGATTTTACGGAAAATGTATTTGATGATATCTTTTGAAGATTCTAAACTTTCGTTCGGATCGGCAAGATAATCGGCATATTCTTTTGATGCTTTTAAAGAATTGTAAACGGTTTTACGGATTTCCGGATCGAAACCCCAATCAACCTTATATTTTTTTATTGCAGAAACATACTCAGGATTTTGCTGCAATAAAACGCTAAACTTATTGTGTAGCAATTTCATATTAGGATTAATATCCTCTGCTGTTTTAATAAACTTATTTGCGCGCTCTGCAGCGTCGTTAGCAGTAAATTCGGTAACTTCTACCATTAAAGATAACATCCAGATGTACATTTCATACACGCTATCGATGCTCTGCATTAAAGTTTTTAAATCACCTTTAATGTCTTTTTTGTCTGCCATGTGCCAAGCAAAAATATTTTGCAAAGCTTTGATTCTTAAGTGCCTTCTGTTTAACATGAATGTAAGAACGAGTGCGGTTTTTTAAACCTGTTTTAATAATTATGATTTAATATGACGATTTAATTTTTTTAATGTCTGCAATCCGTTTCTCGGCTATGCGATTGGCAGCAATATTTGTTGATATATTTTCGGTTTTGCTTAACTTAATTACGCTGCGCGTAGCATCATAAATATTCTCTGTAAGCTGTACTGTACGTTTTTTACCAAAACCCGTTAACTCCGAATAGCAAGAAATTAATCCACCAGCATTAATCAGATAATCAGGTGCAAATAAAATCCCTTTCTTTAAAAGCAACTCGCTATCTAAAACCTCATCTTTTAACTGATTGTTTGCTGAACCTGCAATAATTGCAAATTTCATTTTTTCAATGGTTTTGTTGTTAACGGTAGCACCCATTGCGCATGGGGCATAAACATCGGCATCGGTTGTAAAAATTTTATCAGCCTCAATTGGTTTTGCTTTATATTTCCGGGCAACATAAGTTAATTGCTCCTGGTTAATATCGCTAATTAAAACTTCGGCGTTTTCTTTTCTTAACAGTGCAACCAGATGCTCACCAACGTTTCCGATACCTTGTACTACAATGGTTCTTCCAGCCAGCATATCTGTACCGAATACTTCTTTAACACTGGCTTTAATACCTAAATAAACACCCTGAGCAGTAAAAGGAGCGGGATTGCCTGCGCCGCCGATCGACTCAGGAACACCGGTAACATAATTGGTTTCCATACGGATATATTCCATATCACGTGTATTGGTACCCATTTCTTCTGCGGTAATAAATTCGCCATTTAGGTTTTTAATAAACCTACCGTAGCTCCGCATTAAGGTTTCTGTTTTATCTTTCCTGGAATCGCCGATAATTACGCCTTTTCCACCGCCCAGATTTAATCCTGTTATTGCGGCCTTGTAAGTCATTCCACGCGATAAACGCAGTGCATCTTCTAATGCTTCGCCTTCTGTACTATAACTCCACATGCGTGTTCCACCTAAAGCAGGACCCAATGTAGTATCGTGTATAGCAATAATTGCTTTTAAACCTGTATCTGGATCGTTGCAAAAAACCAATTTTTTATGGCCATAGGCACTTAATTGATCTAAAATTGAAAAATCTGACGGAGAATTTGCTGGCATATTGAACGTTCGGATAACCTGCTGCAAAATTAAAATAAAAAACCATTATTACACCTATTTAACGAAACTATAACGAAATTAATTCGATGGAGATTCTTTTTTGAGCTAAACCTGGCAGGTTTGCGAAGCCTGTAAATCTAAACCATAACACGATTAGGTAGCCATATTATTTTAGAAAAGCAGGGTTCGGTACGTTTGGGTTACAAAAGCCCCGCTATGCGCTTCAAATCCTTGACTCGTACCTCACCTGCGGGTTTTACGCTCCTATCGGGTTTAGGTGGCAGGGACTTCCGAAGCTTCAAAGGACAAAGTGCCGACCAACTTCGGAAGCTTGAGATAACGCGAGAACGCTGCGTTAGGGATTGTAAGGGTTCAGTACCGATCCTTAATCGGTACCGCAGCGAAGCGGAGCCCTGAAAAGCCCGCCCCTTGCGCAGCTTGGGTAACGCCCAAATTACTAAGCCATAATTAGCCATAAAACTCACGGGCTCCTAAACCTGCGGCGTTTGAAGAAGTGTCACTAATTTTTAAAGCTTAGCGCATAATAGATAAATATGTATTATGAAATAACAAAATTAGCTAAGTTTGTATGGAATGAAACATTTAAGCCGATTAAACAAATACTTTCTTAAATACAAATGGTGGATTATACCTGGAAGTATTTTTGTGGTAATTTCTAATATTTTTGGAGTAGTGCCTGCCCAGGTAATTGGCTATGCCGTTGATCTGATTACCGAAAACATTCAAATATTTAATCTCTTTTATGGTTTCGATCGGCAGGCCATTATTTACGACATATTTAGTAGTAACCTTTTATTTTTTGGGCTGCTGGTTATTGCACTCTATTTATTACGAGGACTGTTTCTATTCTTTATGCGCCAAACCATTATTTTAATGTCGCGGCATATAGAGTTTGATATGAAGAACGACATTTACCAGCATTACCAGGAGCTGAGTTTAGGTTTTTACCGCAGAAATAATACCGGCGATTTAATGAACCGCGCTACAGAAGATGTTAACCGCGTAAGGATGTACGTGGGCCCGGCGATTATGTACACGATTAACACTTTTGTTTTATCGGTGCTTATTATCTGGTCGATGTTTGATGTAAATGCTAAACTGGCCATTTATTGCTTATTGCCACTTCCTTTCCTGGTGGTAATTATTTATTATGTAAATACGCTGATCTTTAAGAAAAGCGGAAAGATACAGGAACGTTTATCGGATCTTTCGAGTTTTGTGCAGGAGCGTTTTTCGGGTATCAGGATCATAAAATCATACGTTCGTGAAGATTATACGCGAAACATGTTCTCCATACAGAGTAACGATTACAAAAAAGATTCGATGAGCCTGGTTAAAGTATCGGCCTTATTTTATCCTACCATGCTTTTATTAATTGGCCTGAGCACCATTTTAACCATATACATTGGCGGTATCCAGGTCATGAATGGCAGCATCACCGCAGGAAATATTGCCGAATTTATAATTTACATCAACCAGTTAACTTTTCCGGTAACCATGCTGGGCTGGGTTACTTCTCTAATCCAACGAGCAGCTGCATCACAAAAAAGGATAAACGAGTTTTTAGATATCCCGTCAGACATTCAATCGAAAGAAACTGCAGAAATTGAGCTAAGTGGAAATATCAAATTTAATAATGTGAGTTTTACCTACCCTGACACAGGTATTGAGGCTTTAAAAGATGTGAGTTTTGAGATTAATAGTGGTGAATTTGTGGCCATTATTGGAAAAACTGGATCAGGAAAATCGACATTGGCCAATCTGATTATGCGGATGTATGATGTAGAAAATGGTATAATAGACATCGATGGAAAGAATATAAAAGCACTAAACCTTAAAGATTACCGTAACCAGATTAGCTTTGTACCACAAGAGGTTTTCCTATTTTCTGATACCATAAAAAACAATATAGCCTTTGGTTTAGATAAGGTTACGGATGAAGAGGTACATGCGGCAGCAAAAAATGCCTCGGTTTATACCAATATTATAGACTTCGAAGAAAAATTCGAAACGATGCTGGGTGAACGGGGAATAACCCTCTCCGGGGGACAAAAACAGCGTGTTTCTATTGCAAGGGCATTGATTAAATCGCCTAAAATTTTAATCTTCGATGATTGCCTTTCGGCGGTTGATACTAAAACCGAGGAGGAAATACTACAAAACCTCGGTAAAATCATGGCCGGAAAAACAAGTATTTTAATTGCCCATAGGATTTCGACCATTAAAAATGCAGATAAAATTTTGGTACTGGATAATGGCAAAATCATTGAACAAGGCACACACAATGAATTACTTAGTTTAAATGGCAGCTATACCGATCTTTATAACCACCAACTTTTGGAGGAGGAAACACGAACTATTTAAATTGTATTAAAATTGTATTTTGAACTTTAAATATTTGCTTTATATTTACCGAAACCAAAAACCAACATCAATACCAACCATGGGAGAATTCGACAACAAGGAAAGAGAAGAAGTTTTTTCAAAGAAAGTAAGAGCAGGTAAGAGAACTTATTTCTTCGACGTGAAGGCTACAAGATCGGGTGATTATTATTTAACAGTTACCGAGAGTAAGAAAAGATTAGAAGACGGTGTGTTTGTAAAACATAAAATCTTTTTATACAAAGAAGATTTCGAAAAATTTGCAGAAGGATTAAATGAAACTGTGGATTACATCAAAACTCACCAGGATGTGGTTGAAAAACGTTATGAATATTCTGAAAATGGAGAACATAGCACTAAAGCAAATGACGATTTTACTTTTTAAGTAATTATAATTTCAAATAAAAAAGCCTCCCGATTTTAAAAATCTGGGAGGCTTTCTTTTATCTGTGTACAGTTTATTTTTTATTTTACACCTACACTACTAACGGCTACTGCAAGAATTAATAGAAAATAACTCACTAATAATACAATGGTGAGTATTCCCCAAAATTTAAAAAGCGATTTTACATTCGCGATGGCATCATTTAAATTTTCCTGATCGCCAAATAGCACTCCTTGTTTACCCTTGGCTGAAAAACGGAAGAGCAATAAACTTGGGTAGAAAAAGAGTAAGGCCAACAACAGGTAAAATATGGTAATCCCTGTAGCCCCTATACTGGCCAATGGTCCTAATTGATTGAGCATTGCAGGGTTTGCCGTTATTGCTGCCCCTATTCCAAATGAACTTAAAGTTAAAAATGCAGAGAGAACAAAACCCACCACCGATAAAAATCTGGCCCATTTACTCATATCGTAAAAATAGCTCCGCATTTCTTCGGTAACAACCAATTTTACTTCCTGGGGCACTTCATTTTCAAAATCTTCCATTTATCTCTATTTATTTTTGGCTAAACATAGATAAAATATAGATTTGATACAATAGCAAGGGTTTAAATAAAGGTTTTAAAAGCTTATCTTTGCGCGGAATTTGAGGCGGAAGGCGGAAGGCGGAAGGCGGAAGGCGGAAGGCGGAAGGCGGAAAAAGGTAAAATGGTTGATGGTTTGATAGATCATAGCCTAGAGCCCGGAACTAACGTTCAAAAATGAAACACCAGGCTATTGACCATAAGACAATGCACCAATAGCTCAAATTAAAGATATAAAGACTAATAAATAATGGCATTACAATGTGGTATAGTGGGTTTACCAAATGTTGGGAAATCGACTCTTTTTAACTGTTTATCAAACGCAAAAGCGCAGGCTGCAAACTTCCCCTTTTGTACTATTGAGCCCAATGTTGGCGTAATTACAGTACCTGATGATAGATTAACCAAACTGGCCGAGTTGGTTAAACCAAACAAAGTGCAACCGAATACAATCGAGATCGTAGATATTGCAGGTTTGGTAAAAGGTGCATCGAAAGGTGAAGGTTTGGGTAATCAGTTTTTAGGAAATATCCGTGCTACAAACGCCATTATCCACGTTTTACGTTGTTTTGATGATGGAAATGTAATCCACGTAGATGGCTCTGTTGATCCGATCCGTGATCGTGAAATTATTGACACTGAGCTACAGCTTAAAGATTTGGATAGCGTTGATAAACGTATTCAAAAAGTGGAGAAAATGGCTAAAACAGGTGGCGATAAGGATGCAAAACGTACTTATGAAATTTTAACGGTGGTTAAATCTCATTTAGAAAGTGGCAAATCTATTCGTACGGCACCATTGGCTCAGGATGATTTCGATTTTATTGAAGATTTAGGTTTACTTACGCAAAAGCCGGTAATGTATGTTTGTAACGTGGATGAGGCATCGGTTGTAACGGGCAACAAATATGTTGATCTGGTTAGAGCAAGTGTTGCTGATGAAAATGCTGAGGTTTTAGTGATCTCTGCTAAAATTGAATCAGAAATTGCGGAACTGGATAGCTACGAAGAGCGTCAGGAATTTTTAGCTGATTTAGGTTTAACTGAATCAGGCGTAAATAAATTAATCCGCGCAGCTTATAAATTATTAAATCTTTATACCTATTTCACCGCTGGTGTACAAGAAGTTAGGGCCTGGACCATCACAAAAGGCTTTACAGCGCCACAAGCTGCTGGTGTAATCCATACCGATTTCGAAAAAGGTTTTATCCGCGCGGAGGTAATCAAATACAACGATTTCGTAACCTTAGGTTCTGAAAATGCCTGTAAAGATGCGGGTAAGCTAGGTGTTGAAGGAAAAACTTACGTTGTGGAAGATGGCGACATTATGCACTTCAGATTTAATGTTTAATACCTAAATTTCCTAAAGGGAACTTAAAATATATAGAGCCACTCTTACGAGTGGCTTTTTTTTTAAATTCATAATATTCAAAATGACACTCAAATACACGCTAAGAGAAGATGATTATCTAAATTCACAGCTCTTTATTTCTTCAAAAAGTAAAATCACTAAAAAAAATCGTAAAAAAAATTACCTGATAGTAACCTTTAGTTTATTAATAATTGGATTTCTAATGCTTATTCGGGAAAATAATTTTTTCGCATATTATCTATTGTTTTTGGGAATACTAGCTCTTTTCTTATATCCAAAATACCAAGCATGGTTTTATAAAAGACATTATAGAAATCATGTAAAGAATAATATGCAAAACTGGTTTAATGAATCAAATGTCATTGAATTTAACGACAATTTTATTGAAACTTCGGATAAAACGGGGCTAGTTAAAATCAATATTACAGAGGTTGACCAAATCACTGAAATAAATGAATACTTTTATATCAGAACAAAATCCAATCAATATTTAATAGTTCCCAAAGATAGGGTGGATGATGAAAGTACTAGATTCTTTTTAACAACCTTAGCTAACAAATTAAATATTGAATTTGTTAGTGAGTTAAACTGGAAATGGCGCTAAGCAACCAATTTGTTGGTAAATGATACTTTATCAGGGCCTTCAACTATGAGAAACAATAATCGGTTAATCACAATCTCTTTTTTTGAGTTTGGTGTCAGAATCGAACTGACTACACTGGTTTTGCAGACCAGCACACATCCATTGTGCATACCAAACGATTAGAAATAAAAAAGCCGCTTATTACATTTGTAACAAGCGGCTTTAAATCTTTTTATGTTTCCTATCAGATAAATAAAGTCAACCCGTTACTTTTTGAGTAACAAAAACACGAGTTTAAACAATATTTTTCTGTTGTATTTTTCACAGCGTAAAGATAAATATACTTTTTTAATCGGCAAGTATTCTTTTTAATAAGAGTTGCCAATTTAAAATTAGAGGTATTAAGAAATTTAAGATAGATCTCTCCGTTTCGTTGATCTTCAGTCTAGATGACGATCTTCAGTCTAGATGACGATCCATTTATTAAACCTCTAACCCGTAAGCAGCTAACTGTGCCTTGGTATCTTCATAACTGCTATGATGAATGCCTCTTAGACCTAAACCTTCGGCAACCTGTACAAAAAGCATCCGATCGTCTATATATAAACTCGTTTCTACGTCACTCTGCGAAATATCGATCGCAACTTTGAAAATATCGGCATCGGGTTTACGAAAATGCACAAAGCTTGATGACACAAAGAAATCAACAAATTCATTCAGTTTAAAGGTATTGATACGGTACTGATTTAGCTCTCTTCCTTCGTTGCTGATTACGGCGACCTTTAGGTTATATTTCTTTTTTAAATTGCAGATTAATCCAATCATTTCCGGATAAGGAAGCGATTTTTTGAACATAAATTCTTTAAAATCATCGTAGGTAAAGCTCCGTTCTTCGAAGAAAACGATGCGTTCTAAATATTCATCAAGTGTAAGTTTACCCACTTCATAGGTATCGAAGGTAAGGTGATGGCGTTCTTCGAGATCAACCGAGTCGAGGTTAAAAAGTACCGAAGCCTCTCCCCTTGCCTGCCTATCCCAGCCATTAGTTAACAAAACACCCCCGATATCGGTAAAAAGTGTGGTAATTTTCTTTTGCATGATTTATATTTAAAGTAAAACGCCTTTTAAAATTAATACGGCTACACTGAAATAGATTACAATTCCGGTTACATCTACCATGGTGGCTACAAATGGTGCTGATGAGGTTGCGGGATCGAGTTTTAGTTTTTTCAAAATAATTGGCATCATTGAACCGATTAAACTGCCCCATAAAACAATTCCAACGAGGGTAAAAAATATAGTTGTGGCTATTAAAAACCAATGCGGACCATAATTATAGAGGTGTAACTCTTGCCAGGTTACAATACGGATAAAACCAATTGTGCCTAAAATGATACCAAGTAAAACTCCTGAAACAAGCTCTCGGCGCATTACGCGCCACCATTCTGCAATGGTTACCTCGCCTAAGGCCATGGCCTGGATAATTAATGTTGACGCCTGAGAACCGCTGTTACCACCGCTACTCATAATTAATGGGATAAAAAGAGACAGCACTACTGCCTTTTCGAGTTCGATTTCAAAATGCTGCATGGCTGTTGCGGTTAACATTTCGCCTAAAAACAGAACAATTAACCAACCAGCACGTTTTTTAACCAGTTTTAAAATTGGGATATCGAGATAAGGCTCATCCAAAGCTTCGGTACCTCCAATTTTGTGCATATCTTCGGTATATTCTTCGTTGGCAATCCACAAAATATCATCAACGGTAACAATCCCTAAAAGAATATTATTTTCATCTACAACGGGTAAAGCCACACGGTTGTTCATCCTGAAGATATTGATCGCATCTTCCTGCGGATCGTTTGCTTTTAAGGCAATAAAACGTTTATCGGTCAGTTCACCAATAATGGCTTCAGGATCGGCCAATAAAACCTCACGTATCCTGATATCATCCAACAACACACCATCTTTATCGATAACGTAAACAACATCGATGGTTTCGGAGTTTTTGCCATAACGCCTAATATGTGCTAAAACTCTGTTGATAGACCATTCTGGTTTTACGGCGATGTAATCGGGCGTCATTAAACGACCAATACTATCTTCTTTATAACCAAGGAGTGCGAGCGATTCTTTACGTTCTTCGGGTGGTAAAAGTGTGATCATTTTTTTTACCACATCACCTTTTAACTCACTAAAAAGTGCGGTACGATCATCTGGAGGCAGATCTTTGATAATCTGATTGAGTTTATTACCTGAAAGTTTTTTAATGATCCGCTCCTGGGTAGGAAAATCAAGAATACGAAAAACGTTTACGGCCCTGTTAAGAGATAAGGTTTCGATAAATTTAGCGGCATATTGTGGAAGTTCATCAATCAGTTCTTCAACATCCGAAATATTCAGTTGATCGAGATATTGCTTTAAAGCCTTATCATTTTCTTTTTCAAGTAGTTCCTGAATTTCTTCCACAACCATTTCTTCCATACACAGCTATTTAATTTGTTACATGCCTAAACCTCAATTAACGGTTCGCAAAGGTGCATTTTTATTTCTTAAAATGCCAACCTAAGCCCCTAAAATCGGCACCAGAAAGCCTAATTTAAAATTACAGGAGCACAAAGTCAATGCTAGTGAATGTTTGGGGCAATGATTTAATCATTTTTTAACATAAAATACATCAGGTTAAAAGAAAGGGTTAACTATTTTGCTTAAATACCGAATCCCTCCTGCCTTAATAGATTGTGAATCACTTTTTTTTAAAAGCAGAACAAAACTTAAATAACATATTTCTTTTGCAATAAATGAGATTTCCATCTTATTCTAAATAATTAATTTTTAACAGTAAAAGGCAAATCATTTGACTGAAACAAAAAGACAATGCGATATTTCAAAGCCTTCACAATCGTATGTTCACAAATTGAAGTTGTTTAACTTTTATCTGATCTTACTAAAATTTGCTTGCAAACCAAATCTTATGGTATTTCTTAGCGGACTCTGAACTGATCCTATCAGATAGGAGAAATCGAAGGTAAAACGGCTATAACGAACTCCCAAACCAAGGGTAAGGTAAGAAGCGTCTGCCTTTTGAGGATTTTGATAAAGGTAACCTGTACGCAGGTATAGTGTTTCTTTAAAACTGATTTCTGCCCCTGCAGATACGCCCACCTCCTGAAGTTCTTCCCTGAAACCCCCAGGTGCATCGCTGAAAGAACCAAATATACCGGCGGGAACAGAACGGTCAGGATCTTTACCTTTTACTATATTTCCATCAGCATCGTAAATGGGTTGAGTAGGTGCCATCAATTTATTAAAATCGAGGGCAAAAGTAACTTTTGTTGGGCCTTCTCCCATTTTTAGTGCAGAGCCAATTTTAAAATTTGCCGGGAGGAAATACGATTTTAACGAAGTGCCATAAATCATCTTGGTACCAATATTGGAAAGGCCAAGGCCAAAACTCAATATTGCAGGGGTTCCACCCAACTGGATCTCCGATTTTTCAAGCGCTGAAACATCTACCGCCACCGCTTTACCTGCCCTGACATTATTAACTGCCCCTCCTCCAATTAAGTTACTGTTAATGTAGCGCAAATTACCCCCAAGGGCAAATCCGGGACCGAGTTTTAGTGCATAACCTATGTCTAAAGCAAATTCGTTTGGATTATAAACGCCGAGATCCTGAAAATTATCATCACTAAAATTTACATTCCCGATTGAAAAGTACCGCAATGCAGCCGAAACCGTATTCCGCTCATTTAATCTGTAATAGCCCGTAAGAGATGAAATACTCATACCGGAAGCAAGCTGTTTAAGCCAGGGACTATATGAAAATGAAGCTCCTATATTTCCTTCTGGCAGAAAGGCTAGTGCCGAGGTGTTCATCATGCTAGCATTAGCATCTGCCTCAAGTGCAACTCCCGCATTTCCCATAGCAGCAGACCTGGGCTGTGTAGTAATAAGCAGAAATGGTACCGCTGTATAGATATTACTCAAACGACTCGCATCTGCCTGGACGCCATTAATAGACTGGGCATTAAGGCTATAATGCACTACAACAAGACTTAAAGAGAGCCAATACTTAAAAGGCTTAACTGGTAAATAATTTTTCATAATAGTTTCCTGGTAATTGACCGGTTTATTCTGTTCGTTCTTTATGCCAAAGTGCCTGGCAGTAAATTTTCAGCCTGTTTGCTTATCTAATTGTTATCGTTATTATAACTGCAGATTTCCATTGCCCTGATTACAGCGCCGTTAACGGTTTGCCTTAAGCCGAGCGTAATGTTATTTTTCTCTCCCTCTTTAAGATTCAGCCAACATTCGGGTATATAGAATTCCCGCTGTGGGCCAGCCTCCCAATGGCGGCCTATGTTATGGCCATTTATATAAATAAATCCATTACCAGAAGCATTGATAAGTAGCCTCCAGGTTCTTTTTCCATCATTTTTAGGCAGCGTAAATTCTGACCGATACCAGGTTAAAAGTGCATTTTGTTTTCCTTTGGGTTGCACGTTATTTCCTTTGCGTGGGATCTGAAAAGTGGTATCCAGTGGTATAAATTTCCATTGCTTGGTATCGAAGCCATTTTCAGTAAATTTTTGCGCTATACCAGATAAGTTAGGAGAATAATCCCACTCCAATTTTTTATCAATCGTCGTGGTACCGTCAGACAGGCCTGCAATGCGGATGCCGCAAAGTTCTTCCATCGGAAAATATCCATGTTCATGCCCTATATTCTCATAAACCAACCATACTTCATTATGGCCTTCTTTCAGTAGCCCGGTCAAATCAAATTGGTTATCGTATTCTGTTTCTTTTAAAAAAGTAAACGATTTGTCGCGCTGGCGGGTAACCTCTGAAACCCACTTTTCAGCAGGAAATATACGGGGAGCAATTTTGCCGTTAACTTCCATATTTATAATATCTCTCGAATAGGTATTGAATAACATCCGTGTATATTTACCAACTTCTTGTTTATTCAGATTGAAACCTGAACGGTAACGAACGTAGCGCAAATCATTTATACCCATTTCAGGTAAAGATTTCCCTTGGTATAAGGGCCGCCAGAGGCCTTGTGTATCTTCATTGTATTGTTGTATTGATTTAAAGCGAAAGCTAAGCGGCAAGGATACTTTTGCTATTGGTGCCTGGTAATACCACCAGAGACCTTTTTCAGCACTACCAGCAGGAGGAATGATCAATACTTTTGTTTCAAGCGGGCCCAAATCGTAACGGATTAAAAGGTCCGTTAATATCCCCTTTGTTGTATCAGCATTATTTTTACTTTTGATCAGGACTTTATTTTCATCCTGATCTATGTTGTACATAGGTTGTCCGGTATCGCTTTTACCCGCTTTAACAGTTGCAGTGCCGCTATTACTTTGTTCTGTAGAACTGTTATGCATAAATACAAAGCGTGTTCCATCTGCAGATATACGTTGTGCACCCACAATTTCAGCTGGAGCACTTTCAAAGCTGCATAAG
This sequence comes from Pedobacter sp. AK013, assembly GCF_014205835.1. Taxonomy (GTDB): domain Bacteria; phylum Bacteroidota; class Bacteroidia; order Sphingobacteriales; family Sphingobacteriaceae; genus Pedobacter. The sequence continues at coordinate 93,542 of NZ_JACHCQ010000016.1, read as the reverse complement.
CCACCTTTTGAATTAATAAGCTTATGCCCATACTTTTTAATGAAATCGCCTAAATTTTGTGCAGCATAATATTTTGGAGATAATGCCCCGTTTTCACGGATCGCCGCGTTATAATCATAAGTTGTGGTTTGCCCTCGGGCACCCCAGCCTGCAAAATGCGTTCCTCCAACAAACACATAAGGAAAAATACCTGTCGCACCTCCTGCAATTGACATCATTCCGAGAGCATAAAAATGTTTGTCGTTAGAGTAATGCTCTTCACTCAGTTTTCCCCCTACGGTTGCAAACCAACCACCTTGCAGCTCAGTAACGAATCCAGGGGCATCGGGTTGCTGTTGCTTTAAATCGCCCATGCGCTTTGCACAACTAATAGCATCTTTCAAACCAACATAATAATTATCGCAATCGAAAACCTGCGATAATAAAGGGTCTTTGCTTCCGCGGGTTTCAGATGTCAGACAAGTAAATACAGGTATCGTTATCCCTGCGCCACGCACACAGTTATACATACGCTGCAAGGCATGAGATTTATTTGTCGTTTTGTGTGCATTGTACTCATTTTCTATCTGTAAAAGAATAATTCCTTTCTTGCCTTTTTGTTTCGCGGTGATCTGCTCTTTCTGAACAACTTTACACACTGCTTTATACCAGTGATCGTGCCAGTCCAGATAGCGGTCATCGGCACTTCGAAGCCAAAAGCCCTCTACGTCATCAGGACGAAACTTAGCCAGCCAGCGGGGATAACCCCCTCCTGCAAATTCGGCACAGATAAATGCCCCTGGCCGGATAACGGTATAGAAGCCAAATTCTTCCTGAGCCATATGAATCCAGTCTGTAAGGTCTTTGAAATCAAATTGAGAATAGTCATCTAGCCCTTTTGGCATATTTAACTCACAAAGATTCCATGGAACATAAGTTTCAACTGTATTAAAGCCTGCTGATTTTATTTTGGAAAAACGATCACGCCAAAGCGCTTTGGGTGTACGGAAATAGTGAAAAGCTGCACTGTAAACAAAAGTTTGTTTACCTTCTATGTATAAACAGGCCCCATCGTACCTGATTTTATCGGGAAAGGGAAAAGACTTCTGCGGTTGAAGGTTTTGGGACTTTGATGACAAGGTTATTGCCATCATGATAAGGAACTGAAAAATTGTTTTTTTGAACATTCGAAAAAATAGGTGTTTAAATCTAATCTGGCTGAGAATAGATACTTTTACAATTGACAAAGCAAAATGAAAACAATACTCTATGTGCTTGGTCTTATTTGAAAAAAACAGTAAATAGAGCAGCATTATTGCTTTTAAAAAACTCCTCCAGATAAAAACGACAAGTAAAATTTTAATCCAAAATATTACTTATTTAATAGATACAATTCATAGTATTATATCTATAAATTAACCTGATAAGTCATCAAAACCGACCCACTATAAGACGGAATTAACATGTTGCTATAGCAACCATTCAGGCTTTCTGCGATAGTTAATAACAATTAATGGTATTGAATCTTTTTGTTTTTGTTTCATCAATTGTTTTTGCACTGTTACAAATTATGGCTAACATATGTAGATAATAATTTAACAAATGAGCCATTATATTTATACATAAGCTACTAATTTCGTTAACATAAGGGACTGAAAGGTGCTGCATCGACTATAAAATCACTAACCAAATACCATAATATGAGAACACTAAATTACCTAACAGGCATGCTGTTGGCCGTTTTAACGGTGGGCTGCCAAAAAGCAAAGATTGAAAACCCTACTGTCCTTCAATCTACAAAACGAGCGGTTACCATGCCAACCTCTACCAGTTATCCCAGTTATAATACTTCGCCGCAACCCGCAGACCAATCAGGTGTTGGCAGTACTGCTGCCCAGCTAGCTGCTAAATTTACACTGGGATGGAACAGCGGTAATAGTCTGGAAGCCATAGGTGGCGAAACCTACTGGGGCAATCCAGCAATGACCCAGGCACTTATTGACCAAGTAAAAAGAAGTGGATTTACGGCGGTACGGCTTCCCTGCTCATGGAACCAGTATATGGCTAACACCAGTACTGCCCAGCTTCAGCAATCGTGGCTCAACAGGGTAAAAGATGTGGTCCAATACTGCATAAATGATGGTTTATACGTAATCCTGAATATCCACTGGGATGGAGGATGGCTTGAAAACAACTGTACCACAGCCCAACAACCCTATGTAAATGCCATGCAAAAAGCATTCTGGGAACAGATTGCCACAAACCTGCGCAATTTTGATGAACATCTTATCTTTGCCAGTGCCAATGAACCAGCAGTTTCTGACGCTACGGGAATGGGTGTACTATTATCTTATCATCAAACTTTTGTAAACGCGGTACGATCTACCGGTGGTAAAAATAGCTACCGTACACTTGTAATTCAGGGGCCTAGTACTAATATAGACCATACCAACAACCTGATGAATGCTTTACCGAATGATTCGGCCCCAAATCGGCTAATGGTAGAAGTACACTACTATACGCCATTCAATTTCGCAGGGCTGGCAGATGATGTAAGTTGGGGAAATGCATTTTACTATTGGGGTAATGGTTATCACTCCACAACCAATGCGTCGCGCAATGCAACTTATGGAGAAGAAGGAGATGCCGGGCCACAATTTGCCCTGATGAAAACAAAGTATATTGATAAAGGTATACCGGTTATACTCGGGGAGTACGGTGCAATCAAAAGGCCCAATACTTTATCGGGCGATAATTTAACTTTACACCTGGCCAGCAGAGCTTATTATATCAACCATGTTACCCGGCAGGCAGTGCAATATGGATTAAAACCGTTTTATTTTGATGATGGATCTTCAGGAAACAATGCATTCAGGATCCTCGACAGACAAAATATTGGTTCAGCCGACCAACAAGCTTTGGCAGCGGTTGTACAGGCAGGCCAAAATGCCAGCACTTCAAGCATTCAGGCCGGACAAATTTACCAGATTTACAACAGGTATAGCTTTAAAGCTCTTGAGGCTGCCGGATGGGGCAGCTCAAACGGAACAGTTGCACAGCAATGGCTATATGGTGCTGGCGCCAACCAACAATTTAAGGTAGAAGACGCGGGCAGCGGATTATTCCGTCTTACTCCTGTACACGCACCTACCAAATGCCTGGAAATTAGCGGATTTAGCACTGCTGATGGCGGACAGGCAGCTTTGTGGGATTACAATGGTAGTGCTAACCAAAAATGGTCTATACAAATAACCGACAATGGCTATTACCGGATAACGAATGCGAATAGCGGAAAAGCCCTGGATGTAACGGGTTCATCGTTAAACAATGGAACTGCGGTTGTACAGTGGTCGTATTCGGGTGGAAGAAACCAACAGTGGGGATTTGTAAAAATCTAAAGAGCAGGCCCTGCGGTTAAATTTAAGACGTATTATTTACAACAAAGGCTTCATCTTAATCGATGAAGCCTTTATTATTATTTAACGGGAAAAGGTCAAGGTACCGAAGCCTAGCTGATCGTAGCTTCCGCTGGTAGAACCGTAGTCTCCGCCTCCTCCCTCAGGTCTCACCTTTTCGGCAAATTGGGTTGTATATGGGGCAGACTTACCTTTTACCTTCACATAATAATTGTAAACCAGCTCCCATCCCGGACGGATGTTACCCCTACCACCACTTGAGATGACCGTTTGATTTGAATTTTCACAGTTATTATAAGTGGTAAACGGAACGGTGTTGGTGGTATTGATGTTATAGGCTGCTATATATTCGCTAACCCCTAAAAGTGGTGGATTAACATGACTCCAAGGGTTATAATCAAAAAAGTTCTGACCCTGGTTATACAGCATCTGGCAAAAGGTTCCAAAAAGCGGAACCTCCATCGTGGCATGTCCCTGGTCTCTCCCTGCCTCCTGTGCCTGGTCCATACCATTTGGATAAGTTGCTGTTGTTACCCTTCCGATATAGGCGGTACCAGCTCCACTATGCTGGTAATAATTTATTGCATAATTAATTTTGGCCACATCATCACAAAGAATGCCAATAGCTAACACCGTGCATAAGTTAGACATATCCCAGTTAAGCCAGTAATGAGTGCCGCAGGTGTTGTTATGCCTGTTCAAAAAATCGCTCGAAACCGGATAGTATACATTAAGCATGAAATTTTTAAAGGCCGTAAAATCTGCTGCCGACCAACCGCTGTAACCACGCATAATTTCTGCAGCATTTGCCCACTGGTACCCTTGCAGGCCAGCCGCCAGTTGTTTGTTGCTATCACCATCAATATACTTGCATTTAACCGCCCAGGCATTCATAATGGCTACTGCGTTCGCGCCGCAGGCGGCATCGCCTTTAATTTTCCATCGTAAGGCATTTTGATAAGCTGCGGCAGCATCCTGGCATGCCTGAATGTAATTTTCTCCTCTTCCGCTTGCTGCTCTTCCACGCACAATGGTATCAACCGGCCGCGGAACATAGGTGGAAGCAGAACGGCCATTGGCGACCAGTTTATTCCAGCCATCCAGCCAGGGTTGTGCCCCTGCATTTACCTTGGCTGTCATTCGGGTAAAATCAGCTGCAGAGTGAAGCATGCCAGGGTGTACAACAGTAGTTACCTGCCCAAGGGCAGTAGCAACCATTTGTTTTCCGGGCAACAGACTGGTGCCCAAATTTGCCGTATCCTCAGCAACGATTGGCTTACTGCATCCAAATGACAGTAACGCGATGCATAGGATGATTTGATTCTTTTTTGTTTTCATAGGTATATATAATTGAAGATTAACTACTCTATTTAAATTAATCTAATAGTCTGCTTGTTCTAAAGGTTATACGCTTTTTTAAAGGCAAAGGTTGCCGGATTGGCCGTACCAGATGTGACAGGTACTGTTCCGTACGTCAGCTGCTCTTTGTAATACATGGTGATATGCTTCTACCCTATTGTAATTTTACAAGGATTCATTAAAAAACAGCGTTTAAATTGCCAAGCATATCGATTTATAGTCATTAACGGTGATTTTTTCGCTTTATTTCTTATAAGACAAAACCAGTATTTTTCTATACTCTTTCTGCATGATTTTTCTTAAAAAAATCAACGCAACAGGTTGAAAATTTGAAATTTAAGCAAAAAATCAATTATTTATTTGTGCACCAGGACGGTTACAGGATTTCATTGCGTAGACTAAATTAATTCAGTGGTATCAAGAGACAATATAGCAACCAAAACTCTTTCAGGAATAGTAAAATACAAAGATTGGATCACCAATACAGGTTGATCCAATCTATAACTGTTAAGCAATTATTATTTTAAGCTTATGTAATTTTCAGGGCATTAGCGTAGGAAGCTTGTGGCTGATTTGCGGGAAAATAAACCTTTAAACCTTGTGAATTTCTTTCAAAACGCAAATTTTCTTTGGTGGCAAGCAGTTGCACATTGCTTATTTTTCCGGGATAGTTTGATGATCCCTCGGCCAGACTGGAAATCAAAACCGAACCTTCGGCCGGCCAGCCCATAACCGTAGCAAACAGTTCTTTTTCTTTAACGGCAAACCGGATATCTTTATCACTAAAAGGAACACCTTTACCTTCATTAAACCCTTGTGCGCTTAATTTAGGGGATTTTTCCTGTGCGGGGCCTTCTCCAAAAATTTTCCATGGCCAGGTACCATATATACTCTCTCCGTTCGCTTTCATCCATACGCCAATATCTTCTACAACCTTACGCTCGAGTTCATCTATTGTACCATCACCACGCACCGGGATATTGAGCATTAGGTTACCATTTTTGCTCACCACATCAATTAAGGTATGGATGACCGTTTTTGCCGTTTTATAGCCATTTCTGTTGTAAATTCCCCTTTCGTAATGCCAGCTTCCTATACAGGTATCGGTTTGCCAAGGCAGGGGCTCAATGTTGTTGCTCTGCCCGCGTTCTATATCCCATACCATGGCCTTACGTTGTGTTTCGGTAAGTATTTTTCCGGTAACTACCGCGGTGAGCTTGCCTTTATCCTTAATACTTTTGTTGTAAAAGTGTGCGGCAATTTTTAACCCTACATCACTGATTGGCCACATAGGCAATTGTGAATCGTCAAAATATATCATATCCGGGTGATATTTGTTAATCAGATCGATAGTACGGTTATAAAACTTGTTGATGTATGCACTGGTAGGCGGTGTAACACCATTGCCCCAATCCCATTGCTTGTGTATAGTTCCGTTATTCAGGCTGTTTTGACTCAGCTGATGATCCTGTGCATAAAGTTCCTGTGGATCAAGCCCCTCCCACCATTTACCTTTCCCATCGGCTTTTGTAAGTTTCCCATCGTATGGAACACCTGCCATAGGGCCGTTTTTGTCTGCACGCTGGCTGGTTTCAAACCAGCTCCAGGCGTGTGCAGCATGCACACTAACACCAAATGGCAGTTCATGTTTTTTAGCGGCAGCAGCCCAGCCGCCAATGATGTCTTTTTTCGGACCTACTTTGGTAGAATTCCAGTTCTTCTGGTATTTACTCTTGTAAAGATCCAGGTTATCGTGGTGGTTGGCCAGCGCCATAAAATATTTAGCCCCAGCGCTTTTATATAGTAAAACAAGCGATTCAGGGTCCCAATTCTCTGCTTTCCAGACATTGATTACATCTTTAAAGCCGAATTTAGAAGGGTGTCCGTATTTTTCAATATGATATTTATACTTCCAGCTTCCCTCCATATGCATTTCCCTGGCATACCAATCGCCGGCTTCCGGTTGGCACTGGGGCCCCCAGTGCGCCCAAATGCCAAATTTTGCATCCCTAAACCATTCAGGGGTTTTATAATTAGCGAGCGATTCCCATGTTGGGGAGAATGGCCCTGCGAGAATTTTCTCTACAAAATCTTTTGCTCCATCATTATTATTTGATTGAAATGCGGAAAGTTTATTGGAAAGTAAAACTCCAGGAATACCAATAGCAAGGCTTTGGATTAGTTGTCTGCGGTTCATAAAATTTGGTCAGTATTAATTGTTAAAACAAATTTATCGCAGCAAGCTTCCATATCTTTGTATTTAACAGACTATTTTTTGCAAAAATCCGACATTCCCTATAAGTTCCTGTATCCGTTTGTATAGAAATAAGTGTATTTTTTTATTCAAAATGCAAAAAAAATAAGTTTTCAAATCCTATATTTGCAGCCTTGCTCCCGTAGTTCAATGGATAGAATTATGGTTTCCGGTACCATCGATATGAGTTCGAATCTCGTCGGGAGCACCTCACGAGACAAATCAGTTTTTACGCTGTTTGTCTCGTTTTTTATTTTATATAACTCGCTATTAATCAGATACATTAACTCAATCCTTTTCTTCAACAACCAGTTCCTTTTTAAACGGGCTTTCAATGTCTTAAAAAAGCCAACTAGTACCACCGCTAAAAAGCAAATTCGCTGTCTTATAAACTAAGTTTTAAGTATAACTTAACATTACTTTCTGAACAGCTCTAACATACAGGGGCTCAATCTGCTAATACTCGGTTTACCTTGAAAAATGGAGAAGTTTTCATCATACTCCCAGATCATCCAGGGAATAGACAGCCGATCGAGTTCGTTTTTAACAACGGTTAAATAATTGCATATGCTCTGCTCGGATGCAAATTTCCGGTATACGCCATACTCACCGCACAATATCGGTACATGGTGGGTGTCCGACCATTGCTTTATCATCAGCAATTTGTCATGTACAGCCCCAGCCTTTCCCTCATTTTGATAATTTTTATAGTTTGCCTCTCCAGCCGTACTCTTAGCAGAGGGGGCCAATGAGGGCATCTGATGTTCAAGATAAGGAAAAGGGATGCCCGTGGTAGATACCTGTTTCCCAATCCAATCAGCCCCTTGGTGGGTAAATAAAAAGGGTTCGTAAAAATGAAAGGTATATATGATATTTTTAAACGGTAAAGGGGTTATCCTGCTCAGTTCGTAAATACTGTTATAATTTGATGCACCCAAAATAATTGTTCTATCGGGCGACATCTTCCTTATACGCGCTACCAGCTTCTGAGCAACCGTGAGCCATTGTTTATCACTAATTACCGGTTCGTTCAGCAATTCAAAATAAAGGCTGTTGCAACTAATTTTTCGGTAACGTTTTTCAAGAAATGTCCAAAGTTCCAAAAGTTGTTGTGTATCGTACTGCAGATGATCTGCCCTGAGGTTGCCATAATGATTTACCAGCACCAACCTGATCCTGTATTTGATCGCTTTTCTGATTACCGCATCTATATCAGAAAGCAGTTTAGTTTTCTGTATATCGCTGCCCTGGATATAGAACTGCTGAAAAGCAATTGGCAAGCGGATAGTTTTAAGGCCTAAACTACCAATCAAGCGAAAGTCGCTATCAGTTAATTTATCAAGGTCCAATGCCTTGGGATTCCAGTATTGTTCAAGCCAGGATACATTAATACCACGCCCCAGCTGGCCAGCCTGCAAGTGAGACAAACTACGTTGTGCATAGCCGAATTTCCAAAAAGCCATCAAAAGCAATAGTATGTATTTTTTTTGTTTCAATTGTTTTTTTTTGTTATGTTTAAAAATCATCCCCTGCTACGATTAATATGCCAACCAGAACTGGTACCTCCGCCGCCATTTATGTCAGTGATGCTGTATACGAAAAGCAATTAACAAAAAAATCGACATACTACGCCAATATCATTATCTGGACGGTTATATTCTTATATCCCTTGCTTGGCATATTGGACTATATTTACGCCTACCCTATCTATCAGGCACTTTTTCTCACCAAAATCATCATAGTAGTGCTCATATATGCCGTTTACGACATTTCGATGAGGCTGGGAAAACCTGCATATTTTGCATTGCATACTACTGTTATCCTCATATCAATTAATGCTTCCATTATCTGCAATATCGTACCATTCGATATTGCACCTGTATTTTTTATGGTTTTTGCGAGTTTATCGATGCTTTTCAACCTCGCCGTTTTTTGGCATCCTGCAAACTCATTCGGTCATTTCTTCTTAGCGCTCATATTTCTGGCAGTAGGTTACCACCTCTTTAACACAGTTAGCATAGAAACCTACATTACCCAAGGGGCCGGACTGTTTATCATCACTTTTTTTTTCTCCTGTTTTATCCCGATGGCCAGGTACAGCATTATCAGAAAAAATACTTTAAACGATCTGCGTGTGAAAAATACAACGGCCAAGCTCAATCTGCTGCATGAAGAACTGATAGATAAAAACCAGCAGGTTGAAATATCAAATTCCAGGTTAACCAACTTGGTAATGCAACAGGATAGCTTTATGGCCTTTGTGCGGGAGGATATCCTGAATTTTATCGGTTCGATCAATTTATCGGCCAATGCCATGAGAGATTTTGGACACGAGCGCCAGAATTTGCATCACATAGAAACCATAAACGAAAATATAATCAGGCTGGAACAGCTTGCTGAACTTTTCCCTAATGATCATTCAGACCTATCAAGTGATATTGTACTATCTCTAAAAAAAGTCGACCTTCTTGCCAGTACCCAGGCAGTAGCCAATTGCATGATTAACAGTTTTGGGTATCCCGACATAAACTTTAGTATTGATCTGCAAAAAAAATGGCCGATGGTTCAACTTGATCAGCTTTATGCCGATCAGATCCTTTTTAACCTTTTTGCAAATTGTTTTAAGTTCTGCGACAAAAACGACTTTATCGATTGCCGGATGAAGGAAAGTAACAGCAAACTTCACCTTATCATCAACTGCATACCACCCGGCATAGAAGCAGATCGTGTGGCAAATGAATGGGAGTCTGCAGTACCAACAGCACAAAGCCTTCAACAAGGCCTTGGCCCGGGTTTTTACATTGCCAAGCTGCTTGCCGAAAAAATGGAAGGCGAACTCATTTACCACAAATACCAGACTCATACCTGTTATGTACTGGCTTTTAACTTATAATATTTTCGAATTTTGTCCCATATGAAAAAACTATTGATCCTTTTCGCACTGTCTATTTGCACCTTAGCAGGTTTTGCACAAAAATCGTTCGAATCTTACGGATTTCAATCCCAGGTGATCAGGGGAATTGAAGGACAGTATATTTATTACATCCGCGTATTACCCAACCAACAGATGGATAAAAGTACGCTTATCATCGATTTCCAGGCGTCAAAGATACTGAACACAGCAAAATCATTTATCCATATACTGATTAATGATATACCTACCCTGAGCAGCAGTTTTCAAACAGATAGTATCAACAGACTTAAAGTGCCCATACACCAAAGCAGCAAGGGTTCTTCTGATTTTTTAAAAATTACCGTCAGATCACAACTGATTATCGGCAATGATGTATGCCAGGATGATAAAAATGCTGGGTTATGGCTAAACATTTTGCCAAGCTCTACCATATACTGGGCAAAAAACAAGCAATATGGGCCTTCTGCCATAAATCTTTCCAATGCCCTTTTCAGTAAAAAAGCAATTGTTTACCCCAACAATATTTCGGCTTCCGAACTGCAGACAGTTGCATTAACCTATGCTAAACTGTTAAGGAGCACGACTGACCGCATCGACCTTTACCCGATTTCGCAGATGCCACAAGGTCTTGATAATTTTATTGCTATCGGACTGGCGCACAAGCTTAAATCAAAATTTGGTTCCAAACTTAATATCGCCCCCAAAAAAGGTCAGGGCATTCTCTATCTGAACAAAGAAACCGATACCGCAAAGGCTGGATCGCTCAGGCAGATCCTATTTGTAACCGCAGCGGACGTTGCTGGTATGAGTAAAGCTGCTGATGCACTGCTAACCCCGGGAATTTTGGAAAGTAGCTTTCAGGATATACTAAAAGTTGACAGGGCAGGTTATAAAAAATTCGAAAAAAGAAACAGGCTTAATCTTTCAGATCTTGAAGACAGTAACAATCTGATGACGGGTACGGGAAGCTTAAATCATGATTACCGATTTAAAACATCGGCATTCAGCACACTTCCGGCAGCACTAAACTGCCAGTTTGAAATCAGGTTTTCCGGCATTGGACAAAAAGACAGGGGCTATTTTAATGTTTATTTAAATGATATCCTACTTACAAGCAGACAATTGAATGAATCTGGCACATTGCAGGTAAGCGCAACAGTTAACCGCTACCAGATCAAAAAATTCAATGTACTTAGAACAGAATTTGTTTTTTATCCGGTTAATGGAGTATGTCAGGGTAATTTTCGGCATTTTATCGGACAGGTTGATGCTTCAAAATCTTATCTAGAGGTATCTGATGACCTGGAAGAAAAGCAGGCCAGTTTTTACAGTTACCCAGACGTTTTTCAACAGGAAACGGCCATATTGGTAGCAAAAAATATGCTTTCTTATGCTGTAAGAGCAATTTGTGAATTAACCTACCAATTGAACGATCATCCCAGTAATGAGATCAAATACCGCCCCGTTGTAGATTTCAGCAACAATGCGGCTAAGTATAAAGGACACAACATTATATTAATAAGTGATAGGCAGGATCAATTGCTCAATAATTTTCAGGAGATGCCATTACAGTATAAAACTGATTTTACCATTTATGGAGAACAGCCTGATAATGTGATATACAAACTTTCCTCACCAGAAGCTTCGGCAATTTCGCAGATATTCAAGGATCAGAATTACCCCATGGTGCTTTCGGTTACCGCGCAGCCAAATGATGCCGCCGCAGGGCTTTTAGAAAACAGCATCCTGGATTTAAATGAACAGTTAAACCTGCTTTCGGGAAACATACTGATCAACAGCAAAAACAGTCACTTGGTATTCAACCTCGACAGAAACAGCAACAATATTGTTTATCAGGGCGATGGCAATGGCCGTTGGCAAACGTTTTGGCTCAAATACAAATTGGTTCTGCTTGCGGGCGCACTGTTTCTGATTTTCTTGGCTTATCTATACGTCCGTTCAAAAGTAAATAAATCACAAAAAATTGTAACCCAATAACATATCGCCATGAATACCAAAGCTGTAAAATTTATTTTCGCAACAATTATCCCATTTTTCATGGTACAGTATGCCGTGGCAAGTGGTTTTCCGATGCGAAAGGGCAAAGCGCTACTTGCTCCTTATTTAAGTTATTTTGTGGCCAACCAATACCGCGACCTTAACGGGCAGAAGTACAGTTATGCCAATGGCGGAAAATACAGTTCTTTCACTTTTCAGCTTTATCTGGAATACGGTATTACCGACCACCTCGATCTGGTGGCAAAACTTCCGTTAACTTCTGCGCAGTTTAAAGATAATATACAGCGAAACAGCAATACGGCACTTTCGGATATGGAAATAGGGTTAAAATACAACCTTTTGGAATTTAACCAAAAAAAGTATTTTCTTTCGGCACAAGCACTGGCAGCAATTCCGCTGTATGGCAAAAATGGCAATCCAAGCACGGGTTATGGCCAGTTTGGTTCGGAACTTAAACTACTTTTTAGCGGGAGCACTCAGGCAGCTTATTTTAATGTAGAGGCTGGTTACAGGCAATATTTCGGTAATACATTCGGCAATGTAGGGCAGCTGAGCTACATTGTAACATCAGGATTACATCTAGGCAAGAACAATCAGCTTATGGGGGAGATAAACGGCATCAGTTCGTTAAGATCTAACCAGTTTAATCCCGAAAATCCTGCTTCGAATACTGAATTTACCTTTATAAAAGCCAATATCAGCTTCGGACAGCGCATTACTGGTGAAAACTGGATATATGCAGGCCTTTTCCACGATATATTCAATAGAAACTCAGGCATTGGTCAGGGTGTTACCGTTACCGGGATTATACGCTTTTAAAATGGGCAAAAAACAACAGCGTTATATTATAGGAATACTGTCTGATCGTGGTTATATAACGCAAGATGATGTGGTGCGGATTGCTTCATTTGGGGAAACCAGCGGATTATCGCTGGTGAAGATCCTGCTTAATTTTGGATATATTAGCCGAAAGGATTACCAAAAATGCCTATTGGAAGAGGGCTACGATTTTAAAGATGTACGGTTAGAAGAAACTGACCTGGAGGTAATGATGTGGATGGACCTGAAAACGGTTGACCGCGACCTGATCCTGCCGTTGCGAATAGAAGATGGTTACCTGGTTGTTGCTGTTGCTGATCCTACTGCAACAGCAGATCTTCTTTTGCTTGAGGAAAAATATGGCTGCCCCGTAAAAGTACTACTTACCTCCGATCTGGATATCCTTTGGCTCGGACATAAGCTACTGGGCGAAAAGTACGTTAAAAAAGCGGTATTTGAACTGCTCAACAGGGATCCGGAAAGTTCAGCACTTGTTACCTTTACCAAAACCCAGCTTATTATTATCTTTTCAGTTATTGCACTGGTTACCGCTTCCCTCTTTCTCAGTTTTATCAACACCACTATAATCATCAACATATTGATGAGCAGTTTTTTTTTAGTAGCCATTTCTTTTAAGCTGTTTCTTGCCCTTACCGGCTCAAAGCTCGAACTTTTTCAGGCAGTGAGCAAAAAAGAGCTAAAAAAGGTAAAATCGAAAGACCTGCCTGTTTTTACCATTCAGTTACCTGTTTATAGAGAAGATAAGCTGATCAAAAAACTGATCTGGAACCTACAGTCGTTGGATTACCCCAGAGAAAAACTTGATATTAAACTCCTGATAGAAGAAGATGACGACAAAACATTAAATGCAGTAAGAGATCTTGATTTTCCGGCTATTTTCGAAGTGGTTGTAATTCCTTTCCACATGCCAAAAACAAAGCCGAAAGCCTGTAACTATGGCCTGTATTTTTCGCGTGGGGAATACCTTACGATATATGATGCAGAAGATGTACCAGACCAGGATCAGCTCAGAAAAGTGGTGGTCATGTTTAACAAGTTGCCCAAAAACTACATCTGTATACAGTGTGCACTGAATTATTTTAACAGGAATGAGAATTTTCTTACACGGATGTTTACCCTCGAATATTCGTACTGGTTCGATTATATGCTACCTGGCCTAAGCACCCTTGATATTCCCGTTCCATTAGGCGGTACCAGTAACCACTTTAAGTTTGCCAGCCTGATGGAACTGGGCGGTTGGGACCCTTTTAACGTTACCGAAGATGCCGACCTTGGCATAAGGGCTTTTGCAAAAGGCTATAAGATTGCACTAGTAAATTCCACAACTTATGAGGAAGCCAACAACGAACCTTTCAACTGGATTAGGCAACGTTCCAGGTGGATAAAAGGTTATATGCAAACTTACCTAGTGCATATGCGCAACCCTTCAAAACTGATAGAAAAAATAGGTTGGAAAGGCTTTTTAGGTTTTAATTTTTTTATCGGCGCAACACCTGTTACTTTCCTTATCTATCCGCTGCTGCTCCTGCTTTTTATCTGCTACCTGATCTTCGATCTTGATGATATCCGTACCATATTTCCTGATTGGGTACTTTATATTTCGATATTTAACCTGGCCATAGGTAACATACTTATTATCTATGTTAACATGATCGCTGTTTTCAAACGGAGGTATTATGAACTCATCCTGTTCTCTATTCTTAACCCATTTTACTGGTTAATGCACTCCATTGCTGCTTATAAAGGACTTTGGCAACTGATTACCAAACCTTTTTATTGGGAAAAAACAGATCATGGCCTAAGCAAGGTGCAGATGAACAGGGACACCAAATCGGAGATCATATGAGCGCAAAATCCAATAAATCCCTATACCTGATATCGTTCTTATTGTTCGGATATTATATTTATATCGCTTATCTGCTTTATTCAGGGGGCGTGCATAGTAATGAAGCGCTTTTTTTTACCGAAAAATCTGCTCTTCTGCACGAAGGCGATGTGGATGAGATCAAGCTCGCCGGGCTTACTTTTCCTCAGTTGCCTTTCATTTTTTCTTGGTTTTTCTCTTTTCTGGGTATGCGGTTTTCTCCGGTTCTAGCCTCAGCCTTAGGCACTTCAGCGCTTTTCTTCATTATTGCAAGTTCGATCAGCGCGCACCAGTACCGAAACTGGTTGTTTTTGGGCATACTCATTACTTTTATGTTGCACCCTGCGTTCATTTTTTTTGCCGTATCGGGAAAAAGTTCGTACATGGTGCTCATCTTCTTCTATCTTTTTGTAATGAGCATTTTCAGGTATTTCCGCACCAATACATCTTACCATATTTCGGTAGCCAGTATCTATTTCACACTGCTTATTTTCTGTTCGTTCAAGTTTTCGTGGCTAATGCTGTTTATTCTTCCCATTATTTTTTTTGTAGCCCTTCAATCTATGACAGTTGCAAAAAACGACCCAATGGACAAGATCGCAATCGCATTCAATACCGAATCGATAAGGCGTAAACTGGCCAATAAAACCCTGGCTGTATACCTCATCATATTTGCTCTTCCGATAACCGCGATATTGATTTTCAGGATGCTGAACCAGACCTACACCGGAGATGCAGATTATTATTTAAACAGTCCTTATGCAAATTATAGCGCAATTACAGATCAGACAGATAGCCTTAATAATTTAGCAGATAATAAATTGGAGCGTATATTTCCTGAGGTGCATTTTTTGGTAACGGTAAGAATATTGATGTTTGCGCCCCTGCTACTGCTCTGCCTGGGTATTTTCAAGAGCATCAACCGCAACATCTTTATGGTTTTTTCCCTTTTCTTTTTTATGGAATTCTTAAAGATAAAATATCCCAGTGTTTATATCCCCATTCATTTTTACGCGGCCTTTATATGCCTTTGTTGGGCCGTTATAGCAAACGCAAAAAGTACCAGAACACTTAGGTTCAGTAAACATTTTTATCTCTCGATTATCATTTTGCAGCTTGTTACCGCTTACTTTACAATGAATTCAAGTCCAGTGCCCGAAGAAAAAAAATACCAGGCTGCACTTGTGTCCATAATGATGCGAAAACCGCTTGAGAGAGACGATGATGAAAAACTATCCAGCTATATCAAAAGGATCAGCGCCGATGATGGCATACTTGCAGATGATGCCAATGCCTACCAGATCATAGCATTAACGGGATCAGCCAAAATTTTTCTGACTCCAGGAGAAAATAGATTTTTGGCCGCACTTGCTCAGCCAGTAAACCATGTATCATACCTATTGGCTACCAAAAAAGAAAGCCAATACGATTCCTTTGGACTACTGAACACCAATATGGTACAAACATTACGTTCAAAAG
The DNA here is from genome assembly GCF_014205835.1 of Pedobacter sp. AK013. Taxonomy (GTDB): domain Bacteria; phylum Bacteroidota; class Bacteroidia; order Sphingobacteriales; family Sphingobacteriaceae; genus Pedobacter. Next base: position 77,418 of record NZ_JACHCQ010000016.1, on the reverse strand, counting down.
GAATTTCGCTGCAGCCGGTCTGCTCCAATAAAAACTGGATATTGTGGAGTATCAAAAACAAGAAAAAATAACAATTCCTGCACCTTTCCTTAACAAAAGCTAAAAGTAGCGACACTTGTTGGCATGCGGTTCTTTTTCGGTCATTCTGATCATTCGCAGGGACAATAATGATCTCTCGTTATTTCTTCCCTGCCCCTCGCTTGACATGATTATTCTTTTAAGCGTTCTATCTTTGTTATACGCATTTTATAAATTTCGGCATTACTAGCATCTTATAACCGTTCGTATCCTACCGCACCCGCCGCGTTTCCTTTTTTACCAATATTTTTTAGTGGCCCTAGTTAATTCTTATTAAAAATTGTTGCGAAATTTTGTGTAATTTGTTTTTTCTTCATATTCAAGCAAAAAATATGGCAAAAATCTTTTTGGTTGCAATGCTATTGGTGATAACATTGGGCTGTAAAAAAAATGGTGATGATGATATAACACCTTACCGTTGGAAGAGGGATCTTTACAGAGCACGGGTTCAAAGTGAAAGTCCTGCAGTTTTTAATTCCAAAGATCCAAATGTCTCCTTAAATAAAGATGCTATCTTTTTAAGCACCAGCTATGTTACTTTAACAGCGCACCGAAAAAACATACAACAAGATAGCATTTATAATGCCAGTGGAAGAACACAAATCTATAAGTATGAAAAAGTTGATAATTAATTTTTCTTTAATGATTTATAAATATAAAAATTAATCACATCATATCTGGGCCAATTAGCTACTGGCTTACAGAAAAATTTCAATAGCTTATGAAATTAGCGTAGGTGGGGTCAATCAAATTGGTTTACGCAATCAAAAAGGACAACCATCGTTTCGTTGATATAAACTTTTTCCCTAACGTTTTTTTCGTCCAGACTGGCACAATCGTCAGGAGGAGTTGTTCCTGATGATTGTGCCAGTAAATCTTTTAAACCGAGAAAAAAATATTCCTATGAATATATATCTTTTATATAAAGTTATAAAAGACACGAATTGAAAAAGTTACAGATTTCAAGTTGCTTAGGGATTGATTATAAATTACATTTTAGCCTACAAAGTGAAAATTTTATCCATTGATTACCTGACTGTTAACACTTTCACCAGATTTTTCCATATTTAGCCTCTTATTTTATAAACCTTTCCTTTAGTGGTTAAAAACGTTGTGAGGTATCCATTTGCAGATTTTACAACTTTGGTTTTAACTCCTTCTACCTGAATCTGGTTGCTGGTTCTGATTACACAATTACCGCCATTTCCGGACTTAATTAATGCCGACTTTAATTTACCTGCATCCCATTCCATATCAACTGTAAAAGCACCTCTGGCCTTTAGCCCTGATATGCTTCCACTTGCCCATGATGTTGGAAGTGCCGGCAAAAGATGCAACTCATCGAGTTGGCTTTGCAGGAGCATTTCTGTCATCCCGGATGTTGCACCAAAATTTCCATCGATTTGAAATGGAGGATGGGCATCAAAAAGGTTCGGATATAAACCACCTCCTTTTGAGACACTTAAATCGCGCATTAAATCACGAACCAGTTTATAAGCATGGTCACCATCAAGTAAACGGGCCCAGAAATTGATTTTCCAGGCAAGGCTCCAACCGGTTCCTTCATCTCCGCGTAATTCCAGTGTTTTTTTACTGGCTGCAGCGATATCAGCATTGATTAATGGAGATATTTCACGTCCGGGATGTAAGCCATAAAGATGACTTACATGGCGGTGATGCGGTTCTACATCTTTCCAATCTTTATACCACTCCTGTAAATTACCTTCCTTACCGATGTGAAGCGGGTATAGTTTCGCTAATTTTGCTTTGAGCAGCTTTCTGAATTCGTTATCAATTTTTAATGCTTCGGAAGCTTCTATACAATTGCGGAAATGGTCGCGAACGATCGACATATCCATGGTTGTAGCGATAGAGGTATTTGCTTTTTTCCCTTTATCGTCGTAATATTCGTTTTCGGGCGAGAAAGAAGGCGCCGTAACCAGGTATCCATTTTTATATTCTACCAAATAATCTACTAAAAATTCTGCTGCACCTTTCATCACCGGATAAGCCTTTTTCAAAAAGTCTTTATCCTGGGTAAACCGATAATGTTCATATAAATGGCGGCTTAGCCAAGGGGCGGCCATATACCAGTTTGCCCATTTAGGATCACCTTTTCCTAAATTCCCTACCGGGTTACTTAAAGCCCAGATATCGCTGTTATGATGGGCAACCCAGCCTTTCATGTGATAAAAATCTTTCGCTGTATCTTTACCCGTAACAGCTAAATTGTTGATGAATGCAAACAAGGGGTATTCCATTTCTTCCAAGTTACTGATGGCAGCAGGCCAATAGTTCATTTGGGTGTTAATGTTGATGGTATAATTTGAGCTCCATGGTGGTCTCATGGAAGCATTCCAAATCCCCTGAAGATTAGCTGGTGGCCCACCAGGTCGCGAAGAACTGATCAGCAGGTATCTTCCGTATTGGTACAAAAGTGTTTCAAATGCCGGGTCGGCTATACCTTTACTAAATTCTATAAGGCGTTCATTGGTTGGAAGCTTCGCATTCGAATGATCAGTTGCTGTACCCAACTTAAATTTAACGCGGTTAAAATAACGCGAATAATCGGCTACATGCTCAGTATACAGCTCCTTCCATGGGCGCTTAATCACTGCCGTAAGATTATTACCGCAAATTTTTATCTCATCTTTACCTTCGCTTACGGGACACTTATCAAAACCGTTAAAACTGGTGGCAGCACAAATAAACAACAATACTTCGTCGGCATTTGAAACCTTTACACCAGTAGTATCTGACTTAACGCTCCCTCCTTTCAAAACAGCTCTAAGCTGCATGGCTACCCGCATACCACGGCAATCTGCATCGTCATAGCTTATTGGCTTCGGGTTATAGTTCACGTAATTAGGATCAACCTGCGATGGAGCTTTTCCTTTAAAAATAATCCCATTGTTCCCATCTGCAGTTATAGCCCCTTTAAGCTGACTACTTACACTAGCAAAAAAACTGATCATGCCGGGCTTATCCGCACTTAAGCGAATAACAATAGCTTTACCCGGAGCTGTAGCTATAACCTCACGTTTGTAAGCCACTCCGTTTGCCTTGAAATTAACAGAAGCCAGACTTTCATCAATAGACAGGTCTCTTACATAACCTTCAAACTGACCGGGGCCAATATCTTGCTTCAACTTAAGGTCAGCCAAGGGCAGGTACGATTGAGAATAAACGCCCTGCATTTTCCTGATCTCGGTATTTGCCTCCTGGTAATTCTCATTTTTTAAAAGCAACTCCCGGGTGCGCGTCAGGTATTCGGGTGCTTTGGGGTTTACATTTGCTTTTACCGGACCGCCACTCCATAAAGTTGCCTCGTTAAGCTGGAGCAATTCATTTGAGGGATCGCCGTAAATCATGGCGCCCAACATTCCATTTCCAACGGGCAAAGCCTCAGTCCATTTTTTTGCAGGTGTATTATACCAGAGCAAGTCATTTTTCTGCCCAAAGCATCTTATGCATAAATTGGAAAAAATTGTCAGGAAAAATAAAAAACGAATCATTGATTAATATTTGTGTGTTTAATTTTAAAAATGGGTGGGATAGTGCTTGTATTCTCCTAATTTGAATGACCAATAGCCATAAATACCTACCCTTTATTTAGAATATTTGTAATTAAAGTAATCTATATCCACAAAGCCTTTCTCTGCGAGTTTATTATAATTGAAGATGCCGATTCTGTCGCCCCTGTAACTTCCCCAGGTTAACTGGGTAGCATTGCCAATCGGCAAAAATGCTTTCCCATCTAAACTATAAAAGTAATGGTTTTGGCCCTGGTAATCCCAGGTCGATCTCAGCCAAACTATATTTTCTTTTATTTTTATTCCAGGCGATTCCTGCCCATCTGCATGGTACACCATCAGTCTCTCCTCACCTTGCTGTTTAATACCCAGCATACTCAAAGATGTTGTAGAAAAGTGCGTCAGGCCTGCAAACTGTCCGTCGGCCATTCCACTGATATCCAGTTTAACAGTAGCCTCATTAGCCCTGGTGCGCATACTCCGTTGCGTAATGGTATTACCGGCCCTTAATAATATTTTTTTCGGATCTTCAGGTTTTATAGGTTGAAAAGCCTTAAGGCGAAGAAAGCCTTTTCTTTCAGAAAGCGACCACTTGTCAGTTCTGGGTTGGTAGTTCCACTCCCATTGCGGGCGTAGCACCACTGATGAAAAATCGTCGTCTGTTTGGATCTTTATATTTGGATTAAGGGGAATCGGGGCTTTTCCAGACCATACCATGTTCCCAATATTATCTTCGCCAACCTTACCGATTATAGGCCAGCCATCTACCCATGTTACTGGAAGTAAACTTGCTGCCCTTCCTTCCCAATCGCCAGAGCCATGATGCGTAAAAAACCACCATTGTCCATTTTTCAATTGCATTAATCCGCCCTGGTTAGGCTCCCTGTCGGTATGCTTATTTACGTGGTTCAACTGTTTGATTTCCCACGGACCAGTAATATTCCGCGATCTTTCCATCATCATTACACGGCCTTCGGCTTTCACTTCACTAAAAAAATGGTAGTATAGCCCATTGATCTTATACAATTTATTTGCCTCACTACCAGACGATTGATGAATAATAGTATCCGTATCCATACGCAGGCTCTTGCCATCCTGAGCCATCTTAAAGAGGTGAATATTATACTTTTTATTGGTCTTAGGATCCAGTTTAAAGTTTGTGGCGATAAAATAAAGCTGTCCGTCATCATCGCAAAAAGAAGAACAATCGTCCCATCCCGATACATTCCAAACCTGATGCAATGGTTCCCAGGGCCCTTTTGCATCAGTTGCCGAACTCATAAAAAATCCATCGTCAGGGCTGCCGAAATAGACCCAAAACTTATTTTTATAATACCGGATAGACCCTGCCCAGATCCCCCTGCCATAACTGTTCATCTTCGTCCAGTTTAAATTAGGGCTAATCTTGGTAAGATCAGCTACCACATGCCCTGCAATTTCCCAGTTCACCAGATCTTTAGAATGTAAAACGACCATTCCGGGCGAAAACTGCATGGTTGACGATATGGCATAAAAATCATCGCCAACACGGATAGCATCTAAATCACTGTAATCGGAAGGTATAACTGGGTTGTAAAAAGTACCATCTTTTTGCGCACCCCAGCTTTCCGTTTTCTGACCGAAAACAGTGGCACTGAGTGTAACAAGCAAAAAAATCTGACATAAAAAATTAAGTGTAAATTTCATAAATAAAGGTGATCAAGGATGCTTTAAACTCATCTGATTTTAAAGGCTTTAACTAAGTTACCATTTTGACTTCCAATTCAAGGATATTTCTAATAAACACTAAGGATTTAACGTACGCGTTAGTGTTACCCCCGATATATTAACGGCCTGGTTACCGGAAAGCGTAGCAACAAAGCCCATTGATACGGTAGCTGCGGCATTCAGCGTGAAGGTAAATGATTTGCTTCCTGATCCATTTATAGCCACCCTGCCTACAAAGTTTGCAGGAGTTGTTGGGGCAGCAATATCGGGTATGTTTGTGCCAATTGCAGCAACACTATATGCACCTTTGGTATTATCGGTTGTTACACCGCCGCGTACATTTGCATCAAGTTTGTAAGTACCTGCAGGTAACAAAACGGTTTGATAGATCTTGCCATTTGTAATATTGGGCGCAGTAGGAGAACCTCCCGGCTTTCCGGCATCAGCAGCAGCATACCCAGATTCGAAAGCAATCTGGGTACTGTTGTTATTATCAAATGAGCCATACGAACCATTCAGTTGATTTGTCGGGCTGTAAGATTGATGGGTATTTCCCTGCGAATTAAATAGCCAGCCCGCCAGCACACCCCATCTGCCCTGATTTGGGTCTATTGTGCTGGTTTTAAACGGCTGTGAGGTATTTTTCAGCACTTTTGTGATATCCGAGAATATACGCAGGGGATCTATTAAGTAAACCAATGTGCTTTTTGCTGCGTTAACCTGGTATTTTTCGGGATTAGACAAGGTAAATGCCACTGCAACCTTTGATGGAAACCTGGCAAAAATACTATCAATGTTAACCCTCATTTCAACAACGGCCGAACTCTTATAATCGCCCAGATCAACATCAGTAAGATCAAATGCGGCATTTGTAAGAATAGCGGTACCTGCAGGGAGCAGTCCTTTAGCCATCAATTTTTTTAGGGTATCGGCATTATAGGCAATTGATGTTCTAAAGCCCCTGGAAGCTTTTCCACCTAAATCTACCCGGGCTTTTATCGAGAAACCAGTATTATCAAAGCTTATATTATTAGCAGCCAGATTAGGAAAAGTGAGTTGCGTTACTACCTGGTTTGGGTTGGTTGCCGCAGCAGTAAACGATAAAAAATGTAACTCGTCCATTTTAGCTATATCTGCAGTATTTAATGTAAAAACCACAGATTTTTTATTTTCATCCAATTTTTGCGATTTAGACGGACTAGTAAGCGTTATGGCAAAAACCAGGTTTTTACCATAATTCCGCTCGATAGCACTTGCAGAAACAGCTACATTAAAAGTTACACTCTTTGTACCAAACCTCACTTCAACAGATTGAGGCATTGAAAAATCGGGGAAATTGATTACTGCAGCATTGGCCACCGTTTGCGAAATTGCCAGCTGTGGTTCAGGCTGAAGATTAACCGTGAAGGTAGAATTTGCAGGGTTTTCCAATGCTATCCGAACTGGAAAAACAATTCTGTCGTCACCTTTTGTTACATCGCCAACATTCACGGCATTAACCAGCGATGGATAGTCGAATCTAAGCACTCCGGGAGAGGAATTCACCTCGTCTACAAAGCCTTCCCTTTTACAAGAGTACAGAAAAGTAAGCGTCAGTACGAAAAGAAAACAAATGCCGGTAACCAGTTGAGTATTGTATCTATATAAAGTTTTCATATCGACGAATTAATTATTTAAAAATACTTTCCCATCCAAATTCCAGTTTTCCTTGATCGGAATACTTAACCACGACAAGATCTGTGCTGTTATATCATCAGATCCCGGCACTGTTGCAGAGATATCGGGAAGCGAAATCGGGCAAACGATGTAATTGCTTTTTTCCCATACGGTACTATTTCCAAGTTCAGGACCCTTTACAAGAGGTGTACCTCCCTTAAGCACTTTAAAATCATAATTACCATTTTCAGTTAATATTTCATTCTTAAACCTCCCACCAGCTCCATCTCTGCAAGGCCAGTAACTTGCGAGATAACTGTAATCCGGGTGAGAACTGCTCACATAGGTATCGCATGAAAATTGCTTGATGGTCTCATCAGATAATGCTTTTCTCCATATCCTTATATCAGACACATTCCCATCGAAGGGGTCTTTATTTTCGTCGGGAATATAACCTATAGTATAGGGAGCATTATAAGTATCGATCAAAGGCCACAGGGTCTCAGGAATTTCTGCTTTAGTGTTAAAAATCCCATCTGTATACAGCGAGACGAAACGCTTTGTGCCCTCCGTTCTGATTACAACGGCAAGCGCATGCCAGTTTCCATCGGCAATAATAACCTTCTTATCATCGGCATTTACCCCTATCTCGTTGGTACCTGCGGGTGTTGCCCCTCTGGCAAGCGAAAAACGCCAGGTCAGTTTTTCTATAGAAAGGCACCAGCCGGTACCTCCGGTATTGTTAAGCCTGGTAATCTTTCTGCCAAAGAAACTTGGCCACTGAAAAGTATAAGTGCCTATATTTTCCTTTGCAAAAGTCCCTATTGTGTTTTTGTTCTTCCGCACCTTCATTTCTATGGTAAAATCGCCGTTAATACCAAAATTCAGTGGATTTACAGAAGACGATTTTAAGGCGTCATCAAATCTAAGTTCAGCTCTGATCGCACCACTTTGCAGCGCGGCTTCAGATGCTACCCCCGTAGATGAATAAAAACGAACGAAGTTTCCGTCATAGACATTGCCGGTAAATGGCTTGTCTATTAGTTTTGACTGATATTTATCATTATAGAAAATAGTAAAGGTATTGGCCTTTGGATTTGAAAATATAGTATTGTCATTCACCACACTTGCTGCCGCTCCTCCACGACTTGAAGTAATGATAACCATCCAGTTTTCCTTGCTATAATTCTTCCTATTTTTTAATGCGTCCATGGCCTGGCCCACATAAGTATCAAACTGAAGGATAGCGTTTTTGTACTGTTGATTTGAACTCTCGTAAGCATTGGTGCTACCTGCTATATTTACACTTTTATACATACCCACTACCACTCCGGCATTATCATCAGCCAATTCTTTCAAAACAGCATTTTGAATTTCAGTATCACTATTATAGGTTCCCCTCGAATCAACAGAAGCGCTGCTTGTAAAATTGTCTGTAAATGCACTGCTGTAAGAAAAAGTTGCTATCCTAATATTTGCATTTGTCTCCTTAATACGCTGAAATACTACAGGATATAAATTCAGTTTGTTATTGCCAAGCGTTGCACTTGTTACCTCGTGCTTAGCTTTTGATACCCCGGTAAACAAGTCTGCCCATGTGGTCGCCTCATCATAACCTTCATCGCTTACGGAGTAATATGAATAGGTCGACTTTTTTAGAAGGCTGGTCATATTAGGAGGTCCAACTTCTTTTAAAGCCACGCCGCGCAATCCATCAACAACCAAAACCAAAACTTTCCTGGCTTTCGGATTATTGAATGTGGTATCGTTTATAACCAAAGGGGCTACCTTGTCAAATTCACTTTGGCAAGAACTTCCCAAAACGGCCACCATCCAAAAGCAGAGCAGCCTTACCATTACCGTTGTAAAATTCTTTTTCATAATTTAATCAATACTTAATTTAATTAGTCCTCAAGCACTAAACCTTTGATATTTTGAACAGCCTGCGAATCGAATTTCCTAAACGAGCCGAGCAAAACAATGCTTCGCTTATTATCTTTATTTCTCTCCTCTAACACCCTGTTAATTGTTCCTGTTAACTCACCCAACGTGTTGTAACCTTGAGCCAAACTGCCTTGTGGCGATAAAATCATAAATCCTCCACGCCGCACATTGTTATATTTTTTAAAATTACCCGACACGACAATCAAGCCGTTAGACAACTGCTGTGCAAACGACGGATAGCCACTATCGAAATTTCCCGAAACAAAGGCATCATCAATTGATCCGTCGGCTTTGAGCAGCAAAATATTCTGAATAGAACGGTTGTTAAATGAACTAAAAACGCCGGTGAGTACAAATCGCTGTGTAGTGCTGTTCCAGTTGATGCTGGTGATATAGCCAGTAGCACCCTTACCTACCTGGAAAGAATCGTCAACAGTTCCGTCAGTGTTCAGTCTAACAATACCTCCTGCAGCCTTATTATCAAATTTTGAAAAAGCCCCTACCAATACCAGCTTGCCATCTGCCTGCATCACGGCATCTAAAATATTACCGTTACCTCCTTCAAGGGTAGTTCCGCCAGAGAAATGGTAAGTATTGTCAAGACTTCCATCCAGTTTAAAGCGTACCACCTGTCTGATCGGAATAGAATCGCGAACAAGACTATCTCTATAGCCGGTTAATGTTGTAGTTCCAGATGTATAGGTAAACGTTCTCCCTACATCATATCGATGAGAAATATAATATTTGAATCCTCCTACGGCAATTATTCCGTTGTTGAAGTGAAAAATCCGCTTAATCGGGGCATCTGTTCCGCCATTAAAAACTGGAACTGTAAGTTTTGGATAGGTTGGCCCCCCATTCTTTGAAGAATAAGTATCAACCTGCTTCAGGTCAATCGCTCCAAGAGAAGTAAGTCTTGTGATATTTTTAACCGGTCCTTTCAAATCGAACGCAGACATATTTCCGGCTACGAAAATATTGGCATCATTCGTACTTGAGGTAACGGCACTCAAGTAGCCACTAACCACTCCTGTACCCAATTGCAAGGTTCGTTGAACTTCCCCTTCATAAGTAGTCTCCGCTATTTTTTTGATAGCCAAAACAATTCCTTTATCATTAAAATCGGTAAATTCTCCTACCATCAAATATTTTCCGGTTTTCAATTTATAAGCATCATAAATGGTGTTATTGGCACCTATTTTTGCCTTGAAGTAAGGATCATCTGATATTTTGCCAAAAACCTTAAACTGCGGACCGAAAAAGACCTGGTCGCCGATTTGTATGGAAGTTGATCCTGAACTTCCCGCAGCTGGAACTTTAACTTTTACCACATCGCCAACAATCGATACGATTTCAGCCTCTTCACCACTAAACTGAAAATGAAGTTGTGTTTTGTATTTTTCTGCTCCGATTATACTTACCGTTACCACATCATTGGCACTGCCTTGTGTAGGTTCTATAAAACTCGCGGTGTTAAATTTTAAATCTAAAGGTAATTTTCCGCCTGAATAAGGGTTTTCAAATTCTTTAACTTCGTCCTTACAGCTCGCAAACAACAGCAATGCAAGGCTGCAGACAGTAAACCAAATTTTTATTTTAAAAACTGACATATTTTGAATTACTTAGTTAATAATACGTCCTGGATTAAATTCTGAGGATCGGCTCCAAATGGAAAATCTGTGCTCAGCACATGCACTACAGCGTGCTTTGGTTGCACATCAGAAGAGGTGATGGGGATACTGACCCAATTATCTAAAGGTTGGGATATGTTGGGTATATAGGATAGCAGTAATTGCCTGTACCCTGTGTATTTTACCCCGCCGGCATCGGCATATCTTACTCCAATGTTAAATACATCTCCGCTATAGGCTACATAATTTTGACCAGGAAATATGGCTTTTGCGCCAACATCTATTTGTGGATAATCGTTAAGCTTGTTCGCTCCCTTAAAAATATAGTTTGAAAGATACCTGCGCCAAATCAGTCCATCAATATCGGTAAGAGTCTTCACCGTATCTTTTCCGTAGGTAAATAATGTTGAATTGACTTGTTTGATCAATAGTGCAACGGCATAATCCTGCGGGGCGAAAAATGTAAGGGTATCTTCGTTAAACTGGCGTTCCATGCCGGCTATTTTAATGATGTTTACAATCGTGTCAAAGCTCCTTGGATTTGACTTTAGGTACTCCATAGTAGTTCCTGGAAAAATGGGATTGGATTTACCACCATCAAAATAGTATTGATCTTTTTTGCAGGCAAAAACTAACAAGCAAGAAAATAATACTAATAGCCAGGGGGTCGATATTTTTTTTAAATAGTTCATAGTGATCATCTAAATTGTTAGAACCAGTAATCATTTAAAGTCATAAAAGGGTTTCTATCTCGGGCAGCCGGATCGATCGGCCATGTCCATGCCCCCCGGTTGAACTGATCAGGCGAAAGTGGATTAGAACTCCATTTCGGATCAAGAATTCGTTTGGTCCGTACCAGGTCGAAGAAACGGTAACCTTCCCCCAGCAGTTCACGCCCTCTTTCCTTAAATATCTCATCTTTCAAATCCTGGCCTACCAAGCCAGATAAAGCTGGCGCATTAGCCCTCATCCTGACCATATTGACGATACCCGTCGCCTCTCCGTCTCTTCCTAAGTTAGCAAGGGCCTCGGCCTGGAGTAATACGGCATCTGCGTATCTAAAAAGCACAAGCCCCCAGTCTGGAAAGCCTAGTACAGATACCGGACCTTCAAATTTAGATAAGGCAAACCGCCCATTCTCCTGGTCCCTGTTTTGAATCATGTCTGCCCGGTAATCATTTCCGTTACCGAACAGAAAATCGATATACGCTTTTTTATAATGCAGGTGTGTTGTTGTTCCGTTTTCTTCATGTTTGGTTAACACAACCGGCTCACCAGGAAATGCTGATTTATAAAAAAGATTGGAGCCCGATGCAAAAGCAGAAGTTTCCTTTAATTCAATTAAACTTTCACTGGTTCCTCCGAGGAATATCCGGCTTGTTTCTTCAATGGGAATGAGCGAATGCTGGTTACTCTGAATAAGTTCGTTTCCTAAAACCGCTGTTTTTTCATAATAACCGGTTTTGTTTGCCTCATCAAATCCGGCATTCCACATATACATGTTCATGAGCAGAGAGATTGCCCCGGCCCTGTTAGCCCGTACTCCATTTAACGCCGGGTCATCATATTTCCATGGAAGGTTATTTTTTACGGGCTCAAGTTCGGCGATACATTTGTTCAATACACTCACAAATTTCTCTCTGCCAAGTGGAGTAGAATGATTTGCATCAGTATAATAAGCAACATCTCCATAAATTCTGACCATGATGAAGTAGGTAAGGCACCTGATAAATACGGCTTCGGCCATGTACCTTTGTTTATCGGTATCGCTTAAACCCGGAATACCTTTGTTTACCTCGTCATACATGATGTTAACTTCCTGAATAACCCTGTAAAAATCAGTCCAATTGGTATTGGCCACAAAGTTAAAAGCCAATATTGTATTAAATGTTCTTGGCGATGAACCATTGGTTAGCCATGGTGAGTTAGCTGCTATTCCGTAAACAACAGCCTTCATATCATTTTTAGCCAGGTAATCATAAACTACCCTTCGGTTTTGGTCATTGGATTGGAAACTTGTTACTCCTGCAACGGCTGTATTCGATCTGATCTCTCCAAGCCTAAATTCGCCTGCAGCTGGCCAAAAGCAGGAGTTAGAGAGTTTATCCCAAAGCCTTGCATAAATATCAATGGTAAATGCTTCCACATCTGCACCTGTTTTCCAGTAGCGATTTCCAGAGAACCTTTCTATCGATTCAACCTCAAGAAACTTCTTGCAACCTGTACCGGTTAACACAAGTGCAAGAATTAAATAAAATCGTATATTTTTAATGTTCATATTCGTAATTTATAGTTCCAAATTCAAGCCTACTGTATACCTTCTTGCCAAAGGATATCCACCAGAATTATCAAAACCGAGTGCAGTTACATTTTCGGGGTTTGGTCCGCTGTATCTGGAAAAGGTTGCCAGGTTATCTCCGGTTAAATAGATCCTCAAATTATTAAGCCTAAGTTTATTTGCCAGTTCCTTTGGAAGCGTATAGCCCACTGTAACGGCGTTTATTTTAAAGTAAGAACCATCTTCCATAAACAAGCTCTGATTGGTTCTGAATGGGGCAACCAGAACTGCCCTTGTGTAGTTGTACGGATTTGGATATTTTGCAATGTCGCCCGGTTTAGTCCAAAAATCCAATCCGGTTAACGGTAAAACGGCTTGTGTCCCAAATGGATTTCCAGTCATTACCAATCTTTCGGCAATGGCCGTATTCATAATATCGCGGTCAATAGTGAATGAACCGTTCACTGAAAGAGAGAAATTTTTATAACTTACTGATGTAGCAAATCCGCCTGTGTATATAGGCTGTGAATTTCCGATTACTGAACGGTCATCCTGATCATTAATAATATAATCGCCGTTACGGTCAGCAAAAATTGGGTCTCCCGCCTGGAAATAACCACCGCCTGAGCCTCCCTGTCGCAATGGGAGCCCGGTTACAGGGTTTACAGGAACATTTGATTGATTCGCATAAACGCCATTATTTTCATAGATATAATTTGAAAGTGCGTTACGCCCTACACGCAGCACTGTACCGCCAATTACAATTTGTTGCACCCCACCAGGTAACCTGGTTAACATATCCCTGTTCATTGCCCCATTAATCGTGAAAGACCAGTTCACCTTGCTATTTAACGGAAGTGGGCGAAGCGTAAGGGAAATTTCGTTACCCCAGTTGCGGATCGATACCTCATTGCTTAAAACATTGTCAAATCCCACCATATTTGGAAGGGCTAAGGTTCTGGCCTGGCGGTCAATAGCGCGATAGTATGACTCAAAAGTTAGCTGAATCTTATTATTAAACAAACCTAAATCATAACCCAGGTTGTAGGTTGTTCCTTCAGCCGAACCCAGGTTTTTATTTGGAAGCAAAGCCTGGTCGATGGTTATTCTTGATTGACCATTATAGGTTCCATTCGGATTATAAGTTCCATAAACCGTAAATATGTTTCCCGTTGGCGTTATATTCTTACCCCAAGTTAACCTTAATGCACTATATGTCAGCCATTTCCATTCACTAAAAAAAGTTTCCCTTTCCATATTCCACCTCAGACCGATAGAAGGACTCCTGGTATATGGATCGTCGACACCACTGAAAGATGTGGCATCCATCCGGTAACTGGCATCAAAAATATATTTTCTTTTATAATTGTAAGAGAAGCTTCCTGCGAAAGAGACTGCCCTTAAATTACTGTAGGCCCGTAGCCCCGCTCCCCTTGTAGAAGAAGCCGCGCTGATGAAACCAAAAGGCCCCAGGTAGTAATCTGAAGAAAGCCCAACCTGCTTAAGGTCGTTTGCCTGATATTTTTTAAAATAAACCTCGTTAAAGCCAAATATGGTAAAGTCATGTCCGCTTTTTAAACTTTTCGAAAAGGATATTAAATTCCGGTTATAAAGCGTCTTACGCGTATCATTGAAATATTGTATTGCAGCCTGTTGCGTATTGGCAATTGCAGGTGTAAAAGTATAATCAACCGAATTTACGATATCATAACTACCGGTTGTACGCAGTGTTAATCCCGGTATAGGGTAATAGGTAAATTCAAGATTGGTCTTTAAATTCTTAGTTGGGTTGCTATTGTCTACATTAAGGTTGGCAAGGGCATCATTAGAGGCTAAAAATAATGAGGGGCCCGGTAAGAGAGACGAAGCGGCCGCACTTCGCGCAACCCCTGTATTCAACAGACCAACACCATTCCCCTTTTTCCGGTCCATAATACTACCATTAACCAAAGCAAAAAGTGAAATTTTTGAACTTGGCTTATATTCAAAGTTATTACTGAGTGTAAAGCGGGTAACGCCTGTATTAACCTGGATACCTGTCTCCTTGTAATAGCCAAAATTGGTCTTGTAATTAAAACTTTTATCGCCGCCTTCTACACCGATGTTGTGCGTTTGATTATAGGTAGTTCCGTAATAGATGTCCTGCCAGTTTGTAGAGTTACTGTAATAAGGATTTAAACTATCAACCAAAGCTGCAGTCGAGTTTAGAAGCGAATTAACATCTCTAAAACTTCCGTACTGGAAAATCTGTTGCAATTTTAAGTCGCGCTCTGCCTTACCTCCAATTGTAGCCCGTAGCTTCGGAGGGGTACTGATAAAAAAATTGGTGGTGTAACGCAATCTGGGTATAGCCGACATGCCCCGGCGCGTGGTGATCAGAATAACGCCGTAAGCCCCTCGCGAGCCATATAATGAGGTTGCCTGTGCATCTTTGAGTACCTCTATGTTGGCAATATCTTCCTGCGGAATCAGCGAAAGCGGACTCGCACCACCAAAAGAATTAAAACTATCGGCAGTGGCAGGGTCTACGTCGGTTGGCACGCCATCAATTACATATAAAGGTGAGGTTGGACTAAGAAAAGCGTCGGCATCATTGCCTGTAGACGATGCACTTACATCCACATTCGAAAGCCCCCTCAGTAATACGCTACCCCGAAAGCCCGGTGCCCCGGTATTTACCTGGATATTTAATCCTGCCACTTTACCTTGCAGCAACTGTTCGGCATTCGAAACCGGAACCTGCTGCAGATCGTCGCCAGAAATCTTTACCGAAGAACCAGAACTTAAATCGCGGGTCTTGGTAACAAATCCGCGTATAACCAGGTCATTTAAAGTGCTTACATCGGGATTTAGCACTACATTAAGGGTCTTGGCAGCATTAACTTCTCTCGACTCAAAGCCTATTATACTAAATTTCAATCTCGAATTGGCCGGTACGGTTACGGTGAAGCTACCGTCGGCTCTTGTTGAACCAATTGCCCTATCAGGAGACCCTTTCAGTGTGATATTTACTGCCGGAAGGCCAACATCTGTCCCTTTTTCTTTAACAGTACCGCTCACAATCAAGGTACCCTGAGCTGAAAGGTCCTTTATTGAAAATAAAAGGATAAATGTGAGTACGGAAAAAAATATTTTCATTTGAGTAAAATCTAAACCAGATAATAATTGATTTTTAAGTTGCATGCCCTTATTCATCTTCAAACTTTGGATTCTCGTTATGAAAGAAAAACACAATTTCCCAATCGCCAGCCTGATAGATATTAAACGGCAAGGTCATGGTTGCTACCACCCTGAGGCCACTAAAACCAATTCTGTTGTAACTAAGTGTCAGTAATGACTGAAGCCCATCAGGGGTAGTATAAGGCGTGGGCAAGTTTGTTAATGGAATGGGATAGGCTACATCATACTTCACCGAAGTTGGGCTAATTACAGGGTTGAATCCGTGAATCAGTTTCTGCCAGTTTGTACCATTGAATTTTAAAGGATTAATAGCGATCGAATCCTTATCAAAAAATTTGATGGTAAGCGTATTTCCATCACCTTTACGCTTAAAATATACCCAAACATCTTGTTTCAATGCGGTGGTTCCTGCACCTGTTTCCCTAACTAAGGGGTTACCTGTAGTTACACCAACCATGTTTACCAAAGTAGCTGGAATTAGTCTTTTAACAGCACCAGAAACTTCTTTTCGTGGAAGCGCAGTAATTTCATTAAGATGATAGGATGGTTCGTAAGGTCTTGTAGCTAAAGGTGCAAGGAACAGCGGCCCTAAAACTCTTTCGCCACCACCATTGCTTATCTTCACGTTGAACCGGTAAGCGGTGTCTGGCTGCGGCTTCAGAAAATCGGCATCAGTAGCAGATGACCACATAATAAATTCGCCAGCCGAATTAACCTCAAAAAGTGGGCGCTCTTCTATACTTCGTTTGGCATTTATTTCTTCGATACTTTTCTCGTTACCCGTATAAGCCTGTTTCCAAACCAGCACATTGCGCTTCAGGTTTAATTTATCCGTAGGAGATCGGTCGAGATTACTAAAATTGATAATTTCAAACTTAATTGGGAAACTTGAATTATCCGATTTGAAATAGCTGAATAAGGTATTACGGCCCAGAATTGGCCTTAATACGGGTGCTGAGGTATAATTCGCATCCGGACTAAGGTAGGGCTTCTCTTCAGGTAAATTGAATATTTTTTTACATGAAGAAAGAAAAAAAACTACTATTGCTACAAATAAGATATTTTTTTTCATTATCAATGAGGTTTTTAGATTGGTTTGGTTCATTAGTTAACGCGTTTAAATACGAAAGCATCGAAACTTAAATCGGGTACAGAGGTCATTGTACAAAAAGTGAGGTAATGAATTCCCTTTATTAAATAAAAGGTGCCTGCTTTCAATTCATCCATCTTTCCTGTGGTTATTGGCAGTGCAACACGCCTGGCCAATGGCTTCCAGTCAAGCCTAAGGTCGCAGTATGCAGGAGGATTGCCCGTACTATTTTGTACACTATAGTGTAATTTGATTTCGTAATTACCATCTGCAGGTACCTCAATAGAATAGTTTGTCCATTCGCCGGTTCTCATCGCAGCAATCCTGTACCCTTGCCGGTAAAAAATGCCTTTATTGTATGCCGCGGGCTGTCCCCAAAGATCTACCCCTTCAGCAGTTCTGTACTGCCCTCCATCATTCCAGTATCTCCCGTCAATCTCATTGCAAGGGCTTCTGGTATCGTGGTAGGCTACACCGCAGCCTCCATTATCGTAATCTTCTGCTTCTAAAGGTTCCGAATCAATATCGAATGTTTCTGGCAACCTGAATGCAAAATCCCGAAAAGGTGTTGAAGGTTGCCTACTGTAATATCCAAAACCAAAATAGTGCTTATCGTCGATTACATGTACCAGGCCGTTCCTGGTTGGTATGTCTATAGAATAGGCTATGGCCGATGACCAGTTAGCTTTAAACTCGGTCCTATTTTTACTGCTATAAACGATTGATGATGGCCCTGCTCCCACCTGTCCCATCGCAGATGAAGCGGTTGCCTTAGCATTCAACTCATATCCATATTTGTATGCAAAAACATTTATTCCATTAAGGACCGATAACTTTTTAGATGAAAAAGTACCCTTGAGTATATAACGGCACATCAGGCTATCCAATTGATCAAGGCGATAATCTTTCAGGTAGATAGGCTTTTTGCCTGTACGCAATCTTTGTGCGTTTAAATCGTCAGAAGCCAATTTAAAACTGGTATTTGTAACAGCAAAAAGGGTCAGTGAATCTGACTTCAGCACGTCGGCCAATTTCAGCCTGTCTATCACAAATAATAACGAATCGAAGATTCCGGGTTTACTCTTCAGGTAATCGTAAGTATTGCCAGAGAAACCTCTTCCTGTTTCTGAAAGACCACCTTTTAACTCGTTTTTTTGACAGGAATTTAATAATGCACCTGCTACCAGGCCCAGTGTCATTATAATGAAACTAAATCTCTTCATATTATTTCCAATAAGGATATTGTGTTAACATTGGATTTTGACTGATCAACGTACGGGAAACTGGCCAGTAGATACCGCCACTTTGGATGAGCTGGTTAAATTTTGGATCGTTATTTTTGATTTTCTTAAACCTTACATAATCGTACCATCGCCAACCCTCCCCCATCAATTCACGCCTTCTTTCCTTGAAGATGGCATCAATGAGCGGACCGTTATCGCTTTCGCTTACATAGGCAGGCACACTGTTATTGCCCCTTACCTGATTCAAGATGGCTATGGCGCCATTCTTATCGTTCAATGCAGCCCTGCACTCGGCTAAAAGAAGTCCCATTTCTGTAAATCGGCTAAAAATGATAGGGCTGGCAAAAACGCCTAAGTCTGAAGGCACATTAATACCCTGCTTATTGGGGAAACTAAACCATGGCACGAATATTTTCCTGAAAACGGGATAGGGTTTATCAAATCCTGTAAAAAAGCCATCCGCAGACCTCACAAGCTTCGTTACACTATCTACAGCGAAGCGCGCATCTGTTCCCTCGTTATAAATGGAGAATAAACTATCTTTAGGTACATAAATTGCCGGGATTCTTCGGTTTGGCACAATGGGATCAGCGGCAGTTAATTCTTCTATTACGTCGGAGGTTGCCAATTCACCGCGGGCTACTGCAAACAGTACTGTGGTGTTATTCGCGCTCCATATGTACCCAACGTAACGAACGTTTACTGTAAGCCCGTCATTTACATTACGGAATGTTCCGGCTAATGCTGGTCCCGATCCTGAAACCCTTGTTGTTTTATCAACTATCTTTTGCGCATAAATGGCCGCATTCGCATAATCACCTCTCCAGGCATACATGTGGGCAAGTATTGTCCAGACGGCTTGTTTGCTAACGAGGTAACCATAGCCGTAATAATTTGCTACGTTCTGCCCATAATAAGCTCCTGTTTGTTCGGGATCAATACCATCATAAGCATAAGGTAATCTGGGTTCTGCCTCAAGCAAATCCTGTTCTATAGCAGCAAAAATCTTGTCCTGCGGATCGCGTGGCTTGTTGGTAAAACTTCCTTCGTGCGAAGATAAAATGAGCGGCACGTCGCCCCATATCCTGCACATATAAAAATAAGAGAAAGCCCTTAAAGCTTTTACCTGCGCCCTGTCTAAATTGTAAGTTTGCTCTACAAATCTTTTGTCCTTTTCATACACTTCATGGATTCTTTCCAGGTATAAATTAGCCGCATTAATGGTTGCATAAAACGGGCGCCAATCTGAAAGGTCGTTAATTAGCTTATAATCGGCATTCAGCATGTTATTGTGAATGGCCCTAAGATCAAGTCGCGAAGTAGGCTCAAAATCGGCCAACCGAACATCGCCGTAAATAACGTGCCGGTTATTGTCAGACATGGCTGCCCTGTTAAGTGCATAAACCCCAAATAATGCAGCTCTTGCATCTTCTAATGTACTCCACATATTTACATCGCCGATAGCACGCGTAGAGTTTACATCTAAAATTTTCTTGCAACCTAATAAGGGAAGCAACAGGCTAATGAGCATTATATAACTTAATCTTCTCATTTCTAAAAACTATTTAAAATCAACTTTTAATCCGGCAGCAAACATCGTTGGCAAGGAAAGTCCGTAACCGGTATCAATACCGCTGGTATTAACCAGTTCTGGATCACGGCCAGAGTATGATGTTATGGTGAATAAATTACTCGCAGACACAAAGACATAAAAAGACTTAAATCTTGTTGCCTTATTTGACCCCAATAACTTATCAGTCAGGTCGAAGCCAAGGCTAATGCTTCTAAGCTTTAAAAAAGAGGCATTTTCCAAAAACAGATCCTGCTCTGACCGGTAGGGAATAACCGCACTCCAGGGGTTGTAGGTAGGATATAAAGCTGCATTGCCCTGTTCCTGCCAAAAGGTAAACTCCTTTACCGAATTGATGCTATTCTCTGCTTCCAGGTTAATGAAATTGAAGCGGTTAGCCATATTTTGATTCAGTACCTTTCTGCCTAAATTAAAATAGAAACTGGTTTGCAAGTCCCATTTTTTATATTTAAGGCTGTTGTTCCAACCTCCCGAAACTGCGGGTAATATATTACCTGTTAAAATTTTGTCTTTATCGTCTACGTTATAATCGCCATTTATGTCAGCCCATTTCGGATCTCCTGCCTTTAATTCGGTGCCTTTATAGGTCATTTTATTTCCCGTAGCTGGGTTTACAGGAACCTCGTCATCGGCATTGTATATGCCATTGTTTTTTAACACCCAAAACTGATCAGCGGCCTGGCCAACCTGTAACTTTCTGTCACCTATTATGATTTCGGATAAACCGCCAGGTAAAGCTTTTAAGGTATTGCGATTAAAATTCAGATTGATAGAAGAGTTCCAGTTAAAACTTTTCTTTGCAGCAGATTTTAAAATATCTGCAGATAAAAATAAATCGACCCCTTTGTTATTAATGTCCATACCTGGCTGAAATAACCCTGTGTAGCCATACTCTGCAGCACCCGGAATGTTAATCAACTGGTTTTTTGTTGTTGTTGAATAAAAGCTCAGCTCTCCTACGATCCTGTTTTTAAAAAAACCAAAGCTTGCCCCCGCGCTTAACTGCTCGTTATAACTCCATGGTATGTCATAACCCAGGTATCCATATAAATAAGACCTCATTAATGTGGCAGTATTCAGGTAGGAAGGAATTCTGAGATCATTTTTCCAGCCAGCTTCTGATGCATATTGTGTTCCCAATGAAATGCGATCGGTCAGTTGAGCAATACCAATGCGCCCCACGCTGGCTTTGAGCGTTAAGGCCGAAATTATGGGAGACTTTGAGAGTTTATGTTTTTTGATGTCCCAGGCGCCAGAAAGAACCGGAGAAAAGAACCAGCGGTGAACCGGTTGCATATTGGATGCGCCATCCGTTCTGAGCAATAAACTTGCACTGTAAAAATCTTTAAACTTATAGGTTGTGGCAGCATAAAAAGCTAAAAGGTTTGTAGCGGTTTGGTCAAGAAACTTGAAAGTTAGCTGGTCTTTAAAAGCCCCATTAGAGCTAAAACTACCCGCTTTGAGCAAATTCACCTTTAAATAGTCACTAACTCCCTTATAGGCATAAGAATAGCTGTATCTATCTTTATCCCATTGTATAGAACTACCTACCGAAAAATCAAAAGCGTGTTTCGACTTCAGGTCTATTTTGTAATTGAGTGAATGATCATAAACCAGGCGCTGGCTAAGGCCAAAATAGTTGGATGCATAGTTCGAATTGTCTAATAAGGTACTCGGATAAAACAGGTCTCTTCCCCCTTCATTGTAACTCACCCCGAAACGTGTATTGTAGTCGATTTGTAAAGGCAGCTTGATGGCCACATTTAAAAAACCATTCGCAATATTATTATAATTCTTATCGAACCCTTTGTCAAACTCATTGATGAACGAATTGTAACTGTCAATATTTGGTGCCGGAGCCTCTGTCAGGTCTGGTAAATATCCTACCTCGGCAAGCCGGTCCCTGTTATATCTGTTCCGGTTCCGGTCTAACCTGGTACCTTTTATGTTAGCGCTTACCACTATCCAGCTTCTTGGTATAATATTCAGGTCAATAGACGTATAATATTTATTCAAAGACGTCTCGTCTGCGTTACCCGAGCTTTTTTGAGTTCCAACGTTAAATTTAAAAGTAGCTCTCTTAGATCCTCCAGACATCAGCGCATCGGCATTGTATATTAAGGCATCTTTATAGTAAGCATCTGCCCAGGATGACTCTCCATAATATTTGGTGGTAATTGAATCCCGTAAAAAACCAGGATAAGACTGTAACTGTGCAGGAGTAGCATACCGGCTGTAAAAGCGTTGTCTGAAACTATCTTCGTAGCCCCCGTTTAATGTCGTAATTGAAGGTTTTGCAGCAACACCAAAAGAAGAGTTAAAACTCATATTTGATGTTGTCGATCCGGCTCTTGTTCGGATATAAATTACACCGTTCGCTCCACGGGGTCCGTAGATTGCTGTTTTAGACAAATCTTTTAATACTTCTACCGACTCTATATCAGCAATATTGAGCCCTGCAAGCAGATTAGTTGAAGGGCCAATTCTATTAAAACTATAATCAGGACGTTGTATATCATAAACATATGGGTTTTCGTATGAAAGAACAGGCAATCCATCAATAACCACTAATGGCTGGTTTTTTAACACATCTTCCTGAGTAATCAAAGGGGTAGACGTACCACGAATAAACATATACTGGTAGGTGCCTGGCTCACCACTGGCCTCGGTAGCATATAATCCTGAAGCATTTCCTTTTAGATATTGCTGTATACTATTAGCAGGAAATTTAGATTTTATAGGTACAGAAACGCTCTGAAACCCCTTTGACTTGGTCGGTTGCTTTTTCATCAAGACTTTCGAAGTATCTTCTAAAGGCTTTTTATTCGAAAGTGAATCAGATTGAACTTTTTGAACCGCACTTGCAGTACTTAAAAAGCTCAACAAAAAAACACACAAAACAACAATAATACGCATAGTTTGTTCGTTGATAATAAAAGTTTTTAGGACGGTTAGCTCTAAAAGATATTTTTGAACATTTTAGATTTAACTGGTCTATATTGGTTAGTTATTTATTCGGAGGTAAGTTAAGTCTCCGTGTGATGAATGGTTCTGAATTAATCTGCGCCCAATTTGATCGGTATTTATCTTGTTCCCCGCTGTTTAATTTGCTATTGCAAATGTGATATACAGTATTGTGAAAATTTAAATTTTCAGTCTTTAATATTTCCGATCGTAAGGGCGAAGATCAAAGCTCTTCAACATCTCATCTATAGCTTTTTCAGGCTATTTACCCAATAGACACTACTGATCTGATTTAATACTCTGTTTATTTTAAAAAAAATAAATATTTATCGATAGGTATTCGAAAAGTAACCTGCGATGAGACAAAGTTGATCAGCCCCGGGTATACAACCCATTACAATGCAGGCATTTACCTTGTGGACATATCTTTTGTTAATTCTATATTTGTTTTTAGCACACATTCCTAAGGCGATCGTCATGCTGAATTTATTTTATTAGCAGTTTTTATTGTTTTAAAGGCCTAATAGCTACTTCGTGGTCAGCATCTTTCCTGCAAAATACCCCCTGAGATAAATTACCTTCAGTGAACTCGCTTAAGGCTCGGTTTAATCATAGCTTTCCGCTTTGCTACAGGTCAGGATGACGATCAGAAAAGAAAGCCATTCGTAAAACATTTTCAGAACAGATTATTAATTGAACTCATGTTAGTAACTACAAGACAATTGAAAATTCTATTTCTACTCGTAAAAAAACTCACCATGACGAATTCGTCTAATCAAGGACATTCATTAAACAGTTTTTAATTAATAATTATCGAGTTCAGGTTTTATATGCGTAAAAGGTTACGCCTGATGCAATTATTATGCTTTTTGTTTTACAAAATATGGGCTATTCTATATTTTAGTTTCTTTATGGGAAAAAGTTTTAAACCTTTATCAGCTAAGTGCAGGTGCTCTAGGGTATCCATTCTATTATTTATTGTCTATATTCATAATTATTCAACACTGATGCATAAAAATCTATTTATATCCTTCCTTTTTACCTTCGCTACTTTAAATTGTTTTTCTCAGGTCTCTGCAGTTTTAAAGACCGCCGTGTCACCTTTTGGCGATCAGGAGGTGAGCCTGGGTATTTCTGAGGTTAAACACCGCGAAGAACTGGATATTTCATTTCTAAACGCACAGAAACCCGATAGGTTATTGCATAATTTCAGGCTTACTGCAGGCCTCCCCTCTACTGCCAAACCACTTGGAGGATGGGAAGCGCCCAGTATTGGCCTGCGCAGGCATTTTGTGGGCCACTACCTTTCTGCGGTTTCCCATCTGGTAGAAAAGTACCACCAACCCGAACTTACATCGAGGTTAAAATACATGATCGATGAGCTTTATAAATGCCAGAAAGCTTTTGGAAATGGCTACCTGAGTGCCTTTCCAGATAAAGATTTTAAAACCTTGGAGACCAAGTTTACAGGGGTTTGGGCGCCGTATTATACCTATCAAAAGATTATGCAAGGTATGCTTGATGTTTATATCCACACGCAAAACAAAAAGGCTTACGAAATACTTTTGGGGATGGCTGCTTATGTAGATAAGCGGATGGCAGCATTGCCCAGGGAAACACAAGAAAGAATGATGTATACGGTGGATGCAAATCCTCAGAACGAGATGGGTGCAATGAACGAGGTTTTATATAAACTATATGCTATTTCCAAGGATCCAAAACATCTGGCACTGGCAAAAATTTTCGATCCTCAATGGTTTTTCAATCCACTTGTACAGAACCGCGATATCCTCTCCGGGCTTCATTCCAATACCCATTTGGTGCTGGTTAACGGATTTTCTGAAGGTTACAATACTACCGGCGATATCCGCTATCGTGAAGCGGCGATAAATTTCTGGGAAATACTGATGAAAGGCCATGCATACGTTAATGGCACCAGCAGCGGCCCCAGACCAAATGTTACCACCCCAACTTCCCTTACCGCCGAACATTGGGGTGAACCGGGGCATCTTTTCACGCTTACCAAAGAAATTGCAGAGAGCTGCGTTTCGCATAATACGCAAAAACTAACTTCGAGCCTTTTTACCTGGACAGCTGATGCCAAGTATGCAGATGCCTACATGAACATGTTTTATAATGCGGTGCTCCCTGCGCAAAGCCATAGTACCGGCGCATTTATTTATCATTTGCCGCTGGGCTCGCCCCGAAACAAAAAATACCTCAAGGAAGAAGATTATGCCTGCTGTACCGGTTCCTGTTCTGAAGCTTTCGCCCAGCTCAATACCCGGATTTATTACCACAATGATTCGGCACTTTATGTAAACCTTTACGTGCCCTCAAAGGTTGAGTGGAAGGGGAAAAGTATTAGCCTGGAGCAAAAAGGAGAATTGCCAAAAGATTCCCTTGTAAACTTTCTGGTCAAAACAAAAAAGAGCATTGGTTTTTCACTTAAACTGTTCGTCCCATCATGGGCCCAGGGTACAGAAGTATATATAAATAAAAAGAAGTTATCTGTTAACGCAAAAGCTGGATCTTATTTAGACCTCAACAGGATCTGGAAAGATAACGACCAGGTAGAACTTATATTTCACTATGGTTTTCAGGTAAAACAAATGCCAAACAGTCCACAGGTAATATCCATTTCCTATGGTCCGGCTTTACTGGCCTTTGAAACGGGAAACGAAGTGATTTTGAAAGGTGAGGCAGATGATCTGCTGAAAAACCTTACTGTATTGGATCGCAGCAACAATACCTTCCGACTTAAAAAATTTAATAAGGATTATGTACTCAGACCGCTATATGATATAGATGCGCAATCTTATGGTGTATATGCTACGCTAAGAGATTTTTAACGATGTTGTGATTGATTACAGAAGCAATTTTCTTTGTAACCTGTGGCCAATAACTTAATATCAAATAGGAGAAATACCTTATAGCTTTTCCCCATACCTAAAACCTGTTTTTGCTTCTGGTAGTTCTCTCCTATTTTATTAAGAGGCTGTATCATAAAGTGTAAATTGTCATCCTTAGGGATAATTTATTGTATAAAAATCAATATTAGTGACAGGTGAATTTAAAAGAAATAATATCGTCATTTCGACTGAAGCTTGCCGATTTTTCATCGGTAGCGTAATGGAGAACCCGAAGGCTCTGCGAAGCAAAATCTTTAAACTTTTGGTAACATAGTTCAAAGATCTCTCCACTCCGCTTTGCTTCGGTCGAGATGACGATTTTTCCACTGGGCCTGTCAATGGTAGCTTGTCGAAGGGCCTCCTTTAAATATCTTAATGGCGTTTCGATACTTCGTTGAGCTCAGTACAAGCTGAGCTCAACGTAACAAGTTAGAGCTGAAATTACCCCCTATGATACAGTCTCTGGTAATCTTTTATTTATCAACTATCAATCTTATTGGTGTTAGTTTATTCAGGTAAACGAAATAAACGCCTAAACGATAATTTCCTGATAAACCCACCTGCAATTCACGGTCTGCAGCGCGATAGCTTCCGCTCTGCATTACCCTACCTACTACGTCTCTGATGGTTACCGTAATATTCTGATCTCTGAGATCTGGCGTAAGCCTCACTTTGAAAGACTGCTCTTTAACCGGATTCGGATAAATGATATTGCTGGTTGAAGACTCTGGAGTAAGCGGTTGTGCCGGGATTACACCTGAACGGAACTGCGTACTTGAAAGACTGCCCGATTGGCCAGAACCAGCTGTAGCAGGCTCTGTTCCGTACACCAGTTGCCCCTTATAATACAAGGTAATATGTGCATTGGTGTCCATCGCGGCTTTAGGCAAATACGAATGATCATTCGACTCGTTAAACGCAGACCAGTTGGTTTTATTAATGCGGAACTGGATATTTCCGGTACTGCTTAAAGGATAAAGCTTTCCTGCTGACCCATCGATAGATAATTCGAGGTGGCTGTCGGCCCCGTTTAGCGAAGGATTAAGTTCTGTAAATTGCCCTTTGATCTTGTTATTGCCCAGTTTGGCATAATCAACCGTCATATTTAGTCCGGCCGTTCCGTCTTTGCTAAACCAGTACCTGGCAGTCAGATCACTATAATCAATAGTGCTGTTGCCTGTATTTTTAATGGCTACAAAAGCACTTATGGCATTGCTGTTTGTTGTGAGGTTCTGATTTTGATAAAGTACATTCAGTTTCACAGTAACAGGCACCAGAGCCGGCTCTTCTCCAAATATCAATTTACCGTTGCGGTACAAGGTTATCCGGTTGTTTGTTCCATAACTACCGGTATTGGCCTGGTAAGAGTAATCGTCTGCTTCTGAGAAATTGGACCAGTCCTGGTTGGCAAACCTGGTACGGATTACCCCGCTGTTGCTGTTTGCGTTTAACTTTCCGCCAGATAGAAAACTATATTCCATGTACCCTAACGCTCCCGAAGCAGGGTTTGGTATTTGTACATACGTCATTTTCACGTTGCTGTTTCCCATTTGGGCATAATCTATCCAGGTATTTATACCCGCATAATTTTCTGCTGTAAACCAGTAACGCATGGTAAGTTCATTGTAATTTACCCCGATCGAATCTTGGTTAACCAGGCTGAAATTAGGCCTGATCACATTGTTGGTAAGCTGGCCACCATCGCCATCCATAGATTGTACCTGGATATTGAAAGGGATTACATTAAACGGCTGGGTTACACTGGTTGCAGCATAGGTATTGTTTCCTTCCTGTTTTGCCGTAATAATCGCAGTTCCCTTACCTACCACCTGCAGTTGATCATTTACGATCTTTGCAACCGTGGTGTCTGAACTCGAATAGCTCACCGGCAAATTAGCATTTGTTGTGGCACTTAGTGTTACATCGGCATCTCCTATTCTTTTGGCAGGTAAGCTGGCGAAACTAATGGTTTGTTCAACTTGATGAACAGTTAAGGCCTGGCTTACAGGTGCGGCAGCCACATATGTTGCATTGCCTGCCTGGGTAGCCGTAATGGTGGTAACACCTGCTCCTTTAATCTCGATCCTATTATTGGCAACCCTTGCCACAGTGGTGTCTGAACTCGCATAACTCACTGCCAGGCCTGAACTCGAAATCGCACCAGCGTTAAAACTGGTATCGGTAACCGTTTTTTCTGGTAAAGCATTAAAGGTAATGGTCTGTGCCACTTTATTAACGGTTAATACCTGGCTTACAGGTGTGGCAGCCGCATATGTTGCATTGCCTGCCTGGGTGGCTGTAAGGGTAGTAACACCTGCTCCTTTAATCTCGATCCTATTGTTGACAACAGTTGCCACTGTGGTGTCTGAACTGGCATAACTGATTGCCAAACCTGAACTGGAAACTGCACCAGCGTTAAAACTGGTATCGGTAACCGTTTTTTCGGGCAAAGCATTAAAGGTAATGGTTTGCGCAGTTTTTAAACTTTCAGCAATCTCCACATCACTTAATGCCCTACTGTAGATCTTAAACTCATCAATTGAGCCTTTAAAAAGGGGATCATTAAACTGTGATTTACCCAGGTAATTCAGCGTAGTACCCGTAGTAGTACCCGAAGCAGTAAGCTGCGAAGGTTTAATAGTCAGGTTGGTATTGGTTGCTGCCAAAGTGCCATTAATAAACAGCTTTGCCGTATTTCCTGACTGGGTTACCGCCAGGTGTGTCCAGGTATCCAGCGGAAAAGCAAAGTTAGCACTTACGTTTAATTCTGTGCCCCCGTTTTTAACAGCATAACGAACGGTTGATAGCTTTACACCGTTTACGGTTGGTGTTCCCTGCTGAACGGTCAGGAACATATATTGCGTGGTACCTGTACCAAAATCGAACATACGCATCCAGGTAGAGAGTGCATCCATCCTTACCCAACCAGAAACAGTGAAATCGGATAAATTTTTTACAATTCCTGTTGGCAAGGTAGCATAAGAGGTTGCTGTGCCATCAAGTTTTAGCGAGCTACCGAATTTTCCGGCTGCACGGGTTGCTGTTGTGGCCAATGTTCCGTGGGTAGCTCCCCAACTGTCGATGGCGCGGGTGCCGCTTGCTTCATCGAATTTAAGGTAAGTAAGCTGGCCGGCAGCAGGTTTTGCCGTTACCACTGTGCCCGGAGGCAATTCTCCTATACTATCAACTGCCGCAATTACATAGTAATAAGTAGTTCCGTTGCTTACACCGGTATCGGTGAATTTAGGGGTACTTGTACTACCCACTGCAACATAGGGGCCTCCTAATGCGGTTGAACGCTTAATGTTATAGGTAAAACCCTGAATAACATCCCATTCCAAAACATTTTTTGCATCCCCTGCAGCAACAATAAAATTGCTTACCACATTATTTTTTACCGTTAAGGTGATGGTTTGGGTATTGGTAATGCTGTCTTTAACAGCGCCAATAGTTACCGGAAAAGTACCATATTCCGTAGGCGTGCCTGATATTACGCCTGTTGTAGCATTTACACTTAGGCCTGCAGGCAAACCCGTTGCCGTAAAATTGCTTAATGGCTTATTGGTAATGGTATAGCTAAAAGGTCTACCCATTAAAGTAGTAAGCTGTGTATTGTTGGTAATGCCAACCGATAATGTTCTTGCCTGTGATACCGGCCCATACACTTCATCTCCCGCCTGTGAAGCAGTAATGACTGTTGTTCCGGCCGATACAATATGAACATTTCCTTCTACTATCGTTGCAACAGCGGGATTCGAACTGGTGTATTCTACCGGAAGCCCTGAAGAAGCAACAGCTTCTGGATCAAAATCATCACTACCTACCTGTTTTGGTGTAATGGTATTAAAGGCAATGGTTTGGAATACCTTCATGCCCTCTACAATTTCCGAAGCACTTAAAGCCCGTTTGTAAATCTTAAACTCATCAATTGAGCCTTTAAAAAACGGATCATTGAATTGCGATTTACCAAGATAGTTTAAATTTGTACCGGTAGTAGCACCCGTAGGGGTAAGTTGTGAAGGATTAATACTAAGTGCCGTATTGGTTGATTTCAGCACGCCGTTGATATACAGTTTGGCTGTGTTTCCGGATTGGGTAATTGCCAGGTGTACCCAGGTATTCAACGGGAAGGCATAAGGAGCAGTTATGCCTAATTCTGTCCCTCCGTTTTTAATTCCATATTTAATGGTCGATAAAGTTACCCCATTCGCTGTAGTGGTTCCTCCCTGCACGGTAAGGTACATATACTGGTTAGTACCGGTACCAAAATCAAATACACGCATCCAGTTGGTAAGGGCATCCATTTTTACCCAGGCCGAAATGGTAAAATCAGTTACATCACTAACAATGCCTCCAGGTAGTGTAGCATAAGAAGTGCTTGCCCCGTCCAGCTTAAGTGCGTTTCCTGTTTTCCCAGTATCACGTGTTGCTGTAGCCGTCAGCGTACCATAAGTAGTTCCCCAACTGCTCACACAACGGTTTCCGCTGGTTTCGTCAAATTTCAAATAAATCTTCCCTACATTCCGAGAGGCTGAAACTTCCGGACTGGATGCAACACCATCTGGCGAAGCAACGATATAGTAATAAGGTGTTCCATTCAGAACAGCGGTGTCAGTAAAAGTTGTTGTATTCACTGTGGTAATATCGGTATAAGGCCCGCCAGGTGTTGTTGAACGTTTGATGGTATATGTTAAATTCGCAATTGGATCCCATTCCAGGATGTTTTTTCCATCGGTGGCCGAAGCAGTCAGGCTTATCGGAACAGTTCCAACGGGTACAAAACGGAAAGGAAAAGTATAGGGAACCGGATCGTTATCATTTCCAAGTACAGCAAGTATCTGATTGCCACCTTTATACCAATACCCGTTTCCGGCATTTTGTGCCCGTTGAACCGCATACGAAGTACCGTTACCATAAATATTAAATGAATTGTAAGCGTCGTTGTAGGCAATAACATTACGGCCAAATAATGCATCCTCATAGATATAATTGTTAAATGCTGGAAGTGGTGAGCTTAGACAAATAATTTTATACCTGCCGTTCGCTTGCTTTTTCACATTCCACATTTGAGTTAAGGGATTAGGATTCGACACATCAAATAAAGGCCTGTTCGTCTCGTTCTTCGTCCATAACGAATCGCTGTCAAGCGGTTTAAGATAGTAATTCCCGTCAGCAAATGTATTCGTATAGTAGTACATGGTGGCCTTATACCGTTCCATTGCATTCTCCAATATGGTAACATAGTCACTGATCTGAAAAACCGTTGATTGGGGATTGTACAAGGCTTGCACATGGGTAATGCTATCGTTTAACTGTACCTTGGCCGCCACCGGAAATTTACCTCCCTCAACTGTTGTACTCGTTTGGGTGGTATCGCGTAACTTGATGGCTTCAGCCAGTGTTTTAAGGTAAGCAGAAGACATGTCTGATTGCGTAACCGGTTCTATTCTATAAATCTGGTTAGGATTATCAACCCATCTGTTCAGGTTCATTGCGGCACCGTTTAAAGTGCTTGAACTGGCAACCTCAAGCGCTTTCTGGCTCTGTTTTCCCACAATATTGAAAGTTCCGTTTTCTTTATCTTTAATAGACCAGATCTGGGCTGAATCTGTAGCCGAGTAACTCCGCTGCTCCACAAGCGCATTATTGGTTACGGCATTGCCCACCACGTCCATTGCTTTTCCACTCCGCAGGTTGATGATCTTATAATCGGTACCGGATATAGGCGTTATTCTCCAATGCTGGTTACTTGAAGAAGAATAGGTGTTTTGTCCCAATAAGGCCCCTTCAGCCATAGAACCGTTTTTAACTTCTACTGCCTTATTGCTATGTGTGGCTATAATTCGGTACACCCCGTTAAAACTATCTGAATTTAATACCTGCGGAACAGGTGGTGCCTCTGGTGTATCTGAATCTGCTGGTGAATCAGGACTTGTACCGGCTGTATTTACCGCACAAACCTTGTAATAATAGGTCTGTCCGTTGGATACGTCTGTATCCAGGAAACTATTTCCGGCAAGGCCAGAAGCAACAGTGGTATAATTTCCATTTTCGGATGATGCTCTTTTAACCGTATAGCTATCTGCACCGAAAGAAGAAAGCCAACGGAGATTCATCTGGTTATTTCCGGCATATGCATACACGGAATGCGGTGCTTCAGGCAAGGTAACCACTCCACCTTGTCCGCCGGTAACACTTACATTTTTGAATACAGCGGTATTTAAAACACCGTTTGCATTCGAACAAACTGCCAATCCGATATAAGCCGTACCGGTAAAACCTTCATACCGGCCCTGTACTTCAGTAGCCCAGCTGGTACCATCTGGTGAGTAGTACGTATTAATTACATCACCTATGCGTTCAATTTTCACCCAATAATCATCCTGGGGGATTGCTCTTTCCGCTTTTTCCCAGTTAGAGCCCCCCCTAACCTCCGTCCACCCATGCATAAATGACTCGGCACGCTTGCCAGATTTAACGGCAATCCATATCCGCTGTGTAGAATTAGGGGTAAGATCTGAACGCAGCATTACACCTGCCCTGGCATTGAGCGCGCCACCTCCGGCTGTTTCTACTTTGGCAATGATAGAACAGTTTCCCGTCACTTCTTTATACACGAAGTGAAATCCGTCAGCCCCATGGGTCAATATTTCTGTCCCGCTTCCCCTTACCGTCCATACATTATTATTGTAGGCGCTGCTGCCGGCTGGTGAAGCAGATCCAATGTCAAGATCCGTTAAGCCGCCAGTTCCCACTTTTGTAGCTGAAGGGACAATTTGGGTTTGTGCCGGAACCGTAGCGGTAGAATTGTCTTCAGATTTATAAAACCAGGTATATACGGGATCAAACCGCCTTGGGATGGCATTAAGCCTTTTAGTGATGTAAGGGGTAGGTATATTTTTACGTAAATTATAGGCACTTTGCAGTAGGGTTAAACCCCACCTCCCTCCATCCCATCCATAGGGCGCAGCATTAAAATAGTACCAGTCTGTAGTACCAAAGGGTACAAAGCCAATGGGTTTGCCCGTGTTGGTCTTAGCAAAATATTCCCCTAAAACAAGTAACCTGTTATCCAGTTCAGAATAAAGGTCTATACCTTGCTTCCAGAACACTTCTGCGGTAAAGGCCATGCCACTCCACATACCATGAGAATGCCCCTGGTCTCTTCCACTTTCCCCATGTTCTCCACTGGGCAATGTATTTTTAAATCCGGTAGAACCGATGTACCTCATCAGGTGAACAATATGCGCCATTTTTGCCGGATCATCAGAAAAGGCAGCAATAGCGGCTCCGCCGGCTATACTCAATGTGCCTTTATTGGCAGGCCCTAAAGCATAACCTGCACAACCGGTACGCGGCCAGTATACATTGTTAAACAGGTTTTTTACCGCGGTAGTATTTTCGGCTGTCCAGCCGCTCCAGGTTCCACGAAGAATAGACGCGGCACCGCCATAGGCATAAGCATAATCGCCTAAATCGAGGTTTGATTCAATTCCCCCAAATTCTGTCTGGGTAGTGGCCCAGGCCATTAGAATGTCTCTCGATTTTTTAGCATATGCCTCATTGCCCGTTAAACTCCACATCATGGCCTGAAAAAATGCAGCAGTCATATCGCCTCTCCACTGATTAAGATTTACATTCGGATTGCGGCTAACCGTGGCAAAAGGGCTTGGCATGTAGGTCAGCTGCGACTTACCATCGGCAGCCAGGATATCATAAGCCTGTTTCCAGGGATAATCTCCGGCTTGTACATGGGCTTTCAGGGTATTCAGATCGGAAGCTGATAGCGGAATACCCGGGTGCACGAAGGTCTGGGACCGTGCGGTGAAGCAGACACTCAAAATGAATGAAAGCAACATAAAAAAGTACTTGTTCATCATATTCAATAGTTTAGGTTGTTAATTATTTAAAAACCTTAGTTCGATTAATATTTACGCGTTGTGATCCATTTTTAGTCTCTTTTTCCTAACGCGATCGTCATGCCGAACTTGTTTCAGCATCTTTCCTACTAGATAGACCCTAACCACGAAGTAGCTACAAGGCAATTGAAAACACTACTTCTACTTGTAAAATAAATTACCTTCGGTGAGCTCGCTAAGGCTCGATTCAGGGTGACGACGGTGAGTTGAAAATATCTACAAAAGATCTTTAAAGACATGTTATTAATCGAGTTCAGGTTAAAAGGTTGCAAAAAATGAAGCGCCACATAAGGCTTTTAACGGGTTCTTCGCTAAAAAATAGCATCTGATCGGTTTTATCAGTTGAAAGGTGCCAAAAGCGGCATAGGCATATCACCTTCGCGTGTGAGTTCAGGAGGATCATTACAGGCAATAGCCTGGGCATGAGGTGTTTTAAGTGAGATCATCTGTTAATTTTTTGGACAATAGTTTAGCATTAGGCACTGATGATGAGTCAGCCCTGTTTCATTTATCACATAGACAAATGAAACACAAAAGACTGTTAAACAGCCTTTTGCGTTCATATATTCTTATTTATTTATCCACGATCAGTCTGATTGGTGTCAGGTTATTCAGGTACACGAAATAAACACCTAAGCGGTAATTTCCGGAAAGGCCCACCTGCAGATCACGATCTGCAGCACGATAGCTTCCGCTCTGCATTATCCTGCCCACAACATCCCTAATTATTACTTTAATGTTTTGATCTCTCAGATCAGGTGTAAGCCTTACTTTAAAAGACTGCTCTTTTACGGGGTTAGGATAGATGATATTGCTGGCTGAAGACTCCGGAGCAAGGGCTTGTGCCGGGATTATACCTGAACGGGGCTGCGTACTTGAAAGATTACCCGATTGGCTGAAACTGGCTGTACCTTCGTTAGTGATCTCCGTATCACTTAGTGCCCTGCTGTAAATCTTAAACTCATCAATTGAACCTTTAAAAAGCGGATCATTAAACTGTGATTTACCCAGGTAATTCAGCGTAGTGCCTGTAGTAGTGCCCGAAGCAGTGAGTTGTGAAGGGTTGATGGTGAGGTTGGCATTGGTTGCTGCCAAGGCACCGTTGATATACAGCTTTGCCGTATTTCCTGACTGGGTTACTGCCAAATGTGTCCAGGTATCCAACGGAAAGGCAAAGTTAGCACTTACGTTTAATTCTGTCCCCCCGTTTTTAGCGGCATAACGGACGGTTGTTAGCTTTACACCATTTACAGTTGGCGTTCCCTGCTGAACGGTGAGGAACATATATTGTGAGGTATTGTTCCCGAAATCAAATACACGCATCCAATTGGAAAATGCATCCATCCTTACCCAGCTTGAAACCGTGAAATCGGATACTGTTTTTACAATTCCTGCTGGTAAGGTAGCATAAGAAGTAGCTGTACCATCGAGTTTGAGCGAAGTTCCATCTTGCCCGGCTGCACGGGTTGCTGTTGCGGCCATTGTTCCGTGGGTAGCCCCCCAGCTGTCAACAGCGCGAGTGCCGCTGGCTTCATCAAATTTAAGGTAAGTAAGCTGGCCGGCAGCAGGCTTTGCGGTTACTGCTGCGCTGGGAGAACCTTCACCCTGACTGTCAACCGCTGTAACCACATAATAATAAGTAGTTCCATTGCTCACACCGGTATCGGTATACATATTGGTCGTTACATTTGATAAAGTGGTATAAGGACCACCCGGTGTAGTTGAACGTTTCACATTAAAGCTAAAACCCGGAAGAGCATCCCATTCAACCACATTTTTTGCATCCCCCGAAGCAACAATAACGTTACTGACCATATTCTGTACCGTTAAGGTAATGGTCTGCGTTCCCGGGATACTGTCATTGACGGCGTTAATAAATAGCGGGAATGTACCGTACTCGGTTGGGGTACCGGATATGATCCCGTTTGAGGCATTCAGGCTTAAACCAGCAGGTAAGCCTGTTACCATAAAATCGCTCAGTGCATTGTTGGTAATGGTATAGATAAATGGCTTGCCTATCACAGCAGTTGGCTGGGTATTATTGGTAATGGCAACCGACAATACTTTTAATTGTGGCGTTGCAGGCCAGTAAACCGAATTCCCTGCCTGTGAGGCCGCAATAACGGTTGTTCCGGTACTGAGAACGCGAACTTTGTTATTTACAATTTTTGCAACTGTAGTATCTGAACTGGTATAGGTTACCGCAAGCCCTGATGTTGTAGTAGCAGCAGGATCAAAATCAGCATCGCCCATGAGTTTAGGCGCAATGGCATTCATCGTGATCGACTGGCTGGTAAATGCCGAGGCAATCTCTGCTGTACTTAAAGCCCTGCTGTAAATCTTAAACTCATCAATTGAGCCTTTAAAAAGCGGATCATTGAACTGCGATTTACCCAGGTAATTCAGCGTAGTGCCGGTTGTGGTGCCTGAAGCGGTCAGCTGAGAAGGCTTAATCGTGATCCCGGTATTGCTGGCCACCAAAGCCCCGTTGATATACAGGCTGGCCGTATTTCCGGATTGGGTAACGGCAAGGTGCGTCCAGCCATTCAGTTGCAAAGGGTAATTAAAACTGACGATCTGATCTGATCCCCCATTTTTAATTCTATAGCTAATGGTTCGTGTAGTCACACCATTTACCGTAGAGGTCCCGGCCTGAACAGTCAGGAACATATATTGTGTAACTGGGGTAGCACCAATACCAAAATCGAATACCCGCATCCAGGTAGAAAGCGCATCCATCTTCACCCAGGTGGAAATGGTAAAATCATTTAAGCTACTCACAATACCTGCCGGTAAGGTAGCATAAGCATTGGCCGAACCATCCAGTTTAAGGGCTTTTCCGGATTTCCCGGTGCCCCGGCCTGCCGACGATGCTAACGATGCATGTTTAGCTCCCCAACTATCAAAAGCAGTGCCGCTTATTTCGTCAAATTTCAGGTAAATAAGCTGGCCAACATTAGGTGAAGCCGTAACTACAGGGCTGGAAGCCGTGCCATCCGATGAACTTACCTGATAATAATACGTAGTTCCGTTATTCACACTAACACTATCGATGTACCTGATGGGATTGGCACTGGCGCTGATCGTAGCAATAGTGCTATAAGACCCACCTGCTACAGTGGAACGTTTTACGACATAGGCAAGGTTCGGAATAGGATCCCAATCCAGGACGTTTTTACCATCTCCTCCTGCAGCTTTCAGGTTTAAGGGGATAATTCCCACAGGCACTAAACGGAAAGGGAAATTATAGGGTATAGGATCGTTCGTATTGCCACCTATGGCCAATATTTTATTACCGCTTTGGTACCAGTAGCCGTTTCCGGCACTTTGCGCACGCTGAATGGCATACGAGGTTCCGTCAAAGTAAATATTAAATGAATTCCAGGCATCCGAATAGTTATTGGCACCAAACTGTACGCTCTCGTTTATATAATTCTTATATGATACCGGCGCACTCAGACAAGCAATTTTATACCTGCCATTTCCCTGTTTAACAACATTCCAGACCTGTAACTGGGGCTCAGGACTTGCTACATCAAATAAAGGTATATTGGTATCGTTCTTGGTCAGTAATGAATCACCGGTTAAAGGTTTAAGATAATAATAGCCATTGGCCAGCATATTCGTCTGATAATATTTAGCCGCTAAGTACCGTTTCATCGCATTATCCAGAACGGAAATATAACTGCTTATCTCGATAGCTGTAGATTGTGTATTATACTGAGACTGAACATAGGTAATACTATCATTTAACTGCACATTGGCCGTTACCGGAAATTTACCTGGCACATTGGTGGCACTCGTCTCCGTAGTATCGCGTAATTTTATGGCTTCTGCAAGTTTTTTCAGGTAAGCCGTTGACATTTCAGAAGCCGGAACCGATTCTATTTTATAAATCTGGTTAGTATTATCATTCCACCTGAAAATGTCTATTGAGGCGCCCTCAGCAGTACTTGATCCTGCAACCTCCAGCGATTTTCCGCTCTGTTTTCCTACAATGCTGAACGTCCCGTTAAACCGGTCTTTAATCGTCCATACCTGGGCCGCATCGCTTGTCGAATAGCTGCGCTGCTCTACCAGTGCACCGTCTGTTATGGCATTGGACACAACATCCACGGCCTTTCCGCTCTGTACATTAATAATCTTATAATCGGTACCGGATATAGGGTTGATGAGCCAATGCTGGTTGCTTAAATAAGCATAAGTTCTCTGTCCCAGCAAGGCACCTTCGGCTGTTGATCCGTTTTTAACCTCTACTGCCTTATTGCTATGCGTGGCTATAATACGGTACACGCCATTTAAACTGCCTGAGTTTAATACCTGCGGAACCGGGGGGGCTTCAGGAGTAGCTCCATCTCCAGGTGAATCCGGACTGGTGCCTGCAGCATTTATTGCACAAACCTTATAATAATAGGTCTGGCCGTTTGACAAATTACTGTCGTGAAACGTATTTCCTGAAAGGCCGGTGGCAATGGTAGAATAGGTACCATTCAGAGATGAGGCGCGCTTAAGCGTATAGCTAGCGGCACCAAAGGAAGATAACCACCTTACCCGCATCTCTTTATCTCCAGGATAGGCATATACCGAAAGTGGTGCTTCGGGTGCAGTAACCACTCCTCCCTGCCCACCGGTAACACTCACGTTGCTGAAGGTAGCGGTATTTAAAGCTCCATTGGTATTGGAGCAAACCGCAAGGCCAATGTAGGCGGTGCCGGTAAAGCCTGTATATCTGCCCTCATGCGCCGCCGCCCAGCTTACACCATCAGGCGAATAATACGTGGCAATCATCTCCCCAACACGTTCAATTTTCACCCAATACGGAATGCCGGTTACAGGCCTGGACGATTTTTCATAATAAGCACCACCCCTTAGTTCTGACCATCCATGCATAAACGATTCGGCTTTTACCGCCGGAGTTATCCCAATCCAGGCTCTTTGCGCTGCATTAGGGGTCAGATCAGAGCGGAACATCAAACCTGCCCGGGCATTCTGGGCACCACCTCCGGTAGTTTCTACCTTAGCAATAATAGAGCAATTACCGGTCACCTGCTTGTAAACGAAGTGCAAGGCATCTGCTCCATGTGTCCACATATCTCCACTTCCTTTTACCGTCCACACATTGTTATTGTAAGAACTGCTCCCGGAAGGAGAAGTGGCCCCGATATCAAGGGAGGTTAAGCCCCCAGCTCCAACTTTTGTCGGAACCGGAACAGTCTCGGTTTGCGCCGGAACAGTAGCCGTAGAATTGTCTTCCGACTTATAGAACCAGGTAATTACCGGGTCAAAGCGCCTTGGCGTAGTATTAAATAGTTTGGTCAAGTAAGCCGAGCTTTGGTTTTTACGAACTACATAGGCCCCGTGAGCGATAGTAGGTCCAAATCTTCCCATGTCCCATGGAACGGTGACATCATTTAAATAATAGGCATCAATAGTACCATAAGGGACGTAAGGGATGGGTAAACTTATATTTTTCCTGGCAAAATATTCGGCATTGGCCATAATCCGGTCTTCCAGGTCCGAATAAATGTCTATACCCTGTTTATAGAGCACTTCTGCCGTGAAGGCCAGGTTATTGAATGTCCCATGGGCGTGTCCCTGATCTCTTAAACTTTCACCGTTCTGGCCACTGGGCAGGGTATTTTTAAGTCCGCAAGAGGCGATATATCTCGAAAGGTAGAGGATATGGGCCATTTTAGCAGGATCGTCGGAAAATGCAGCAATTACCACACCTGCGGATAAACTCAGGTTACCTTTATTAGAAGGCCCTAATGCATAACCACCACAGCCCGACGGTGGCCAGTACACATTATTAAACAGGTTTTTTACCGCGGCTGTGTTCGCCGCAGTCCATCCGCTCCAGGTCCCTCTGAGGATCGATGCCGCTCCCCCATAGGCAAAGGCGTAATCACCCAGGTCCAGGTTTCCCAACTGGCCTCCAAACTCCGTTTGGGTAGTGGCCCAGGCAATTAAAATATCCCTGGCTTTCGCAGCATAATCCTGATTTCCGGTAAAATACCACATCAGCGACATATTAAAAGCGGCCGTCATATCGTTTCTCCAACGATAAAGGTTTAAGTCTGGGCTACGGGTAACCTTAGCAAAAGCCTGATAAGTGTAGGTCAACTGAGACTTACCATCGGCAGCCAGCACGTCATAAGCCTGTTTCCAGGGGTAATCTCCGGCATCAATGTGTGCTTTTAAGATACTCAGATCGGAAGCCGATAGCGGAATACCCGGATGCACGAAAGTTTGGGATCGCGCAGAGAAGCAGACACTCAAAATGAATGAAAATAGGATAAAAAAGTATTTGTTCTTCATAGTCAATGGTTTAGGTTATCAATTATTAAGGACTTGCAAAAAAATGGAGGTACATATTAGGTTTATCGGATTCTTTGCTAAAAAAGGGTGTCTGACCTGTTGAATGGTGCGAAAAGCAGCAAAACGGCATATTACCTTCCGGTATGCATTCAGAAAGATGCTTACAGGCAATAGCCTGGGTGCGATGCGTTTTAAGTGAGACCATTTGTTAATTTATTCGAGCAATATTTAGTATTAAGCGTTGGCACGTAGCACCCTATATGTTTCCATATAGACAAAATTATTATTTACCCATACTCTCTTTGTAAGCAATATTCTACAAACAAAAATTAATAACCAGTAAAACATAACATTATATGATATACATTTAGCTTTGATGGCCCGAAAGTACAGCAGGCAAATTATGCTCATATTATATATTTGTTAATCTATTGATTTGAACAAAGCATGCCATGGCTTTCCAGGTATTGGGCTTGGAAATGGTTAGGCCAGTTTAAAATATGAATCGGAGTATCTATCGCCACGCGGCTCAATAAAGCTACATCCTATATATAGATGAGCCACAATATTATTCGATATTTTACTACAAAGCAGTCTAGCACCCTGCAGGTACCAAAAAGCATTTTACAGACAAACCTGCAAAACGATCATCGAAACAGGTAAAGTGGCCTTATTTCGCTGAGGTAGTCATCAAATGTGCCTGTTATCTGTTATTTACTTTAGACCAAATGGTCAAAAGTTGCAGTAGCATTAAGCTTGTAGCGGGTAGTTACATAACCTTTGCAAAAACACAATTGAGCTGATGAGAAGATCTAAAAAACTGATGAACAGCGTAAAATAGTTTCATAATGGAGAGTTGAAATTTGGTTAAATATTTGGTTAATTGGTTCAAACAAGCGAAATTTTTCGCTTATTTACCATAAGACAATAGCTATGCTTTTCTATACTCTTTCCACGAGTTTTTTTTAAAAAAGAGGCCAGCCCTAATGAATATTTAATTTCAGCAGGGCCGGTTATTTTTTAAACAGGAACAGTCCTGGCATTTCATTTTGCACCGTAATTAATGCGGGTTACAGTGAATGTTATAAAAAACGGAGCGGTTATCCAACCAACTCCGTTTGTCGTCATCCAAAACGAATAGCACCTCAAGCGCTACGTTTATTTTTTATCATGCGAAATGTCTTGTTCAATGAAATATCTTGCAAAAAAAGACCTCATGCGTTTCTCAAAATAAAGTTTTGCAGCCCCTTCATAATGATGGTTCTGTCCGGGAAGCAATAACAAATCGAAATTTTTATCCGCTTTAATCAATGCATCAACCATCCGGTAAGTATTGGCAGGGTTAACATTATCATCAACCTCTCCCGTAACAAGCATTAAATGGCCCTGAAGTTTGCTGGCCAAATCTTCATTTATGGGCATTTTATTTTCTAAGCCCTGGTAACTTTCGCCCCAGGCGCGTAAATAAATCCTGTTATCATGGTTCCCTGAAGAGGCCACTCCTACTTTATAAAAGTCTGGGTATTTACACATGGCAGCTATGGTCATCATGCCACCGCCCGAATGTCCAAAAATCCCCACCCTGTTCAGGTCGAAATAGGGAAACCGAGCTGCTAACTGTTCAATGGCATATTTATCATCATCTATTCCATTGTCGCGAAGGTTTCCATATCCAAATTTATAGTAATGTACATCGCGGATTGGAGATCCTCCCCTGTGCCCAACCGCTATTACGATAAATCCCAGTTGCGCCAACGCAGCGTTATTATACTTATCCAACACCGTAAAATCGGGCCACACGGTTTCAATTTGCGGACCAGGGTAAACCTGCGAAATAACAGGGTATTTTTTATTCGGATCAAAATTGAAGGGTTTCCATATCAAACCATACAGATCTGTCACATTATCTTTTGCTTTAACGATAAAAGGTTCGGGGTGTTTCCAACCGTAAGCGTTTAAGCTATTCAGATCAGGCTTAAATATTTCTGCTACAGGCTTACCATCTATCTTCCTAAGCATGGTTACCGGCTCCAGGTCAATCCTTGAATAATTATCTATAAAGTACTGGCGATCGGGTGAAATATAAACCTGGTGTGTTGCATTTTCAGGTGTCAGCAACTGCTCGCTTTTACCATCAAAAGAAACTTTATAAAGCTTGGCGTAATAGGGATTTGCATGAGCTTCTTTTCCGAAAGCGTTTAGGTAGGCATAGCCCCTGGCTGTGTCTATTGCAAGTATTTTGCCCGCTGTATAGTTGTCTTTACCCATGCGGTTGAGTAATTTACCATTACCACTATAGCGGTAATACTGCCCCCAACCACTGCGGTCACTCCACCACAGAATTTCTGTGCCTTTTTTAATAATGGATACATCAAAAAAATCTTCATTAATAAATGGTTTACTTACCTCATTAATAACCACACGTACATTACCTGTTGCTAAATTAACGGCACATAGCGCTATCTCATCCCTTGTCCTTTTCCGCCGTAAAACAAAAATTTCCTGCGTGTTATCTGGTGCAGAAACAACCTCCAGCTGCTGATCGGGCCACTGTTGTAAATCAACCTTTTTCATATTGCCTTTTAACGCATCGCCAATGTACAGCTCATACTGTGCCACATACTGATCTCCGGGAAGTTCATATTTATAGGTGTATACTAAAGGCCTTGGTGTAAATCCCGAATGGATTACAGACATGGTCTGTACCTTCCGTTTATCTACCCTCAATGCATAAAAATATCTTTCATTTATCCATTTAGCAATGGATGGATAAGTTTTATCAACCTTATAATCACCTTTTTCATCTACGCAGAATGAATAATAGGGTTCTGCATCGGTACTGAGCTGATGCTCATCGTAATGATTGTCCTTAGCCGATATATAAAGATTATGTGCGCGGGTATACAGCTCCCATTTATTATCAGAGGAAACACCAATGTTCTGATAAGATTTTTTCTGTTGTAACCTGTCCTGACGTTTAATTAGTTGCTTCTGCTCATAGTAATAATCATAGGATTTACCGGCATAACTGACCCGTACACTTTTTTCATCGGCTGAAAATTCAGGCGTATAAATCACTTGAGCAGGATTTACTTCTCCCTTCGTTAACGCTTTGAGTTGATCGATGATTAAAGGTTTATCAAAAAGCTGCTGCTTTCTACCACTGGCCATATCAACAATGTAATGAACATTGGCCAGCAAACTACCGGAAATTGCATCATTTACTTGATTTAATTGATTGGATATTGGTGCCGATCCGTTCGCCACGAACCAAAATTTATGACTATTCTTAAGAAAAAAAGGAATGATTTTTAATGTACCTATTCTCTTGGCCAGGTTCGGCGCATCATATTTTTGTGCGGCTAAATAATCGGCCTGTTGTGCAATTACCGAAATACAACCAAGCAGGCAAATTACCAGTATGGTACTAATTCGCTTTATCTGCATATCTTTTTTTCATGTCTTGATACAAATGAACCAGGAAAGGATTAGTAGAGCTTTTACTGATTTCGTTTGAAAGTTCTTCGATTTGAGGAAATTTAAAACCCTTTATTGTACGGACAAATGTGGGGTAGTCAAAAAGAATCCTTCGGTTATCTTCAGAAAAAGTGCTTAAATTTTTAAGCAAAAGCCTGCGTACTTCTGGTTCATTTTTTTCACCCGCCGCAATTGCAATATCCATTAATGCCAACAATTGCGCTTTATCGGGCATT
The DNA here is from genome assembly GCF_014205835.1 of Pedobacter sp. AK013. Classification (GTDB taxonomy): domain Bacteria; phylum Bacteroidota; class Bacteroidia; order Sphingobacteriales; family Sphingobacteriaceae; genus Pedobacter. Next base: position 33,660 of record NZ_JACHCQ010000016.1, on the reverse strand, counting down.
TGGGTTTTGCCAATCTGTGCTTTGTAAGCTTCATAATTGTTTTTATCAAAAGGTTTCACCTTAAAATAAAAACCGTTTAATGTCCAGGAAGCAATTTGTCTATAAACAGATGATAACTTTTTATCTACAGTATCTTTAGTATTTTGTTCGGCAAAATCTTTCCAATGATTAGTGAGGTACAAGAAATTTGGGCTAAAGAGGTCTGACAAGTACATGGTATACCTGTTTTGGCCAAATAGAAACCAATTTTCCGGACTGGCTTTTTGCTGTGGTGTTAACAAGGCCATTAATTCGTCGTTAAGTTGTTTCGCCCTGCTAATTTCCATTACTTTTACCTTTTGTTTAATATAGGCACGCATCAATTCAGGCATGCGTTCGCCACGCTCGTAACGGGCATTTAAAAGCGCTTCGTCGCTATCGGTAGAAAGCCCTTTTTGTGCATTCGCTAAAAATTCTTTAACTGGCATCCCTCCAACAAATTTATTTTTTACTTTACCTGCTGTATCGAGTATTATATATGAGGGGTACGCACCTACAGCATAGAACTTCCGCAATTCTGGCCCTTCCCCCTTTTCCATATCTACTTTGATGTTGATGAAATTTTTGTTGTAAAAATCAGCAACACTATCTTTCGTAAATACATTGGCTTCCATCTGTTTACACGGCACACACCAACTGGTAAAACAATCTACAAAAACCGTTTTTTTCTCTTGTTTGGCTTTGGCTAAGGCTTCTTTTAAGCTAAGTTTTTCGAAATTGATCTGCCTGTTCTGAGCATAAGTTAAACTACCGGTTAAAACCAGTAGCGCAGCTATAATTAGTTTTTTCATTCTATTTTGCATTTAGTTCATTATTCATCATCATTTTCATTAGCTGAAAATGTTCCCTGGTTAATAAATCAGCATGTTCTTTGGCCATTTTAGCAATATGATCAGCTAAAGAAGAGGTGTAGCCATTTAAAACAACGCTGATTTCGCTGAGGCCAGAGCCAAGTTTATTTTTTGCAGCTAAGCTGATCAATCCCCGCACTGCTGTAGCCTGTATATTGCGCTGGTAGCTGTTTAGCGCCTTGTTCTTATCAAAATCTAAAAAAACATACCTATTGATAGCAGTAAATAAATCTTCGGTACCAAAAACGTCTTTCTGACCTGATTTTTCAGCGTCGATCAGATTTTGGATCAAATCGGCACTTACCAAATAATTTACTACCCTTACTGCGGTTTTCGTTACCAGGGTTTCTGTATTAGAACCATCTATGGCTTGCGCCCTGTCGTTCCGGGTCCAGGAAGGAACGCCTTTCAGTACATTGTTATATAAAAAAATAAAGGTAGCCTGCTGCCTGGCCTTAGGTGTATAAACAAAAGGAACACTGTTATAGCCTTTCATTACCGTGTAACGTTGTTTCCCACCAATATTGGGTAATACGCTGGTTACATACTGGTCGTAAGACATAATAAAATTTGCTGCGAGCAACATGTAGGTATCCCAGGTATCGTCTTTCATTTTGGCAGCAATTCCGTTTAATTTTGGATAAAAAGCAACGAGTTTATCAATGCCCAGCTGAGCAGCCTCGATATTTTGTGATGATAAATCTTTTGCCAGTGCCAGCGGGCTGCTTTTATCCTCTGCTGAGTAATAATAAAGGGGATTGATCTTACCTGAAGTTAAAAAAGAGGGCTGATTTTTACCTTCCTGAAACTGCCGGTAAGCCCAGTTAATAGCAAAGTGATCATAAGCGCCTATGCCCGGAATAAGCAGATTGCCATTAAACGTTTTGGTTGGAGGCATCAGGTAGTTAAACTCAAGATCGTCGGTAACTGAAGCTGTGAAACCATTTTTAGCTACCCAATTAGGATCACTAACCTGCTGAGGTGTAAATGCAGCACTTGCTGCATAGTTTGGCAGCATGCCCAATACCAGCGCCATAGCCTGGGTAGCCTTGAACTTTAATATGTCCTGACGCACCGCAGGGGCATAAGCATCTTTTTGAATGCGCACATCCTGCAACCCGCATTGTATAAAATATTTCTGCAATAAATTATCTATCACCGTATCTGAAAAAGTTATTTTAGCTGTTTTTATTTCGCCGGTACGCGGATCGTCAACCATTTCTACAGCAGCTAGCGGTGCTACACCGCCCCAGGCTACAACAACACTGCCTTCTTCCATTAAAACCTGCCCGCCATTTTCAGGGAGCACCACCCTGATCACGTTTTTAAATCCGGCGGTTTCAAAACACTTGTTCCATGCCAGTATGCCATCTTTAACTGCAGCCTGTAAAAATTTAGGAATTGATGAATGCAAATAAACCACTATAGGCCTTTGCGGCGAAACCAAAACACCGGCCTGGTATTTAGCTACATCTTCTGGTTTTACCTGAATATTCCATTTTTTGATCATATTCACCTTTTTCGCCGCATAGCCTGCTATGCCAAAATCAGTAAAGGAACGGGTATCAAAACCTATTCGCCTATCTGCTATTTTAATCGGCATCGGCACATCAGCAAGTTGCTGCAGTACCAAAGCCAACTGTACGGTAATTGCCTGATCTATTGGCTTGCCATTGTAATCGCGGCCAGGGTTATTCTGGGACCGATACACATTGAAAGCCACGCCATTGTTAATGGCCATTACGCCATCAACCCCCGATCTTGAAGCATCTGGATTGGCAATGAGATTATAATTCTTGAAAGAGAAAAGCTCACCACCATCAATCAGTTGTTTAGTGATATCTATAATGTAACTTCCGGTATCCTTACCTAAGGCTTCAATTCTGAAGGTATAATTAATTGGCGCCAAGGTTGAGCCACTTAGTAAAGTTGCCATCGCATCATTGTCTATCGCCTGCTCGCTGTAATTACTTTTAATCACATATAAATTTTCATCTCCTCCCTTAGTGAAACGTAAAACGCCAGAAGATTTAGAAATCGTGGAAGAACCATAGCGGATATCTCCCACAACCAAAAGGTCTTTGTTCAGTTGTTTCGAGCCAATTTGCAGGTAATATTTGTCGTCTAGCTGGTAAACAGGGAAAGTGCCGGCAACCACTTTCATCTTCTCTTTAAAGAATTTATCAAAGCTTAGTGGATTACCTGTTTTTGGTTGTTGTGCGGTAACTTGCAAAGCCAATGTTATACAGAACATCAACGTGGATAATATTTTTCTCATTTTTATATTACTGGTTATGAACTTTGTTGTGATTGATGGTCTGCCTTCCATTGCTGGATCATATCAGAAATAGCTTTAAGATGATCTTTGGAAACCTGATCCTTTTTTTTGGGTAAGGCTGAATCGCAAGATTGCTTAACCTTTTCTATTTGTTGCTTAAGCAGAACTGCAACATCGGCTTCGAAACTTGCAGGATTATAAACAGCCGTTAGTAGTTTATTTACATAAGAACGCTGTAGCATTTTCCTGTAGGCAGGTATTGGTGCAGAATTGTCAACATCTGCAAAAAGCCCCTGATAAATATCCTCCAAAAATTCGCTTACGGTATAAGGGTTTTGACCGACAATACGCTGATTTTTCGAAATAGCAGAAAATTTATAAAATATCTTACCCATAAATGTTTCATAATCTGCAGATACCTGTCCGTCAAAAACAAACCGGGTTTTATCGGTAATATTCTGGGGGAACATCCAAGACGGTTCCTGAAAATAATAGGTATTGATGAAAGCCATTGCTTCTTTTTGTGTAGACCTGCTTACTGGTACATAGTTGGGTTTGGCTTCTGCTACCAGCGATTGATCGGCATATCTGCCGCCGATGTTTTTCAAAACATGAGCGAGGTATTCATTATAACGACTGGCTACTGCACTGTGCATTTTTTTCATCATCGTAAAGTTTTGGTCGTCATCGCTTTCCAACCATTCTTCCATATTTTTCATGATGAGCTTTAAATTTTTTATGCCCAGGCTACCTGCCTGCATAGCATTGCTGCCCATATCTTCAGATTGCACCCGGGGATCGTAAAAATCGCCCTCAGGAAAATAAAACAACCTGGGATCAGACCGTTTTTGCGTAACCCAATTTTTCAATGCTTCTGCTTCTGTAAAGGCATCATTATCTTTAGGGAAATATTTATACCCCCACGATATGGCAAATTCATCATACACACCAATTTTGGGGAATAACTCTTCTGCAGTAAAACCATCTTCTGGCTGCGCTACATAGTTAAACCTCAGATAATCCATAATAGATGCTCCAAACCCGTTTTTAGCTACGTAATCGCGTTTACGCACACTATCTACATCATAACTGCAGCTACCTGCAAAATCATGTCGTAAACCCAAAGTATGGCCAACCTCGTGGGTGATTACCGTTTGGGCAAGCCGCCCCATGATATCTTTAGACAGTGGTAATTTTCGGGCATTGGTATCGTTGGCGGCACACATCACAAAATACCAACGCTGCAACAAATCGGTAATATTATTAAAAACGGCCACATGCGAACTTAAAATTTGACCGGAACGCGGATCTACAACCATAGGGCCATAAGCATTGGCCGTAGTAGAAGGCTTATAAGAAATAACCGAGTAATTGATGTTATCAATAGCGAAAGATGGATCTTCAGCGGGTGTTGGTTCCAATTTAGCTACAATTGCATTCTTAAAACCGATTTTCTCAAATACCTTTTGCCACGCATTTACGCCTTTAATAAAATAAGGTTTCAGGTATTCGGGTGTATTTTTATCGATGTAAAAAACAATCTGTTCTGCTGGTTCAACCAGTTCGCCATGCCTGAATTTTTCCAGGTCCTGAGGTTTTGGCTCCATTTTCCAGCGGGCAGCCAACAACTTTTCTTCTACCTTTAAAGGATTACTTATGTAATCTTTAATCGGTTTAACGAAATAACCTACCCTTTTATCGGCAAAACGCTGTTTCATCGGATTTTTGGGCAGCAAAAACCAGCTTGCACCGATTTCCCACGCTGTTGGCCCTGTTTCCAAAGGAACTTGAGTGTCTGGCTTAGATTGTGGTTCTACAGGTTCTGCAGAATTTAACTCAGGTTTAAGGGAACCCGCTCCATAAGCACGGAGCGAGCGGAAGACAGTGTTATTTTTGTAGCTTGTAATAGCCAACTGCTTAGAAAGATTAGCTTGATAGGCCCCTAACCCAAGCTCTTCTTTTGCCCCGTTAAGTGATAATATGGGCAGATCGGCATTAAGTGCAGGGGTAACATCGATTAAATTAGCATGGTCGGCCCGTGCAACGGTATTCAAGGTAAAAAAAACAGCCCTTTGCTTATCCTTCAATAGCTGGTAATAATCACCGCCATCTTTTTTGGGTGCAATATAGAACTGCGACTGCTCTATAAATATTGTACCATTGGTATTTTTGTTGAATTTGAATACCCCTTCATTTACCACATCGCCTGCAAATCCAAAACGTTTTCTAGGATCCCGGGCTACCTGCGCCGATCCTTTGTTGATCACGATCATTGCCAGAATATCCCGGTTGAGCAAAGAATCAGGCAGTTCCAGGTAATATTTATCTTCCTGAAGATAGATATTGAAAATACCCGTATGCTTTACAGCAGATGATTTTATGAAGGTTTCAATTGTAGGAAGTTCAGTGTTTTTTTGTGCCTGTGCCTGCATATACAGGCAAAAATGTGCCAACAATAATAACCTTATAACTCTTTTCATTTATATATGTGTTTAGAAAATGGTGCCGCGCATTAAAAAGCAGCACCATTTTGTTAATTAATCCTCTCCGGATTTACAGACCTCGCGATTTGTTACCGATAACCTGGGGGTCTACCTGATAGGTGTTAATGAAATAATTTCTAACAAGGTTGTACCGCTTTTTGATCAATCCATTGGTGTCTTTTGTTGGATTTAAGATACCTACCAAACTTGTATTGGTGTTTGGAACAGAACGATTTAAATCAGCCTCCGATAAAGTGACCATAGCCATTACGTATGCTGCCCAGTCAGTTGTAGCGCTAGAAGAAATATAGGTTCCCACAATCCCTTTACCGTATGCAACCGCCTGGCTGGCGTTACTTGAACTGTAATCTGCGCTTAGGATAAAATCGTTGGTTGCTTTGATCAGTCCACGATCATTAATACTTTGAAAGAAAACCTGATTTACCCTCGCCAAAAAAAATAACTTTTCCGCGGCGCTCATCTGATTTACCGTCGCATCTCCATAGTTGATATAGATATTATCATAACTATAGAAAGCTGGAATTTTCTTGGCGTTTCTTGTAGGTGTATAGACTGGGGTAAATACATAAGTGGTGTAAATAGAATCGACTTTACTACACAATAATAACTTTACGGGCATAAATTCCTTGAGAAAAGATTTGGGATAAAGCTTGAACAAGCTTTTATCTAACAAATCTAATTGTGCTGCAACCGCATTAGGGTCTGCAGCGGCAACATCTGTTCCAGTCCAAGGGCTTGGTGCATCGCTCGGTGTAGGTCTTCTCCACCCGGTAGGCGTCCAATAAGCATCTCGCTCTGTAAATTTATATAGTAAATAGCTCCCGTAGTTATTATAGTAATTTACTATCGTTTGATCAAAGGAGTTATTCCCCTGTGGTAACGTGTAAATCATGTTAACTCCAGATGGTGTTAACGACTCTTCAGCTTTTTTACAGGAGCTGACGCCAGCAAAAATGGCTATTAAAAGAAATATGTTCAAATAATTTTTCATGATCAAAAGGTTAAGATCTGTTAAGGTTATCTAGGATTTTGAACCAGGCTTGTATTCGCCGACATGGCAAAAGATGGAATAGGCAAGGCAAATAGCAGACTATTAGCCGCCAGGTTATAGGTGGCAGTCACATTATCTGTACCGGTAAAAACATGCGTTACACCTAGCCCCCATCGTTTAAGGTCAATAAAACGATGGCCATCTTCTAAACACAGTTCTCTTCTTCTCTCTTCCTGGCAAAATTTATAAAGCGCCTGCGCATCAGAAATGACTACTGGTACATAAGCGGTATTTCGAGTGTCATAACGACTTCTTCTAAGTGTATTCAGATCACTTAATGCCGCGTCTTTATCTGAAGTGTTTCCGCTATTCAAGTATTTTCTTGCGTACGCCTCCGCACGGTTCAAATAAATTTCTGCTACCCGCATTCCCTTTGCTCCTGATGCGGTCGTATTTAGCATATTTTTACCTGTCCTGTAAGCGAACTTACTGCCACTTGACGTAAAAAATTGAAAGAAATACTGATAACGTAAGTCACCATAGTTTGACGTTCCCGTCCCCTTATCGTACTGTGCAATCAGATCAGCCGATACGGTAAATGGTGGGATGGAGGATAAGAAATCTGCAGCAAACATACTTGGATAAACGCCCTGACAAATCCAGAGTATTTCTGGATTAGCAATATTATAGATGCCGTTGGGGGTAATTGATCCACCGGCACCTACTTGGCTGGCTAAAAAGGTTAATACCGGTCTATTTTCCAAAACACGACCAGCGCTTTGGATAGCCTTATCCCAATCGCCATCTGCCCCACGATAAAGGTAAAAGCGAGAAAGCAAGCCAGCGGCTACATCAGCGCCTACACGATATGAATTTACTGGCGTGTAATTACTGTTTCTTAACAGATCTTCTGCGGAGACCAAGTCTTTCTCAATCCGATCATACACCTCCTTTAAGGTATTTCTCGTTAAACCGCCATCACGTACTTGGCTACTTAATACCAGTGGCACACCTAATGCAGTGTTGGGATCTACGCCAGGCGCATTGTACATCTGACAATATAAAGTAGCTAGCTTCAGATAATAAAACGATCTTAAAAAAAGACACTGTCCTAATAGGGCATTTTTATTGGCAACAGTACCAGAAACTTTATCTAAATGATCGATGACTACATTACAACCCTTTATTTTTGCATAAGCGTTGCTGTAAACATTTTGTGCCGTTAGCGCAGTATTAACGCCATCAAACATCGTCGGATTAAAAGTGTACATCAAAGTAGCCTCTTGTACCTTCGCAAAGTAGGTAGCTACAGGAGCACCGTTAGTGTATACTAGAGGATTATTTTGAACATCGTCAGTTAAAGCATCAAAGGTTTCCATTGCGGCAATATAAGGATAGGCATCGCTATACATTAAAGCTTGCAAGTCCTCTGTAGAACCTGGGCGCATTTCATCCTGACTATACTCCTCTAGAAATTTCTTACATGAACAAAATGTCGTGGCGAGGAAGATGAGGTTATATAAAAATATCTTTTTCATTTCTTTAAAAACTAAGGTTTAGGTTTAGCGTATAACTTCTGGTGCGTGGTTGCCCCCCAAACGCAACTTCGGGATCTATTCCCCTAAAATTGGCATTATTGATCGAAAACGGATTAGACACACCACCACCTACAGCTATGTTTTTACATTTCAACTTTTTAACCACTGTTTCTGGCAAGATGTAACTCACATTCACGTTGTTACAACGCAAGCTTGTAGCGCTTACTACTCTATCCGTGCTATAGTTATAAAAAGTATATAAATTGTTCCCAGCTCTATTATCGCCGTTCGGTAAAGCTACATTAGGAAGTGTACCGTTAGGAAGTGCCGGAACAGTGGCGTTAGGGTTAGATGGTGTCCACCTATCTAAGATTAAACGTGAAAGATTTTCATACTCTGTTGGCAATCCACTATTGGTACTAGCATAGTTATATAAAGGTGCCAAAAAGCGGCTGCCACCTACTTGCAGGTAAAACGAACTACTTAGCGTAAGCATCTTATATCTAAAATTCATGCCCAGACCAGAAGTAAAATCCGGATCTAATTTCCCCATGTATTGCATAAAAGATGTAGGATCATTGGGATTGGCACCCGGTGCTAAAGAAAGATCGATCATAGGCTCGCCTGTAGCAGGATTTATTCCGGTAGTTTTGAAAGCATAGAACGCTGAAACCGGCTTACCTACCACATTTAATTGCCCTGAGGCAGCAGTTTGCCAGCTTACTACCTGCGGTCCGGTCTTGGTAATTTCATTGATATTTTTCGAAGTATTCAAGTTTACTGACCAAGTAAAATTTCTAGTTCTAACAGGCACAAAACCTGCAGAAACTTCGTATCCCGAATTCTTCATGGTTCCTCCATTTACATACATAGAAGTTACTCCGTATTCAGATGCTACATTCAAACTTGTAATGAGGTCCTTGCCACTTTTGGTATAGTACTCAAAAGTGCCACTTACTTTATTTTTAAAGAGGCTCCAGTCTAGTCCCAAATTTACACTCAGCGTTTGTTCCCAACGTAAATCGCCATAGGGTAGGTTTTTTACCGTTAGAAGTGCATCACCACTAAACGAATCTGTACTATTAGCAGCTGCTCCCGTAGGGATTTTAATGATCAGATCAGGACTTACATTAGCAGCTATATTACGCTGATACCCGAGTGAACTACGTAAACTTAAGCCACTTAGCCAATTAGTTTGTTCAAACCATTTCTCATTAGCTATATTCCAACGGAGACCTCCAGCCCAAACCGGGTTAAACTTTTCATTGGTAAATTGACCGAAACGATTAGACCTGTCATTTCTAACGCTAACGTTAACTACATATCTACTGTCATAAGAATAGCTAGCTGTTAGGTAAACGCCCATGGTATTTACTTTTCGATCAGTGATGCTTGGCGAATTCCCAACCAATAAGGTATTCACTGTTTTCAACGTGCCTACCGTAAGGGGTAAAGACGCAAAAGATTTTCCACGATCTCTTAGATAACCATAACTTGTAGCTTGATAGCCATCATATTGAGTAGCATTGGTTTCTATACCCAACATGGCACTAAAAGCATGTTTTTTAGCAAATACTTGGCTATAGGAAAGACTATTACGCCAGCCCCAAGTACGATTGGTGCTGTTAATCTCATTAAACTCGCCACCCACCGGCAATCTTGAGTTGATATAGGCCGCATCCGTAGGCTTAAGACCGTATTCGGCGTACCTCAAAGTTTTCGAAACATATTCTGTTTTTTCCGTTGCATAGGTAGATCCGTTAGTAGCAGAGGCGCTGTAACTGAATAAGGTTTGAAATCTCAAATTTTTCAGGATTTGATAGTTCACATCCATTACTGCATTTGTAGTCAAGGTATTGTTCACGTTACCCGTTTCATCCCTTTCATTGATAAAATTGAACAAATAGCCAGAACTGTTACGATAAAAACTTAGCTCTCCATTAGGATTATAAGCCGCAATTGCCCGGTTTACTTTAGAGGCGTAATCATAAGGTGATAGTTGATAAAAACCGTTGGTGACATTCTTAGAAGCAGATAAACGCAAACCTAAGTTTAGGTTTTTCCATAGTTGTGAAGTCATGGATAAGTTGCCTGTGAAACTACGCGTATCATTACCGATAGCGGTACCATTATTTGCGTTGTAACCAAAAGAAGAATAATACCTGGTGGATGCATTACCGCCAGAAATACCTAAGTTATGCGAGGTACTGATCGGCGTTCTAAACAACAGGCCGAACCAGTCGGTATTCACCGTTTCCATAGCAGCCACTTTGGCATTAAACTCGGCCTCATTGATCGTTTTTAAATACAAGTATTCATTTATCGCACCGGCGTAACCAATGCTGTTATTCACCGAAGGAGAAGTAAGCCCCCTGTCAAAGATTTCTCGAGATACAGCCACCCGTTCTTTAGAATTCATCAGGTTCAGTTTCTCATAACTCACCTTATCGGTTATACTGAAATTAGTGGAATAATTAATGGTTGGCGGTCCAACCTGTCCTTTTTTTGTCGTAATAACAATTACGCCATTAGCAGCACGTACCCCGTAAATGGCTGTGGCCGATGCATCTTTCAACACGGTTATTTCTTGTATGTCATTTGGATTTAACCAGCGGATAGAGTTTCCTACGAAATTTCGAATATAATCGAAGTTATCTGTAGTTATCCCACCAGCGGTATTCAGTTCCTGTGCTTTAAAAGGTAGCGGATCTTCCTGGATAATGCCATCTACCACCCATATTGGCTCTTGCGTACCGATTAACGTTGAAGTACCCCTCACCCTAACATTTTGCTTGGTACCGGCTAATCCACTTGGACTGGTTACTACCAAACCGGCCAATTTACCTTGCAATGCCTGCTCTAAGGTATTGATACCGTTAAAATTTAAGTCTTTTGCATTAATAGAAGCAACAGATCCTACTACATCGCTTTTCTTAAGCACCTGGTAACCGGTTACAACCATCTCTTCCATTTCTTTAACGGTTTCTGTAAGTGTTACATTTAAATTCTGGAGGCTGGTTACAGCAATCTCCCTGGATTGCATGCCGATATAAGAAAAAATCAGCGTAGCTTCTTTTTCATCCGATACTTTGATCTGGTAATGTCCGTCTTTATCCGTTACCGTCCTCACATTTAATTCCTTTGAAAGTACGGTTACTCCTGGCAGTGGCCGCCCACCCGGACCGGTTACCTGTCCACTTATCTCCCTGATTTTCGTTACAGGAGAAGATGAACTCCTGGGCGTTTGTACAACTTCTTTCGGTTTTACAATAATGGTTTTATTTTGAATAGAATAACTCAACGGCTGATCCTTAAAACAAGCTGCCAAGGCATTTTCTAGTGAGGCATTTTTTAAATTTATGGTTACAGGTTTTGCTTCGTTAATATGCCTGGAGGTGTATACGAAATCGTACCCTGTCTGTTTTCTGATTTCCTTGAAAACATCAATAATTTTTGCATTACTTTTTGATAGGGTAACAGTTTGTGCTTTACTACTACCTAACTGAAAGGCAAAAATGGTAAACAAAAGTATGGCTACCTTCGTTATAAAGCCCATATTTTGCCTAAAACGACAAGCGATTGGCTTATCGTCTATTGAAATGGATTTTTTCATACATTTGAATCGAATACCAATTGCGAGCGCAATGGCATTCCACTTTGTTTGGTTGTTTGGTTTAGTTGAATATCAATCTTCATTTATACCGCTCCAAATTTACAGCCGGGGGTGCTTCGTCTCACCTCCGGTTCTTTTTAGAACGTGTTTGTGTGCAATTTTATGGCATAACAATTACCCTCCTTCCTTCAATTTTGAAATGTACCCCACCTGTTTCTTCAAGCGATGAAAGCACATCCTGCAGTGGTTTATTTCTCGAGATCGCTCCACCGAAGCTTTCTTTAGTAACCGGCCCATTGTAAACTACTTCTATATTATACCACCTGGCAATATCCTGCATAATCCGTTCTATTCCCTCATTGCTGAACTGAAAATTCCCATTCTTCCATGCAACGGCCTCTTCCACTTCAACTTTATTCACATTTATAAGTCCATTTATTGCAGTTGCCTGCTCGCCAGGAACTAACTTTTTAGCGGTATTACCATCAACAACCCTTACGCTGCCCTCAAGCAATGTGGTTTTAAGCGATGGTTCGTTAGTATAAGCCCTTACATTAAAATGAGTACCGAGCACCTCGATAGATTTATTGTTAACGGTAATAATAAAAGGCTTCCGTTGTTTAACACCATTAACAGATGTGGTTACTTTTGCAACCTCAAAGTAAGCCTCGCCCTGTAGCTTCAAACGCCTCTCGAAGTTTGATGAAAAGTTTGCAGCAAGCAAAATACTACTTGCTGCATTAAGCCAAACCTTTGTACCATCTGGCAGTTCAACCTGGTAAGTACCCCCATTTGGCGTTTTAATCTCCATTTCTTTAGTTACAGCACTAGTTTTGTCTAAAGCAATGCCACTTCCATCCATATATTCCAGATCAGCAGAATCGATTTTTAAACCGAGTTTACGATTACTTAACTGCAAAATTTTACCACTAGACAGCTTCAAAGTTGCCATATTCGTTCCAGGCAAAATCTCGGCTTTAGTTTTATCAGGTGCAATAAGCAAGCTAAACCAACCAGATTGGTAAGCCAGATAACCAAAAACTACCAGCAGTATGGCTGCCGCACTTGTAAACCAGATCGGAAAAAGTTTAGATTTTAGAGGTTTTATTTTTTCGTCTTTAATCCCAGCGCTTATTTTGGAATAAAGACTTTTTTCCAATTCCTGGAAACCGGTATAATCAGTTTCCCGAAGATCCACTTCTTCATCATTAAAAGAAGCATACCATTGCTCGTAGAAGACTTTTTCTTCTTGCGTAGCGGTTCCTTTTTGCCACTTGTAGGCAATTTCAGGTATTGAGTAGGTTTTTTCGCGTTGATCCAATTTATATGCCGATTTAGCATATAGTCACACCAAGGCGGCCTTACCCTACATTGAATTTAAAATAAATTTTATTTTGAAAGAAGATATACAATTAATGGTAATCCAACGCCCAATTTATCCTTCAAAATTTTGAGCGCCCTGGTGATGTGAGCTTCGACTGTTTTTTCAGATACATTTAGTTCTTCGGCTATTTCTGCATTTGATTTATAGTTTTCCCTGCTCATTTTAAATATTAAGCGGCATTTAAGTGGAAGATTATTAATATGTTTATCTAATTCCTGCCTGAGCTCACGTTCAGAAAACCATAATTCCGTCGTATCAATCCCTTGTTCAACAATTTCTTCAAGCGATTTTTTTTCACCCTTATTAAAATGCCCCCTGCTTTGTTTGTTAATAACCTGGTATTTGGTTGCTGCACTTAAGTAGGTATTAAGCGTATACTTTATCTGCAGATTGGAACGCCGTTTCCAAAGACTTAAAAACACTTCCTGTACAATTTCCTCAGCTTCAGCCTGGTTAGCCAAACGATGATAAGCTACCGCAAATATTTTATCCCAAAATCTACGGTATACCTCCGTAAATGCACCTTGATCACCACTCTGTAAATGGGAAATTAGCTGGGTATCCGTAAAAGATTCATAGCTATTCATTGCCGTAGGAAAAGTTTTAGCAAATTAACTTATAAAACATCAAAAATCAACATAAACAGGTGTTATTTCATCACATTAAGTTTACATTACAAGGTTAATCTTGTCAAATTGAAAAGACATCATCATCATTATTAAATACAAATTAAACTCACGCTATTGTTGGTGCAACGAAGAATTACAGGTAGTATCTAAGCTGGGGACTCTAAATCATTAGATGTGGTTGAACAGATTACTGCCTAACATAAATATATCTACATATCAGGATCAAAGCTTATGATACATTAGGCTGCATGACCAATGAAAACGGCCAATCTGGGCCTCACTTGTCAATGATCCCGACCGTATTATCGTAGATGATGAACTACATTTAGTTCACCTCAAATTCTCTACAAAAAAGTTCGTAATTGCAGTAAAAAGCCCCTGCATTAAAGTATTAGAATTGATGCTATGATACCACTGGTAATTAATGCATTGGTATCTTATGCTGGGCAAATATTTCGCGGAGCCTCTAGGAAACCAGTTTGAGATGGTTTGGATCGGTCCACTCAGGTAATCATCGCCCCTAAGAATAATGATTATTAAAACACTAAAAAATGCCTAGATCTATAAAGCTTTTCCGGGTATGTATTGCTATTGGGAATTACTTATAAAATGGCAGTTTCTTTGCTGAGCTCCGAAAGATGGGTACGGATTTCCTGATCGCCAATAGTGTCCAGCAATTCAGTTATCCCATAGTAATTTATAATTTGGTCTATGTTTACATGAATGAGTATATCAGAAGGCTCTATTCCAGAAATCTCTACATTTAACCGGTTTGGTTGAACAGCAGGACCGATCTGGGCATTATCTGCATTTTTAATAATTAGTCTCATCGTGATTATTTTTTTATATCCTTATTAAGTCAGCTGGTATTCGAGGTGTAATTGGACCACAACAAAATGTCGCTCCAGTTTTATTTGATTTCCCATTAAGCCCCTCAAATATTGTTTGCAAGCTAAACTACAGGATATTAAAATAAGTTGGTGCAGCAGAGATAACAAAAGGCAATAATATGCATCTTTTTTTTAGTCAAATAGCAATAATTTGCTATTTTCACAAAAGAATTATAATCACACTTTTGGCCAGTTTATTTACCTTCAGCATGTGAAAAATCAATCAGCAGAGGAATATCAACCACATCAGAACCAAACATATGGAGCCCAAAAACAAGCTTCTTGTTAACTTTAGTCAAATCTATGTTAAACATACCTATTCTATAAGTAGTATATACAGTGGAATAACCCATGAGGTTGATTTATCGTTTAACGCCGCTGAAATTATGCTAACAGGCCACATATCAAATTCTGCTTTTTTGCTTTTATCTTAATTATTAATTGAATATATATGAACAAAAAAGAGGCAATAGCAATTGTTTTTGACGACCATCTTTTATTTGCCGATTCATTTTCAGCATTGGTAGAACGACTTGAGCTTTTTCGCGCGGTTCATACATTAAATGAGGAGAGCGAGCTAAGCCAGTTCCTGATTAAAAACCCTAAGGCGCCTATCTACCTATTCTTAGATCATTATTTAGAAAATAAAAACAGTCTCCCGTTGATCAATGAGGCAAGACGCCTGAATAAAAATGTGATCATTATTATCGTGAGTTCGGTGGCGAGTCCGGTGGCGATTGCTAATATAATGAGTTATAAACCGCATGGATTTGTAAGCAAATCATCAGGTTTTGACACCATATTGGAGTGCCTGAGCACGATAGATGATGGCAAGCAGTACATTAGCCCGGAGATCGAAAAAATAAATTCTGTTTCGGCCAACATCCCTTTTTCAGCAAGAGAGCTTGAAATTTTACAGTATTTTGCTGAAGGATTATCTATCGCCCAAACGGCCGAACGCAGCTATTTAAGCAAACATACCATTGTGGCCCATCGACGGAAAATGATGGCAAAAGCAAATGTAAATTCTATTACCGAACTATTGTCCTATGCACGCACGCAGGAATTGATCTAACATCAAAAAAAAGATATATTAAAAACAGATTTTGCTTTTTTCAAGCAATTACAATCCATAACCATGCCTTCTTTCTTGTAATCAGCCCAAGAAAAAATGGCACGATAAAACCAACAGCTCAGGCAAAAAAATGATAAACCTACAAAGACCATCCATACTGACATTCGTTTTCACGCCCATCATACGGTACCTAAAATCTACACCTTGCTTATTTCTTATCTTATTGTTCTGCCTTGTAATAACATGGCTAAAAGCCAAACTCGGCCTATTGAGCGGGAATTACAAGGGCTACGTTTCCGTAAAGGCATCAGCCTTGTTAACAGATTAAACCAGTTGGGAACATTTTACCGTAGCAGAAATATAGACAGCTGTTTTTATTATGGCGTAAAGGCCAAACGACTTGCCACAGATTTACGCTACCAGAAAGGGCAAACTGATGCAGACCTGTTGATTGCTTATGTATTTTTCAAAAGAAGGTTATATGCAGAATCACTTGAAATTTTAGGTAAAATATTACCCGATTACCAAGAAGCCAATGATACCGAAAAGATCATTCGGGTGTATTTAGATATGGTTGAAGTCCTGAACAAGGGTATTTCTGACAGACCAAAAATTAAATCGCTTTTGCAAAAGGCCATCCAAACCGGCAAAAAGTTAGAGAAGGATAGTATTATGGCCGAGGTATACATTAGCTACTGTAACCGAAATCCAAATCTTTCAATAGATAGCATCAATAGCTACCTGAACAAATCCAGGGAAATTGCAAGTCGATATAAAGATAATGCTATGCTAATTTTCATTCGGCTTTGGGAAGGACGTTTACTAGTTTTAAACAAAAAAATCTCAGAAGCTTTACCGCTCGCAAAGCAATTATTATTAGATTCAAGGCGTATTCACAACCCAGATTTAGAGATTAATTCGCTCTTCTTAATGACAGGATGTTACGAAGAAAAGCCTAAAATAGCGCTTGACTATTTATATCAGGCTTATCAGGTGGCACAAAAAAATGGAAACAGCTCGATAGAACTTTACATTTTACACAACGCATTAGAAACGGCAAATCAATTAGGGGATAAAGACGAAATCATCAAAGTTTATTCTGAGCTGGATAAGTCGTTAACTTCAGAATGGGAAAACTCTAGAAAATTCATGGGTGACTATGTACGGTATAATGCAATAGAGGACGACAACAAATTATTAAGTGCCAAAAACGCGCGACGCGCTTTGTGGTTGCTGATCGTTTCATCTTCCGCAGTCGTAATTGTTCTTATCATTTATTTAATTATGCTCCGCAAGAGCAAGAAATCGAAAGCGCAGATAGATGCACTTAACAACGCAGCCAATATGCAAATTATCGCTATGGAGGAAGCTAAACACCAGGCCATTAGGGAAGAGCAACAACGGCTTGGGCAAGATCTCCATGATGGTCTTGCCTCATCCATTGCTGCTATCAAGCACCAATTAGAGATATTATTGATGGATACCCATGATATTACTTTAAAAAACAAGTTGGGTATACTATTGAGGGAAACAGAAAATGCCTACAAAGCAGCCCGAAACAAAAGCCACGAATGGTTCAGTTCCAAAAACCACCAACAGGAACAACTTTTTGAAGAACAAATTAAACTACTTACCGATAATTTCTTGCCCGAAAGCCGCTACAATAAAGATATCCATATTGACGATAGTGCACTAACAAGTGTTGACGTGGATACACGGATTGCATTACTCCGTATTATTCAAGAAGCAATCACCAATATTATCAAACATGCTAGGGCTAGCCATGTAGGTATCTTAGTTTATGAGGAAGAAGGTAATCTTGTTTTAACGATCAATGATGACGGGATTGGGTTAAATGAAAAAAAATCGAGCAGTAAAAAATCAACTCTAGGCCTGCAATCCATCCGTCGACGGGTTCAATCCTTAAATGGTGAAACTAACATACATTCTAATTCGAAAGGCACAGAAATAACCGTGTCTATCCCATTAGTATAATGGTAATGCATTAATGAACCTATTTCCAGCTGATACTTCAACTTTAGCCATGGTAAAATTGAAGTATCAGCCACTGTTGCAATTCACTTAACCAAAGATCAATAGGATAATAAACAAATGCAATATGAACATCAGTATACCTAAACTGATTAGTTTATAAATAAGTTCAAATCTAATATTCTAATTGCCGTGTGCTACAAAAGCCACATAAGGGTCACTTAGAATTAATGCCCAGCGCGGGTTTTAAATAAAGGAATTACGCAGGAGATATTTGTTAAGCAAAGTATATAACAAAATATTGCCATTTCTTTTAATATATCAGCATGATATTGCTATTATGTTGAACGCCTCATCCCAGTGTTTTAACGTGCTGCGTATATTAATGCATTGAAATATATCAAATTATTAACAAAGCAAAAAGCATTAAAAACGATGGATTATGGCAAGAAATGATTTAAAAGGAAAAGTAATTTTGATTGCCGGGGGTGGTAAAAACCTTGGTGGATTATTAAGCCGCGTCTTTGCCGCAAAAGGCGCAAAGCTGGCAATTCATTACAACAGTAACAGTGCAAAGGCAGAAAGCGAAAAAACATTAGCAGCAGTACAGGAACTGGGTGCCGAAGCCTTCTTATTTCAGGCCGATCTAACCCAGGTTAGCAACATGAGTAGTTTTTTTGATGAAACAATAGCAAGGTTTGGCGGCATTGATATTGCCATCAATACCGTAGGTATGGTCTTGAAAAAACCTTTTACAGAAACAACAGAAGCCGAATATGATACCATGTTTGGTGTAAACTCCAAATCAGCCTACTTTTTCTTGCAGGAAGCTGGTAAAAAAATAAACGATAATGGTAAAATCTGTACGATTGTTACCTCTTTACTGGCGGCATACACAGGTCTCTATTCTACCTATGCAGGTGCAAAAGCACCGGTTGAGCACTTTACAAGAGCGGCCTCTAAAGAATTCGGGGCAAGGGGAATTTCTGTAACAGCTGTTGCTCCCGGACCGATGGACACACCTTTTTTTTACGGACAGGAAAATGAAGATGCAGTAGCTTATCATAAATCTGCCGCTGCCTTGGGTGGATTGACAGATATTAAAGATATCGCACCGTTGGTAGAATTTTTAGTAACTGATGGATGGTGGATCACCGGGCAAACCATCTTCGCCAATGGTGGCTACACCACAAGATAATAATTTCAGAAGGTCAGTACATACTGGCCTTCTTTTCTTTTAAATTAAAAGATTATGATAGCGAAAATTTTTAATTCGATACTTATGCTCATCGCCGTTTTTATGGGACTGAAACAAGGCTGGGCAATGTTTATAGGTAAACCAGAAATGGTAGAAATGTTTAATAAATGGAATTTCGGTAAAACAGGGTTAACGATAAATGGCGCAATCACGATAACTAGCACGTTATTGATACTCTTCCCCAGAACATTTGTTTGGGGCAATTTTTTAATGGCAGCCGGAATTTTGCTCATTATTTGTCTGCATCTATTAGATAAAGACCTGAAAGGCACGCTTATAGAATTGCCTTTTCTATTGCTCAACCTGGTTATCATTTATTTGCAGCACCCGCTTGCAAAGCTCAATTTATAGTAACTATAACAACAGCCAAATGATATCAAAAGACATCACTAACGAGATTATAAAAAAGGGCCATCGGTGCCTAACAAATTGGCGACAAGGGAACTTGGCCTGCCTTGTTTACGGATAATGCCGAAATGCCCGATGATGGCAATGCCATAAGCTTTAAGAAGTTTTCAAATGAGGCCATAAGACATGAAAGATTTACCAGTATTGACAAAATTGAAAATGATAGTAAGGACATCCATGGACACTTTCACAGCGATCAATAGGGCGATTTTAAAACATTTTTTAAGTTCCACCTCAAT
Organism: Pedobacter sp. AK013; assembly: GCF_014205835.1. Taxonomy (GTDB): domain Bacteria; phylum Bacteroidota; class Bacteroidia; order Sphingobacteriales; family Sphingobacteriaceae; genus Pedobacter. Next base: position 13,971 of record NZ_JACHCQ010000016.1, on the reverse strand, counting down.
GCTGATGGTAAAATTTCCCAATTGGACATAGGACAAGCCTAATACCTGATGATTTTTTATAGGTATAAACCAATAAACAATAAAGATGAATTACAATAAGATAGCCGGACAGAATATCCAAAGAATAGATGCCATTAGTGATGGTGTTTTTGCTGTTGCAATGACTTTACTCGTTCTTGATATTAAAGTGCCGATAGCTGATGCAATTCGAACAGAAGCAGAACTTGCAGAAGCGTTTTTTGCATTAATGCCCAAATTCCTGGTATATTTTTTAAGCTTTATGACGGTTGGCATTTTTTGGACGGGGCAATCGACACAGTCCAAATATATTGAAAGAAGCAATAGGAAACTAAACTGGATCACGTTGCTTTTTTTACTTTTTGTTTCCTTGCTTCCTTTTTCAACAGCGTTTTTAAGTGAACATATTACTTTCAAGTTTGCGGTAGGGATTTACTGGTTAAATATCCTTTTGCTGGGCGTTACGCTTTACATCAACTGGAGGTATGCATATAAGAACAACTTTGTGACCATCGCCGATGACCAGAAAGAGTCTGTTGATTCTGCCATTTCAAAAAGAATTATCATCGCACAGACACTATATGCAGCTGGAGCAATGTTCTGTTTTATAAGCCCGTATTTAAGCATTGGTATTATTATCGCAATACAAATTAATTATGCTTTTGGAATAATATCAAACAGAAAAGAGAAAAAATAGATCTTATCCCACAATAAACCTATTATTAAATTGCCCGCAAAACTACGCTCTTTCTCAACCAATCTATCTTGCTTATCTCATGTTCAAACACGCCAGGTGTGCGTTCAGACTATCTTTTCTTATTGTTGCAAACAGAAAGATCTACGCAGCTTGGTGCATTTTTTTTGCTGTGTAATTCGTATTCATCCCCAAAATTTAACTTTGTAATTTTTAACAAGGCCATGCAAGCAAAATAAAAAACATCCCCTTTTTTTACGAATATGCCGTGCATGGCCAGTGTATTTTTAGCTTATTTTTTGGTTATTTTAAACTCCGTTCTTCTGTTCAGTTGATGATCAGCTTCTGCGCATTTAATGCCGTTGGCGCATTTATTTAACAACATCGTCTCCCCATAACCTTTGGCTGTAATTCTGTTTTTATTAATTCCCCTATCAATAATATACTGAACAGCAGAATTAGCCCTGCTTTGAGATAACCACTGGTTATATTGATCGTTCCCCCTGCTATCCGTGTGCGAACCTAACTCAATCCAGATCGTTGGATTATCCTTTAATATTTTCACCAACTTATCAAGCGCTACCGCTGCATCAGGCCTAATGTTCGATTGATCAAAGTCATAGTAAATATTCTCAAGCTTAATGGCTTTATCCAGCTCAATTTTTTCTAAATAAAGATCTTTCTTAATTTCGGTCGAAGCCGTTAAATTATTGGTGGTAACTGTGGTTAAATCTGATCTGTAGTTAGTTTTCTCGCCAGTTAAACTATAATCTGATTCTTTATCCAGGTTAAACTTAAACTTACCGGTTTCATCAGTTTGTACCTTTAAGGTTTGTCCATTAACTTTCAATAAACTCACAATCGCATTTACCAAGGGTAAATTACTTTTTTTATCAAACACAGTTCCGCTCAATTTAAAGGCTAAAATCTGCTGCTCGGTAAAACTGTAAATATCATCATCACCTAAGCCATCCGTCCTGTTCGAACTTAAATAACCTGTTAAAGGAGATGTTTTCAGGTAAGCAAAATCATCTTGCGGCGAATTTGTTGGGTAACCCAAATTAACGGGTGGGGCAATTTTTCCTCCAATCAGGTGTGTTTTAAAAATATCCAGCCCTCCCATACCAATACGGCCATCAGTACTAAAGTAAAAGTTATTTTCACTATCAAAAACAGGGGTGCGCTCATTGCCTTCTGTATTAATTTCTTTCAGGTTTACGGGCAAACCCCAATCTCCCGTATCAGTGCGCTCACTTACATAAATATCCGTTCCGCCAGTGCCGTTTGGCATGTTAGAAACAAAATATAAGCGATTTCCATCTGCAGTAATAAATGGATCACCAACCGAATATTCGTTTACGCTATTATACTTGAAAGGTACAGGAGTTGCCCACTTTCCATCAGCATCTTTTTTACTAGTGTAAATTTCGATATTTACTGTGGCAAGCTTCCCATTTTCATAAACCGGCTTCTTAGGGATTCTGGTTAAGGTAAAGAAAACTTCGTTACCATCTTTATTAAAACTGGCAGGCCCAACATGATAATCGGTATTGGCATTTATATCAAAATTAAAGATACTATCCTGATTTTGATCTTTCCTATAAAGCCTTAAATAATGATTTCCCGTCCAACCGTAAATTACCCGATCTGGTTTTTTGGCACCATCAAACTTTAAAAATGGGCTGCTGCCCGATGTTTGATCTTCAGTTTTATTTCCTCTATCCGATGAGAAAACAATGCTGTTTCCATATACAGTAGCGCCCCAGTCAGACTGAGAAGTGTTTAATTTTTTCTCATTGGTAATGGTAACCGCAGTAGGATTTTTCATCCATAACCTGGCCGAATCGCAGCTTAATATCCATAAACTTTGTTGTTTAGCAGCAACAGACTTATCCAGTTGTGCGTATTTCTGATACTGCTCTTTAGCTTCTGCATATTTAGCGTTCTGCTGCAGGGCTTTTGCATATTGCAAAATATTATTAGGGCTGGTATTTGGCATACCAGCTGCTATAGCATACCAACTCTCTGTCTGTTTATAATTGTTCTGATAGCCATAAGCCCGTGCCAATCGCTCAGCAGCATGTAAAGTTTGCTTTTTTTGATAGGCCTGTTCATATAAATCAATTGCTTTATTAAAATTATAAAGTTCAAATTGTTTATCAGCCTCCAACAGTACATATTGAGCGTGTATTTTAGCTTGGCTTGCAAAAACCAGGGTAGCAATAAGGAAAAGACTGTGTATATTTTTTTTCATTTTTTTTCTTTTATGCTCAGGCAATTAAACTAATGAAGCTAAGTCCATTAAAAATATCTTGGTGTAAACATTCTGGTATTTTTTCGGTTAAACAGGTAGCTAATACTAATCTCATGTGTACCACCACTGTAACCCTGAAGCGGGCCGATAGAAAAATCGTAAGCATATCCAATCCTTAAGTTATCTGTTGGCAAGAATTGCACAGCCGCAACGGCCGAGTTCAGCTGGGTTAAATCGTTCTGTAAATAATTTTTGCTATAGAGTTTCACGCCAGTACGATACGAAGCGCCTACCCAGAATTTATTTGCCAGGATAACAAAAGTATTCAGGTCTAAACTGGTTGGGCCACCACGATCGTCTTTTAACAAAACGGAGGGTTTTAATTGTACATCCTGGTTAATTGGCACCAAAATTCCTGCTGTTAAATAATAATGCGGTTTAGGTTGCGCAATAAATGCGTAGCGGTCAATATCAATATATTGAGATACCAGATTATCTGCGGAAAAACCCGCATAAAAGCGATCGTTCGCAAAGTAAACACCAACTCTGGCATCAGGTACAATGGTACTCTGAACACCAGCAGGTTGATAAACTTCAGGATTATTAGGGTTCAGTACCGAACCGTCTATACCTAATTGCACAGCGCCAACGCCCAAACCAAAAGCCAACCTTGCCGAACCATCATTATTCATACGTATTCGATAGGCATAATTTCCGTAAATAGCCTCATTACGCTGCGCCCCTAACCGGTCGCTTGATAGCTGTAAGGCCAATCCAACATTTCCGTCATTTGCAATCGCATCAACTGCAAGCGACATGGTTTTAGGCGCCCCGTTAATACCCGTCCACTGGTTGCGGTAAAATGCATGAACGTTTAGCTGTTCTTTATAACCAGCATAAGCAGGATTAATATAGATCCCATTAAACATATACTGGCTAAATTGTGCATCCTGTTGCGCATTTGCGAATATTGAGCACAAAAGCAGCATCCCTAATATCTGTAGTATTTTTTTCATCTTTCAAATTATCTTCTATCATGGCTATTAACCATAGTGGCCATGAGGTTTAGTGAACATCTTTTAGCGCTTAAATGCCCTGATTAAAGTGATGAAACCTTTAAATACCTGCCACTCCCCATTAGTACTTTCTTTTACCCTAAGTACATAATAGTAGGTCCCTTCGTTTAACCCTTCGCCTACCCAATCGTTGCGATAGTTATTTGCCTTATATACCTGGTTACCCCAACGATTAACAATTACAAGATCGTTCTCGGTAAATAACTCCAACCCTTTTATCTCAAAAGTATCGTTGTTAGCGTCGCCATTGGGTGTAAAAAGATTTGGAATAAATAATGATGCCCCTGAAACGGCAAGTTTGGTATAAAAACCTCCATTTGCTGCCATATCTGTAGAAAGCAGAATGTTATCTCGGGTATGTACACCAGCAGACGGATTGGTTCCTTTTAAAATATCCCATCTATCTGCACTTACATATCTGGCAATCGCAGCGTTTTCATCTTTAAAAAGATTTCCATTGGTAAAGCTGTTATGTTGCAAAATCATCGATACCGTGGCGGATGGTGTGCCATAAATATGCCATACCCTATCCATTCCCAACGCCGCATTTTTAACTGCTTTACCTGCGCTTGCAAAATCTTGCACACTTACATATAGTTTATTGGCGCTTCGAGGCGTTAAAGTTGCAGGCGTATAATCGCCTTCCACAATACCTACAGGAAAAACAAATGAATCAGCCCCGGCATATTCTTTAATCATGTGCCCCACAATACTGTTTCCGGTTACCACCATGCGGTCTTTGCTATAATTAGCTATTTTTCCACCGCTGTTAAATGCCAGGTTTTGTCCGTTCAGAATAATATCGGCACCATTCACCGCCATATCTATTGTACCGCCAATATTTAATGCAGCAGATAATGCACCGCTTGGGTTACTTGTTCCAAAACCAGGGTCAGTTACATCATTTAACAAAATATTACTTGCATTACGGTGTTCGACGATCAGATTGATGAAGCCTGAGTTATTTCCATCAATATTGCTCGGGCCAGCAGCCATTGAAGTATAAAATGGATTATTCCCAGGATTATAAATCACAATCTTACCAGACCCGCTAAAGGTTGCACCAGGCGCTATCCAAATATTTTTACTGTATATCTCTAAGGTTCCATCAATTTGCCAGCTGGCGTTTGGCCCGAAATAAGTACCCTCGCTAAAGCGCTGCTCAATGGTACCGGCTGATATGGTAACGGTTGAATTATCTACAGTCATACTTCCGGAGCCTGTTTGGGCAAAACCGGTTTGAACCGTGCAAAGCAATGTGATACATAGTGACCCGAGAAGCGTTAAATATTTCTTCATAATTTTCTCCTGATTAAAAAAGATCAATTGGTTTGCACTTTACTTCCAATAACTCCAAACGGTACCATTAAATACGGCAAGTGCCTTCCGATCAGAATCATAGCAAATCATCCCCGGATAGGGACTTTTTACATTTAAATGCGGACTGGATACTTTAGGAAGCACCAAAGCTTTATCTGAAGCTTCTAGCACCAGTACGCCATCTACAGTAGTAGCTCTTGCACCCATTACGGTTTGCTTACCGTTATCAACGGTACCACTATATGGCGCAATAGGCACTGGCCCCGCAATATCCCCCACATCAGAAAGGTTTACCCAGGCTCCATTTTGATACATTTTTACTATTTTGGTCGTCTTATCAAATAAAAATGTACCATTGGCTGGTGTAGCTGGCAAGGCCTCTACCGCAGGCAGGATAATGCCTTTGGTAGTACCAGCTGGAAAGTCTAAAACTGAAGAGCCGTCTGCCGTTTTTTTATTAACAGCTGTTTGGGCACTTAAACTTCCAAAAACACCCAAGCATATTATCATTACAATTGAAAATCTTTTCATCCTTTTCAGATTTATATTTTACAAACAATCTTTAGCCAAACAATTCCAAACTGTACCGTTGTACAGCTTCACGCAGCCTGCTGCAATATCATAGATCAACATGCCTTCTACCGGATTTAGTATGGCTGCTGATGAACTTACTCTAGTGATTACAAAACCTTTATTTTTAGATTCGATAACCACATGCCCGTTAGGCACATTAGCAGGCCAGCCAGTAGCGCCGCCGGTAAAGCCTGCCAGGTCAGAAATTCCCGTGGTACTTGGTAAACCCGCTGCATCAAATAGACCAGGTTGGGTACAGACAGGCGCTAAAAATCCACATAAATCAAGAGGAGATACATAAGTATATTTATTCATATTGGTTGAAGCAACATTAGAACCGTCTCCCATAGATCCACGCACATTCGTACCTATAAAACCAAAGCTCGTAGAGCTGGCTTTAAAGTTGATGACATGATTACCTCCGTCTGCTACAGCGACTACCTTATCATTTAGGCCAAGCTGGTTTGCCCCCGTACCGTTACCCGGCATATAGGTTGGGGCAATTCCATTACCATCACTAACTCCACCTAATTGCTGGTATAGATTGTATCCCCATCCCCATTGTTTTCCATCAGTAGTCAATACATTAACAGATGGGTAATCATTCGTATGCTCAGCCGGTGAGATCCAGGCGATATTGCCACCCAGGGTATTACTGCCTGAAGTAGCTATGATTTCTACCCAATTCCTACGTAGGGTAGTAGTGCCATCCCCCAATTGTCTCTGCGCATTATAACCCATAGCATAGAGCTTGCCGTTGGTCGCCAAAAGATAATAAGAACTTTCTCCTTCATTAACGCCTTCGGTCATCCCTATCATTTTTGGAGTTATTCCCGCAGGAACACTGATTTCTGTAGCGTAATCAGATACTGCAGCAGCAGTATTATCATTATGAAAAGTATTATAGCCCCAGGTATAAAGCTTGCCATCAGAAGTTAAAGCGAACTTAGTATTCACGATACCACGTACGGCAACTACATTGTCCAGGCTCTGGGTAGGCGATCTCATCACACGGTGCCATATTCCATTATTAGCCGTACTGACAGGAGCTCCATCACCATAATAACCACCTGAATTAAAATTCCATACTGCACCGCTACAGGTTGTAATGGTTAATGAGGTCTGATTGGCAACCATCATTTTTACATTAGTTGGGCTAATTCCCGGTGGCAGACCATCTGCCTTTCCATTAACCGATTGCTTACCAAATTTGGAGCCAACCGGGTTCCTTAAGCCATAAGGAAGAAGACTACCTCCCCAAGTATAAAGCCCGTCGGTAGTCAATAAAATATGAGCATTAGTACTACCACCGCTTGTTGTTGCTTTTAACGGAGTACCAGTATAGTTGAACCCTGAGCCTTGGCCAGGAAGTGATGTAGCAGGGTCAATTTTAGTTGGTGTAAGCAGGTCTAATGTAATGCTATTAATATCTACATTAGGTGATGTGCTCGGTCCCCAAATATAAAACGAACCATCTTTCTGTTTTACTATAGTAACTATCTCAGATGCAATAATATTATCATACTCTATGGTATTAGGATCTGTTGCATTGAGATAAGTATTAGTATTACAACCTGTTGTACAAGCTACATCATCCAATGCCGCATAGGTAATATACCTGTTGGCGTTTCCGGAGCCAAAGTTATAGCTGTGTACCCATTTTCCGATCGTGGCATCATAGGTTCCGGGAACAGACACTACATTGCTTGTAAATGCTGCATCATCTGCAATGATCATTTTTACCTGATCTCCACTCCAAAAACCTGCCCCATAAGCAGAAAGGTCTGCCGCAAAGTACATCGCACCGCTGGTATTGGTACGCTGTGCCAGCCACACTCTTGGGATACGCATACCGCCTTTAAAGCCGTTTACCGTAATGCTGCTTAACGTAGTTGTCACATCATTGTTATCTCCCAACAGGAAATAGGTTTTGTCATTGGCAAAGCTGGTACGTGAAGCCGTATTGTTCGGGCTTACAAAATCATTACTGGTAGCCACGGTAAGTATTGTGCCTGCGTTTACAGATGTAGATACTTTCTGCTCAAAAAGCCCGATGTCTTCCCTTGCCACACCAAATACGTTATTGTTGTAAACGGCATTGAGTGTTCTGCTCCATACGGTAGCTCCGTCTGCATTGGTATAGTCATACAGGTTATTAGCGCCTGCTGTAGATAACTGTCCTAATGTAATCCCGTACTTAATAGCAAGATAAGAGTCTACCTGTCTGCGCTCAACATTCGATAAGGTACCGCCACCGTAAACAATGGTTTCTCCTATATGCCCGGTGAAACCAGCATTATCACTACCATTACTTGAAAAAACAGTATTTCCAAACATATGCCCTCCGTATTGATAACCTATTGAAGAATAAGCTACGGAAGTTGACATCAATGCTCCATTCAATCCTTTAACAGTGGCAATGTCTGTATTTCTGTAATACATGATACTTGGTATGGTTGTACTGTATGCAGGAGATACACTTGGATAATTAGTACTTCCATTATACACTCTTCTTTCAATTTGTCCTGTTGGCCAAATACCGAAAGCATCCCAGTTTGTAATACCGGTAGTGGTATTATCCATACCTACACTGAATAATCTTGGATTTGTTCCGCCAGACGCCAAACCTTCTTTAGTAAGCGTAAATACATCGTAATTTAAACTCGTCAATGTACGTACTGTATTATTTCCCAGTGTTTGTGTCCCTAGTGTAAAGTTAATTCCAGGATTAAAGTTGAAATAATTGGAGGCTCCCAGTACATATTTTGGCAATACATTAGTTCCTAACTGCGCAACGGTAGTTCCGTTCCATACGTCTGTCCATCCGGTTACGTCTGTTGCTACACCGGTATTTGCTGCATTTTTATCAGCTCTGTACCAGTAAGACAACCCATTTGCAACACCTCCAGGAGCATTTCCGAAACCTGCAAAGGTGAAGAACTGTCCATTTGCTAAAGTAACATTTGCAGTATTGTACACTAGCCCATTTACAATAACTTCCGTAGCCATCGGGGTAAAGGTATCTGTTCCGTCAAAAACAGCATCCGGAGATTGTACCAGGTACAAGTTCTTCACTCCTTTAGGCCAGGCAACTGTTACCGTTCCTACATTTCCCGAATTCTGTACTTTCCAGATTGCTTCAAAACGGTAATTGGTTACTCCATTGGAACCGGCGGTATAAGAAAATGGTATTTTTAATCCTTGATAAAGTCCGTTGTCACCTGTCATCAGGAATTGCAGGTCATTGGCGATGCCAGTACTGTTAGCAGCGTTATTATCTGCAAATCCTGTTGTAGAAACCACAAGCTTTTGCCCAGCATTTACACTTCCCGATTGCTTTTGGTGCAATGCAGAAGCGTTATCTCTTGCAATACCGAAAATATTGTTGGTATAGCCGGCATTAATTAGCATGTCCCATACTACACTACTAGTTGAAGTAAGGTAATTTTCTGCTAAAGTAACCCCGTTCTTTACAGCAAGGTAAGCGTTTACCCGTGATTGCTCATTGGCTATTAATGTACGTTTGTACCAGATCACTTCCATAATATCTCCCGGGAAAGCACCGTTTACATCCCAAGCTGCATGACCGACTCTTAAATTACGTCCATATATCTGGAATTTATTGGTTGCGCCAAAACCTGAAAAAGATTGATAAGAACCATTCAATCCTAATCGCTTTTCTCCACCTGCAATACTGGACGTTCCTCCGTTGGCAACAGTATTATCGGCTATCGCAGAGAATATATTTGACTGTCCGATGTTAAAGGTGGTAGTTGAAAAATCTGTTGATGTGGTAGTATTAAAAAATTCATACTGTCTGGGTTTTCCTGCACTAGTAATAGAAACACCAGGTTCAGCAGCATAGGTTGCATCATCATCAATCCCTGTAATACGTCCTCCTGCTCCTGCTGTTGTAGGCCTTACTGCCGAGAAAATAGAGGTATTGGTGTTCGGCAGTTCTCCATTGGTAAGGTTCATTGCCGAAGCGTTATTATAAAAGAATTTAGATGTAGTATATCCCGTTGTATATGGATAGAAGTTGTGTGCCCTATCTGCAGGAGAAAGTATCATTCCGCCTACATTTGGGATATGATCTGCATTGGCAGAATTGTCTTTCCATGCTGTGGCAATAGCTCCAGCATCGTCAGATTTTATCCAGAAATCTGCTCCGGAAACTCCTCCTGCAGCAGCATTTATAACATTTACCGTTAAATCGCTCGTACTTGTGCAGGTACCTGTGGTAACGGTCCATCGGAAGGTATAGGCACCTGCTGTAAGCCCCGTAACCTGGGTATTATATGCGGAGGGGGTTACAATAACCGGATCGGTTGCAGTAGCAGGTTTTGTCAACAGTGTCCACATACCCGTAGATGGGCTTGGATTATTACCTGCTAGAATAGTCTGGTTTGCGCCGAGTAAAAACTGATTACTACCGGCGTTGGCATTTACTATATTTTGCGTAACTGGAATTGTAATACTTTTGGTAAGCGTACCCCCTCCGCAAGAGGAAGGACTTGTGTATTGAACCGTAACATTACCATCTCCTGTAAAAGTTAGCAAGCCTGTATTAGAAACTGTAGCAGGACCACTGGTTACAGTATAGCTACCACCAGCAGGTGAACCGGCAAGCTGCATAGTAGAAACTCCACATGCAGTTGGAGTTGGGCTGGTCAGGTCAACCGGTGTTGCACTACATATTTCTAATGGTGCCGTATTAAAAGTATAGGAGTCTTCTTGAGTGTCCACAGCAGAGCCATTACCCATACTTCCGTTAATTCTGTGTCCTACATAACCAAAGTTTGTACTACATTCTTTTATAAGCATGGTGGTATGACCACCTGTCTGTACCGCAATGATTTTATCTGTTGAAACTATTCCTGCTGGCATTGTCGGGTTGCTGTTAAGACCTCCCCCAGCTCCAATCATGCTTTTCGAATTGTTACCCCAGGCATATAATGAGCCAGAAGTTGTGAGTACATTAATGGCCACAGCTCTTTCATCTGAAGCGCCGGGGCTTATCCATGCAATATTATTCATTACCGGTCCGGATGCAGAAGTATATCTGGGCTGTACCCAAGAGGTTTGGGAGGCCCCGCTCCAGTTTCCCATTAAGTTGGACCCACCTGTGCCGCCCGTTCCCATAGCATATAAATTGCCATCGGTCATCAAAACATAGTATGCAGAAGGTTTAGCCGAAAGAGGCCCGTCAACAACCATCCCTATCATTTTGGGCGTACCGGCAGGAGCTGTCATTTGTGTTGCCATTGTACGAGACGCGATAGCCGTGCCATTCCCTAAGTAAGAATATCCCCAGGTCCAAAGTGTACCGTCTGATTTTAAGGCGATAATAGCATTACCGCTTCCATTTGTTCTGGCAGCTATAACATCAGTAAGAAAAGTGGTAGCTGTTGTTTGTACACGAGACCATACCGTAGAAGATCCTGTACTACCATTACCTCGTGTTGGTGCATCGGCAGCTAAGACCCATACATCACCGCTGCACGTAACAATCACCAAAGTGCGATTTGAACCGGCAGTCATCATTTTAACATCTCCCGGAGATACGTTAGGTGGTAAACCATCTGCTTTTCCGTTGACGGCTATTTTCCCAAAAGTCCCTGTACTTTTTATAGTAGCGTTCAAAACTATTGCCGTTACTCCCCATGCATATAGCCCGTCGGATGTTAAAGCGACAAACTGAGCATTACTGGTCACTGGGGTTGTACTTTGAGATCCGTCTGATGCTCCGGTCACTTTGTAGACTTTGGCACTGCCCAATGCGGGGTAATTGGTCGCATTCAAGTCTTGTGGACTTAACACATTAGATATCCCATCGTTGGCCATACCTTCTCCCCATACCTTGAAGCCTCCTGAAGAGGTTCTTACTATTGAAGAGTGATAAGTAGATACAAAGTTATCATACTCTATGGTAGCAGGGTTGTTGTAGATAAGGGTTTTCAGAAAAGCGTTATCATAGTTGGTATTACTGCATCCCTCACCAGGAGCAAAGCCGCAGAGCTGTGCATAACCTGTCAAATTACCGAGAAAGAGCAACATTAATAAAAAGAGTTTTTGTTTTTTCATAGTCTTCATTTTATGGGCCCCCTTCTTCTTTTGAAGAAAGGAACCTCAAAAGATTTCTTTCCCTCTTATTGCTTATTGATCAATAATTGCTCTAGTTTTTTCAAGCGTTCTTCCAATTCACTGGTTTTATTTTGAAGTGCCCGGATCTCTTTATCTTTTTGGCTCAGCTTATCATTCATCTCAATTACATGCAGGTACAATTCTTCCAGTTTTTCCAATTGTTGCATAGAAAGCTGAGTTAAATCTATACTGTAACCATTTTTACCAATGTTAACCTCGCTAACTGGCGTAACGCCCGGTAAGTGCTTATTCTTTTTAATGAATTCGGCTACTTCTTTTAAAGATCTGAATTTGTAGTCTTTATAGATTTTAGAGAAACCATCAAAATAATCTTCAAATACATAATCCGCATAAACACTATTTGTAGTCCAAATTTTACCAGTAGTTGAGATATCCCCAGCTACGTGCAACAGAGGTTGGATGGTGGCTGCACCCACTGTAAACGAGGGAGCCGTAGTAGCGCCTATCGCAAACTCCCCTGTTGGTGTTACCGTAGCTCTTGTAAGCCCATTAGTAATAAGGTTTAATGGCTTAGCTTGTCCTGTAGTTGTTCCTACATTTAAAGATGTTGCGTTGCCCCGTACAGTTAACTGGGCAGCCAAACCATTATCAACAAATAAATCGACTATACCACCACCACCGTTTAAGGTTAGGTTTGCTCTATTCGTTGTACCAATAATGGACTGGCTTGCATTACCGGCATTATTCGTGTTAAATAAGATACTACCATTGGCAGCATTTGAAAACGTTAAAGTCTTCGAATTCATATTAACCGTTCTGTCACTAGCCAACGTACCATCATTGGTGTAAAGATTATTACTTAGCGCAGCAATTGTAGCGGTTTTTAAAACGCCGTTTGCATCAGCCACCACTAGCTTATCTGTTGCAGTATTTCCTGCCAGGCCATTAATATCTCTAATTCGAACATTCCCTGCTCCTACATCAAATTGTTCTGAAGGAGCATCGAAGGCGGTAGCTATACCCACTAAACCCTCACCTGTAATACGCATTCTTTCGGCTCCCGAAGCATTGCTGCCTGCACTTGTTGAAAATACTATCGGTGCCGGATTTGTTGTCAAGTGGGTAGTTATCAATAGTTGCTGAACTCCCGCCCCGGTTGCTGTTAAATTAACTTCACCACTTGGGAAAGACTGCATATCAAAACGATTATAAGTAGATCCAGAACCCGAACTCACATATATATCTGCATCGTTTGTACCTTGTGCCTCAGAGCCAATACGGCCATTTGGATCAAATCTAATAACTCTTTCCGGTGAAATAAACCTAAGGCTGTTTCCAGCTAAAGTTACCGTTCTGTTACTTGTTAGTGAACCATTTGCATTGTAAATATTAACAAAAGATGATGGAGAAATTGATTTTAATACACCTGTAGTTGGATCTGTCACAACAAGATTATCGCTATTTGAACCAGTTTGTAAGCCTTTAACAGCTAAAGTATTAGTAGCATCTGCTACTATAGCAGTTGCTTTAATTAAGCTGCCACCCAACTGGATATTATCAGTAGTTTTAGTTAAACCATTATCTGCGGTTACAGCAGCTGTAGTTCCTGCAGGCCCCTGAGGACCAGTAGCTCCTGCTGGACCTTTTAATGTTCCACCGTCTAATGCCCACGTACCACCTGTTTTAATATAGGTTAAACCAGTTGACGTATCTACATACGTATCGCCATCAACACCTGTACCTGCTCCAGGAACTGTCGTTCCACTTAGCATCGATTTACCGTTCGTTCCATTGGTTCCGTTTGTACCGTTAGTTCCAGCAACACCTTGAGGTCCGGCAACACCTTGCGGACCAACTGCACCTTGTGGGCCTGCAACACCAGGATCGCCCTGTGGTCCTTTAATATTGCCCGTAGAAACCCAGGTTGTACC
>NZ_JACHCQ010000015.1 GCF_014205835.1 Pedobacter sp. AK013 | reverse complement strand
AGTATTTCGAAATAATCCAGAATACCTTCTGGTAATAAAAAACTGATAAGGGTTTGTTCGGCTTGATTCAAGGGAAGTTATAATTGTTGTAATACCACAAAGAAACAAATTATTCTAATCCCCCCAACTTTTCCGCTTGATCCAAATTATCCCGCAGTGCGGGGCCGCCTGGCTCAAAATAAAAACGGGGTCCTTCTTCTTTCGATTCAGTTCCCCGTTTTAACTCTAAAAACAACCGTAGTTGCATTTTAAAGCATCAAATCTTTGTTACCTTGATTTTTCCGTTATCGTTAGGTTTTGCAACTTTTGCGATTCGTGAAAATTTATTTCCAACTCACCCGTCCGTAAACTTTGTAGTTCTCCATAATCTCTGTTTGGGCCTGTTCGATTTTCTTATCGTCCAATCTTTCGATGGTTATATATATCCTTACTCGGTTTAACCCTTTCAGAAATTAATCGTTTTCCCTGTAAACGCTCCGAAACAATTTCCCTTTCGGTTCCTTATCTCTTTTGGCTCGTTTTATCAGAATTCAAAGTACTTCGTATTTGATATCATCTAATTTAGTGCATAAACACAGATTTGCCAAACAGAAAATAAACGTTTTTATAAACAAAGTTTTCCACTTAAAATATCTGGTTATCAACATGTTGAATTGCTGAAATTACCGTTTTTATTCAACATTTCCTATTTAATCAACTTTATTAACATTTTAGAGAATCATACTTATAAACAATTCGTAATATTTTGTTAATCAATTTATTATCTGTTTTCTGCTTAAATTTTCAAAAAAAGCAAAAAACTTAATTTTAATCGCAACAAAAAACTTCACTATTATGTTATTTTTGTAACATGCAGATGAGGCAACCGATTCGAAATATACAGGACTTTTTATTGAGTACGTATTTTGCTGATGGTCTCCGCATTACTATTGGTGTACTGCTCCCCTCTTTAATTTTTGCCCAGTTTGGCATGTTAAAGTATGGCATGACTTTATCGTTAGGTGCTTTATGTGTAAGCGTGGTAGATAGTCCGGGGCCAATAGTGCACCGAAGAAACGCCATGTTAATTACCTCTGTGCTCATCTTTACCTTCTCTATTATAACGGGCCTGACCAACAAAAACCACTATTTTATCGGCTTTTTATTGGCTATATCAAGTTTTGTGTTTTCGATGTTTTACATCTATGGGCTCAGGGCAGCATCGGTTGGCACGGCCGTTCTGCTGATTATGGTTTTGAGCATTGATGATATCCGTCCTTGGCAGGATGTATTGTTATATGCTGTTATGGTACTGGCCGGAAGCTTATGGTATACTGGTTTAAGCTATTTTGTATACCGGTTACGTCCTTTTCGCTTGGTACAGCAATCGTTAAGCGATTCTATTTTAGAAGTTGCAGAGTTTCTGCGCGAAAAAGCTAAGTTTTATCATCAAAATAACAATTACGATAAAACTTATTCAGATCTGTTACAACTTCAGGTTTCTGTTCACGAAAAACAAGATGCCGTAAGGGAATTATTATTCAGAACCCGTGAAATCGTAAGAGATTCTACGCCTGAGGGTAGATTTTTGTTATTGGTATTTGTAGATATGGTCGACCTGTTCGAGCAAGTAATGTCTACCTATTATAATTATCAGCAACTGCACGATCAATTTGATAAAGCAGGTATATTATCAGACTATGAAATGGCTATTAAGCGGATTTCTTATGCTCTTGATGATATTGCATTTGCACTAAAAAGTGGTGGAACACCTGTTGTTTCAAAACGTTTATTGATTGAGATCGAAAGATTAAAGATCAAAATCAACGATCTGGAAAAGAACAATCAAAATCAGGAATACAATACCCTGGGCATTATTGCCCTAAAAAATATTGAAGTAAACATCGAAAATATATTGGCAAGGGTTAAAACCATCTTCAGCTATTTTAAAATCAGAAATAGTAAAGATATTAGACAGGCCGAGGTAGATACAGAAAAATTTATCACCAGACAAAAATTCGATTTTAAACTGTTTACAGAGAATTTAACGTATACCTCTTCTACTTTTAGGCATTCGTTACGGGTTACAGTGGTGATGCTTTTGGGTTTTATAGTTGCTCAAATGCTCAAATTCTCACACAGTTACTGGATCCTGCTCACCATTCTCGTTATTTCGAAACCAGGATTTAGTTTAACCAAAGAACGTAATTATCAGCGTTTAATCGGCACCACAGTCGGGGCGTTTATTGGTATGGGGGTAATTACTTATATCCACGATCGGAACACTTTATTTGTGATCCTATTAATCTGCATGATTGGCTGCTATAGTTTCCAAAGGAAAAATTATGTAGTGAGTGTACTTTTTATGACGCCATATATCTTAATCCTATTCGATTTTTTAGGCATGGGATCGATCGCGTTGGCACGTGAAAGGATTTATGATACTTTTATTGGCTCTGGCATTGCGTTATTGGCCAGTTATTCTTTATTTCCAACTTGGGAGTATGAAAAGCTCAAAGAGGCTATGATTGACATCTTAAAAGCAAATAAGGCTTATTACGAACAAGTGATTAAACTGTATTTTGAGAAAAATTACGACAGAACAGAATATAAACTGGCGAGGAAAGAAGTATATGTAAGTACGGCAAATTTGGCTTCCCTGTTTCAAAGAATGTTTTCTGAACCAAAAAGCAAACAGTTGTTTATTAAAGAGGTGCATCAGTTTACAGCACTCAGCCATTTATTGTCTTCTTATGTTGCAACACTATCGCTCTACAATAAGGAACATCAATTTATTTTCGAGAGTTTCGATGCACTAAAACCGATTGCCAATAACACCAATTACTTATTGGATACTTCTATTGATAATCTGGAGCAAGGAACCAGTACAATAGATAATGTGCCATTAATCAGGTTAAATGATAATGGTTTAGTTATAAAAAAAGGCGAAGATTTGGTTCCAGAGCAATTCGACCTTATTCAGAAGGTAGCTTACGATATTTATAAGCTATCGGTGAAAATCAAGATTTAGATCAGACTTTATTACGCAAGTAGTCTGCGCTGCATTAGTTCAAGATCTATACTATCAAATAGCCAGTATTAAAACAATGGCGACTAAAAATTGTTAATTATCCATATTAAGAAAACATGATGGAAAAGTTATATACAGCTGAAGTTACAGCTACTGGAGGAAGAGACGGACACATTAAATCGAGTGATGGAATTTTAGATTTCGATTTAAGAAAACCCAAAGAACTTGGCGGACAAGGCGGTGCTACAAACCCTGAAGAATTGTTTGCTGCTGCCTGGGGGCCATGTTATTTGGGTGCACTAGGAGGTGTAGCAGAACGTGAAGGTATTGATGTTAGCGAAGCAAACGTGAAGGTGTTGGTTTCTTTTAATAAAGATGGAAATGCTTTCGTACTTTCTGCAGATCTGGACGTTCACATTCCAGGTATTTCACATGAGGAAGCCCAGGCTTTGGCTGATAAAGCGCACAGAGCTTGCCCATATTCTAAAGCAACAAGAGGAAATATAGAGGTAAGGGTAACAGCTGTTTAATTTTAATCGTGCTGTCAGATATTTTCATCTGGCATTACAAATAGTATTATAAACAAGAAAGTCCCGAATTAATCCGGGACTTTCTTGTTTATAATACTTGGGAAATCTATCTGTGCTGTCAGTTAGAAACAACTGACAGCACAGATAGATCGAATTAAACAGTTTCCTGTTCAACCCTCGTATTTGCTGGCCTGCCATTTTTAAAGGCATCGCGGGTTTTCAGTCCCAATAATTCAAACATGGCCATGTCGTCAATAAATGCAGGATTTGGCGTGGTTAATAATTTATCGCCCGCGAAAATAGAACTTGCACCTGCCATAAAGCAAAAAGCCTGTTCCAGCGTACTCATTTCATTTCTACCGGCTGATAAACGTACTACCGAGTTTGGCATTACGATACGTGCTGTAGCAATCATCCTTACCATATCCCATATTGGAACGCGCGGTTGATTTTCTAAAGGTGTTCCTTTTACAGGTACCAAAGCATTAACCGGAACCGATTCGGGGTGTTTTTCCATGTTTGATAAAGTCTGTAACATCGAAACACGGTCTTCTACAGTTTCGCCTAAACCGATAATACCGCCACTACATACCGTTAATTTGGCCTTACGCACATTTTTAATGGTATTTAAACGATCATCGTAAGTTCTGGTCGAAATAATACGTTTATAATCATCTTCAGAAGTATCGATGTTATGATTGTATGCATATAAACCAGCATCAGCTAAACGTTGTGCCTGGTTTTCAGTAAGCATACCTAATGTACAGCAAACCTCCATATCCATATCATTCACAGCTTTTACCATTTCAATCACACGGTCAAAATCGCGGTTATCGCGTACTTCGCGCCACGCGGCCCCCATGCATAAACGTGATGCTCCCCCCTCTTTTGCTTTAACAGCAGCACTAACAACCTGGCTAACCTGCATTAATGGCTGTACTTCTAAATCGGTATGGTAGCGTGCTGCTTGAGGGCAATAGCTGCAATCTTCGGCACAGCCTCCGGTTTTAATCGAAATCAATGAACTTACCTGAACTTCATTATAATCTTTATTTTCTCTGTGAATGGTTGCGGCTTCATAAACCAGATCTAAAAATGGTCTATTATAAATTTCGTGTATTTCTTCTTTTGTCCAATCGTGTCTTGTTTTTTGCATCGGGATCAGATTTTGCAGATTTAATATATGTAGTATTAGTTAAATTTACAGGCTCTTAATTTAGTTTTGCAAGCGTTAAATCTTGGAATTCTAAATCAAGTAAATCCTGATTATAATAAAAGTTTGCTGGCCAGCCCTAAAATTAATAGGAAACCAAAAACATCGGTAAAAGTAGTAATAATTATAGATGATGCAATGGCGGGATCGATGCCTACGCGTTTTAAAATAAGTGGAATACCTGCACCAGTAATGCCCGCGATGATCAGATTACCTGTCATAGCCAGGAAGATAACCAAACCAAGCATTGGGTTTCCGTCAAAAAAGAAGGCAAAAATAAATACAATTAATCCGTTAGCTGCACCATTGATTAGGCCTACGGTAAATTCTTTTAAAACGGTCCTGTAAGCTTGCTTATCTGTTAAATCATATAACGAAATACGCCTTACGGTTACCGCAAGTGCCTGGGTAGCAGCATTCCCTCCCATCCCGGCAATAATAGTCATATAGGCTGCTAAAGAAGGAATTAGTTTAATCGTCGGATCGAAGTAACGCACCACAGATGATGCTAAGAAAGCTGTGCCCAAATTGATAATTAACCAAGGTAAACGCGATTTTACTGCTTCTACCCAGTTACCACTCAATTCTTCATCTTCCGATACCCCTGAAATTTTTAAGATATCTTCTGTACTTTCTGCTTCCATTACATCGATCACATCATCGAAAGTTACCCTGCCGAGTAATTTCTGGTGATCATCTATTACCGGAATACTGGTTAAGTTATACTGCGAAATCAGGTTGGCTACTTCTTCCTGATCGGTATCAGGATGTACGTAAACGGCATCAATCTTAACCAACTCCGTTATCTTTGCATTGTGTTTTGCTTTAATGATATCTTTTAACGAAACTATACCTTTGAAAATTTCCTCGTCATCAACTACGTAAATGGTATAAAACTCTTCCATTTCTTCGCTTTGGCGGATAATCTCGTCAATTGCATCTTTTTTGGTGAGGTTAATGTTTACACAGATCAGTTCAGTGTTCATCAAACCACCAGCAGTTTTTTCATCGTAGGTTAAAAGGTTCCTGATTTCTGAAGCATGATCTTCAGTAAGGTCTTCCAAGATTTCATTCTGTTCATGATCTTCCAGCTGAGAGATAATGTCTGTTGCGTCATCATAATCCAGTTCTTCAACTATCTCAGTACGTTTATCGGGGTGAAGTTGAAAAAGTAAATCCTCGGGATGGGACTCTTCATCCATTTCCGAAATAATCTCAGATGCTATTTCCGCAGGAAGGAGGTTGATAATATGCTGTTGTTCGGATTTATCCAAACGCTCAAATAAAATAGCAATTTCTGAGGCATGATATTCCTCTAAAACTACTTTTAAAGTTTCATCACCAGCTAAAATTGCATTTTTAACCTTGAGTACGTCGCTTTTATCTATTTCGAATGACTGCATCTATAACCTAACCAAAACGCCCTAAAGCTACAAATATTAAAAATTGATTTTTACAACCACTTCAAATTTATTCTAATCTTTTTATTTATCCTATTTAATGGCATTTCTTTATTAAGAACCAAAAAATACTTCAATAGAATCTTCATCTCGACTGGAACGAAGTGGAATGGAGAGATCTATATAGATAGATTTAGCTTCACTGAGCACTACGTGGTTCTCGACTGCATTGCAATTGCTCGAAATGATGGTAACTTGAGGAAAGCTTTTCATGCAAGGCTTATTTAAACCAACCTTTTCGCCAAAAATAAATTACCTGCAAAACTGCAATCAATGCCATTACAATCCAGGTGTATAAATAGCCATGTTCGGCATATAATTCGGGCATATTATCCTTTAGTATTTTTCCGGTTGCAGGGTCTTCTCTGCTGAAATTCATGCCATAAATCCCGGCAATAAAGGTTAATGGGATAAATATGGATGAAATGATGGTCAAAACTTTCATGATTTCGTTCATCCGGTTGCTGATAATCGATAAATTCATATCAATATTGGCAGAGGCAATCTCTTTTAATGATTCTATAAAATCAATAATCTGGATACAATGGTCGTAAGCATCTTTCATGTAAGTTTTGGTCAGGTCGGATATTAACGGGCTATCGGTACGGATAATATCGTTAAGTTTATCTCTTTCTGGCCAGGCTACTTTTCGTATCATAATCAGCGATCTTTTAATGGCCTGTGTATCGTACATGATCCTTTTATCAGGCTGATCATATAAGCGGTCTTCAATTGAATCTAATTCTTCACCCCAAAAATTTAATAAGGCAAAATAATTATCTACAATCACATCCATAATGGCATACATCAGGTAACTAACACCACCAATACGAATGTTCCCCTTTCCTATTTCCAGTCGTTTTCTTACGGGCTCAAAACAGTCTACATAAGTTTCCTGAAAAGTAATCAATGTACGTTCAGAGAGGATAAAAGAAATCTGATCATTACAGAGTATATTATCATCGCTTAAATATAAATGCCTGCTTACCGCAAAAATGTACTTGTCATTATCATATTCATCCAACTTGGGGCGCTGGTAAGAACTGGTAATATCTTCTAGAACAAGCCGGCTGATGTCTAATTTTGAATAAAGTGTTTCGAATATATTAGGATCTGCTAATCCTTTAATATCAAACCAATAACAAAAATCTTTATTTTCAATCAGTTTATCAATGTTATTGATATTCTCGAGTTCCACTTTTTTATAACTCTTATCGTTATAAGTATGAAGTACAATAATTGGCTTTAATGCTTCTTCATCAATAGTATATAAACCTGGACTAGTACCCGGGGCTGGAACTTTATAGTGCTTATGGCGGTTACGCGGCTTGTTTTTTCCCATATTTATAAATATAGCCGGGCTTGCGGGCCCTGGTTAAACAACAAATCAACAATACTTAAGTTGGGTAAAAATTGATGTCTATCTTCAAAAACCTGATAATATGGCTTATTGTTTACAATATCCTCCTCTTTTTTAGGGTTCATAATGGTACGAAAATCCAGCTCAGGGGCGGTATTGTCAAAATACTCAGTAGTTACTTGGAAGCGTTTGTTAAGTTTTAACTTTTTGCTCAGCCATTCTAGCAGTTCGAGGTTATAATCGAAAAGGAATTCGAATTTTTGATTATAAAACCGCGAAAGCTCATCTTCATAAAACTCAAAATAGGCCGAACTTCTATAGCAACTTTCTAAGCTCATCCAATGTAAACGTTGCCATTTAAAATCATAACTAATCCGTACATCTTTCATTTGCGTATGTGTTTTTGAGCCTTTAACCACCGGAACGGTAATATCTAGTTTTCCATTGGGAGAATAAATACTGGCTCTATTACGGTAAGTCTGCTTCGCTAAATGCTCGTGTTTTTCAATTAAAAAATCCTCCCCCAGTTTTTGTAATAAACTAAAATAGCCCACCGGTGGAAGATAAAATAAAGGAAGTATAGCTGTATTCTGCATTTGAAAATTTATGTTTGTAGTTGAAACGTTTTAAAAATAATGATTAAAAGAGGGATTGCACATGTGGGCGTATTTTTTTTATACCTGTTATCGCTGCTGCCTTTATCTTTGCTCTTTTTTTTTGCAAGATTACTATATTATCTGCTTTATTACATAATAGGCTATAGAAAAAAAGTTGTCAGACAGAATTTAACCCATTCTTTTCCTGAAAAATCTTCGGCCGAAATTAAAGTTATCGAGAAAAAATTCTTCCTCTATTTGGCCGAACTTATTTTCGAAATCATTAAAATGACCAGTATTTCGAAAGCAGAAATCTTAAAAAGGGTAAAGTTTACTGGTTTGGAACAATTGGAGAATCATTTTAAAACAGGAGAAAGTGTATTGGCCTGTACCGGCCATTATGGCAACTGGGAATTAGGTACATTAGCGCTTGGCTTGAGCATATCAGCCAAAACCATGGTCATTTTTAAACCCATTAAAAATAAAATTTTCGAAACCTGGTTTGATTGTATGCGGACCAAGTATGGAAATGTTTTTATGCCTATGCGGCAAACGTTGCGCGGGATAGCCGCTTATAAAAACATACCTACACTTTTATGTTTTGCAAGTGACCAATCGCCTACCAGAGAAGAAACCAAATATTTTGTAGATTTTCTACATCAGCCTACTGCCGCACTTTTAGGCGTAGAAAAAATTGCAAAATCTACTAAAAGACCAATATATTATTTTAAAGTGAATGTAGTTAAAAAAGGCTACTACCATATAGAAGTTTTGCCCATGTGCCTGGATCCGGAACGAATGCATGAATTCGAGATTACTGATCTGCACTTTAAGTTTTTAGAAAATATTATTAAAGAACAGCCGCAATATTGGCTTTGGAGCCATAAACGCTGGAAATTTAAACCCGAATAAAAAAGAATGAACCCATCTGTAGCTGTTGTAATTTTAAACTGGAATGGAAAAACATATTTAAAGCAATTTTTACCTGGAATTTTGCTTTCTGCGTATGATAATCTCCAAATTGTGGTGGGCGATAATGCCTCTACTGATGATTCTGTTTTATTTTTACAAGAAAACTTTCCTACTGTTAAAATTATACAGAACGACCAGAATTATGGTTTCGCAGGAGGCTATAACAAGGTTTTAGAACGTGTTGAGGCAGATTATTTTATACTCCTCAATTCGGATGTAGAGGTAACCCCCAATTGGATAAAACCTGTGATCGATTTGATGGAAAGCGATGCACAGATTGCTGCGGCGCAACCTAAAATTAAATGGCAGTTAAACAAAGAACAATTTGAATATGCTGGTGCAGCCGGAGGTTATCTGGATATCTATTCTTTCCCATTCTGTCGTGGCAGGCTGTTTAATGTATATGAGTTTGACTATGGTCAGTACAATGATACAACAGAAGTTTTTTGGGCAAGTGGAGCCGCATTTTTTATTAAAAGCAAATGTTGGCGAGAAACAGGTGGCTTAGATGCCGATCTTTTTGCACATATGGAGGAAATAGATCTGTGCTGGCGTTTAAAGAATCTGAATTACAAGATTATGTACTGTCCGGATGCCGAAGTTTATCATGTTGGCGGCGGAACACTACAAACAGAGAATCCATTTAAAACTTATCTCAATTTCAGGAATAACCTGATCATTATGCAGAAAAATCTACCTGCCAGTGATGCTATTTTCCGAATAACAATTAGGATGTTTATTGATTTTATTGCATGGTGGCATTTTTTGCTAACCGGAAAACCTAAATTTACAATGGCAGTAAGCAAAGGTCATTGGCATTTTCTAAAATCACTTTCTAAAACCAATAAAAAACGGAAAGCTGTTCAAAAAACATATAGCCAACATACTGGAGTGTATAACAACAGTGTTGTTTGGGCATTTTTTATTAAGAAAATTAAATATTTTTCGAAGTTAAAATAAGACGTAAGTTGCGAATCGTCATTCCCAACTCAATTGGGAACCACGTAGTGCTCATGAATGCCTTTAAAAAAAGAAAACTTATGAATAATCGTAATGCATAAGTTTTAAGATTCCCGCCTGCGCGAGAATGACGACTGTTTTTATTATAGTGCTGTCAGATGTTGCCATCTGACAGTTGTAATATGAGGATAGATTAGATCAATAAACTTTCAATAGCTAAACGATATCCCTTTATACCAAATCCTGTTAAAACACCTTGACAGTTTTTACCGGTTAAAGAAACATGACGATATTCTTCGCGGGAATAAATATTAGATATATGCACCTCAACTACTGGAGTTTTAATAGCTGCAATCGCATCAGCAATAGCAACTGAAGTGTGTGTATAACCGCCGGCATTTAGTACTACCCCATCATAACTAAAACCAACTTCATGCAGTTTATTAATAATTTCGCCCTCAACATTACTCTGATAATATTCAATTTCGATATTTGGATAAATCGTTTTTAACTCTTTGATATAATCTTCAATACTGGTGTTTCCATAAATAGATGGCTCGCGCACACCTAATAAGTTTAAGTTTGGCCCGTTAATAATTTGTATTTTCATAATATAATGTTGTAACGTTGCAATGTTATAAAAAATCTCAAATAAAAGCATGCTTTGGCCATCATATATTAAAGGATTTAAATCGTATTTAAAGTTAGAACGGTCGTTATCTGGCAATTCTGTTGATGCCTATCTAAGCGATATTGATAAATTGATTCAGTATTTTAAATCTTTGAATAAAGCGCCTCTGTTAACTGATATTAGTATAACTGATCTAAAATCCTTTATCTCATGGCTGAATGAGCTGGGTATGCAAGCTAGTACACAGGCACGCGTAATATCAGGACTAAAAGCTTTCTTTGCCTATTTAATGCTAGAAGACGTGATTTCAAATGATCCCACGACATTACTTGATGCGCCAAAACTCAGTAGAAAGTTGCCCGATACTTTGAATATTTATGAGATTAATGAACTTATAGCTGCTATCGACGCTTCAAAACCAGATGGAATGCGTAATAAAGCCATTATGGAGGTTTTATATGGCTGCGGTTTACGGGTAACTGAATTAACCGAATTAAGAATATCAAATCTGTATCCAAAGATCGAATTTATAAAGATAATTGGAAAAGGAAATAAGGAGCGTTTAGTGCCTATCGGAAGCGTAGCCTTAAAACTGCTGGATATTTACATTAACGAGGTTCGGGTACATGCAAATATTAAAAAAGGGAACGAAGATTTTATTTTTTTAAACCGTTTTGGTGCTAAACTTTCCCGTATCTCAATTTTTAACCTGATTAAGAGTCTGGCTATTTCTTCAGGAATAAAGAAAACAATAAGCCCTCATACCTTAAGGCATTCGTTCGCTACACATTTAATTGAAGGGGGAGCTGATTTACGCGCCGTACAGGAAATGCTTGGTCACTTGAGCATTACCACCACAGAAATTTATACCCACATCGATCGTGATTATTTAAGAGAGGTAATTACACAATTTCATCCGAGATCTTAATTGAAGAGCAGAAAGACTAAAACATCTTTAATGTAATCCGTCGACGCTGTATTCCTTCAATTTAGATCCTGAAACAAGTGCAGGAGGACGAACGGAGAATGCCCAATACCATAGCTCGGTTACTTCCGGCTACTGACCTCCAACATCGGACTTCTAGCTTTAACCATCCGATCTTTCCCTTGCATATCTTTTCTTAACTCAATATCAATAAATCCTTTAGAAGCTAACATTTCAATGGTTTCTTTACCTAAATATTCGTTAATCTCGAAATAAAGTTGTCCATTAGGTTTTAAGTTTGTTCTCGCAAAGTCAGCAATGGCTTTATAAAATATTAACGGGTTTTCATCACGAACAAATAATGCTAAATGGGGTTCGTAAACCAATACATTATTGTGCATATCAGCTTTCTCTAAATCTCTGATATAAGGTGGATTGCTTACTATAATGTCAAATTTTTCTTCAGATTGGAAAGTCAAAATATCAGCTTCAATAAACTTGATCGTCATGTTTAGCTGTTTCGCATTTTCTTTGGCTATAGCAATGGCATTAGGAGAAACATCCAATGTAGCTACTTCAGCTTTTGCTAAATGTTTTTTAAGTATGATGGGAATGCATCCAGAGCCTGTTCCAATATCAAGAATGGTAATTTTATGGTTAGTGTTAACTGAAAACTGCGAACTATTGTCTGAAATGATCCAATCAACCAATTCTTCAGTTTCTGGTCTCGGGATAAGCACCTCTTCATTAACTTTAAATACAGCACCATAAAAATGGGCTTCTTCCAAAATATGTTGAATGGGTTTTCCGATCTGCAGGTCGTTAAGGATGCTCAAAAGTTTCTGTATATTAATAAAGCTGATATCAGTCTCTTTTTGTATGATCAGTTTAGCTGAAGATAAAGCCAAAACTTGCTCGGCCGCAATACTAAATAATGCTTTTGCTTCATTACTATCGTATAAAGGCTCAAGTTCGACTTCGTAATGCTCCGCTAGTTCTCCTATCTTCATATTTACAAAATTACTTAATTGAGATGATAACAGCACTCTTTTGATAAGGCCATGACTCTTTTTTTACTACTTTTGCCCTAATGAGCGATGAATTTTATATAAACCGTTGTCTTGACTTGGCGGTCTTAGCTTTGGGGAATGTTAGTCCGAATCCAATGGTTGGCTGTGTTATTGTTGTAGATGACAAAATTATTGGAGAAGGATATCATCAGGAATATGGAAAATCGCACGCCGAACCCAATGCCATTAAAGCGGTATTTGATACCTATGGTAATGAGGCAGAAAATTTATTGAAACAGGCTACCGCTTATGTTAACCTGGAGCCTTGCGCGCATTTTGGAAAAACACCGCCCTGTGCCGATTTATTGATAAAACACGGGCTAAAGAAAGTGGTTATTGGCAATAGAGATCCTTTTTCAGGCGTTGACGGTAAAGGTATCGAGAAACTCAAAAATGCAGGAATTGAAGTGGTGAGTGGGATTTTAGATGATGAATGCCGCAATTTTAACAGAAGATTTTTTACGAGGATACAAAAACAACGGCCATATATCATTTTAAAATGGGCCGAAACCGCGAATGGCTATTTCGCAACAAAGGATGGTCATCAGAAATGGATCAGCGGCGCTTTGGCCAAACGTTTGGCGCATCAATGGCGTAGCGAAGAAGATGCAATCCTGATCGGCAAACAAACTGCCATAATGGATAACCCGCAGTTAACTTCACGAGAATGGCCAGGTAAAAACCCGATCCGTTTGGTAATTGATAAGAACCTCCAGGTACCGGTAACTAACCACATCTTCAATTCAGAGGCAAAAACCATTATCTTCAATGAGGTTAAAACTGATGTGATTGACAATATCCATTATATCCAGATGGAAGATATGCAATTTTATTTAGCGCAAAAAATCGCTTTTCAGCTCTACCTCATGGATATACAATCGGTCATTATTGAGGGTGGCGCCAATATTTTAAATCAATTTTTAAGTACTAACCTATGGGATGAAGCGCGTATTTTTACTTCATCTAGCAGTTGGACCGATGGGATTTTTTCTCCAAACATTAATGGTAATCTGCAGGAAACAGTACAAATTGGAAATGACAAACTTTCTATCTATCTAAACGACATCAAATAAATGATTTACATTGTTTTAAGCATTTGCTGTAGTGTTACTGTAGCCATTTTATTAAAGTTGGCAAAACGGTACCAGATCAGCATTATTCAGGCCGTTACTATCAATTACTTTGCTGCATTAAGCTTATGTTTTCTTTTTTTTAAGCCTGATGTTAAGCTGATCACGTCTGCTGCACCATGGCCTATTTATATTGCACTAGCTATTCTATTACCGTCGATATTTTTATTCCTGGCTGCATCGGTAAAAAACCTTGGTATTGTTAAAACCGACATAGCCCAACGTTTATCATTATTTATTCCGGTGCTGGCGGCTTATTTTATTTTTAAAGAAGATTTTAATAACCTAAAAATTATAGGCCTGGCGATAGGTTTTGTGGCTATTTTCTTCACTTTTCTTCGGAAATCCGATCATCAAGAAGCCGGTAAACAGGGGCTAATTTATCCAGTGATGGTTTTTGTCGGTTTTGGCGTAATCGATGTACTTTTTAAACAAATTGCATTATATAAGGAATTGCCTTATACCACCTCACTTTTTGCTGTTTTTTGCCTGGCATTTGTTGTTTCATTACTTATCGTAATTTCGATGGTAATGGCTGGCAAAATAAAAATACAACTGGTAAATGTGGTGTGCGGATTCATTTTAGGCTTTTTCAATTTTGGCAATATCTTTTTTTACATGAAGGCGCATAAAGCACTGGCAGAAAATCCATCTACCGTTTTTGCAGCTATGAATTTAGGGGTAATTATTGCAGGTACCCTAATTGGAATAATAGCATTTAAAGAAAAGTTGAGCAGATTAAATTATGCAGGTATAATTTTGGCGATCGTAGCCGTTATCTTCATTACGCTATCACAAAATGCTGTTCGATGATTCTTATAAAACCATCGAAAGTACTTCAGAAGGTATATTTCGAGATAAGGGCAGCAAATTTATTGCCTATGCTTATCCAATCCGTAGTGAGGAAGAAGTAAAACCACTTATCGCTAATCTACGTGCAGAACATGCCAAAGCCAGGCATTTTTGTTATGCTTATCGCCTAACGCCAGATCGATCTGTTTTTAGGGTTAACGATGATGGCGAACCTTCGGGTACGGCGGGAAGGCCGATTCTGAACTGTTTATTATCAGAAGATCTGACTAATATCTTAATTGTGGTTGTACGTTATTTCGGGGGCACATTATTGGGTGTTCCTGGTTTAATTAATGCATATAAAACTGCTAGTATAGAATCAATTAAGATGGCTACAATTATTAGTAAAACAGTTAATGATGTTTATGAAGTGCATTTCGAATACTTGCAAATGAATGAGGTGATGAAGTTAAGCAAAGAAGAAAATCTACAGATCTTAGGCCAACAATTTGATACAGATTGTATATTGAAATTTGAAGTGAGAAAAGCACAACTCAATCAGGTTTTAAGTAAATTTGATAAAATTGAAGGTGTTAAATTAAAATACCTGCAAACTGTTTAATAAAAACGCTGATAATATAATAAACAAGTATAACTATATCGGCTAGCGAAACCTGCAGACAAATACAAACCAAATATGAAAATATCCGAAAGTGACTTAATCATCAATCCTGATGGCAGCATATACCACCTGAACCTTTTACCTGGAGATATTGCCGATACGATAATTACCGTTGGCGATCCTGATCGCGTTGGCGAAGTAAGCAAATATTTCGATAAAATAGAATTTAAAAAAGGTAAACGCGAGTTTGTTACCCATACTGGTTACGTAGGCAAAAAACGTGTTACGGTACTCTCAACAGGGATTGGAACAGATAACATTGATATCGTTTTTAATGAGTTAGATGCACTTGTTAATATTGATTTTGAAACCCGTGAAATTAAAACAGCACTTACCTCATTAAATATCATCAGAGTGGGTACCTCTGGTGCTGTTCAACCAGATATTCCGATGGGAACTATTTTAGCTTCGTCTTATGGCTTGGGAATGGATGCTTTAATGAATTATTATCTCCAAAAATTATCTGGTGACGAACAGCTTTTGATGGATGATATTAAGGCTCATTTTGGTCACCTTAAAAATATTAACCCCTATTTAACGGCTGCAAGTGAAACACTATTAAATACTATTGGTAAAGATATGGCCAAGGGTATAACCATCACTGCACCTGGTTTTTATGCACCACAGGGTAGAATTGTGCGTGCAAAAAATGCAGTTCCCGATTTTATCGGCTTAATCAATAGTTTTAAGAGCAATCAACACCGCATTACCAATCTGGAAATGGAAACCGCAGGAATTTATGCTTTGGCCAAAGTTTTAGGTCACAACGCCATTTCGATAAATGCGATTTTGGCCAGCCGCATGAAGTTCGAATTTAGCAAAGAACCGAACAAAATTGTAGAGCAAGCAATAAAAATGGTATTGGAAAGGATTTAACGCTAAATCATCAACGCCAGGCATGAAGCAATCTTAAAGCGATGGCGTAACATCACAAAACTACTGATTTTACTAAAAGATCTCTTCACTACGTTTTACTTCGGTTGGTAACGATCGCAGCGTAATAAAAAAGGGCCGAAATTTCGGCCCTTTTTTATGCGTTTTACTATATTATTGGAATGGTCTCTTTTACCAGTTCGTTCCCTTCAGCATCTAAATAACTACAGGTCATTTCGTCCAGATCGATTACCCATTTCTCTACTCCCGCATCTGCTGCCTGTTTGCAAAATGTAAAATAATCTGTTTCGCCTTTTTGGTGTATTTTCAACGCATGTGCGAGTTTATCAGAAGATGATGCTGTATTAACCGTTAGCGTTGGGTATGCATCAGGGCTTGCCTGTTGAGCATTATCTTCATCATCAAAATAAATAGATAAGCCGTTTGACATAAACATCATTACGCTTAACACCCATTTCCTTAATTTCTTTTATAAACTGAGGAAAATCTGCACCAGTTTTAATTTTTGATTCTGCTGCCTGGATGTTTTCGATCGTGAACATATTTTATCTGTTTAATGAAACTTTGTAAATTGTTGTTTGCGTATACAAGTCATCTGGTCTTAAAATGGTATTGGGAAATGTTGGAATATTAACAGCATTTGGATGGTGTTGCGTTTCGACACAAAAGGCCCCATAACTGTCATAATCTTTTCCATCCTTACCGTTCTTTACCCCTAAATATTTCGCCGTGTATAAATGAGCTACCGGTTCTGTAGTGTATACACTTAAAACTAAACCGCTTTCATCCTCAATTGTTTTACTGGCCAGCGATAAATCGCCATAAATCTTATCTAAAACGAACGTTTGATCGTAGCCTTCATCTTCATTCCAATCCTGCCCTATTTTTTTTGATTTAGTGAAATCCAAAGGTGTGCCCTCAACAGCAATTAATGTACCCGTTACCGAATAATTATCATCTTGCTCCAAATAGTTTGAAGCAAAAATCTGTTGTTTATGGTTTTTGATATTTCCACCCCCGGGTGCCAGATTAAAATAACTATGGTGTGTTAAGTTTATGGCAGTAGCTTTATCTGTTTCTGCTTCATAACTTAAAATCAGTTCATCATTTTCAGTCAGTTCGAAAGTTAAATCAATAACCAGGTTTCCGGGAAAATTTTCCTCTCCATCTACACTTTCATATTGCAGGGTAACCGAAGGTTGTGGCCCATCATTAATTTCAACAATATCCCAAACTTTTTTATCAAAGCCTACTAAGCCACCGTGCAACGTATCGGTACCAGCATTTTGTGCCAACTGATAGGTTTCATCATCAATAATGAGCTTTCCATTTTTAATGCGATTGGCATATCGGCCAATTATAGCCCCAAAATAAGGGTAGTTTGCCAAATACGCTGGATTGAGGTATTCATCAAATGTATCGAAGCCAAGAACGATATCCTGTTTTTCGCCTCTGGCATTTTTAACTATAAATTTATTGATTATTGTACCATAATTAAATATTTTGACGTAAGTGCCTTTGCTATTGGTTAGTTCGATTGCGATAACTTCTTCGCCATCAATAATTTTTCCGGTTGGTATTTGCTGAACGCTCATAAATTGTAACTTAGGGCTTTTGTTTCCTAAACAAACATACTATTATTAATGCTTTTTATAAATATATTTTAGCCAAATGAACATTAACCTTCAGGAAAAATTTGCCGAGCAATACCATAAAAAAGCTGATGCCATTTATTTTACACCTGGCCGGGTTAACCTCATTGGAGAACATATTGACTATAATGGTGGTTTGGTTATGCCCTGTGCCATCTCATTAGGAACATGGGTAGCCATTGCCCCGAATAACGATAACAAATTCAGGTTTAAAAGTTTAAACTTCGATGTTCAAACAGCAGTACCAAGCAATACCATAAACGAAAAAGATGGTAACCTTTGGGCGAATTATCCTATAGGCGTAATCAACGAATTTATAAAAGACGGTAAAGAAATTAACGGTTTAGATTTTCTCTTCTACGGAAACATTCCAATCGGATCAGGCCTTTCTTCTTCAGCTTCTATCGAAATAGCAACTGCTTATGCTCTGAATACCTATTTTAATCTGGGTTACGATAAATTAACACTTGTTAAAATTGCTAAAAGTGTTGAGAATGATTTTATTGGCCTAAATTCGGGTATTATGGACCAATTTGCAGTTACTTTTGGAGAAAAAAACAAAGCCATTGTTTTAGATTGTGAAACCTTAAAATACAAAATGGTTGATGTTGACCTTGGCAATTATGTGCTGGCCATCATTAATACGAATAGGTCGCGTGAATTAGCCGATTCTAAGTACAATGAGCGCGTTGCAGAATGTCAAACGGCATTAAAACTATTAAATGAAGAAATAAACCTTCGTTACCTTTGCGAATTAACGGCTGAGAAATTTGCCTTGCACAGTCATGTAATAACCGATAAAACTATTTTAAATCGTGCTACACATGTAGTTAAAGAGAACGATCGGGTTCATTTAGCGGCTAAAACATTAAATGGAGGAGACTTAACAGCGTTTGGCCGCTTGATGTATGCCTCTCATGAATCGTTACGAACATTATACGAAGTAAGTGGAAAAGAACTGGATACGATAGTTGATTTTTGTGCAGGGTATAATCATGTAATCGGCGCGCGGATGACAGGTGCCGGATTTGGTGGTTGTGCAATAGCTTTGTTAGAGAAAGGCTTTGAAGAAGACTTTGCAAAGCATTTAACTGATTATTATGTAGACAAGATTGGCTATCCTGCTGCTATTTACGTTAGCGGAATTGGCAGTGGCCCGTATTTAATAACAGATTAATACCCCTAGCCTACCGTTTAGACTAGAATAAACATAGATTAGAGATGTGATGTATCGGTGTAATCCCTGCATCTCTGTAATCACCTTAAAAATAATGAGAAAATTAAAATTAGACGAATTAAACCGTCCGGATATTGAAGCGTTTAAAACACAGGAAAAACTACCTGTTGTAGTGGTTTTGGATAATGTTCGCAGTATGCACAACGTAGGCTCGGTTTTCCGTACCGCAGATGGATTTGCTTTAGAAAAAGTAATACTTTGTGGTATAACCGCCCAACCACCGCATCGTGAGATTGAAAAAACGGCATTAGGCGCAACGCAATCTGTTGATTGGATACATTATACAGATACGTTACAGGCTGTTGATACCTTGAGAGCTTTAGGTTATGAAATCGTTGCTATCGAACAAGCAGAGAATAGCACCATGTTAAACACTTTTCAGCCTGATCCAAATAAAAAATATGCATTGATTTTTGGGAATGAGGTTGATGGTGTGAGTGATGAGGTAATGGCCAAAATTGATGAGTGTATCGAAATTCCACAGTTTGGAACTAAACATTCTTTTAATATTGTGATTTCTGCAGGGATAGTTTTCTGGGATTTCTTTGCTAAATTAAGGTTGTAACTTATCCGTCTTTTTACCCAAAGAGCACGGAGAACATCGCGTTTTTTTAATTTATCTTACCCAGGACCCCAGACTTCTGACTATTTATCAAATGGAAAATTTATTCTTAAAAAAACTTCAGGTAAAACCTGGTAATGTGATTAAGGTTGTTAATGCTCCAGAGCTGGCGAGTGCTATATTTGGCGATATCCCATCAGATGTTATCATAAAATATAATGAAGAAGCTGTTTTTAATGTATTGATCGCTTTCACTGTAAATAAAGATCAACTCGATAAGCAGATTAAAAACAACCTTGAATATATTGATGCCAAGACCATTATCTGGATATTCTATCCAAAGAAAACCTCAAATATCAAATCCGATCTTGATCTGATGAAAAACTGGGAAGAACTGGATGTTTTTGGTTTAACACCATGTGCATCGGCAGCGGTAAACGAAACCTGGACAGCCTTACGACTGAAGCGCATCACAGAAGTTAAGCCATCTGGAATGCGGAACGATCACATTAAAACCAACGAGTTTGGTGAATATATAGATCCAGTGAATAAAACCGTTAAACTCCCTGAAGATTTAAGAACCCCTTTAGAAAACCATCCTAAAGCATTAGATTACTTTAACCAACTCGCTTACAGCCACAGGAAAGAATATGTGCTCTGGCTTTTATCTGCAAAACAGGAAAAGACGCGCATAAGCAGACTCGAAAAAACAATAGAGATGCTATTAAACAACAAGAAAAATCCGTCAGACAAGTAGAATTTAAACTACTGCATAATGAGCCCGAATTTAGCTTTTGTATAGTATACTGTACAAAAAAATGGGTGGTACCAAATAGAAAGTAACTTTTTTATAAAATAATTTTACTCAGCTAATCTTCTGATAATATGCTATTTGTAAGAAAATAATGCTTTTGGCAGGATTTTTTCTTAGTCGAATCAAAACAGTACAATATAAAAACTGTTATGAGACTAATATTTACAAAATAGAAGAACATGAATACAAGAATTACTAAATCAACAATGTTGGTTGCTTTATTAGGTTTATCATCACAATTATTTGCGCAGGAAACGCCAACTTCCACTACAACTGGTGCTAGGTTTGGAGAAAAATCTTTTCGTACCTGGAGTGTAGGTGTACATGGAGGTATACTATCTCCTAATACTATTTTCGGTTCTGGAAGTGTTAATGCAAAAGAATTTAAAAGTATTGGTTACGGAGCAAATATTAGAAAGCAAATTCTACCATCTTTAGGTTTGCAGGCTGACTTTTTAAGAGGCGATATCAAATCGACTAATGGAACTACTGATTTTGAACAGAGTGTTCAATGGTCTGGAGCCTTAACCGCTGTTTTTAACGTTGCTAATATCAATATTAACAACGAAAATGCAATTTTAATCCCCTATTTAAAAGGTGGTGCAGGTTATATGTCGTCTGATTACAGTACAAGCGGTGCAGTTGTTAGCGAAAGTAAAGGCAGAGAAGGTTGGTTTATTCCAGTAGGTGCTGGTGTTAAATTAGGTGTTGCTAAAGGAATCAATATTGATTTGGGTTATGATGTTAACTTCATTAAATCTCCTGAATCATTACCAAAAAGTAGATTTGCCTATGCGCATGCTGGTGTAGAATTTGCATTAGGTAGCAAAGAAAAACCTCAATTGCAAAACTATAGCTCATTAGCAAACTTACGCAAAGAAAGTGCTGAAGAAAGTGCTGAATTAAGAAGGGCACTATCAACTGCTGAGCAAAATGCACAACGTGATAGAGAGCAATATGCTAAAGATTTGGGTGATGATGATAACGATGGTGTAGCAAACAAATTTGATAAATGCCCTGGAACTGCATCGGGTACAGTTGTTGATGGTTCTGGTTGCCCAATCAAAGTTCAACGCGAAATTATTAAAGAAACCAAAGTAATTACTGAAGAAGATCGTAAAGTGGTTAGAGATGCAATTTCTAACTTGGAGTTCGATTTAGGTAAATCAACTATCCGTTCTAAATCATATGCAACTTTAAACCGCGTTGCTGGTTTATTGGTAGACAAAAACTTTAGCTTAAAATTAGCTGGTCATACTGATAATACTGGTAGCAGAGAGTTAAACTTACGTTTATCTAAAGAGAGAGCTGAATCAGTAAAAGCTTATTTAGTATCTCAAGGTGCAAATGCATCAAGAATTGAAGCTACAGGTTACGGCCCTGACCAACCAATTGCAACAAACAAAACTGCAACCGGCCGTCAGCAAAACCGTCGCGTAGAGTTTACCTTATACTAGTAGTAAATAAAGGTTAACAAAAAAGCTCCCCAGATTAATTTCTGGGGAGCTTTTTTCATACCAATCCTCATGCTGAACTTGTTTCAGTATCTATCACGTAATATTTAAAATTGCTAAAGATCCTGAAACAAGTTCAGGAGGACGATTCTATGAGCGATTGTATTATTAAGACAATCCTTTCTTATTCTTATAAGTCATTTTGGCTTTAGTACCCGCGCTATAATTGTAGTTTTTTAGGTTACTGGCTTTCTTTTCGTGAAAAGCGGCACCGCGCTCAGCAGTTTCATTTTCTTCAGCACCTTTCTTTTTCTTAGGTTTAACAGCAGCATCAACCACTTTTAAATCTTCAGGCAACTCCATTAATTCTAATTTCTGGCCAATAGCCTGCTCAATTTTTTTCACCTCAATCAATTCAATATCGGTAGAAAAAGTAATGGCTACCACATCTTCATCGCCATGCTTAACAATGCGCTGAATTAATGTTTCTTTCTGCTCAGGCAACTCAAAGTGCAGGATAAAAGGAATTCCTTCAATATTGAGTTCGCCTAAATTCTCATTAGCTACAATTAAAACTCTTGCTTCTGGGGTATCTTTAAAATCTTCAATATCGTCATAGCCTTTATCGTCAAAAAACAAAGAGCGGTAAATGCTAATCTCACCTTCTTTATGCCGATTAAAGTTTTTATAAACCGTTTGTGCGGTTAAACGTGTATTTACAAAAACCACAACTTTATCAAAAACCTCGGTATCGTTTAACAATAAGGTTAATAGGTTAAGCTTTGTTCTGAAATTAGGTACCTGATAAAGCATCTGTTGATAAACTTCTGCCTGCTTTTCGCCTATTTCATCTACTTCGATGGTCGCAGTAGAATCTTTCATAAATGGCGAAATCATGTGGTTCAATTTCTCGTGCATTACCTCGGTAAACACCACATGCTGAGATTTATAAGCACTGTTAGCCAATTCTACAACCGGTAGCTGCAGGCCTTTTTTAACAATAAGCTCTGCATTATCCACTATAAATAATTGTATTTTATTGGTGTTTAACGCTAATTTAAGGTACAAAGCACGGGCACGGTCTGGTACAGCAACTATAATATCACAACCATCTGTAATTTCGTTCATCTGTGTATCAACAGCACCTCGGCTATCAATTCCTAAAATCCTGAATGTGCTGTTTCGGTTTAATAGCTTAAATTGTTCCAGAACATGATCTACATGCGCTGCATCTGGTACTAAAATTAAAGCCCTTGGTGCTTCCTCAAAAGCGTATTTCAACTTCATTAAAGTAGCTAAAACGTAAGTTGTTGTTTTTCCCGAACCCTCTGGCCCCACCGCTATAACATCTTGTCCACCTAAAATGCGCGACATTGTTCTGGCTTGGATTTCTTTTGGGGTTAAAAATCCTGCATCAGTCATGGCCGCTACAAGTGGTTTGCTAAGTTTTAATTTATCTAAAGACACAATTACTATTTTAATGTTTGAACTGCAAATATCCTTAAAATAATTAGCTTTTCTGAATTTGAATTTAAAGCCTTGGAAATGATTATTGCCACTTCACGAATAATTTAATCTTATGTTCCACTTGGTGCGAATAAAAATCGAAGCTGTTTCCATCCGGATTATCTAGTTTAGGCTTATATCTCCAATAAAACAGTGGCTTATGTGAAAATTATTTTACTGAAAATGAATTAGTTAAAATATTTTATAAAATAAATACTACTAAATCCATAGATATTATATACTTATTTCTATATTTGCTCAACATTAATCATTAACAAAATATGTTGAACAATTGAAACGCTAAAATCATGTCGATTTATTTTCAGTACCCAGCTATAGATGAATATCCGAAACTCATTTATCCGTTACAAACAGAAACAGATGAGCCAGTGCTTGCAAAGGATGAAGATAGCTTAAATAAAGAACAGATTTTAGAATTAAGAGATTATTTAGCGTTAAAGCAATTATAAAAACATGGCCAGTTGACCGATTGGAAGGTTAGAGTTTCATAAACTCTCTATAATGGTTCGAATCCATTACTAGGCCGCAAAGTGTATCTCATAGCACTTTACCCTGATTCTGCTCAATCAGGCAAGATTTGGTTATCTTATATTTGTTTTGTTGTTAGCAAAGGCTACCCGCGATGGGTAGCCTTTACCTTTTATAAAGCTGTTGCCATCTCCTGAACGTGGCGAAGAATATCTATCCATACTATACCTTTTTTAATTATTTAGAAGCGCAGTTTCAGTGCTCATGGTATAGGGTTGTTCCTGCTGTTCACTCCAATCTTTTTGGGAAAATTCTAAAATACAATACAACGGAACCAAAAAGTATTTCCGTTTCCACCAGGGCTATTTAGCAGGTACAGTAATTTAAAATTATTTTATGAGCAATCAAATCATTAAGCATATTAAAAAACTACACGTAAGTAATAGATTCTTCGCTGCACTCAGCACGACAAAAACTTTTTTCAAAATCTCAAAACATTTTATTTCATTCTTGGTTATCTATATAATTCACATTATACTAATCTTTTACAGATTAATTTGTTTGGTTTAAAAAGGGATTTATGGATATAAATCCCTTTTCTTTTATGCAAATATTTAAAATCATATCTTAGTCTGATCGATATTACATTTATATTTTAGATGAACAGAAAACATTTCCTTTCTTCGTTTATTGCAGCTACTACTGTACTTCCCATTTTTAAAACGTTTGCCCATACGGTTGAAAGTGAGACGTCATCATTTAAAATCCCTCCATATTTAAAACCTGGTGATAGCATTGGAATTACAAGTCCTGCAGGATACATCACCCAGGAGCAGATCCAGCCGTCGGTTTTACAGATGCAAAGCTGGGGGTTTACCATAAAAGTTGGCAATACCATTGGTAAACGCGATTTTACCTATGGTGGAACAGATGACGAGCGATTAGCTGATTTTCAGCAAATGCTCGACGATCCCACAATTAAAGCTATTATGTGCGCCCGCGGCGGATATGGTTTTGTACGGATAATTGATAAACTAGATTTTTCTTTATTTAAAAGGAAACCTAAATGGATTATAGGCTTTAGTGATATTACTGTTTTACATTGCCACCTGGCCAAAAATTATGGCATTGCATCTATCCATTCTAAAATGTGCAATAGTTTTCCAGAAGATTGGAGTAAAGCCGAGCCTATACAGATTGAAACTATTCTATCTATTAAAAATGCTTTAATTGGCGAACAAATGGGGTACACTGCCCCTATTAATATTAATAACAGGCAAGGAAAGGTTGATGGTATTTTGGTTGGTGGAAACCTGAGTATTATCGAAACTTTAGCAGGTAGCGATTCCGATTTAGATACAAAAGATAAAATCCTCTTCATCGAAGATACTGGCGAATACCTCTACAGTATCGATAGAATGTTATGGAATTTAAGGCGAAGTGGTAAGCTGAAAAAGCTTAAGGGCTTAATCGTTGGGGGGTTTAAGGTTAAACCTGATGATGAAGGGGAAGAATTTGGAAAAACCGTTTATGATATTGTTTTGGAAAAAGTAAAAGAATATAGTTATCCTGTTGCTTTTGATTTCCCAGTGGGGCACCAACGAAATAATTTCGCCTTAAAATGCGGTGTTAACCATACTTTAATCGTAAATGAAACCGGCTCGGTATTACGAACAGTTTAGCTTAATTTACCATTCGTATTTTCGTCATCTCGACTGGTACGTAGTGGAATGGAGAGATCTACACCTTGATAGATTTAACTTAGCTGAGCACTTACATGGTTCTTGGCTGTGTTGTACCCCGCTCGAAATGACGAGCTTTATCATGATCAAAATACCATACAAACCAACTTTTTCCCATTAAAAGCTAAAATCAACTCATCTCAAAGTTTTAAGCTTTCGTCTCAGCATTTTCCTCCTTGGTCTCAATTGTAAAAACGTGGCCTTAACCGGATATATTTTTGTGTTCAATAGTTCTATAGACACAAAATTTATTCGCCATGCGCAGATACATCAAATATATTGTCGTACTCATTTTGCTTGTAGCGCCTTATGCAATCAAAGCTCAGGATATCCCACAAGTTTGGGATCTGAAAAAGGCAATCGAGTATGCTAAAGAAAAAAATATCAGTATCAATACCTTAAAGCTGAGTTCTCAAACGGCTGAGCAAAATTTAATCGCTTCAAAAGCCGCTGTACTGCCAAATTTATCTGGAAATGTTTCGCAAGCTATTACCAATTATAAATCGGGTTTACAAAACACCAGTGGTTTTGGCTTAAGTTCAGAGATAACGTTGTACAATGGAAGTTATTTAAAAAACGACATCAAGTCTAAAGAACTCAGCCTGCAAACCGCAAATCTATCAGTAGAAGCAGCCCAAAATGATATTACTATTTCCATCACCCAGGCTTATCTGAATATTTTATTGGCCAGAGAAAACATCACCTATTTAAAAGATCTGTTGACTACCAGCGAAGCCCAGGTTAAACAATCAGCGCAACAATATAAGTTTGGAACCATTGCCAAAAAAGATTTGTTGCAGTTGCAGGCCACTTACGCCAATGATAAATATACTTTGGTTACTGCACAAAATACTTTACAGCAAAATATTTTAACCTTAAAACAACTGTTGCAATTGCCTACATCTACTCCTTTTGAAGTAAGCGCAACAGATACCGTTGCAGTAGCCCCGGCATTGGATAATTTAGCTTCGGCACAAGATCAGGCACTACGTACCCGTCCGGAAATTAAAAGCGGAGAATTGAATATACAGCTTCAAACCACCGAACTTGAGAAAGCAAAATCAACCTTACGTCCAACGCTGAGTTTAGGGGGATCGCTAAATACAGGTTATAGCAATAATAATGTAGGCGGTTACGGCTATCAGTTAAATAATAGTTTTTACCAAAACTTAGGTTTAACACTCTCAATTCCGATTTTTGATAGAAAAGTCACCAAAACAAATGTTGCCAAGGCTAACATTGGTATTGAGCAGGCCCGCCTATCACTTTTAGATGCCAAAACAACACTGACTCAAAATGTAGAACGTGCTTACATTAACGTGCAAAACGCAAACAGCCAGTATGCCGCAGCACAAGAGCAGTTTAACTATACCCGCGAGGCTCTACGCATTTCAAATGCAGCATTAAAAGAAGGTACTAACAACATTGTAGAAAACCTTCAACAGAAAAATTTATATGTACAGGCTTTACAGGCCTTTGTTCAGGCTAAATATACAGCAAGCCTTTATACCAAGATCTATAATTTTTATACAGGAATTCCTATTACTAATTAAAATATATGATGATGGCCACCGCCTAGTCCAATTAATATTTGATCATGAAAAAGAAAACAATATTTACTATCATCGGCATAGCAGTTGCATTATTTGCAGTTTGGTACCTCGCTTTGCGCAAAAAAGAACAGGTAGTTGTTCTCGAAACAGAAAAACCTAAAATGGGTTATATTTCAGAAAACGTTACAGCAACAGGTAAAGTGCAACCGGTAGATACGGTGGCTGTGGGTACTCAGGTTTCGGGAACCATCAAAACGCTTTATGCCGATTTTAACTCGAAGGTTAAAAAAGGACAACTATTGGCCGAACTCGACAAAACTTTATTTGAGGCCACTGTAAATCAATATCAGGCTAATTTGGTCAGTGCTCAGAGTGCTTTGGTTTACCAACAGGGTAATTTCGGTCGTCAAAGTAATTTGTATAAAGTTGGCGCGGTAAGTAAAGCCGATTACGACAATGCGCTGTATACTTACAATGCTTCAAAAGCATCGGTTAACAGCATTAAGGCTCAACTTGCATCGGCTCAAAAGAACCTATCACTGGCTAGTATTTATTCTCCGATTGACGGAACGGTACTCTCTAGAAGTGTAAGTGAAGGAACAACCGTGGCGGCAAGCTTTAGCACACCAACCATCTTCAGTATTGCAAAAGACTTGACCAAAATGCAGGTAGAAGCCTCTGTGGATGAGGCAGATGTGGGCGACATCTCGAAAGGTGAAAGGGCAACATTTACCGTTGATGCCTTTTTAAACGATACTTTTAAAGGCATTATACAAGAAATCAGATTAAGTCCGTCCGTTTCATCAAATGTGGTTACCTATAAAACCATCATTAATACTTCAAATGATGCGAATAAGTTAAAACCCGGTATGACGGCAAACATTACCATCTTCACCAAAGAAGTTAACAATGCCTTGCTTATTCCTACAAAAGCTATAAAATTTGCTCCGGATTCAACTTTAGCAGGTAAATATCAAATGAGCTGGGTTAATCCAGACAGAAAACCGGCCGGAGCCGACGAAGCTTATGTTTGGGTACAAAAAAGTCCGAAAGAACTGGTGCAGAAGAAAATTAAAATCGGTATAAACGACAATACACATGTTGAAGTTTTATCAGGATTAGCAACGGCAGATGTAGTGATTACAGGTTCACAGCGCATGGGTAAAAGCGAGGCGGCGGCACAAGGTCAATCTAGTCCTTTTATGCCAAAACGCCTAGGCGGTAACAGAAGAAGATAATGGAACAGAAGATATTAGATATACACGATTTAAAACGTGAGTTTGTAATGGGCGATCAAACCGTAAGGGCTTTGAAAGGTATCACCTTTGATATTAAGGCCGGCGAATTTGTAACCATTATGGGTAGTAGTGGCTCAGGTAAAACTACACTTTTAAATATATTGGGCTGTTTAGATAAACCAACAGAAGGCAGTTATCTACTTGATGGCATAGATGTTAAAGGTTTAAATCGCGATGAACTGGCGGGTTTGCGGAATACCAAGATCGGTTTTGTTTTCCAGGCTTATAACCTGTTGCCCAGAACATCGGCGCTGGAAAATGTAGAGCTACCCTTATTTTATAATAAAACCATCACGGCTGAAGAACGTAAAGAAAGGGCCGTAAAATCGCTCGAATCGGTGAAACTTGCTGAGCGTTTTGATCATACTCCTAGTCAGCTTTCTGGTGGTCAGCAGCAGCGTGTGGCCATTGCCAGGGCATTGGTTAATCATCCTGTTATGATTTTGGCCGATGAGGCTACCGGAAATCTGGATACGCGTACCTCTTATGAGATTATGGCTTTGATGCAGGAACTGAATGCAGAAGGAAAAACCATTGTTTTTGTAACGCATGAACCTGATATTGCTGCTTTTAGTACCAGAACCATTATGCTTAGGGACGGGAAAATCCAAAAGGACAGTATTAACCAAAATCAACGTTCGGCCAAAGAGGCACTTGCCAGTTTACCAGAATCTGATGATTACTAATTTGAGAAGATCATGAGCATTATAAATTTATTAAAGATTGCCTTTAGGGCATTAAAAAGAAATAAGCTACGTGCTTTTTTAACCATGCTCGGTATCATTATCGGTGTGGCTGCGGTAATTGCCATGATGGCTATTGGTGAGGGTTCGAAACAAAGTATTAAGTCTTCATTATCAGGAATGGGCTCGAATATGATTACCATTATGCCCCAAAGCAATGAACCTGGAGGTGTGCGTTTGCAGGGAAGCAGTATTCAGACCTTAAAACTAGAAGATATTACTGCTATTAAAAAACTGCAATCCAAAAATATAAATGGTTTATCGCCTGTGGTTTCCACTAACGGACAGGCCATTAAAGGTGGTTATAACTGGCCAACTACCATTACCGGAGTGAGTCCAGATTATTTGAACATCCGCCAATTAAAACTTCAGGATGGTATTCTTTTCTCTGAAAATGATGTAAAAAGCTTTGCAAAAGTTTGTCTTTTAGGTAAAACAGTTATCGATAATCTATTTCCTGATGGAAGTAACCCAATCGGTCAGATTATACGCTTTAAAAATATTCCTTTCCAGGTAATAGGTGTTTTAGTGCCTAAAGGACAAAGTAATTTCGGACAGGATCAGGACGATATTATCGTCGCTCCTTACACTACTGTACAAAAAAGGATTACCGCAACTAATTATCTACAGAGTATTTATGCTTCTGCAACAACGGAGG
Organism: Pedobacter sp. AK013; assembly: GCF_014205835.1. Taxonomy (GTDB): domain Bacteria; phylum Bacteroidota; class Bacteroidia; order Sphingobacteriales; family Sphingobacteriaceae; genus Pedobacter. The sequence goes on along the minus strand of NZ_JACHCQ010000015.1, from coordinate 104,576 downwards.
CTTCGAGCGCCGCTGCCACAACCGAAATATCGGAAGCCATAAGAGAAAGCCATAGGTTAACTGCAGCAGAAACAGACGATTTCCAGGTACGTACACAGGCCGAATTAATCAGCACGATCAGTTCTACCAGCAGTATGTTAACTGTTCTTTTAACTGCTATTGCAGGTATTTCACTCTTTATTGGTGGTATTGGGATTATGAATATTATGTATGTTTCGGTAACCGAGCGCACTCGCGAAATCGGTCTTCGTATGTCTATCGGTGCCCGTGGACAAGATGTTTTGATGCAATTTTTAATAGAGGCTATTTTAATCAGCATTACTGGCGGAATTATTGGCGTAGTTCTGGGGATAAGTTCAGCATACCTCATTTCCTATTTCTTAAACTGGCCAATTTTAATTGCTGAATCTTCAATCATTATTTCCTTTGTTGTGTGTGCCATTACAGGTGTTTTCTTTGGGTATTACCCTGCAAAGAAAGCATCAAACTTAGATCCTATCGATGCATTAAGATATGAATAACGACAACCAACATCAGGATACGAGCTGTTGGGATCTCAAAGCATTTAATATTATCGCATTGGATAAATTCAGATTGATAGAAATGCTGAAAGAACATAATAAATAATAACTTAGTGATGCAAAGCGCCAAAGAAAAAATAATGACGATTAATTTCTCCAAAAAATGGATAAAAATTTCACTGCATATCTTTGTATGGGTAGTTTTGATCACATTACCGTATATTATTAATTTGAACAGAAGTCGCCCGCCCCGCCCACTAAGTAATGATGAAGAAACCCAGTTTTTACGTTTAAATTTCATCAATTACTTTTACCTAATCGCTGTATTTTATCTAAATAATAAGGTTTTAATACCTTCATTCTTCTATAAAAAAAGATACTTGTGGTATGGTTTATTGTTTATCGGCTGTTTACTCCTATCCATCACCATTCATTCTATATTATTCAGGATTTTACTGCCCGATTTTAATTTCAACCTCGGCAGAACCCTTTGGTTCAACACCTCTTCTTTTTTATTAACCATAGCAGCCAGCACCGCTTTTACGATGATTTCTGACCGGATCAAGGAAGAAAAAAGATCTTTACAGCGCGAACAGGAAAACATGAAAACCGAACTTTCATTTTTACGTTCACAGATTAGCCCGCATTTTATTTTCAATGTGCTGAACAATATTGTGGCACTGGTAAGGTTAAAAAGCAGCGAATTGGAGCCAACAGTAATGAAATTATCGGGTTTGATGCAATATATGTTATACGAAACCGACGAAGAAAAAGTATCGATCAAAACAGAAACAGAATACCTGCAGGCCTATATCGATCTTCAAAAACAACGTTTTGGCAAAAAAGTAGCGATAAAAACAAACATCGAAATTGAAAGTGAGTTTGATGAAATAGAACCGATGTTGTTGATACCATTTATCGAAAATGCCTTTAAACACGGTGTCGCGATGATCGAAACCCCACAAATATTTATTGATTTAAAAACAGAAGATGAGTTCTTGACCTTTGAAGTGAGAAATAAATTCAACGAAGATGAAAATGAAATAAAGGATGGCGCATCGGGCATTGGTCTTGCAAATGTGAGCCGGCGCTTAAACCTGCTATATGGAAAAAACCACCACCTGAAAATAGAAAAAAAAGAGGGCTGGTTTAATGTAAACCTCAGTTTAAAATTAACGGTATGATAAAGTGTTTAGCCATTGATGATGAGCCTTTAGCCCTGCAGTTACTCGCTGATAACATTAGCCGTATTCCGTTTTTGGAGCTGGTAGCTAGCTGTGATGATGCTTTTGCTGCTAATAAAATTATGCAGGAACAATCGATAGATCTCATTTTTATCGATATCCAGATGCCGGGTATTACGGGTTTACAATTTATCCAAAGTTTGGTTAAAAAGCCAATGGTAATTATTGTAACTGCCTATAAACAATATGCTTTGGATGGTTTTGCTCTTGATGTGATAGATTATTTAATGAAACCGGTATCGCTCGAGCGTTTTATGAAAGCATGTAATAAAGCCAAAGATCTTTACGAACTTAGGCAGTCAGCGGAACATACCAATCTCCCCAAGCGTGATTACATGTTCGTAAATGTGGGTTATAGCTTAATGAAGATCAGTTTCGCAGACATTACTTATGTTGAAGGGCTTAAAGATTATATTCAGATCCATACTTCAACCAGCCCCAGGGCCGCGGTGGTACGCATGAGCATGAAAAATATAGAAGAACAACTGCCCACTTATTTCGAGAGGATCCATAAATCATTTATCGTAAATATCAACAAAATAACATCCATTAGAAAAAATGCTTTATTTATATCGGATAAGGAGTTACCTGTAAGCGATAGTTACAAACAGGTAATTGAAAAGTTGATAAAATAAAAGCATTTATCATATATATTGTACGCCTTTAGCACCTTAGATGAACTATATTTTATTCGGCATTGCAGCCATAATACTTTTAATGTTATTTGCTCTTTTTGATGCGAGAAAAAAGAAAAAGCAGATTTTAAAAGACCTTAAAGACAGCTGGGGAAAAGAAAAAACAGAACCTATCAATTTCGATAAGGCAAGTTGGTATTCAACCTATATAAAGGAAAAGGTATTTCATACACTTTCTCACCAAACCATGGCCGATATCGATTTCGATCAGTTATTTGCCAAGATAGATCGTACCACAAGCAAAATTGGCCAACAATTCCTCTACAATAAACTTGCAAAACCCACTGGTAACATAGAGGAGCTTGAAAAGCTAAAAGATCAGGCCGATTTTTTTACCAAACACCAAGAGATCAGAGAAAAGGTCCTAACCGAACTTATAAAATTAAACAGTAACGAAACTTACTCAGTAGTACTATTGTTAAATGATAAGTTGGTAGAAAAGCCATCCTGGTTTAAATGGCTTTCTATAGATCTGCTTATTTTATCAATCTTATTGATTTTATCCATTAAAGTTTCAGTCTGTTTAATATTGGCACTTCTACTGATTACATTTAATGCCACTTATTTAAACTATTGGAATAAAAAACATTTACTTTTTTTCACTAAATCACTCTCGCAGCTTAATATTTTAATTAATGTTTCGAGAAAACTGGTAAAGGAAAAAATACCATTTGAGTCTTATAAAATAAAAAACGCTATTCCGATGTTCAGGAAATTTCAACGAAGAATCGGCATTCTTTATCAAGATTTCAGTCAAAATAATCAAGGCGATTTAAGTCAGGTGCCACTTTACCTATTCGAGATCATTAAAGCAATTTTCTTGATCGAAATCTTTACTTTTTTCAAGTTGATCAAGCTCATCGAAAACAATCAGAATGATATTTTAAACCTTTACCAATATGTTGGATCGATAGATGCAGCAATAGCTGTAGCTTCATTAAAGAAAAGTGAACAGATCTGCGAACCCCAATTTACAGAGCCACATAAAGGAATTGAAATTAAAGGCATTAGGCATCCCCTGATTAAAAATTGTATCGAAAATGAAGTGAAGTTAGATCAAAAAAGCATGTTGATTACTGGTTCAAATATGTCTGGTAAATCAACTTTTCTCCGTACTGTTGCTATCAATTCATTATTGGCCCAAACCATTTATATTTGTTTTGCAGAATTTTATAGTGCACCATTTTTCAAGTTGCACACTTCAATAAGGATCGACGATAACTTATTTCAGGGTAAAAGTTATTTTTTAGAGGAAGTTGATGTAATGTCTACACTGATTGAAGCAGTTAAAAATCCTGATCAGAATCTTTTTATTCTTGATGAAGTATTTAAAGGTACCAATACGATAGAAAGAATTGCTGCAGCCAAAGCCATATTGTCGCATTTAAACCATGAGCAAAACTTAACTTTTGTGGCTACGCACGATATCGAATTATCTAATATGCTTGCGGAAGAGTACGAACTTTATCATTTTACCGAAGCAATAACCGATAATGAGCTTATTTTTGATCATAAACTAAAAGAAGGTCCGCTTAAAACAAAAAATGCGATCAAAATTTTAGAAATCTCTAATTATCCGAAGGAAATTATTCAGGAAGCATTGCGGATTAGTAAGGATTTAAGTTCTTAAAGTTGCTTCTCATAACGTACAAATGTTTAGTGATTTTTCGTTCCTCGAATACATTCAACAATAATCTATTATTGATGGTTGATCAAATATTTTGTATTTTTGATTATACAATAATTGTCATGACTATAATCGCACATCCTAAAAATAAAAAACAAGAGGCAGCAATTGAAGCTATTTTAAAAGCTTTAGATGTTTCTTTTCAAAAAGAAGAGGAAAGTCCTTACAATCCAGAATTTGTAGCAAAAGTAAAAGCAAGAGCTGCTAGTGCTGAAAAAGGTAATGTAACGAGAATTAAAGACCCTAATAATATATGGGAAAGTATTTTATAGAAGTTGAAAAGCTTGCAAAAAAAGACCTAGAAGCACATTATAAATCTGGAGATAAATCTTCAATTAAGCGAATAAACCATATTTTCTTAGAACTGTCAGAGCATCCAGAGACAGGAATTGGTAAACCTGAAAAATTAAAGTTCGACTTATCGGGTTATTGGTCAAGACAGATAAACCGGAAAGATAGACTAATATATAAAATAGAAGAAAACATCGTAACCGTTACTATAGTTTCAGCACTTGGTCATTACGGCGATAAATAAATTATACCGTCTTCACCTCGTCTTCGCTATAATCCTTGATATCAGTAATATACCCATTTATCAAAAGGAAATCGAATAAAGGTTTTGCCTCTGGCGTAACTTGCATATTTGCCGTAGTAATTACCTCATTGGTCTTTTTGTCTAGGAAAGGATAAGCAAATAACCGCACATTGGTGTTAAACATATCGTTCACATAGCTTAATAACTGACCTGAATAATTATCTCCGGTAAAATTTTTAGAATTGAATACAAATTTTAAGTTGTTGATGTTTGTTGCCAAGCCAACACTTTTAGGTTTGCACCTCGCCAAATATTTAGCCAGGCGGTTGTGGCGGGTAAAGTTAGATACGATCACGATGTTACCCGTATCGCACATTTCCTGTGCTCTTTTAGCCACTGTTTCCAGGTCGATATCATCAGGAGTCTCTTGTCCATCCGTTAAAACGTTGGTTAACAAAACCTCAATCATTACTGCCAGGTTCCCCTCTGCTACCTTGTTTGTACGTTTGAACTGATCGGTAGCTTTATTAAAAAGGTTAAAGTTAGGCAACGATTTCTGACCATATTTTGTCCTTAAAATCATGATATCCTTTTTGTACAAAAGATCTTTGGCCTGACGGGGGTGCGCATCTGCATCGAAAATTGCTGCTGCCGAGAAATCCTTCATAATCATATACAGATTAAGCAAGATATTGTCTACACCTGGAAAAGCCGGCCCTTTTACCGAAATCAGATCGATTTCTACAGATCCGATGGTTAAGTTATCAGCTAAAGATTCTACCATCAATTTTGGGTCTTGATAATGGTAAAATGCTGCATAAAGTAGGTTAACACCAATTATCCCTAAAACGCGCTGTTGCATATTTACGTCTGTATCCAACAAACGTACGTGGAAAAATATTTCGTTTGGTAAACCACCTGGCTCGTTCTGGAAACGAAGACCAACCCAGCCATGAGGCTCGTTGGTACGTTTATAATTCAGGGTAGTAACAGTATCAGCAAAGGCAAAAAAAGTACGGCTTTCGTATTTTTCGCCCGACAAACGTTCATTAAGTAGACCGAATTCGTGATCAAGCATCTGCAAAAGGCGGTTCTGACTTACATAACGGCCATTGGTTTCTGCTCCATAAATAGCATCGCTAAAAGTCATGTCGTAAGCCGACATCGTTTTGGCAACTGTTCCAGATGCTGCACCAGCATTAAAAAAGTTTCTCGAAACTTCCTGTCCCGCTCCTATCTCGGCAAAGGTGCCGTAAATTCGTGGGTCAAGGTTTATTTTAAGTGCTTTACGCTTTGTATCCAGAATTTCTCTCTCCATGCCGCAAAAGTACGAAAATGGTTCATTAGTTCAATTGTAAATTGGTTTCATTGTCTAATTTCCATGAATAAAACTGATCACAAATGAACTAATGACCAAGGCACCAAGGCACTAAACAAAATAAGGTTAATGCCATCCAGCATTAACCTTATAAAACCTAAACTTAAACTATTATGAAACCTGCATCAACTATCCATCGCAACTATATCAAATCCACCTGATGCAAGCTTCATAAACTTTGAAAAAACTAAACTATTATGAAAAATCCTCTCTCGAGAAAATCTTTATTACGATACTACAATTTCTTTGTGTTGCAATTTAGCATCGTCTTTTTTGCTGATGTTAATAGACAATATACCATCTTTATATTCTGCAGTAATATTATCACCATCAGCACTATCTGGTAAGTTAAATGACCTTGCAAATGAGCTATAATCAAATTCCTTACGTGTAAAATCTTTTGCTACCTGGGTTTCGTCTTTTTTAACCTCGGCCCAAACAGAAAGCGTGTCTTTCTTTAAATTGATCTGAAAATCTTCTTTCTTCAAACCTGGAGCAGCTAATTCGATTACATATGCACCTTCATTTTCATAAATGTTCACATTTGGCGATTTATCAACCATTTTGTTTTTACTTACGGCATCGCTAAACAATGAATCGAAAACATTGTTAAAGTAAGGAGCTGTGTTACGGGTTCTGTTGTTAAAATTTACTAGTGTCATATCGCTTATTCTTTATTTTTTTAATTTTTAAATTGATAATACACCATATTCAACTTACATACCAAACCAAATATTTATGATTTTTAAGACATTTTGGCAAAACAAATCTAAATTAAAAGACAAATTGGCAGAAATAAAGGGTTTTTCAGACAAATTCAATTTTAAAACCAATATTCATTTGCGTTTTATTGATTTTGATATGATGGGGCATGTAAACAATTCGATCTACTTTACCTATCTGGAAATTGCCAGAACAAAATACTGGGAAGAAATTGTGAAATGGGATTGGGAAAAAACAGGTGTTGTAATTGCTCATGCCGAACTAGACTATATTTTACCGATAATAATGAACGATAAAATTGCAATCTACGTTAAAACATCGCGCATAGGCAATACGAGTTTCGATTTGGAATATCAGCTTGTTAAGCTAAAAGGTAGCGAAGAGGTAATCTGCAGCAAAGGAAAAACAGTATGTATAGCTATTGATTACACCACAGGCAAACCCACAGCAATTCCTGAAGAAGAAAAACAAAAAATGCTTGTTTTTGAACAGCTAGAATAAAGTAGTCGTTATGCTGAACTTGTTTCAGGGTCTTAATATACTTTATTATTAAGACCCTGAAACAAGTTCATGGTGACGAATAAAATTAATCAGGCATAATTTTGCCAGGATTTAATATCCCATTTGGATCAAATACATTCTTAACACCCCTCATTAAATTAAGATGGATTTCAGAGTACTTAATTGGCATAAAATCTTTTTGGACCAAGCCAATACCGTGCTCGCCCGATAATGTTCCACCCAAAGCCGTGGTTAATTCGAATATTTCGGCAATACCGAATTTGAGTTTGTTTTTCCAGTCTTCATCACTCATTCCGGCTTTAATAATATTTACATGCAGGTTTCCATCGCCTGCATGCCCGTAACAAACACTTTCAAAGCCATATTTGGTACCAATTTCTTTTATACCATTAACAAGTTTAGGTAAAGCTGCCCGTGGTACAACCGTATCTTCCTCCTTATAAACAGAGTTTGATTTAACAGATTCTGCCATGGTTCTACGCATCCGCCACAGCTCTTCTTTCTGAGCAGCAGTATCGGCAAATAATACTTCCGTACAATTATGTTCTTCTAAAACGATATTGGTTTTCTCACAGTTTTTAAAAATATCATCCAAATCATCTCCGTCAAACTCAATCATTAACAGGGCAGCAACACCATCTTTTAAATCGAATTTAATATCATCGAATTTAATTACCCACTCTACTCCTTTCCGCTCCATAAACTCTAAAGCCGATGGCGTTACGCCTGCTCTAAAAATTGCGGAAACCGCTGCACATGCATCTTCATTAGTGCTAAAAGAGCCCATCATTAAAACGGATTGACTTGGTTTAGGCAATAATTTAGTCACAATTTTGGTCACCACAGCTAGCGTACCTTCCGATCCGATCATCAACTGTGTTAAGTTATAACCCGATGCATATTTTAAAGTATTGGCACCAGTCCATATAATATCACCATTGGGCAGAACTACTTCAAGATTTAAGATATATTCGCGTATAGTGCCATATTTTACTACCCTTGGTCCGCCAGAGCCATGCGCCACGTTACCACCAATAAAGCAAGATCCTTTACTGCTTGGATCTACAGGATATAAAAGGCCCTTTTCAGCTACAGCATTAATAAATTCTTCGGTAATCACCCCTGGCTCAACGGTTGCCTGTAAGTTTTCGGTATCAATATCAAGAATAGCCTTAAACTTTTCCATCGATAAAGAAACACCGCCGTAAATCGGCAAGGCAGCCCCACTCAAACCCGTTCCACCTCCACGTGGCGTAACCGGAACATGATATGTATTACAGATTTTCAATAAAGCAGAAACTTCTTCGGGTGAAGTTGGCTTTACCACAAGCTCTGGCTGGTAACGTAAATCCTCAGTTTCGTCATGACTGTAATTTTCTAAACTATCAGCATCAGTAAAAACCTTATCTGCTCCAATAGCAGCTTTAATTTCTGCTAAAATTTCAGCATTTATCTTCGTAAAATTCATTTTAATTGGCTGATGTGTAAGTAAGTTTAACAAAAGAATGCCCAATCTGGCCAGGCATTGGTGGGTTTAATTTCTTCATACTCACCTGTACAGTTTCAACAAAAGGATATAATTCAATTACTTTAGAAATAATATTCTTCAAAACAGTTTCCAAAAGCTTTTGTGTATGTTTCATTTCTTCGAGAATGATAGTATTCAAATCTTCATAGTTAACGGTCTGCCCTAGTTCATCATCAAAACCTTGTGGTGTAAATTCTGTTTCAAGATCTACAACAAAATGATTTCCAATAAGTTGCTCTTCTGGGTAATATCCATGTAAGGCAAAGCATTTTACATCTTTTAAAGCTACGGTTTGTTTGAAATGGCTCATGTATGTTTTGTATGCTGCAAAATTAATTTTTTATTCATGAATATAATGCCCCTTGCCGTAAATTGTTACCTTTGAAATTAACGCGATTTCTTAACCAGATAACACGAATTACATGAGCAAATCAGTAAAAAAAGACCTATACGAGGCGCCAGACTATTATTTATTGGATGAATTGTTAACCGATGAGCACAAATTAATTCGTGCTACAGCCAGGGATTGGGTAAAAAAAGAAGTTAGCCCCGTGATTGAAGATTATGCACAAAAAGCAGAATTTCCAAAACATTTAATAAAAGGTCTGGCCGATATTGGTGCTTTCGGCCCAACCATTCCGGTTGAGTACGGCGGTGCAGGCTTGGATTATACAGCTTATGGGATTTTGATGCAGGAAATAGAACGTGGCGATTCAGGTATCCGCTCTACTGCATCCGTTCAGGGCTCGTTGGTGATGTACCCAATTTATGCTTATGGAACCGAAGAACAGCGTAAAAAATACCTGCCAAAATTGGCCAGTGGCGAAATGATGGGCTGTTTCGGTTTAACAGAACCAGATCATGGCTCCAATCCGGGTGGTATGGTAACCAATATTAAAGATGCTGGAAGCCATTATATTCTTAATGGTGCCAAAATGTGGATCAGTAATGCACCATTCGCAGATATTGCAGTAGTTTGGGCAAAAGATGAATCGGGTAAGATCAGGGGAATGGTGGTAGAACGTGGGATGGAAGGATTTTCGACTCCTGAAACACACAATAAATGGAGTTTACGTGCTTCGGCAACGGGCGAACTGGTTTTTGATAACGTTAAAGTACCAAAAGAGAATGTTTTTCCTGAAATAAGCGGATTAAAAGGTCCGTTGGGCTGCTTAAATCAGGCCCGTTATGGTATTGCCTGGGGTGCACTGGGTGCAGCAATGGACTGTTATGATACCGCTTTGCGTTATTCGAAAGAGCGTATTCAATTTGGGAAACCTATTGGCGGTTTTCAGTTACAGCAAAAGAAATTGGCAGAAATGGTGACCGAAATTACCAAAGGTCAGCTTTTGGTTTGGCGCTTAGGTGTATTAAAGAGTGAAAATAGAGCGTCTGCAGAGCAGATATCGATGGCCAAAAGAAATAGTGTAGAAATTGCGCTTGATATTGCCCGTAATGCGCGCCAGATGCTTGGTGGTATGGGCATTACCGGCGAGTATTCAATTATGAGGCATATGATGAACCTGGAATCGGTAGTAACTTATGAAGGTACGCACGACATACATTTACTGATTACCGGAATGGATGTAACCGGATTAAACGCTTTTAAATAGTCCTTATCTTAATTTATTCACTCTTATTCGACCTTATTTTCACATTACATCCTTAGTTTTGTGCCTTATATCAAAAAATATTTATGGATTTTAAAAAATACACCTACATACCTGCCCCACCAGAGGAAGTTTATTTAGCCCTTACCAAAGAAACCAGCATAAAATTATGGACAGGTGCTGAAGTAGAGTTTGAAGAGGTGCCAGGCACCGAATTTTCTTTCTGGGATGGAGATATTACAGGCAAAAATATTGAATTTGTTTACGGCAAACAGATTGTGCAACAATGGTATTTTGGAGAAGAAAATGAGCCTTCTATTGTAACTATAAAACTTCACGAGGATAAAAAAGGAACTTCATTGGAGTTTAAACAAACCAATATTCCTGATGAAGATTATAAAGATTTTACGGAAGGTATTCAGGAATATTTCTTGGGCGGTTTGGTAGATTTTTTTGACGAATAAATAAAAATTAAATAATGAAAACTAAAATTATCGCTCTTTCTTCTTTACTTTTCTTTACTGCATTTACTTCCTGTACATCTTATCTTACCCCTGCTATTCTTGGCAATAATATGGGGTATATGCCAAAAGCAATGGGTGCAGACAGTGTTAAAGCATTAACACATGTATCAGCAAGTTATGCCGCTTCTATTTCGCCCAGTGCTGGTACTAATTTCTCATTTGGAATGGCAAATGTAAGCCGGTCTAACACTTTCGAAAAATGGAACATCTCTTATGGTCTTTTTGGTTATGCCGGAAGGGCATCTGGAGGGGATATTGATAACAATCCTAAAAATTTAAAAAATTATTTACCATCCTTCAGGAAATCAGTTGGCGGCGCTGGCTTAAGGCTTTCGGCCGGACCACACCGTAGTTCATCCAATGGAAATACAGATTTCAGGTATTTAAACATAGAAAATGCACTTAGTTTTGAAAGCGGAGATTATACAAAGTTTAGACAGGAGATTTACAACGGCCCTATTCCAGATTATGTAGCTGTTACAAACATGAAAGTACTTTGGACCACCGGACTATCAACTGAAATTGCATGGAGGGTAAGAAACAACCACGATTTCAGGCATGCTTTCAGGCTTTTTATTGGAGGTACGCCTAATTTCAAAAGTAGTTTTAGATCCGGAACCGAAACAAATGAATTCATCAGGGGAAAAAATTCGCTGGGCTGGATTTTTAGTTATTTCTTGTACATTAAGCACTTTTCGCTTTCCTACGAATTGGCTGATAACGTGAACTATGCACAAAAAATAAGCTTCGGCTATTCATTTCAATAAAACATAATAGATCGGCTACTGTTCTGATATAAATAAAATATCATGAACAGAACATTAGGACTTATATTGATCGTTGTGGGCATTGCCATGCTCATCTGGACAGGTTTTACCTATACTAAAAAAGAAAAACTAGTTGATGCTGGCCCTATTCAAATATCTGCTGATAAAGAAAAATCTGTTAACTGGCCTCCTTATGCCGGGGGTATTATTCTAATAGCGGGTGTGATTGTATTTGTGGCTTCCAAAAACAGGAAATAATATCCGAATCTTTTCAGCAAATCATTTCAATTAAATTCAGCAAAGAGCTGAGTTTTTACCTCTTTTTGTTAAGATTTTAAATAATTGATTTACATATAGTTATGGCTTTTTAAAAATAATTTCGCAACATAGTTGCAAAATTATCATTCTTTATTTTGCAACATAGTTGCAATTAACTAACTTAGTACTGTTGCAACCGGGGATAAGCCGAAACCCCGTAACCACCAGTAGGCATCAACATTAATCAATTATTTTATGAAAAATCAATCAGAAAAAATCACTTTAAGCTTAGAGGACCTTCAATTAGAGAGTTTTGTAACCAGTATTGATAGCGAAGTGGCCATGCGTTTATCAGGCGGGTTAGGTAATCTTTCGGAGCCTACCCACACTGAACAAACAGATGATCACCATACTCCTCCTGTTAGGTGTACTACAGTTATCTGTTAATTGATAAAGGTGTTTTCATCTCAAGGCGCTTTAGGGCGCCTTGTTTGGTTAAGTACAGGGCGGTTAGCAATAAAGCGGTGATTGTTTGGCGATTGGAGTCAATTAACCAATTATCTCAATAAACCCCGCTTTAATCAATAAGCGGATTTGCTGAACTACTTTATTTTCTAACTCAATCAAAGACTTTTCTGTTGGATCCTCTTCAAAAAGAAGTGCCTGAATCGATTTTATAAGCTCCACTCCTGTTAATTTTTTCTTTGAAATTGTATTTAAAATCATTGCGGCAAATACACCTACGTTCAACTCCTTTATTCCATTCCCTTCACTAATGAGTAAAAGGATATTGGGGTCATTTAAATCATCGTGGTGGTGATAAAGTTCTATATTTCTGCTTAAGCCAAGACATTTAGCCATCAATGCTTGATCGGTCGTAGAAAGACTTTCGTCGGCCATTTTATGCCAATACCTGTATTTCTGTTCGAAACTGAAATAGCCTTTATGTTGTTTCCACAAGCCAACCAACCTGGTTTCCAAATCGAATATATTTTGAGTTTTTGTATTACCAGATGTCAACACCAGCAATTCCAGCTTCATTTTAAACTCATTGATATCATTTGCATTAAAAATCGCTGAATCAACACCTTTTAATTCCTCTAACGTTCTCGTGTAATATTTTGTAAAAACTGATTTTTTAATTTGTTCTTTGCTGTACTTATCTTCAAAAACAGATTTTCTGCGGTTATTAGGCAATCCTGGCCCTAATATGCTGTCGGTATTTTTATTATTCAAAACATTCAGGATGATATAACCAACGCCCGATTTCCCTGAGAGTAACCCGTAATCGTCACATCCGCATGAAACATAGCCATTATAGCTATTTGTTTTCTGGTAAAACATTTTGGCTTCACTCAAGATCAACACAATTTGAGCCTTCATCTTATGGCTTATTAAAAGCGGAATCATACCACAGTAACCGCTCACCAAAGTAAAATCTGTGCGGTTTAACTTTTCTAAATCACCCAAACACCGTTGCAGTGCATTGTTGCAGCTTAATCGGTACTGTTTCTGTTTTGTAAGTTGAAACGCCATTTGCCTTGTAATGCCAACCCCAGCCGCACCATGGGCCCAGGCATTTACATCGGTCATTTCAGGTAAAAAGGTTTGCAATTTCCATTTATGTACATCAGCCTTATTTAATCGGTGCGGCCCAAGACGCAGATCCAGCCAGTTTTTCGCCGGGCTGTAATAATATTGCATCTCATATTTTAAAGCCTCTTCTGCAAGATAGATCAATCCGGTAGCGTTAAAATATTGGCCAACCTGTATTAAAACCCAGGCAATGCCAGCTGCACCGTGCGAAAAGCCAGTCATGCTATCATAGGCTTTTTTTGAACTGGAATAGTCCCATTTTAAACCCTGTTCTGATATCCGCGCTTCTGTAATCAGTCTTTCAATCAATAAAATAACCATCCTTAATACCTCATTATCATCAGTATAATGGTAAAGTAAGGTCATCATCAATAAATTACCACTATAGCCACTTAAAAGATCTGCCTTTGATAAACCTTCCGCTAATTCCTGTTTATTAGCCAAAGTAAGTTCGAGTGCTTTTTCTTTGTAAAAAGTATTGCCCGTAGCCTCAAAAACCTTTAAACAGGTGTAAATCACGCCACCCAATCCGGTGTAGAGGGCAAAAAACTTTGGATGCTGTACGGCATCGGCATTTAAGATGCGGTGCATCCCTTTGTTCACTATCCTTAAATGGTCAATGTTCCCATCGAACTGGTATAATTCCAAAAAGAACAGGATAATGCCGCAGTTACCGTTAAAAAGATCATAACTTTCCCTAAACTCATATTCATCCGTATTGATGTAAAACGGCGTTTGCCACCAGATTTCCTGCTCATTTTCTTTAAGGCTGGAAATTAATTCGTCATAAATTTCATATAGCTGACCTTTCAGTCTTTCTGTCTCTTCTGTAGTAAACATTTTCAGGATTGCAGGATTGAATTTTCATGTATAAACCGAAGGCATACCGTAATCACGTACATGATGTAAGCCTCCTCGTAATTAGAAATGCCTAAGCGGTTATTGTTCATGTGCATAAAGCTTGAAATCACCTGAAACATCTTATTTCTTTCAAAATCAATCTTTTGATACGAACATATCACTTTGGTGGTTTTTGATAGATATTCCACTAAATTATCATCCACAATATCCTGGTCAAGTTGCTCCCAAAACTGGTTACTAGCCTGGATTGTTTGATTTTTCAACGGAACAAAAACCTTTTCAAACTGGTTTAACCAAAATATGCGCTGTTCTTCGCCCGCATCGACTGAGTTGTATAATTTTGGTAACCAGCCATCTAAAAAGAAATTACATACCCCTATTAAAGCTTCTTCATCCCACTTTAAAGTGTACAGTAAGCTGAGGTGCAGCTTTATGGCCTGGGTAATAGCCGACTGATTTGCCTCTCTTTTTACGATCCAATTCAATATATAATGAGAAGAACATTCAAAATATTGTTCGGCCCAGGCTATACTTTCGTAATTTCCATACCTGTCTATTTCTGGTTCATACCGGGCAGTCTGAAGAGTTTTAACACCTGCATTATCTGAGCTTAACGCTTTAACAATAGCAGGATGTTCGTCTTCTGCTGCTTTTAGCCTCAAACGAATATGATTCCCCCCTTCCCAATACCGGATAAAAAACCAGGGCCTGTGCCATTGCCGAATAAAGGGATAGATAAGTTCTTTCAAAAGCCTGTCGGCATTTTCATGATAAAAAATATATAACGAAAACCATTTTTTTTCTTGTTTTTTCATAAGCAGATTAGTTATTGTACCATTGAATGAGATATTCGCGTACCGTATTCTGATCAGGTTTGGGAAAAACCTCTTCTAAAGTGATGTATTCTCCCGCCCTTAAAAGCAGCTTTTTGAACATCCCGACTAGCAAGGGGTGGGTAAAAGAAAGGTATTGCGGTTTATAATCATCATGCAATCCTTCCCGTTTTCCATCTGGTTTTGCCTGGTAGGCACGTTTTCGTAAAAAAATAAAAATCTCTTTGGGTATTTTATTCCGGTCAAGCCAGTTATTTATCCTGATAAAGTAAGTAAAATCTGATTCGGTAAGCCCCTGGACCGGGATGATCTCCGTATTTATCCGCCACGTTTTGCGCCTGATAATTACATTTTCGGCATAAACTATTCTTGGCAGGACAAATATATCCGGTGCCGGAACAGGGTGTTGATCAAGATAAAACCGATCAACCAGCTGAATAAAAGGCTGTAACGATACGCGGGCATCGGGATTGAAATGCGCAAGTAACTGGTAAAGATTAGACCGATTATAAAAAGACTCCAGGCTTAAATCGTAGCTAAATAATTCCAAATCGGCAGAATGTAAGCTAAGCGCCTTTCTTTCCTTATTATAGCTAACTTTTAAGTCACGGATATTAAACCGTTGAGCTAAAGGATATATGTTATTCCCTCCCGGAAGCTCGAGTTCATGCGCCAATAGAGGTGGGTGAACGTTGGCATTGAATGTTGAAGCATCGTTAAGTTCAACCTTCATCTGATCTGGAAAAAGCTTTTCGTTATATTGAACAAAACTTAGGGTAACCGCTGGATCAAATAATGATAAAAACCTGCCATTTACTTTGCCCATACCGGGTAGAAGTGCATTGATAACACCCGAAAAGCCATCTTTGTTGTCTGAAAACTGAACGAACATACCTAGAGATGATTTTTGAGCCAAATTTTGGCTTTTTGGCAGATCAGCAAAAAAATCAGCGTTAAAGCTGATCAGATCTTCACTGGTATGATTTAATTGAGCAATTTTTGCCAGAACAGCCTCTTTCCAATCTCTAAGCGCTAAAAAATCAAGTTCTTCTTCCGTTTTATGTTCTTTTTCGGGCTTTTTAACGTAGAAATAATAGTCTTTATAGAAAGTAGTCAAAGCTACGGCTTTATCATTTGGGTATTGCTTCAGAAAGAAACCGATCATTTTTTCCCGTTCTTTCCGCATTACATCGAGTGGAAGCAAATAACTGATCAATTCATCGGTTTTCGAGACGAAATCTTGAACAGGTTGAGCCGGAAGTGTTAAATTCTCTGCAGTAAAACAATCTTCGTAAAAAATATGCCTGGCCGAAAAATAATAAGGCACAAATTGATGCATTGAAAAACTAGTTATTTCGGGAGTCTCAACCATCAATTTCCCATCTGATGCGGCGTTATACATGGGAAGACCAGCTTCTTTCTGCAGCTCTGCAAAAACTGCATTTAATTGCTTCTCGGCTTGCAAAAGAAGATTAAACCGCTCGAAAAGATCAGTATTTTGGTATACTGTTCCATAATCTTTCAGGCGTTCAAAAAGTGAAATGACCGCTAAAACCGAGGGTTCTTCTCTTTGTATGTTTTTGAGAAAAAGCAATAGTTTATCGTCCCAGTGCTCATCCATCCCAGAAAATCCAAGATCCATTTCAAGCATCCCGCTTTCAACCAGTTTGATCAGGTAAAACTTTATGCTTTCGTGACTGGGATTTTCCAAATAAATCGCACATTGATCAATCAGATTTTTCAGGGTAACAGGTTTATAGCTATCTTCAAGATGTTGGTAAACAATTAATTGCAGGGAGTTTGCATTGATCTGCTGAAAAGATTCGATATTATTGAAATTGCTCAAAAAGCAGATTTTATTTTCTTTTATTTCTGCAGTTAAGTTTAATTTAACAAACAAATGTTCATTTAATAAGGGATGCTTTTTGATAATGGCTTTAAGATATTCAAATATGGAATTGTTTAATTTTAACCTGCTTTTAACCTGTGCAACAGCTCCAGGGCTTTCTGACGTACCCGACGACTGATCTAAAGTCATTAATCCTGTGTAGGTGAAACTGCTAAATGGCGAGGTTTTAAAGGCCATCCTGCTCAGGTACCTTAACAAACTGAACAGGATACGCTGCTCCTTTTGTTTAAAAGCCCGGCTGTCTTTTTTTACAAAACTTTTTAATTGTTCGTAAAGCAGCGGACTGGAAAGTAAAAGCCCATTCTGCAGTTCCGGATTAAGTGCCATTTGCTGCAACCATTTACGGCTCAGATCCTGTTCTTCTTCGAATTTTAATGCCTTTTCTTCCAAAAAAAAGGCCAGCTCTTCAGCTTTATCCAGGTAACTTTGCAGATCATTTCTAACTGCTTGTGGCAAGTTAAAAATATGCTCATTATTTATCTTTTTATCATTGAATATCTGTCTTTTAATATTAATTAACTGCTGCCTTACTTTATCATTTTGCTGCTCAGTGATGATCAGGTATAAAACATCACAAAAGCTGTTTTTTAACTGCTCTTTTTCATTAATAAGCTCCCCTAAAGATTCCAGCAGTTTTTCAGTATCATTAAACTTCAAATGGTTAAAAAGTTGATGGTGTAATCCGGCATAACGCACCAAAGAATAAGGAAAAATCTGTAAGCTCATATTAAATTAGTAGGTGTTTATTTGCCCAGTTCGAGTTGGTTTTTGATCAGGTTATAATAACTTCCTTTTTTAAGCAGCAAACTTTCGTGGGTGCCTTGCTCCTGGATTTCGCCCTGGTGCATCACGATAATCTGATCGGCATGTTTAACGGTACTTAACCTGTGTGCTACAATCAGTACCGTTTTGCCTTTAAAAAAAGTATTCAGGTTATTTACGATCGATCGTTCATTCTGTGCATCAAGGGCGTTGGTGGCTTCGTCCAGAAATACATAATCAGGATTACGGTAAATCATCCTGGCAATTAACAGACGCTGCTTCTGTCCTTCGCTAAGCCCGTAACCATCCCTGCCAACCACAGTATCGTAGCCAAATGGCATAGATGAGAAAAAATCGTGCATATTGGCCATTTTAGCAGCCTCATAAAGCCTTTCGTAATCTTTTGTAATCGCGCCTGCAAAAATGTTATTGGCGATAGAATCCATAAACACGTAACCATCCTGCATAACTACACCACAATGTTTCCGCCACGATTTCGCATTCACTCGTGCTATATTTTGCTCGCCCAGGCTTATTTCGCCTCCGGTTAAGCCATAAAATTTCAATAAAAGTTTAATAAGTGTTGTTTTTCCGCTCCCACTCATGCCCACAATCGCTGTGATTTTCCGGGCAGGAATTAAAAGGTCGATATTCTTCAAAACAAAAGGAGAATGCCTGCTTCCGTACTGAAAAGAGACGTTTTTCAATAAAATATCAACGGGACCCGCATTTTTCAGTTCTTCTTTTAGCTCTGGGTCTTCTTCCTCTTCCTGCTGAACTTCCTCCATCCGCATCAAACTGAATTTGGTGTTCTGAGATACCCTCGAAAATTCGACCAGCTGATTTACCGGCGCATTAAGCTGACCGCACACATAAGTAACGGCAAGCATGCCACCCAGTGTAATCTGATCATTGATCACCAGCATAGCTGCAGCATAGGTAATCAATACGTTTTTTACCTCATTGATAAAAGAACCCACCCCCTGCATACGTTGATCGAGCTGAAGTGCTTCAAGCTTTAAATCAAACGACTGATCCTGAAGGCTTTCCCAAAGCTCTTTTTTATCTTCTTCGCTGCCGGTGAGTTTGATTTCCTGCATGGCATAAAAAATCTCCAAAAGCAATTGCTGATTGGCAGAAAGGACCTTAAACTTCTTTTGATCAATGATTTTACGTTTCTGTTGAAAAGAGTTAGACCACAAGATGCTGATCCCTGCCCCTATAATGAAAAGCAGGAATATCTGCCAGTTATAGTAAAATAATACCCCGCCAAGTACCAATAAGGTAATAGCCGAAAGGATAAAATTGATTAGAAAATTAGTTAAGAATTCTTCTATACGCTGGTTATCATTTACCCTTTGCATATTATCACCTGCCTGGCGATTGTCAAAGAATGAAAAAGGCAGTTTCATTAATTTGGCTAAAAAATCTTTTAGCATAATGATGCTTGTTTTGGCGCCAATCCGGAACAATATCCGGGCACGCATAAAATCCATCAGCATCCGGCCCGAAAAAAGCATTAACTGACCAAGGCATATTAGCAAAAGCAGGTTGGTGTTTTTTGCGCGGATGCCTTTATCAACCACCATTTGGGTAAGCAAAGGGATAATAAGCGAAAAGCCGCTGGCCAATATTAAACTCACCAGTATTGGCCACCATCCCTTACGGTGCATTTTAAGGTAAGGCAGCAATGACCATAGCGAAGTTTTATGCTCGGGGATTTCCTTTAAGTCATCAAAAGAACGATCGGGCTGCAGCAACAAAACCCTTCCGGTTTTATTTTCTGTACTGATTACCCAGTCAGCTAAAAAATCTTCAATACTGAGTTTAACCTTACTGCTCATAGCGGGATCGGCCAAATAAAAATAGTGATCTTTTACTTCATAAAGAACAACATAATGTTCTTTATTCCAATGTAATATACAAGGTAATGGAATATTTATGAGTTTGTTTAAAGGCAGTTCGACAGCAAGGGTTTTAAAACCCAGGTTATCAGCAGCATCGATAAGATCGAGCAGGCTTGTTCCCTGCTTGCCTATCCGGCACAGCTTCCTTAAATACTGCATTGAAAGATTTTTGCCGTAATAAGCTGCGACCATTTTCAAACATACAGGGCCACAATCCATTGCATCGGGCTGCTTATAAAACGGGTACTTATTTCTACGGATAAAATCTTTAAACATGCGGTAAAGAAAATTTGTAAATGCAATATAGTTGCAAATATGTAAAATATAATGCAACTTTGATGCATTAAAAGTTCATAAAATTTCAGATGCATAAAAAGGGTTTAGCCGATTGGTTAATGCTGATCAAAAAAGAATTATTACTGAATTACCGGAATAAGACGGTTATCATTTCGACTATTATGATATGGATATTGTTTATAGCCGCCGCCATATGCACAATTTTAAATTACCAGACTGACCATAAGCAGCGCCAGGCTGCAAATACACTTTTTAGACAGCAATGGGAACGCCAGCAGCGAAATCCGCATGATGCAGGCCATTTCGGAACCTATCTGTTTAAGCCCGTTAACCTGCTCAATGTTTTTGATACTGGCATTAACGATTTTACGGGCAGTACCTACCGGGTTGAAGCTCATGTACAGCACGAAATCAGCGATGACGAAGCGGCAAATAACGATACAGCCATGCGTTTTGGAAAGCTCACCTTCGCACTGATTCTACAATTACTTATTCCCCTATTTCTACTGTTTAATACCTCTACCAGCATTACCAATGAAAAGGAAAGCGGAACGCTTAAAATGCTTTTGGCCCAGGGCCTGAGTAGCCGGAAAATTATCTGGACGAAAGTTTGGGCTAATTACCTGCTCATTGTAGCAATTGTACTGCCTGTTTTTATATTGATAGCTGCAGTAGTTTTATCTTCAACCGATTCTGCCCTCTTACTGCCCAGATTAGGATGGATCCTGATTACTTTTTTATTGTATTTCCTGATCATCTCGCTGGCTGGCATCTTCATTTCAGCCATCTGCAGCCATTCTGGTAAAGCATTGCTAATAGCTTTATGCCTGTGGATTTTTACCGGAATCATCTTCCCCAAAATCATTACAGGTATTGCGAACCGAAGTTACCCGTTAATGTCGCGCGCTACTTTTAGTGATCTTGTTGAACAGGGCTATAGAAAAGGTTTAAACGGAAATGATCCTTATGCAGCACGCGGTGAGCGCTATATCAATAGCCTGTTAAAAAAATATCGGGTAGATAGCGTTGCTGCATTACCTTTTAATATTGATGGTTTAACACTTCAGTTTAATGAAGATTACCGAAGTATGGCTTTTAACCATTATTTTAAATCGGTTAAAAAGAGTTTTGATCAACAGCAGCATTTTTTAACTATTTCAGGAATTTTCGATCCTTTTTTGTCCACAAAGCGTTTATCGATGGCTTTGGCAGGATCTGATTTTTACCATCATGAACAATTCTTTAAACAGGCCCAAACATACCGTAACGAGCTCATCAGGCGGCTGAACATGCAACTTGCTATGCATGGTAAAGGTATTAAAGGCGAATATATTATTGGCCCGGAATACTTCAGCCTGCTTAAAGATTTTAAATATCAACTGCCTGAGCTTAACCAGGTGTTAAATTTAAGAAAAGTAGCTTTTTTCTCACTTGCCGGCTGGGTTTTGATCCTTGTATTGTCTCTCCAATTTATTGCTTCACGTTATTTAGCCTATCATTATGCAACTGCTTAAAACCATCTTTTTATTTGAACTCAGATTGCTTGCCAGGCAAAAATTTATCTTGTTGCTGATCGGTTTTTTCTTCCTGACCGGAATTTATAGCATTTACTATGGTTACCATTTTACTGAAAAGCAGTTAGCAGCCATAGATAGCCTGGAAAGCGGGTATCAAAAAAAATATAAGGAAATAGAAGCCGCTTTTTCGGCAGATACCACTACTGCTGAAGGTAAAATTCTGTTTAACCAGGCTGGCATTCCTTCAGTAATTGAGTATAAAAATCCTTTAAATGCCATATATAAACCTCAATCAATAAGCATTTTATCGGTAGGCCAAAGCGATTTGCAACCTTATTACGATGTGATTACCCGCCGACGCAATTTTATGCAGGGTTCAAATGCCGAAATTTCAAACCCCGAAATGTTAGCTTCGGGTAATTTTGACCTGGCTTATGTGATTATCTTCCTGCTGCCGATACTGGCTATTGCATTGAGCTACAATACCTGGTCTAAAGAGAAGGAGCAACAAACTGATAAATTACTTTCATTGCAGGGAGTTTATTTCGGGAAAATTATCGGTTACAAACTTGCTTTTCGTTTTCTCCTGATTGGTTTAATGGTTTGGTTATTGAGTATCATCGGATTTATCAGTTCTGCTACCCTGATTCCATTTGATTTGAAGGCTGCTCTATTTTGGCTATTGAGCAACAGTGCTTATCTTTTATTCTGGTTTGCTATTACCTTTTTCATACTGAGGTTGGGAAAAAGTTCCGTACACAATGCCCTTTATCTTTTAGGCCTGTGGTGCGCCTTGTTAATCTTATTGCCGGCATTATGCAACACCGTGGTGCGCTTGTATTCCCCCATTCCCTTAAAAACCGGGGCTGCTGTGGCTTTAAGGGAAAACAGTGAAACCATTTGGGCCATGCCGCGTAAATTATTGATCGATACTTTTTATCTGAACAATCCTAAATATAATCCTTTAAGGGAAACATCCGATACCAGCGAGACCAGTAACAAACGCTTTGCAGCTTATTACGATCTTTTGGGCAGGCGTATGACACAGGCTATTGAAAACTACAACCGGTATCCTGCTGCGCAAAACGAAGCCAATCGATGTTTAAACTGGTTTAATCCGGCAATTAAAACGCAATACTTCTTGAACGGAATAGCCGGCACAGGTCTTAACGATTATCTCTCTTATCAGAGACAGGTAAACGATTTTCAAAAAACATGGGTAGATTTTATGACTGGCTATATTATTTCAGATAAAAAGCTAAGCTTAAATGATTTAAAAAATCTACCTCAATTTAAACTTAAATCTATAAAAAATAAATACCAGGAAATTGCTATTGGCATTTTATATCTCTCTGGCATCAGTTTCTGTATCATATTTCTTTCCAGGAAAATCACTGTTAAAATATAATTCAAACGACAACACATCTCAATCACACAAAAAAATGAAGAAAACACTTTACCTGATTTTACTCTTATTTATTTCGGCACAACAGGTTTTTGCACAGCACGAGAAACGGAACAGATCAACACAGGATTCGATAAAAACACGTCAGCTTAACGAAATCCGCATTGATGGTCAGAAAGCCGTTAAACTCAAAAAAGACACCTTATCCAACACCTTAAGGATGCAGGTTCCCCTATTGCAGATGCCACAGAATATCATCAGTATTTCTTCAACCCTGATACAGCAACAAGGTGCATTGCAATTAAAAGATATGGCCAGAAATGCCAGTGGTGTTTATTTTGGTTATAACAGCTCGCCTTTTGATAATTCGGCATCCATAAAAGTAAGGGGATTTAATGCCGCGACTACAATTAACGGTATGCCAAACCGCCTGGTTTTGGGTGCAACACTGGATGATGAATCATTAATCGAAAACCTGGAGTTTATTAAAGGTCCGGCAGGTTTTATAAGTGCTTTAGGCGAACCCGGAGGAACTTTAAATATTGTAACCAAATCGCCAAAGGAAAAACTATTGAATGTACAGCTTACAGGTGGTAATTATAATCTTTTCCGTGCTAGTGCAGATATTGGAAGTGCTTTAAAAAGCAAGGGCTTTTCTTACCGTTTTAATACGGCGTTTCAGCATCAGGATTCGTACCTCAATTACATGAAAACCACTAAATACGTAATTGCGCCTGTGCTACAATACAATTTTAGCCCCCGCACTTACCTGATTGCCGAATACAATTACATTCGCGGAGAGGTTAAAAACGGCTCGTCAATTAACAAATTACGTCAGGATAAAGATGTATTACAGGATCCGGTTAGCATGAATTTCAGTGCAGGTATCGGATTGCCGTTGAGTGTTTCTCAAACACATACTTTCAGATTTAGCGCTGTTCATAAATTCAACGAAAACTGGCAACTTACCTCCCAGTCAAATTTTGTCAAATCGCCAGCCAACCAATGGTATATGGTATCGGCAAATAACAGAACATCGATCAGTTTTAACAATCAGGGCAAAACCAACCGCATTGCCAGTAACTCGAACCTGCTGGGCGAAACCTATAATACCAACCTATTTTTATCAGGAAAATTTAAAACCGGTGCATTTAAACATAATTTACTGATCGGAAGTGATTATACCAAGGGTAACGACTCTTTATCTACCTACTATGGTACTATTTCTACCCCATTTGACAGGAATAATCCTAATTTTTATGTAGATCCGAATACGGTGAGTATTACCAAAAGATCAATCAGGCAGGAAAACCACATCCACTATTCTGCAGCTTATATTTATGATAATATCGCGTTGGATAAATTTTTACTGACCGTTGGTGCGCGTTATACAGATTACCGCAACCGCAACATTTTAACCACAACCAAAGGTCCGCGTGTGCCCGACTATTATAAACAACATGCGCTTTCGCCCCGGGCTGCATTAAGTTTTATGCCTGATTCTACATCTTCCATTTATTTTCTATTTGATCAATCCTTTGTGCCTAAGACAGGTCAGGTAGTTACCGAAACGATTGATGGTGCGCAGGCCGGACAAAAAACGGTTACAGCATCAAAGCCTGTTGAACCGGAATTAGGCACCAACCTTGAACTTGGCCTTAAAAAGAACTGGTTTAATGGCCGTTTACTAACGACTGTAAATGGTTTCCATACGGTAAAAAGAAATGTAGCGGCAAGAGATTTCAGGATTTACACCGCCACTGCTGGAACAGTTGCCTACTACCTTCAATTAGGCGAAGTAGTAAGCAATGGTTTTGAGGTGGATGTAATCGGGAATATTACCGATCGCCTATCGTTGATCACGAATTACACCTATGTGGATGCCAAAATTACCAAAGACAATAACCTCAATCCAACAGCCGATGATCCTTCCATTGTGGGACAAAAAATGCCTGATGTGCCTCAACAGGTGTTTAATACCTGGTTGCAATACAGCATTCCTCTAAAAGGTTATAATAAAATTTCAATCAGCGCAGGCCAAACCACCATTACTAAACTTTCGGCTATTAGTCAGCGCGATACCTACTTACCCAATTACACCAAATTTGATGCAGGATTGAGTTTTAACAATCCTAAATATATGTTCAGACTTATTGCTGATAATTTAACCAACAAGCGTTATATGGCTTCGGGCGATATTACTACTGATTTCCCTTATCCGGGCAATAATTATTTCTTTATTGAAGGCGAGCCTTTTACCATCAGGCTTTCTTTGGGCGTAAAATTTTAGTTTTTTATATGTTAGAAGCGATTGGATTAACCAAAAAATACCAGGACCATATTGCCTTAAATAACCTGAATTTAAAGGTAGAGGCAGGAGAAGTATTTTGTTTGCTTGGACAGAATGGTGCAGGCAAAACCACTACCATTAACCTTTTTCTTGGCTTTACAGTAGCCAGTAGTGGCGAAGCCAGGGTAAACGATATATTGGTTAGCCCCAATAACGAGCAAACCAAACAGTTTTTAGCCTACATTCCCGAAGTGGTGATGCTTTATAGTCACCTGAGCAGCATTGAAAATCTTGATTTTTTTAGCCGTATTGCTGGTTATAGTTATAAAATAAATGAGCTTGAAGCATTTTTGCTTCAAGCTGGTCTTCAGCCTGACGCTTTTCATAAAAGGCTGGGCAGTTACAGTAAGGGTATGCGACAAAAGGTAGGAATCGCCATAGCAGTGGCTAAAAATGCCAGGGTTATTTTAATGGACGAACCAACAAGTGGTCTTGATCCTAAAGCTACAGATGAGTTTAGTGAAATTGTAAAACAGCTTTCGCTGGATGGCCGGAGTGTTTTTATGGCCACACATGATATTTTTAACGCGGTAAATGTAGGCACCAGGATTGGAATTATGAGACAGGGCTCTCTTGTGCATACGCTGGATGCTAAGGATATTTCGGCAGTTGATCTTCAGAAACTGTACCTGGAGACGATTTAATTGAAAGAAAAATCGTCATCTCGACTGAAACGCAGTGGAATGGAGAGATTTACCTCAGGACAGATTTCTCGACTCCGTTGCACTTCGCTCGAAATGACGATCTTTTTTTAAAATGGTTAATTATATCTCGTAGCTATAAACTGATCTTATTGCATCTCTTAAGTTGTATTTTGAAGCCATTACTTCTCCATAAGCACCAGCACTACGGATGGCAAAAATATCGCCCCTGAAAGATTCTGGTTGTTCTACTTCTTTACCAAAGCAATCCGTACTTTCACAGATTGGTCCGACGATATCATACTTAATTGAGGTTTGAGATTTAATATTTGAGATTTGAGACAAATTCTCAATCTTGTGGTAAGCCTGGTATAAGGCCGGACGCATCAATTCGGTCATACCGGCATCTAAAACCACAAAATTTTTCTTCTTACCATTTTTTACATACAGAACTCTTGTAATTAGCGATGCTGATTGACCAACCAAAGCCCTACCCAATTCGAAATGCACTTCCTGACCAGGTTTAACGGTAAGAAATTCGTTAAAAATCTTAAAATAAGATTTAAAATCAGGGATCTGGTTATCAGGATTGTGATAATCGATACCTAAACCACCACCAACGTTTAAAACCTTTAAAGTAAAACCCTTATCCTCAAACCAGGCTGCAAATTCGTTTACACGCACACAGAGGTTTTTGTAAACATCCAAATTGGTAATCTGTGAGCCGATATGAAAATGAATGCCGATAAATTTCAGGTTTGACGAAGCTTTTAAGGCATCGGCACATTCTTGTAAATCCCATGAATTGATCCCGAATTTATTTTCGTCCAAACCAGTGGTAATGTTGTGGTGGGTATGCGCATCAACATTTGGATTGATACGAATAGCCACCTGAGCGGTTTTGCCTTTTTTTTCAGCAAGCTCATTTAATACCGCTAATTCCTGGATGGATTCTACGTTAAAACAGAAAATATCCAGATCTAATGCCTCATTAATTTCTTTATCAGATTTACCAACTCCGGCAAATACAATTTTTTTGTGATCAAAGCCAACTTCAACTGCTCTTCTTACCTCACCGGCACTCACACAATCTGCACCAAAACCAATTTCTTTGATCTGGTTTAACAGTACAGTATTGAAATTTGCCTTTAGTGCATAGTGGATATGAAATTGATATGGAGCTGCTGCATCTGCACAGGTGTGCAAGGTTTTTTGCAACAGGTTGGTATCATAGTAGTAAAAAGGCGTTTCAATATTGTTAAACTTTGATATATCTTTATCGGCGAACATGTTCAAATTCCTTATTATAATTTTAATTTTATTCTTTGGGCTAATTTATTTGGGTAACTACCTGGATTTAAAGCATGGAAGAATTACCCAGAAACAATACAATGGAAAAATTCGATTTTTTATCGTATTACTCCTCATCGTATTGTTCTTATTATTTATCAAAAAATGAAGATAGTAGCCGCCATATTTATTGTTCTCATCCTTTCTGCAGGATTGTATAATTCCTACAAAAAATACAAAAATGAGTTATTACCATCAAGCTTCCTGGCTATTCACTTCCTTATTGGATTGTTGGTCATTATCGGCGCATTTTTTCTTCTATTCGAATAATCTATTGTGCAAGCTTCTTAAAGCCTCCGTTTTATACTCGCTTAGGATTAAAAGCGAAACGTTGTAATTGCTACCTCCGTAAGAAATCATGCGGATGGGGATGTGTTTTAAACCTTCTAACACCCTGCTGGCGAAACCATGTTTCTCCGAACCGAAATCGCCCACTACGCACACAATACTGTGATCGGTATCTACTTCTACTGTTCCGAAACTCTCCAGCTCCTCAATAATCTGCGGCAGATGTGCTGTTTCTTCAATCGTTAAGGATACGGCCACCTCCGAAGTGGTGATCATATCGATTGGTGTTTTATATCTTTCAAATACTTCGAAAACTCTGCGCAAGAAACCATAAGCCAATAACATGCGGCTAGATTGGATACGGATTGCCGTAATCCCATCTTTAGCTGCTATTGATTTAATTTTACCTTTTTCGCTATCGTGGGTAATTAAAGTACCTGCCGCAGAGGGCTCCATCGTATTTAATAAACGAACCGGAATTTTGTATTTCTGTGCAGGGAAAACAGATTGAGGATGCAAAATCTTCGCTCCAAAATAGGCTAGCTCAGCTGCTTCATCAAATGATAGCTGGGCGATCGGTTTTGTTCCTTTAACAATACGTGGATCGTTGTTGTGCATTCCGTCTATATCTGTCCAGATCTGAACTTCTTCAGCCAGAATTGCAGCACCCAATAAAGATGCTGTATAATCGCTTCCACCACGGCGCAGGTTATCTACTTCGCCAAAACTGTTTCGACAAATGTAACCTTGGGTAATGAATAATTTATTGTCTTTATGTTGCTCCAAAAGTGGCATTAAATGTTTCGTGGTAAACGGAATATCAGGTTCGTTATCTTCATCCGTTTTCATAAAATCTAAAGCAGGAAGCAGCACCGATGCCACACCAATTGATTTTAAATAAATATGGTACAAAGTTGTAGACAATAGTTCACCCTGTGCCAAAACTACTTTCTCTTCAATTGAAGTAAAAATATCATTTGCCAAGCCTGCTAAGAAACCAAAGTGATAATCAATCACTTCATTTCCCTGCTCCTGAAATTCGGCAGCAGGCAATAATTCAATAACAAAAGCTTTATATTTCTGATATAGGTTTTCGACACACTCGCTTCCCTTCTTCTTATCTCCAGCTAAAAAATAATTTGCAATTTCTACTAAACTATTTGTAGTACCAGACACTGCTGATAAAACTACAATCTGCTCTTCATTTGGATTAATGATATCCAGCAACTTCGTCATGCGCTCGGGACTACCTACAGAAGTACCCCCAAATTTTAATATTTTCATCTGTTTATAAATTGTTTTTATCCATGATCAAACGACAGCAACCTAGTTGTTTCTGCAACTATTTTAAAAAAGTTACAATCGCCTCACATTAATACTGGATTTTCTTTATTATTGTATCGGGGCGTGAAATTAAACAAAAGCAGCTTAAAAGCAACACCCTCAACAAAATAAAATTTGGATGAGTTGAAATAAATACGTTTCAACCAAACATCATTCACTAAAATTTGTTCAACACCAGATATTAAATTTAAAAAACAGCTCAATGCAGGCAATTGACCAATCAACACAAAACACAATTAATCAGTGGTTAAGTGGAAATTACGATGAAAATACCAAGGCAGAAATACAGGCCCTTGTAGACAAAGATGCAACTACCGAATTAACAGATGCATTTTATAAAAGTTTAGAATTTGGAACAGGTGGCTTGCGCGGCATTATGGGTGCAGGCTCCAACCGTATAAACAAATACACCATTGGAACAGCCACACAGGGCTTAGCCAATTACCTGAATAATAAGTATCCGAACGAAAGAATTAAAGTTGCCATTGCACACGATAGTCGCAACAACTCTGATTATTTTGCAAAAATTACAGCTGATGTTTTCTCTGCAAATGGCATACACGTATATTTCTTCTCTTCGTTGAGACCAACACCTGAACTTTCTTTTGCTGTACGTCATTTTGGTTGCAAAAGTGGTGTAATGTTAACCGCCTCGCATAACCCTAAAGAATATAACGGTTATAAAGCTTATGGTGCTGATGGTGGCCAGTTTACTTCTCCTGATGATAAATTGGTGATTGATGAAGTAAATAAGATCAAAAGTATTGATGAAGTAAAATTCGACCGTGTAGATGAGAATATCGAATTGATTGGTGAAGATGTAGATAAGCTTTACTTAGATGGTATTACGGCACTTTCGATTTCTCCTGATGCTATTAAGAGACAACATGATCTAAAAATCGTATATTCTCCTATCCACGGAACAGGAATTACTTTGGTTCCTAAAGCATTGGCCCAATTTGGTTTTACCAATGTAACTTTAGTTGAAGAGCAAAGCACGCCGGATGGAAATTTCCCTACAGTAGTATATCCAAATCCAGAAGAAAAAGATGCATTAACCCTGGCCATGAACAAGGCAAAGGAAATTGATGCCGATTTAGTTTTGGCAACAGACCCTGATGCTGACCGCGTAGGGATTGCCGTAAAAGATAACGATGGTGAATGGGTATTACTTAATGGTAACCAGACCGGAAGTTTATTAATCAATTATCTTTTATCTGCTTGGGAAGAGCGTGGTAAATTAGATGGCAACCAGTTTATTGTTAAAACGATTGTAACTTCTAATTTGATTGAAGAAATAGCAAAGAAAAAAGATGTTACCTACTATAATACCTTAACAGGGTTTAAATACATCGGCCAGTTAATGACTGAACTGGAAGGTAAAAAATACTTTATTGGTGGTGGTGAAGAGAGCTACGGTTATCTGGTTGGCGATTTGGTACGCGATAAAGATGCAGTGGTTTCTGCTGCTTTTATTTCTGAAATGACTGCTTATTATAAAGATAAAGGTGCAAGTTTATACAATGCCCTATTGGATATGTATGTAGAATATGGCCTTTATAAAGAAGATCTAGTTTCGTTAACCAAAAAAGGTAAATCGGGAGCTGAAGAAATTAAAGCCATGATGGTTAAATTTAGGGAAAACCCACCTGCAACACTGGATGGTTCTAAAGTTTCAGTACTAAAAGATTACGAATTAAGTCAGGAAACAGATTTGGCGACAGGAAAAGTAAGTAAATTAAATTATCCGACTTCTGATGTTTTACAGTTTATTACAGAAGATGGTAGTATTGTTTCTGCACGCCCAAGCGGCACAGAGCCAAAAATTAAATTCTATTGTAGTGTAAATGCAGCTTTAGCCGATAGAAATGATTTCAAATCGGTTAATGCGCATCTTGATGATAAAATTAAAGCGGTAATGGCTGATTTGCAGGCATAGCTTAATAAATAGTTATTTATAAAGTAAAAACACAGATGAATGATCTCATCTGTGTTTTTTGTTTATTCAATATTTATTAGTGTCATCATCTCGACTGAAATGTAGCTAGTATGACGTAACTGAATTCAAATGTGCAATTTATGAGTCGTTTTAGGCATAGTAATTTCAAAATAAGTTGTTAGTATCAAAAAGTACTGTGCCTTTCTTATTTTTTCTTTGCTGCAACCAATTTCTTTAATACTTTTGCAGCGCAATACCCATGTTCAAAAAAATCTTAATATATCTAATCATTACATGTACCGTTAGCAATGGCTTCATGCAGTTGGTGATTTATTCTGGTTATAAAATGAACAAAGAATACATTACCAGTGTATTTTGTATCAATAAAGAACATCCCGAATTGCATTGTGATGGACAGTGTTTTCTGGCAAAAAAATTAAAAGACCTTGATGGTAAAAACAAACAGGCACAAGAAAACCTTAAAAGAGTTGTGGAGGCTGAGCCCAGATTTCAGACTATTGCATTAAACCATCATCTTCCTTATTTTATTATCACTTCAGAAAGTCTTTATATCGAAAAACCGCTAAAAGATCTTTCCATTTCTATTTTTCATCCACCGAAAACGGTTTAAGTAAATTCCTTTTCTCGATCGTCATCCTGGATTTATTTCAGGGGCTATCACATATCTTGGTTATAAGATGTTGAATTGAATTCAGCATGGCGATCCCTATTAGAATTCTTAAAAATTTTACTTATTCAATTTTCTTAAAATGAAATTATCACAATACTTTTTGGCATTGTTATGCCCTATTATACTATTATCTTCTTGCAAAAAAAGCGCTGATGAAGTTACAGCAGATACTAAATCTTCTTTCTCAATTGAATTCGAAAACCAGGTAAATGGAAGTCCGCTGGTTCTAAATACCACCACCTACAAAAATGCCAAAGGTGAAGATTTCAAAATCAATGTATTTAAATACTATGTAAGCAATATTAAATTAAGCAAGGCAGATGGAACAACTTATTTAATTCCAGAGAGTTATTTTTTAATTGATGCATCTAAAGAAGAATCTACCAACATTACGCTAAAAGATGTTCCAACGGGTGATTATATCAAAATTGAATATACAATCGGCGTAGATTATGCCCGCAATTTTGCTGGTGCACAAACCGGTGCTTTAGATCCAATCAACGGTATGTTCTGGACATGGAACAGCGGCTACATATTTGTTAAGTTAGAGGGAACTTCGCCACAATCGCCGGCAACAGGAAATGCACTTACTTTCCATATCGGTGGCGTTACCGATCCAAATAACACAATCAGAACATTCAGTACTGAAATTAATGCTGCAAATCCACTTCGTGTAAGAACAGATGGTAAGCCAAATATGCACTTTAAAGTAAATGCGGCTGCATTATTCACAGGTAAAACTGATATTAGTTTCTCTACTTTATACCTTACCATGGGTGGGGTAAATTCTGTAATTGTTGCCAATAACTACGCAAATGGTTTATTCCGGTTAGATCATATCCACAATTAAATGTTAAGGAAAATGACAGTCTTCGCAATGCTTTTTTTAAGCATTGCGTTGATGTATGCCTGTAGCAAGAGCGAAGAAGAAGTAACTCCAGAGGAAAAGAAAATTACCTTTTCGGTTCCTTCCAACTTTCCTGCCCCGGTATACAATTTCGAAGACAATAAATTAAGTAATGCTGGTTTTACACTGGGCAAGAAAATATTTTACGAAGCCAGATTATCCGCAGATAAAAGTGTTTCTTGTGGAAGTTGCCACCAACAATTTGCAGCCTTTACACAGCTTGATCACAAAGTAAGCCATGGCGTAAACAATTGTCAGGGAAAGCGAAATACACCCCCACTTTTTAATTTGGCTTGGCAAAAAGCTTTCTTCTGGGATGGTGGTGTAAAAAATATCGAAACATCACCATTAAATGCCATTACCGATGCTTGCGAAATGGGAACCGATATACAAACCATTGTTACTTTCCTGAAAAATACGGCGCCATATCCTGATTTGTTTAAACAGGCTTTTGGTTCAACAGAAATCAACTCGCAGCTGATTTTAAAGTCGATTGCTCAATTTACAGCGGTATTAGTTTCGGGTAATTCGAAATACGATAAGGTGATGCGTAAAGAGGGCAGCATTTCCTTTTCATCTTCAGAACTGGCAGGTTATAATCTGTTCAAAGAAAAATGTATCTCTTGCCATGCAGAGCCATTTTTTACAGATTTTTCTTACCGAAGTAATGGCCTGGATCTGCTCAGTGCAGATGAAGGACGTTCGCACATTACAGGAGTAGCTTCAGACTTTGGAAAATTCCGTGTACCTACCTTACGCAACATCGAATATACCAGTCCATACATGCACGACGGGCGTTTTTACAGCTTAGATGAAGTTTTAGAACATTACAATTCTGGAATAAAGGCCTCCACAAATCTTGATGTTCAATTGAAAACAGGAATTCCACTAAATATAACAGAAAAAGAACAGATTAAAGCTTTTTTAAAAACATTAACAGACCATGAATTTATCAAAAATACACTATACAGCGAGTCGTAAATTATTGATTTTAGTTTTCGTTCTCATGAGCAGCCAGGTTATCGCTTGTGATATATGCGGCTGTTTTATGGGAATTACTCCTTACTATAACCGCAATAGCATTAGCCTTTTGTACCGCTACCGCTCATTTAGTGGGTATGAAGGACAGTCACATTCCTTATTTCCGAATGGAGGAAGTTTCTTTATCCCGGCGAGAAGTCAGGATTCGCCGATAACTAATCACGACGGCAATCCTGATGATTATGAGCTTTACCGCTCCTTAGAAATAAGGGGGAAATATTTCATCAATAGCAAACTCGAAATCAATGCTATTTTACCCTATGTTTCCAATAGTGAGCGCTACAACGGATATACCTCTTCTATATCAAGTGTTGGTGATGTCAATCTATATGCGGGCTACCACCTTGTTCAGAAACTGGAAGATAATTTCAAACAACAGTTAATTGCCGGAGCAGGGATAAAATTACCAACAGGTAAAAACGACCTTAAAAATACGGCAGGTATCCGTTATTCCTCGCTCATGCAGGCTGGAACAGGTAGCACTGATGGTTTTGTGTACCTCAACTACATGGTGGGTTTGGGTAAATTTGGTGCAAGCCTGAACACTTCTTACAAGGTTAACGGGACCAATAGTCGCGATGAAGGTATTGCCAATAGTACCACCAGTTTTCTGAATGTTTTTTATACCCAAAGAATTGGTAAAGATATTCAGGTGATGCCTTCTGCCCAGTTTTTTTATGAATATTCTGGAGGAGAAAAGTATAAGGGTCAAAAAACCGGAGAACATGTAATGAATAACCTGATGGGCGGCGCAGGTATAGATGTTTTTTATAAAAATATTGCCTTAAACGCTGGGATACAAAAGAATATTTGGGAGGCAGAAACCGATCACCCGATGAGTGCTGGAAAGGTTTATGTTGGAATTACTTACAATTTTTAAATTACAGCATATGAACAGATTAAATATTACCGTGCTATATTTTATAACGGCTTTGTTTATTTCCTGCAAAACAGAACCTGATGCTAAAGCAGTCCGCCAAGAAGTGCTCAATATCCATGACAAATTGATGATTGATGGCGAAAAGGTAATCAAGAATAAAATGAAGTTAGACACGCTTCTGGTTTCAGATCGGATTAAACTTTCTCCAGATTCAACCAAACAAAAGCAAAAAATTGGCGACTTAATTTCACGGTTAAATGCCGCTGATGAAAAAATGATGGATTGGATGCATTTCTTTAAAGATGATTTTAAAGGAAAAACAAAACAAGAAGACCTGGAGTATTACAAAGCTGAAATGATCAAAATCAGGGCTGTTGAGGATAGCTACATTAAGGTTACCAGAGAATCTGATTCACTGATAGCCGTATATCAAATTAAATAAATTAGTCTATAAGTCGGAAGCCCAAAGATACAAAGCTTAGCAAGCGAAATATCAAAAACACCCGTATTCGGGTTTCTGACTTTTAATAATCAAGCATGAAAAAAATAAATTATCTGGTAATCCTACTTGGATTGATCATATTAACGCTAAAATCAAATGCAAATCCGATAATCGACAAGCAAAAAAACAAGCTCATCGATTCGGTAAAGAAAGTACCGGTAGATCCCGTTTGTAAAATGAAGGTGAAGGCTGATGCATCAAAAAATGCCGTGTATAATAAAATTACTTATCATTTTTGTTCAGAAAGCTGTAAGCAAAAATTTGTGGCTGAGCCTGCAAAGTATGTGAAGAAATAAGTTATGAGTTAGAAGATCGAGGTCCGATGTCGGAAGTTTGGGAACGCAATTCCTAAGCATGCAAGCCTCTGTTTTCGGACTTCAGACTTCCGACTTTTCCAAACAATTAATGCTTCCCAAAGAATTACCTTGTATATTTACATTTTTAACATAAAATCATGAATAAAATCACAGCTTATTTAGCTACATCACTGCTAGCTGTTTCTATATTTAGCGCTTGCAAACAAGAAAGAAAACTTCCATTTTATGGCGAGCGTCATGCCGAAACTGTTAGAGATGCGGCAGGCATAGAGAAAATTGATACTGTTTACCAAACTATTCCAAACTGGTCTTTCCTGAACCAGGATAGCGTGGTAACAACAAACAAAGCAACTGATGGCAAAATTTATATAGCCGATTTCTTTTTTACTTCATGTACAACTATCTGTCCTACCATGCACCGAAATCTTGCGAAGGTTTTCAGCGAATTTAAACTCAACCCCGACGTGATGTTTGTATCACATACAATCGATTTTAAATATGATAAACCGAGTGTTCTAAAAAAATATGCGCAAAAACTTGGTGTAGATGGTCCGAAATGGCTATTTCTTTATGGTAGTAAGGATAGCGTTTATACCTTGGCCGAGAAAAATTATTTAGTTGCTGTTGGTGAAGATAGTACAGCAAAAGATGGTTACATTCATCAAGGTTATTTGGTTTTAATAGACAAAGACAGGCATATTCGTGGTGCTTACGATGGTACTAAAGAAGATCAGGTAGAACAATTAATAAAAGATATTCCAGTTTTATTAGCTGAGTATAATAAATAGAGCTATAATTTAACCGTCATTTTGATTGAAGTACAGCGAAATGACGGTTCCCTTTACAAAACGTCCATGCGTAAGTACATCATCAACATTATATTTTTTCTTTCTCTGGTTGCCATTATCGTTTCCTGCCAAAACCAAGAAACAATTGATCTGCAAAATTACATGTCGAATGGAAAAGATATCTATAAAGCCAAGTGCCAGAACTGCCATGGTGAAAATGGAGAGGGGCTTGGCCAACTTACACCTCCCCTAACCGATTCTGTTTTCTTAAAAGCGAACAAAACAAGTTTGGCCTGTTTTATCAAAAATGGAGCAAATGAAACTTTGATTATCCATGGTAAAGAATATAAGGAAAAAATGCCTGCTTTCCCCGAGCTTGCTGATATTGATGTAGCACAGGTAGTGGTTTATATCACCAATTCATTTGGCAATAAGCAGGGATTTGTACCTTACTCGAGGGTTTCAAAAGATTTGCAGAATTGTAAATAAAACTGATTAATTTTAGCTTGACGATATCAAGAGATAAATCTTCCTATTCTTTGTGCCTTTGTGCTTAAAAAAAACCATCTTTGCACAAAATGCAGGTTGTTCTATCGCTGTTTCGAATAAAATCGGAAAAGAGGAAAGTCCGGGCAACGCAGGGCATCTCGCTTTCTAACGGAAAGGGGTTCAGGAATGAAAACCTGAATTACGGATTAGTGCAACAGAAAATATACCGTCTCGGCTTTACGCCGGGATAAGGGTGAAAACGTGCGGTAAGAGCGCACGAGCATTACAGGCGACTGTAGTGGTTTGTAAACCCCGGGAGTTGAAAGACCAAATAGGCTAACGTACGTAGGGCTGCCCGTCCGATGTTAGTGGGTAGGTCGTTAGAGATAAACGGCAACGTTTATAGTGGATAAATGATAGAAATCCTGAGCAATCAGGAAACAGAACCCGGCTTATAGACCTGCATTTTTTTATTCACTTAATAAAATACTTTTTGTTTCGTCGAGTTTAGCCACTTCTGCTTCACCCAAAACAGGAAACTTCAGGTCAAGGCTTTTTAATTTATCTTCAATAATTTCGCTTATTGCCAGCCGTGCAAACCATTTTTTATCAGCAGGTATGATATACCAAGGCGATTCTGCTGTGCTGGTTTCGTTAATTGCATCCTGATAGGCTTCCATGTACTTATCCCACAAGGCCCTTTCTTTAATATCGCCAGATGAGAATTTCCAGTTTTTAGTAGGATCATCAATACGCTCTAAAAAGCGTTGTTTTTGTTCATCCTTGCTCACATTTAAAAAGAACTTTAAAATTACTGT
Organism: Pedobacter sp. AK013; assembly: GCF_014205835.1. Taxonomy (GTDB): domain Bacteria; phylum Bacteroidota; class Bacteroidia; order Sphingobacteriales; family Sphingobacteriaceae; genus Pedobacter. The sequence continues at coordinate 67,152 of NZ_JACHCQ010000015.1, read as the reverse complement.
TCCATTAGCCGTTAAATGCTCTTCAAAATTTTTGATACTTTTATAGCGCTGTTGCCAAAAGCTTTTATTGATCTTTTTAACATCATTAAAACCTGGGATATTTTCACTTAAAATATATTCGGGGTGCACCTTACAAACCAAAACGTTTTCATAATGCGAACGGTTATGGATGCCTATTCTACCGCGTTCTGGCAAAGCTTTATAATGTCTCCACAAAAAATCATGCTCGTATTCTTCAGATGTAGGCACTTTAAAACTATACACCTGGCATCCCTGCGGATTTAGTCCACTCATTACATGCTCAATTGCACTATCTTTTCCCGCGGCATCCATCGCCTGAAAAATAATCAGAACAGAGTGTTTTCCAGATGCATATAATTTCTCCTGTAAATGGTCTAGTTCTATTTTCGAATTCACCAATGCATCTTTAGCTTTTTCTTTGTTGTAACCTCCGGTAAAATCTGTTTTATGGTTTTTTAAAGAAAATTTCTTATCTCCTTGTACAATTAATCCTTTAAATTCGTTTTTCATAATCATGTATTGTTTTTAGATAAATCGATGCATCAATAATTTAAATATAGAACTAAAAAATAAGTAAATTAAATACGTTAATTTGCATATAGAGTTTTTTATATTTAACGCCACAGCCTTTACCTAAAGATCATCCTATTCAGTATGTTTAAAGAGATAAAAAACAAGTACTTACGTTATTCGATAATAGTTTTATTTTTTATAATAATTTTCTTTTCTGCCCTTCAGCTAAACTTTTTGTGGTTATTTGGCTATTCACCGAGTGTTCGAGACATCAAAGCACCCACTCTTCGGGTGGGTTCAGAGCTTTACACTGCCGATGGAAAACTGATTGGCAGGTACTTTAAAGAAAATAGAACACCTGTAAATTATGATGAAATTGCACCAAGTGTAGTGCAAGCTTTGGTTGCTACCGAAGATGTTCGTTTCTACAAACACTGGGGTATTGATGTGCAAGCGGTTGGCCGTGCAGTTGTTGGTTTAGGAAAAGATGGGGGTGCAAGTACCATTACACAACAATTGGCAAAAAACCTTTACCGTACGCGTTATAATAAATCGCAGGGACTGTTGATCAAAATACCATTAGTAAGAACCTTAATTGTAAAATTAAAAGAATGGATGACTGCTGTGAAGCTAGAATCAAACTATTCTAAAAACGATATTATCACCATGTACCTGAATACCGTTTCTTTCGGTAACAATACCTATGGTATAAAAACAGCAAGCCGGATTTACTTTGATAAGGAAGCTAAAGATCTGGCCACTACAGATGCAGCCATGCTTGTGGGTATGCTAAAAGGAACAACATTATATAATCCAACCAAAAATCCTGCAAAAGCTTTAGAAAGAAGAAATGTAGTGCTTGCACAGATGAACAAGTACAAGTATCTGAGCAAAGATAGTTTAACTGAATTATCAAAAGAGCCTATTAAACTAAAAGAGGGTAAAATGCAGGATGGTAGCGATGGAGACTCTTATTTAAGGGCTGCTGTGGCAAAATATTTAGAGAAATGGTGCACTGATAATGGTTACGACCTTTATGAAGATGGATTAAAGATTTACACGACTATCGATTCTAAACTTCAAAAATATGCTGAGGATGCAGTTGCTGATCAGATGAGGATCTTGCAGCGCAGGTTTTATAGCGTGTGGGGCAACGAAGATCCCTGGTACGATTCTGAAAAGCAAAAGGTTGATTATCCAGATAGAGCGATGAAAAATTTACCAATTTATGCGCTTTTGCAAAAGAAATTCCCTAATAATCCAGATTCTGTTACTGCTTATTTTAATAAAAAGAAAAGAATGCAGATTTTCACTTATAAAGGCGATCGAGATACTTTATTCTCTACTTTAGATTCGATCCGTTATTATGGAAAAATCATGAACACCGGAATGATGACCATGGAACCAGCAAGTGGTAAAATTAAAGTTTGGGTTGGTGGTATAGACCATAAATTTTTCAAATACGATCACGTTAATCAATCTAAACGTCAGGCAGGTTCTACTTTTAAACCATTTGCCTATTTAACAGCTTTAGAACAAGGTATGAGCCCTTGCGATAAATTTACCGATAAACCGGTTAAAATTGCTTATCAGGATAAAGGTCAAACGAAATATTGGGAGCCAAAAAATGCCGATTACAGTGTTTCGTACAGGGAAATGAGCTTAAGGTGGGCAATGGCAAAATCGGTAAATACCATTACTGCCCAGGTAACAGAAAAGGTAGGCTGGGATAATGTAGTAAAATATGCACATGAGTGCGGAATTGATAGCCATCTAGAATCTGTACCATCAGTAAGTTTAGGCTCAAACGATGTTACCGTTTACGAAATGGTTAAAGCCTACGCTACTTTTATGAATAAGGGGATTAAAACAGATCCCATTTTGGTAGAGAAAATTACCGATCAGGATAACAATGTAATTGATGAGTTTAAGCCTAAAACCAAAAGGGTTTTAACAGAAGAAATTGCCTGGTTAATGACCTACATGTTCCGTGGCGGTATGGAAGAGCCAGAAGGTACATCGCAGGCATTATGGGAATGGCCAGATCTGTTTAGAAAAAACAATCAAATTGGTGGTAAAACAGGTACTTCTTCAGATTATGTAGATGCCTGGTACATGGGATTAACCAAAGACTTGGTAACTGGTGTTTGGGTAGGTTGCGATGAAAGAACTGCACACTTTAAAAATGGTGAACAAGGAGAAGGCTCGAGAACAGCTCTGCCTATTTTTGCTAAGTTTATGGAAAAGGTATACCTAGATCCAAGCTCAGGTTATACTTATGGCCCGTTTCCAAAAGCAACTGTTAATATTACGAGAACCTACAACTGCCCTAGCCCACGGATTATTAGAGATACCACATCAACGGATAGTTTAGCGGTAGATTCTACAGATTTTGCTGTACCTGAAACACCAGAAACAGTTATTCCTGTAACTGTTGAACCCGAAGTAAAAAAGGAAGAAAATAAAACTGAACCTGTACAAAATTCCCCAGCAGCGACTGTCCCTTTAACCAAAAAGGAAGAAAGGGAATTGAGAAGAAAACAGCGCCAGGAAGAAAAAGAAAGGAAAAAGAACGAAAATAATCAGCCATAGTTTTTATTGCAGTAAATAAGCCTGATTTATCACCTATCTATGATTTTTAGTAGAAAAACGTTTAAAAAATGTTAAAATTTTAATACTGTTTTAAACAATTACTATTTTTATTTTCCAGATCTCTTAAAATTTCATTTTCGTAAATTATTGAACTTTATTACTAAAACCACACATATGAAAATAGGCTCTACTTTATTAAAGCGATATTCTTCTTTATTGCTCCTGCTTATTCTTTCTTCTTCAGTTCAGGCTCAATACTTCGGACAAAACAAGGTAAGGTATAAAAAACTCGACTTTAAGGTTTTGCAAACACCCCATTTTGAGATTTACTACTACATCAAAAACGAGAAACTTTTAAAACGTTTTTCGCAAGATGCCGAAACCTGGTACAAAATGCATCAGGAAGTTTTTAGAGATACTTTTTTAAAGAAAAATCCTATCATTCTATATAATAACCATCCCGATTTCCAGCAAACAACGGTACTTAACGGTGAAATTGGAATTGGTACCGGTGGGGTTACCGAGGCACTAAAAAACAGGGTGATTATGCCTGTTATGGAACTGAACAGTCAAACAAGACACGTTTTAGGCCACGAGCTTGTCCATGCTTTTCAATATCACCTTTTGCTCGAAAAAGATTCGATTAGTTTAGAAAACGTGGGCCAAACACCATTGTGGATGGTTGAAGGTATGGCCGAGTACCTGTCAATAGGGAAAAAGGATGCATTTACTTCCATGTGGATGCGCGATGCAATGTTGAACCGTGATATCCCCTCACTTAAAGATTTAACCAACTCAAATAAATATTTCCCTTACCGTTATGGCCAGGCCTTTTGGACTTACATAGGTTCTCAATACGGCGATACTACCATTGTTCCATTATTTAAGAATACTGCAAAATACGGTTACGAAAATGCCATTAGGTATACTTTCGGCTATGACGATAAAACATTATCGGGCTTATGGAAAAATTCTATCGATGCGCACTATAAGCCAATGTTAAAAGCAGATAGTTCGCAGATTAAAATTACGGGCACAAAAATCATCGACAATAAAAACGCAGGTAATATGAACGTTGCCCCTGCCCTTAGTCCAGATGGGAAATATTTAGCCTTTATGTCTGAAAAAGATCTTTTTGGCATAGATTTATTTCTTGCAGATGCTAAAACCGGAAGAATTATCCGAAAGCTGAGCAGTCAGATCTCTAATGGGCACATTGATGATTTCAACTTTATAGAGTCAGCTGGTGCATGGTCGCCAGATAGTAAACAATTTGCCTTTAGTATCTTCAGTCACGGTAAAAACCAGATGATGATTATCAATGTTTCAAACGGAACTACAGTTTCTCAAACAGCGATGGATCAGGTGCAGCAGTTTGGTAATTTAACCTGGGCGCCAAATGGAAAAGATATTGCTTTCTCGGGGATGGTTGAAGGACAGAGTGATATCTTCTCTTACAATTTAGACACTAAAACAGTTACCCAAATTACTAACGACGTATATTCTGATTATGCACCGAGTTACTCGCCTGATGGTAAAAAACTGGTGTTTTCATCAGATAGAGCAGCAATCCAGGCCAACGTAGTTAATGCTGTTTTGCCAATAAACCTTGCCGTTTACGATATTGCATCTAAAACAGTGAGTAATTTAGATGTTTTTCCGGGAGCGAATAACCTAAATGCACAATTCTCTTCGAATAGTCAAAACATCTATTTCCTCTCGAACAGAGATGGATTTAGAAATTTATACAAATACAATTTAGCAGATAATACGGTTGATCAATTGACCGATTATTTTACAGGAATTAGTGGGATTACTGAATTTTCGCCTGCAATTTCGGTCTCTACAACTGATGATATTGTCTACAGCTATTATCGCTACCAGCGTTACACCTTGTATAATGCTAAGTTAAGTAGCTTTAAGGCGAAACGAATAGGCAACCAGGAAGAGAATTTTGATGCCGCTATCCTTCCTCCAATGGAAAACATTGGTGTAAACATCATTAATTCTAACTTAAATAATTTTGACCGTTTCGAAAAAACAACAGCCGATTCGATGAAAACGGTGCCTTACAGGCCAAAATTCAGACTAGATTATTTAGCCAATAGTGGTGTTGGTGTTTCTACCAGCCGCTTCGGAACGGGTGTTTCTGGAGGTATTGTAGGGATGTTTAGCGATATTTTAGGAACTAATCAGATTATAGCAAATATTTCTGTAAACGGTGAGATTTACGATGCCGGTGGATTAGTGGGTTACATTAATCAGAAAAGCAGAATAAATTGGGGCGCTGCCGTTTCGCACATCCCATATGTATCTGGTTTTAGATCTTACGGCTATGAAAATGTCCCTACAGGAGATAATACCTCTATTAAAGCCTTGGCAGACAGAACAGACATTATTAGAACTTTCGAAGATCAGCTTCAGGTTTTTGGAGCTTACCCATTTAGTAAAATACACCGTTTTGAGTTGGGCGGTTCATTTTCGCACTATAGTTACAGAGTTGATAGATATAGCAATTATTACAATTCGGCTGGTAATTACATAGGTTCAGACAAAAGCAGAATTTCTAACGATGTTGCTTCTCAAGATTACGGCATTCCTTTTAATTCTTTTACTTTGTATCAATTAAATGCTGGTTTTATAGGCGACAACTCAATCTTTGGCCTTACTGGCCCACTTGATGGTTTCAGATACCGTGTGAGCGGCGAAAAATATTTTGGTACTTATAATTTTGCTGGTGTAACTGCAGATCTTCGTAAATATTGGAGAGCTAAACCAGTAACCTTTGCAGTAAGAAGTTATAACACTTTAAGAATTGGTAGCGATGCTGACAGGCTTTATCCAATGTATCTTGGTTATCCTTATCTGATTAGAGGTTACGAATCAAACTCCATTTACAAAAGTACTTCCGCCCAATCATCAGAATCTTTTGATATAAACCAGTTAACCGGAAGTAAAATAGCCGTTTTTAACTTTGAAGTCCGCTTACCATTTACAGGTCCTAAAAAATTGGCTGCGATACCTTCTAAGTTTTTATTCTCAGATCTGAATTTATTCTTTGATGCAGGATTGGCCTGGACAAACGACACCAAAGTAAAGTTTAAAAGCGAGCCGACTTATACTACAGAACCTGTATTAGATAACAATGGTGTTCCAGTTAAAGATGATAAAGGAAATCCAGTTACCTATCAAGCTACAACGGAACGTGTACCAGCAATGAGTGTTGGTGTATCGGTAAGAGTAAATGTTTTTGGTTATTTCGTATTAGAACCTTACTATGCCATTCCTTTCCAAAGAAAAGATGTTAAAACTGGAGTATTTGGTTTAACATTTGCGCCAGGATGGTAAAAAATGAATGAGAGATAATTAAATGATCGAATAAATAAATCTCTTATGAATTAAATCAATAATTAAATAATAATGATTGCTTGAATGATTGGGCACTGATGATCCCTACCATTCAAGCATTTTTTATAGGTAGATATTTATTAATCATGATTTCTAATTCAATATGCAAATATTAAGGCTTAAAAATCGATTAAGATAGACTTGTAAATGATAGTTTAACCTGATTGGAGGTATTTTTACGCAAAAGAATATTTTCGAAATCAAGGCCTATAGTTAAATCAATCCAATCTGGATTACAAGATCTTACCAAACGCTCTTTCTGCATGCGTGTAAAGCGGCTAATTGATTTAAAACGAACCAAAGCTTGTGCTTCTGTTTTAAACTCTTCAAAATAAACCAGGCGGGTTAATTGTTGTCCATTATCAAAAAATAAGTTTGGCATCTGTTTGTAGAAATCCAGTGTCTTCATTAAATCAGAGCTCATGCCCACGTGCATACTTGTACGATTTCTGTCGGTAACGATATAAACAAACTTTTTCATGATCTTATGTTTAAAACTTAAAACTAAACTATTTAGTATATCCTCTTGCAAATCAAAATAATATTACTAACTTTATGAGCATAAAACTACTAACTATTTTAGTAATTCCAAATTTATTTTAAAATTTATTTTTATGTCAAATATTTCAAATAATTTAAAGTACCTCAGGAAGAAAAAAGGCCATACGCAGCAAAATTTCGCTGATATTATGGAAATCAAGAGATCGCTCATAGGGGCTTACGAGGAAGACCGGGCGGAACCTAAATATGATTTGCTAAAAAAAATAGCCGAATACTTTGATCTTACCATCGATGAATTCATCAATGAGAAAATATCTGACAGCTGGAAACCTAAGCCAAAAAGCCAGGGATCTAACCTTAGGGTACTGAGTATTTCTGTTGATCAGAATGATCGCGAGAACATAGAACTGGTTCCGATTAAAGCAAGCGCCGGTTATTTGAACGGTTTTTCAGACCCTCAATATATTAGCGACCTACCCAAATTTCAACTTCCCTTGGCTGCATTAAGACAAGGTACCTTTAGGGCTTTTGAAATTATGGGCGATAGTATGTTGCCTGTTCAACCAGGGAGTGTAATTATTGGTGAGTACCTCGATAACTGGAATGAAGTAAAAACTGGCGAAACGTACATTGTGATTAGTAAAAATGAAGGTGTAGTATATAAAAGAGCAGGTAACCGTTTCAGGGAGAATAAAGATCTGAAGCTGATATCAGATAATAAGGTATATGATGCTTATACAATTGCTGCCGATGACATCCTCGAAATCTGGAAAGCCAAAGCCTATATATCTACCTCGTTACCTGAACCTGCACCAGACCCAACAATGGAAACCTTGACGCAGATGATGGCGCAAATGCAGAAATCAATCTCTCAATTAAATAAAAATTAACAATTTTTAACAAGGGCCGATTAAACTGTTTACGTTTTTATGTATCTATTGATTTAACAAACACATAAAAAAACATAACATGAAAAAGGCAATTTTAACAATAGCAATTGCAGTAATGGGATTAAGCGCTGCATTTGCTCAAGACACTACAAAACGGGTAAGACGGGCAATGCCTAAAATGACTGCAGAGCAAAGAGCAGAAAAGGTAACTGCAAGATTAGAGAAACAGCTAAGCTTAACTGCCGATCAAAAGACCAAAATTTACGCCATTGAATTGGAAAACGCAAAAAAAATGGAGGATTGGAGATCTGCTGATCAAGGTGATATAAAAGGCAAAATGAAAGAACGTAAAGCAGCTATTGATGAACAAAAAGCTAAAATAGATGGTATTTTAACTGCTGAACAAAAAACTAAAATGGATGCCTTTCGTGCCGAAGCCAAAGAAAAAGGAGAGAAAATGAGAAAAGGAATGGGTGGCAGAGGTAAAAAAGACAAGGCGCCTGTAGTTTCTAATCCTCCCGCACAAGGATAAATAGTACAAACAGTAATTAATTATATTTTTGAAAGCGTTCCGATTATTCGGGACGCTTTTTTTACTTTTGAGCGATGAGCAAAATTGAACAGTTTATTATTGACAGACTTCGGGAACGAAAAGATAAGCTTTCGATCAGGAATTTATCAACAAACACCCCTCCTTTTGATTTTTGCTCTAATGATTATTTAGGTTTCGCCAGATCTGGGGAATTAAAAAAAATGATCGACGATACCCTGGCAGCATTGCCCAATTACCTGAATGGAGCTGGTGGTTCGAGACTGTTAAGCGGAAATACCAAATTTACTGAAGAAACCGAACAGTTTATTGCTGATTTTCATCTGGCTGAAAGCGGATTAATCTTTAACTCTGGTTATGATGCCAATGTTGGACTACTATCTAGCATACCGCAACGCGGCGACACTATTATCACCGACGAATTGATTCACGCGAGTATTATAGATGGCTGTAGATTAAGCCATGCTACACGTTATAAATTTCTTCATAACGATATAAACGATCTTGAAGCCAAACTAAAACTCGCAAAAGGAAACATATTTGTAGTGGTAGAAAGCGTTTATTCTATGGATGGAGATATTGCGCCATTAATAGCGGTTTTGAATCTTTGCGAGCGCTACAAGGCCAACATGATTGTAGATGAAGCCCACGCAACAGGCGTTTTTGGAACAAATGGCCGAGGATTAATCAATCAGCTCAACCTAACTGATAGGGTATTCGCGCGCATTGTAACTTTTGGAAAAGCCATTGGGGTACATGGCGCCATTGTTTTAGGGAGCAAAAACTTACGGCATTACCTTATTAATTTTGCAAGATCGTTTATTTACACCACAGCTGCTCCCATTCATAATATTGTTGCAGTTAGATCGGCATATCAATACTTAAATAAAATTGATCATCAGCTCGTTCACCAGAAAATTGCGTTGTTTAGAAGAGTATTAAAAGAGCAAAACATTAATGCATTCGATAGCGAAAGTACTATTCAGGGTATTTTGTTTTCATCAAACGAAGCAACCAAATTTGCCGCTGCTAACTTGCAAAGCAAAGGTTTTGATGTACGGGCGATATTAAGCCCCACGGTTGCGCTAGGTAAAGAAAGGCTCAGGATTTGCCTTCATGCCTTTAATACCGACGAAGAAATTATTTCGTTGGCTAATCATCTTAAAGAATTACATTAAATGACTAAATATTTTATCACGGGTATTGGAACAGGTATTGGAAAAACATTGATCAGTGCCGTTTTAACAGAAAAATTAAAGGCCGATTATTGGAAGCCGATCCAATCGGGAGATTTAGATACAAGCGATAGTATCACAATCGATAGTTTAATTAGCAACACACAAACGGTTATCCACCCGGAAAGCTATAGATTAACACAACCCCTTTCGCCGCATTTATCGGCGAGATTAGATGGTATTGAGATCGACCTCAACAAAATCAGTATACCTTTAACAAATAATAATTTAATTATTGAAGGGGCTGGCGGTTTAATGGTGCCTTTAAACGAAAAAGAACTGATTATTGATCTGATCAAAAAGTTGGAGGTTGAGGTAATATTGGTTTCACAAAATTATTTAGGAAGTATTAACCATACATTATTGTCGGTCAACCTGCTTAAACAGTACGAAATTCCTATTAAAGGAATCATTTTTAATGGCGATGAGAATACGGAAACTGAAAGATATATTCTTCAATATACCAAAATAAAAAAGCTAGGTAGTGTACCTAGCTTAAAAAATATTGATAGAGAAATAGTGGAGGCAGCCGGACAAAATCTTTTTATTTAACAAAGCCTATAAGCCAGTTAAAGTCCTTTTTTTTAGAAAGCAGTTGTCGTACTTCTTTTAAAGTTTCGTCCTGTTTTTTGCTTGTAGTTCCGATTTGAAGAAAATCGGAAGCTACCGCGTCAACCAGGTTTAGAAACCTAAGGTTTCTGCAACTATTAATGGTCTGTTAAATAGCCAGACTTTTTAAGAAAATCGGCCCAAACCTGGTATCCGGCAGGAATAAGATGTAAACCGTCTTTAGTAAGTTCTGCTTTTAAATGTTTGTCCTGATCGGTAAAATTTGGATACAGATCGATAACGGTTACATTTTTAGCATTAAATTTTCTGATTTCATCATTTAACCAAAGGATGTGTTCATCTTTACCATAATGGTTTTTAAACTTTTCGAAGGCTGCATTTACAGGCAAAAGTGTATTAAAATATATTTTTGTTCTCTTCGACCCTTTTCTAATTCTGGCAATCATTGTTTTATAGTTCCTTAAGATCACACTATCTGGAATATTCCTGGAGATATCGTTTATGCCAATTAGGATAAATACTTTTGCCGGTTTACCATCAATCACATCTTGCAAACGCTCTAAAACGCCAAAAGTAATATCACCAGAAATCCCTCTGTTTTTTGCTTGTGGGAGATCTAAAAGTTTAGCCCAATCTGTTCCGGCAGTAATGCTGTTACCTAAAAAAACAATATCTTTTTTAGATTTTGGATCGGCTTTAAATTTAGCCACCTGCTCAACATATTTCCCCGGGCGGTAGGTGCTGTCCCATTTAACCACCTGAGCCGAAGCTGCAGTGAAACTTAAGGTAAATACAACAGCAATTACGAGTAACTTATTTAAAAGTGCTTTCATTTTCTATTTTTTACAAAGTCGAAAATACTATTTTGCCTGAACTAAAATATCAGGATAATCAGAAATAATACCATCAACATTTAAGGTCTTTAATTTCTGGATATCAGCTAAGGTATTGGCAGTCCAAGGAATGATTTTTACACCGTCTGCATGCGCTTTTTTAATCAGTTCCTCGTTTACCATTTGCCAAACCGGGCTTAAAATAAATGGCTTAAAACCTAAATCGGCAATATTTTCTTCATATGTTTTTTTGTTGGCAACCAAAAATGAAGTTTTCATTTTTGGGTACTTTTCATGGATAATCTGGATGGTCCTTTTATCGAAAGATTGGATCACTACAAAATCCGCAATTTTTTTCTTGATGATCACATCCATTAAAAGCTTAACAAACACATCGGGTTTAGGATTGGTAATACCATCACCACTCTCGCTGCATTTAGTTTCGATGTTATAGAAAAACTGTTTGCGTTTATTGGTTTTAATATCGTGCTGAACGGCATCAATCAGATCGGAAAGTAGCGGAAGATATGTTTTTTCTTTCTTCTGCTGAGGAAATAAGTCATAATATTTGGTACCCAAATCAAACTGTTTAATATCAGCGTAGTTCATTCCAAAAATCGGATATTTCTTGGCATCTGTTGCAGGAATGTCTTTTCCTTCTGGGGTAAGCATAAACGCAGGACTCAGATAATCATCATGTGTTACCACTACTTTGCCATCTTTAGAGATGTGGGTATCCATTTCCAAAGTGGTAATTCCTTCTATTTTCATGGCATTTAACATGGCCAAAATAGTATTTTCGGGCATAAGTCCTCTCCCGCCACGATGTGCTTCTGCACTGAATGCCGGAAATTTAACTTCCTGGCTAAATGATTTACCTGCAAATGCAGATAAGAAAATAAAAATTGCTGTTGTATTAAGTTTCATATTTAGAAGGGATTTTATAGTGGCGCCAGATGTTGCCATCTGGCGCTGTTAATGTATTATAAATTTAATTTTAGATAGAGACTTTTAAAGATTTAGCCAGATGGTAAAATCTGGTAGGACTGATATTTTTGAATTAACATTTGTCGGATGGTAACATCCGACAGCACGACACAGATATAAGATAATTACGCATTAATTTCCACCTCAAATTTTTCTCCGAAGCGATCGGTGGCAACAACCTTTACCTTTTTAACAGATGGTTCGAAATGTGCCATAAACAAATGATCTGTCGATCTTGGCTCTACAAATGGCCTCGGGTTTGGAAGTTTATCACCTTTGTATAATTTAATGGCTAAAGGATCATAACCATCTTGTTGTGCCAATATGCCCATTGGTTTACCATCGAGGAAATATTCGACCTTCCATTCAGGGTCGTAATTCCAAACATTGGCAATTAATCTTTTTTGATTGGTTAAGGTATCTACATAAATATCAAGCTGCTCTTTACGGTCTCTTCCGGTTGATTTGTAGTACCATTTTAAATTGGTTCCATCTACTTCATAAACGCCATAACCACGGGGCGTGCCATCTTCGCAGATCGGGCCTGTCCACCAGCCACCGCAAACGGTACCATGGTTATGTTCGTAGATGCCGTTTTTGATTACATTTTTATTAAAATGTGTATGGCCAGACATGATATGAATATTTTTAAAATCTTTTATTACGGCATAAAAATCACCTTTATTTTTAACGGAGTTGTGCACCGGAATATGAAGGCAGATAATCAGCAAAGCGTCTTTCGGCACCAGTTGGAGGTCTTTAGCCAACCATTCTAACTGGGTCGGGGTAATGTAACCGTCATATGTTCTTTCTACACCTAAATAGCGTACATCATCTAAAACTACATAATGTGCCTTACCCCTGTTAAAGGAATAATAAGTTGGGCCATAATGCGCTTGAAAAGTCCGGTCAGAAGTATCATCACCACCTTGCCTGTAATCCTGATCATGGTTTCCTAATGCCTGGAAAAACGGAATCCCGATTTTAGCAATGGCTTCATCATACGCAGGAAAAAGATCAAAATTATCCCAAACTAAATCACCTACACCGATACCATGAACAGGGGTTTTCCCCATTTTTCTAACTACCTCTCGGGTGTCTGGTACCGAAGTCTCCATCATTTGCGCTACATCTTTTTTATTTTTCACCTGAGGGTCTGCCCAAATAATAAAGTTGTGTTTCTCATCACTTTGTTTAAGTGGTTTTAAGTCGAAATTTAACTTTCCGGCAGTATCTGGTTTATAATAATGACGTGCAATGCTGCTTTCGGTTTTAAATTCATAACCCGAAGGCGTGCTAATCCAAACAAAACGGGCCAATTCGTGAAGTTTAATTTCGTAGTTGCCGTTTTTATTGGTTTGCACCACGCTGTAACCATCAGAAATAACCACACCAGCAACGGCTTTTCCCTTGCTGGTTACCGTTCCGCTCACCAGACCATCAACAGAGAATAATGATGATGGAAAGGATTTTAAACTAACAAATAAGGTTGTGGTCAATAAAGCTGACTTTTGTATAAAGGATCTTCTATTCATGTTAATGGAAACAAAGGGATGATGTATTAAACCACAAAGAAAACCTGAGGCTGTCCTTGTGGTCAGTTTTACTACTTAATTTTGGTGACTGTTATAGTATCTGTTTTAACCGTATTCCCAGAAGCATCTACAGATTTTATGAAGTGATCCTGCTCTATTGCCGAAATAGTAGAAGTTTTACTCAGCTGCAGGTAATTTGCAGCACGAGCCTTAACCCATTTACCTAAGGTTACGCTGTATATACCACCCAATTTATAGTAGTAACCTTGGTCTGCTACTGCATTTGGATGATAAGCAAAATTCAAGGTATTTGTTCCTGCTCGGTAAAATGGTTGTTGTGCCAGTGTAATTGGGTTAACAATATCGTAAAAATCAGTATTGGCAATACGGAAACCTACTTCTGGCGGGCCAGCCTGATAAAGTTGTCCACCAGTGGATACGAAGACAACATCAATCGGCTTGGTAGATGCATCAACTGTAGTTCCTTCAAAAATGGCTATACCATAAGCATTACCACTATTGGCCAACAAATTACTTGTTTTAGTGCCAAAGCCATCTCCATTTGTGGTGGAATAATTAAATGATCTGATCCACTTAGATGAAGCAATGCTGGTAGAACCAGTACTGTTGATTAGTTTATTTGCACCTCCAACATAAAAATACTGCCCTTTGGAAACCGTCCCGCTCGTGAGGTTAAATTTATAAGTTCTTAAATCACCCAGAGCCCAGCCGTTTGTTGGGTAAATTTGAGGTGTTGAAGCACCAGCATTATTAGAAGAGACTACAGAAAATGGAGTTGTGGTAAAATTAATATCTCTGGTAGCCAAAAATTGGATATATTCATTATTGGCATCAGTTCCCATAGGATCGGCAATCCAACCGGTAATAATTGCTGAAGGAATTTCGATTGTAGAACTTAGTACAGCAATATCAGATGCAGTACGCAGGCGGTGCTGAGGTTTTAATTGACCGTCAGTAGTTACCGTATTCAAAATAATGCCATAAAAGTTGGCACTGATGGGTAAAGTTTTATTCGCAAAAGTAGCATTGACCTCAGTATGCAGGGTAATATTATCAAATCCATCATTTACCATTTTATCACCTTGCAAAACATCAGTAGGCTGAGGAAGTGGATCAAATCCACCCTTAACTATAACCACAAGTGTACTTTCGTATTTCTCCGGATTTGCCAAAATAAAGCTACTAGGTACGCGGTTAGGTGGGATAGGAACATTTGATGCCTTTTTCTCAATTTTACTGGAAGGTATATTAGTGATCTGAAGAATTCCATCTATTCTTTTTAAAACCCCTCCTTCTACATTTATAGTAACAGAGTCGCCGGGAACATATTTTGCTGCATCAGCACCTATTGGAATAGCGATCCCTCTAAGTTCGCCTAAGCGGCGTTTATCCTGTACAATAAGCAAGCCCGCTGGTAGGTTTTTACCCGAATGATCGGATACTACTACGGCACTGATGCTCGTAGAACCGAACATGTTATCGATATTTAATGTAACATCTGATCCCTTGTATAAACTTCTTAAATCGAACAGTGGAATGTACGCGCTAATGGTTCCGCCAGGGTAATTTGACTTTTTACAACCGGACCATAATAATGGAACAGCTAGTAAAACAATGCTATACAATATTATCTTTTTCATTTTAATCATTTTAATGGTTCTTTAACTATGGTCTTTGCCACCACACTTGCGTAGAAATTACATCTGCTCCCTGTGCAGCTATTGCTTTTTGGTAGTTTGTAGGATTTGCAGACTGTACATAAACCGGATAAGCCATTCTGGCCGGCATTATCCCGCCATTTCTAAGTCCGGCACCTTTTGGAAGGATCGGGTGACCTGTACGGCGGTATTCAAACCATTGCTGCATATCAACCAAAAACAATGCATAGTATTTTTGAATATGAATTTGTTCCATTTTACCATCGGTAGATAAAGTATTGTTCCAATCTATATCGGCATTGATGATATAATCTTTAAAAACCAATGAAGAAGTAGAAGTTGGGAACGAAGGAACCCAATAATTGATCGAAGCGGCAATTCCCGTATTATAATAGTTTTCGGCAGAACCGTTGATATATCCTTTTAAGGCAGCCTCAGCCAAAATAAACTGAAGTTCGGCATAATTCATCAAAATGCCTGTAAGTGGCGATTGTTGTAATGATCTTGCACCTATTGCAACATTAGAACTGGTTTGATCATAAGAATAAAAATAAGATTCTTTTACAATGCCAGCCCCGATTTCGTAACCACTAGGAACACCTTTAAAGCCACCGCTACTACCTTGCGAAATGCCCAATCTGTTGATCCCGTTATTGGCGTATCCATTAGCGGTAGAAATATCTATCCGAGGATCAGCCCAGTCTCTTAAGTGATCAATAAAAAAGCTTCCTATCGCGGGCGCTCTAAAATCCTGAACCCTTACACCATTTACATAAGGATTAACAAAAGGATCTGTTCCGGTTAAACCCGTCCAATTTAAAGTGGCAGATTCATTGTTGGTAGCCATAATTGGATAGTTGGCGGGATTGGTATCCACAATTTCCTTTATCTTGGCAATTGCCTGTGCCGAAACTTCTGATTTACCAGACACCCTTAACAACAGTCTTAAATATAGAGAATTACAAAACTTACGCCATTTAGCAATATCACCTTTAAACACCGGATCGCTTGATGGCGTAATCGCAGTCCCTGCTTTTAATAGCGTATTGGCTTCTTCGAGTTTTTTAAACATATCGAGGTAAATGTCCTGCTGTTTATCGAAAGCAGGCTCTAAAACCCCTGTACTGCCCTGATTGGCCTGGAAATAGGGAATGTCGCCATAAGTGTCTGATAACATGGAATAAACCCATGATTGGCAAACCAATGAAATCCCCTGGTATGACTTGTTTTCCCTGCCTGGTTTACCAGCCAATTTATAAATATCTTTAAAGTTGGTTAGCTGAACATACCAGGCATTCCATAAATAATCAGAGAAAGTGCTTCTGTATTCGTACCTGAATACGGTTCCGTCGCCATCACTGATATTAACCGTTACCTGCATCAGTTCATTGTTAAAGTTCCGGTTACGGTTCATGCCGGCACTCAGTGTGTTCACCAATGCCGGAGCCAATAATTTATCAGGCGTGGTTGATAGGATATTGATCGGATCAGTGTTAATTTCCTGAAAGTTTTTATCACATGAGGAAAGTGTAGTTGCCGACACCACCAGAGCTGCAATAATTTTATATAGATTCTTTTTCATGTTTTAAAAGATTATATGCCAATTGATAAATTGAAACCAAATGTTCTGGTTGATGGAAACTGACCGATTTCGAACCCGGTAACAATATCAGAACCGCTGAGTGTTCCAAATTCCGGATCGAACATTGGCCATGGGGACCAGATGAAAAGGTTACGTCCATAAACTCCAAAAGTTGCTGTTGAAAGACCTAGCCTTCTAAGAAAACGTGGATTGAATTTATAATTTAGTGATGCTTCCCTGAATTTAATAAAATCGGTACTGAAGGTACTACCCTCTGCATTATCTGCCCCCATGTGTGAGCGGTAATATTCATCAATATCATATGCGACAGTAGTATTTGGAACGTACGAGCCATTAGCTAGTTGTACCACACCATTACCCACTATTCCGTTGTATCTGCCTGGTAATGTACTGGTTAATTTTCCTTGTTCAACCATTTTGTAGTTCAGTAAAGAGTGTGCAACCGCACCTACCTGGGCATCAAACAATACACCTAAGCTCAGGTTTTTGTAAGCAAAAGTACTTCCGATACTGAATTTATATTTAGGCATGGTATTGCCAAGATAAACCACGTCATTGGTAATTTTTGCAAAACCTGTTGCAGCATCGTAAACCACATTCCCTTGTGGATCGCGGACATAGCCCCTACCATATAAATCGCCCATACTGCCACCAACTTTGGCCACAATCTGGCCACCTGCTACCGGGCCGGTGCGAAGGATGATCGAACTATCAGACAATGCTTTAATTACATTGGAGTTTGAGGCAAAAGTAGCATTCATGGTCCACTTAAAACCACCCTTTGTAACAATCGGTGTGCCGTTTAAAGCCACCTCTACACCAGTATTGTTTACCTGGCCAGCATTGATCAAAGCCTGGTTATATCCAGAAGAGCGGTCTACAATTCTTGTTAAAATCTGATTTTTGGTATTTCCGGCATAAACGGCAACATCAAAACCTAACCTGCCTTTAAATAAACTCACCTCAGTACCTACCTCATAAGTAGTGGTTTTAAGTGGTTTTAAATTTTCGTTCGGTAAAATAGTCGGGTTTACCAATGAGCTGTCTGGATAAGTACCGTTAGCTGCTAACGAATAGGTATAAGCAGTACGATAAGGTGTGGTGCCACCGCTGCCCACCTGCGAAACTGAAGCTCTTAATTTAGCGAAACTGACCGCCTTAGGCAATTTAAAGAATTCTGAAAGCACAAAGCTTGTACTGATTGCCGGGTAGAAGAATCCAACATTATCTGTTCTGGTGGCTGTAGCCAATACACTGCTCCAGTCTTTACGTCCGGTAAGCTCTACGTACCAGTAATTTTTATAGTTGGTAGATAAAACCCCATAAAAACTATTGATCCGATACCTGCTGGTGTCAGGAATAGAAATTAAAGGATATAGGTTGTTGGTAAGCTCATATATATTCGGAATGGCAAGACCATCTGCACGCAGATCTGATTTATTATATTTATTCCTTAACTCACTTCCACCCAATGTGGCATTGATGCTGAAATCTTTGGTAATCTTTTTATCATACCTTAACAAGAAATCGATATTGGTTTCCTGTGCATTAATATGTTGTTTACGGACCGAACCTTGAGGCAAACGACTTCCCGCATCATACGGACGTTCCTGAGCACGCCTTTCTTCTGAATAATCGATACTTGATCTAAGTAGCAGGCTCAATTCTTTATTGAATTGATAACTGGCCTGGATATTTGCAGTAACATTATTACGACCTGTTCTGTTTATAAATTCATTTACAACTGCATAAGGGTTTTCGGGAAAAGAACTAAATGGATATTTGATCGATAAATTTTCTTTGCCAATTGCCCAGTAATTCTTGATCCAATCTAAACTGGCATTTGGCTGCCAAAAAATGAACCAGTACATTAACGATTGGTTACCATAACCAGCACCTGGTAAGTTATCGCTAAACCTGTTGCCATAGTTTATTTTAGTAGTAATCTTCAGCTTAGAAGTTACATCGGTATTGGTAGATAAAGTGATTGTAGTACGTTCGATACCTGTTTTAGGAACAATCCAGGTATTGTTCTGGTTGGTGATCGAAAAACGCGCAGTAGTATTTTTATAGCGCCCATCCAAACTTAAAGAGTTCGTTAAATTCTCGCCAGTGCTAAAGAAATCCCTGATCTGGTTTTTATAAGGTACCCACGGTGTTCTGGTTTTACCTGCCGTTTGGGTTTCCGGATCGTATTGAAAAAACATCTGCCCATCAAAACGTGGCCCATAGGCAGAGCTGGTTCCACTTGTACTGGCGCCATCGGCACTTGTTCCGTACGAGTAATAAGCAGCCCCATCTAAACCCTGGCCATATTCGTATTGCATATCAGGCCAACGGTTAACTTCTTCAAAAGACCCATTGGACGTAAATTTAATATTTACTTTTTTATGCTTGGAACTACCTGATTTAGTAGTGATAATAATCGCTCCATTTGCCCCGCGCTGTCCATATAAAGCGGCTGCTCCAGGTCCTTTTAATACAGTTACACTTTCAATATCTTCTGGGTTGATATCGTTGATAGAACTCCCGTAATCGGCAGGCATGTTGTCACTTCCAGTACCATAAACGCCGTCCGAACTATTTGCTGTTCGCCTGCCACCGCTGTTATTGATCACTACTCCATCAAGGACGATTAAGGCCTCATTATCACCTGTAAGGTTATTTTCGCCCCTTAAAATAATTTTATTGGAGCCCGCCGGACCGCTGTTCGATCTGATCAGGTTTAGACCTGCAACCTTACCCGAAAGAGCATCCGTCCAGTTTGTAGAAACCGCATCTGTTAATTGATTACTATCAATCTTGGTTACGGCATAACCCAATGCTTTTTCTTCCCTTTTAATACCTAAAGCCGTAACCACTACTTCGTTTAACTGGCTAGTTGAAGATTTTAAACGGACAACAACATTATTTTCATTATTATTAAATACTTTTTTAACAGCAGTATAACCAACCATGTTATAAAAAACAGTTGTTCCCTTAGCAATAGTGATGGTATAATTTCCCTTCTCATTGGTTACGCCCAAAAACTTTTTATTATTATCCGTTATGGTTGTTCCAATTAATATCTGTCCGTCCTGATCATCTAAAACGGTACCTTTAATTACAATATTTTGTGCCGTAGCTTGTGCAAAACTTTCATTAATACAAACCAGCTGTATCATTATTGCACAAACCAAAATACTAAAGCGTTTTAGTTTACGCTTAAAAAAAGTACTGCCTGGTTTTTGATGATTATCGGGACTGCTTTTCTTTAGATGCAGAACGCACTGATGCCACGAAATCTGTTGAGTAAAATTTTTGATCATAATTATTATAGTATATCCGGTTAGTAATGGGGTTCATAATGTTCGATTTATTTTGTCCGGATTTGCGGGCAAAGTAAGCCTGTTTATGTTAAAAATATATTAAGCAAGCATTAACGTATTGAAAAGCAACCCCATTTGGTTGCGATTTATTTAATTTAGCTTACTATATATTTCGTTAATTAAAATTAACAAAACAAATCGAAACTAAAAACAATAAAACAAATCAACAAGAAATATTTTTAAATTGAATGTTTAAACAGACAAAAATATTGATGATCGTAAGAATAATGGAATAATTAAATTATGCCTAAGCAAAGCTAATAAAGGATTTGGTGCTATTTATTGAGGAAAAATAAGCCAATAATAAAATAAATTATCAGCCCAACGGCATCGCGTAATAATTTTATTACAAGGCCTATCTTCAAGAGAAGTAATAGAGCAACAAAACGAAACATCGGCTTGTAACATTTATATGTCAGTCAAAACCGAAAGATAAAGAAACATAACTAACCTGCCTTTGCGTACTCAAATACATGCTTCATGTAAAGTTTACGTAAAGAGAATGTCCGTTCGAGTGCTATTAAGATAATAACCGGAAATATTAAAAATTCTACCAGATTAAAGGTGTAGAAAAAGAACGCGAAAATTAAAATCAGCCTAAAGCATTCTAAATAATAAATCCACCTTCTCTGCTCCAAAAGTGCTCCGATGTTGATTAATGTAACCAAGATAAAAATAAGTATTGCGGCTTTATTGAATGGTGTTAAAGCGCTGTAAAATAAAGTAGTGCCTGTAAGCATTACAACGACCCCGATTAACTGTATGTTTAAATAGGTTTTAAACTTAGGTTTAGCGAGATCCTGTTTTTTATGTTGAAAGTAACGTTCTTCTAAAATCGGCCTGATATTCTGATCCATTAAAGCAGGACTACCAAAAACAGCATCCCACTTGGCCTTAAATCCATTTGCACGCCTGTATGCCTCTCCTATTTCTAAATAGTAATGAAAATGCTGCCAAAGGAAACTGTAGCTTTTAATAGGATGAGTTAAGCCGTATTTAGGTGCTTCTTCTTCAGCCTGGAAAGTACCGAATAGTTTATCCCAAAAAACAAAAACATCGCCGTAGTTTTTATCCAGGTATTTTTCGTCAGAAGCATGATGAACGCCATGTAAAGAAGGCGTAATGAATATGTTTTCCAACCAGCCCAGTTTGCCGATTAATTGCGTATGTGTAAAAAAAGAATAGGCACCATGGGCCAACAGTATGGTAATGATCATATTAGGATGAAAACCAATTAGTGGTAATACGCACCAAAACACATTACGGAAAATAGCTTGGATAGTTGTAATTCTTGCAGCTGCAGATAAATTAAATTCTTCGCTCTGGTGATGAACGATGTGTGCAGCCCACAAAAAGTTAATTTCGTGGCCTAGCCTGTGGTACCAGTACCAAACAAGATCGGTTGAGAGCAATAGTAATATCCACACATACCATTTAGCAGAAATATCGAAAATAGCATAGTGCACATACACCCAATCGTAAACCTGGTAAAAACTAGCAGCAATGAATAAATTCAATAACCTTTCGGCAATACCTACACTAAAATTTGCAACTGTACTCTCGTATTTAAAAATTTTCGCCTTCTTTTGGTGCTGAGCAATCTTAAATTCAATAAATACAAAAATAAAAAATGCTGGAATAGCAAAAGCAAGGTAATTCACCGTCATAACAATTTAGGTCTTTTTAAGTTTAACGGAACAAACTTAAATATATTCTATTAAATACATAGATTTTATAGAATATATTATTACACCTAAATTACTTCGATTTTGATTTATTATTTGCCGTTTTAATTTATTTGTAGAACTTAGAAATTATAAATACACCATTATGGCTACAAAGAAAAAAGCTGAACACAACAATATATTATCGATTGATATTGGCGGTACAAGTATAAAAACGGTTCTTTTGGATGAAAGTGGAAATATGCTTACCGAATATTTAAAAAGCAAAACCCCACCTGAAGCTACCCCTAAAGACATTCTTTCTGGTATTGTTGAATTGATTAAGCCCTTCCCCATCAGTTATAATCGTGTGTCGATCGGTTTTCCTGGTTACGTTAAAAACGGTATTGTTAAAACTGCTCCCAATCTGGCTAAAAATAAATGGACAGATGTTGATCTTGCCCAGCGCGTAGCCAACGAGTTAGGTAAATCAGTCCGTTTGGTAAATGATGCCGACCAACAGGGACTGGGTGTGGTTGAAGGCAAAGGCTTTGAAATTGTTTTTACGGTAGGTACAGGTTTTGGAACGGCTTTATTATTTGATGGAGAATTACTGCCCCATCTCGAACTGGCGCATTTCCCGATCAATAAAGAAGAAGACTATGATGATTATATCGGCAATAAGGCTTTCGAAAAAATCGGCGCCGAACGCTGGAACAAAAGACTTAAAAAAGTAATCGAAATCTATAAAACGGTTTTTAACTACGATACTTTATATATAGGAGGTGGTAATTCGAAACAGATCGATTTTAAACTCGAAGACAATATCAGGATCGTAACCAACCGGGATGGAATTAAAGGCGGTGCCAAGCTTTGGAAATTGGCCGATAAGTATAACATCTTTACGGTTGAACCTAAAAAATAATTGGTCTTTTATTACAATCTTTTAACAACAATAGCTGCAATATTAATTTGTAAACCCTAATTTTGGGTGCATTCTAAAAAATAAAAAATGGCAAGTAACGATTCGAAAAAATATAAATTGGGAATGATCGGTTTAGGCACTATGGGCCGCAACCTATTATTGAATATGGCTGATAAAGGTTTCTCGGTAACCGGTTACGACAAGGACCGCAAGATGATCTCAAAGCTTGAAGAAGAAGGCAAAAAGCATAATTTAGAAGGGTTTGATGATATTGAAAGCTTTATTGCAAGTTTACAAACACCCCGTACACTGATTTTGCTAGTACCTGCCGGACCAATTGTAGATAGTGTTATTGCAGAATTAAAACCTCTTTTAAGCAAAGGCGATATCATTATCGATAGCGGTAACTCTCACTTTACCGATACGAACCGCCGTGTAGATGAGTTAGAAAAAGACGGATTGCATTTCTTCGGAATGGGCATTTCGGGCGGCGAAGAAGGTGCACGTTTTGGCCCTAGTATGATGCCGGGTGGCGATAAACAAGCTTACAATGTGGTAAAAGATGTTTTCGATGCTGTAGCCGCAAAAGTAGGCACCGATCCATGTGTAACTTATATTGGTCCAGGCGCTTCTGGTCACTTCGTTAAAATGGTGCATAATGGTATCGAATATGCCATTATGGAGCTTATTGCTGAAGTTTACGGTATCCTTAAAAATGGCTTAGGTTATTCTAACAACGACATATATAAAGTATTCAAAAAATGGAACGAAGGTAGACTGCAATCTTTCTTATTGGAAATTACAGCCGAAATCTTCCTGTTTAAAGATACTGAAACACAAAATGATCTTTTAGATCAGATTAAAGACGAAGCACGATCAAAAGGCACAGGAAAATGGACATCAGAGGTTTCGATGGAACTTCAGTTACCGGTACCAACCATTAACGAAGCTGTTTCCAACCGCGATTTATCTAAATTTAAAGCCCTAAGGGTTTCTTTAGAAGAGGCTTTTGGTAAAAAAGATGCCAAAATCGACATCACCGTTGATGAACTGGAAGATGCATTTTACTTCTCGATGATTAGTGCTTATGCACAGGGTATGCATCTATTGGTTCAAGCCTCGAAAGAATATAAATACGATCTGCAACTGCAGGAAATTGCCAAAATCTGGCGTGGTGGCTGTATCATCAGGGCTAAATTTTTAGAAAATATTTACCAGGCCTACGAGAAAAACCATTCGTTGGAGCATTTATTTGGCGATGCAGGTATTCAGAACATCATTAAAAGCACTTTGGCAGGCACACGTAAAACCATCTGTGCATCTATCGCTTCGGGTTTAGGTATCCCTGCTTTTGCATCTACCCTAACCTATTTCGATACCATTACCACAGGGCGTATGCCTTCCAACCTTATCCAGGCACAAAGAGATTTCTTTGGTGCACACACTTTTGAGCGCATAGATAAAGAAGGTATTTTCCATGCTGATTGGAATAAATTATCATAACCTATTTGATTCACGAACAACAAGATAAAATGAAAACCAAAACTGCATTAAACCCTACCATTTTTGTCATATTTGGTGGAACAGGTGATTTAAACAAAAGAAAGTTAGCACCTGCCCTATACAACTTATTTATAGAGGGTTACATGCCAAATAAATTTGCCGTTATTGGTACAGGTAGAACCGAGTTTACCGACGATAGTTATAAAGTTGCTCTGGAAGATGCCGTAAATCAGTTTTCGCGTAGCGGAAAAGTAAAAAAAGATAAATGGGACGATTTTGCAAAGACGATGAACTACTGTCCTACCGATTTTGCCCAGCCAAAAACTTTCGAAAACCTAAAAGCAGCTGTAGAAAAATATCAAAAAGAATTTGGAGCGGGTACACAGGTAATTTTTTACTTGGCAGTTGCACCTAATTTCTTCCCGATTATTGCTGAATGTTTGCAGAAATATAAACTTACGCAAGACGAAGACAATAGCCGTATCGTTATTGAGAAGCCTTTCGGTCATGATTTAGAATCGGCAAAAGAGCTGAATACATTGTTGAGCACCATTTTTACCGAAAAACAGATCTATCGTATTGATCATTATTTAGGTAAAGAAACCGTACAAAACATGATGGCTTTCCGTTTTGCCAATGCATTGTTCGAACCATTATGGAACAGGTCTTATATAGACCACGTTCAAATTTCGGTAACCGAGCAGTTAGGTGTGGGCGACCGTGGAGGTTACTATGAAGGTTCTGGTGCATTGAGAGATATGATCCAGAATCACCTCTTGCAATTACTTTGTTTAGTTGGAATGGAAGCGCCAATTAATTTTGATGCCGATGAAATCAGAAACCGTAAAGTTGAGGTTTTAAGAGCGATGCGTCCTTTCTCTGCAGAAGATATCCGTTTTCATACCGTTCGTGGTCAATACAGTAAAGGTTGGGTTGAAGGCAAGGAAGTTCCTGGATACCGCCAGGAAAAAGGTGTTGATGCACATTCTAATACCGAAACTTTTGCTGCAGTTAAATTCCATATCGATAACTGGAGGTGGCAAGGTATTCCTTTCTATTTAAGGACAGGAAAACGCTTAAACCAAACTTCATCATTAATTACCATTCAGTTTAGAGATGTTCCACATCAGATTTTCTCGTCTGGTGTAACCGAAAACTGGCAACAGAACAGGTTAGTTATCAGCATACAGCCAGAAATGAGTATCCGCATGCAGGTACAGGCCAAAAGACCTGGATTAGACATGGTTTTAAATCCTGTTGATATGGTGTTCGATTATAAAGGAACTTATGAGGGAGATACACCTGAAGCATACGAAACCTTATTACTGGATGCTATGATGGGTGATCAGACCTTGTTTATGCGCGGCGATCAGGTAGAAGCAGCATGGGAGTTGGTTATGCCAATTTTAAATACATGGGAAAGCAAAAAATCAATCAATTTCCCTAACTACCCTGCCGATAGCTGGGGACCAGAAGAGGCTGAAGCACTTATTGCGAGAGATGGTTTCCACTGGTTTAACTTACCGTTAAAGAATAAGGAATAAATTTTTACCCAGTCATCACCCTGAACCGAGCTTTAGCGAGCTCACCGAAGGTAATTTATTTCAGGGTCTTATCAAGATAGATGCTGAAATAAATTCAGCATGACGAATTTTATTATTGACAGAATGAATCTACTCATATATAAAACATTAGAAGAGCTAAACCAGGATCTGGCAGATTATGTAATCAAGATTGCGGAAATGTCTATCGAAGAAAACGACCGTTTTAACTTCGTACTTACAGGTGGTAGTTCTCCTAAAGTGCTATACCATTTTCTTGCTACCGAAGGTCAGCACAGAATTGATTGGGAAAAGGTATATTTCTTCTTTGGCGATGAACGTAACGTTCCAGCTAATGATGATAATTACAACGGACTAATGGCTAAAAAAACGATTTTAGATCCGCTAGGCATCAAAGAAGATCACATTTTTTACGTAGATACTACTTTGGCACCAGAAAAAGCGGCTATTGAATATAAAAAAGCAATAGATAAGCATTTTAATGGCGAAGACATCGTTTTCGATCTAATCCTTTTGGGTATGGGAGATGATGCACATACTGCCTCTATTTTTCCGCACACTACTTTGGTTAAAGATGAAGAAGTAAATGTAGGAGCAGTTTATGTAGAAAAACTGGATACTTACCGGATTAGCTTTACTGCACCATTAATTAATAAAGCAGATAATGTTGCCTTTTTGGTGTTTGGAGAGAATAAAGCTGAAGCGCTGAAACATGTCATTGGCGATACGGAAAAAAATGTCGATTTGTATCCTTCTCAGTTAATCGATCCTATTGATGGGAAATTAACCTGGTTTACAGATGAGGCTGCAACAAAATTACTGGAAGATTAAGATGATGATGTCTGAAGATAAACATTTATCAGACTTTTTAAACGGAAAAACGGAATACACCTTAGGGTTATTCCGTTTTTTTATTGATCAATTATCCCAGCTTGGAGAAATTAATCTGCGGCCCACAAAATCTATGATTGCAATTGAATCAAAAACAGGGTTCGCATATATTACGCAATTGGGTAAAAATTTTATTCATGTGGTTATTCCTTTCAACCAACCATATGAAGACAATCTTTGTTTCACTAAGATTGCGCAAGTACCAGGAACGAATCAATTTAACCACCATTTGAGGATTTATTTCAGGGAGGATATTAATGACGAGGTGAAAGGTTTTTTGAAAATGGCGATGACCTGATGCATTTTTAACCGCAAAGTTTACTAGTAACGGCACCGGGCTGTGGGATACTTCCATCCAACGCCAAATTCGTCATTTCAACTGCAGCGCAGCGAACGGAGAAAACTATCATGAAAGTAGCGTGATTTAATCCAGCTTCTCCTCTATCAACAATTTAATAATCCCATCAGCCATTCCCACTTTTGGTACATAAATCTGTTTTATACCGGTCCACTTCATTAAGGTTAAATAAATCTCACAAGCAGGGATAATTACATCTGCCCGATCGGGGTTTAAGCCCAGTGTATTAATCCTTTCTTTCAATGAATAACTGGTTAATTTATTATACATCGAATTTAGTTTCTGCAACGATAAAGGTGCATTTTCTTTCTCATCCGACATACGGAAAAGTTTATTGATATTGCCGCCTGTACCTATGCCAGCTAAATGTTTATAGGCTTTTGTATGCTCTTTTACCCAATCTTTCATCTCTTCCCAGGTTTCTTCTTTATCCTGGTTGTCGAGCATCCTGATTGTACCAATATTGAAGGATCTTGATGCTTCTGGAGCCCCCTTTACAAAAACAGACAATTCGGTACTACCTCCTCCAACATCAATGTACAGATAATTTTTATTTTCGTCTAACTCTTCTTCTATATGGTTGGCATAAATAATATTTGCCTCCCGCTGCCCTTCAATAATCTCTAAGGTAATGTCAGCTTCCTTTTTAATCAGCTTAACAATGTCTTCTCCATTATGGGCCTCGCGCATGGCAGAGGTTGCACAAGCTAAATATTCCGAAACATGATAAACATCCATCAGGTTTTTAAAAGCGGTCATAGTTTTAACCAGATCTGCAGATTTTTTTTCAGAAATATATTGATCTAAGAATGCATCATCTCCCAATCGGAGCGGCACGCGTATCAGGGTATTCTTTTTGTATTTATATTTTCCGTCTTGTTTGCTAATGTCGGCAATGAGTAACCTCACCGCATTCGAACCGATATCTATAGCTGCGTATCTTAACATTATGATTGATGTTTGGTTTTTAAATAGTTATAAATATCTACCTGTGCCCTTATTTTTTTACTTAATCTGTTTTTATGATATTTATTATTGTTTAAGGCGTTAATTTGCCTCGATTTGGTATTATCCTGTAGTTGTAGGTCGATAATGTCTTGTATCTCCTGTTTAACATCATGATCAAGGACGGGAAAACCTACTTCTACTCGGTGTTCGAAATTTCTGCTCATTAAATCGGCAGATGATAAATACATATCATTTTTACCGTTATTACCAAAGATGTAGACCCTGGCATGCTCCAAAAATTTATCGATAATACTTATGGCGGTAATATTTTCACTAAAACCCTTTACACCGGGAACCAAACAGCAGATACCGCGGATAATCAGCTGAATTTTAACCCCAGCATTGCTTGCATCGTAAAGTTTGGCAATAATGCCTTCATCCGCTAAGCTGTTTACCTTTAACATGATGTAGGCAAGCTTGCCCTGTTTGGCATTTCTAATTTCACGGTTGATAAAATTAACCAGTTTTGAGCGGCTCTCCAATGGCGAAACAATCAG
Source organism: Pedobacter sp. AK013 (assembly GCF_014205835.1). Classification (GTDB taxonomy): domain Bacteria; phylum Bacteroidota; class Bacteroidia; order Sphingobacteriales; family Sphingobacteriaceae; genus Pedobacter. Next base: position 38,459 of record NZ_JACHCQ010000015.1, on the reverse strand, counting down.
GTGCTTGAAACCCTTGGTTACAGTACGTTTGCTTAACGCATCAAAAAGCTTTACCAGATCGTTGGTGATTTCTTTCTTGGCGGTGAAAATACTATGGTCGCAGTATAAACCTGCAGTTTTCTCATTAAAGTTTCCTGTTGCTAAGTTTGCATAGTATACAGGTTTATCTTTTTCAATCCGCTTAACCAGGCAAATTTTAGAGTGTACTTTATAATCGGTTAAACCGTAATTTACTTTAACCCCTTCTTCCATTAAGCGAGTGGTCCAGTAAATATTGGCCTGTTCGTCAAAACGGGCTTTAAGCTCTAATAAAACAGAAACAGCTTTACCATTTTTGGCCGCGTTAATTAAGGCATTAATTACTTTCGAGTTTTCGGCTAACCGATATAAGGTAATCTGTATTTCAGTTACTTTCGGATCAATTGCAGCCTCACGCAAGAACAAAATAATGTAATCGTACGATTGGTAGGGTAAATTCACCAAATAATCTCGCTCAGCAACTTTATTAAACATGCTTTGGGTTCTATGCAAATCGTGAACCTTTAGCGGTACATTAGGTGCATATTCCAATTCCTTTTTACCCACATTTGGGAAGGCAATAAAATCGCCAAATTTATGGTAACGGTTACCCGGAATTAAACTTTCAGCTTCCAACTTAAGTTTATTCACCAGCACAGTAAGCATGTTCAAGGGCATGGCCGAATCGTAAAGTAAACGCATTGGTTTCCCTTTTTTGCGCTTCTCTAAACTGTTTTTTAAATCATCAATAAACTTATCATTAATATTTTTATCAATATCCAATTCGGCATCCCGGGTTAACTGGATCGAATAAGCTTCTAAATTATCGTATGTAAAAACATAAAATATATCGTCTAAACAATACCTAATGATATCTTCGGCTAAAATTATAAATTTTAGATCGTTTGTTTCGGGCAGAACTAAAAAACGTGGTAAATTAGGCGGGATTTCAATAAGTGCATATTTCTCTTTAACTTTTGTATCCTTTTTAGAAAGTTTAACAAAAAAGTAAAGGTATCGGTCTTTCAGTTCTGGAAAGGGTTTATCCATATCCAGCATAATCGGAACCAGATTAGATAAAATCTTATCCCTGAAATGATTTTTAACAAACTCGCCCCTGCTTACATTCAGTTGCGTATCATTTAAAATAAAAATCCTGTTTTGAGCAAGTTCGTTTATTAAAGTAGCCTGAAAAAGCTGGTCGAATTTTCTTTCCTGCTTTACAACAATATTTTTAATCTCATTCAAGATTTTCTTTGGATTAAATCCCAAAAGCGCTTTTGCCTTATCGTTCAGATTGGTTAACCTGGTCATGGTGGCTACCCTTACCCGATAAAACTCTTCTAAATTTGAAGAAAATATAGATAGAAATTTAATCCGTTCAATCAGCGGAACTGTTTCGTCGGCAGCTTCTTGCAGTACACGTTCGTTAAAGTAAAGCCAACTGATTTCGCGGTTAAAAAATGGAATCTTCTTATTGCTCATTTAAAAAAATAAAAAATCCCTGCCAAAACAGGGATGCTCAAAACTGCACATTAATTTGTTAAATTGCTGTTAATTCATTTGCATATTAACGTTAACAAATTTATTTTTTAGTTGGTGTCTTCGTTTCTTTCTTAACTGCGGGCGTAGCTTTAGCGACTGTTTTTTTAACAACTGTTGCTGCTTTTGCAGGAGCAGCGGCCGGAGCTACAGCCTTTTTAACCGTTGTAGCAGCCTTTGCAGGTACTTTACTTGCCGTGGTTGCCGCTTTTTTAACAACTGTAGTGGCTTCCTTTACTGCTTCTTTTGCCTTGGCAACTGGTTTTGCCAATACTTTTTCTGCTTTTTCTTCTGTTTCTATAGCCGCAACTTTAATGCTTTGCACTACTGGCTTAGCTTTTGCAACCGCTTTTTTAACCACTTTTTGGGCAGATTTTTCAGACTTAGCCACGGCTTTGTCAACTGGTTTTTTAGCTGCTTTTGCCTTTTCTTTTGATGACTGTAGCAAATCATCAATTTTTTGTCCCACATCAGCTTTAACGATGGTAAATTTCTTGGTTAATTTTTTAGCCACCCGTTTACTCGCCTTACCCACCTCCGTACTAATTTCTGATACATCATGACCTAAACTTTTAATCACATCTAAGAACTTATCCGTGATAGATTGCTCCAGTTGTTTTTTAGCTTCTTTCTTTGTAATCTTTTTTTGAGACTTCGGTTTAGTGGTTTTCATATTATTTTTCGTTTTTTTGTGAAGATGGATTAATTTCTATTAAATCTACTTATTTTTTTACTTTAAAGCTAAAACCATGCCTTCTTTTGATATTGTAAGTAAAGTTGATGCACAAACGTTAGACAACGCCATTAACAATGCTAAAAAAGAAATCCTTAACCGATTCGATTTTAATGGTTCGAAAAGTACGATCGATCTGGATAAAAAAACAAATGTAGTAACTATTGTTACTGAAGACGATATGCGCCTGAAAGCTATAGAAGGTTCCATCATCTCACGGATGATGAAACAGAATTTAGATCCGAAAAGTTTAAATTTTGGCGATGAACATCAGGCCTCTGGCAACATGATCAGAAAAGAAATCAGTATTAAAGAAGGATTAGATAAAGAAGCAGCGAAAAAAGTAGTGGCGAAAATAAAAGCTAGCGGATTAAAAGTTCAACCTTCCATTATGGATGATCAGGTTCGGGTTACCGCAAAGAAAATTGATGATTTACAGGCTGTGATCAGCCTATGTAGAAATGAAGATTTTGATCAGCCATTGCAGTTTATTAATATGCGTAATTAGCTTAATCGGTTAAACTGTTGAAATCGGTTAATTGTTAGATCATTCTTCACAATTAACCGATTAACCAATTTAAACAATTAACCAATATCAACTATGGAAATCAGCGAAAACGGATTTATATTCTCTGATAAAAAAGAGCTTTTAAATTTCGAAGCCATACATCATTATTTAAGTGCCGAATCGTATTGGGCCAAAGGTATTCCGCTCGCTACTGTAAAACGTTCTATAGAAAATTCGCTTTGTTTTGGTATTTATAAAGACCAGGAACAAGTGGGCTTTGCACGTTGGGTAACAGATAAAGCTACATTTGCATGGCTTTGCGATGTTTATATTAAAGAAAGCTACCGTGGTTTAGGCTTGTCGAAGAAACTAATGTCTTTTATGATTTTTCATCCAGATTTACAAGGTCTTAGGCGTTATCAACTAGCTACCTTGGATGCACATGGCTTGTATGCACAATTTGGTTTTTCGCCTATACAAAACCCTGAAAATCAAATGGGAATAGTGATTCCTAATATCTACACCCAAGATTCGGAATAGATTAAAAAAAAACTTTTTCCAGCACTCTTGTTTTTAATGTAAAGCATAGAGAAAACATGAAAAAGATATTTTTATTCTTCCCCGTTATTGCTTTAGCGCTTTCTTTTCAATCTTGTCAAACGGCTGATAAAAAATCGGCCACTACAAAAGACAGCGTTTCTGGCGATACTACCATGGTAAACGGTAACCACATTGTCGGTTCCGAGAGTACCGAGTCGGGTATTGATGAGGCGGGTGCAACTTTTTTAAGAAAGGCAGCTGTTGGTGGTATAATGGAAGTTGAAGCTGCTAAGATTGCAGCTAAAAATGCAAAAAGCGCCGAAGTGAAAGATTTCGCAGCTAAAATGCTTGCTGACCATACCAAAGCCAATACAGAGTTAAAAGCGTTGGCTATAAAAAAGAAAGTGATTACTCCAGATGTCTTGCCTGCTGATGAGCAGATCCATTTGGATGGGATGAAAAAAATGACAGGCGCAGCATTTGATAAACATTATATGGATATGATGGTTACCGATCATGAAAAAACAATTGCATTGTTTAAAATCGGTATACAAAATCGTGATCAGGCCATAAAGACCTGGGCAAGTAATACTTTGAAGGTAATCGAATTGCACAATGAAACAGCCAAAAAGATTGTTGTTGATGTGAAATAATGGCAAGTTTTGCTTAGCGATCAAAATGTGTGAAAAACATTATTTTTGATACAATTTCTTCTTATTAAAGAAATTAAAATTAATTTTCGCCGTTAAATACAAAAATACATCAATGAATAGGAGTAGAATTTTTAGTGCGCTTTTAAGTGTTGCGCTCATTAGTGCAGTACCAACTTTAGCCAATGCACAAAAAATGAATTGGCAAAACCTTGATCTTAAAACCGATAGTACATTCGGCATCAGTACCGAAAAAGCATACAAAGAGCTTTTAAAGGGAAAAAAATCTGTTAAGGTTATCGTTGCCGTTAATGACGGCGGCGTAGAAGCCACTCATGAAGATTTAAAACGGATAATGTGGGTAAATACCAAAGAAATAGCTGGAAATGGAAAAGATGATGATAAAAACGGCTATATCGACGATATCAATGGCTGGAACTTTATTGGTGGGCCAAAAGAATCTATCAATTTTGAAACGCTAGAGTTAACACGCTTAGTTCGTCGTGATCAAGACCGTTTTGCCAATACTACCGATGCAAATGTTGCAGAAAAAGATAAAAAGGACTTTGCCGTATTTAAAGCAGAGAGAGCTGATTTAGAAAAACAACTGGCAGAAGCCAAAGAAAATCTTGCAGGTTTAATGGGTTTCAAAGCCGCATTAGATGCAGTGGTAAAAAAAATTGGCAAACAAAATCCAACTATTGAAGACTTTAAAAATTTTAAACCAGTTACCGATGTTGATGCCCGGGTACAAGGCGTTGTAATTGGGGAATTAGGAAAAAATAACTTTAAAGATTTTTATGAAGAGCAGATTACGGAAGGATTTGATTATTATAACCGACAGGTTAATTACAATTTAAATCTCGATTATGATCCGCGCGCTATTGTTGGTGATGATCCGAACAATGTTAACGAGAAATTTTATGGTAATAATGACGTTGCAGGTCCTGATGCTATGCACGGTACGCACGTAGCAGGTATTATTGCAGCGGATAGGACCAACAAACTTGGTATTTTAGGTGTGGCCGATAATGTGGCTATTATGGGTGTTCGTTGTACACCAAATGGTGATGAAAGAGATAAAGATGTGGCAAACGGAATCCGTTATGCGGTTGATAATGGAGCCAAAGTAATTAATATGAGTTTTGGTAAAGCTTATAGCTGGGATAAATCCGTTGTTAACGAAGCAATGAAATATGCAGCATCTAAAGATGTCCTGATCGTTCAGGCTGCAGGTAACGAAAACAAAAATATTGATGTGGAAAATAATTTTCCTAATCATAAAGATTTAGATGAAAAAACCATTGCCTCATGGATAACCGTTGGTGCGTCTGGTTCTAAAGATGATGAAACACTTAAAGCCAGTTTTTCTAATTACGGCAAAACGCAGGTAGATGTTTTTGCCCCAGGAGTTAAAATTTATTCAACAGTGCCTGGTTCTAAATACAAAAACTTAGATGGAACCAGTATGGCATCTCCTGTTGTAGCTGGTTTAGCCGGATTAATCCGCTCTTATTACCCAAAATTATCTGCTGCTCAGGTGAAAGAAATTATTGTTAAATCGGTAACGAAGGTTAATCATAATGTAGAATACGCTAAAAGTGAAGAACCTGGCGCAGAAAAAATTTCTGTTCCTTTCTCTGATCTTTGTATAAGTGGTGGTATTGTGAATGCTTATAATGCATTAAAATTAGCGGCAACTTACTCGGGTAAAGCTGTAGCTAAATAATTATTGTTTTGTTGTTCCGAGCAACAAATAAAAATGCGTCCTATTATAAAATTGGGACGCATTTTTTGTTTTGGGTATTTGGAGAATAAGCTATACTATTATAATTGTCATTCTGTCCAAAGGACTCCTACGGAGAGCTTGTCGAAGAACCTCTTTTAAATGTTTTAACGGCGTTTCAATTGGCTAAAAGCAACCCATATTACAACCTCTTCTCAGGTATTCAATGAATGATTACGCCAATATTTTATCTGGTGTAATCGGTAATGTCCTGATTCTTTTTCCAGTAGCATTAAAAACGGCATTGGCTACTGCCGCAGAAAAACCGATTAAGGCAATTTCGCCCATGCCTTTTGCTCCCATCGGATTAATGTAGGGATCGGGTTTATTAATGAAATTAACATCGATCTCTGGTACATCCGCATTTACGGGAACGTGGTAGTCGGCAAAGTTGTTATTAATGTATCGTCCATAGCGGTGATCGATTATTGATTCTTCTGTTAAGGCCATTCCTATTCCACCAACTGCACCTCCAAGCATCTGGCTTCGGGCTGTTTTCGGACTAACAATAGTACCTGAATCTCCCACAGAAACAATTTTACTCACTTTTACTACACCCGTTAGCGAATGAACCTTTACCTGCACAAAATGGATGGAGAAAGAGTACATGGAGTAATTATCTTTTTCTTTCCCGCCCTGGCTCTCTTTGGTTATTTCTATTTGTGGAAGATTGTTCTTTTTTAAAACATCAACAAAATTAGCCGTAGCATCCATATTTGAATTTGCTGCCAGCTCTGCAATTGCAGATTTTAACGCTACACAAACATCGTTTACGGCCGAGCCTACAGTAGATAATGTAGCTGAGCCACCCTGACTTGGTGCTGGTGGTAAGGAAGAATCGCCCAATTCGAAAGTAATTTTATTTACTGGAATCTTCATTAATCTATTGGCAATTAAAGTCATACCAGTTCCTGTTCCGGGGCCAATATCACTGGTTGCACTTTGTAAAAGAAGCGATCCATCAGCTTTTAAAGTGCCTTTCACGCTGGCCTTACCTCTATTGGCGTTAAACACACCAACACTCACTCCGTAACCTGTTTGCCATGGTCCTTCTACCAAACTACCCGGTTCATTTTTCCTGTTGTTCCATCCTATTTTCTCCGCCCCGATTTTATAGGCTTCTTTAATATTCTTGCTCGAAAATGGTTTATTTTTCTGCTGATCGGTTTCAGGATCATTTTTAATTCTAAAATCCAATGGATCCATACCCAAAGCATGCGCCATCTCGTCTATTGCACTTTCGAGCGCAAAAGCTCCGGTTGCTTCACCTGGTCCGCGCATCCATATCGGTACACCAAGATCAACAGGTACAATGGCATAAGAGGTATTTACGTTATCGCATTGGTACATAAATTTCGCCATGTTAACCACGCCTTCCGTAAAGTTCTCGTAAGTTGAAGTTTCGCCATAAGCCCTATGCGTAATGCCTGTTAATTTACCATCTTTATTTGCGCCCAAACCAATAGTTTGTATCGCTGCCGGGCGATTGCCTACCATGGTAAACATCTTCATCCTGGTAATAACCACTTTTACAGGTTTACCAATGTGTTTAGAAGCCATTACCGTTGCAATTTCAAGCGGCCACGTTCGTAATGCCATGCCAAAGCCACCCCCCACAAACTCCGAATTCACTTGGATATTTTCCATCGGAATTTTAAAAACATTTGCAATAGTACCTTGGGTAGCTTTTACCCCTTGTGTTTTGGCGTAAACGGTAAGCTGGTTATTTGGCCGCCAATCGGCAATAATCCCATGAAGTTCCATGGGGTTATGTGTTTCAATCGGTAGAAAGTATCTTTCTTCGAGCTTTACTTCCGCGTTTTTATAAGCATTTTCCTCACCACGTTTATAATCAGCCTGCCCCTGGAGCTTTTTAGCCTTAGGGTCTTTTAACGCTTTTTCAAAATCGGTATTAAATTCTTCTTTAGCGTATGTGGCTTTAACCAATGAGGCGGCATAAGTTGCTCTTTCAAAAGTATTAGCCACCACAATTGCTATTGGTTGTCCGTTATAAAAAATCCTGTCGGTGTAAAAAATCTTCATCTGTGGGCCACCTTCCTGCTCGTAAGCAGTGGCAGATGGCTTATTCAGGTGCGAAATCACAGCAATTACCCCTGGAGCTTTTTCTGCATCTTTGGTATTTAGTGCGGTAATTCTACCTTTGGTAATAGTACTGGTTACCAAAACACCATAAGTTAAACCAGGTAATTCATATTCAGCGAAATATTTAGCCTGTCCGGTAACCTTCAAAATTCCATCTACACGATCATTATCGTCTTTTAACATGCGCTTTTCCATAACTAGGCTTTTGATTTTGCAAGATTTAATGCTTCAATAATCGTATTGGGTGCCAGTTTTAGTTTGAAGTCATTTCCTCCAAATCCTTTTGCATCCTGCATGGCCAATTGCGCGGCCTGCTCAAAATTCGATAAGATAGCTTCTTTTCCTTTTAGAAAATTCTCAGATGCAGTTAAACGCCAAGGTTTATGTGCTACTCCACCCATCGCTAATCTAACATCAATAATTTTATTATTGCTGATCTCAAGCGCAGCTGCTACCGATACGAGCGCGAAAGCATAAGAAGCCCTATCTCTAACTTTAAGATAATGGTAATTTTTAGCCAGATTATTTACAGGGATTTCTAAACGAATAATCATTTCATCAACCTTTAAGTTATTGTCTAACTGCGGTGTATCTCCTGCTAAGCGATGAAAGTCTTTAAATGATATTTTGCGTTCTCCTTTGGCGTTGGCTAATACAACTTCAGCATCTAAAGCAACTAAAGCTACACACATATCGCTGGGGTGAACGGCAATACATTGCTCTGAAGTTCCGAAAATAGCATGCATCCGGTTAAAACCTTCAATGGCCCCACATCCCGTTCCAGGTTGACGTTTATTACACGGCATTTCGATATCGTAGAAATACCCACAACGTGTACGCTGCATCATGTTACCGCCAACGGTAGCTACATTTCTTAGCTGCGCAGATGCTCCTGCCTGTAAAGCCCATGAAAGGAGTGGTAGTTTTTCTTTAATCAGCGGATGATCTGCAACCGCAGAATTGGAAGCCAAAGCGCCAATATGGATTTTATTTCCAATCTGTTCGATCTGTTTTAACGGAACGTGGTTGATATCGATGAGTTTTTCAGGTGCAGTAACCCCTCTTTTCATCAGATCAATTAAGTTTGTACCGCCTGCAAGGAATTTTGCATTTTTATCTTTTACCAATAAAGCAATTGCTGATTTGGCTGTGGTTGTTCTGAGGTATTGAAAGTTAATCATATGGTTTGACCTCCTTCCTTCACTTCAATAATTGCATCAACTATATTTGGATAAGCGCCACATCTACAGATATTTCCACTCATGTATTCGCTTATCTCATCCCTCGAATTAGCATGTCCTTCCCGTACACAGGCTACGGCCGACATGATCTGACCGGGCGTACAATAACCGCACTGAAAACCATCGTGCTTAACGAATGAAGCCTGCATGGGATGTAAAGTATTACCATCCGCCAAACCTTCAATCGTAGTGATTTTCTTTCCTTCATTCATTACCGCCAAACTGAGGCAAGAATTTATTCTTTGCCCATCAACATGAACGGTACAGGCGCCACATTGGCCATGGTCACATCCTTTTTTAGTACCTGTTAAGTGTAATTCTTCACGCAGATAATCCAAAAGTGTTACTCGTGGCTCTACTGTTGTTTGATAAGCTTTGTTATTTACCGTAAGCTTTAAGGGGATTTTCTCAAAAAGTTCGGCAAAACGTTCGTCCGCATTGCTTTCAGCTGCTTTAACTGCAACGCCAGGTGTTAATGCAATGGCAGTAATTACTGAGCTTTTTTTGAGGAAATCTCGCCTGCTATCGCCTTGGTTCGGTTTCTGATCGGAAGATTTCATAATTGGATATTTAAATACCGATGTATGCCCAGAGCTATCGTTTTTACAAATTCTTTGATAAAACTACGCTTCAAACATATTTCTATCTCTAAATTTAATATAAAAAAGTAAGGCTAACCCCCTCAAAATTGGTAGTAAAGGAAAAGTTACACCTGGGCGCTAACATTAACAAACATACAACCCAATTACTTCAGGTATTGTTTCGATCTTGTGTATTATAATATCGCCTGTCTTATCCGGATCAGTTTTGTTAAGGTTTCTTCTAACAAGTCTAAATGTAGCATATTGGCACCATCCGATTTTGCATTTGCAGGATCGGGATGCGTTTCGATAAATAAACCATCTGCACCTACCGCAATTGCCGCTTTGGCAATGGTTGAAATCAGCTCTGGTTTACCGCCTGTTACACCACTACTTTGATTGGGTTGTTGCAACGAATGTGTACAATCCATCACTACAGGAACCCCAAAACTCTGCATCTCAGGTAATCCACGATAATCAACAATCAAATCCTGGTAACCGAATGTATTGCCTCTATCTGTTAAGATTACTTTATTGTTACCCGCTTCTTTTACTTTTTCTACAGCAAATTTCATTGAACCTGCAGAAAGGAATTGCCCTTTTTTAACGTTAACTACTTTTCCGGTTTCTGCAGCAGCAATTAACAAATCGGTTTGGCGGCATAAAAATGCAGGAATTTGCAGCACATCTACGTATGCAGCAGCCATTGCAGCCTCAGCACTTTCATGTATATCCGTAACAGTTGGTACACCGAATTCTCTACCAATCCTTTCTAAAATGCGTAAAGCTTTTTCATCGCCAATGCCTGTAAAAGAACTTCCTTTGCTTCTATTAGCTTTACGGTACGAACCTTTAAATATATATGGAATCTGCAGTTTATCGGTAATCGTAATAATCTTTTCGGCAATTCTCATGGCAATATCCTCGCCTTCAATAGCACATGGACCAGCCATTAAAAAGAAATTTCCTGAATCTGTATTTTTTAATTTATCTAAGTAGTTTATCATTTTTGAGATGTGAGATTTGAGATATAAGATATTGGATATGAGTTTCCTCAAATTTAATGTCTCCTATCTCCAATCTGGTTTTTAGTTTCCTAGTTCTGACATGAATTTAATCCGCATCAATTGAATTTCCTCACGGGTATAATCGGTTTCGCCAAGTTCATTAAGCGCTTCATCTATAGAATCGCTTTCGGCTGCTCTGAAATAATCAAAAACCTCATCCTGTCTATCATCATCAATCACTTCATCAATGAAATAGTTCAGGTTAAGTTTAGTACCAGAATTTACAATTGATTCTACCTCTTTCAGAATTTCTTCATAAGTAATGCCTTTCGAATCGGCAATATCTTCCAAACCAATTTGTCTATCGATATTTTGAATGATCGAAACTTTCATCTGTGACTTATTGGCCTGCGTTTTAATAATCAGATCAATTGGACGTTCGATATCGTTATCCTCGACATACTTTTTGATCAATTCGATAAAAGGTGTCCCGAATTTCATTGCTTTACCCGAGCCTACACCAGAAATTTGGCGAAGCTCTTCCACTGTGATCGGATAATGGGTACACATTTCCTCTAAGGATGGATCTTGGAAAACCACGAATGGCGGAACGCTTTTCTGTTTTGCAATTTTTTTACGTAGTTCTTTAAGCAATGATAAAAGATGAGTATCTAAAGCACCTGTACCTTGTTTTACGTCATCATCATCGTCGTCAGCACCGTTCTCTATGGGTTCATTTAGTATAAATTTAAGACTATAAGGATTAACAATAAAATCTCTTCCTTGCTTAGTTAGCTTTAATAAACCATAATTATCGATATCCTTAAAAAGGTAATTGTTTAAAACAGCCTGGCGGATAATCGATTTCCACACCAATTCACCTTCTTCTTTACCAATTCCAAATTCTGGAACCTTACTATGTTCGTAGGCAATGGTTTGCGCTGTTTCTAAGCCTAAGAAAACGTTTAGTAAATGCGCATCGTCGAATTTCTCTCCAGATTTTTCAATAAACTTTAATAAGGTAGACAACTGACTTTCGGCATCAAACTGTTTTTTAGGTTTTTTGCAGTTATCGCACATGCAGTTACAGCCTGTTTCGTTAAAGTTCTCGCCAAAATAGTGAAGAATCTGCTTACGGCGGCAAACGCCAGATTCGGCATAATCAATCACCTCCTTTAATATCTGTGTACCAATTTCTCTTTCAGAAACCGGTTTATCTTTCATAAACTTGGCCAGCTTATCTACATCTTTTTGAGAGTAGAAAGCAATGCATACACCTTCGCCACCATCACGTCCGGCTCTACCCGTTTCTTGGTAGTAACCCTCCATACTTTTAGGCACGTCGTGGTGAATTACAAAGCGGACATCGGGTTTGTCGATCCCCATACCAAAGGCGATGGTTGCAACGATCACCTCAGCATCTTCCATCAAAAATTTATCCTGCGTTTCGGCCCGCACTTTTGGATCTAAACCAGCATGATAAGGCAAAGCGCTGATTCCGTTGAGGTTCAGAGCTTCGGCAACTTCTTCTACTTTTTTACGGCTGAGGCAGTAGATAATGCCTGATTTACCTGGATTAGACTTGATGTATTTAATAATCTCTTTGGTAATGTCTCTTTTAGGGCGGATCTCGTAAAATAAGTTCGGCCTATTAAATGATGATTTGAATAATGTTGCCTCCGTCATACCCAGATTCTTCATAATATCCTGCTGCACTTTTGGTGTAGCAGTTGCGGTTAGTGCAATAATTGGAATGTTATTCCCCAGTCCTGCAATAACCTGTTTAATCTTACGGTATTCTGGTCTGAAATCGTGCCCCCATTCAGAGATACAATGCGCTTCATCAACGGCAACGAAAGAAATCTTGATCAGATTTAAAAATTCAATATTATCCTGCTTCGCCAGAGATTCGGGCGCAACATATAATAATTTAGTCTGCCCGCTTAAGAGGTCAGATTTAACTTGAGTAATTTCAGATTTGTTTAAGGATGAATTAAGAAAGTGAGCAATACTGTCATTTCCACCAAAAGCCCTTAATTGGTCTACCTGGTTTTTCATCAATGCGATTAGAGGAGAGATTACAATTGCCGTTCCTTCGCTCATTAAAGCAGGTAACTGATAGCAAATAGACTTCCCTCCGCCTGTAGGCATAATAACAAATGTGTTATTGCCCTCTAAAATATTGGTAATGATCGACTCCTGATCACCCTTGAAATTATCAAACCCGAAGAAATTTTGTAGGTTATCAAATAACGACTTTTTCACGTCCATTTTGTGTAATAAAATATGCGATGCTATTTTTGTATCCAAAATAACATAATTTTACAAGAATTTCAAGTATTAACAAACAATTATTTTCTCTTTGAAAAGTAAAAAATCAATAATCCAATCAGCTGTAAGCACATTAGAGCTTGAAGCAGCAGCAATATTAAATGTTGCTAAGAATATTAATAACGATTTTGAAAAAGTCGTATCAAGCATTTTACATGGCAAAGGAAGGGTAATTGTTACGGGTATAGGAAAGAGTGCAATCATTGCACAAAAAATGGTGGCTACTTTTAATTCAACTGGTACACCCGCTATTTTTATGCATGCTGCTGATGCTATTCATGGCGATCTGGGTATGATACAGGTAGACGATATTGTAATCTGCCTTTCTAAAAGTGGAAATACACCCGAAATAAAAGTGCTTACTCCTTTGTTAAAAACATCGGGCAATCTTCTAATCGGAATGGTTGGTGAGTTGAATTCTTTTTTAGCGGAACAAGCGGATCTGATTTTGAATACTTCTTTCGAAAAAGAAGCCTGTCCGCACAATTTGGCACCTACTACCAGTACAACGGCGCAGTTAGCATTAGGCGATGCCTTAGCTATTTGTTTATTAGAATGTAGAGATTTTAATGAATCAGATTTTGCAAAGTATCATCCAGGAGGATCATTAGGCAAAAAATTATATCTAAAAGCCCGCGATCTTGCTCTATCTAACGAAAAACCTGCTATCCATCCATCCGCCCCAGTTAAAGATGTGCTGATAGAAATTAGTAAAAACCGTTTGGGCGCTGTTGTTGTTGTGGATAACGACGAGAAGGTGCTAGGCATTATTACTGATGGTGATATTAGGCGGATGTTAGAAAATAACAATTCTATTGCAAACTTAAAAGCTGAAGATATCATGGGCAGAACACCAAAGAGCGTACAATTTGACGCTTTAGCAGTTGATGCTTTAGATATTATTAAGCAAAATAACATTACACAGTTGCTAGTTCTAGAACAAAATACTTACTTTGGCATTATCCATTTACACGATCTCCTTAACGAAGGCATAGTGTAATTTTTAAAATAAAAAATGAATAAAGATTATTATGCATTAATTATGGCCGGTGGCGTCGGAAGTCGCTTTTGGCCAGTAAGTAGAACAGAATATCCAAAACAGTTTATCGATTTTTTCGGTGTTGGAAAAACCCTGATTCAAAGTACTTACGAAAGATTTCTAAATATCTGTCCTCCTGAAAATATATTTATCGTTACCAACGAAATTTATTCAGATTTAATTAAAGCTCAATTACCACTATTAACAGATAACCAGATTTTGGCTGAACCTTTAATGAGAAATACAGCACCCTGTATTGCTTACGGAAGTTTAAAAATAGCCGAGTTAAATCCTAATGCAACGATTGTGGTTGCACCTTCTGATCATACCATTGCCAATATTGATGGATTTGTAGCATCTATTGAACAATCTTTAGAGGCTGCTTCGAAAAATGATTGTTTAATTACTTTGGGTATTAAACCAAACCGCCCCGATACAGGTTATGGTTATATTCAGCATACAGATTACGTGCTCAATACAGATACCGATCTGCATAAAGTTAAAACTTTTACCGAAAAGCCGAACTTAGAATTGGCAAAATCATTTTTGCAGAGCGGCGATTTCTTGTGGAATGCCGGGATATTTATTTGGTCAGCCAAAGCGATTTTAAGTGCCTTCGAGAAACACCTTCCAGATATGTACGAAATATTTAATATTGGAAGATCTGAATTGAATAAAGCTGGCGAAAAGGAATTTATTAATAATGCCTATTTTCAATGTACCAATATTTCAATTGATTTTGGTATTATGGAAAAAGCAGAGAATGTTTATGTGCTTCCGGCTGATTTCGGCTGGTCTGACTTAGGAACCTGGGCCTCCATTTATGAAATGGCCGAGAAAGATTACGTAGGTAATGCCGTTATTCCTTCAGAGCAGGTATTGATGTTCGATTCTTCGAACTGTATGGTAAATGTTCCGAAAGATAAACTGGTTATCTTACAAGGGCTGCACGATTACATTGTAGTTGAAAACAATAACATGCTTATGGTCTGCCCAAGAAACGAAGAACAAAGGGTTAAAGAGTTTGTTGCGGAGGTTAAATCCAGATTTGGTAACAAGTTTATATAAAGTTATGATGTAAAATGGATGATGTAACATCGTTTATCATCATCCATTTTATGTTTTTTCCAATAAGTTATGCGCTATAGATCCTGAAATAAGTTCAGGATGACGAATTGTGGAAGGTGTAGCTTAATTCAATCGCCCGTCTTCTCTTTTCTGCTCTAAACCGTTCTCTGTCTAACTGCTTCGTATAAAATTACGCCAGCAGCTACCGAAACATTTAACGATTCTATTTTACCAGCCATTGGTATTTTAGCTAAATGATCGGCCACTCTTAAAAGATCGTTAGAAATTCCTTCATCTTCTGAGCCCATTACAATTGCTGTAGGCATGGTATAATCTGGCGCATAAATAAAATCACTGGTTTTTTCGGTACAAGCTACAATCTGAAGGCCACTTTCCTGTAGAAATAAACAGGTTTTGTGCAGGTTGGCATGTCGGCAAATCGGAATGCTGAATAATGCACCTGCTGATGTTTTAATGGCATCTGCATTGATCTGCGCCGCATTTTTTAACGGAACAACAATAGCATGAACACCTACACAAGCTGCTGTACGCGCAATTGCACCCATATTACGCACATCTGTTACGCTATCTAAAACCAAAATTAATGGAACTTCGCCCTTTTCGAAAACAGCAGGAATAATATCTTCAATATTTTGATAGGTAATTGGTGAAATTACAGCAATTACACCTTGATGGTTTTTCTGCGACATGCGGTTCAGCTTTTCAATCGGAACCGAGTTTAAAGGGATCAAAGTATCTCTTAGCAGGGCTTTTAATTCTAAAAAAAGATCGCCGCCCAGACCGCGTTGCTGGTAAATGGTTTCAATGTCTCTTCCTGCTTTAATGGCTTCTATTACAGCTCTGATACCAAATACAAACTCATTATTCTCTTTTGCGCGCTGCGGTCTTCTAAAATTATCCATGTTTTTAAATTGTTAGGCAAAAGTATTCAAATAAAATGTTTTCGCCTTAAACAATGTACTCCTTATTAACATTTAATTGTTTAAAAATTTTTATGGCCTCATAAATCCAATAAAATTTAATCTGTTTATGCTTCAATTTGTTAACAAACAGCTAGTAACTAATTCGAGCAACCACATCAAAATTTAATTACTTTTGTTGAATGAGTATCGATAATGAACAAGGCGGAAAGAACAGTATGACTGCTAGAAAAAGCAGGTTAAGTAATACCATAAGTTCACAAGGGAAAATCCCTCCTCAGGCGTTAGATCTTGAGGAAGCAGTTCTTGGGGCATTAATGCTCGAAAAAGATGCACTTTCTGCTGTAATTGATGTTTTAAAACCAGAGGTTTTTTATAACATTGCCCACCAGAAAATTTTTGAAGCGATTCATATTTTATTTCAAAAATCTCGCCCGGTTGATATTTTAACTGTAACTGCAGAACTGCGGACTTTAGGTTCTCTAGAAATAGTTGGCGGTGCATATTATATTACGAGTTTAACCAACCGTGTTGCTTCTGCAGCAAATATTGAGTTTCATGCCCGTATTATTTCTCAGAAATACATTCAACGTGAGCTGATCAGAATCTCTACCGAAATCATTACAAATGCCTACGAAGATACCACTGATATTTTCGATCTCCTGGATCAGGCTGAAAAAGGACTTTTCGAAATTGCCCAAAATAACCTGCGTAGAGATACACAGAAAATGGACGATATTATCAAACAATCATTAGCTACACTTGAAGAACTCCGTACCAAAACCGATGGTTTAACAGGTGTGCCAACAGGTTTTACAGGCTTAGATAGAATAACTGGTGGTTGGCAAAAGCAAGATTTAGTAATTATTGCTGCACGTCCGGCGATGGGTAAAACGGCTTTCGTACTAACCTGTGCGAGAAATGCCACAGTCGATTTTGCAAAACCAACAGTAGTATTCTCGCTAGAGATGTCGTCAGTTCAGCTGGTGAATCGTTTAATTTCTGGAGAAGCAGAAATTGAGCAGGAAAAAATCAGGAAAGGAAATTTACAGGAATGGGAATGGCAGCAGTTACACAGCAAAATTGGCCGCTTAACCGAAGCTCCCTTATTAATTGATGATACACCTGCGCTGAATATTTTTGAGTTCAGGGCAAAATGCCGAAGATTAAAATCACAATACGATATTCAATTGGTAATTGTTGATTACTTGCAGTTAATGCATGGTAAAGGCGAAGGAAAAGGTGGTGGTAACCGTGAGCAGGAAATTGGTAGTATTTCGAGGGCACTAAAATCTGTTGCAAAAGAACTAGATGTTCCGGTGCTGGCATTATCACAGTTAAGTCGTGCAGTAGAGAGCAGACCAGGTTTACAGGGGAAACGTCCTATGTTATCCGATTTACGTGAGTCTGGTTCAATTGAGCAGGATGCAGATATGGTTCTGTTTTTGTATCGTCCTGAATATTATGGTATTACCGAGGATGAGCAAGGGAGATCGCAGGCCGGTATTGGCGAGGTAATTATTGCAAAACACCGTAACGGTGAAACCGGAATTGTACCACTTAAATTCGTAGGTAAGTTTGTGAAATTCCAGGATCTGGAAGATGATTTTAATGCTCCGCCAAATTCATTTGCTGCTGATCCTTCAGCTGGAATGTACCCATCACAGGATTTTGAAAAACAGAGCAACGTAATTATCCGTCCCTCAAAAATGGACGATTATAATGATGATGATCCACCATTTTAATCATCTTTGATCGGACTACAGTGTAGTCGAGAAATCTTTTAACACGGTTCAAAGATTATTTCCTTCCATGCAGATGATGACCGTTTTCTTAATCCATTATTAATCTGTAATGGATTTAGTGATCAAACTATTTTCATTTTTAGCATTAAATTTAATAAAAAATCCCCTGTGCTTTTATAAAGACACAAGGGATTTTATACATTAATTCTTTTCTACAAATCGAAAAGTAAACCTGCATTAAAACTCGATCTGTTTGTTCTAATCTGATAACCCTGGTTTTGTTTAAATACATCAGTAATACCTGATTGTCCATCAAGCTCTAACAATACCTTTACTTTATTGGCTACTGGTAATTTAACGCCAATGCCTAAATCTAGGCCGATATCCCTATTGTGGATAAAATTCTTTAAGTCTGTATTAAATCTTGTTTCGCTTGCATTCAATAAAATGCCAAAATACGGACCAAAGTTTAAATACCAGTTTCTTTTCTTACCAAAATGCCAGTTCGCCATTACCGGAATGGTGAGGTAATTGATATGGTAATCGGTAGCAAAACTTTGCCCATTATCCAAATTGGTTAAATAACCATTGTCCCAGCCTTTTTGATCGTACCCGATCTTTGCTTTTATGCTCCATCTGTCTGAAAAGAAATAATCTCCAACCGCTGTAAGGTTAAAGCCATTTCTGTAATCGCTGTTCGTTTGGTTACTTGTAGATACTGTAGCCAGATTATAGCCGGCATGTATTCCTAATTCAAGGCTGTTTTTCTCTTGTGCCTGACTGGTCATGCCTAAGCCGGCGAATAATAAAAGCGTTAATAGTTTCTTCATAATTTTATCTGATTTTAAATTTTGGCGAAGATAAAACTAAAAACCAGGTTATTGAAAAATCAACAACCGATTTGAAAATAGTATGAACGATTAAAACATGTATCCGATAAGAATACCTGCCAATACGATAATAGGTGGGCTTATTTTGGTGAAGTTAAGCAGCAGGAATGTAGCGATCATAATCCCAAAAAATATCCAGTTAAAGCCTATTGGTATTAAAAGAAGCACAAAAGCAGCAATAATAAATCCAACGCTAACAGCATTGATTCCGGAAAGGCTATGACGGATCCTGGAGATTTTTTTTAAATCATCCCAAAACGGTACAATAAATAAAACGAGGATTAGTCCAGGTAAGTTAATGCCAATTACTCCGATCAATCCACCTAAAATTTGACCCCATAATCCGTATCCAAAATTCTTCATGCTTAGTGCGCCCAAATAGCTGGTAAAAGAAAATGTTGGACCAGGTAAGGCTTGCTGTAGTGCAAAACCAGATAAAAATCCTGAGGCAGGCAGATAATGTTTCATCTCTACAAATTCGGTAAACATTAAAGGAACAAGCACCTGCCCTCCTCCAAAAACCAATATTCCATTACGGTAAAAGTTTTCGAGTAAGCGAATAGGTAAACTAAAAGGTGAAGTTCTGTTTATAATTGCGCCTACCAATGCAAACAAGAGCAAAGCGCCTAAAAAGTAAACCAGTTTTTTAGGATTGATATTTGAAAAAAGTTTAACCCTTAACTCTGTTTCTTCTTTTGGTGTTTCGATGGCCGAAGAAATCATTCCGCCAATCAATATTGATAATGGAAATACATAAGCATTTCTTAAAACCAATGTAGCAATAACTGAAGCGGTAGCCAGGAATATCGAAACTTGCGAGGATAAAACCTTTTTACCAAGTTTCCATGCGCCATAGGCTACAATGCCTAGTGCAATTGGCTGGATATATTCTAAAATATCGTTAAACTTTTGTTTTTGATCTAGCAAAGCATAACTGATTGCCGCAAAGGTCATTATGGTTGCTGTGGGTAATATCCAGATCAGGAAAGTAATAATGGCCAGTTTAAGTTTTCCAACCTTCCAGGCTATCCCAACCAGGGTTTGTGTAGATGCTGGCCCTGGGAGTACCTGTGCCAGTGCATTTAACTCTAAAAGTTCTTCCTCAGAAATAAATTTAGTGCTCTGAACAAAGTACTTAAGTAACAGCGCCAGGTGTGCCTGCGCACCTCCAAACGAAGTAAATGTAAAAAAGATTACGTTTCTAATAAATAACCACTGTTTTTTTGCAGCTATAGGTTTTGTTTGCATTAGTTCAAAACTGAAAATTGATAACCGTTAACTGAACTAATCGTCTTCATAATCTAATCCGGCTGCGGTATTATATGCGCCCTGTAATTCAGAAAAAGCATGCATGTCTCTTTTGTTACGCGCTATCTGCATCCCCTTTTGATAAATTTCGATTGCTTTCTCTTTTTGATCGTCTTTTTCTAATAACTTGCCTAAATGATAATAAGTACCTACATAATCAGGATGTTTATCAGTTAACTGAAGGTAAAAAGAATAAGCCTTTTCTTTATCATTTTGCGCATTATACTCTGTGGCTAAGGCATATAGTATAAATGGATCGTTAGGATCGCTTTCTAAAAATTCTAATAACTTGCTTAATCGGGTGGATGACATTTTAATTCCTTGCTTTTTTAATTAAATTTGCAGAAAGACCTTATATAATAATGATATCATATATGAACCGATCAACAGTTAAACAATTTTAGTTCCAGATCGTTCATAGTAATAAAAACCACTATTAACATATGAAAATATTAGTTTGTATCAGTAACGTGCCAGACACAACGACAAAAATAACTTTTACTAATGATAATACCGAATTCAATACGTCGGGAGTGCAATATATTGTTAATCCATACGATGAAATCGCTTTATCACGTGCCATTGAATTAACCGAAGGCGGAAAAGGAACAGTAACTGTGATCAACGTTGGCGAAGCAGCTAACGATCCAACGATCAGAAAGGCACTTGCAATTGGTGCAGATGATGCAATTAGGATTAATGCGGCACCAAGAGATGCTTATTTCGTGGCAAAACAGATTGCAGAATATGCAAAAGACAAAGATTTTAATATTATTTTAACTGGTCGCGAGTCTATCGATTACAACGGTAACCAGGTGGCTGCTATGGTTGGCGAATTTTTAGATATCCCTTCAGTATCTATCATTAAAAAATTGGCTATTGATGGCGATACAGCGACAATTGAACGGGAAATTGAAGGTGGTAAAGAAGTTTTAACCGTTTCTGGTAAGTTTATTGCAAGTTGTGCAGAAGGTGTAGCAGAACCCAAAATACCGAATATGCGCGGTATCATGAGCGCCAGAACTAAACCATTAACAGTGGTCGATGCTGTTGCTGTAGAAGAGGTAACCAAAGTAACCAAATATGAAACTCCTGCTCCTCGTGGAACGGTTAAGTTAATTCCTGCCGATCAAACAGAATCGTTAATCAGTTTACTTCATAGCGAAGCCAAAGTAATTTAACTGGCAGCTAGCAATCAGTTGCCAAATAAAGAGATAATTAATAGAATTAATTTAACATAAAATTCCCATATAAGGGAATTCAGGGAATAAAAATATATGTCAGTATTAGTATATGTAGAACAAGCTGAGGGAAAATTTAAGAAATCTGTTTTTGAAGCCGTATCTTATGCCAAAGCCATTGCCGATCAACAATCAACTAATTTAACCGCAATTTCTATTGGCGATGTTGCCGATAGTGAATTAAAAGAATTAGGTAAATATGGTGCATCAAAGGTATTAAATGTAAATGCCGACCAATTAAAAACATTTGTAAATCAGGCTTATGCGAGCGTTATTGCTGCCGCTGCAGAAAAAGAAGGAGCCAACATTATAGTTTTGTCTAACTCTTTCTCCGGTAAAGGTTTAGCACCGCGTATTGCAGTAAAACTTAAAGCTGGTTTAGCTGATGGTGCGGTAGAATTACCGAGCACCGATGGTAAATTTTCGGTTAAGAAAACTGCCTTTTCTGGTAAAGCATTTGCCATTACCGAGTTAACATCCGCTAATAAAGTAATCGCCTTAAATCCGAATGCATTTGGAGTTAAAGAAAATGCTACAGATGCTGCAATAGAAACCTTTGCTGCAGATATTAAACAATCAGATTTAGGAACCGTTATTAAAGAAATTGTAAGGGCAACTGATAAAGTTTCATTACCTGATGCAGAATTGGTAGTTTCTGCCGGCAGGGGGTTAAAAGGACCAGAAAACTGGGGGATGATCGAAGAATTAGCTGGTTTGTTGGGTGCAGCTACAGCCTGTTCTAAACCAGTATCAGATGCAGACTGGAGACCACACTCAGAACACGTTGGCCAGACAGGTATTGCCATTAGCCCTAACCTTTATATTGCTATCGGTATTTCTGGGGCTATCCAGCATTTGGCGGGTGTGAGTTCATCAAAAGTGATTGTTGTAATCAATAAAGATCCAGAAGCTCCTTTCTTTAAAGTGGCCGATTATGGCATTGTTGGCGACGCTTTTGAGGTTGTACCAAAATTAATTGAAGCATTAAAAGCACATAAGGGATAATTCATTCTTGTCATCCTGAGCCTGTCGAAGGATTTAGCTAAATGTTTCGACAAGCTCAACATGACATCTGCAAATATGAAAAAAGTTAAATTAGATATTGTAGGTTTATCTTACAGCCAGACTCAATCTGGTGCTTATGCCCTTGTTTTAGGAGAAGTAAATGGACGCCGTCGCTTACCGATTATTATTGGTGCATTTGAGGCACAGGCCATTGCGATAGAAATTGAGAAAATGACTCCTAGTAGGCCATTAACACATGATTTATTCAAATCAATGGCTGATACTTTTCATATCAATATTCAGGAAATTATTATATACAATCTGGTTGACGGTGTGTTTTATGCTAAATTGATCTGTAGCGATGGTAAAAATACGCACGAAGTTGATGCCAGAACATCAGATGCTATTGCTTTAGCTGTTCGGTTTAATGCTATGATTTATACTTACGAATTTATTTTGGCTTCTGCAGGTATTGTGATAGAAGGTAATGATTTTCTTTTTCTTGAAAATATGGATTCTATTGCAAAAGAGCCCGAAGCAGATAGCTTGCCTACTTCAACCCAGCAACAAGGTTTTGGCGATCTTACCTTAGAAGAACTTCAACAAAAATTACAGGAAGCTATTGCTGAAGAGGCCTATGAAAAGGCAGCAAGATTAAGAGATGAATTGAATAAACGCGGAACATCTTAGTATTATTACATTTTAAATGTTTATCCAACCAAAAATTGTCTAAATTTTTCTCAAATCCCCTTCTATAAAAGCTAAATTCTAAGATGAACCAAATTATTTAAAATAATTTAGGTTCATTTTGGATTATCATTCAAAATAGTTCTATATTCAAGTTTTACTTTCAATAACTCAAACTAAACTATTATTATGAACGTTAAGTTTCGCTTAACTATAATGAGTTTCATGCAATTTTTTGTATGGGCTGCGTGGTTAATTACAATTGCAAATTATTGGTTCGGAACCAAACAATGGGATGGCGCAGATTTTGGGATAATTTTCTCTACAATGGGCATTGCATCGCTATTTATGCCAACCATTACAGGTATCATTGCCGATAAATGGATCAATGCAGAGAAGCTTTATGCTATCTTACATATCCTTTACGCAGCTACTATGTTTTATTTACCTCAAGTAGAAAGTCCACATAGTTTTTTTTGGGTAATGCTGGTAGCCATGTGCTTTTACATGCCAACAATAGCACTTAGCAATTCTATTAGTTATACTACTTTAAAGAACGGTAATTTTGATGTAATAAAAGACTTCCCACCCATTAGGGTGTGGGGTACTATCGGTTTTATTGCTGCCATGTGGATTACCAATTTAACAGGTAATAAAGCCAGTGCCAACCAATTCTATATTGCAGGTATAAGTGCGTTGTTATTGGGGGTATACTCTTTTACATTACCGGCCTGTAAGCCCCTAAACTTAATCAGCGATAAGAAAACATTTGCACAAAAGCTCGGACTCGAATCCTTTAAGCTTTTTGCCGATTACAAAATGGCGCTGTTTTTTATCTTCTCCATGTTTTTAGGTGCGGCCTTACAGCTAACCAATGCTTATGGTGATGTTTTTTTAGATGAATTTAAATTATTTCCTGTTTTTGCAGAATCATTTGTAATTAAATATTCTACCATTATTTTATCGATTTCGCAGGTATCAGAAACACTTTTTATCCTGGCTATTCCCTTCTTTTTGAAAAGATTTGGAATTAAATGGGTAATTGCAATTGCAATGTTCGCCTGGGTACTGCGTTTTGGTTTATTCGCTTATGGCGATCCATCAACCAACTTATGGATGATCATCACTTCATGCGTTGTTTATGGCATGGCATTCGATTTCTTTAACATATCTGGATCGCTGTTTGTAGAAACATCAACTACTCCAAAAATCCGTTCTTCTGCGCAGGGTTTATTTATGATGATGACCAATGGCTTTGGTGCCGTGTTTGGCAGTTTGGTTTCTGGCTGGATGATTAGCCATTTCTTTACCACTTACTACCATACTATTGGTTCGCTTTCCAAATACGTTAAAAGTGAGGAAGATAATGTACATCTGCTTAAATTCCTTAAAAATAAAGGAATTGAGGTATTTCCTAATGGAGATCTGAGCAGGGCGCTGGATGTAAAAGACTGGCATAACATATGGTTAACCTTTACCATTTATGTACTCATTATTGCAATTGTTTTTGTTGTGATATTTAAGCATAAACATACTCGTGCCGAAGTAGAAGCCATTAACCATTTATAATTTCCGAATAACCTCTTATGTCAGCTGGTAAGTATAGAAAAGAACACAACTGCCTAAACTGTGGTGCTCATGTTGAGAAACATTATTGTAGTGATTGTGGTCAGCCAAATTTAGAATTAAAAGAAAGTTTCTGGGCTTTTATCAGTCACAGTATTGCACATTACTTTCACTTCGATAATAAATTCTTTCAAACCCTCTCTCCTCTTTTAACAAAGCCCGGAAAGGTTACGCTCGATTATTTAGCTGGTAAAAGAGCCAGGTACATCAATCCTGTAAGCATGTACATTTTTGTCTCCATTGTTTATTTTTTGGTTGTTTATTCGCCCAAACATGTTACGAAGGATAAACATAATGACGATGGCATCACGGTTGAAAAGAAAAAGAACCAGAATGTAACGGATAGTGTAAGCAAAGCGCTTAAGCTTGCAGGAATGCCTGAAAACAATGCCATTATTAAAAAGACAGTAAAATCTTTGGATAATGCGATAAAGACTAAAGAATTTAAAAAACTGGGCTTTAAAGATCAGGAAATTGAACTGAATAGGATAAAAGCGGAAAACCTAACGCTTAAATCAGATTCGCTTGAAGATATTATTGATAATTACAGTGATATCCATATCGAAAGGAACGATAGTACCTATGCGTCCTATTTAGCGCGTCAGCAAAAACTTCCTTCAGCCGAACAAGATAGCTGGTACGAAAAGCTGTTGAAAAAGAGAGCAATCAGTCTTGGCGAAAAATCGGAAGTGATTCATGAGACTTTAGAACACAACAGGCCAAAACAATACTTTTTATTGATGCCTTTACTGGCACTTTTTATCATGTGGAATTTCAGGAAGAATCATATTTACTATTTGAATCACCTGATATTTACCATCCATGGTATGACAGCTTATTTTATCGTGCAGATTTTTACGGCTCCATTGATAAAGCATGTTTTTCAAAATACCTACGTGATTACTAAAACAATTGAGCTGGCTGTGCTGGTTTGGATTTGTTGGTACATGTTTAGTGCGTTAAAAGTTTTCTATCAACGTAAAACCGGTAGCATTATCTTTAAAATGTTCTGGATCTTTGTACTCTTCTGGATTGCGTTTAATGTCTCAGAATTTATTATGGTTAATTTGATTTATTACGTAGCTACGTAATAAATCAAATTATCTCGACAGATATCTCGACTACGTTACACTTTGCTCTAGGAGATTGGTAGTGGATAAAATAAATCCCATAAAAAAACCACCCGAATATTATCGGGTGGTTTTTTTATATATTAAAGACTAACTATTTTCTGTCTTTAAGCTCAACAAATTCTCTGTCGGTTTCGCCAACATAAATCTGACGTGGACGGCCGATTGGTTCTTTGTTTTCATGCATTTCTTTCCATTGTGCAATCCATCCTGGTAAGCGGCCCAACGCAAATAGGACGGTAAACATTTCGGATGGGAAACCTAAAGCGCGGTAAATAATACCTGAATAAAAATCTACATTTGGATATAACTTGCGATCGATGAAGTATTGATCAGTTAAAGCTGCTTCCTCTAATTTCTTAGCAATTTCTAAAATCGGATCATCAATACCCAGATTTTCTAAGATATCATCACAAGCTTTTTTGATAATTTTAGCTCTTGGATCGAAGTTTTTATAAACCCTATGCCCAAAACCCATCATACGGAACGGATCGTTTTTATCTTTCGCTTTAGCAATCCACTTCTCTGTATCACCACCGTCAGCTTTAATCAATTCTAACATATCGATCACAGCCTGGTTGGCACCACCATGCAATGGACCCCAAAGTGCAGCAATACCTGCAGCAATTGAAGCATATAAATTACAATCAGAAGAACCTACTATACGAACTGTAGATGCCGAACAGTTTTGCTCATGATCTGCATGCAGAATTAGCAATTTATTCATGGCATTAACAACAATCGGGTTTACATCATAATCTTCTGTACGTTGTCCAAATGTCATCCAAAGAAAATTGGTCACATAATCATATTTATTTTTTGGATAAATAAGTGGATGACCTAACGATTTTTTATAAACGAAAGAAACAATGGTTGGGAATTTAGCCAAAAGTTTAATAATGGTTAAATTTTGTTCTTCTGCCGTTTGATTTGGTTTTAAGCACTCTGGATAGAATGTAGATAATGAGAAGATCAGGGAGCCTAATTGACCCATTGGGTGAGATTTTGATGGATAACCATCAAAAAATTTCTTCATATCCTCATGGATGAGTGTATGTTTGCTGATTTCGGCCTGTAAGCCTTCTAATTGAGCCTGCGTTGGAAGATCACCATAAATAATCAGATAAATCACTTCTAAAAAACTCGATTTTGCAGCAAGCTCTTCAATAGAATATCCCCTATATTTTAAAATGCCCTTTTCACCATCTAAAAAAGTGATCTTGCTTTTTGTAGAACCAGTATTTTTAAAACCAGTATCTAAAGTTACGAAGCCCGTAAGATCTCTTAATTTCGAAATATCAATGGCCTTTTCATCCTCTGTTCCTGTAATTACTGGCAATTCAACTGTCTTACCATCAACTTTTATCTCTGCAATATCTGACATATTATTGTATTGTGTTTATAGCTTTCTAAATTATATAAAATTAATATACATGCATAACAAATCTGTTAAATTAATATGAATAATTAGTCAAAATGACGTAACAATCGTGCTTAATTAGACAGGATCTGAAATCTTATTTTGCTTTAATTTCTTCGGCAACTCTTCCACAGGTTAACATTTCTTTGCCGTAATAAGGGTTTTTAATTTCCTTTTCGGCTGATAACCAGTCACCTCCATCTCCTTTATTAGCCATCGGGCAATGCTGAACATAAATTGTGCCTTTTTCTATTTCTGCATTTTTAAGTAAAGCGATCAAATCGGCACTTAAGACCGTGAAATCTTTTCTTTGCGAAACGAGGATATTGCTTGCAGCGATTTTGCCCGCAACAGCTGAGGTAGGCTCACAACCTTTATAAGCAGCCAAACTCATTTGCAACTGTGCAGCAGATTTTTGTGCACTTGCTGAATCTGATTTTACCAGTGCATTTTTTAAATCTACATATTGGCTAAAGATTTCGGATTTCTGCTTATCTTTTATAGAAATCTCATTTTTCACCGATGCTGAATCGATTTTTGTTGAATCTTTAGTTTCTGTAGATTTTTTATCAGCCTGATTACAGGCCATTAATGTGGCAAGTATTGCTATTCCGAATATTCTTTTCATAGTATTTGGTTTTCGGCTCAAAATAGCAATTTAAATGGTAAATAAATAAAAAAGTCCCGATTTTCATCGGGACTTTAAATTATATGATGTTTTAATTATAATTTAAAATTATAAGCCAATCTCAAGTTAAATTGTCCGGTTTTCATGAAGTAAAGATCAGAAGCACTATTGTTTACATAACCTTCGTATTTCACACCTAAATCAAGACCGTTTTTCCATTCGTAACCTAAACCACCGGTATAGATAAAGTTCATATTGGCACCCTCTTTAATGGCTAAACCAGAGCCAAGTTCAGTAGCCAGGTACATTCTTTCAATCGGGAATACCCTAACACCGCCTAATAAAGGGATAAATTCGAATTTAAGTGGGCTGCCTTTCCATTTTAAGCGGGTATAGCCACCAGAAGCTGTTACTGCTACAAACGGACTTAAATCGTACTGAAGTTTTACATCTGCACCATAACCGTAGTCCATTTCAGATCTATCTGGAAATATTCCGTAATTTACACCTGCACCAATTTTAAATGCCATTCCGCTTCCTGTTGTTGTAGACTCGGTGGCTCCTGTCGTTTGGGCTTTTAAATTCGTTGTGGTTAAAAGCGCAAAGGCCGTTAATGTCGTTGCAAAAAGTTTAGTAATTGTTTTCATTCTTAGATATTTTAAGTTATCAATTAAGGGTTTGAATGTACTTACGTTAAAATATCGGTTATGGATTTTTAAATTTTCATTTTTTTCAGAATATTATGAAATAAAAAAGCCCCGATCAAAATCGGGGCTTTCAATATTATCTGTGGTTTAAGTTTACAAGCTAAATCCGTAAGCTAAACGAATACCTGCAAAACCTATGCTACCATTATTAGAGTAACCTTCATATTTTGCTGCTACATCTAAACCACTAGGCCACGCATAACCAATTGCTGGTGAATAAACGAATGAAGTACCAGAACCTTTTTCAGTTCCAAAACCAGCACCAAGTTCTGCTAATCCATAAGCACCAGAACCTGAATCATTAAAGAAATATTTAGCACCAGCTTTTACTGGAATAATTCCAAAACTACCTCCCCCGTATGAATCTTTTCTTGAAAAGTTGTTATAACCAGCTGTTACAGGGATAGATAGTTGTTTATCAACATTAAACTGGTACCTGATGTCACCACCAATAACCAAACCTAAACCTGTTGTAGTTCCTGCACCTACATTTAATCCTATACCTAAATTTCGAGATTGCGCGTTAGCATTTGTACTAAAGAATAAAGCCACGACAGCTGCTGAAGTAGCAATGATTTTTGTAATTGTTTTCATGCTTAAGATATTGTTTTTGAGTTAAATTAATATGTTATAACAAGTACAAAGGTTGTGCCAAAAGGGCATTTTTGATACTATTTAGGCCATAAACCAACATTAAGATGACCAATAAAAGTTAATTTCCGTTAGCTAAAACTTTTTCAATTACCAGCTGTTTTAGTACGTTTGAAGGTGCTGATGCATCGAGCCAAATAATCTCAATATTGTCCTTTTCCATTTTCCTGAAAAAGGTACTTTGTCGTTTCGCATATTGGCAAATAGCAATGCCCAGTCTTAGCTTTAATTCTTCAAAAGTTAATAAGCCATCCAGGTAATTAACAATGAATTTATATTCCAGTCCATAGAAAACCAACATTTCTTTGCCAATACCTTCTTTAATTAATTGTTCTACCTCCTCAATTAAACCTGCCTTGAATCTTTCGTTCAATCTTGTTAGAATTTTAGCTCGGGTCACTTCTGTTTCATTCTTCAATCCAAAGATAATCGGTTTAATTTCGGGCCTTTCAACAACTTCCAGGGTATTATGTCTCAAATAATCAGTTATTTCTAATGCGCGGATTAATCTCTTTTTAGAGGAAAGATCAACATGATCCATATTTTGGTTTTTACCATGCTGTAATTTTGAAATCAACTCTTCTTTCGACAATGGGTTGAGCTGATCTCTTAATTGTTGGTTTACTGGAACAGCTGTTAAAGTTTGATTTTGCAAAAGACTATGGATATACATCCCTGTTCCACCACACAGGATAGGTATTTTGTTTTTTTTCGTTACAGATTCAAAGGCTTGATAGAAGTCATTTTTAAAAGCATCTACATGATAACGTTCACCAGGTTCTAAAATATCAATTAAATGGTGAGTAATTTTTCTTGAATTAATATAATATTCTTGCAAATCTTTACCGGTACCAATATCCATTCGTTTAAATATCTGACGGCTATCTGCACTAATAATTTCTCCATTTAAGGCATCGGCTATGCTTACGGCAAGCTTGGTTTTGCCAGAGGCAGTTGCCCCTAAAATGATGATGAGATTACGCTGATCCATTAAAATTTGAGAATAAATTTTAGACTTCCGGTATTAAACACTTCCGTTGCTAAAAGCTGATTATCCTTTTTAAGCTGTCGATTTAGATTTTCATCCAGCAGGTAAACCTGAGGTTCTAAAACTGCAGTCTGTTTAAAGCCTAATTTGATATAGGCCTCTCCTGCTGACCAGTCACGATCTGCGTAAGTCATCAGGTCATTAGGTTTATAGGTTTCAGCAAAAAAGGAAATCAGTTTACTTAAGCCTCCTGTAATGGAATAACCTGCCTTAACCGCAAACCTGATCAATTCTGCCGATTTATAGTTTTCTGTATGATTCATTTTGCGCAGCGCCGAAAAAGTAGCAACAGCCAAGAGTTCATCTTTTTCAAATAAACCAATTTTATAACGGCTACTTACTGATCCCTGTAAGTGATTTTCAGTTAAAAAAGAATCAGAAACTGGTTTAGTAATTCTGAATACTTTGGTTTTTCTACCATGGATACGGATATTTTTACCAATCAGAGATTTTATTCTTCCTAAAACCTGCTCAGGTTTTGATTGCCAAAGATCTTCCCAGAGGTGAATAAGTTTAGTACCTTCCTGATAGTGTTTTTCTTGCAATTGAATGAGATCTCGTGGAGTAAATTTATTTTTTAAACTTACCAGATGAATGATCAATTGATGTTCGATCCGTATTAGACTAAATTCATCCTCTATAAAAAAAACATACCCAATTTTGTTATTAGCAAGTATTAAACTTAATTGATGATGCCAGTTACAGTCAGAAATTAAATTGTTCAATCAGTAGAAGGGTTATTCAGAATAAATTATCTGCTGCAAATTTAACCATCAGATTGTTAAATCCATTCTTTTTCTTTAAAGTTAGTATGGATAATTTCTATCAAAGTTTCAATTTCTTTTAATTTGGGATCATCAAGTACTGAGATTTTCAAGCCTGCTTTATTTTTGCCAAAATCACTTAAATTATGATTTGTTGTAGAAAATTCATCTGTATTGATTTTGACTTCTACGGCATCACCATTAATATAAACGCCGGTAAAAAAGCGTTCGGTCACTTTTTTGCCGTTTACTTCAATATTTTTTTCACTATAAAGATCATAGCCATTCTCCGAATTTTCGTGTACCGTATATCCACGGGTGGCGTAGGGCTGTATTCCGGCTCTAATGGTCTGAAAAATTTCAACAAGATCAGTTTTCATAATTGTATTTGATTTTAGAATTAAACACCATAGTACAATTATTGTTTAGTTTTATTCTTCAAGCCACCAGTTTTCTGTTGGCAAATATTCGTTTAAAATTATTGTTTCACCCAATTTTGGGGTAACCAGAGGAAGCTGTTTTGCTGCTGCAGCTACAACCACCCTTTTAGCTGGCTCATTCCAGGGGTGCATGGCTAAGCTAAACTTGCCCCAATGCACTGGCATCAAAATTTTTGCTTTTAAATCGATTGCGGCCTGCACCGTTTCTTCGGGAAACATGTGGATGTAAGGCCAATAAGCATTGTACTGCCCGCACTCGAGCAAGGCTATATCGAAAGG
This sequence comes from Pedobacter sp. AK013, assembly GCF_014205835.1. GTDB lineage: Bacteria > Bacteroidota > Bacteroidia > Sphingobacteriales > Sphingobacteriaceae > Pedobacter. The sequence goes on along the minus strand of NZ_JACHCQ010000015.1, from coordinate 6,802 downwards.
ACCGAACTCCTCACCTATTTTAGCAAAGTGTGTATCATAACCAGAATCGCCTCCTAAAAATAGTTGGCAGTTTGCCGCTTTTAATATAAAGGCCGACCAAAGGGTTTGATTCCGTTTAAATTTTCGTCCGGTAAAATGTCTTGCCGGAACAGCCGTGATTCTCATATCATTAAATAAATCAACCGATTCATCCCAGCCTAATTCAGTAATCTTTTCGATACTAATTCCCCATCTTTCCAGATGCTCACCAACCCCTTGCGAAGTAACAATAGTCTTAACTTCAGGTGCGATTTTTAAAATACTCTGGTAATCGAGGTGATCATAATGATCGTGTGTGATGATCAGGATATCGATATTTCTAAATTCTTCTGCTTTTACGAGGTCAGTGCCCAAAAAAGCCTTACTTCCAATGAATGAAAATGGAGAGGGAGTTTTGCTAAAAACTGGATCAACCAGAATCCTTAAGCCCCCTACTTTAATTAAATAAGAAGAATGCCCAAACCAGATAATTTCGGGAGCATCGCTTTTAGGTTTTCCGTTTAAGTTAGGTGCAATAAAAGGAAGCGCTTTATCTGGAGCCTTATTAGGGTGTTTTTCAAAGAGAAATGCATTTAAAACCTTAAAAAGGCTAACACCTTCAGGTTGCATTAACGTTATCGACTGATTTTGTAGTGCACCATCACGATAATTGGCCAAATGATGGATTTTCTCCAATCGCTGCCCCTTTGGCAAACGACCAAAAACGGGGAGGTTTGTTACAACGAAGAAGGCGATTAAAACAAAAAGTAAAATGTATACGGCTATCATTTTTAAAAATTAATAAAACCAAAGTAGGAATATGATTTTAAAAAAGACGCTGGAGTGAGATATATGACGCATGGATTACTTCTTACGGATTTAATATCAATGCCTTAACTGGTAAAGTATCGGTATAAAAACTTTATAATAATTAGAATAAGACACTACTCTATTTATAACACGCGTAAATTTTATACCTTTGAAAAGGGTTAACATATAGCTTAGATAACTTATTGTTTCTTGCGTGCAGGAATAAACCCAATTTAGCGAGGAGTGGTACGAACACTTCTCGTTTTTTTGTTTAAATACCCCCAAATCGAGGGGGTACTTTTGTTAATCATTGGGTGTGCTTTTATAATTGTAGGTCAATTTTGTTTTTTAAGCGCTAAAATTGCTTTATATATATAAATTTTCTATTATTATTTTTTAAAACGTATGGCCTTTAACTTTTCCGAAAGTATTGATATTTATATAGCGGAGGAAAGAAATGAGAAAAAAAAACAACGCAAACGTTTGATTAATTTTGTATTATTACATATTGAAGAAATTTAATGTAGTTTAGCACTCAGAATGCAGTCGAAACCAACAACCATCAAAGAAATAGCCAGAATCTTAAACATTTCTCCATCCAGTGTTTCTAGGGGATTGCACGATCATCCGAGCATTGGAGCGGTAACTAGGGAAAAAATTAAGCAGCTGGCTAAGTCTCTAAACTATGAGCCTAATAATGCGGCAATTCTTTTTCAAAAAGGGAAAACATATACTATTGGTGTAATTTTACCTGAGTTATCAGAACACTTTTTCTCTATCGCTATTTCTGCCATTGAAGATGAGGCGATTAAGAAAAATTATACAGTTATCTTTGCTCAGTCGCACGATAATTATGACCAGGAAGTAAAGCTCGTTGAAAAAATGAAAAATCAACGTGTTGATGGCTTATTAGTATCAATCAGTAAAGACACTTCAAAGTTTGATCATTTCGAAAAACTTAATTCATTTAATATACCTGTAGTATTTTTTGATCGGATACCTCCGTTTAAAAACGTGCATTATGTAGCGTGTAGCTTAGAGAGCGCAACAATTAAGGCGGTGAACTATCTTTTGAAAAAAGGACATAGAAGTATTGGGATGATTAATGGACCAAGTACCTTATACGCCAGTGAGGAACGCAAGGATGGCTATATGCAAGCGATTACGTTTAATCGCTTAAAATTTGATCCATCGTTGGTGGTGAACTGTGACCTAACTGAGGAAGGTACTATCGACGTAGCCAATCAATTTTTAAATCACAAGCGGAAACCCACAGCGATTGTAGCCTTTAATGATTATGTAGCACTCTTCCTGATTAAATACTTCAAAAAGCTGAATGTAATTAACGATTTTGATGTAGTGAGTTATGCGAACCTGCCTATTATCAGTTACTTAGATAATTCGCCTGTAGCTTCAGTAGAGCAATATCCGTATTTGCAGGGACAAAAAGCGGCCAACATCTTGTTAGATCTTATTCATAGTCCTAATTCTGAGAACCAGGCCTATTACAACACCATTGTAGAGTCTGATTTGATTATAAACGATGTAAAAGAATAAACAAACGTTTGCGCTGAATTTCTAGCTTTTGTTTAAACTTCCTGGTAAAATATTATAATGCTTTTTAAAGGCAGTAATAAAGTGTTGTGCGTTTTTATAGCCTACAAGAAAAGAAACCTCGTTTACAGTTTTCTTTTCCCTGGATAGAAAATAATGGGCTTTCTCCATCCTGATCTTATAGAGGTACCCAAATACAGTATGCCCAATTAGCGCCTTAAAACCTCTTTTAAGCTTATAATCATTAATTCCAACCCTACGCGATAACTCGATTAATGAATTTGGATTTTGTAAATCGTACTCAACCAATTGTTTGGCCAAAAGAATTTTTTCTACATCTTCCTTTTTTAAAAGGCGTGTTTGTTTATCTGCTTTTTGATTAATATAAGCAATAATCAGCTCAAATATCCTGGCTTCCAGAAACAGGCGCTTTACCCTACCCTCGTACTTAGGGGAAATAATTTGCTGCAATATCAATCCGATTTCTGGATTGATGGATTTTGGGATTTCAGATTTAATATCATTATCGGGTTTTCCTCCGGTTACCTGGCGAAAATAATCTGATGTAAACTGTATATAAAGGTATCTGGTTTTTGTTGTTACATTAAATCTGATCGAATTAACCCTGCCTATATTAAAGTCTTGCTCGTTTTTAATGAGCGATAAAAAAGTATCTTGTTGTTGATGATCGTTACCATAATTAATCGCGCCGTTCAGACAAAATAAAAAGCCAATATGTTGTTGAGAAGATTCAAAGCAAAAACGCTCTTCTTTATGCGGATGGATCTCGGTAATGCCAATATGGATCCCACTAAACCACTTTTCCTTTATATGGTATTTTATACCATCCTTTTCAAATGTTAACACAGCTTCGTTTACATCATTAATGCCATCAAAATTATCAGGATAGGTATTCTTATAAACAATATTTCCTGTTGGATAGGTTGAGAGTTTAATTTCCATATTCATTTAATCCGTTTGGCGGTATTAATTATCCGTTTAACGTTATCTTTTTTTTGTGATTATATACAAATTTGCATAATTATTTATAATTAGTCTAAATAAATGAAAATATATTTATCAATTGTCTTATCAATTTATGGATTTGTTGCTGTAGCCCAAGTGTTTAAAGTTGATACTGCAAAGGCAAATGATTTAAAAGATGTGGTAATTACGGGGCAGTATGGTCTGCAAACTTTAAGAAATTCGGTATACAATGTAAGAACAATAAGTGCAGATCGGATTAAGTTAAGAGCCGCAACCAATGTACAGCAGGTTTTAAATACCGAATTGGGTTTCCGTTTTAGCAACGATTTAACATTGGGTACTACTGATATTCAATTAATGGGGATGACGGGTAGAAATGTAAAAATACTTTTAGATGGCGTACCTATGGTAGATAGATCAGATACCCGCGAAAGTTTAAATCAGATAGACATTAATACGATTGACCGGATTGAGATTGTAGAAGGACCAATGTCTGTAATATATGGAGCTGATGCATTGGCAGGTGTAATTAATATTATCACCAAAAAACCTGGTAGGGAATTGCTAAATCTATCTGCAAGGGTACAGGAAGAAACAGCTGGTAACGAATATGAAGCTTTATCGGGCAAGGGTAACCATATGCAGAATATTACTGCCAACTGGAAAAACAGCAATTGGAGTGTGCTGGTAGGTTTTAGCCACAACGATTTTGGTGGCTGGAATTTAGGAAGCAAAACGGCTACCATACAAGAAGTTGCCGAGGTTACCAATCGGTGGAAACCAAAAGAGCAATATTTGGCTAATACCAAAATAGGCTACCGGCATCATAATTTCAGTATCTGGTATCGTTTAGATGGACTGAAAGAAGATATTGATGTGCGGTCTGGTTTAAATCCGAATACTTATAAAGGATTACTACAAACTTATACCACACACCGATATACCCAACAGCTTCAATCAGAATATAAAATCAGCAATAAACTACAACTGGCTGCCGTTGCGGGTTTTATCAAGCTCGATCGTGCAACCAGAACAGTAATCCATGACTTTACCAATAATACTGAAGAATTATCAGGTGGTGCGGGAGAACAGGATGTCGCAAAATTTAACGCAACTAACTTTAGGGCTACAGCCATATATATCCATAGTAAATCGATTTCCTTTCAACCTGGTGTTGAATACAGCAGAGATGCGGCCAACGGGCAAAGAATTAAAGGAGCGCCAGTAATTAATGATTATGCAACTTTTGTTACAGCAGAAATTAAATTAGGGGATTTGATAAATATCAGACCAGGTTTAAGGGTGATTAAAAATTCTGTTTACGATGCACCTCCTGTAATTCCATCATTAAATGCGAAGTTGATCTTAACCAAAGACCTAGATCTGCGTATAGCTTATGCCAAAGGTTTCCGATCTCCTGCGTTAAGAGAATTGTATTATGATTTCGTTGATGCCAGTCATAACATTTTAGGTAATCCCAATTTAAAGGCAGAAGAATCGAACAGTTTTAATGGTTCACTGGCTTGGGCAGGTGTACAGCTTAGTGATTTTCAGTTCCGTTCTACCCTATCTGGATTCTACAATCTATTTAAAAACAGGATCGAATTTGGTTTCGATCCAATAAATCCAACCATTACCACATTAATCAATATTTCTAAATACAAAACAACCGGTGGTACATTGGAAAACACGTTAATCTTTAAAAATCTTCAGGCTACACTTGGAGCATCATACATCGGGAGATATAACGACTTAAGTGAAAACGCCAACCTGGAAACGCCAGAATTTGTTTGGGCTACAGAGCTGAACTCGAACATTACCTACACTTTTAGCAAGCTTAATGGAAGCATCAGCCTGTTTTATAAATATACCGGCAGTTTACCAAGTTATCAGTTAACGAACAATGCTACGGCAAAACTGGTAAAAATCGGTGCGTTCCACACCGCAGATTTAATGTTCAACAAAAACCTGCTCAAATCTTTAACCATCAATGCAGGTGTTAAAAACCTGTTTAATGTAACACAACTTACCAATAGTTCGAGCGCCAGCGGGGGCGCGCATAGCACAGGAGGCAGTACCGTACCTTACAGTTATGGTCGTTCTTATGTATTAGGGCTGAGCTATAGCTGGGATAAACTTTAATATCAAAATAACATAATAATAAAGATGAATAAATTAAACTCAATGATTGCGATCGCTTTTTTAGCGGTAACCTTTACAGCATGTAAAAAAGATACAGAAAAGCCAATAGTAGTGGTGCCGCCTTCTGATGGAAGTATTTTAACCCTTAATGGATTAGTTGGTGCTGAACTAGGAAGTGCCGCTGGTAATAGCGTTTATGTAGATTTTAGTGCTAATAAACAAACTGCTGTTGAAAGAGATAGTTGGGATTTAGGTTTTTATTCGGGAGCAGATTTTAAAGTGATATTAAACTCAACCAATGGTGCTTCTGCTTTAGTTATTAATAAAACAGATTTAAACGCTGTAACTACTACCGATTTTGATCCTAATGCTTTAAAAGTTGGTCAGGGACAAGGTAATTTTACCATAATTGACGATGGTAGAGAATCCAATATTTTAAATAAAACAGCTATTGCTGCTATTTCTGCTACAGATGCTGAAAACAAAGTTTATATCATTAACCGGAAAGGTGGTGCTGCAACTGTTTTAGCTAACGATGAACTTTATAAAATCAGGGTAATTAGAAAAGGTACAACAGGTTATACTTTGCAGTATGCTAAGGTTACTGAAACGACTTTTAAGACTTTAGATATTACCAAAAATGCTGACGCTAACTTCCAATTTACCGCTTTGATAAAAGGAACTGCTGTTTCTGTTGAGCCCGTAAAAGCTAGCTGGGATATTGTTTGGACTTACAGTATGTATTGGACTGCTACTTTCCCTTATGCATTTTCTGATTTGATTTTCATTAACAATTTAGGAGGTGTAGTGGCTGGTATTGTTTCAGAAAACACTATTACTTATTCAGATTTTAAAGAATCAAACATCAGTACAGTAGATTTTAAATCAGATAGAGCAATAATTGGTTCAACATGGAGAAGCACTCAACCGGCTACAGGAGTTACGCTTAAAACTTTTTATGTAATCAAGGATGCAGCTGGTAATGTTTACAAGTTGAAATTTATTTCGATGGGTGCTGGCGACGGCGGTACACGTGGCAAACCAGTAATCGAATATAAATTGGTTAAGAAAGGATAATGTAGGCTAAAGCTTACCTAGAAAAAATATGTTTTGTTAGTTGGATATAGGCTCTCCGCGATGGGGAGCTTTATCTTTTTAGGGGGGTATGTTAAACGGCTGTCATGCTGAATGCAATGCACTGTTGTCCGGTTAAAATTGATTATTGAAGATAAATAAGGCTTATTGGCTAATTAAGGTTGTTTATGTTTTAAAATCTATTTCTAAGGTCCCC
>NZ_JACHCQ010000014.1 GCF_014205835.1 Pedobacter sp. AK013 | reverse complement strand
CCTTTTTGCACAACAACTTCTGCTTTTTTCAAGCAACAACTCTGGGGGTCAATTTGAAATTGGCGAAAGGGGGTCAAATTTATTGGTATATGCACCCTAATTTATTAAAGAGGGAAATTGTGATGTATTTCGATAGGAATGTGTATGGTGTAAATGAGGTTGAGGCTTTTAACTTCCCTTCAGATCACTTTATTCTAAAAACAATGACATTTTCTGAAAAATCGTTGGTGAGTTTACTTTCATTACCTGATTTTTTTGGATATATATTCAGGAAATCGAAAAAATCCCAGAATAAGGTACAGTCGGGAGATAATAGCCTGGAGACATCGAAGCTGGTCATCAACAGCTATAAAGGAATATTAGAAATCAAGCATGCAGGCTTATTTCATTTTATAGATGTTGATAAAAACATTTTGGATCAGGCTCTGCAGGTGGTGAATCATGGAACTGATGATTTAAAATAATGAATTTTCTGGTGACAGATGCCATGAGAAGTAATAGCAGCAATGTTTTTAATATTGTATTATACGTAGGAAATGGATTAAATGATTCTAATGTATAACTTGTTAGTCCCACTGAAACTTTTGTGCTGAAACTTTTTTCATGGTCTTAGTTCGTGCCTTTTTTAGGTCCGAATGGTAAATTATGATAGACTTAAGGATAAAAGGTAAAAAATAAAACGGAATTTAATCAGGTCTAGATTTTTGTAATTTTCCAAACCTGATTTGCATAATATCCTGACATCTGTCGGTAGAATATTTTTTCAGTTCCCTAAAGCTGTCCTATAAATGATTTGTGGATTTATATAAATAAGGAGTTAATTTTCAATGGGAGGGGTGCAAGCGATATTGATTTTCTTTCGTTTATATTTGAGGTCTTTGTAATTTTTGCTTTAATGTATCCATATCAGTACCCACTCTTGTGTCAAGCAGTTTCGCGTAGTGTTGTGTTGTTTTAATATTTGAATGGCCAAGCATTTTGGATACCGTTTCGATCGGAACATTATTGGATAGTGTAATAGTTGTAGCAAAAGTATGGCGAGCCTTATGAAATGTAAGTTCCTTTGTGATCTCGCATAAATCAGCAATTTCTTTCAAATAACTGTTCATTTTTTGATTACTTAATACTGGAAGAGCTAAACCTTTTGCTGCGCTTGGTGGATAATCGGAATATTTATTTATAATATTGAGAGCGTCGGGAAGGAGCGGGATGTTTGAATTGATGTCGGTTTTTTCACGGCTAGTCAATACCCATAATTTTCCGTCAACACCTGTAGCAATATCAGAAGTACGAAGTTGTTTAACATCGATATAGGAAAGGCCAGTATAACAGCAAAAAACAAAAATATCACGCACATGTTGCAGTCTTTCAATTTTGAAGTCCTTTCTTTCAATTCTTTCCAGTTCAGATTTAGTCAGAAATTCCTTTTCTTTGGCTTTAACCTTTGTCTTATAAAGGAGGAAGGGATTCTCCGTAAGCCAGCGGTGTGCAAGACAAAGATTAATAATCTTTCTAAAGTTTTTGATGTATTTGGCTGTTGTGACTGCCGAGCAAGCTGCTACAGACCGAAGATAAAATTCGAGTCCTACTACAAATGCGTGATCAACAAGCCTTATATCAATATCCGATGTTTTATATTCTTTCTCCAAATATTGACTAATATGGGTAGATGTTGTTTTATAACCTTTTAAAGTATTTTGTTTGAATCCATTGCCCAATAGTGCTTCCATTTTTTGATTGTGATCCGAGAACTGTTCTATTAACATTCTGCGTTCGATATCCTTTCCCAGGAATTTTTGCTTGATGACTTCTGATGAAATATCTGCACCGGTTTTCATTAACTCCAAATGGATATTCATTACTTTATGCTGTAGCGCATCAAGATAAGAGTTTAGCGTTTTAAATTCTTCTTTGGTTCCTGACGCTCTGTTAGCTTTTGAATTCCATCGAGAAGGGTCACAGTTTCGGTTAGTGGAAACCTCTTTGGGAATTCCGTTAACAGTGATACGCATGTAGATTGGCTTAGGTCCTGTAAGGTAGCCTTTAGGTTTCTTCAAGTAGAAGAGTAGAGAATAATTGGTACTCATGATTTGACTCATTAGGTTAAACAAAGTTAGCCCTACAGTAAAATGAAGTCAAGATGTCCATATTTTGGACCTTATTGCGAAGGATTTTTCCTATCTCCAGTGAGTAATTATTTTCCAAAAAGTAACTCACCGAATGACTCACTTTTTTTTTGATAATAATTGAATATTTTGCTATCCTCGTAAACTAAAAAAACCTGCATATCGTATGATTTGCAGGTTTTTACAAGCTTTCGCTCATTAATAAGTAGCCCGTAGGGGAATCGAACCCCTGTTTCCAGAATGAAAATCTGGCGTCCTCACCCCTAGACGAACGGGCCATTTTCAGTATTTTAATTTCCAGTTATCAATTTGCAATTAAAATTGCCAATTGATAACTACCAACTGAATTGGTAGCGGGGACACGACTCGAACGTGCGACCTTCGGGTTATGAGCCCGACGAGCTACCAACTGCTCCACCCCGCACGCTATACAACTCGTTTTTTCTTTGAATTAAATCCTTAACGCTGTTTCCGAATTGGAATGCAAAGATATAATTCGTTTCTTTGTACTGCAAATTTTTTTTAAAAAATATTTTAATGGCGCATAAAGCAGGTTTTGTTAGTATAATAGGTAAACCAAATGTAGGTAAATCTACCCTCATGAATGTGCTTGTAGGCGAGCGACTTAGCATTATCACTCCTAAGGCACAAACCACAAGGCACCGCATTTTAGGGATCGTAAATGAAGAAGAATATCAAATCGTTTTCTCTGATACGCCGGGTATAATTAAGCCAAAATACAGTTTACAAGAGAGTATGATGAGCTTTGTGAACGGATCTTTAACCGATGCCGACGTACTTTTATTCGTAACCGATATTAATGAAGGGCACGATGAGGATGATGTTCTGGAGAAAATCCTTGACCGTAATATTCCAACAATTGTACTCATCAATAAAATTGATAAAGCATTGCAAGAGCAGGTTGATGAGAAGATTGCCTACTGGCAGGAGAAGTTAAATCCTGTTGCTATTTATGCAATTTCGGCTTTACATAAACACAATGTCGACGGGTTATTAGATCGTGTGCTCGAAATGTTGCCGGAACATCCACCGTATTATGATAAGGAAGATCTGACGGATCGTTCAGAGCGTTTTTTTGTTTCGGAGATTATCCGCGAAAAAATCTTCCTTAATTATCAGAAAGAAATTCCTTACAGTACTGAGGTAATTGTGAAGAGTTTTAAAGAAGAGGAAATGAAAAATGGCAAAGGTGCCATGATCAGAATTACCGCAGAAATTGTGGTCGAACGCGATTCGCAAAAGAACATTTTGATTGGTACGGGCGGAAGCATGTTGAAAAAGGTAGGCACTGAAGCGCGTTTAGAGATCGAGAAATTTTTAGATAGCAAGGTTTTTCTGGAAATGTTTGTGAAGGTAATTCCCGACTGGAGAAGTAAAAAGAATTATTTAAAAAGCTTCGGTTACGATAATTAATTTCGATTTTTAGGGTATGAAGAAAAATTTAACGTTTCTCTTGCTGTTGATCGGTACAACGGTTTTTGCCCAGGAATCAAACAATGGTAAAAAATTGTGGGCAAAATCTATCCTGAACGAAAAAGCGCCAGACCTGATTGTTGAAAAATGGATTTCAAAACAGCCTGATACCAAAGGGAAGTTTGTGCTGATCGATTTTTGGGCAACTTGGTGCGGACCATGCAGGGCATATATCCCTACATTAAACGATATTCAAAAGAAATATGCCGATAAAATTGTAATTATTGGTGTTTCTGACGAAGCAGCTGAAAAAGTAGAAGCTTTTAATAATCCTAAAATCAACTATTTTGAAGCCATAGATACTAAGGGGACAGTGAAAGACTCGCTTCAGGTTAAAGGTATTCCGCATGCTATCCTTATCGATCCGAAAGGAATTGTAAGGTGGGAGGGCTTTCCCTTATTGCAAGGAAATCAATTAACCGAAGAAGTAATAAAAGGACTTTTAGAAAAGTATAAAAATTAATATTAATAGAGGTTACGAAAAATAACCGTACCTTTGCAGCCCGAAATAAATCGGTTAGTAGTTGATAGTCAATGGCTGATAGCCAAATAGTTTGAGCAGCTTGCCTAAACACCACGACCATTAACTATAAGCCATTAACTATCAAAAGAACACCCATGAGTAACATTATAGCCATCGTAGGCAGGCCAAACGTAGGCAAGAGCACCCTTTTTAATAGACTAACAGAAAGCCGTAAAGCCATTGTAGATGATATGAGCGGCGTAACCCGCGATAGGCACTATGGTGTGGGCGAGTGGATAGATAAACAATTTACCGTAATCGATACCGGTGGTTATGTAGCCAACTCAGAAGATGTTTACGAAGCTGCCATCCGCGAGCAGGTAATGATTGCCATCGAAGAGGCTAGTGTATTGATCTTTATGGTAGATGTAACAACAGGTATTACTGATTTAGATGATGATATTGCTCAGGTATTGCGCAGAAGTAATAAACCCGTTTTTGTTTGTGCAAATAAAGTAGATAATACTGCTTTATATAACGAAATTCACACTTTTTACGGTTTCGGTTTAGGCGAGGTATATCCACTGTCATCAATGACCGGTTCTGGAACAGGGGAATTGTTGGATGAGGTTGTTAAGAATTTTGAAGATATTCAAGAAGAAGAAAACCAATTGCCTAAGATTACCATTGCTGGTCGTCCGAATGTGGGTAAATCTTCTTTGGTTAATGCATTAATTGGTAAAGAGCGTAATATTGTTACCGCAAATGCAGGTACCACCCGCGATTCGATCAAAATCCATTATAACCAATTCGGGCATGAGTTTATGCTGATCGATACTGCCGGATTACGTAAAAAAACAAAGGTTAAAGAAAATCTGGAGTTTTATTCAGTAATGCGTACCATTAAAGCCTTAGAAGAAGCTGATGTTGTGGTATTAATGATTGATGCCGTAGAAGGAATTGAAAGTCAGGATATCAATATTTTCCATCTGGCCGAAAAGAACAAAAAAGGTATCGTAATTCTGGTAAACAAATGGGATCTGATAGAAAAAAATACGCAAACGATGAAAGCTTTCGAAGAGCAGATTTATGAGCGTATCCGTCCGTTTACCGATGTACCGATCATTTTCACATCCGTATTAAACAAGCAACGTATCTTTAAGGCAATAGAAGCAGCTTTAGATGTTTATAAAAACCGTAGCAAGAAAATTCCTACATCTAAATTAAACGATGTAATGTTGCCACTGATTGAGAAATTCCCACCACCAGCATTAAAAGGGAAACACATTAAGATTAAATACATCACACAGATTAATGCTAGTTCGCCAATGTTTGCCTTTTTCTGCAACTTGCCACAGTACATTAAAGATCCGTATAAGCGTTTCATCGAAAATAAATTGAGAGAAAATTTCGATTTTTCTGGTGCGCCGATCCAGATTTATTTCAGGCAGAAATAAGTTTTGAGGTAGAGGGTTTAAAGGCGAAAGGTTTAAGTCAGGATACCCAACAATATTATAAAAAAAACAAGGTTGTTTCTTAAAGAAGCAGCCTGTTTTTGCTTTTGCTCAATCGTTTTCGACTGGAGCGCAGCGAGATCGAAAAACCTTTAAACTATGCTTATTGGACAGTTCAAAGATTTCTCCACTACGGTCGAAATGACGATCCTTTGTTCGTCGAGATTTGTAATCTCGTCGCACTATTCTGTGGATTTGCAATCCACAAAGATCTAAACTCCAAAGACGGGATCGTAAATCCCGACTAATTGGATAAAAATTTTACCCTTACCTTTGTTTCATGCAATTACAGGTTCTAAATAGCGAAGCAGCTGCTATCGATGTCATTTTCAGATTTTATGATATGGCTGTTGCGCATCAAAAGAAGGTGTTCAACAAACATTGGCAAGGCTTTAGCGGAGAATTGGTGCAAACCGAAATTGATGAAAACCGCCAATATAAAATCTTAGTCGATGGTGTAGTGGCCTGTGTATTTGCCGTTACCTTTAACGATCTGTTAATTTGGGGAGATCGGGATCATGATGCGATTTATATCCACAGAATTGTAACCCATCCCGAATTTAGAGGCTATTCTTTTGTGAAGGAAATTATCAAATGGGCTAAAGATTACGCAGCAAAGAACGAGATTAAATTTATCAGAATGGACACCTGGGCGGACAATAAAAAACTGCTCGAATATTATACCGGTTGCGGTTTTGATTATGTTGGTGTTGTAACCATGGAAAAAACAGATGGATTGCCAAAACACTATGAAGGGATTAGTTTAAGCCTGTTCGAAATTGTACTGTAAGGGAATTATTATAATGCGATCGTCTTGCTGAAATTGTTTCTACACCTCTTAGTTGTAAAACAACATAAGTATATCTACTTTGTCTCCCTCAACAATTTCTGTGTATGATCCAAAGATTCCCTGTTTCCCCAGGCATCGTGTCCGGTTATCACAAATTTGGTATCAGGATACTTCTGCTTTAACTTTTCGATGCTTTTCGGCCATGCGGCTAAATCGGCTTCTCCAATATAACCCAAATTATCCGCTTGGGTGCTTTTAATCAGGCAGCCGCCGAATAAAACTTTGTCCTTTGGGAACCAAACCACCAGGTTATCCTTCGTGTGCCCTTTGCCGGCGTAGTAGGTATTTATTTTATACTGTCCTACTGTAAAAGTAGTATCGTTAGTAAAAGTGTAGGCTGCACGTGGCTCTTTGTTGGTTTTCAATATCTCATCGGTTAATTTATTGGTATAAGTTTTTATACCCTTGCTTTTAAAAAATGCTAAACCACCTGCGCGGTCACCATGCGAGTGTGTGGCAATGGCCAGCACAACTTTTTGGTGGTGTTTGGCTTGTATAGAATCCAGAAATGGCTGGAATTGTGTAGCATCCCAAGGCGCATCGATTACGACAACGCCTTTATTAGTAACCAGGTACACGGCATTTGCATCCGTTACGGCGCCTTTATAGGTGTTGTAGGTGGTATAAACATAAAGATCGCCTGTTAAATGTTTGATTTTTAATTTGGGGTTTTGCGCTAAAGAAGCAAGGGTGGATAAACAAAGTAAAAAGGAAAAAAGATAACGCATAGGATAAGTTTTATTAATCAATTCAAAAAAAAGGAATTGTCTTCAATGCAAACGAACGCAATTGACTTAAATTATTTCAATTCAATTTTCCAGCTTAACATATCATCAACTTCTCCAATATGGATAAAGTTGTTTTTTTCTAAAATAGAATAAGAAGCTACATTATCTTTTGTGGTGGCGGCAAAAACCGATTTCACTTTAGGCTGTTCCCTTGCCCATTCTATTAACCGGCCAACGGCTTCGATCATAAAGCCCTTCCCTCTAAATTCTTTATAAGTGCCATAACCTATTTCTATTTCGCCATTGGGGTCAGGCTCACCAACAAAACAGATATCACCTACCATTCTATGGTCGGGTTTGGAAATGATAGTCCATAAAGTATGGTATAGATAATCTTTATCCTTATCGAAAACGTTAGGTAAAATCGTTTGTTCCAGCGCGTCATGAAGGGAAGGCGAAATATTTTTCTTTGTTGGCAAAAGGCCAAACTCTTGTTCAAGCGAATGATCATCTTTTATGTATTTTAAAAGCTGATCGTGTGTTAATGGTTTTAAAATGAGGCGTTCAGTCTCTATCATGTTTGAATTTGTTAGACAGACTAATATAAAACTTTGGGTTTTGAATAACCAAAATTTTAGAATAAGCTTTTGTTAAAAATCGAAGTTTTGGATTTTTTCAAATACTGAGTTTAATTAATAAACCTTTATTACCTGGCCTGTTAAAATGCCCAGCACGCTTTTCTCGTAAGCTTTAACAACTTTCTCCATGGTAACAGGGATTTCTCCGGGAAAAGAATCGAAATATGCTGGCGAATCTTCAACCACATTGGGACTGATGGCGTTTATACGAACACCATTTTCGAGCTCAGGGGCAGCTGCCAAAACAAATGCATTTAAACCGCCATTTATAGTACTCAATGCCGCACCTGCTGCAACCGGATGTTCAGCCAATATGCCTGAAGTTAGGGTAAACGAACCACCTTTATTAATATAGTGCTGCCCAATAAGCACCAGGTTAACCTGACCCAATAATTTGCCCAGCAAGCCTCCTTTAAATACTTCACCCGTCATCTGGCTTACTGGCGCAAAAGGGCCTTTTCCACTGGTACTAATCAGAGCATCGAAAGCACCAATCTGTTCAAACATGGCCTTAATCGATGTTTCATTGGTAATATCAACCTGAACATCACCTTTTGTATTTCCTACGCGGATTATCTCGTGTTTTTGTGCAAAAGCTGCTGCAACTTTTTTGCCCAGTGTGCCTGTTGCGCCTACAATTATAATTTTCATCTATAGCTGTTTAATGTGTACACTAAGTTAGTATAGTTATTAAACATCGGGATTATTGAAATGTTTGTCTAACGTCAATCCCGTAGCACCATTTCGGCTTTAAGGTCGGCAATTAAGAGGTCGATGTGCGATTGCATTACGTTTGGCATGCAGATGATATGCGAATTTCCCTGTTCTGCTGCCAGTTGCCATTTTTTACAAATTGTTGCAGATGGAGTAGGAAAGTTTACGGTTATGGCATTCGCATTTCGCCATGCGGCAATACCTAGCGCTTTAAGTTTTTGTTCGGTATAGGCTGCGGTTGCTAAACTATGCATGGCCCTGTTTTTTAAACCTGCTATACCCAAACGCTTAATGGCATGCCATAAAAATAAGGGGCTATGGCCATTTCTAGATCCCGTAATTGTGGTGTCAACACTTCCAATGTAAGCCACCGAACGGGCAATCCGATCGCGGTTCGATTTTTTAGCAACTACTACCCCGCAAGGCATGGGCGAACCAAAAAACTTGTGACCGCTAATGGCGATGCTATCTGCACCATCTTCAAAATCAAATGCTGGTCTTGGTTCTATTAATGCACTGTATGTGCCTGAAAGTGCCGCATCAGCGTGGATATAATAGTGTTGAATAGCCAGTTTTTTTAAGATGGCTTTAATTTTGGCCACATCATCACGCGCTTCGGTCATGGTGGTGCCGATATTGGCCATAATAATAACGGGCATATGGCGGTTCATGCGAATGGTATGTTCCAGGTCTTCGTAATCGATTTCTCCATTTTCCTGGGTACGGATAACGATGTTTGACATATTAAGTAAATGCAGATTCTTTTGCACACTATAATGTGTGGCTTCAGAGTAATAAACCATTCCCTTTGGATGTAACTCGCGCGCAAGGTATAGGCCATAGAGATTACCCTCTGAACCGCCATTGGTTACATAACCCCACCAGTTATCTGCAGGTGCACGGAAAAGCTCTGCAAAAAACTGGACTACTTCTTTTTCGAGTTCACGCGAGCCTACACCATAAGTTGAAGTAACAAAAGGATCGCCCAGGTTGTTCATTGGGTATTTTAAAAAATCTGAAAGCGCCTGATAATCGAAGTCTTTTGAAACGGGATAACCTAAAAATAGATCAGTCTGTTTCTTAACGTTTACTAATAAATCATTTAATACCTGTTGATCTTTTTCCTGTAATTTGCTCAGTTTCATAAAAGAGATGATTTGCAGGCAAAGTTAATAATAACAAAATATAGTATTATTTGTTATTAAATATTAAGAATATTATTTTGTTATATTTGGTTTTGTTGATATTTAAATTCTTTGTGGGGGATAGATTTATCATCCACAAAATATTAAATATGGCTATTGAAGGTTAAGAAGTGCTTGCCTTACCGCATTGTCGGTTTGGTTTGCGGCCTTATAATAGCCTACATCGCCCAAATAATATCGACAAAGCAAGGCTTTAAGGTCATTTAAGATCACGTTTTTCGAATTGTATAATTGAAAACGATCTATCGCTATGTTTTTACGTTGAAGAAACCCGATAAAATCTTTGAAATCGTTATCGTTTATGGTGAAGATATTGATATTCTGTTCTACAAAACTGGCACTGTACTTATTGGTAAGGACATTAAAAACGTAATCAGAAAGTATTTTCTTGCTTACTAAATTGCTATAAAATTTATTGTAACCATTCGTGTCTAATCTCACAAATATATCTGGCTGGATACCGCCAATAGGTTTAGCTTTTCTGTTCTGCTGAATATTTACACCTTCAGTTTTCTCAATAGAATCTTGAAAAGAAGTACGATCTCCCGTAAGCTCTCCATCCATCATTCGTTCATCTAATTCATGTTTGTAAGCGTCGTAACCTTTTTTGTAAGATTTTTGGATACTCCGACCAGATGGCGTATAATATCTTGCGATGGTTAAGTTCAATGCAGAGCCGTCTCCAAAAGCAAATTGCTCTTGTACCAAGCCTTTCCCAAAGGAGCGGCGGCCAACAATAATCCCACGCCCCAAATCCTGGATGGCTCCAGCTACAATTTCGCTGGCCGAGGCCGTATTTTCATTAATTAAGACAGCCAGTTTACCATTTTGAAAGGCGCCTGTTCCCGTAGAAAAATAATCAGTACGCGGCTCATGTTTACCCTGCGTATACACAATAAGTTTGTTCTCGCCCAAAAACTGATCAGCCAGTCCTGTAGCTGCAGTAAAATAACCGCCTCCGTTATCGCGCAGATCAAGAATCAGTTTTTTCATGCCCTTTGCCTTCAGGTTATTGGCTGCAGCAGAGAAATCGTTATCCGTATTAGCGCCAAATTTACTGATCCTTACGTAACCCGTTTCGTTGTTAATCATATAGGCGGCATCAATACTACTGATGTTTACTTTACCGCGGGTAACCATAATACGGTTAGTTTGCGGGGCTCCGGGGTGTAAAAGGACTACACTTACGCCGGTTCCAGATTTACCTTTAAAACGACCGGTAAGTTGGTCTTTGGGTAAGTTTCGGCCACTTACTACCGCAGTATCGATACTCAGGATCTTATCGCCCAATTTAATTCCTGCCTGATAAGCTGGTCCATCCTTAACCACACTGGTAACCATCATGGTATCGTTAAGCATATAATATTCTATGCCTACGCCTTCAAAGTTCCCTTCCAGGTTATCGGTCATATCTTGCGCATCAGTTGGTGGCAAGTAAACACTATGCGGATCGAGTTGGTGTAAAACACTATCAATAGGTAAGTTTTGAAGTGAATCGGTATTGATGTCATCAACATAATTGCCGTTGATGATGTGTAAGATTTCGTTTAATTTTTCGTCGCTATTGTTGGCTAACTGAGGACTTTTTTTAACGCCAAAACCTTGATCTTTAATGAATTTTATACCCAAAAACATACCCGCTATTAAAATCACAGAATAGCTTACGGCAATTAGTATATTGTTTCGGGTATTTTTTTTCATCAGCGTTAGTGCAAATTTATGAAAATTAGCGAGTTGATATGTTTTTTAACTGCATTTTCATGTCTTTTGTTTATAATATTTAACATTAATTAACGCAAGGAAGGCTTAGCTCGAAATTTATGACAGATATTTTTAGATTTTTAGCGCAGTTTTTAGAAAGAATTTACCGAATTTTATCAAAATTAAATTTATGAATAGAGTTACCGAGCAAGAATCTAACTATGACCACATTGATAAAATGTCGGTATTAGAAGTTTTGCAGGGCATTAATAACGAAGATAAAACTGTAGCATTTGCAGTTGAAAAATGTTTGCCTCAGATCGAAAAATTAACGTCGGCAGTGGCTGGGCGAATGAAAAAAGGTGGCCGTCTCTTTTATATAGGTGCAGGTACAAGTGGTCGTTTAGGTGTAGTAGATGCTTCAGAATGTCCGCCTACTTACGGTGTTCCTTTTGATTGGGTTGTAGGAATTATTGCGGGCGGAGATACGGCCATTAGAAGAGCAGTAGAATTTGCTGAAGATGATGCCGAACAAGCCTGGAAAGATCTTCAGGAATTTGAGATTAATGAAAAAGATTGTTTGGTTGGCCTGGCAGCATCGGGTACCACTCCGTATGTAATTGGTGGTTTAAACACGGCGCGTAAACATGGTATATTAACAGGGTGCATTGTTTGTAATACCGGTGGACCTATTGCTGCCGAATCGGATTTCCCGGTTGAAGTGGTAGTTGGGCCTGAATTTATTACCGGTTCTACCCGGATGAAATCGGGTACGGCGCAAAAGATGGTGTTAAACATGTTAAGCACTACTGTAATGGTTCAGTTGGGCCGTGTAGTTGGCAATAAAATGGTCGATATGCAGTTAACCAATCATAAACTGGTAGACCGTGGTACACAAATGGTTGCCGATGAACTGAATATAGGCTATGAAGAAGCCGCAGAATTATTAACCCGTTATGGAAGTGTGCGTAAAGCAGTTGAAGCAGGACACTAAGAAATTATAGAAGGATAGAGTGATTGAATAAAAGAAAGAATGATGCGACGTAGAAATGACCTTAATGTTCACTCATTCAAAATTCACTCATTCAATAATTAAAGTATATGCACGAAATTGAGCCTTATTATCAGTGGAGAGATGATTATATTTCGGCAGAAGATGAGCGTTCGCCATTTTACAATACCGAATACTCAGAACTTTACTTCGATAAGCAGATTTATAACTTTTTATTGCACCCACAGTGGGACGAGTTTGGCTCAAGTACGCTGTATATGAAGGTGTTGTATGTTGATTATGATCGCAGTTATGCCATTATAGAGTTTATTGGAGAGTGGAACGATGCCATTAATAATGATATTATGCTCCTAAAGCGTGATATTTTGGAGCTGATGATGGATGAAGGCATTAATAAATTTATCCTGATCGGTGAAAATGTATTGAACTTCCATGCCTCTGATGACAGTTATTACGAAGAGTGGTTTCAGGAAGTAGAAGATGGCTGGATTGTTGGGGTAAATTTTCAGGAACACGTAATCACCGAATTTCGTGATAATAACATCGATTATTACATTAACTTTGGCGGCGCACTTGATAATTTACCTTGGCGCACACTAAAACCACTACAGTTCTTTAAAAAAGTTGAAGAACAGCTGACAAAAAGATTAAACTAAATATTTATTTTTATATAGTTAAATACACAAATTTAAAATGGAACAACAAAATTATCAATATCAAGACAACAGTGTTTTTGTACAGGAAAAATCTGCATCCAAACGTTTCTTTGGAAATGTTTTCTTATGGATGTTTGTGGCATTAACTGTTTCTACAGTTGCAGCTTACTTTATCGCCAGCACACCGGAAGTATTGAATTATCTTTTATCTTATAATCCGCAAACTGGTAAGGGTGGCTTTACTGTTTTAGGTTACATCGCGATATTTGCACCACTAGGGTTAGTATTCCTTATGGGCGCTGGTATGCAACGGGTGTCTTATCAGGCGTTAGTAGGTGTGTTTTTGCTTTATTCTGTATTAACTGGAGTAATGCTCAGTTTCATCTTGTTAACTTACTCTTTACCATCAGTTGTAATTAGTTTTGCAGCGGCAGCCGTTATATTTGCAGTAATGGCAATAATGGGATATACTACAGATACAGATTTGAGTAAGTTTGGCCCAATATTATTTGCCGGTGTAATCGGTTTAGTGATCATTAGCGTTATCAATATGTTTTTGGGAAGCTCAACACTAGGTTATATTATGGGATTTATTGGAGTGGCGATTTTTACTGCATTAACGGCATATAAAGTTCAGGAGCTTAAAAGAATAGGTGAAGGTTTGGATGAAAATGGAAACACTTTAGGCGTAAATGAAAGCAAAAAATTAGCCATCATGGGTGCGCTTTCACTTTACATTACTTTTATCAACTTGTTTTTATCATTATTACGTATTTTCGGTAACAGAAGATAAAAACCAAAAACAGAACAATATTCTTAAGGCTGCGCAGTTTTGCGTGGCCTTTGTAATTTTATTTGGTAGTAAGGCGATAATTTTTGGAATTGATGTTGCTTTGTTGCATTTTTGTATGCTTATTAAGAAAGACGGAGGGATTAGACCCAACGAAGTCTTAGCAACCTGTAACCTACAAGGTGCTAAATTCTATTCTGCAAATAGCGGAAACAGATAAGTTTAGGATTACGATTCACGTACCAACTTTTAAGATAAGCCATATTAAGTATTAGGTATTAAGTATCAAGTATGAAGACAATTATGTCTGTACTTTGCTTTTATCTAAAGTTAGTTCGATCTATCATTAATCTTGGTACTTGATACTAGCAGCTTGTTACTAATAACAACAGATGAGCATAAGAGAAGAATTAGAGAAACGTATTCTGGTGATTGATGGCGCAATGGGTACCATGATTCAACGATATACCTTAACCGAAGAAGATTTTAGAGGGGACCGCTTTAAAAACCATCCCTGCGATGTAAAAGGCAATAACGATTTGCTCAACATCACACGTCCGGATATTATTAAAACAATACACCTGGAGTACCTGGCGGCTGGTGCCGATATTATCGAAACCAATACGTTCAGCACTCAGCGCATTTCCATGGCCGATTACCAGATGGAAGACCTTTCCTACGAAATGAGTTTTGAAGGTGCACGTGTGGCAAAAGAAGCTGTAAACGAATTTATGGCTGCAAATCCAGATCGTAAATGCTTTGTGGCAGGTGCTATTGGCCCAACCAACCGTACCCTTTCCATGTCGCCGAATGTAAACGATCCTGGTTTTAGGGCAGTTTATTTTGATGAGCTGGAAGCTGCTTATTACGAGCAGGTACGCGGTTTGGTAGATGGTGGTTCTGATGTATTATTAATCGAAACCATTTTTGATACTTTAAATGCTAAAGTGGCTATTGTGGCCATTAAAAAATACGAAGAGGTAATTGGCCGTAAACTAGAGATCATGATTTCTGGTACCATTACAGATGCCTCTGGGAGAACGCTTTCGGGTCAAACGGCCGAAGCTTTCTTAAACTCTGTAATGCATGCTAAGCCATTAAGTATTGGTTTTAACTGTGCTTTGGGTGCCAAAGAAATGCGCCCACATATTGAAGAGCTTGCTGCAAAAGCAGGCTGTTACGTTTCGGCCTATCCAAACGCAGGTTTACCAAACGAGTTTGGTGCCTACGATGAACAGCCGCATGAAACAGCACATTTGGTTGATGATTTTATTGCATCTGGTTTTGTGAACATTGTTGGCGGCTGTTGTGGTACTACACCAGAACATATTGGCTGTATTGCAAAAAACGCAAGAAAAGTTGAGCCTAGGAAACTCCCTGTCCTCGAACCTTATATGCGTTTAAGCGGGTTGGAGCCTGTAACCATTACGCCAGAAAGCATTTTTGTAAATATCGGCGAAAGAACAAATATTACGGGATCTCCTAAGTTCTCCAAATTGATTTTGAGCGGCGATTATGAAGCTGCATTAGCCGTTGCCCTGCAACAGGTTGAAGGTGGTGCGCAGATAATTGATGTGAACATGGATGAAGGGATGTTGGATTCGGAAGCAGCGATGACCAAATTCTTAAACCTTATTGCCTCAGAACCTGATATTGCGAAACTGCCAATCATGGTCGATTCATCCAAATGGTCAGTTATTGAAAATGGCTTAAAATGTTTGCAGGGAAAAGGGATTGTGAACTCTATTTCTCTAAAGGAAGGTGAAGATAAATTTCGTGACAGTGCCCGTAAAATTATGCAGTATGGTGCTGCCGTAGTGGTAATGGCTTTTGATGAGCAAGGGCAAGCCGATAATTACGAACGTAGAAAAGAAATTTGTAAAAGAAGTTATGATATCCTGGTAAACGAAATCGGTTTCCCGGCAGAGGATATTATTTTCGATCCGAACATTTTGACCGTTGCAACCGGATTAGAAGAGCATAACAATTATGCTGTCGATTTTATTAATGCCACCCGCTGGATCAAAGAAAACCTGCCTCATGCTAAAGTGAGTGGAGGGGTTTCTAACATCTCGTTCTCTTTTAGGGGAAATAATGTAGTGCGAGAGGCCATGCACTCGGCATTTCTTTACCATGCCATTCAAGCTGGTTTAGATATGGGAATTGTAAATGCAGGGATGTTAGAAGTTTATCAGGAAATCCCGCCCGAATTGTTAGAAAGGGTAGAGGATGTACTCTTAAACCGAAGAGAAGATGCTACAGAGCGTTTGGTGGAATATGCTGATACCGTAAAATCAAAAGGTAAAGAGGTAGTTAAAGATGAAGAGTGGAGAAAAGGTTCTGTTGAAGAAAGGTTATCCCATTCTTTAGTAAAGGGAATCGTAGAATACCTGGATGATGATGTGGAAGAAGCCAGGCAAAAATATACCCGCCCGATTCAGGTAATCGAAGGACCGTTGATGGATGGGATGAACATTGTGGGTGATTTATTCGGTGCCGGAAAAATGTTCTTGCCCCAGGTGGTAAAATCGGCAAGGGTAATGAAAAAAGCTGTAGCTTATTTATTGCCATTTATAGAACAGGAGAAGCTTGATAATCCCGATCAGGACCAGAATTCATCAGCAGGAAGAGTATTGATGGCCACTGTAAACGGCGATGTGCATGATATTGGTAAAAATATTGTGGGTGTGGTATTGGCTTGTAATAACTTCGAAATTGTTGATATGGGCGTGATGGTTCCTGCACAGGAAATTATCAAAAAAGCTAGAGAAATAAATGCCGATATTATTGGTTTAAGTGGTTTAATTACACCATCACTTGATGAAATGGTTCACTTTGCAAAAGAAATGGAACGTGAAGGGTTTACCATTCCATTAATTATAGGTGGAGCTACTACCTCTAGGATTCACGCTGCTGTAAAAGTAGCGCCAAATTATTCAGGGCCTGCTATCCATGTATTGGATGCTTCCAGAAGTGTTACAGTTTGTAGCACTTTAATGAATCCTGATACCAGAGACGAATATATTGCAAGCATCAGGGCCGAATATGATAAAGCCCGCGAAGCGCATTTAAATAAGCGGTCAGATAAACGTTTTAAAACCTTAGAAGAAGCGCGCGAAAATAAATTTAAAATTGATTTTCAACCGAACCTCCCAGTTCCAGAATTTACTGGCACAAGGGTTTTTGATAACTACCCATTAGAAGAACTGGTTCCATATATCGATTGGACGCCGTTTTTCCATACCTGGGAGCTCCGCGGAAGTTACCCGAAAATTTTCGACGATAAAAATGTAGGCGACGAAGCGAAGAAACTTTTTGATGATGCACAGACTTTATTAAAACGTATCCTCGACGAAAAACTGTTAACAGCAAGAGCAGTAATCGGTTTCTGGCCGGCAAATGCGGTAGGAGACGATATTCAGCTAACTGTTGACAGTAATCAGTTAGTAAATAACGCCGAACTGAAAACTGAAAACTCCAAACTGGTAACTATCCACACCCTCCGTCAGCAAGCCGAAAAAGTAGATGGGCAGCCTTATTATGCTTTATCTGATTTTATTGCACCGAAAGAAAGTGGTATTCAAGATTATTTTGGTGGTTTTGCCGTAACAGCAGGTATCGGGATTGATGAACTGGTGAATGAGTTCGAATCCAATTACGATGATTACAACAGCATCATGGCCAAAGCATTGGCCGATCGTTTGGCTGAAGCTTTTGCCGAGCGCATGCACGAACGTGTGCGTAAAGAGTATTGGGGGTATGCACAGGATGAAAACTTAAGCAATCAGGAACTGATTAAGGAAGAATACGCAGGAATCCGTCCGGCACCAGGTTATCCTGCCTGCCCTGAGCACACCGAAAAAGGAACTTTATTCCAATTGCTTGATGCAGAGAATAAAATAGGATTACGCTTGACCGAAAGTTATGCGATGTATCCAACTGCAGCGGTAAGTGGGTTTTATTTCGCACATCCCGATTCGAGGTATTTTGGATTGGGAAAAATTACCAAAGATCAGATTGAAGATTACGCTATTAGAAAAAATATGCCGATTGAAGAAGTGGAGCGGTGGTTAAGTCCGAATTTAGCTTATTAACCCTTCACTTTGTCATCCTGAGGGCAACGAAGGATCTTTAAGCGAAGTATGAATATGATTTGCAGTTAAAAAATAGAAACTGCCATTATGTATGAGATGCTTCATTAGCATTCAGCATGACAATTAAACCAGGTATGAAGATTACAGACCATATAAAAAACGCAAAGGGTAAAACCTTGTTCTCTTTTGAATTATTGCCGCCCATTAAAGGGCAAAGTATACAATGGATTTATGATGCAATAGAACCATTGTTGGAGTTTAACCCTCCTTTTATTGATGTAACTTCGCTCCGCGAGGATTACATTTATAAAGAACAGGCCAATGGTTTGCTACAAAAGGTATCTTATCGCAAGCGTCCTGGTACCATTGCCATTTGTGCAGCTATTATCCATAAATATAAGGTTGATGCCGTTCCGCATCTTATTTGCGGTGGATTTACCAAAGAAGAAACCGAAAATGCATTGATCGATTTACAATTTTTAGGTATCGATAATGTTTTGGCTTTGCGCGGCGATGCCCGTAAGGCAGATGGAAATTTCGTGCCAACTCCTGGCGGACACAGTTATGCCACAGATTTGATAGAGCACATCAAGAACCATAACGAAGGTAAATTTCTCCACGAAGATGTAGAGACTTTTAAAAGCGATTTCTGTATCGGCGTGGCTGGCTATCCTGAAAAACATTTCGAAGCGCCTAACATGAGTACCGATTTTAAATACCTGAAAAAGAAGGTTGAAGCAGGTGCCGAGTTTATTGTTACACAGATGTTTTTCGATAATCAAAAGTATTTCGATTTTGTAAAGAAATGCAGGGAAAACGATATCAATATTCCAATTATACCAGGTTTGAAGCCTATAAGTACCTTATCTCAGTTAAATGTATTACCTAAAATTTTTCACATCGATTTGCCTGATGAGTTAACGGATGCGCTATCGCATGCCAAAAACAATAATGAGGCAAAAGAAATTGGTACCGAAGCCATGATCAAACAATGTAAAGAACTGATTGATTTTGGTGCGCCGGTATTACATTTCTATACGATGGGCCGCCCTGAACAAACTAAAAAAATTGCGAAAGCTATATTTTAATAAAAAGACCTCACAGGTTTTTAAAACCTATGAGGTCTAGAACTACCTAAAATTGCTTCTGGCAAATCCCTGTAGCTTTTGTAAACTGGCGAACCTCAGTTACTGATATTGATTTAGCTATAACAGCTATGCTCGAAATTCTTACAGAACTTTAACCTTAAAATTATTGTTTTAATGCCCTAGCATTTATATTTGTATCAATGAAATTAGATGGCCTTAAATATGTACTTATTGCCTGCATTGCAATAGCTTTTTTCTTAAAGCTAAGCCATGCGGTTTCGTATTTAAGGTGTTCTACTGATGGTGTTGAAGTTTTGTCTACAAATGATGACGCAACAGAGAAAGAAGAAAAGAAAGTAGAAACCGAATATGCGGTGCAGCAGATCGCTTTTCATGGAGCATTATATCTTCCATTTCAAACCTCAAATAAGGTACTCATTCCTGAGCATTCTTTCCAGCCCGCTTACTTTCCAGAAGTTTTAACCCCGCCACCTTCCGTATAAGCATATTCTATTATGTTTAAACTCCGTTTTACAAAAAACGGAACCAATTCTCTATTTTAAAAATTACAAATAATATATATGAAACGAGCAATTTCATTTGCAGTGCTGTTAATCGCTGCCTCTTTAAAAATAAGTGCACAAGAAGTTGTGCAGAACAATGTTAAACCAGTAGAAAATGCCTTAAATCAAGTTATTAAGTTACAGCCCGTAAGTTTTAATTATGATAAAGCTTGGGCTGAAAAACTGAAGTTACCTGCAAAAGTACAGTATGGTTTTGTGGGAGCTGATGCTAAAGACACTTTTCCTGAAATTGTTTCTGTACAGGCAAAAAGTTATGTATCAGGTAAAAACGCATTTAAAAATGCTACTATTACCAGGGTAGATTACGAAAGTTTAGTCCCGCTTTTGGTTGCCAGTATAAAGGAACAGCAGCAACAGATTGAAGCACTGCAGCGCGAGCTGAAAATGCTAAAATCGCAAAGCGCTAAGTAATAGAAAAGAGTCGTCATCTCGACTGAAGCGCAGTCCCGAACCTTCGAGGGAGAGCTATCTCATTAGATTTCTCGGCTTTGCTGCACTCCGCTCGAAATGACGATCAATTATTAAAGTTGGTCCGGATTTGTAATCCGGACCGATTGTAACCCAGATTTGTAATCTGGTTTATGAATTTTAATCATAAATAAACAACTTCCAACCGGCCCAACCCACCAGCATAGTTTACCGCCGAACTGTAGTTATAATGTTCAGCTTCCGAAACAATTCCCGACTCGACGGGATTATTATGAATGTAATCTAATTTTTGATCTTTAAATTCATTTGAATATAAAGCAATTGGGTGGAAACCATCTTGCCAAAATTTATATTCTTTATTTTTGATATTGATTCGTGCAGCAAATGAAAACTTATCTAAGAGCCATTCTCTACTTTCATTAATTTCTCCAATTGTTTTTATAATCTTTTTAGAGGTAAATTTTTTAAAATCCCTGATAGTGTCCGAAAGTTTGTAATTTTCTTCAGCTCTAACAATCATATGTAAGTGGCTTGGCATTAAACACCATGCATAAATAATTAATCCCTTTTCAGATTGACAGTATTTCAGACTTTCAATAATAACATCCGCAAGTTCTTTACGCGTAAAGGCATCAATCCATCCAACTACGGTTGTAGTAATGAAATAAATATCATTTTGATCGCTTGCGGAGTATTTGAATGCCATAATCTTGAGTTTTTAACAAATAATAAGGATTAAAAATCCTTAGTTCAAAAGTCGGGATTACAAATCCCGACTAACTTCCGGTGCTGGTCCGGATTTGCAATCCGGATTGATTGCACTACAGATTAGTAATCTGGTTTAGATTTATTCCTAGAAAAATTTTTAACCCCAACGGGATTAAAAATCCTGAACGTAATATCCTGACCTTTATATTTTTATAAATAAAATGATCCTACCTTACGCTTTAATTTTTATTTTTATGTAATTAACCAATATAAATCTACATTAAAAACAATTCTTATGAAAAAGCTTATTCAATTATTCCTGTTTTGTACAGTGCTGGCTGTGTTACCCTTGCAAAATACCAAGGCCGAAATTAATGCCAGAAAATTTTTTAGCATTGGTTTAAATTTAAGTAATGGAACTGGTGATAACGGATCTATTTACCTGTACGGACCTACTCCTGTTAGTGCTTACTTTGGCCCAAGTGGAGGTTCGTATGGCCCGTTGACCGCCGGTACCTATACTGTTATTATTTATACTGCAGCCCCGGGTTCGCGTACTTTTAGATTTAATGGACAAGCTATTACCACCAGCTCAGGAAGCGCGACATTTAACAATGTTAGCATTACTTCTACAGCTTTCGCTTCTGTTAATTAAATAGATATTTTCATTTGGTCCGGATTTATAGTCCGGACCTTTGAGTATTTGACTTTTTTGGTTAAGGATTACAAACCACTACTAAGATTCTAATTGTCCTTAAGCAAATACTTTTTAAACCCGTCAAAATCTACACCTAACTGATCTGCATGTTTAGGTTTACTTTCTAAAGTTTTTACCTGCTCAGGGATTTCGATTTTAGCCGCAATATCTGCAGGGAAAATATCTGGGAACTTACAGGCATGTGCAGTAGATAAGAAAACGGCAGCACTTTCGTCTGTAGGATTTTCGTTTCTATATTTTTCGACTGCTAAATACGCAATAGCAGTATGCGGACACGCCACGTAGTTTAATTTGCTGTTAATTTCTTTGATGCCTGCTAATGTTTCATCATCAGTAAAGCGGTAAGAAGTAACCACTTTTTTTATGGCTTCTACATCCTGATTAAACAGATCCATAATGCGTACCCAGTTGCTTGGTGCTCCAACATCCATCGCATTCGAGTAGGTTTGTGTTGATGGTTTGGTTTCGTACACACCAGTTTCTAAAAAGCGTGGTACAGTATCATTAACATTGGTAGCTGCAATAAACTGTTTAACAGGTAATCCTAGTTTGTATGCCAATAAACCAGCACCAATATTCCCGAAATTTCCACTTGGTACTGAAAATATCACATTATTAAAACCTTGTTTTTTTAGTTGGGCATAGGTATTGAAATAGTAAAATGTTTGCGGAATCAATCGAGAGATATTAATAGAATTCGCAGAAGTTAATCTGAATTTTGCATTCAGCTCCTCATCAGCGAAAGCCTGTTTTACCAAGGCCTGGCAATCATCGAAAGTGCCTTTAACCTCAATGGCTCTAATATTTTCCCCATTGGTGGTTAACTGCAATTCCTGAATCGGACTTACTTTTCCTTCTGGATAAAGAATCGTTACCCTGGTATTTGGTACGCCTAAGAATCCCAAAGCTACTGCGCCGCCAGTATCACCGGAAGTTGCAACCAGGACATCTAAGAGCTGCTCGCCATCTTTTAAAAAATAAGCCATTACGCGGCTCATAAAACGGGCGCCAAAATCTTTAAAGGCTAAAGACGGGCCGTGGAAAAGTTCTAAAACAAAGGTTTTGTCGTCTAATTTAACAGCTGGTGCTTCAAAATTAATGGCATCATTAATTAAGGCCTTTAAATCTTCAGCCGGAATCTCATCTTTTAATAGCGTTGAAGCTACTTTGTAAGCAATTTCAGGTAAAGAATACTGCTCAATATTTTGGATGAATGCCGGATCAAGCTGTGGAATTTCAACCGGCATATATAAGCCTTTATCTTGCGGCATGCTGTTAAAAACGGCTTCTTTGAAAGAAACACGTAAATCTTTATTATTGGTTGAGTATAGTTTCATTTTTATTGAGGTTGGGGGGAAGGTTGAAGGTTGTAAGGTTTTGGATGCTTAGCCCTCCACCTTTAAACCCTCTACCTTCCAGCCTTAAGAAATTACTCTCGGCCCTTCGGCATTAACCGGAGAAACAAAAGCTTTGCTGTTAATATTTATTTTATGTAAATGTTGTTGTTGCGATTTGGTAATTTTTCTGGCCGTTTCTTCATCTTTAGTTAGTGCGAAGACCGATGGCCCGGAACCTGAAATTCCGAAACCAATGGCGCCGTTTTCCATCGCTAGTTTTCTCATTTCTTCAAAACCAGGTATCAAGATCGAACGTGTTGGTTCTACCAGAACATCTTTCATACTCCTTCCAATCAGGTCGAAATCATTCATGAATAGTCCACTCACTAAACCTGCAACATTTCCCCACTGTGTAACCGCATCTTTTAATGCCACCTTACTGCGGATCATTTGGCGGGCATCTTTAGTAGGTACATCTACTTCTGGGTAAACAATAGCAGCATACATGCCGGCTGGTGTGGGTAAAGAGATTACATCCAGTGGTTCATAACTTCTTACCAGTACAAAACCACCCAACAAAGCAGGTGCAACATTATCGGCATGGCCGTAACCACAGGCAAGTTCTTCACCTTTCATGGCAAAAGGAACCAGCTCCTTCGCGGTTAATAAATCGCCCATTAATTTGTTAATGGCAAATAAACCGGCAACTGTACTGGCTGAGCTTGAGCCCAGTCCGCTGCCAATAGGCATTTTCTTATGCAGTTCAATCTCTACACCTACGTCTAAACGGTTTATATGCTTTAAATAATGCTGAACACTGGCACTTACAGTATTTTTTGCTGCATCTAAGGGCAAACGGCCGTCGTCGCCTGTAATTCTTTTGATTACCACACCAGGCGAATCGGTAAATCGCATTTCAACTTCATCGCCAGGTTCGTTTACAGCGAAACCCAGTACATCGAAACCACAAACTACGTTTGCAACGGTTGCCGGAGCGAAAACTTTTATACTATTTTTCATTATTAATTGGCTTAGCTATTTGTAAGCTTTATTTGGTTTAAATGATATTTCAAATGCACTAGATAATCGTCTATAAAAAAAGAAAGCGTGTGCATTTCTATTTTCCCTTTTCCTGAGTCACAGTTATTTTGAAGTTTTTCTTCTGGAATATTTTCAATTACACGGCTAATCTGATAGTTTAATAACTTCCAGATCGTTTTAACCTCTGCAATATCTGCTGACTGGTAATTTTGATAGTTTACCCATTCATCCTGTTGATAAATAATTTTAACCCCTTGTTCGTATTGTCCAACAACCAGACGGCGAATGTTGTTGACTGCACTATCTACTAAATGACCTAACAGTTCTTTTTTAGACCATTTTAAAGGCTGTGGTTTATTATTCCATGCTTCTTCCGTAATATTTTCAAAATCAATCATCGCCTGATTAACCAGGTTAAGGATCTCATTCTTTTTATCTAAAACCGAATTCATGTTATTATTTATTTAAGGTACCTACGTTAATGATATCGGCAAAAACTCCGGCAGCAGTTACTTCAGCACCTGCACCAGGGCCTTTAACCACCAATGGGCGGGTTTTGTAACGATCTGTGGTAAAAGAGATAATATTATCACTTCCCGATAGCATATAAAAAGGGTGACTATCGTCAACCATTTGTAAGCTGATTTCTACATTTCCGTTTTCAAGTTTGCCAATGTAGCGTAAAACCTTCCCTTCACTAGCTGCTGTATTTTTTAAATTTTCGAAATAAGCCGCATTAGCTTGTAATTCAGAATAGAAATTTTCAACTGATGTCGCATTTAAGCAGGCCTCAGGTAAGATATTGTCGATTTTCACATCGCTGGCTTCCAATGGATAGCCGGCATCGCGGGCAAGGATCAGCATTTTACGCATAAAATCTTTTCCGTTTAAATCGTCGCGAGGATCTGGTTCGGTATAGCCCAGTTCCTGTGCTTCTTTTACGGTTTCGTAAAAACCTGCATCACCTTTAAAATTATTGAAGATGTAAGAAATAGTTCCTGATAAAATCGCTTCAATCCGAGCTACTTTGTCGCCGCTCATCATGAGTTCGCGCAGTGTGCGGATAATTGGTAGGCCCGCACCTACATTGGTTTCATAATAAAAATCCACACCGAATTTACGGGCAGTATCTTTAAACGATTTATATTGTGCGTAATCTGCTGAGTTTCCTTTTTTATTGCAGGTTACCACCGAAATGCTGCTTTCGAATATGCCTTGATAAAATTCAATAGGCGATTCTGCAGCTGTATTATCTACAAAAACACAGTTTGGCAAGTTTAGGGCTTTCATTTTAGCAACAAAACCGGCTAAATCTGCCTGTTCGCCATTTGTATCCAATTCTGCTTCCCAATTTTCTAATGAAAGACCATCAGCGTTAAAAATCATTTTGCGTGTATTGCTGATACCTGTTACCTTAACTTGTAAATCGTTATTGGCTGCGAGGAAAGGCATCTGTTCTTTCAATTGGTTGAACAAAGTTTTACCGATATTTCCGGTACCTAAACAGAAAATGTTTAAAGTTCTTTTCAAGTCGGTAAAAAAGGCATCATGCACTGCATTTACAGCCTTTGATAGATCAGCTGCACTGATAATTACCGAGATGTTATATTCTGAAGAACCTTGGGCGATAGCCCTTACATTGATACCATTACGGCCTAAAGCGCTGAACAAACGTCCGCTCATGCCTGGGGTACGTTTCATATTTTCACCAACAATAGCCAATACAGCCAAATTATTTTCAACTTCTGGCAGCTCTAGTTTTTTAGCTTCTAGCTCCAGCTCAAATTCTTTTTTGATTAAGGAAATGGCCTGCGAAGCATCTGTAGGTTTAACTGCAAAAGTAATGCTATGTTCTGATGAAGATTGCGTAATCAATACCACATTGATCTGCTCGCGCGAAAGCAGCGAGAATAATCGTCCGCTAAAGCCTGCCTTACCTACCATACCACTTCCGGTTAAGTTGATAATGCTGATATGATTGATAGAGGAAATTCCTTTTATGGGTAAACTTGATACTTTTACATCGCTTTTGATATAAGTTCCTGCGAAATCAGGTTCGAAGGTGTTTTTAATCACAATCGGAATCTTTTTCATAAAAGCAGGGATCATTGTTG
The DNA here is from genome assembly GCF_014205835.1 of Pedobacter sp. AK013. Taxonomy (GTDB): domain Bacteria; phylum Bacteroidota; class Bacteroidia; order Sphingobacteriales; family Sphingobacteriaceae; genus Pedobacter. The sequence continues at coordinate 111,102 of NZ_JACHCQ010000014.1, read as the reverse complement.
GAGGATAGATCACCTTTGCGCCGAAATAACTCAGCTCCATAGCCTCTGTATAGCTCAGTTCAGGTAAAGAGAAAGCCTTTTTAACCATCCGTGGATCGGCGGTCATCATACCGTTTACATCCGTCCATATTTCTATCTCTTCTGCATTTAAGGCTGCACCCCAAACCGCCGCGGTATAATCAGAGCCGCCGCGGCCTAAAGTTGTTACCCTGCCTGCCGCATTGCTTGCTATAAAACCAGTCACAAAAAGTACTTTGTCTTTATTTTCCTGGTAGAAATTGTTGATCAGCATTTCAGTCAATTCGGTATCTACTTTCGCTTGCCCAAAATTACTGTCGGTTTTAATCAGGTCAGATCCGTTGACATAAAGCGAATCGCCAATGCTTTTCGAAGCAATATGGCTGATCATAAAGGTAGAACAACGTTCACCATAGCTCAAAATCTGATCTTTGGTTTGTAAGCTTAATTCACGCAGATTGGCTACGGCCTGTAACAGATCTTCTAACTCGTTAAAAAAGATCTTTAAGCGCGTAAACACAGGGTTTTGTGCGGTTGCAGGTAAAAGCGTACGGATTACAGCAAAGTGTTTAGCTTCGATTTCTTTTAAATGTGTGTCATAATCCTCCCCGCGCTCGGCCATTTCGGCCATATCAGTAAGCAAATTGGTTACACCACTCATTGCCGATAATACAACTACCGGGCTGTTCTTCTGTTTTTCTTCGCCAACCAGGCGTAAGAGGGTTTTAATGTTCTCGGCCGAACCTACGGATGTGCCGCCGAATTTGAGTACTTTCATTAGTCTATATTGGTTTTAACTGTTTGATGCTGTGCGGATAATTCATGGTTGCTCGTACAGGTTTCATTCAGCATGGGTTTAAAAAAAAAGCGTCCCGACTTTCATCGGGACGCTCTCTGTGTTTTATGTTTTTTCAATTTACAACAAATTAGCCCCGCTGGTTTATACCGGTGGTAATAATAATCGTTGTAATAATTGAAGTGTTAAAATTCATCTTGTCTTCGTGTACTTTGTACACCGTAAAGTAGGAGATTATTTTTTTAAAATGCAAATGTTTTTTCATATTTATTTCGAAATTTCTATTAAAACGTTTAAGTGAATGAAATAGCCGTATTTTTTGAACCCGAAACTAATGTGGAATCTATTTGCGACAATTGCAAGTCTCCTTCTTTTTTAAGGAGGCGGGGCTGAAAGGCGGGAGGGTTAGTGAAAAGATTTTAAATATTTGAAAAGGTTCTGTCGTAATTTTTCGGGTACGGCAGTCCTGCTAACCGCTATAGTCCCCATGGAAGTGCTGCTTTGTTGTTGGTGAGATGGGGAGCTGCCGCTTTTATCAGGTTTATTTCATACGGGTTGGTGTTACTATTAAAGTCGGTTGCTTTTCCAGGGCCTAATTCCTTTCCTTTGGAGGGGAGGTGCAGTGATTGATATTTAATCATTTAACAAAGCATCATTGATTTTCAAAACCTTACCCATTAAAAGTTTAAATCAGCTAAAACCATTTACTGTATTTTACTTAGTGTAATTTTTTAATTTTTTTTAACCTGTAAAAACGGATGTAAATATCTGTAAATAAAATATTTACATAATAGTGTATTTGCTACAATATGTAAAAAATAACGCTTCAAAACTAGTTTTTGTGGAAGATAAGTATTTACCTTTGCAGTACTAACTAACTTATTGTTATGAGCAAAAAGAAACTGCAAACGCCAGATTTAAGCTATTTAAATCTAGGTGGAAACATTGCTGTAGAGTACCAATTATCTCCAATGGAATTAATTGATGATGCCTTATTAAATAAAGAAGGTACGTTGGCTGCTTCAGGGGCATTAGCGGTTGATACCGGAAAGTTTACCGGACGTTCTCCTAAAGATCGTTTTATTGTATGCGATCAAGTAACCGAAGATCTGGTTTGGTGGGGCGATGTAAACATCAAAATTTCTCCCGAAAAATTCGATCAGTTATTTTATAAGCTAACCAATTACCTTGAAGATAAGAAAATCTATGTCCGCGATTCTTCCGCCTGTGCCAATCCCGATTATTCGATATCGATCAGGGTAATTACAGAGACGGCTTATCAGAATCTTTTTGCTCACCATTTGTTTATCCGCCCAGAGGAAGATCATTTGGGTATCACACCAGAGTGGACCATCATTGCTGCGCCAGGTTTCTTGGCCGATCCGGCTATAGATGGAACCAGGCAGGAAAACTTCTCCATCATCAATTTTACCAGGAAAATGATTTTGATCGGGGGAACAGGTTATACCGGTGAAATTAAAAAAGGAATTTTTTCTGTTTTAAACTTTATCCTGCCTGTATATAAGAATACGTTATCTATGCACTGCTCTGCTAACGTGGGAAAAAATGGCGATACTGCTATATTCTTCGGCTTATCGGGAACTGGAAAAACCACTTTATCTGCCGATCCGGAAAGAGGATTAATAGGCGATGATGAACATGGCTGGGGCAAAGATTCGGTATTTAACTTCGAAGGCGGTTGCTATGCAAAATGCGTAGATTTAACCGAAGAGAAAGAGCCACAGATTTTTAAGGCGATCAAATTTGGTGCATTACTGGAGAATGTTAATTTTTTCCCGGGTACGCAGGAGGTTGATTATAGTGACATCAGTAAGACAGAGAATACCCGTGTAGCTTATCCTATAGATTACATTGATAATGCCATTTTACCATCAATAGCGGCTGTTCCGAAAAATATCTTTTTCTTAACTGCAGATGCGTTTGGGGTGTTGCCTCCAATTTCAAAATTAAATGTAGAGCAGGCCATGTTCCACTTTATGAGCGGTTATACAGCAAAGGTTGCGGGAACAGAAACAGGGATAACAGAACCACAGTTAACGTTTTCGGCTTGCTTCGGTAAGGCTTTCTTACCACTGCATCCGTCTAAATATGCTGCATTATTAGGCGAGAAGATGGAAAAACACCAGGTAAACGTATGGTTAGTAAATACAGGATGGAGCGGAGGCGCTTACGGCGTTGGTAAAAGGATGAAATTAAGTTATACCAGGGCAATGATTACTGCGGCGCTAAATGGAGATTTAGATCATAATAAATATAAGCAGCACCATGTATTTAAGTTGATGATGCCACTAAATTGCCCTGGGGTACCAGACGAAATTTTAGACCCCTCTAAAACATGGGGCAATCAGGAAGAATACTTTTTAAAAGCCTACGAACTGTCTAATGCCTTTACTGAGAATTTCAAACAATTTGAACTGACGAAAGTACCAAAAAGCAGACAAGAAGCGTTAAAATTATGTTAAATGCACTTTAAAATGCATTTTTTGAGCGAAAAATTTGCAATTCGATTTTTTTTTAGTTTTTATTGTGGAAGAATTGCCTCGGCTGGGGCAATTTTTTTGTTATACACCCTTGGTGGTTTACCGAAACTAAATTCTAAGTAACGATTTAATTGTTTATTGATTTATTAATTTGTAATTTAAAATCAATTTATAAATTTGTTTTTCGCAACAATTTCGGATAAGAAACGTTGAGTGTAGTACAAAAGAAAAAAACAGCTAAAAATTAAAAACAAGAACTAAAACTAAAATTTCAAAAAAAATGGCAAACGCACCAAAACCAACAACTGTTAAAAAAGAGAGCTCTTCTAGTGCTTCAAATGTATTTGCAACATTCGTTATTCCAATTTGTATTGTAATTGGATTCTGTGTTTGGAGATTCGTATTCGGAGAAGGAAGTAACTTTATCGATGGTGACAGAGAAAAATTACCATTAGCTGGTAACTATCTTGGAACAGCTTACAAAGGAGGTCCTATCGTAGCGATCTTAGTTGGACTACTATTAGTAGTAATTGTATTCTCTATCGAACGTTTTATCGTTATTGGTAAAGCAAGTGGAAAATCTAGCTTAGATACTTTCATTCGCAAAGTACAAGGTTTATTAAGCGCAGGTAACATCGAGGCTGCAAAAGCTGAGTGTGATAAACAACAAGGTTCAGTTGCTAACGTAATTAAATCTGGTTTGAAAAAATACAGCGAAGTTGAAGCTGATACTAATATGGATGTGGAACAATCAATCGTTGCTATCCAAAAAGAGGTAGAAGAAGCTACAGCTTTAGAAATGCCAATGTTGGAGCAAAACTTAACTGTAATTGCAACTTTGGTATCAATCGGTACATTAGTAGGTTTATTGGGTACAGTAACAGGTATGATCCGTGCATTCGCCGGTTTAGCAAACTCTGGAGCTCCAGATCAGTCAGCATTAGCGGTAGGTATCTCTGAGGCACTTATCAACACTGCAACTGGTATCTTGGTATCTACTGTGGCAATTATCATGTACAACGTATTAACTTCTAAAATCGACAAGTTAACTTACGCTATCGATGAGGCTGGTTTCAGCATCGTTCAAACATACGCTAGTTCGCATAAATAAGAATTTTGAAAAAATTTTTACCGGCTTTATGGAAAACCGGAAAAAAGATCATCATTATTAAAAACTAGTAAAAAATATTATGCCTAGAATTAAAGTTAAAAGAACAAGTACAGTAACAGATATGACTGCCATGTGTGATGTGGCATCGTTGTTACTTACTTTCTTCATCTTAACTGCTACAGCGAGGCAACCAGAACCACTAGCCGTTTCTACACCATCATCAACGTATGAGTTTAAGGTGCCTGTAGAAAACAATGCAATATTAACCATTGGGCAGGGTAAAGTTTTCTTTGAAGTAGCAGGTACAAAAGTAAGAGCGAAAACATTGGAACTAATGGGCGAACAGTATAAGATATCGTTCACACCTTTAGAAGTACAACGTTTCTCTAATATAGGGAGTTTCGGTGTACCGATTCAGAGTTTGAAGTCGCTTATTGCTATGAATGGTGGCGACCGTATGAAACCAGGGGTTCAACCGGGTATACCTTCAGATTCAACTGATAATCAGTTAAATTCTTGGGTGTTAAATGCACGTAAGGCTACAAAGGAAATCAACAATCAGGATATGCGTATCAGTATCAAAGGTGATGCTAAAGAAGAGTATCCAGTTGTAAAAAAGATTATTGATGTGCTTCAGAAACAAAGTGTGAACAAATTTTTGTTGGTAACCAACTCTGAAGCTAAAAAGAAATAAGAAATGGCAGAATTAAACACGGGCGGGAAGAAAGCCACGCCAAGGGTTGATATGACCCCAATGGTGGATCTAATGTTTCTTTTGGTAACTTTCTTTATCTTAACAACAGTAATCTCTACGCCACAAGCGATGGATATTGCAAAACCGGATAAAAATGAAAAGTTACCTGAAAACAGGTTAGAGCTGAAAGCGAGTAAAACGATGACCATCTTATTGGGTAAAAACAATAAAGTAGCATGGTACATGGGAGTAGCTGGCGAAAGCGCACCAACAATCGAATCAGGTTCACAGATAGAAGATGCTATTGTAAAAAATAGAAAAAATGCTGATGCTTCAGGTGTTGCAGGCGACTTTGTTGTGCTTGTAAAACCAACATCGGGTGCTACCTTTCAGAACTTTGTTGATATTATGGACGAGTTGGAAATTCTTAAAGTAAAGGTTCGTCAGATTGATGATGATAATATCCTTGATAATGAGAAGCAGTTCATGAAAGAAAAGGGAATTTTATAATCAATAAAACCAGAAGTAATGTCGAAGTTAGATATATTCAGAAAAGAATGGCTTGAAGTGGTTTTTGCTGATAAAAACAAAAGCTACGGTGCGTACCAATTGCGTAAAACCAATGGTGCCAACACCACCAAAGCATTAATTATTGGATCTATTATATTTCTAGTGTTATTCTTCTCTCCAAAAATCTATAGCCTGATTAAGGGCTCAATGGATCAGCCGGACGAACAATTAAAAGCACAGGAAGTTATTTTAGCTCCACCTCCACCAGTTGACCCTAAAACGCCACCTCCGCCACCGGTAGAGCCACCGCCACCAAAGGTTGACCAGGTGAAAATGCCACCTCCAATTGTAAAACCTGATATTGAGGTTCGTGATGAACCACCTACGGTTGAAAAATTGAAAGAAGCAGATCCAGGTCAGAGAGATATTAAAGGTGATCCAACGGCAGAGATCAATATCGCTGAACCAGTGGGTGAAGGACCGAAAAGAGAAGCAGCTGTTGCGGTTGATGATAATAAAGTTTACGACTTTGTTAGTATAGAAAAACAACCAGAATTCCCTGGAGGTATCTCTAAGTTTTATGGATACCTAAGTAAAGCAATAAAGTACCCGCCAATGGCACAAGAAAACAACGTTCAAGGTAAAGTGTTTTTATCTTTCGTTGTTGAAAAAGATGGTAAATTAACTGATATCACAGTTACCCGTGGTTTGGGTAGCGGAACTGATGAAGAAGCCATCCGTGTATTGAAAGCTAGCCCACGTTGGAATCCAGGTATCCAAAATGGTAAGCCAGTAAGGGTAAAATACAACATCAACGTTAACTTTACATTGAACTAATAGTAGATGTTAAATTTTGATATTTTTAAGCAAAAATCGCCTAAACAGCGGTTTTTGCTCATTTTAGGCCTTGTTATGTTCGTTTTTTATGTGGTGTTGGGCTTTGCATTTATATTTTACGAACCAATTGCCCTGCGCTTAAGCACTATTCCACAATGGGGCCGCATCGCAATTGGTATCTTCTTAATTATTTATGCATTTGTAAGACTTTTAAGCCTGGGAAGGCGCGACTAATCAGCACAATGAAAAATTTCCTCTTAATATTTTGTGTACTAGCTTTACTTATATCCTGCAAAGGTAAAAATAAAGCCAATGCCGTTAAAGAAACCAGAACAAGTGGTACCTTAAAAATATTGGTTGACGAAAGCGTTGGACCGATTGTTCAAGATCAGATTGATGTTTTTAGTTTGGATTATCCGGATGCAAAATTTCAGACAACAGTAAAACCTGAAGAAAAATTATTACCTGCCTTTCTTAATGATAGTGTAAGGGTAATTGTTTTGCCCAGGTTATTAACCAAGGCCGAAGAAAAATATTATAACCAACGGAATATAAAGATAAACACCTCACGATTTGCTGTAGATGGTATTGCTTTAATCACAAATCAGGGCAATATTGACAGTACAATTAACGTTAAAGAGGTGATTGACATATTACAGGGAAAGAAATCAGATAAAAAGTTGGTCTTTGATAACGCTTATTCAAGTACCTTTCAATATTTTAAAAAGTTGGCTAATATCAACCAATTTCCAGCTACAGGTGTTTACTCTAAAAATTCCAGCAAAGAAGTAATTAAACTTATTGCTGAGGATAAGAATTTTATTGGTATTTTGGGCGTGAACTGGATTACGGGCAAAGATGCAGAGATGAGCGGATACCTTTCTCAGATAAAAGTGCTGGGAGTAAAGAATGTAAAAGGCGAGGTAGGAGATGATCAGTTCTATAAGCCAACTCAAAATAACTTAATCAATGGTGTTTATCCTTTTCTAAGAAATATAAATATTATAGATTGCGAAGGAAGAGATGGTTTAGGCACAGGATTTGCAACATGGTTAAGAAGTCAGCGGGGACAATTGATTGTACTTAAATCTGGACTTGGCCCGCACAAGCTAATGCCAAGAGAAATAAATTTAACTAAAGAAAGTAATAAATAAATTATAAATTGAACCACGAAGTATTTAGATATAATGCTTCATTATTGTTAAAACCAATGTTAGCTAAGTTTGGTTGGAGATTTTGGATAAAATAGAACTCACTCCAGCCCGATTTTAAAAACGTTTAAAAACAAAAAATTGATCCAATGAAAATTTCAAAGAAAGCAATAACCTTAAATGTAGGTTTGGTGTTGATGGGTTCTGCAGTTTTTGCTCAAAGTTTAACTGATGCGAAAAAAGCCATCGACGCAGAACAGTATCAGAAAGCTTCATCGATGCTTAAGTCGTTGGTAAGCGCTAAAGCCTCAGATGGCGAAAATTATTACAACCTAGGTTTGGTTTACCTGAAAACAGGTTACATCGATTCAGCAAGAGCCGTTTTTACGAAAGGTGTAACTGCTGATCCAAAAAATAACTTAAACTTAATTGGTTTGGGCGAAGCAGATATGTTATCTAATAACCCAAGTTCTGCTAAAACTAACTTCGATAAGGCGGTAGCTTTGGCACCGAAAGATTACAAAACGTATTTGTATATCGGCAAAGCCTATTTAGCACAAGATAAACCTAGTGATGATGTCTCTAAACCTGATTTCACTAGTGCTTTGGCTAACATTACCAAAGCAGACGAATTAGATTCTAAAGATAAAGATGCTGAAGTTTTCTTAGCGCAAGGTGATGCTTATGCTTTACAGAAGAAAAACTCTGAGGCATTAGGTCCATACATGCGTGTTGGTGATGTTGATCCAAACAACAGAAGAGCCAAAACGCAGATTGGTAAAATGTATAAAGAATCAAGAGCTTTTCCAGAAGGTGAGAAAGAATTACAAGATGTAATTGCTGCTGATGCAAACTACGGGCCTGCGTATCGCGAGTTAGGTGAGTTATACTTACAGTGGAGTAGCTTTGGTGTTGACAAAGAAAAAGCAGCTAAAGCGATTGAGAATTATAAAAAATACATGGATTTGACAGATAAATCTTTAGAATCTCAATTGCGTTATGCTCAATTCTTATTTTATGCTAAAGATTACAAAACATTAGAGCAAGTTGCTACTTCCTTACAAGTTCCTGCGAACGATCCTAAAGGTACTATTGTTTCAAGGATGAAAGGTTGGGCAGCTTATGAAAATGGCAATTATCCTCAGGCGTTAGCTAGCTTAACTGATTTTTTTGCAAAAGAAAAGGATAAAACAAAGATTTTAGGTAACGATTATCTTTATTTAGGTAAAGCCCAAGTGAAGGCTGGCCAAGATAGCTTAGGTGTTCTTAATATCATAGAAGCTGCTAAAATGGATTCTACTAATGCTGATGCCTTAGCTGAAGCTGGTTTAGCCTTGTACAAGGCTAAGAAATACGGAAAAGCAGCAGAAATTTATACTTTAGCAACTAAATATAATCCAAATGGTAAAGGGTCATTAACTAATTACTATTATATAGGTCAAACCAGGTTCTTGGAAGGATATTTTGCTCAAAGAGATAAGAAACCTTTAAATACAGCTGCATTGATTGAGGCGGATTCAGCATTGAGTCACTTAAATAAAGTTTCTCCTGAATTTGCACTAGGTTATTTTACAAGAGCTAGGATTGCCAATCTTTTGGAAGATAAAGCGAATCCAAAGTATGCTTCAATTCCGTTCTTTGAAAAATATATCAGTTTAGTTAAACCAGAAGAGCAAGCAGCTAATAAAACAAACCTTGTTGAATCTTACGATTACTTAGGTGCATATTATGCTGATAAGGATAAAGCAAAAGCTATCGATTTTTTAAATAAGAGTATAGCGTTAGATCCTCAAGGCCCTTTTGCGGCGGCTAAGCTAAAAGAATTGCAATCGCCTGCAGCTGCTCCAAAAGCAAAAGGTAAAGGCAAATAATTTTAAAGTTAAATAATTTAGAAAAGGCAGAGTTTGGTTACTCTGCCTTTTTCTTTTACTTTTGCATCACAAAATAAAAATTATGCAAGCGCAAAGTTCCTCTATAGATTTTTTACCAATTATATTTCAAGTAATTGTTGCTTTAGGTTTTGTGGTAACCACATTGGTTGTTACCCACTTTTTAGGCCCAAAACGCAAAACGAGTGATAAGCTAGAAACTTTTGAAGCTGGTATTAAATCGGTAGGTAACGCCCGCCAGCCCTTCTCTATCAAATATTTCGTTGTGGCCATTTTATTTGTGCTTTTCGATGTTGAGGTAATCTTTATGTATCCTTGGGCGGTTAATTTCCGTTCATTACGAATGGATGGAATGATCGAAATGTTTATTTTTATGGGGACATTATTATTGGGTTTCATCTACGTAATCAAGAAAAAAGTTTTAGACTGGAACTAGTTCAGTTCACGGTTTTTAGTTCACAATTGGCAGCTAATAGCTCTCGGTTTACGAACTGTAAACTGAAAATTACCAATTGCAAATTGAAATGTGTATCACTTACACTAACTCATAGAACTTTTGGTTATTTAGAAAGGTTCTAAATCGAGTAAAGCTAGTTTGTTTGCCTTTAAAATATTGTAAATTTGTTGCTCATTCTGCAAAGGGATGAGCATTTTTTGTTTATAAACATGAGTGAAATTAATATAGTTGATGCGCCTCCAGGAATAGAAGGATCTGGCTTTTTTGCCACTTCTCTTGATAAAGTGATTGGTTTGGCCCGCTCAAATTCATTATGGCCTTTACCTTTCGCAACTTCTTGTTGTGGAATCGAGTTTATGGCAACCATGGGTTCTCATTACGATTTAGGTCGTTTCGGTGCCGAACGCCTAAGCTTTTCTCCCCGTCAGGCTGATGTTTTAATGGTTATGGGTACCATCGCTAAAAAGATGGCTCCGGTATTAAAACAGGTTTATATCCAAATGGCAGAGCCACGTTGGGTGATGGCGGTAGGCGCCTGCGCAAGTAGTGGTGGTATTTTCGATACTTATTCTGTATTGCAGGGTATTGATGAGGTTATTCCTGTAGACGTCTATGTTCCAGGTTGTCCGCCAAGGCCTGAAGCCATTTTAGATGGTTTTCAACGCATTCAGGATTTAGTGAAAAATGAATCCGGCAGAAGACGGAACTCTGATTATTACAAAGAACTTTTAGGTCAATACGGCATTAAATAATGGAAGAAACGACACTAAATAACGACATCCATGTTAAGCTGACCGAAAGGTTTGGTGAAAAAGTTACTGCTGTTTCTGAGCCTTATGGTTTATTAACCTTTGTAACCTATAAAGATGTTATCATCAATGTGCTTTCGCATCTTAAAAACGAATTAAAATTTAATTTCTTAACCGATATTACTGCAGTTCATTACCCTGGTAAAGACCACGGTATTGCTGTTGTTTATCATCTGCACAACATGGTGGAAAAAGTTAGGATTAGAATTAAAGTTTTCATCTCTGAGCAGAATCCAACTATCCCAACTGCTACCGGGGTTTGGAAAGGTGCCAACTGGATGGAGCGCGAAACTTATGATCTGTTCGGGGTTAAATTTGAAGGTCACCCTGATTTACGTCGTATTTTAAATATGGACGATTTAGGTGTTCATCCGATGCTGAAACAATATCCATTGGAAGATCCGAACAGAGTAGATAAAAAAGACGAATTTTTTGGAAGGTAAACTATGAATCATAACCATCCGGTATTTACAGATAACGACCCGCAAAGTGAGCTGGTAACCCTAAACTTAGGGCCAACACACCCTGCAACCCACGGCGTTTTTCAAAATGTTCTGCAATTAGATGGCGAACGTATTGTTAGCGGCGTTTCTACTATTGGGTACATTCACCGTGCTTTCGAAAAGATTGCCGAACATCGCCCTTTCTATCAAATTACGCCACTTACCGATCGTTTAAACTACTGCTCTTCGCCTATTAATAATATGGGCTGGCATATGACGGTTGAGAAGTTGTTGAATATTCAAATTCCGAAACGTGTAGATTATCTTCGGGTAATTATTATGGAGCTTTCGCGTATTGCCGATCATATTATCTGTAACACGATTATTGGTCAGGATACAGGAGCTACAACTACCTTCCTTTATCTATTTCAATTCCGTGAACATATTTACGAAATTTTCGAAGAAGTTTGTGGCGCACGTTTAACTACAAATATTGGTCGTATTGGTGGTTTTGAAAGAGATTTCAATGATATCGCCTTTGCTAAAATCGATAAGTTTTTAAAAGAATTCCCTAAAGCGTTAAAAGAATTTGAAAACCTGTTAACGCGTAACCGTATTTTTATTGATAGAACGGCTGGTGTTGCAGAGGTAACTCAAGAAACCGCTTTAGAATACAGTTGGACAGGCCCGCTTTTACGGGCTACCGGTGTAGATTATGATGTTCGTGTAAGCGATCCGTATTCTTCATATCAGGATTTCGATTTTGAAGTACCCGTTGGTACTAGCGGAGATATTTATGACAGGTATTTAGTGCGTAACGAAGAAATGTGGCAAAGTGTACGCATTATCGAACAGGCAATCGTGAAGTTAAAAACAGAGCCAAAAGGTATTTTTCATGCCGATGTTCCTGAATTTTACCTTCCTCCAAAACAAGAAGTTTATAATAATATGGAAGCATTAATCTATCACTTTAAAATTGTGATGGGTGAGATTGATGCACCAAAAGCAGAAGTTTATCACGCTGTTGAAGGTGGAAATGGTGAATTAGGATTCTATCTGATTAATGATGGGGGCCGAACACCATACCGTTTACACTTCCGCAGACCAAGTTTTATAAACTACCAGATGTTTGCACCAATGAGCGAAGGCATGTTATTGTCTGATGCTATTATCAACATGAGTAGTATGAATATTATTGCAGGAGAATTAGATGCTTAAAGTAGAAGAACAAACACCTGTAGTGTTTTCATCAGAATTGCTGGCCAAATTTGATGAAGTTAAAAGCCGTTATCCTGAAGGTAAACACAAATCAGCTTTGCTGCCATTATTGCACTTGGTACAGGCCGAATACCTTTGGGTGAGTACGCCAGCAATGGATAAAGTTGCCGAATATTTAAATATTCAGCCCATTGAAGTTTATGAAGTGGCCACATTTTATACCATGTACTTTTTAAAACCACAGGGTAAGTATGCTTTGGAGGTTTGCCGTACGGGTCCTTGTTGCCTGGTTGGTGCCGAAAAAATATTAAGCCACCTGGAAAACAGGTTAGGTGTTAAAGAAGGTGAAGTTACAGCCGATGGTTTATTTAGCTTTAGAGGAGTTGAATGCTTAGCTGCCTGTGGTTTCGGGCCTGTGCTACAAATTAGCCCGGAATATACTTTCTACGAAAACTTAACTACCGATAGTGTAGATAAACTGATTGAAGATTTGAAAAATAAGTCCTAAAGTCGAGAGTCTTAAGTCATGAGTCGCTTGATTCAGGACTATGGACTATGGACTACAGACTATAGACTAATTAAAATGTCTCGAAAACTGTTACTTGAGCATATAAACGTACCAGGCATCAATACACTTGAAGTCTATCGCCAAAAAGGCGGGTACCGTGCTGTGGAAAAAGCCCTTAAAACTTTAACACCTGAAGAGATTGTTGAAGAAGTTAAGAAATCGGGTTTACGTGGTCGCGGAGGTGCGGGGTTCCCAACCGGGATGAAATGGAGCTTTTTGGCTAAGCCAGAAGGTGTTGCGCGTTATTTGGTGTGTAATGCTGATGAATCAGAGCCGGGAACTTTTAAAGACCGTTATTTGATGACTTATATTCCCCATGCATTAATTGAGGGAATGATTGTATCAAGTTTCGCCTTAGGTGCCAAGGTTTCTTACATCTATGTACGAGGCGAGATGATGCCACAGATCCGCATTTTAGAAAAAGCCATTGCTGAAGCTAAAGCCGCCGGATGGTTGGGTAAAAACATTTTAGGAACGGGTTACGATTTAGAATTATATGTTCAGCCAGGTGGCGGTGCTTACATTTGTGGCGAAGAAACTGCTTTGTTAGAATCGCTTGAAGGCAAAAGAGGTAACCCACGTATTAAACCACCATTTCCGGCAATTGCAGGTTTATATGGCTGCCCTACAGTTGTGAACAATGTTGAATCTATTGCTGCAGTCGTGCCGATTATCAACGATGGTGGCGATGAATATGCAAAAATTGGTATCGGTAGAAGTACGGGTACAAAATTAATATCAGCATCAGGAAACTTAGTTAAACCAGGTGTTTACGAAATAGAATTGGGTTTACCTGTAGAAGAATTTATCTATTCGGATGAATACTGTGGCGGTATTGCCAATGGTAAACGTTTAAAAGCAACGGTGGCAGGTGGATCATCTGTGCCTATTTTACCTGCTAATTTAACCTTGAAATATGCTAATGGTGAGCCTCGTTTAATGAGTTACGAATCGTTATCGGAAGGTGGTTTTGCTACCGGAACCATGTTGGGTTCGGGTGGTTTTATTGCTTTTGATGAAGATCAGTGTATCGTACGTAATACCTGGAATTTTTCACGTTTCTATCATCACGAAAGTTGCGGGCAATGTTCACCATGCCGTGAAGGTACTGGTTGGATGGAAAAAATCCTGCATAAAATTGAGCACGGACATGGTACCATGGATGATGTAGATTTGCTATGGGATGTTCAGCGTAAAATTGAAGGAAATACCATTTGTCCGTTAGGTGATGCAGCAGCTTGGCCAGTTGCCAGCGCAATCCGTCACTTCAGGGATGAATTTGAATGGCACATTAAAGAGCCGGTGAAAAGCCAGAGCCAGAACTATGGTATTGCCAATTATGCAACACCGATTGAAAAAGCTCCGGTAACAGAAGAGAAATAAATTCCTGTGATCGCATTTTGCGACCGGTTGAATATTTAATTTAAAACCTAAGATCACAATTTGTGATCTTAGAAAATAAACTTGTAAATGCCGAAACAAGAGACATCAATAATTCCTAATGAGGTAATTGTAAACAAAATTTATCTTTTTAGAGGAGTTAAGGTGATGTTAGATTCTGATTTAGCAGAACTCTTTGGTGTTGAAACTAAGCGATTAAAAGAACAGGTTCGGAGAAACATAGAAAGGTTCCCTGAACATTTTATGTTCGAATTAACAAAAGAAGAAAATGAAATCTTAAGGTCGCAATTTGCGGCCTTAAGACACGGACAACATTCAAAATACCTTCCGTTCGCATTTAGCGAACATGGTATTTTGCAATTATCAAATGTTTTAAAAAGTAAGCAGGCGGTAGAAGTAAGTATTAAAATTATTGATGTGTTTGTACAACTTAGAACAATAGTTTTAAGTAATACAGAAATAAGATTAGAAATAGAAAAGATTAAAAAGAAAGTAGACAATCAGGATAAAAATATTGAAGTGATCTTCAGGTATTTTGATGAATTACTGGAACAAAAAGAAAAACCAAGAAAAGAAATTGGTTATAAAATCTCGAAAGAGAAATAATAAATTATAAAAAAAGATTGCTTTGTGCCTCACAACGATGGTAGAAGTATAAAAAATAAAAGAATATCATTAACCATGAGTGAAAAAGTTAAGGTTACGATAGATGGGATAACAGTAGAGGTTGATAACGGAACAACCATTCTGAATGCTGCAAGGCAGATCGGAGGTGATATTGTTCCGCCGGCAATGTGCTATTATTCTAAATTACAAGGCAGTGGCGGTAAATGCCGTACCTGTATTGTAAAAGTGACTAAAGGTTCGGAGAAAGATCCTCGCCCAATGCCTAAGTTGGTGGCTTCTTGTCGTACCACCGTAATGGATGGGATGGAGGTGCTTAACATTACTTCACCAGAAGTTTTGGAAGCACGTGCAGGTGTTGTAGAGATCTTATTGATCAATCACCCTTTAGATTGCCCTGTTTGCGATCAGGCAGGAGAGTGCGATTTGCAGAATTTGGGTTATGAGCATGGTTTGCAAAAAACACGTTATGAGTTTGAGCGCCGTACTTTCGAGCGTATTGATATTGGCGATAAGATCCAGTTGCACATGAACCGTTGCATTTTGTGCTACCGTTGTGTTTTTACTGCTGATCAGATTACCAATAAACGTGTTCACGGTATCTTAAACCGTGGCGATCACTCCGAAATTTCTACTTATATCCAACAGGCTGTTGATAACGATTTCTCAGGAAATGTAATCGATGTTTGCCCTGTTGGCGCTTTAACCGATAAAACTTTCCGTTTTAAAAACCGTGTTTGGTTTACCAAGCCTGTTGATGCACACCGCGATTGCGATCACGAAAAATGCAACGGTAAAGTAACACTTTGGTATAAAGGAGCAGATGTTTTACGTGTTACTGCCCGTAAAGATCAGTTTGGAGAGGTAGAAGAATTTATTTGCAATACTTGCCGCTTTGATAAAAAAGCAACTGCTGATTGGGTGATTGAACATCCAACACACATTGATGATACCTCGGTAATTGCATCTAACCACTACGAAACATTAAAACCTTTGCATGTAATTCAGCCAAATGAGGCATTACAAGCTGCAAATGAAATTGAGTTACATAAAACAGTAAAATACTAATGGATACAGGTTTTATTATAGAAAAATTTATTCTGGTAGCGGTAATTTTCGGTATCAGTTTGGTAATCGCCATGTATTCTACTTATGCCGAACGTAAGGTTGCTGCATTTTTGCAAGATCGTTTAGGCCCGGATAGAGCTGGCCCCTTTGGAATTTTACAGCCACTCGCCGATGGGGTTAAAATGTTTATGAAGGAAGAAATTATTCCTACAACCTCAAACAGGTGGTTATTTATTGTGGGACCTGGTTTAGCATTACTTTGTGCCTGCATTGGCACCGCAGTTATTCCTTGGGGCAATCCGATAGAAATTGGCGGAAAAACTATTCCATTACAAGTTACAGATATCAATGTAGGTGTTTTATATATTTTTGGTGTTGTTTCTCTTGGTGTTTATGGTGTAATGATTGGAGGCTGGGCATCTAACAATAAATATTCATTGTTAAGTGCAATCCGCGCCGCATCACAAAATATCAGCTATGAAATTGCAATGGGCTTATCAATCATTGCTTTGTTACTAGTAACCAACTCTTTGAGTTTAAAGGAAATTGTAAGTAAACAACATGGGTTTTGGGAAAATGGCTGGTTTACATGGTATTTCTTTAAACAACCACTAGGATTTATCATTTTCATGGTATGTTCTTTTGCTGAAACCAATCGTGCACCTTTCGATTTACCAGAGTGTGAAACGGAGTTGATTGGTGGTTACCATACCGAATATTCTTCAATGAAATTAGGGTTTTACCTTTTTGCCGAGTATATCAACATGTTTGTATCGTCTGCAGTAATGGCTACATTATATTTCGGGGGCTTCAATTATCCATTTATGGATCTGGCAGCTACCCATTGGGGCCAGAACTGGGCATCTATTATCGGTGTGATAATTTTCTTTGGGAAAATATGCGGATTCATCTTCTTCTTCATGTGGGTACGCTGGACCATCCCGCGTTTCCGTTACGATCAATTGATGAATTTAGGTTGGAAAGGTTTAATTCCTTTAGCTATTGCCAACATTATAATAACTGGAGTTGTGATTGCGATTATTGAGAAGTTTTAATTATGGAATCATTAAGTAATAAGAAAAAAGTACTGGAACAAAAGCCATTGAGCTTTATGGAAAGGATGTACCTGCCTGCAATTGCCAAGGGGATGGGCATCACCATCAGTCACTTGTTTAAGAAAGAGGCTACTGTAAGATATCCTGAAGTAGAACGCGAATTCTCTACCAACTTTAGGGGGATGCACTCGTTAAAACGTGATGAGAATGGTAGAGAACGTTGCACGGCCTGCGGTTTATGTGCTTTATCTTGTCCTGCTGAAGCCATTACCATGATTGCTGCAGAACGTAAGCCAGAAGAAAAACATTTATACCGTGAAGAGAAATATGCGGCAACTTATGAAATTAACATGTTGCGTTGCATTTTCTGTGGGTTATGTGAAGAAGCTTGCCCTAAAGAAGCAATTTACTTAGACGGACCAATTGTACCTGCCGATTATTTACGTAAAGATTTCATTTACGGAAAAGATAAACTGGTAGAGGCTCCGTTAGAGATGAAAAAATAATTGTTGTCATCCTGAGCCTGGCGAAGGACTAAACAACTAAAATGGCTTTAAGCCCCGTTCCGTAAAACAGAACGAAATATAAATACTGGTTTGTGTAGACGCAAGCCATGGAACATAAACAAAAAACAAATTAATGAGTACACAAGTATTCTATTTCGTAGCCACATTAAGTATCATCTTTTCGCTGCTGGTAATTTTCGCAAAAAATCCGATCCACAGTGTATTGTACTTAATTCTTACCTTTTTTACCTTCACTATTCACTATGTGCTGTTAAATGCACAGTTTTTAGCGGTGGTAAACTTTATCGTTTACATGGGGGCCATAATGGTATTATTCCTTTTTGTACTGATGCTGCTTAACCTGAATAAGGAAACCGAGCCGAGCAAATCACCTTTGATTAAAATTGTAGGTGTTATTGCTGGCGGTTGTTTGGTTGTAACTTTAATCGGTTCTTTAAAATCAGCAAGCATAACAAGCCCATTGATTTTGAAAAACCCAGGTTTAGGATTGGTAGAAAATCTAGGCAAGGAGCTTTTTGGCCCGTTCTTATTGCCATTTGAATTATCATCCCTATTACTATTGGCAGCCATGGTTGGAGCCGTTTTATTATCTAAAAGAGATGAGGTAGAAGCATAATGGAAAATTTAACATCACAACTTCAGGGCGTTCCGCTAAACCACTACATCTACTTAAGTGCCATTATTTTTTCTATTGGCGTAATTGGTGTACTTACCCGTAGAAATGCCATCGTAATTTTTATGTCGGTTGAGCTGATGCTTAATGCCGTTAACTTACTTTTAACCGCATTCTCGGTACATAGCAATGACCCATCTGGACAGGTTTTCGTATTTTTTATTATGGCATTAGCAGCTGCGGAGGTTGCAGTAGGCTTAGCCATTATTGTAATGGTTTACAGAAATACGAAATCGATAGATATTAATGTTTTAAATCGCCTTAAGTGGTAAATATATAATAAGAATGACAATAGAACAATTGATTTGGTTGGTTCCGTTACTTCCTTTTTTAGGGTTTGTAATTAATGGGCTAGGCAGAAACTCTTTATCTAAAGGACTTGTTGGTATCATTGGGAGCGGGGTAATTTTCGCCTCCTTTATTATCAGCGTAGTTATTTTCTTTAGTTTACAAGGCGACACACAAAAATCTCACGAAGTATTTTTATTCGATTGGATCAGCGCGGGCGCATTACACATTCCACTATCTTTCCTGGTTGATCCTTTAAGCTCGATCATGCTTTTGATCATCACCGGAATTGGTTTCCTGATCCACCTATATTCTACCAGCTACATGCACGATGATGCAGGATTCGGTAAGTTTTTCGCTTATCTCAACCTGTTTGTATTCTTCATGCTTTTATTGGTGCTGGGATCGAACTATATTGTCATGTTTATCGGTTGGGAAGGCGTAGGTTTATGCTCGTACCTCTTAATTGGTTTCTGGTACACCAACAGTTCTTATGCATCGGCAGCTAAAAAAGCTTTTGTAATGAACCGCATTGGCGATTTAGGCTTTTTGTTAGGTGTATTCTTAATCTTTACCACTTTTGGTAGTGTAGAATTTGCTAAAGTTTTCCCTCAAGCAGCTAATATGTTGCCAGGCAATGATACGCTGGTTTTAATTACTATTTTATTGTTTATCGGTGCCTGTGGTAAATCGGCTCAATTACCTTTGTTTACCTGGTTGCCAGATGCAATGGCCGGACCAACGCCAGTTTCGGCTTTGATCCACGCGGCAACGATGGTAACGGCTGGTATTTATATGATTGCACGTTCTAGCGTATTGTTCGATCTTGCTCCGCTTACCCAGCACATCATTGCCATTGTTGGAGCGGCTACAGCTTTAGTTGCTGCAATTATTGCTTTAACCCAGACTGACATTAAAAAAGTATTGGCTTATTCAACAGTATCGCAACTGGGGTATATGTTTTTAGGTTTAGGCGTTGGTGCTTATACAGGTTCATTCTTCCACGTATTAACCCACGCATTCTTCAAAGCATTACTGTTCTTAGGTGCAGGCTCAGTAATCCATGCCATGCATCATGAGCAAGATATGCGCCATATGGGCGGATTGAGAAAAAAACTTCCGGTTACGTTTTTAACCATGATGATCGGTACCATTGCTATTGCGGGTTTGCCACCATTTTCGGGTTTCTTCTCGAAAGACGAAATTTTAGCGCATGCATTCCAGGCTAGTCCAATACTTTGGGGAATTGGGGTTTTAACCGCATTCTTAACCGCATTCTATATGTTCAGAATGATGTTCTTGACTTTCTCAGGAAAATATCGTGGAACACATCATGAAGAAAGCCACGTACATGAATCGCCAAAAGCAATGACTTTACCGCTAATCATTTTAGCAATCTTCGCTGCACTTGGTGGAGTAATCAACTGGCCTCATATTTTTGGTGGAAACGAATGGTTGGCACATTGGTTATCAGGTGCAAAAGTTGCACAACATGAATTAGATTTAAGCCATTCAACTGAACTTGCTTTAATGTGTACATCGGTACTTGCAGCCATCATTGCTTTAGGTTATGCCTATAGCAGATATGTAAAAGGAGCACGCGTTCCTGTTGCTGATGAAGCACCACGTTCTGCACTGGCAAAATTATCGTACAATAAATTCTATTTGGATGAGATTTATGATTTCCTGATCACTAAGCCATTAGATGCACTTTCGAAATTCTTTTATAGAATTATTGATAACAAATTTATCGATGGAATTGTAAACGGATTAGGATGGAGCACAAACGAAGCCAGTAAAGGTATCCGCTTGTTACAGAGTGGAAACGTAGGTTTCTATATATTTATGATGGTATTCGGTATCGTCGCATTGTTATTATATACATTTTTATACATATAAAAAGGGTTCAAAATTAAATAATGGAACAACTTTTACTACTTATATTTCTTCCGCTTGTAGGTGCAATTGTTACTGCATTTGCGGGTAAGTCGGCTAAAATAGTTTCGACCATATTTTCGGTTGTCTCTTTAGGTTTGGCTTTGGTTATCGCCTGTAATTTCATTCCAAATGCAAGTACCCAGTTTGAGGTTAATTTGCCATGGATTGCAGATTTAGGTGTCAATTTCCACGCAGGTATTGATGGTATTAGCATGCTAGTGTTATTGCTAACTAATTTATTGGTGCCAATTATTATTTTATCGAGCTACAACCACGAGTATAAAAATCCGGCTGCATTTTACGCCTTGATTTTGTTTATGCAGTGTGGCCTGTTATTGGTATTTACTGCATTAGATGCCTTCTTGTTCTATATCGGGTGGGAGGCAGCATTAATTCCAATCTACTTTATCTGCGCCATCTGGGGAGGAAAAGACCGCATCCGTATCAACATGAAGTTTTTCGTGTATACTATTGCAGGTTCATTATTTATGTTGATGGGTATTATTTACCTATATCTTCAGAATCCAGCACACAATTTTGATATTCAGGCTTTTTATGCCTTAAACTTAGATAGTGCACAGCAGGGATGGATTTTCTGGGCTTTCTTTATTGCCTTTGCCATTAAGATGCCAATTTTTCCTTTCCATACCTGGCAGCCTGATACTTATACTGCGGCGCCTGCACAAGGAACCATGTTACTATCGGGTATCATGTTAAAAATGGGTATTTATGGTGTAATTAGGTGGTTGTTGCCAATTGTTCCGGCTGGTGTTCACGATTGGGGCCAGGTTGTTATTATTTTATCAATCATCGGTATTGTTTATGCTTCGCTCATTGCTTTTACACAAAAGGATGCTAAGCGCTTAGTTGCCTATTCGTCTATCGCTCACGTTGGACTAATATCAGCAGGTATCTTTGCTTTTAACCAGCAAGGCATGCAAGGTGCAATGGTACAGATGTTAAGCCATGGTATTAATGTGGTAGGTTTATTCTTTGTTTTAGATATCATCTTCTCAAGAGTTAAAACTAATAAGATTGAAGAGTTAGGCGGGATTGCAAAAGTAGCACCACAGTTGGCACTTACTTTTCTGATTATTGTTTTAGGCACTGTAGCTTTACCAGGAACGAACGGGTTTATTGGCGAATTTTTGTTGCTAATGGGCGTTTATAATTACGGCATTTGGGCTGCCGCTATTGCAGGGTTAACCATTATTTTCGGCGCAGTTTATATGTTACGCATGTACCAGAACGTAATGCTGGGCGAAACCAAAAGCTTAACCATCACTTTCACCGATATTAAAGGAACTGAAAAATTGGTTCTTTATACCATATGTGCATTAATCATTGTTTTGGGTGTTTATCCAAAACCGGTTCTGCACTTAACAGAGGCATCTGTACAACATTTATTAGAACAGGTAAATCAAAAATTAAACACAGTAAATTAAGCAATGAATATTATTATAACCATTAGTATAACAGCTTTTATAGTGCTTTATGCAGGTTTGTTTAAGGCAAATAAAGCATTATTACCACTTACCGTTGTTGGCTTACTTACTGCACTAGGATTTACTTTTTGTGCATGGAACGGCAATGCTGTTCATTTTGGAATGATGGAGACAGATAATTTCGCCCTGGCATTTTCAGGTATCTGTATTGTGGGTACACTTTTTATCTTTTTATTAACACAGAACTATTTCCACGCTAAAAGCGATAACATAGCTGAATATTATACCTTAATTCTTTTCGCATTAGCGGGCATGATTATGATGGTATCGTATAAAAATATGGCCATGTTATTTGTAGGCTTAGAAATCATGTCGGTGAGTTTATACATTTTGGCGGGTATCCGTAAAAAAGATTTTGCCTCTAACGAAGCTTCTTTAAAGTACTTCTTAATGGGTGCTTTCTCAACAGGCTTCCTATTATTTGGTATCACCTTAATTTATGGTGCTACAGGATCATTCGATTTAGATAGAATCCAGGCTTATTTAGTAAATAGTCAGGCAGTTTCTCCGATATTTTATCCTGGCGTTATTCTAATGATGATTGGTTTAAGCTTTAAGGTTGGTGCTGCTCCATTTCACTTCTGGACACCGGATGTATATGAAGGTGCTCCATCTTTAATCACCACTTTTATGAGTACTGTGGTTAAAACTGCTGGTTTTGCTGCGTTTTTACGATTATTTGCTGGCGCATTTGCACCACTTCACGATTTTTGGGTCGCACCACTTATGGTGATTGTTTGTTTAACCCTATTTATCGGAAACGTAACTGCACTCTTCCAGAAGAACTTCAAACGCATGTTGGCATACTCAAGTATTTCACATGCAGGTTACCTGTTGTTTTCACTAATTGTACTGACCAAAAATTCTGGAAACAACGTATTGGTTTATGCAGCAGCTTATACCTTCGCATCAATCATCGCTTTTGCGGTATTAATATTGGTGAAACAAAAAACGGGCAGCGATAGCTTCGAAAGTTTCAATGGTTTGGCTAAACGGAATCCGTTAGTAGCATTATGCTTAACAGTAGCAATGCTTTCGCTAGCTGGTATTCCGCTTACAGCTGGCTTTATCGGGAAATATTTAATGTTCCTGAATGTAATGACCGAATATAAAACCTTACTTGTTGCATTTGCGGTTTTAAATGCACTGGTTGGCTTCTATTATTACTTTAGGGTAATTGTAGCCATGTGGTTTAAAGATGGCGCAGAAACAGCGCTTTCAACGCCTGCGCAGTACAAAGTCGTTCTGTTGGTTTCTGTTGCAATTACATTAGTTTTAGGTATTTATCCTGCAATTATTTTAAACCTGATATAGGTATGCTGTTGTTTAATAATTATTTGTAGTTTTACGAATAATTGAATATGCACGATTTTTGGAATAACCTGCATCAGCTACTTGATCCCGAGAAATTATTGAGGGAAGGCGGTTTCTATCTGGTTGTATTCGTTATCTATGCAGAAACAGGCCTGTTTTTTGGTTTTTTTCTTCCCGGTGATTATTTGTTGTTTTTAGCAGGAATGTTTGTTGCAACAGGCAAGCTTGATGTGAACATTGCGGTACTCTTGGCTGGTTTATGTATAGCAGCCATTTCTGGAAATTTTACCGGCTATTGGTTCGGGCGTAAAACCGGCCCAGTATTGTATACCAGAAAAGACAGTTTCTTTTTTAAGAAGAAATATTTAAAAGCCGCGGAAGACTATTATCATAAACAAGGTGCCTTTGCATTAATAATGGGCAGATTTGTACCCATTGTTAGAACTTTCGCACCGATTTTTGCAGGGGTTGTAAAACTAGACTTTAAAAAATTTGCTTTATATAATACCGTGGGTGGGGTACTTTGGATCTGTTCCTTAACTTTGCTCGGCTATTTTTTGGGCAGAAGATTTGAAAAAGAAATAAACGATTATTTATTATATATTATTATTGGCTTTATCCTTATTACAACTATACCATTATTAATTACCTTTGTAAAAAGTAAAGTAGTGAGTGGTCCTGAAGAGGATAAAACAGATTTAAATTAAAAATGGCAAAAGACGATCATCACGCGTGGCATAGCGTATCTCCTGGGCACAATGTTCCAGAAATTGTAAACGCAATTATTGAAATTCCAAAAGGTTCAAAAGCAAAATACGAAATAGATAAAGAATCTGGCTTAATTAAGTTAGACAGGGTTCTTTTTTCATCAGTAATGTATCCTGCAAACTATGGTTTTATCCCGCAAACTTATTGCGATGATAAAGATCCGTTAGATATTTTAGTACTTTGTTCAGTAGATGTTTATCCAATGACATTGATTGAAGCTAAAGTGGTTGGTGTAATGCATATGGTTGATAATGGCGAACAGGATGATAAAATCATTGCTGTAGCTGCTCACGATATGTCGGTAAACTATATCAACGATTTAGATGAGTTGCCTCCACACCAAATGAAAGAGATTGTTCGTTTCTTTCAGGATTATAAAGCATTAGAGGATAAAAATGTAACGATCGAACATTTACTTGGTGTTCGTTATGCGCATAAAGTAATTAAAGAAAGCATAGAACTTTATAATACAACATTTAGAGAATTAGCTTAATGGATTTACCCACGGTCTGTTTGTTTTTAAATTTAGAGCTAAGTGCAATACTGCCCACAAACGTAGTTTTGGTTGCTATACAGGAACCCGATACCACTTCTGTAGGTTGGCGATTATTCTTTGCATTATTTTTGGTGTTACTTAACGGATTTTTTGTTGCAGCAGAGTTTGCTATTGTAAAAGTTCGCGCATCACAAATTGAAATTAAAGCAAAAACAGGCAGTCGTGTAGGCAAAATGGCCAAAGGGATTATTCATAATCTTGACGGGTATTTGGCCGCCACACAGCTAGGCATAACGCTAGCATCACTTGGCCTAGGTTGGGTAGGTGAAGGCGTTATGCATACCATTTTCAAAAATCTTTTCGATAGTTTGGAGTGGGGTTTAAGCGATGCTTCTATCCACACTGCTTCTACAATCGTTGCCTTTTCGCTCATTACAATTATGCATATTGTATTTGGCGAATTAGCACCAAAATCTTTTGCTATCCAAAGGCCTGTAGCTACAACGCTTTTCGTTTCTGTACCACTTCAATTGTTTTATGTGGTGTTTAAGCCCTTCATTTGGACGCTAAATAGTCTTGCCGCCATTATCCTTAAGCCATTCGGAATCGACACCTCCAGTGGGCACGAATCGCTGCACAGCACCGAAGAACTTCAATATTTATTGGATCAGGGTAAAGAAAGTGGTGCGTTAGATAATAATGAACATGAGCTGATTAAAAATGTATTCGATTTTAATGAGCGTGTGGTTAAGAATATCATGGTACCCCGAACCAAGATTTCTGGCATTGAGTTAACTTCTCCGAAAGAAGAAGTGATTGATACGATTATTAAAGAAGGATATTCCCGCTTGCCGGTTTACGATGATATTATGGATAAAATTGTAGGGATTATCCATGCAAAAGATATTCTACCATTAGTTGCAGCAGGTAACCAGCACTGGACATTAAACGACATCATCAGAAAACCATATTTCGTTACAGAAACCAAGAAAATTAACGATCTGATGAGCGAGTTGCAAAGTAACCGCATACAGATTGCTATCGTTTTAGACGAGTTTGGCGGTACAGCGGGCATGGTTACCTTAGAAGATATTGTTGAAGAGCTTGTTGGAGAAATCCAGGATGAATACGATGAAGAAAAACCGCTGGTAGAAAAAGTTTCAGATAATGAATTTATTGTAAATGCATTTGCTACAGTATATGACGTAAATGAGCATTTGCCTCACGATTTACCAGAGGATGAAGATTTCGATACCATTGGTGGATTGGTTTCTCACGTTTTTGAACGCATTCCTGAAGTAGGCGAAAGTACGGAATCTTACGGCTACCTGTTTACAATCCTTAAAAAGACGGAACAGAATATCGAAACAATCAAGTTAGAATTGGTGATCAATAAAGCAGATATGGTTGATAATCATTAATTTCAACTATGCATATTTTTTATACACCAGATATAACCCAAAATACCTACACACTTAACGAAGAAGAGAGTAAACACTGTGTTAGGGTGCTTCGCCTTACCGTTGGCTCAATTGTTAACTTAGTTGATGGAAAAGGGGGCTTTTACACTGCTGAAATTACTACCGATAATCCAAAAAAGGTTTCTTTATCTATTTTAAAAGTAGAAACTGAGTTTCATAAAAGAAATCATTACTTGCACATTGCTGTTGCACCAACTAAAAATATCGACCGTATCGAATGGTTTTTAGAGAAAGCTACAGAGTTGGGTATTGATGAAATTACACCAATCATTACCGATAGATCGGAGCGAAGAGTAGTTAAAGAAGATCGCCTGAATAAAGTGATTACTTCTGCCGTAAAACAATCAATTAAAGCTTATCATCCCAAATTAAACGATGCTATTTCTTTTGATGCTTTTTTGAAAGAATCGTTTGATGGCGATAAACTAATTGCGCATTGCATTGATAACGGAGAAAAACAATATATATCTAAACTTGTGGCTCCACATCAAAAATATTTAGTTCTTATTGGTCCTGAAGGAGATTTCACACCTGATGAAGTTAATTTAGCTTTGAACAAAGGCTTTAAAGCATTAACTTTAGGTGATAATAGATTGCGCACAGAAACGGCTGCTTTATCTGTTTGTTTTGAAATCAATTACCTTAACCGATAATCAGTTTGAAGTTTTCAGTTTTCAGTTTTCAGTTTCCCAAATTTCCGACATTGGCTTTAAGCTTTGGCCTTTTAGCTTTAAGTTTTATGCTTTGCGCTTTTATTCCTCCAACCTACCGTATGGCTAAATTAAAGTATAACGGTGGTGGCGATTGGTATGCAGACAGAACAGCTTTACCCAATTTAATTGCATATTGCAATGCCAATCTGAAGACTAATTTTTATGCTGAAGAAAGCATCGTAGAAGTAGGCTCAAAGGAAATTTTTAACTATCCATTTGTTTATATGACTGGCCACGGAAACGTAGTTTTTAACGATCAGGAAATTAAAAATTTGAGGCAGTACCTTACGGGTGGTGGCTTTCTTCATATAGACGATAATTATGGATTGGATAAATTTATCCGCCCGCAGATGAAAAAGGTATTTCCAGAACTTAGTTTTGTTGAATTGCCGGCTAACCATGCATTATATAACCAAAAATTTAAGTTCCCGGGAGGTTTACCTAAAATCCATGAGCATGATAATAAAAGACCCCAGGGATTTGCCTTGATTTACAAGGGAAGAATTGTGTGTTATTACACCTACGAATGTGATTTAGGTAACGGTTGGGAAGATTTTGGTACTTATCCTGAAGATACGCAAGAAACACGGACAAAAGCGCTTAAAATGGGCGCTAATCTGGTTCAATATGCCTTAACTCAATAAGCCATGTATAAAGTAAAAGTAAACGATCAGTTTTTATTCGAAATTGAGAATAAGGATTCAGCTTTTTTAGTAAATGGAGAACAGGTTCAGCTCGATCTAAGTACGCTCGGACATCGCAATACGCATGTTCTATACCAAAACAGGTCTTTTAACACAGAACTTGTTGAAATAAATAAGGCTGAAAAAAACTGTAAAGTAAAGGTAAATGGCAATATTTATCAGATTAACATCGAAGATCAGTTCGACGTTTTGTTAAAACAATTGGGGCTCGATAATTTAACCGCTAATAAAGTTTCTGAGATTAAAGCACCAATGCCTGGTTTAGTATTAAAGGTATTGGTTGAAGAAAACGCCGAAATAAAGAAAGGCGATAACCTGCTTGTGCTCGAAGCGATGAAAATGGAAAATATCTTAAAATCATCAACTGATGGTACAATCAAGAAGATATTGATTAAACAAGGCGATAAGGTAGAGAAAAACCAGATTTTGATTCAATTTAAATAACCCTTTTGTCTTTTTACCATTAAGGTATTAAGGTTGTTTTCCATAGAAAGTTTTAATGCCCTTAACTTCTTAATGGTGAGCTAATATGCTTATATTGTATTCCTTTGCCGCCTAAATACCTAATAAGCCACTAGGTTTAGATTATGTCTATGACTAATCTTAATTCCCTTAACTAAATAATGATAAAATATTCACTAAGAAGCCACCACGCACAAAAAAATAAAATTATAAAGCATAAAAAAGTCCCGATTTAATGTCGGGACTTTCCTTTTTATTTACCTCTGCTTACCCTATAAGGTTTTTGAGGAGGATTTTTGAAATTTCTTTTACCTACAGTACTAATTTCTGGAGCCCCAAGCATCGTCATGGCACAACGGAAACCGACTTCTGCTGATGATTCATCTTGCTGCATAAAACGGCGTGTTGCTGGGTTTAACCAGTAAGCCATATCGTTCCAAGAGCCACCTTTATAAACTCTGGATTTATCGTTTACCAGTGTTACACCTTCTTCGTTAAGCAAAGTATTTTGTCTGTCACGATAACCCCTTTGATCGGCCTGATAGCTGGTTGATGCTACCGGAGATTGTGGATCAGTTGATTTTGAAATCGAATCGGAACGTTTCGCCTGTGCCTGTTTTTCTGCCCAGGTTTGTTTTCTTCCGGCATATGCATTTTCCTTAATAGGATTACCATATTTATCTAATGCAATTTTCCCGCTTTGAGAATCTTCTAGTTTTTTATTGGTGAAGTAGTTACCGCGATAAGGATTAAACGCATCTGCATCAGTGAATGTACCTGTTCTGTACACATCGTTAACCCATTCATTCACGTTTCCTGCCATATTATATAAGCCGAAATCGTTCGGCGCATATTGAATAACCGGAACCGTTAAATCTCCTTTATCATTTAATGAACCGCCAACACCCATATAATCTCCAGGCGCTCTTTTAAAGTTGGCCTGAATCATACCTCTGGTTTTCTTTTTGGCCGAACTAACACCTAAACCATTCCAAGGGTAAATTTTGTTCTGGTTGATGTTCTCATATTCCGTATTGCCAATTAAGCCTAGAGCAGCATATTCCCACTCTGCTTCCGTTGGTAAACGATAAGGTTGCATAATTACACCATCCTCTAATGTTGCAGTTCTTCTTGGCTGACCGTTTTTGCCTCCTGTAGTTGCAGCAGTTCCTCCTGCGGTTGTGGTAGCTGCGCCAGCTTTTGTATTGTAATCAATCGGTGCATTTTTACCTTTATCATCGTACTGGCCGTTTAAATAGGCATCTGTATTAAATGGTTTATCTGGCTTTGGAGTTGCAGCAGCTGTTGTAGCAGTATTGCCTTTTCCATTTCCAGCTAAAGTTTTATAATCAGTTAAAATTCCTTTTTCACGTAGAATAAACTCATTAGCTCTTGAAGTTCTCCATTCGCAGTAACGAGATGCCTGCTCCCATGAAACACCTACAACCGGATAATCACGATAAGCTGGGTGCCTTAAATAGTTATCTACATAAGGCTCGTTATAAGATAATGCACGGCGCCATACTAAAGTATCAGGAAGTTCATTATAATAAAACTCACGATCTTCAGGGTAGTTATATCTGATCCAATGTAAGTATTCTAACCAATCGGTATTAGATACTTCGGTTTCATCCATATAAAAAGATGGCACAGTAACCTGTCTTTTGTAGTTGTAGATATTTGGCTCAACACCTGGCACTTCGATGGCACTACCACCCACTACCAAAACCCCACCTTCAATTGGAATTAAGCCAGGCCCTGGAGCTCTCTTGTATTGAGTAGCTACAGCAAAAGCACCAGATTGGTTGTTTTTACTCTTCCTATCTGCGTAAGGAATACCTGTTTTGCTAGAACTCGCACTTTTTGAGCTACAACTCGAAAGCAAGGCGGCTAATGATAAACAAGTAAAAGAATATAGTAATAGTTTTTTCATATAGTACGTTGGGAATATCGTCCCTATGGGGATTCAATCGATAAAATTAAACAATTTTAAATGAATATATAAATAATGTGATAATAAAATATCGATTATATTTTTGAGTGATAACGTATTATTTTAAAGTGTATTGTGTCTGTTTGTTTTTTAGGTAAATTTAATGCTAAATAATTATAAATAAGGAAGATAAAACATTTGTTTGTGGTGCTTAGGTGTTGGATAATATTAGCCTAACTTAGACATTTCAAAAAATATTTTTATTCTGAATCTGTTTAAATTGAGCGTGTATTTTATTGAAATTTATATTATTAGCGTTGCCGTAAGCCTATAATTTAATCAACTGCAAAATTAGCCTAACGATTAAGGATTTGCAGAGATTGCAAATAAATTATCCATATTTGAGTTTTAAATTATAGCGCTCAAATCGGGTGAATTAAAATAATCGTAATGATATAAGGAGAAAAATGAATTCGATTTATAGCGCTAAGTTGTTATTATCCTTGTGTTTGCGTTTTTTGCAGTCACACCGATATGTAAAAATCGTAGGTTTAATTAGTAAATAATCTTAGAATTCGTAATTTGGTAAAATATAAGGTTTGGTTTTACGTTACAGAATATATTCTCCAGTTATTGCTAAATACCCAAATCTAAAATTACGTACCTTAAAAGGATGAATTTCAAGTACATTAGTAAACTTGCTTTTTCTGCACTCTCAATGGCCTTGGTGTTTGGTAAAACAAATGCCCAAGTAACCATAGGCAATACCCAAACAAACGGTAGCGAGTCGAATAATATTATAACGGCAGTTCCGTTTCTGCTCATTACACCTGATGCCCGCGCCGGAGCTATGGGAGATGCTGGCGTAGCTGTTCCTGGTGATGTAAACTCTTCAAGTATAAATGCCTCGAAACTTGCCTTTTTAGATAAACCTTATGGTTTTTCTATTTCTTACAGCCCATGGTTAAAGAGCTTGGTACCAGATATTAATCTTGCTTACCTGAGCGGATTTTATAAATTAGATGATCGTAACACCATTGGAGCATCATTGAGGTATTTTTCTTTGGGTTCGATTCAGCTAACAGATATTAATCAACAGGACCTAGGGATCTCCAATCCTAGTGAATTGGCTTTTGATGTTTCTTTTGCACGTAACTTTGGTAAAGAATTTTCATTAGGAACTTCATTAAGATATATTTATTCGAATTTAGCTTCAGGTCAGTTTTCATCTTCCGGGCAAGTACACAGCGGAAATGCTGTAGCGGTTGATGTTTCAGGATTGTACAAGACAGCTACTACATTATTTGGTAAACAGGCTATTCTTTCTGCTGGCGCTAATATTTCCAACATAGGAACTAAAATGAGCTATTCTGATGGAGGAGAGAATTTCTTTTTACCTACCAATTTTAAACTAGGGGGAGCGTCGACAATCACGATGGATGATTTTAGTACTTTAACCTTCGCCCTCGATTTTAATAAACTTTTGGTACCAACACAGCCTATATACGATTCGAATAACAAAATCGTAAGCGGAAAAGATCCAAACCGATCGGTTCCTGCAGGAATTTTCGGATCGTTTAGTGATGCTCCTGGTGGTTTTAGTGAAGAACTGAAAGAAGTTGGAATTTCAACCGGATTAGAATACTGGTACAACCAACAGTTTGCCGTTAGAGCTGGTTACAACTACCAAAGTCCAATGAAAGGCGATAGTCGCTATTTTACGCTAGGACTTGGGTTAAAATACAACGTTTTTAACATCGATTTCTCTTATTTAATTGCAAATGCACAGACTAGTCCACTTGCAAATACCTTACGTTTTGGTCTATTGTTTAACTTTGGCGAGAATAAAAGCAAAAGATAAAAAAGATTAAAGCAAATAAACATGAAAATTAGAGTAGGTTTCGGATTTGATGTACATCAATTAAAAGATCAACACCCTTTTGTTGTTGGTGGCGTTACATTAGATCATCATAAAGGTGCTTTTGGCCATTCGGATGCCGATGTTCTTCTTCACGCCATCTGCGACGCACTTTTAGGTGCTGCTAACCTTCGCGATATTGGTTTTCATTTTAAGAATACAGATGATAGGTGGAAAGGTATCAGTAGCATCATCTTATTGAAAGAAACAGTTAAATTGCTGGCCGAAAAAGGATGGCAAATTGGCAATATCGATGCGATGCTTTGTTTAGAAGCGCCAAAAATTAATCCCCATATTCCTGCCATGCAGCAAAATATTGCTGATGCAATTGGAATTTCTACTGAAGATATTTCGATAAAAGCAACAACCAATGAACAAATGGGCTTTATTGGCAGAGAAGAGGGCGTTGTTTCCTATGCTGTCTGCCTGATAGAAAAACCTTAATTAACATTAGAATTTTTTCGAGGTTAAGTAAGAAATCGGCAAGCCAATACAGAAAATTAGAATAACAACATTTAAAATTGCCCTTTCGTAGTGAAATGGTGCAGCTGGTATTTTAGTTAGCGGAACAATTAATAGGGGCATGATGGTCCATACCACAATGCCATAAATTATTCCCGATAGGATGATATTTTTTCGTAGAACAGGCGTTTTTGTTGATGCTATTGTGAAAACCAATGTAAAGCTAAAGGCAATAAAGTAGTGAAAAGCTAATCCGATTAGCGCTGTTTTAATACCGCCGGCAAAAGCTTCTGGTCCCATAATAGCGCTGGAGATGTATTGAAATACCTTCATAAAATTCATCTTTCCTAAAAATATTACTGCTGCCGTTCCATCTAATGTTCCAGCAATAAGCGCAATTAATAAAACCTTTTTAAAGGAAAATGAGTTTTGGTTAGATTTTTCCATTAACAATAATAATGTTTTTTTAAATAGCTTGTTATTAAATGTTTATGTTTTTTAGGGTGAGGTGGATAACCAAAGAAGTCAAGTTTTTATAACACATTGGCTATTAAAACTTGACTTCTTTTTAAGGACTGGAAGTAACTATGCTACCTGTTCCTTAACATTTCCTGTTCTTTTTATTGTACCCCAGGTTTCTAGTTCGCCTTTTATAGCTTTCCTGAACGAACGGAACAGCACAATATACATTAATTGTCTCCAGAAAAAACGCTGTGGGAAGATGTAAAGTAAATTTCTATACTTCTCTTTTTCCATGCGGAAAGCGATTGCAGCAAAAATCATATCTACAACTATAAAAATAATGTAATAGAAAAGTACCTGACCAAAACCGTTATGCAAACTTAAAATCCCTGAAAATCCGGTTAGGGTTAAATTATTAATAGCGCTTAGTGAAAAGAGACCACTAATTAAGGAAATAAGCATAAAAAGATCGGCAAGTGGCGAAAATAAAGGTAATATGATCTGGTAAATCAAAATATTTGGCATACCCACCATTCCAAAATAGCCGTATTTCTTGTTCAGTAGTGTTTTTCTGTTTTTCCAGAAGCTTTGCATTACGCCAAAGCTCCAGCGGAAACGTTGTTTAAGCAACATGCTCACCGTTTCTGGTGCTTCAGTATAAGCAATCGCATTGTCACAGTTTTTAACCTTGTAACCTGCCCGTAAAATACGCATGGTTAAATCGCAATCTTCGGCAAGAGTATCGATGGTAAATCCGCCTATTTCTAAGATCACATTTTTTCTAAAGGCACCTATTGCCCCTGGTACAACGGTAATTGTATTTAATAAGTCAAAAGCCCGTCTATCCATGTTTTGAGCAGTAATATATTCGATAGACTGCCACTTGGTAATGATGTTGTTGGCATTTCCAACTTTTACCGTTCCCGCTACCGCAGCTATTTTCTCACTATAGAAATACCGCATTAACTCGGTAACTGCATCGTTTTTTAATTGCGTATCGGCATCTATACATACCACAAAATCTGAAGTAGCTTTTGATATGCCGTAATTTAAGGCCGAAGCTTTGCCACCGTTTGCCTTACTGAAAACCTTTACCTGAGGGTGGTTGCCAAAGTGTTCGTTAATGATTTCAAAGGTTTTATCTTTCGAGCCATCATCTACAAAAATTAATTCAAAATCAGGATAGGTGGTTTTTAAAAGACTATTTATGGTTTGAACTGCAGTAATTTCTTCATTGTATGCAGGAATGATAATGCTTACCTTTTCTGAAGGATGCTGTATTAATTTACCCACATTGCGTTTCGCTCTTTTTCGCTGTCTGATAGCTAAATAAGCAATAAATATGGTCCTTAAGATAGCAAGTACAATAGCAACAGAAAATATGATGTTTAAAATCATGTTGCCATAATAAAAGAAATTGATAAAAAAGTAATCGCCAGAGCCTGAAAAACCACTATTTGCGGTAGATTTTACAGCAGGCATGAGTTCCGATCTTTTTTTACCCATTAAATCGCCAACCGTTGTAAATGTATAGCCCTTTGCTTTAAAGAATTTAATAATCCGCGGCAAGGCTGCAACAGTAGCTTCACGGTTTCCACCGGCATCATGAAGCAAAAGGATATTACCATTGTCCTGCTGTTTTACCACCTCGTTAAAAATCTGATCTGCAGTTTTACCCGGTTCCCAATCTTCAGGATCGATATACTCACCGATATTGATGTAATTCTCTTTGCGGCTTTGTGCAACTGGTAAAATTTCGGAAATATTCTGTGGCTCTGCATCAGCGTTAAATGGTGCACGGAATAAAATTGTACTGTGGCCAGTAACGGCTTCAATTAACCTACGTGTAGCATTTAGTTCGAATTTTACCCGTCTTGGTCCGATGGCCGACATATCAGGATGGAAAAAAGTATGGTTTCCAATTTCATAACCATCATTATATTCCTGTCTTAACAGTTCCATATTTTTTTCGGCCATAATCCCAACCACAAAGAAACAGCCTGGTACTTTTTCCTGTTTCAAAATATTTAACACCTGGGGCGTATAAACGGGATCGGGGCCATCATCAAAGGTTAAGGCAATTTTTTTATCGGCCTCTCCAAATCTTTTAATTACATATTGCTCCGGTAGTCGGGTATATTTTTGATCGGCAATGGAGAAATTGTCTTTATTTAAGGTAAACTTTACACTTCCTGGTGTGGGGGTAGAAATCAGATCCAGAATTTCACCATCACCTAGGTAGGAGATGCCACCCATGTTTAAGGAAGCAATTTTGCGTAAATCGAATGGTTTTTTCTTTAAGGTATCTAAACTAAGATCATTGGAAATAAAAGACCATAAACGTTTGTCTTCAGAGCCTAAACGCCATAGCGCCACACCTGCAATATCCCAATCATCAGCTTTGCGGATTAAATTAAAATAGGTTGCGGCATCAGTAAAGTAAACTTCATGTTTAATTCCACTTCCGTCATTATAGGCATAATTTAAATTGGCAGAAGCCGGATCGTAGTTTATTTTACTTTTATAATTAACAGCCATTGTCATAGCCTGTTCGTAAGTAACGGGTTTCCCAATGCTATTTTTGGGCCAATCGTAACCGTAACATGCCAGAGCTAGAATTACTTTGTCTGCATCAACCTTACTACAGATATCATCCAGTTTTTCTTCTACCCATTCCTGGTGTGAAATATCACCCGCATTACTTTGTTCGGTGTGCTGATCATAAGCCATCAGGACGAGGTAATCGTTATATTTTTGAAGGATTTCTGGTTTATAATCGTCGTTTTCGGGCGAAATATCTTGAGAAACAATCAGCTTTTCAGCGTGAAATTGGCTGTAAAGATTTTTCATAAAAGCATTAAAGCTGTCACCGTTTTCGAGATTAAGTTCCTCGAAATCTATATTGATGCCGCGATAGCCATATTTTTTGGTAATTGCGATGAGGTCGTAGATTAATTTTTGTTGTGCGGGTAGATCGTTCAACAACCGCCTCACGGCTGCACCATCCCAATGGTCTTTATTGTAATTAGAAACCACTGCAATAGCCGATTTTTTAGCAGTATGGATTACCTTCAATGCCGCCGTATCTGCTTTATCTACAATAGAATCACCATTTAGAAAGAATGATTCTGTAGCTACCATATCTAAATGGCTGATGTTGCGTTTCAAATCCGATAGTGAGTTTTCTTTGGAGGCTGCCCAGCTTACGTAAAAAGCCATGTTAATACGCTTGTTGTTACCCCGATGCGTTAAAATGCGATGCTCACGATCTTTTTTGATTTTTTGCAGTTTCGATTTTTCGATGGTGAAATCTTTGTACTGTTGCGATTTCTTTAACTTCTCTAATTGTTTTTGTGTTAAAGGTGTATTGGTATTAATAAATGGCAAATTGGGTGCCTGTACTGAAGATAAGGTATACACCACGCAGATAATTGCGATAATAAAGACTAAAAAAAATGTACGGCTTACCCAGGTAAATGCATGCCAGCGTCTTTTAGTCTCAGTTTGAAATATTTGTTTTCCGGACATTTTTCTGTTCTGATTTATGATCAAATGTCACTAACGAATATGAAGATTGGATGAATGATTTCAAATTAAGCGTTGCGAGATTAGATCGTTAGTTCTTCTCGAAGATAATATTTTTATTGATCTATTCATCAGTTGGCGAAAGCAATTTTATTTAGTATTGTTAGCAGAAAAGATTGCTTTTATGAGGGGAGAGATAGGCTGCAGTTACGCCAAGCAATAAAGATATCTCTTAAGTCTTTCTTGTGATAGGGATGGTTTATACATCAGTATAGGTTCGCCGCTGGTAGGCTCCTTCTATTGATTTTTAGGTTTTGGAAATGAATGTCAGTGTTTCATAGGCTATGGTAGTCCCGCTATTCGTTCCAGCCAATGAAAAATCGGCTCCACTGCTATCGGGTTTATCATCAAAGATTTTAGATGGGGTCCTATTACTTTTTTACAATTTTTTATAAATGAACGACTGGCAACATTTACATCTAGTATGGCCATAGCACTGTATCTCCGTTCTTGTTGAATCGTGTTGCAATATAAAGGCAAAAAAGCCGACAAATTTTACAAAAAATGCCAGCTTTTTAAGCTATTTTAAGACGGGGTCTTATATATAAAATATGCTGAAACAAGTTCAGTAGGACTATGGTCAATTTACTCTTCTAAATAACCAAATCTGCCCTGGTTATAATCTTCAATGGCTTGATGTATCTCGGCTTCAGTATTCATTAAAAACGGACCATACTGAACAATTGGCTCATCTATGGGTTCGCCGCTTAAAATCAAAATAACACTGTTTTCTAAAGCTTCGATTTTAATCTCTTCGCCTTTATTTTTGAAGTATACAAAATCATTCACAGATGCTGTTTCGGTTGTGTTAATTTTGATCAAACCCTCAATCACCATAAATCCAGTGTTAAAATTTTCAGGGAAGCTAAATGTCGCTTCACCGCCTTTATTTAACCGCGCATTATACAGTTCGATTGGTGTAAAGGTACTTGCATTGCCTTTTAAACTATTATAATTACCAGCAATGATCTCGATTTTCCCTCCGTTTTTTGGAAGATCGAAGTGAGCCATGTCGACCTGTTTAATTGCTTGATACCTTGGTTTACCCATTTTATCTTTAGCAGGTAAATTAATCCAAAGCTGAACCATTTGAAAAGGTCCTCCTGCTAAACTGTAGTGCGCTTCATGATATTCTTTGTGCAATACTCCACTTGCAGCTGTCATCCATTGTACATCACCGGGATAAATTACCCCGCTGTTTCCGGAACTATCATGATGCGCAACAGCACCATGATAGGCAATAGTTACTGTTTCGAAACCCCGGTGCGGGTGAACTCCAACGCCCCGTGGTTCTTTCCTGGCAGAAAATTCGATCTTTGACCCATAATCCATTAAGAAAAATGGACTCATGTTGATTTCATAACCACTTGGGAAAAAATTGTGTACCCTAAAGCCATCGCCAACCATATGTGGGGCGGGGGCTTTTAGTACTTTTTCTATTTGTTTTGTTTCCACGACCTTCAAATTTAAATAAGGCATGGTGCATAGGGCATGGAGCTATAACCCCATGCTTAATTTTCCTTTGCGCTATGCTTATACACTTTTCACAAACTGTAATTCGCCTAAAATGCGAACTTCTTCACTTACCATTACGCCACCAGTTTCTAATGCGGCATTCCAGGTTAAACCGAATTCAGAACGATTAATTTTTCCGCTTAAGGTAAAGCCTGCTTTGGTATTTCCCCAAGGATCGGTAGCAATACCACCAAATTCTGCGGTCAATTTTACTGGTTTAGTTTCACCTTTAATGGTTAAGTTACCTTTAACGATATAATCGCCACCATCTTTTTCTACTGAATTAGATTTAAATTCAATGTGTGCAAATTTTTCGGCATCGAAAAAATCACCGCTCTTTAAATGGTTATCACGGTCTGTATTTCCGGTATCAATCGAACCGATATCACCTTTGAAAGAAATCTCTGCATTTTCAAATTCATCACCTTCTGATGTTAATTCTGCAGTGAAAGATTTTAAACCACCAGTTACAGTAGTAATCATTAAGTGTTTTACTTTAAATTGTAATTCGCTGTGGGTTGGATCTAATGTCCATTTTGTAGTTGCCATATCTTTTGTTTTTTGAGATGTTTAATATTTACAACACAAAAGTACAGCGCAGGTTTTTACTACAGATTGATGTATGGTAAGAAAGGGAAATAATTGAATGAGAAGAGGATAGAAATACGGATTGTTAAAAGCTTGAAAAGTTGTACGTTTAAAGGTTAGATTTGAAAAAGCCATTCACTCATTCAAAATGCGATCTATGGTCTGAAATGTTTATTGGCCAATTCCTTTCTCACACGGCTTAGCGATTCGGGGGTAATACCCAGATAAGAGGCGATCATCCATTGGGGTACGCGGAGGGTAAGGTTAGGGTAAAGTTTTATAAAATCGAGGTATCTTTCTTCGGCCGTAGCACTTAACAACATATTAATTCTTTTCTGCATAAAGCGGATCGAATTGTTGAGTAGTTTAATTTGCATGGGTTGCAAACATGGTACTTGCCTGGCTGCTTCTTCCATGAAATTGTTGGGCATTAACACGGCTTCGGTTGCTTCGATGGCATCGATAAAAAATATTGACGGCTCATTATTCATGTTGTTGCGATCAGAAACCAACCAGTTTTCGGGGGCGAACTGAAGGATATGTTCTTTGCCTTTCGCATCAATTGAGTACGCGCGTAATAGGCCTTTGCCTACAAAATATCCGTGTTTAAAATTATCGCCAGTATATTGAACTATTTCGTTTTTCTCGAATTTTTTAACCTTTAAAGCAGATGATATACTTTCGAACTGTTCATCAGTTATCTCTATTTTTTCCTGTAAGTATTTTTGGAACTGATGAATCATAAAGATGGGATATTATTTTTTTACGGGCTTAATATCGGAAAAATCTACACCACATTTGCAATTACCGCCGCATCCATCTTTTTTTACCTGTAAAGATTTAAAAACCAAACGGCCAACATATACCAATGCTACCGCAAAAAGTAAAAAGACTAAAATCGTTTGAATATCCATACTACAAATATAAAGGGTTTTAGGGGGAAGGTGTTCAGATGAATGTAAATTATTGACGTACGGTTTTACTATAGAGGAAACCGAGTTTTTTTACAGAGAATAGGTGAATTATTATTCCTTTCGCTATAATTCATGTAGCCACGAACTTTTTGTCTTGCCACGGAATCACAGAATACACTGAAGGATCATATCTGTGTCTTATTCTTTGTGATCTTTGTGGTTAATCTTCGACTTCGCTCAGACTGACAAGGATACCTGTTTTGTGTTCTCTGTGCTTTGTCTTCGCGAGCTTTGCGGTTAAAAAAAGCTATTCTTCCATAAAGCCAACAGTACCACCAACCCAATCGAAATCGGCGTTGTAGCGTACACCAATCATTTTTCCTTTGCTTAGTCTTGCCAAATTAATGCAAAGCTGAGGCTCACCACCATCGGGCCATAAGTACATCATCCTGATTTCGGCTTTTACACCACCATCAGGTGCTTGTACGGCTGGCTCATAATTTACTTTTCTTTGTAAAATCCAGTTTTCGGGATCTTTTATACTGGTAATGTCCGTTTCGCTTACATCGATAATTACGCCCATCCCTGCGAAAGAGAATAATGGCTTAAGTACGTAGTTTTCTAAATCTTCAGGGATAATCTTTACCTCGTTTAAAAAACGTGTATCGGGCACAAATTCGCTTTTTAGAAATGGCATGGTGTATTTGCTGATGCGGTAAAACCAGTTGGGATGTGTTACCCATTCCACATCAAGTTCTTCACGCGGATCGAAACTGTTTTTGAAAATCTCGGTATTATTAGCTACTTCGTCAAATATCAGGCGGTTATAAATTCTTTTAAGCTGGATCTGTTTGCCATTTTCCTTATAAAATAATTGTTTACCTACTTTTTTAATGTCTTCCAGTGCCAAAATTTTAATACCCAACATTTTTTGGGTAACAAAAAAATCGATGGCCGTTTTTTGGTTAGGCGCATCTACATCCATCAGTGCTACTTCTTCAGGTTGATGGGGACCAATAATCACTTTTTTAAGCAGCCTGATGTAATTTTCTTCATTAAAACCATTTAAGAAATAATTAACCGAATGATCTATCTCGAAACTTGTTTTAAAGGTTTTGGCTAAATGGTGCTGAAAACCGTATAGAGAAGGGAAGCCCTGCATTTCGATGAGCATGGGAGTAAGTTCTCCGGCTTCATTTTTACAGATACCAAAATCAAAAGTTAAAAAATGTGGCTGCTCATTTTCATTGGGCACATTCCAGCTTACAGGAATTGATTTTTGCGTTAGTGCCTTAAAGTTAGGTTGCTTTATTAAGTTTATGATTTCTTCCCCTGCTGCAATCAACTTTTCTTTTAACGCTTTAGGTAAAAAAACCGGCGTTTCTGCCACACGAAAAGGAATTGGGGGATAGCCATTTTGCAATTCGCTAAGGAAGTTTTGATACTTCTCTTCGGTAAACTGCTGGTTATATTTTTGGCGTTGTGAGGGTATCATGTGCTGTTTAGATTTTACCAAGTAGTGCGTCATTATGTAGTTCCGACAGT
Organism: Pedobacter sp. AK013; assembly: GCF_014205835.1. Classification (GTDB taxonomy): domain Bacteria; phylum Bacteroidota; class Bacteroidia; order Sphingobacteriales; family Sphingobacteriaceae; genus Pedobacter. The sequence goes on along the minus strand of NZ_JACHCQ010000014.1, from coordinate 70,161 downwards.
TTTAAATCCAAATCTGACATAAAAGTGCATTGAATTATTTTTACGATTTCATTTCTATTGATGGTGTTAGGATTTCTTCTCACTTGCATATAATGGTCCCTTGTAATTTTCATAGTGAGTTCGCCAATTGAGATATATTCAATCTCCTGACGGAGCTTCATTGCTATCCAGTTAATAATCAAACAAGTCAAAATCCCTGTCAAAGCAAATTTCCAGTTAAAGAAAAAAGCTACCAATGAGATTATAAAACCACCAATAATTAAAAATATTAGCCAGGTTTTCATGGTTAAAAAATTAACTGGTATACCTAGTTCTTTTTGAAATGCTTTTATTTTCTTCCTACGACCAATCCTAGGAAAAACTTCATCAAGGCGAGTCCTAGGGGTAATACTTCCGCTATCAATTTTTTGTGAAACAGCGATGGCACTTCGGATCTTATAAAAGGCTTGTTGAGAGGTACAACTTTCTTCATTCTGATAAACAATGTTGTCTTGGAAAACCTGGCAGATATCTCCAAATGTTTTTGTTTCTGAAAAAGCATCAGATGCCAAATTCAGTTCGAAAGCTTTTGCTAGGTAGCCTAATGTATCTTCTACATCCTGTAATTCGATATCTTGTAGCTTATAGTCTTGTACCGCTTTCATTAGTGTTAGTTCTATGCCTCTTGTAAATTCCCAATTGCTTTTTGTAAGAAATTAGGTAAAATAACGCTTTGGGTAAGCACAATTCTTGCCGGATCATCTAAACTGTTTAACATATCCAGGTATTTTTGTTCCCCGTGCATATCAACAATTGCTTTTTTCTTTTCTTCCTGAAGCAAGTACATTTTCATGCCAACCGGATCAGCTTCTGGATGAAACTGAGTGCCGATAATTTCATCAGAAAAACGGATCGACATCATACAGCGTTCTAAATCGACATGTTTACGTTCTTTTTCGATGGCTAATAATTTAGCGCCTTTTTTCTCAAAAGCAGCAAAATCTGGCTCGATCACTTGCCAATCTCTGCTGTCGACCGAAAAGAACGGGTTGGTGATGCCGTTAAAAACCTCGTCTTTTTCTCCATCTTCAGTTAAGGTAATCGGGAAAATGCCAAAAGCATTCGACCGTCTTTCGGTTACGTTGCCCAATCCATATTTTCTACAAGCCAATTGGAAGGAATGGCAGATCAAAAAAGCATACTTTTTTCGTTCATCGTTTTTATGGTTAAAAGCTTCTATCTGATCTAAGAGATTAAAGAAATCATTTTCCCATTGTTCGCCCTTACTTTCGATCGGACTACCTGGGCCACCACTAGAAATATAAGCATCATAACCGATGCCTGGTATTTCTCCTTTTTGCCTTAAATCAAACATATCAAAGGTTAAATCGATATTGTTATCGTTTTTAAAACGGGATAAAATTTCCTGAATTCCCCGCATACCCTGATTAGGTGCGCCGTTATTCATGTCAATAACGGCCACCTTTAAGCTACTTTTATCCATTATAAAATTACTTTGCGCCTATAAGTGTTTGAGTAGTAATGTAATCTACCACCGCCTCAAAGTTACCAGTTTGTTGGTAAACCGCCAACTGCCTATCTGCGCCTGTACCATGCTCTAATATTTTATGCACATAATTAATGTCATCACGGCAGCCTAAATCATCCACCACATCATCTACAAAATCTAACAATTCTAAAATAAGGTTGCGGCAGTTCACTTCCATTTCTTTCCCGAAATCGATTAGGTTCCCATCAATTCCATAACGGGCAGCCCGCCATTTATTCTCATTGATTAATGCTCTCGAATAGCTGATAAACTCCATATTCTGCAAGCGCAGTTTGTATAGTTTGGCACATAATGCCTGAAATAATGCAGTAAAAGCCATCGTTTCATCAATCAACATCGGGCAATCGCAAATGCGGAACTCAACAGTATCGAAAAACGGATGCACACGGATATCCCACCAAATTTTCTTGGCATTATCCATGCAATTGGTTTTAATGAGCAGTTTCACATAGTTGTCGTAATCCTCGATGCTATTAAAAATATCAGGGATACCTGTACGTGGAAATTTGTCGAAAATTTTAGTACGGAAAGATTTGTAACCCGTATTCCGCGATTCCCAGAATGGAGAATTGGTAGAAAGCGCAAAAACATGTGGCAAGAAATACCTCACCTGGTTGGCAATATGAATGGCCAGCTCGCGAGATTGAAAGCCTACGTGTACGTGCAGGCCAAAAATGAGGTTAGAACGTGCGGCTTCCTGCAGTTCGTTCACAATTTCATTATAGCGTGGGTGTTCTGTAATCAACTGCTTTTCCCAATGCGAGAAAGGGTGTGTACCAGCGGCCCCAATCCTTAAGCCCTGCTCTCCGGCTAGCTGTGAAACCGTATAACGCAGTTGAGAAATCTCTTCGCGAGCTTCGGTGGTGGTTTTACAAATACCGGTTCCAACTTCTACCACAGCCTGGTGCATTTCTGCTTTAACCTGGTCTTTGTGGATTTTTTGGGCGGCTTCTACAATTTTTTGGTCGTGAGAAGTAAGCTCTCTGGTAACGGGATCAATTACCATATATTCTTCTTCTATGCCCAGCGTAAACTCGTTCATCCTTCTATCTATTGATTAAAAATTAAATCCCAATTATTTTTTTGCTGCAGCTTTTTTAGGTTTTGCAGCTGTTTTTTCTGTTGTTGCAGTTTTAGCCTTTTCTGTAGCCGTAACTTTCTTTGGTGCAGCTGTTTTAGCCACTTTTGGTGCAGTTTTAGCTATTAGCGGTTTACCGCCGACAGACGATTTAATATATTCGCCCCAGGTTAAATTATCTTGCCCGTCTTTTTGTACTTTAGCTCTTTCTATGGCATAATTTGCTGTGGTTTCTACCACCCAGTCAAAATTTTCCTGACCAACACTCTTAATGTCGGCATCGGGGGCAGGGTTACAGAAATCGATTGCAATAGGCACGCCATTACGCACCGCAAATTCAACGGTATTGAAATCGTACCCCAAATATTTGCATAGCTTTAAGGTGTATTCTTCAACTGTTTTAAGCAATTTCGGATCTGGCGATTTACCTTCTGTTGCATAGCGTAAGTGATGCGGGTTGCGTGGATCGTACTGCATAATACGCACATATTTGCCGCCTATACAATAACACCTAAAATATTCTTCAAAGATGATTTCTTCCTGCAAAAGCATTACCAGTTGTTGGGTGCCGCTGTGTTTATCAAAAAAGTCTTCTTTATCATGAAGCTTATAAACATCCCTCCAGCCTCCGCCGTCATAGGGTTTCATATACGCCGGAAAACCTACATACTCGAAAATCGCATCCCAATTTAATGGCATTTCGAGGTTAGAAAAAGATTCGGATGTTGTTCCTGTTGGATGTTCTCTTGAAGGGATTAAGGCAGTTTTGGGTACGGGTACACCAATTTGTTCGGCCAGGGCATTGTTAAAAAATTTTTCGTCGGCGCTCCACCAAAATGGGTTGTTAATTACAGCAGTTCCAGTAATGGCAGCATTTTTTAGCGAGGCACGGTAGAATGGTACATCTTGCGAAATACGATCAATGATTACGGAATAACCTAATGGTGAATTCTGAAATATTTTATCGATTTTAACCGCTTCAGCAGTAATGCCTTTTTCTGCTTTTTTATTAATTCTTTCGATTACGGCTTCAGGAAAAGAGCGTTCCTGTCCAAATAAAATCCCTATTTTTTTCATAGTTTTAATTGTCTTTCAATGATGATGAAGCGATCGTGAGCTTTTGTAGTTGGTTACACTTGTTTGCTTATGATGGTTTCATTGGTATATTTTAAGTTTAATTGCTTAATCGGGTAATTGTTTGATACTTGTAACTTAAATCGACTCCGGGCTGAAGACTAAAGCCTATAACTGAGCAATATAATCTGGAAACATTTCTCTCCAGATGGGCCAATCGTGATCTGCATTTTGTCTGATATCAAGCCAGTGGTTGATACCCTTTTTATTTAAAATATTGGATAAACGCTCATTATCGGGCCTGCACATATCACGGTCTGTAGTACCCAAAACAATTTTCATATAATGTAGCTCGGGATTACTGTTATTCAGCAGATAATCAACCGGGTTGTTGAAATAAACATCGTCATTATAAAAACCATCCAACTGGCCAGAAATATCGAAAGCTCCGCTCATACTGAACATATGGCTAACCAGCCAGGGATGCCTGAAGGCGAAATTAGCAGCATGATAGCCTCCAAAACTACAGCCAGCGGTAATAATTTTACTGTGCCCGGTTTCATGCCTTGCCAGAGGGGCTACCTCTTCCAATAAATACTTATCGTACCAGATGTGGTTTTTAACCCTGTCGGCAGGATGAATATTTTTGTTGTACCAGCTTAACTTGTCAACGCCATCGGGGCAATAGATTTTAATTTTTCCTTCATTGATAAATCCCTCAACAGAATCTATAAGTTTGAAATCCTTGTTTTCAAAATATCGACCCATGCTTGTCGGGAACAGTAGGATAGGGATGCCACCGTGACCAAAGATGAGCATGTCGATTTCGCCACTTAAATTCGGGCTGTACCATTTCTTATGTTCTTCTTTAACCATAATAAAAATTGAATGATTTAAGGTATAAATTAAAATCTACAAAAAGAATTGTTTAAGCAGTAAAATGATGCAAATTAAAGGCGTATTATAAAAATTAACCTATGATAATTAATAGTTTACGGAGATTTGTACCTTTGCACCCTAATTCTGAGGCGATAACCATGTGATAGGGGATTTTGATTATGATGTACACCACAATTTTATCGGTAAAAGTTAATACCAGTAACTTTAAAATACCCTCGGCTTATTTAAAGCATGAGGTAGAAATAGATATTTACACACCTGAAGGTATTTTAGGGAATGAGAAAATAGAGCTTCTTTTATTAAATGATGGGCAGGATGTGGCCAAAATGGATTTTAGCCGGATTTTGGAAGAAGCCCATCATGGCAAAAGGAACCATAGGTTAATTGTTGTGGCGATTAAAGCATCAGAAGACCGCCTTATGGAATATGGTGTAGCGGGTATGCCCGATTTTAAAGGGCGCGGAGCGAAAGCCGATTTATACGCCGATTTTGTAATCAAAGAACTTCTGCCTTTTGTTAAAAAGAAAATTGCGATGCCGATAACCGGTAAAGTAGGTTTCGCGGGGTTTTCTCTGGGTGGTTTGTCTGCCTTTGATATCGCCTGGAATAATCCTTCTGCTTTTGATGCCATTGGTGTTTTTTCCGGAGCATTTTGGTGGAGAAAAAAAGACCTGAGCGAAGGTTATACCGATGCCGACCGTATTATGCATCAGCAACTGGAAAATACTTCTACCAAGCCAGATATGAAATTCTGGTTAATGACCGGAACCGAAGACGAAAAGGCCGACAGGAATAAAAATATGATCATCGATTCGATAGATGATACAATAGATATTGTTAAAATACTTCTAAATAAAGGTTACAAACGGCCTGAAAATGTTTTTTATTACGAAAAAGTTGGTGGCAAACACGATGTTCCGACCTGGGAAAGTGTAATGCCAGCCTTTTTAGATTGGGCATTTGAGGTATAAGACTCCCCTAATTTACTATCATTTTGAGCGAAGCGAAGTCGAGAAATCTATCTCGAGGTAGGTCTTTCCATTCCACTGCTTTTCAGTCGAGATGATGCTTGTTATAAAAAAGTTCATCTACTCATACTTTAAAAAAATACCAGTATCAAATATCGTCCATAAACAGCTCCTTTGCCCGCAAGCTTTTAATGCACCATTTGCCCAGGTATTGCAGGTTTTAAAAATGCTGTAACTGCCTCTTGCTTCGTAAAAGGCATCACCAACATCATAATGGACCTTCGATTTAACATTGATCAGATGTCCGGCTTTATCTTTTTTGAAACTATTTAAGATATAATCGATCAGTTGCAGATATTGCGCTTTGCTGATGATAATTTTCTTGCAGTTCGCATCTTCCGGTATATTTTTGTAATAGGTGGTGTGCATAGCAGATGTGCTTAAACCCGAAATGGCCCTTAATCCATTGCTAAGTTTAAGGTCTGAAAATTCTGGCGTTTCGAGGTAGAATTTTTTATCGCCCCAGCCCATGGCCAGGTATAGATAAGTGCTATCGGCAGCTAAAGTGTTTTGATAACTGATTTCTTTCGTCCAGTCTATCTGCGCGGTAACTGTAGGCACTACAATATCCGTGTGTACACCATTCGTCATAATGTAAATCGCAATTTCTTTAGGGTTTGTAGGGTTAGGGTTTACCGTTATTCTTGAGGCGCAAAATGCTGTGACAAAATAAATTCCGATCAATAGGATAAGAATAATACAAAATCTGCCTGTATATTTTAAAAACCGGTTATTCATACTGCCCTGGTTATTTTACCTTTAATACAACACTGGTGTTTTGGTAACCCAAAGGCTTAAATAAATTTTATTGATAGCTATATCGAAAAATATGATTTTTTGAGGCAGTAACTTATCTCTAATTTCACAATATGATAAAGGGACTATTTGAAACACATATCTATGTAGCAGATTTAGAAAGATCAATAGATTTTTACAGTAATGTTTTAGGTTTAACACAATGCCATTATGAAGAAGAACGCAGGATTGTATTTTTCTGGATCGGAAAGCCCCAGGAAGCCATGCTGGGTATTTGGGAAAAACCAAAAGATGAAATCGACATCAGGCATTTTGCCTTCCGGTGCGATGTGGATGATGTGCTGAATAAATCGATCCCGTTTCTTGAAGCCAATAACCTCAAGCCTTATAATTTTCTCAAAAGTGGTGATCACGAACCTATGGTTTTCGCCTGGATGCCCGCTTTAGCCATTTATTTTAATGACCCCGATGGGCATGCGTTGGAATTTATTGCTATTTTGGATGGCGAGGCTAAACCTGATTTAGGGGTGATTTCTTATCAGGATTGGTTAAACATATAAATTTCATCACCCTTGCTTTGTTAGCGCTTCGGCTGTTGAATTTAAAAAATTGATGTGTTTGCCCTTATTGCTTTCGTAAATAAAATCTTTAATGCTTTTGCTTTGATATGCACTAAAATCGCCAATAATTGCAAGGCTTATCCGGTAATTTGAAAATTTTTGGAGAATTTCTCCTGCCATTCCATTTTTAAGGTCAAAGAAATCGGGTGTAATATTATGTTCATGGATCATGATTTTATCAAATCCCTGGTAGTATAGGTTCCCTAGTAAATCCAATCCATCTGCTGCATTATTAATGATTATTTCTTCTGAAATAATTTCTGCAATATTGGTATTGTTCAAGGTGTGAGATTCAATTTTCATTAGGTTTTAAAATAGGGAATGGGTTGGCATTATTGCGACTAAGTTAAAGATTATGTTTTCTTTTTTATACATCTTGTTCAAACCTATTATTTGATTGCACAATAAAGCGCGCTGCTTTTCTATTTAAAAATGAGATAATTACAACATTATCATCGTATTAAATAGTAACAGATATAGTAGAAAATCCATTTCAAAACACTATCTTTGCGCCAAATTTGAGGCGCATTTTATGCAAAAGATTAGAAATATAGCTATTATAGCACACGTTGACCACGGTAAAACCACGTTGGTTGATAAGATTTTACACTCTTGTTCTATTTTTCGTGACAACGAACAAACAGGAGAGTTGATATTGGATAACAACGACTTAGAGCGTGAGCGTGGTATCACGATTGTATCTAAAAACGTATCTGTTCAATACAAAGACGTAAAAATTAACATTATCGATACACCTGGTCACGCGGATTTTGGCGGTGAGGTAGAGCGTGTTTTGAAAATGGCCGATGGTGTACTTTTACTTTGCGATGCTTTTGAAGGTGCAATGCCTCAAACACGTTTCGTAACGCAAAAAGCTTTGGCACTGGGTTTAAAGCCAATTGTGGTGGTAAACAAAGTAGATAAAGAAAACTGCCGCCCTGAAGAGGTTTACGAGCAGATTTTCGAATTGTTCTTTAACCTTGAAGCTACTGAAGAGCAATTGGATTTCCCTGTAATTTACGGTTCATCTAAACAAGGATGGATGAGTACTGACTGGCAAAAACCAACAACTGATATTTTTGCTTTGTTAGATGCGGTGGTAGAAAATATTCCTGCTGCACCAATAAACGAAGGTACTTTACAAATGCAGATTACCTCATTAGATTATTCTTCTTTCGTAGGTCGTATTGCAATTGGTCGTGTTCACCGTGGTACAATTAAAGAAAACCAACCGGTTACTTTAATTAAACGCGATGGCAAAATTGTTAAATCAAGAGTAAAAGAACTTTATACTTTCGAAGGTTTAGGTAAAGTAAAAGCTACTGAAGTAAGTTCTGGCGATATTTGTGCGGTTGTAGGTATTGATGGTTTTGAAATTGGTGATACTATTGCTGATTTTGAAGCACCAGAGCAATTACCAGTAATTAGCATTGATGAGCCAACAATGAACATGTTGTTTACCATTAATAACTCTCCTTTCTTCGGTAAAGAAGGTAAATTGGTAACTTCTCAACGTATCAAAGACCGTTTGATAAAAGAAATGGAGAAAAACCTGGCGTTGAAAGTTGTTGAAACCCAAGGTGCAGATTCATGGTTGGTATATGGCCGTGGTATTCTTCACTTATCAGTATTAATCGAAACGATGCGTCGTGAAGGTTATGAATTGCAAGTGGGTCAGCCACAAGTTATTGTCAAAGAAATCGATGGTAAAAAACATGAGCCAATTGAAACTTTGATTGTAGATGTACCTGCAGAAGTTTCTGGTAAAGTAATCGAATTGGTAACGCAACGTAAAGGCGAGTTATTGATTATGGAACCAAAAGGTGATTTACAACACTTAGAATTTGAAATTCCATCTCGTGGGATCATCGGTTTACGTAATAACGTTTTAACAGCTACTGCTGGTGAGGCAATTATGGCACACCGTTTCAAAGCTTACGAACCTTGGAAAGGTACGATCCCTGGCCGTTTAAATGGCGTATTAATTTCGATGGATAAAGGTACCACCACTGCATATTCTATTGATAAATTACAGGATAGAGGTCGTTTCTTTGTAGATCCGGGAGTTGATATTTACGAAGGACAAATTTTAGGAGAGCATATCCGTGATAACGACTTGGTAATCAATATCGTAAAAGGTAAAGCTTTAACTAACATGCGTGCATCAGGTACTGATGATAACACCCGTATTGCACCGGCAATTAAATTTTCGTTAGAAGAGGCTATGGAGTATATCCAGGCAGATGAGTACATCGAAGTTACTCCGGTAAGCATGCGTTTACGCAAAATCTTCTTAACTGAGCAAGAACGTAAAGTTAAAGGAAAGCAATTCGCTTAACCCCAATATCCCTAAAAGGGGACATAAAATATATGTTGCTAAAGCCTCGATTAAAATCGGGGCTTTTTTATTTTCAGCCACCCTGGTATTATCGATTGTTTTTTTGCCGACTGAGCGTTAATCAATTAAAGAAAAGTGTATTGCAGTATTGTGGTGTAAAACCTGTCTATATATAGATTGTTAAAAACTACCCAAAACCAAGGTTTAAAATGGCTTAATGAAGCATACGTACTAGGAAAATCCTTCAGATAACTAGTTGTAGGCTAAAATGAATTGTTAACCGCTAAAGTAATTTTGTCATAAATTCTTCATAAAACCTGCAGGAATAAAAAAATAACATTTGTATGGCAGTTGATGTTCTTATGACTTTTAATTTTGTATTTTAAAAGCAAACTAATCGTCCCAATCATGATTAATAAAGGGTTATCCAAGGTGGGTATATTTTTATTAAATGTGCTCTCTCTATTACCGCTATTTATTTTATACAGATTGGCAGATGCTTTTTATGTGTTAATATTTTACGTTTTCGGCTACCGTAGAAAAGTAGTTAAGGAAAACCTGATTAATTCATTTCCCGAAAAAAGTACTTCAGAAATTAATGATATAGAAAAGCGTTTTTATAAATTTTTGTCTTCACTTTTTATTGAAGTGATCAAGATGAAAAGCATTTCTAAAAAGGAATTAAACAAAAGGGTAAAGTTTAAAAATACCGATCTGGTAGAAGCCTATCTTAAAAATAATGAAAGTGTACTTTTCTGCTCATCACATTATGGCAATTACGAATGGGTGTGTATGGCTATTGGTTTAAACTTTTCCGGCAAACATTACCCGATTTACAAGCCGTTGAGCAGCGATGCTTTTGACAATTGGTTTCTGGATATGAGGAGTAGGTTTGGTAACCATATGGTATCTATGCGCCAAACCTTAAGGGCCATACAAGCCACCAAGAATGAAGCTACTATGTTTACTTTCGGAAGTGACCAGGCGCCATCAAAAGAGGATTCGACCTATTGGACAACGTTTTTAAACCAGGAATCTTCAATTCAATTGGGGGTAGAAAAGATTGCGAAAAAAACCAACCGTCCAGTTTTTTACCTCAAAATTAACACTATAAAAAGGGGTTATTACGAGGTAGATTGTGTTCCGATCTGCTTAAACCCAGCAAAAACCGCTGAATTTGAGATTACCGAACAGCATACCCATTTCTTGGAAGACATGATCAAAGAGGCACCTGCTTATTGGTTGTGGAGTCACCGTAGGTGGAAATACAAACGCCCACCAAAACGTGTTGAAACGATATTTAAAGATCAGAACATCTTGGATGCTATGGTATAATCTATTTATCTGAAATTAAAACCTAACATTTTTGTGGCATAATTTGTTGAATTGCTTTTTAATTTAGCGTTTCAACTACTTATATATGATAAAAAAGGGGATTTCCTATTTGGGAATATTTTTTTTAAGCGTATTATCTCTGTTTCCACTGTCTGTTTTATACATTTTGGCCGATGGAGCTTATCTGCTGCTTTATTTTGTTTTCGGCTACCGTCGGAAAGTGGTGAGGGAAAATTTATTGAATGCGTTACCCCATAAAACGTTGGAAGAAATCGTGGTCATCGAAAAACGTTACTACCGCTACCTGGCGTCATTGATATTCGAAATCGTTAAGATGAGCAGCATCTCAAAAAAAGAAATAGAAAAGCGTTTTATTTTTAAAAATAAAGAACAGGTTCAGGAATATTTAGATCGCGGCCAGAGCGTGTTGATCTGTTCAGCACATTATGGTAACTGGGAGTGGGGCACTTTGGGTATTGGACTTAACTTTTCTGCAGATCATTATCCAATTTACAAACCCTTAAGCAATGCTACATTTGATAGTTGGTTTAAAAAAGTACGAAGTAAATTTGGTAATAAGTTAATTGCTATGCGGCAAACTGTGCGGGCTTTGCAGGCGAGTAAGGATAAACCAAGTATATTTAGTTTCGGAAATGACCAGGCACCCTCCAAAGATGAATCGCATTATTGGACAAGTTTTATGCATCAGGCCAGTTCTGTACAACTAGGAATTGAAAAAATTGCGAAGCGCACTAATCAGCCTATATTTTATTTTAAAGTAAATGTATTGAAACGAGGTTTTTATGATGTTGATTGCGTGCCGCTTTGTTTAAATCCGGCTGAAACAGCAGGGTTCGAAATTACTGAACTACATACCCGTTTTTTGGAAGAAATAATTAATGCACAACCCGAATATTGGCTATGGAGCCATAGGAGGTGGAAGCACAAACCTAAACATCAACTTCTTTTTGCTACAAATGAATCTCGAAAGCAGGCATAATTTCCCAAATATTTTATATTTGTTGTTATAACGCTTATCCATGAAAATCTTCAAAAAAATACTTTTAATCCTGATTTATTCTTTTTTTTTATCGCTATTCGCATTATTTCTTTGGAAACCATATTTGTTGAATGTATTAAAATATAGAACACCAAACGCCGAAACCTATAAAATTTTTCCGCAGGAAATTTCGCATAAAAGCGATTCGGCCTTTCATTTTGTCAGGGCAGCAAAACCACGCAATGGTTTAGATACCTTGCAGGTACAGGATGGGAATAACCGATTGATTCCATTAAAGACTTACTTGAAAAACGGGCAGATCAATGCTTTTATCGTGATCAGGAATGATAGTGTGCTGTACGAAAGATATGATAAAGGTTATAGCGATAGCACTTTATGTACCATATTTTCGGGAGCAAAGAGTATGATTTCTATTATGATTGGCCAGGCATTGGCCGATGGTAGTATTAAAAGTCTGAATGATAAGGTAACAAGATATATCCCTGAATTAAAATCGAATCCCGCTTTCGGGCAGATTACATTAAAAAACCTGTTGGATATGAAATCGGGACTCGAGTTTCAGGATGCGTTGGGCGGGATTATAAAAGCTTTTTTTTCTGACGAAGCCAAATATTATTATACTGATGATATGGCTGCCCAATTGATGAAAGTAAAATTGGTTAACAAACCTGGTACGGTTTGGGTGTATAAAAGCATTGACCCGATTTTATTGGGCTGGGTCTTAAAAAAGGCAAGCGGCAAATCGGTGGCCAAATATTTCGAGGCCCATGTATGGAAGCAGATCGGAGCCGAATATAATTCGACTTGGGGCTTAGACCAGGTAAATGGTTTAACAAATACCGCCAGCCGTTTTCAGGTAACGGCAATAGATTTAGCTAAAATTGGTCGCCTTTATTTAAATAAGGGCAGGTACAATGGAAATCAGGTTGTTCCTGAAAACTGGGTAAATCAATCCACCAATATTGGTAACGAAATTCCAGCATCAGCAAAAGGCTGGCAAAAATCAGCACATCATTACCTTTGGTGGATTCCGCAGGCAGGTGATAAAGGCGATTATGCGGCAGAGGGTATGCTTGGCCAAAGGTTGTATGTAGATCCGAAAACAAATACCATTATTGTGCAATTTGCCGATCATGGTGCGGGGAATTATCCATACCGGAAAATCAGCCGGTATCTGGCTGGATTGCCGTTTAGTTATCCGAAAGGTTAATAGCTACAGGAGAATACCGGGTGAACTAGGGTCTCAAGTCTCGGATGTGGTGTCCTAAATTCCTTTTTGAGATTTTGAAAATCAGGGTTTAGTGTCAATCGGTCCCGAAAGTCCCGTTATCCGCTTTACTTTGGCAATGAACTATTACCTCGTGTTCGCTGCTACCGGGTTTAGTTAACTCACAGCTGTGCAATGTATCCAACAGTCTAAACCCCACATAGCGGATACCGGCCAGTGTGTAATGCCTGCAGGCGTATGAGTATGTGGCGGGGCTAACGTTACTATAGATGGCAGGTTTTGCTTTTCTAAAAAATATGTTTAAACTTTGTTGGCACAGATTGTTTCCCCTAAACCTTAAAAAAAGCATATCATTTTATAGGCTAATGCTTACAATCTGTATGTTTGTGGTAAAAGATTTAGACATATTTCCATAAAATAGTACATTGCCTCTGCATGGAAAACAATGATGTAAAAATTTCAAAAAAGAAGCCGATTTTTCCGGTTACACCTGCTTTGCAGAAATATTTGCGCACCTATCAGCGTGAAGCGAAATTACCCATTGGTTATAATGATTTAATGCAGTTTAACGAGGCTTTCCCACTAATGGATAAGTTTGGTAAAGATTCGCTTTGGGAAGGTCCTATTTATGCACAGGATTTAATCGGGCCCTTACACGAAGGTTTAAAGGAAATTTATGCAAATCTTAAAGCATCAGGTAACTTGCGCATTGTTGAACATAAGTACATCGATAAAATAGAATACTGCACCTTCGGAAATACCCACCCCTTTCGCGTCCGTATTGTAAACCGCTTAAACGATGTTTACGATTACTTCTACATTAAAAAAGCGGATGCCTCTCGAATTTACGGTTTAGAAATGGAAGAAATCCTTTCACCAAATCAGGTAAATTACCTGGTAGATGGCGATACCCTGGTAGAAGAACACATTGCAGGGATCCCGGGTGATGTTTTTACAAAAGGACAGTTATATACACCAGAATTTAACCCTACCCGTATAGCAAAAGAGTTTGTGAAGTTTAATGAACGCTGTTTGATTATGCTTTTGGGGGATATGCGTGCCTATAATTTTGTGGTACAGATTACGCCCGATTTTGATGATATCCAGTTTCGTATCCGGGCTATAGATTTTGATCAACAGTTTTACGAAGGCAATTTAAAAGTTTATCTACCTCAGTTTTTTAAAGAGAATTTGCCTTATGTGAAAATGAGCATGGAGCAGTTAACGGAGAAAACTGTACTGCAATATCAGCAGGAGGAACGGTCGTCAATTGTACATCGCGTAAGGAGCGAGCGTCACCGCTTAACCGATCTTCGTGATGTTTCGAACAAAGAAGAATTAACTACACCCGAAAATATCGCTTTGCTAAAGCAGGGTATGAGCGATTATTTTAAGGATACAAATTATCTACAGTGCAAAACCATGACGGATATTATTGAATTGAATATCAAAAATATTATTAGGCAGGTTAAGCTATAAGTGGTGTTGGATGTCACCATCCGACACTAAAAATAATCAAAATAAATTTATCCGTCAGATGGTAACATCTGACGGCACAAAAAGGACTAAAATAAAAAAGGTAGGCAAATTGCCTACCTTTTTTGAGTGAATCTAGAAAGAGCGTCGAAAGTTTTTAGGCGTGCTGCCCTTCATGAACACCTTCGGCAAATTCCTCTACAATTTTATCGTTAAAAGCTGGTAAATCTTCTGGTGTACGGCTGGTAACCAAGCCTTGGTCTACCACCACTTCCTCATCTGACCAGATGGCTCCGGCATTAATTAAATCCTGCGAAATGTTTTTTACTGAAGTTAACTTTCTGCCCTGTACTACATCGGCATTAATCAACGTTTGTGGACCGTGGCAAATGGCGGCAACAGGTTTCCCGTCGGCAAAAAATGATTTTACAAAAACCAATGCATCTTCGTTAATACGTAACTGATCTGGATTTATTATGCCACCTGGTAAAAGTAATCCATTATAATCATCCGCATTTGCTTCCGAAATGGTTTTATCTACATCAACTTCTATCGACCAGTGATCGTGATCCCAGGCTTTTATTTTTCCGCTTTTTGAGGAGATAATGTGAACGGTTGCGCCCTCTTCTTTTAACCGTTTAACTGGCTCGGTTAATTCTACTTCTTCAAATCCGCTTTCTGAAAGTACAGCAATAGTGCGGTTACTTAATTGTCCCATAATCTTTAAATTTTTAATAGGTGATATATTAAAGACAGTTGGGGAAAATTATTGTTTTTAGAAATTTGAGATTACTAAAAGAACTCAATAGTTGTTTTATTGTCTAAATTTTGAAAATGAAATGCATCAAAAATAACTCTGCTCACTATAGTTTTAATAAAAATAGCGTCTTTAAAATGGTCTAAGTTATAGTTAAAAACAAATGAATCAATGTGTTTTTCCTCTTTAAAACCAATAAATTTAAGTGCATTTCTGGTCGTTTTATCTAATATGTATTTTTTTTTGAGCCGTTTAACATTTGTAATTGACAATAGGATTTCTTTCTCGTTACGTTCAAACAGTAAGAATAGTTTTTCTTCTTTTTTCAAGTTGAATATAAAACCTTTAATCCTTTGTTCTGCTAAATCAAAAATAGCATCATCAAACTCTTGTCCATCGTCAAAGTAGGCAGGTTTATAGCTGTTTAATTGGTCAAGTTTTTGGTCAATTTGTTCTAGTATGTGTTTTTGGTAGTCGTTATCTTTCTGAAACCCGCCTCTATTAACGTAAAAATCAATTGTTCGTTTCAATTGCTCTTTTTCCTGAGCGTGAGGATCGAGTAGAGATTCAATTAATCTAATCTGGCGCTGGATGTTAACCAGGATTTTAGAATTCAGATAGATCGCCTTATAATCATTGTCTATCTTATCGCTTTCGATTAGGGATTCAATGAGTTCCTTTTCCTGCTTATAAATAGAGAGTAGTTCGTTAATTTCTTCATTCATAACCTAATCATTTGTCCTGCGGTGCTTAACAAAATACAAGATCAGGTTACCTGCAATAACGATGTGATTAAAAATATTGGGGATCAAACCATAATATTTCGTAAATATTTTAAACCGTTCTTTTAAGCTTTCGCGGTGTTTTTTCTTGCTCATGCCACCAACCAGGTATTTGGCTACGTAACGGTGAACATTAACAATATTTGAGGCTTTTTTTGCAGCTTTAATAATCCAATCAATATCTGAACTGTACTTATAGGTTAAATCGTATGGCGTAATAATACTGCGGCGGATATAAATGGCCTGGTGGCTAATGTTCATACCATATTTAAAACTCGTCCAGTCGAATTCTTCTGGCGCTTCGTGCCTTCTTCGGCCTAAATTTTCCCAATTGTCATTGTACATTTCAGTTTCTCCGTAATAAATGTCGGCACCAGGAGCTGTAGCGAAAACATCTTCTACAGTGTGGTTATCATAAATCTCATCGCCTGAATTCATAAATAAAACATAATCGCCCGTAGCGAGCGCTAAACCTTTGTTCATGGCATCATAAATGCCTTTATCAGGTTCTGATACAATTTTTGTAATCTGTTCCTTATAGCGTTGCACAACTTGCAAAGTCCCATCAGTAGATGCGCCGTCTATTACAATATATTCAATTTTTTTATAGGTTTGATTAAGAATAGAATGGATGGTACGTTCGATATCGCGAACATTATTGTATACGATGGTAATGACGGTTAATTTGGGCATGGGTTAATCCATTAATTTTTTAAAGGTTTCGGCATCTGGGATTAAACCTTTAAATGCTTTAGGTAATGTTGTACTGGTTTTGTAGGTGGAAACACCCATTGCTTTGTTAAAATCGCGGAATGAAAATTCTACAATTTTGTTTTTCTTTTCCTTGCAAAGTATGATGCCTATTGACGGCTGCTCGTGTGATTGTTTAACATATTCGTCAAGGGCAGATAAATAGAAATTCATTTTGCCTAAATACTCAGGTTTGAATTTTCCGGTTTTTAGTTCGAAAACAACCAGACATTGTAAACGGCGGTTAAAAAACAAAAGGTCTAAAAAATATTCTTCGTCTTCAACAATCAATCTATATTGATTGCTAATAAAGGCAAAATCGGTTCCTAACGACATTAAAAATTTTTTAATATTCTGTACTATTCCACTTTCTAAAACCCGTTCATCCTGCTCATCATTATCTTCTATATTAATAAAATCCAGCAGGTATTCATCTTTGAAAGATAGGAGCGTTTTATTCCTTATCTCTTCGTTAGAAATCGTTTTTAAAAAGTTATTAGGTAAACTACCCGAATTGCTAAAAGATTTGTTTTTGAGTTGATATTTTAAAGTAGCTAAACTCCAGAATTCTGTTGCCGTTTTTTTGATGTAGTATATTTTTTCCTCTAAAGTTTCAGTAGCTTGGATTAGCTCTATATGATGTGAAAAGCTTAATTTAAAAAAATGATTTTCAATTTGGTTCAACAGTGTTGGCCTGATTTTAAATGATTCATTATCAGTATTTTGGATTTGGTCCAACAGTGTTGGTCTAAATGCAATTTCTTCAATATCAATGATGGATGATTGTCCCTTTATGGATGGCTTGGTGAGGAAATATTCTTCCCACGACTCGAAAAAGAACCTCATTCTCTTTATGCCTGTAGCTGAGAATCCCCGTAAACCAGGTAGTTCGGTCTGTAAATCGGTAGAAAGGTTATCAATAACTTTTGCCCCCCATTTCTCTTTCTTAGTCTTCTCAGAAATAAATTTACCAACTGTAAAATATAACAGCAAAAGTTCTTTATTTACTAAAGTAGCAGCTTTATATCGGCTCGATAAAATAGCCGATTTTAATGCCTTAATACTTTCAGAATAATTTGTGATGCGTTCCATTAAACAGTTTCAATCGGTATAAATTTAATAAAGATTGACCAAATTTTTATTTGTAGAAAAGAAAATGAGATTTTACCAATTGAATCGTAAATAGAACTGTAAATTTTATTAAGATATTGAAATTATTTCGGTTGTAAATCAATCAGCGTTTCATAAAGATCGATATGTTCTGCAGCAATTACTTCTTCAGAGAAATCTGTTAAAATACTTAATCTGGCTGCTTTTTGGATCTCTTCTTTATTTGGACGATGGTAAAGCCACTCTATACCGTTTGCCAAATCTTCAGCGTTCTGATATTCGGCCAGATAGCCGTTTTGCATGTGTTTAACCATATCCGGAATCCCGCCAGTGGTAAAAGCAACAACAGGGGTAGCGCATGATAAACTTTCCATCACGGTATTGGGCAGGTTATCTTCAAGAGAGGGAGTAATAAAAGCATCGGCGGCAGAATAACATTTTGCCAAATGGTCGTCCTTATTAATGGTCCCGAGAAAAGTGGTTTTAAAGGGAAATTCAGGCATTTCGGTATTTTCCTTATTTCCAAAAATAACCAGCTCAATATTTTCTTTCTGTATTCCTGCCCTACGCGACAAAATTTCTAGTGCTTCGATTAAATAGGGCGTTCCTTTATGCTTGTCGTTTTTTGAAGGCATAAATCCGCTCATCAACACAAATTTATCTGGATTAATCTTCAGGATTTTCTTAGCTTCTGATTTAACGTAGGGTTTGAAAATTTTCGTTTCTATTGTATTCGGGATAACTGTAGTTTTTCGCGTGCCCAACAAACTGCTGAACTTTACCGAAGCCGCCATCCATTTGCTAGGCGCCACAATATGGAAATTTAATTTCGTGTAAGCTTTCTGCTTGCGTAACCAGGTTTTGTGAGAAATATCATTTTTACCGCTGATTTTCAAAATCGGGCAATTGCCACATTGTTGGTGAAAATTTTCGCATCCATAGCGCACATGACAGCCTCCAGTAAAAGCATTGCTATCGTGAAAAGTCCACACAATCGGTTTTTCCAGTTCATCAAGCTGTGCTAAAAACTTGGGGTTTAAGAAGCCATGGTTTACCCAATGCAGATGGATAATATCGGCATTTTTAACATCTGGATGGTTTATAACCGAACGGCCAAACCAATGCAAGCTAAATGGTGTTTTTACAGATTTACTGAGCCATTTGGCAAAATATCTTTCTGATAAGATGTTATAAATGGCTTTTGCTTTCTGCAAAGGAGATTTGCTAAAGGTTTCAATCTTAGGATTTTGACCAAATTTATAGTAAACCAATACTTTCGAATCGATTCCACTAGCGTTTAATGCGTCACTTAAGCGCAAACAGGCACGTCCTGCTCCGCCATTTCCATCGTAGGTATTTAGGTGTACTACTTTCAAATCAATCAAAAATACATTTTATTGTTTACGAATATAAAATCTGTTGCGTATTTTGAGGCATCAAAAGCCAAACAAAATAAATCATGATCAAATCCCTGTTGAAATCGTTAGCAACATTAGCTTTTTTGTTACCCATTTATTCCTTGGCCTACAGCCAAACTTATTTTGCGGCATACCCTGCTTTAACGCCAGATGCACAAACAATAGTATTTAGCTATGATGGCGATATCTGGAAAGTACCTGTAAAAGGAGGTGTAGCTTCGAGAGTTACAGCCATGCAAGGTGAAGAAATTAATCCGAAAATATCTCCCGATGGAAAATGGATGGCTTTTTCGTCTAATCAATTTGGTAATTATGATGTTTATGTTATGCCGCTAACAGGTGGCGACATTAAACAATTAACTTTTAACGATGCTGCTGATGAAGTAGACAACTGGAGTTGGGATTCGAAAACAATTTATTTTACATCTGGTCGGTACAATTCTTTTTCGAGTTATAAGGTAAGCGTAAACGGTGGTACGGCTGTTCGTTTATTCGATAATTATTTCAACACTACGCACCACATTGCCGAATCACCAAATGGAGAACTGTTTTTTAATGATACATGGGAGAGTTATCGCTTTACAAACCGTAAACATTACAAAGGAGCCTATAATCCCGATATCCAGTCGTACAATCCAAAATCGAAAAGCTATAAACGCTATACCGATTACATCGGGAAAGATTTTTGGACAAGTATTGATCAAAAAGGAAATATCTTTTTCGTATCGGATGAAGGCAATGAAGAATACAATCTCTACACTTTTATAGGTGGCAAGAAAACAAGCCTGACCAATTTTGATACTTCCATTAAACGCCCTTTTGTTTCGGCCAATGGAACTACGGTTGTGTTTGAGAAAGATTATCAATTGTACACCTACGATGTAGCTTCTAAGAAAACCGAGAAAATCAATATTAGTACTTCACGGAATCAAGTATTGAGTAAAGAACAAGAGTACGATGTGCGAGGCAATATTTCGGCGTTCGATGTTTCTACTGATGGTAAAAAGATGGCATTTATCTCGCGCGGAGAGGTATTTGTAAGCGATGCCGACGGGAAATTTATCCGTAAGATTACCAATAGTGGAGAAAGGGCACTAGAATGTAAATGGTTGGCTGATAACAAAACCATCCTGTTTAGTCAAACAGCTAACGGATATCAAAACTGGTTTACCATTACCGGCGATGGTAAGGGCTCAATAAAACAGCTCACTAAGGAGAAGGCAAACGTACGGGATATTACTTTAAATAAAACCAAAACAATGGCTGTGTATTTGAGTGGTAGAAACGAACTTAAACTGATGGACCTTAAAACTTTTGAAGCCAAAACTTTAGTGACTGACGAGTTTTGGGCTATACAAAGCTCGGCACCAAGTTTTTCGCCAAATGACGAATATGTGCTTTTCACTGTTTACCGGAATTTCGAGCAGGATATTATGGTGCATCACATTAAAAACAATAAAACCATTAACTTAACCAATACAGGTGTTACCGAAACTGGTCCGGCTTGGTCGCCAGATGGGAAATATATTTTCTTTACCAGTGCTCGTACCAAACCATCTTATCCAACCGGAATGTCGAACGCGCACATTTATCGAATGGCGTTGAACGATTACGATGAACCCTACCGTTCAGATAAGTTCGACGATCTGTTTAAAGAAAGCAAGCCCGCACCAACCGATGTTAAGCCTGCACCTGAAAATAAAAATGATAAAAAAGCAAAAACCGATACGGCTAAAAAGAAAACAGAAGTTAAACCTACACCTAAGCCCGCTAACGTAATTATCATTAATACTCAAGATATCCTTGATAGAATAGAATTGGTTGGCCCTTCGTTTGGTGGCCAGTACGGAACAGATGCTTATGCTAAGGGCGATAAAACCTATGTTTATTATTCATCTAACCATGAAGGTGGTGCATTTGGTCTTTATCGCACCGTCATAGAACCTTTTGAAGCCAATAAAACTGAAAAAGTTGCCGATGGGGGTGATTACTCCATTATTTCGGCCGGGGATAAATTTTTCGTTTTATCGAGAGGTGTAATCAACAAATATACCTTAGAAGGGAATAAACTTGATCGGGTAGACCATGGTTATAAATTTACCAGAAACCTGAATGCCGAGTTTAATCAGATGTTTTACGAAACTTGGGTAGGTTTGGATGAAAATTTTTACGATGAAAAATTTCATGGCGTAGATTGGGATAAAATGAGAACACGTTATGCGGCTTATCTGCCTTATGTAAATAACCGGAGTGATCTTAGGATTTTATTGAATGATATGCTGGGCGAACTGAATTCTTCTCACATGGGCTTTAATAGCTCAGGGGCAGAGGAACGTAAAAACCTTACTTACATCACTAATGAAACGGGGATTATCTTCGATAATGAAAACCCTTTAAAAGTTGAACGTATTGCCGCTAAAAGTAATGCTGCACACACCGGGACAAATATTTTGGCAGGAGATATTTTAACTGAAGTAAATGGTGTTAAAGTAGATGAGAAAATAGACCGCGATTATTATTTTAGTAAACCATCACTAGATAAAGAAATCACTTTAACCTTTAAACGCAATGGAAAAGATGTTTATGTAAATGTACATCCTGAAAGTTCTGGTACTTTGCGCGGAAACCTTTACGATGAGTGGATTAGCCAAAACCATAAAAATGTAGATAAATGGAGCAACAACCGTATAGCTTATTCTTATATGAAAAATATGGGTGGTGGCGAGTTGGAAACTTTCCTTTTAGATATGGTTGCACAAGAAGAAAATAAGGAAGCTATTATTCTCGATCTGCGTTACAATACCGGAGGAAATGTGCACGATGATGTATTAAAATTCCTTTCTCAGCGTCCGTATTTACAATGGAAATACCGTGGTGGTAAAATGGCCCCACAAGGTAATTTTGGCCCTGCAGCGAAACCGATTGTATTGCTGATTAACGAGCAATCTCTAAGTGATGCTGAAATGACGGCCGCTGGTTTTAAGCAATTAAAACTGGGTAAGATTATTGGTACAGAAACCTATCGATGGATTATTTTTACTTCGGCTAAAGGTTTGGTTGATGGTTCTTCTTATCGTCTGCCATCATGGGGTTGTTATACTATGGATGGCAAGAATATTGAAAAGGAGGGTGTTAAGCCAGACATCTTCGTTAAAAATACTTTTGAAGACCGCCTGGCAAATAAAGATCCTCAACTCGAAAAAGCAGTGGCTGAGATTTTGAAGGACCTTAAATAGGGTTAATCAGTTATTGTTTAAATCGGGTAATTGAGCCCCCAAAATCGTCATTTCGACTGAAGTGGAACGAAATGGAGAAATCTTTTCAGCAAGTTTAAAAGATTTCTCCACTGCGGTCGAAATGACGATAAAATTTTAAGATATGATTTTGACAACTTATGCTTTGAGTGATTTCATGGTTTAAACAATTAACCATTTTAGGCAGTTAACCATTTTTTCCGTTTCTTTGAGGTTGGAATTATTTAAAACATGGCAAATTTATTAACCGACAGGGCTTTTTGGGTAAATTATTGGGAAAGTAAAAAAGGGCTAGCGGTTCAGTTACCTTCCAATTATTTATTTCATCAGCAACTGGCAGATGTTATTCAGAAGGATAATGTTAAAACCGCTATAGAATTGGGCGGCTTCCCTGGTTATTATGCTGTGTTCCTGAAAAAATATTTTCAGCTTGATGTTACTCTTCTCGATTATTTTGTTCATCCACCGGTTGTAAACGAGCTTTTGGTAAAGAACGGCTTAACCGAAAAGGATATTCACATTATCGAAACCGATCTTTTTAATTACATACCCGAAAAGCAGTATGATCTTGTGCTAAGCTGCGGTTTAATTGAGCATTTTAACGATACTACCGATATTATTAACCGCCACATTGCTTTTGTAAAACCGGGCGGTACCTTGTTTGTCACGCTACCAAATTTTAAGGCGGTAAATGGTTGGTTCCAAAAGAATTTCGATAGAGAAAATTACGATAAACACAATATCGATAGCATGGATCCAGAACTGTTAAAATCGATTTGTGAACAAGCCGGACTTAAAGAAGTAAAATCTGGTTATTTTGGCCGTTTTAGTATATGGCTAGAAAATGAAAGCCAAAAATCTGCAGGCGTTCGCCTATTTAAAAAGGCAGTTTGGCTGACTGGAAAAGTATTTACAAAGATTATTCCATTCGAAAGTAAAAATCTATCACCTTATATTATCTTAGTAGCGAAAAAAATATAACGCGCTATGTTAATCAGTTGGGGTTACTCACCTAAAATTGAAAAGTTTATTCCTTTGGCCGATTTTCCGGCAGATAAATATTTAATTGTAGCCAGGCAGGCTATCGAAAATCTGGGCTGGAGCCTTAGCCATGTGTCAGAAAGCGGACTAATTGCGTACACACCAATATCTTTCCAATCCTATAGTGAGGAAATATCTATCCGTATCCATGGAAATTTCGCTGTAGTAAAAAGTGAGTGTGTAGGTATCCAGATGTTTTTCAATGATTATGGCAAAAATGATGCAAACCTTGAGAAGTTTTTTCATGAGTTTGAATATGTAGAGTTTCATCTCAAAGATATTTGGGAAGAAAGTTTACTTAAGTTTCATCAATTTGTCGCAACTCAGGATGATCGGTATTTTGAGAAAGCGCCCTTAGCAACGAAAAACAAGATCAAGAATGTGTTGTTCTTGTTTTTTCCTCAAAAAGGCTATACGGTAACGCCAATTTTGGTGCTTCTAAATATCTTTTATTATATAACACTTATTCTTTTCTCGATAGTGTACCTGAGGTATCAGTTTGTAAGAAATGGAAGTAGTTATGATCCTGATTTTATAGAAGAGCTAAAAAAAATAGCGTTAAATTTTGGGGTTAATCAGCGTAATCTTGTACTGGGGGGCGAATATTGGCGATTAATTACCTATCAGTTTATTCACGGATCTAAGTCGCATTTATTTTTTAATATGTATGCGCTGATTTACCTTGGTTTAATGATAGAGAATAAACTGGGCTGGAAAAAATACCTGTTTATTTATTTGGTTAGTGGTATTTGTGGAGGGCTGTTGAGTTTGATTTTTCACCAGGAAGGGGTAATGATGGGGGCATCAGGAGCCATTATGGGCTTATATGGTGCTTTTATTGCACTTCTACTTACCAAAACTTTCGAACCGAAGGCCACTAAAGCATTGTTGGTAAGTACATTGATTGTTTCCTTACTGGTACTGATGAACGGTGCTTTTGGCAAAAGGGTAGATAATGCAGCACACATAGGCGGTTTTGTATCGGGATTTATTTTTGCTTACCTCCTTAATTATAAATGGGACAAAACATTTGAAGTTAAAACCTGGACAAGGTATGCCGTTTCAATGCTTTTATTCCTGATGTTTTTTAGTGGGATAATTTACTTTAATCCTAAGTATGGAACAGAAGAATACCGCAAATTAAGCGATACTTTTAATGGTAACCTGGGCTCACTCAACAGCATTATGAATTTAAAAATCTCTTTGCCTAAAGATATCAAGCTCGCTTCCATCAAAGCAGATGGTATTATCCCCATGGAAAGGAACCTGGTCGTAATTAAGCAAATGCAGGCCTTAAATTTAAAGCCTGAAGATGCTAAAGAACGTGCTGAAAAAATAAAGCTGAGTAAGGCATCACACAGGGCCGTAATGTTAATGTACAGAGACATTAAGGCCGATAGCACCTATCGTTACAGTAAAGAAACTTCTAATGCATTGGCAAAGGTTTTCGAAATTCTTTATAAACCGGAGTAAGTTAATTGCCCGCTTTCTTGTATAATCCAATTTCACTCAAAGTAATGCACACAGGAGATTTAATGATGTTGATTTTTATCTTGTTTGCAGTAACCGGATTGTCGAGTTTTATTAAACGTTTTGCACCGATACTTGTGCCATCGTAAACTTTTCTCCAGGCATTGTTTTCAGATATTTCAATAGTATAAGCCTCTATTCGCTGTCCTAAAGGAATGTACTCTTGTAGGCTAATGATATCAAAGGTTTTAGCTCCTTTTAAATCTAGTTCTAAACTTGCCTGATGGATATCATCCTGAGTAGCCCAGTAACTCTCCCTTTTTCCATCAAGCAGCGCAGTAACATCATACTTTTTGCCTCTACTATTGCTTGCTTTGATTGATGCATTTTTGGCCAGGTTATTCTCAAAAGTATGTTTAACCATGTCGCCAAAAGTTTTCAGCGCAGCAACATCATCTTCATGCAATTGTCCACGGGTATCGGGTGCTAAACCAAGATCTAAGCCTGCACCACGGCCAACACTTTTTAAATACAGATCGAATAAGGTTTCTGGGGTTTTTGGTTTTTCGTTAGCATGATAGAACCATCCTTTTCTTAGCGGAACATCGCATTCTGCCGGCATCCAGAATTTACCATTTCTAATTCCTTCGGGGCTTTGTGGGTAATTTGCCTGCCCGGGCACTGCTACACTTTTTCCATCCGGTGCCATCGGAGTGAAGGTTGCCCAAGAGGTTGGCGCAGCATGCCCATCCTCATTCCCTACCCAGCGGATATCTAAACCGATATCGCTAAAAATATTGGCCATTGGTTGCATTTTACGCGTAATTGCCCAGGTATTGTTCCAATCGTAATAGGTGGTGTTATCTATAGCGCGTTTTTCTTTAGCGCCACCATAATAGCCATCGCCACCGTTAGCGCCATCATGCCAGCTCATAAAAAGTTCACCGAAATTGCTGTAAAGCTCTTTTAGCTGCGCCTGGTAAATGGAAAGATATTTATCTGTTCCATAAAGCGGATTGTTCCTGTCCCATGGCGAGCAATAAACGCCAAATTTTAAACCGTTTTTACGTACAGCCTGTTCTACTTCTTTAACTAAATTTCCCTTTCCCCCTCTGAACGGACTTTTACTGATATTATATTCAGTAGTTTTAGTTGGCCACAGGGCAAAACCGTCATGATGTTTAGCTACCAAAATAATACCTCTTAAACCTCCTGCTTTAGCGGCTTTAACAATCTGCTCAGCATTAAAATCTGTCGGGTTGAATGTTTTTGGGTCAGCATCACCATAACCCCACTCTTTATTTTCGAAAGTAGTTGGTGTAAAATGGATTAAACCATAAACCTCGATATCATGCCAGGCCAACTGCCTGTTTGATGGTAATGCACCATAAGGTTGAGGAGGTGTTTGGGCATAAATAGCCGACGAAAGAAGTAAAAAAAGAATCAATAACTGTTTCATAATAGTATAGCTTAGATAAAACTAAAGTACAAATAATTCCCATTGGTAAAGTAAGCGTTAACTAATATTTAATCTCCTGGAGATATAAACATTAAATTATTTTTACATCTTGATCGTTGCATAGATCTATCAAACATTTAGTTTCAGTATACGTTAATTAAACATGAGCGCTTTTATCCAGACGCCTCCAGATGGGGGTACAATATATACAGAAACCAATCTTAGCCAACTTTTTCCAGAGCCATTTAATGCCATCACAAGTTGCTTTTTCTTGGCTATTGCCGTGTATTGGACAATAAAAATCTGGGGAAATTTTAAGCAACACAGCTTTTTAACCATTGCATTAGTTTTACTTTATATAGGCGGAATAGGAGGGACTACCTACCATGGGCTAAGACGTTGGCCAATCTTTATCATGATGGATTGGATGCCGATTATGCTGCTGTGCCTTTCGGCCGGTGTCTATTTTCTTTCTAAACTAACCAGATGGTACTTTGCTGTTTTAATTGTAGCAGTATATGCTTTCTTTCAATTTTATGTCCGAAAGCTTTTTAGCAATGGCGATTTTCAGATTTTCATTAATATCAATTATGCTTTTATGGCCGCACTGGTTTTATTTCCAGTATTTGGCTATTTAATCAAAACTGAGTGGAAAAACGGCAAATGGGTTGGCTTTGCCCTAATTGCTTTCATATTCGCACTAACTTTCCGTATTGCCGATAAATGGGATGTGTTTGCAATAGGTACGCACTTTTTATGGCATACTTTTGGGGCTGTAGCTTCTTTCTGTATGCTGAATTATATTTATTTGGCTAACCTGAAAAAAGTCAAAACTTCATAAAATATTCATTCCCAAAAGGTGTAAATTGTTTACCTTAGTTAAATATATAACTATTGAAATGAAAAAAGTATTGATTTTATCTGCCTTCATATTAGGCCTGAACTTTGCATCTAATGCACAAAGTCTTTTAAGTAAAGTTGGATCTGCTGCAGCAGCAAGCACTGGTTTCGATGCGGCAAGTTTAACCTCGGGCATTATTGGTAAACTTACTCCTTCCCTAAGTTTAACTCCGGCTCAAAAACCAACCGTAACTACAATTGTGAAAGATTTTTTGGTGCAGAAAGCAACAATTATGGCTACTCAAAAAACAGACCCTGCTGCTTATCAAAGCAAATTTGGTAAATTGTTTTCTGGGTTGAAATCGAAACTTGGAACCGCTTTAACTGTTGCACAATTGGCAAAGTTTACTTCTTTAAAACCTGCAGCACCTAGTGCAAGCAATGTACTTTCGCAGTTGTTTTATTAGACATGAATTAAAGGTTGAGCTAGCTGGCTAATAATTCCAGTAAGCTCAACCTTAATCTTATAATTTTGAATGCGCTTTGCTGTAATCTAATTTCTTTTGGCTGCCCATGGCATATTCGATCCCTCCCCATAAATGATTCTGAAATTTATCATCTGCCCAGCCTTCTTTAGTATGGCCCATACAAGTGTAGAAAGCTCTTCCTCCATCAAAATTGTGGTACCAGCTAAAAGGATGGAAATCGCCATTTTTACCGCCTGTATACGATTTCTCGTCTAGCGTGATTAGCACTTTAATATCTGGATTGATATCCTTAAAGTTATATAGTTCATCCTTTCTCATCCATATCGAATCAGTGAGGAATTTAGTAGCTGGATGTTTTTTATCTTTAACAATAAATTTAGCCTCCTGAACAGCTGGATGACTGATGAAATAAGCGCCAGCCAATTTACCATACCAAGGCCAATCGTATTCGGTATCGGTTGCAGCATGTATGCCTACATAACCTCCACCAGCCTGGATATATCTCTCGAAAGCTACCTGTTGTTTATTGTCTAAAACATCGCCTGTTGTATTTAGAAAAATAACAGCGGCATACTTTTTAAGGTTATCTTCTGTAAACAGATCGGCATTTTCGGTGGTATCTACTTCAAAATGATGCTCGGTGCCTAATTTTTGGATAACTTCTTTTCCGGTTTCAATAGAGTTGTGCCTAAAACCTTTGGTTTTGGAAAAAACTAAAACCTTTGCTGATTTCTTAGCGGCAGTATAACTTTGGAATAAAAAAACGGAGGCAATTAATAAACATAGGGACAGGTACTTTTTCATTTTTGTTAACTTGGTTAGTGATGAATATTGAACTTTAAATTTAAGAAAGTTGTTTGATAATTTCCATACATCTTTCTTCAATCTGTTTACAAACCGGGCTAAACAGTGCATTATCCCAATATGGGTCTGTAACTTCGTCGTTATCAAGAAAAAGTTTAACCTTTTTTCGTTCTTCCTCGCTTTTAGCAAGGTTTTTAAGATGAGCTAAATTATTCCTGTCCATCACCAAAATCAGGTCGTATTTGGCAAACATAGAGTGGTTAAATTGTTGTGCCCGTTGTTTGCTGATATCGTAACCGAGGGCTTTAGCCGCAGCAATGCTCCTATGGTCGGGTGCTTTCCCAATATGCCAGTTACCCGTTCCTGCCGAAGCAATTTCCCAGTTTAAGTTCTGTTTATCTGCCAGTTGGCGCATAATGCCTTCGGCTAAAGGCGAACGGCAGATGTTACCGAGGCAAACCATTAAAATTTTCAATATTATTTAGATTTTGCTGTAAATATATAAGTAACGGTGTAGGTTTTTCCTTCTTTCTCAAAAGTATATTTTTGAATGATATTTGTCCCGCTTAAATTTATAGTTTCTGTATTGCCGAAACCATTGTTTAACGTGATTTCATTCCCCATTTTTGTCCATTTGGCATTTTGAGAGGAAAACATGTCGCATAATGGACCTGTTGAGGTGAAAGCATAAGATCCGTTTGCCGAAAAACTTAGTGCGTAATTGTTGTTTAAACAGGCACTAAGACCTGAAAGTGTCATGAAATTACTGCTCGATTTTCCATCTACCGTTAAAACAGGGCTAACAGTTGCCGATTGCAAGGGCCAGCTGTAACTTGTAATATCGTCAATTGCAACAATTTCTTTCTTTTTACAGGCAAATGCTAGGCATAGGGATAAGATAAGTAGTAATTTTTTCATCGGTTTATAATTGGTTTTAGTTTATATCCGGTAAAACGAATGCCATAGTTGAATTGCTACGATACTTAAAAAAAATGCCCCAAGCTGGTTAGCGTTGGAGCATCTAAAATGTTTGGAAATGTTATCCGTAGATATCGTTTAACATTTTGGCTAAACGTACGCCACCTTTTAATAACTGTTCGTTAAGGGTATCTACCCAGTCAAAATTATAGCGGTAGCTTAATTTAGCGTCTGGTTTGGTGTTTTCGTAAATTTTATTGCAAATGCCATACGATTCGTAAATACAATCTTTAAGGCCTGTGTTTTGCCAGTTATACAACTGAATGGCAGAAGGATGATTGATTGCCTTCGCATATTCTGTATAACTTAACTGCTGATATTCGATGAGCTGTTCATCCCAAACCCTGTGGATATTCGATTTTTCATTGAACCATAATACCGAAATGCGGTTGCCGCCCAAATCATCCTTACGGGCAACATGCATAGGCTGGCACAAATCGCCTGCCAGGTGAACCAACATGCGCAAGGCTAGTTTTTTTTCGGTCGCAGTACTGCTTGTTTTCTTTAAAATAGCGATTAAATCAGGGATTTTATTGTAAAGATTTGGTGTTTTTTCAGTGTCCAAAAATTGATATACCCCATTTTTATCTAATCCAGCCGGAAGATTAACAAAGTGCCAGTTATACATATAGTTATAAGTGGAATCCGATTTAATAAAATCGCCCCAGTTGGCACTCATGGCCAAAGTTTCGTAACCTAAAATACTTTGAATAGCCTTGCGTGTTTTAGTCTTTAAATAACTATCGGCAATTTCGCCAACTACACGATGACCAATGGTGCCCCATGCACCTGCCTGAATAGGTAAATAGGCTAAAAAACCAATGGCTAAAGCAGAGGTTAATTTCTTTTTAATTGATGTTAAAATCATTTTATAATTCTTTTTGTACGCAGGTAATTTTTTCTTTAAGTGTTAGCTTAATTTCACGCTGATCGCTCAAACTTTCCAAAAATAACGAATCTGCAGATTTTTTTTTGATCAGGAAGTTCTTGTCGTACCTGCCAATGCGGTAACATCCCGATATTTTTTGTTTATAGTTAGCATGTGTAAAGGTGGCGCCTATAAATAAAGTATCACCTTTAACGGCATAAACACCTTTGGCATATTCTTTCCAGATGCCATTGTTATAACAAGAGTCTTCGTAAAAATTTACTTTGCTATGGGTAACCATATCAATATAAACCGAATCGCAGGTAAACTTGAAATGGTGTTGTGTGTAGTTGCTCAATTTATTACTAAAAGCAATAGAATCTTCATTCCAAACCCCTTGCATAAAATCTTCACCTTTACCCTGAATATTAGGTCGCGGACTACACGCCAGTTGTAAAATGGATAATGTAAAAAGGAGAATGTAACAAAACCTTAATCCTAATTGCGGTTTACTCATGGTTATAATCGTTGCTTTTAGGGAACTGTTCCTTAACGGTCTTATTCTTTTTAACGGTATTAATGATCAATATTGAAAAACCAATGGCAAAGCATAGGCTGGAAATGAGGTTGAAAATACCAACTACAGTATAATATTTTGAAATATTGCTGTAGGACATACCCTTATAGTTCGTTAAATAGGGATCAAAAGGTAAAATAAGTGAATAATTAATCCCATTCCTGACCCAATGGTCATTAAAATGGCCTCAATAACTACTTTTTTTGCTAAAAAATAACAGCAAGCTCCAAGTACGATGCAAGGGGCAATGATAGATATCATGCTGATCATTGTAGCAATTATTGGTTCCATATGGTCTATGGTCTATTGTTTATTTAATATTTTGATTTGAACCTCACTTATAAGTGGTATTATATTAACCGCTAAGTTGCCAGCAACTTAGCGGTTAAATTGTTGGCTTATTTCAGGCTGCCAACCATATCTTCGGGGCGTACCCACTCATCAAACTGCTCGGCGGTTAATAATCCCAATTCTACAGCTGCTGCTTTTAAGGTTTTATTTTCTTTATGGGCTTTTTTAGCAATTTTTGCTGCGTTTTCGTAACCTACGTGTGGGTTTAATGCAGTAACCAACATCAAAGAATTTTGTAAATGTTTCTCAATTTCTGGCAAGTTGGCGGTAATTCCTTCCGCACATTTATCGGTGAAAGAAACGCAGGCATCGCCAAGTAAACGGGCCGACTGCAAAACATTAGCGGCAATAAGGGGTTTAAATACATTCAGTTCAAAATGACCTGACATTCCGCCTACTGAAACGGCTACATCGTTACCAATTACCTGTGCACAAACCATTGTTAAAGCCTCTGGTTGCGTAGGATTAACCTTTCCTGGCATAATAGAAGATCCAGGTTCGTTATCGGGGATCACAATTTCGCCAATGCCACAACGGGGACCAGAACTTAACATTCTTACATCGTTAGCCACTTTCATTAAGGCAACTGCAGTACGTTTTAATGCACCAGAAAGCTCTACCATTGCATCGTGCGCTGCTAAAGCCTCAAATTTATTTGGGGCAGTAACAAAAGGCAAGCCGGTTAAATCGGCAATTTTTTTAGCCACCAAAACATCATATCCTTTTGGTGTATTTAAGCCCGTACCAACGGCGGTACCGCCCAAAGCCAGTTCGGCAACCATTACCAAAGCATTTTTGATTGCCCTAATGCTGTTGTCAATCTGTTGTACATAACCTGAAAATTCCTGGCCTAAAGTAAGTGGCGTAGCATCCATAAAATGGGTACGGCCGGTTTTGGTAATGCCTGCAAATTCTTCGGCCTTTTTAGCCAAAGCGTTTCTTAAATGGGTTAAGCCAGGAATGGTATTTTCTACAGTGAGTTTATAGGCTGCAATGTGCATTGCAGTTGGGTAAGTATCGTTTGATGACTGTGATTTATTTACATCATCATTAGGGTGAAGTACTTTTTTATCGTCAGCTAATGAACCGCCGTTAATGACATGAGCACGATTTGCAATTACCTCGTTACCATTCATGTTGCTTTGTGTACCCGAACCAGTTTGCCAGATTACCAAAGGAAATTGATCATCTAGCTGTCCTGCAATAATTTCATCACAAGCTTTAGCAATTAAAGCTGCTTTTTCTGCTGATAATACACCCAGTTCGGTATTAGCAAGGGCAGCTGCTTTTTTCAGATATCCAAAAGCGTGGATAATTTCTTTTGGCATTGAACCTTCTGGTCCGATTTTGAAGTTATTGCGTGAGCGTTCGGTTTGTGCACCCCAGTATTTGTCGGCTGGTACCTGCACCTCGCCCATGGTATCGTGTTCTATTCTGAAACTCATTATATTTTTGATTTTTTGTTGTCGCAAATTTAGGTTTTTTGCCTTTTAAAGCGTTGGATTTATGTAAGATATTTAGTGGATAAGAAAATATATCGCCGAAATGTCTCTATTCTTTTTTATTCTTCATCATTAATATACAAACTTTTATCCTGGTTAGCCGCTTCTACCAATGGAATCATATTCATACCTTTACCGCAAATATGCAGGGATTAGTTATTAAATCTACAGGGAGCTGGTATAGTGTTTTGGCCGATAATGGCGAACGCTATGACTGTCGTATTGTAGGGAAATTTCGGATTAAAGGACTTAAAACCACCAATCCGATTGCGGTTGGCGACAGAGTGAAGTTTGATCTGGAACGGGACAGTAACCAGGGTTTGATACACGAAATGTTGCCCCGTAAAAACTACATCATTCGCAAATCAATCAACCTGAGTAAGCAGGCGCAAATATTGGCTGCTAATTTGGATATGGCCATGCTGGTGGTTACACTCGCTTCACCTCGTACTTCTTTGGGTTTTATCGATCGTTTTTTGGTTACTGCCGAAGCTTATGATGTGCCTGCTGTATTGGTATTTAATAAACTTGATCTGTTTAGTAAGCAGGGATTAGAAATTCTTCAGGAGTTTAAAGATATTTACGAAAATATCGACTATGCCTGTTATGAAGTTTCAGCTTTAAAAGGTATTAACATTCCTGTTATCCAGGAGTTGATTACTGATAAGATTACATTAATTTCCGGACATTCGGGAGTAGGGAAATCAAGTTTGATCAATGCTTTAATGCCCGATCGTGATTTAAGAACAGGAGAGGTGTCGGATTGGAGCGATAAGGGGCAGCATACCACCACTTTTGCTGAAATGTTTGAACTACCACAAGGCGGTTTTATTGTAGATTCTCCTGGTATCAGGGAACTTGGTGTAATAGACATCGAAAAAGAAGAATTGGGGCATTTTTTTAGAGAAATCTTTAAAATCTCGCACAATTGCCGCTTTAATAATTGCAGGCATATTAACGAACCGGGCTGTGCCGTTATTGAAGCCGTAAATGATGGTGAAATTGCAGTTTCGAGATATGAAAGTTACCTGAGCATTTACCACGGAAACGATACAAGGCATTAAAAAAGCTGAAAGGCCAAAGACCAAAGGAGGTAAATAGCTTCATCTAAGGTATTTTAATTCAAACTGCTTAAAAATCTTTGTGTCTTGGTGGTTAAAAAAATATAGAAATGAAATTTAAACTAGGAGATTTTGTACGTTTTGTTGATGAAAAGCGTGAAGGTTACGTAACCAAAATTATCGACAATCAAACTTTGGGTGTTACCGATGAAGATGGTTTCGAAATACCTGTTGCGGTAAGTAATTTAACTTCTGTACATGGCCATGGTGTGGTAACCGAAGAGCTGGATGCACCAAAAACCATTCAAGTAAATATTCCCAGTATTAACAAAATCGAAAACGGTATTTATATAGCTGTGGCTACCGATGATAAGGCGGGTAATGTGGTGCATTTTCACCTCCAAAACCATTCGTCAAATATTCTATTGATAAGCTTAACCACCGAACGTAAAGAAAAGTATGCGGGTGCTTTTTATGGGATAATTGAATCTTATGGCTCCACTTTGGTTTATTCTGCTTCCTTGGCAGATCTTGATCTTTGGCCAGAATTTAATTTTCAGGTTTTAGTGTTTAGTAAAGCTGATGTGAAACCTATCGATCCATTGGTAATCCGTAAAAAGTTTAGGGCAAAAGATTTTAGTACCGAGCAAAAGGAGTTGCCTCAATTAAAAAATAAAGGTTGGTTGATCCGCTTGGATGATCTTGTTCCGGTAACCATCGATCCACAGAAGTTGAAGGAAAGTTTTTTCAGATCGACTGAAGAGAAAAAAACAGTTGAAGCGCCACAAAAAGAAATTGATCTGCACATCGAAAAACTAAGAGATGACCATC
The DNA here is from genome assembly GCF_014205835.1 of Pedobacter sp. AK013. GTDB lineage: Bacteria > Bacteroidota > Bacteroidia > Sphingobacteriales > Sphingobacteriaceae > Pedobacter. Next base: position 35,417 of record NZ_JACHCQ010000014.1, on the reverse strand, counting down.
ATTTTTTAGAAGCTGATGAAATGTTGCAGATACAGATTAATCATTTTCAAACTGCAATGGATGCCGCGGTTGTGCATCATTTTGATAAAATCGTTTTTATCCACGGCTCGGGTAACGGTACTTTGCGGGATAAAATTCATAAACTGATCAGTAAAAACCCAAATGTAAAAACATATATGGATGCCAGAAAAGAAAAGTTTGGCTATGGGGCTACAGAAGTAGTTTTTAAATAATGGATAATGTCGGAGAGTCTTTTGCATGCGATCCGTCATTCTGAACTTGTTTCAGAATCTGTCCAATGAATTAAACATTCTTCACTACGTTCAGAACGACAGGAAGATTGAGGTATGCTTTTTGCAATGAAGTAATTTCTTTTTATAAAAGATTAAAACTAGCTTTGCCGCAATTCATGAAACACCTCGTTACCATATCGCTTGTATTTTTTAGCTTAACACATTTGGCAAAAGCCGAACGCGTTGAAGGGCTAAGGATATTAAACGAATATTGCAATGAGCATAATATTAGCGTTAATGCAAGTGGCAAAGCCTCGGTCCAACTAAACGAAGACCGTAACCCTTATTTATTATCATACACCACTTTAGCTTTAATCGGAACCCAAGCCCCATTAAAAGTTGCAAAATATGTGAGTGTAAATCAGGTGATTGCTGATTTAACCATCAGGAAAAAACCGAAGAACAACAGTCCCTAAATTTTTTTCGGAAAGATCTTTTTAGAAGATTTTATGCCCCATTTATATCAACAACTGCCAAACTGACTTAAGAAAGACAATGGCTTGGTTGTTGTAACACACCATTTTTTAATAATAAATACGATTTAAAATATTATAATGTTAGGATTTTTAGCGAAGATTTTCGGAAGTAAATCAGAAAGAGATATAAAGGCTATTCAGCCATTGGTTGTTAAAATTAACGAACACTACAGTAAACTATCTGCGCTTAGCAACGATGAGTTACGTGGTAAGACCACAGAATTTAAAGACAAGATTTCTAGTTTTTTAACCGCTATTGATGAGAAAATTTCAGCACTAAAGGCTGAAGCAGAGAGCGAAGATTTAGATCTTCACCAAAAAACAGCGATTTATGATCAGGTTGATGCCTTAGGTAAAGACCGCGATACAGAATTGGAAAAAGTACTTTTGGAAATCCTTCCTGAAGCATTTGCTGTAATTAAAGAAACTTCACGCCGTTTAAGCGAAAACGATTATTTAGAGGTTACCGCGACCCAGTTTGATAGAGATTACGCCGCAAGAAAAAACAACGTTAAAATTGTTGGCGATAAGGCGCAATGGGCCAATAAATGGGATGCTGCCGGAACAGAAGTGGCTTGGAATATGGTACATTACGATGTACAGTTGATTGGTGGTATTGTATTGCACAGTGGTAAAATTGCCGAAATGGCAACCGGTGAGGGTAAAACCCTGGTAAGTACATTGCCGGCTTATTTAAATGCATTGGCCGGACAAGGTGTACATATCGTTACGGTGAATGATTACCTGGCTCGTCGTGATAGTGAATGGAATGGTCCATTATTCGAGTTTCATGGCTTAACTGTTGATTGTATTGATAAACACGAGCCGAACTCTGAAGAAAGAAGAAAAGCTTATGCCGCAGATATTACTTACGGAACCAATAATGAGTTCGGATTTGATTACCTGCGTGACAATATGTCGCAGACACCTGATCAATTGGTACAACGCAAGCTGCATTTTGCAATGGTAGATGAGGTCGATTCTGTTTTGATTGATGATGCCCGTACGCCTTTGATTATTTCTGGGCCAATTCCACGTGGTGATGAACATGAGTTTTATGAATTAAAACCACGTATCGAACGTTTAGTAAATGCACAGAAAGCTTATGTAACACAAGCATTAAACGAAGCAAAGAAATTAATCAATGCAGGTAATAGTGGAACTGAAGAAGGTGAAGGTGGCTTAGCCTTATTACGCGCTTACCGTGGTTTGCCAAAAAATAAAGCTTTAATTAAGTTTTTAAGTGAAAGTGGTGTACGTGGTTTGTTATTAAAAACCGAAAACCACTATATGGCAGATCAATCTAAGAATATGCCAAAGGTAGATTCAGAACTGTATTTCTATATCGATGAGAAAAATAACCAGGTTGAATTGACTGAAAAAGGTATCGAATTGATTACCCAATCAGGCGAAGATCCGCATTTCTTCGTATTGCCAGATGTTGGTACCGAAGTAGCAGAATTAGAGAAATCAGATCTGCCTTTAGAAGAAAAGGTGATTCAAAAAGACGCTTTAATGCGCGATTATTCTGTTAAAGCAGAACGTATCCACTCGGTTAACCAATTATTAAAAGCTTATACCTTATTCGAAATTGATGTAGAGTACATCATTGATGAAGGAAAGATTAAAATTGTTGATGAGCAAACAGGCCGTATTATGGATGGTCGCCGTTACTCTGATGGTTTACATCAGGCCATTGAGGCTAAAGAAAATGTAAAGGTTGAAGATGCTACCCAAACTTATGCAACTGTAACTTTACAGAACTATTTCCGTATGTACCACAAACTTTGCGGTATGACGGGTACAGCAACAACAGAAGCTGGCGAGTTTTGGTCGATCTATAAATTAGATGTAGTTGAAATTCCTACCAACAGAAATATTTCGAGGATTGACGAGCAGGATTACGTTTATCGTACAGTTCGTGAAAAATATAATGCCGTTGCAGCAGAGATACAATACCTGGTTTTCCCATATTCTCATTACGAGACTGAGTACGAAACCGATAAAGAGGGCAACGTAAAACAGAAAGATGGAAAACCAGTTATTAAATATGATCAAACTGGCAGACCCGTACCTAAATTAGATGCCAAAGGTGGTTTGATTCCTGCTGTTAACCCTGAAACAGGGCAATTGGAGCCGAAAGCTGGCCGTCCGGTATTGGTGGGTACCACTTCTGTAGAGATTTCAGAGTTGTTAAGCCGTATGCTTAAACTCCGTGGTATTAAACACAATGTATTAAATGCGAAAATGCACCAGAAAGAGGCAGATATTGTTGCCGAAGCTGGTCAGGCAGGAACCGTAACCATTGCAACCAACATGGCTGGTCGTGGTACCGATATTAAATTAGGTGCAGGTGTTAAAGAAGCTGGTGGTTTAGCTATCGTAGGTACTGAGCGTCACGAATCCCGTCGTGTAGACAGGCAGTTGCGTGGTCGTGCTGGTCGTCAGGGTGATCCAGGTTCTTCACAGTTCTTTGTTTCATTGGAAGATAACTTAATGCGTTTATTTGGTTCAGAGCGTATCTCTGGTATCATGGTGCGTATGGGTATCGAAGACGGTGAAGTGATCCAGCACTCCATGATTACCAAATCTATCGAGCGTGCACAGAAGAAAGTAGAAGAAAACAACTTTGGTATCCGTAAACGTTTATTGGAGTACGATGATGTGATGAACTCACAACGTACCGTAATTTATGCTAAACGTAAAAACGCTTTATTTGGCGAACGTTTAGATGTAGATATGAACAATATGGTTTTCGATGTTGCTGAAGATATCGTAAGCGAATATAAACAAGAAGGAAATTACGATGGTTTCAAACTGGAAGTAATTAAAAACTTCTCTTTAGATACGGATATTACAGAAAAAGAATTTTCTTCAACCAGTATCCCTCAGTTAACTGAAAGGTTATTTGAAGAAGCAGAAGCATTTTATGCACGTAAATCTGAAGCGATTATTCAGCAATCATTGCCCGTTTTAACACAGGTTTACCAGGAACGTGGCGAGCACATCGAACAGATTGTGGTTCCGTTTACCGATGGTATCCGTGGTATCCAGGTAGCAGTTGATTTAAAGAAAGCAATCGATAATAAAGGAAAAGAAGTAGTTCGTTCATTCGAAAAAACTATTGTTTTAGCTTTGATAGATGATAGCTGGAAAGAGCATTTACGCGAAATGGACGATTTGAAACAATCGGTACAAAATGCGGTTTACGAGCAGAAAGATCCGTTGGTAATTTATAAAATGGAAGCTTTTAACTTGTTTAAAAACATGCTTAATGCAGTAAATAAAGAAGTAGTAAGTTTCTTATATAAAGGCGGTATCCCGGTTCAGCAAGAGCCAGATCAGGTAAGGGAAGCGCCAGCTCCGGTAAAACAGCCAAAATTGCAAACTACTAAACAAGAGTTTGGCAGAGAAGAACCAGGTATTGAGTTTGGCGATACGCGTGAGGCCGTTCCACAACAGCCAATCCGTAAGGAAGCAACTGTTGGCAGAAACGAACCCTGCCCATGCGGTAGCGGCAAAAAGTACAAAAACTGCCACGGTGCTAATTTATAATCAAGATATATAATGCTTTACTAAGCCTCAACATTTGTTGAGGCTTTTTTTGTAACTAAATTTTTAATTCTCAAATTAACAGTTATATTTATGGACAGTCAATTTGAAATTGGTAGGCAATTTCTTAATGACTAATAAACTTAAAAATGGAGTCCAGCAACCATCAAAAACGGGGCGTAACCGAAAGGCCATAAGAGTAGGAAACACACACACACAAATGAAAAGAATTTTTAACATTGCCGCTGTTTCAGCGACACTGCTGCTATCAAGCTGCGCCACTATTTTTACAGGTACAAAACAAACCGTTCAGATCAATTCCAATCCTCCTGCCGCTACTATCGAAGTAGATGGTGTTAAAACAGGTGTTACACCGATGGCTGTACCACTAAAAAAGGGATTTACCGGACAAACCATCAGTTTGAAGCTTGATGGCTATGAAACCAAAACATTTCAGCCCCAATCCACATTTAATGCCGTATCTGTCGTAAATTTCTTGTTTATTCCAGGTTTTATTGTTGATGTCGCTACAGGAGCAATGATGAAATATGATCCAAAAGTTTACGAATTTACGTTAGAACCTAAGAAGGCGAATTAATCATAACTTGCTGGAAATAATTCTTAAAACCCAGGTTTCAAAAAGGAGCCTGGGTTTTTATATTGACATTCTTGAGTCTTAACATCCGCAGATAATGAAAGTATGAAATTAAATAGTGGCTAAAAAAATAATCTTACGAGATAGGTGTTTGCCAAGGAATAGTCTGTGTTGTTTTAATATTCCATGTCGTCACCCTGAATTTAGTTCAGGGTCAATTTTGCAGAAAGATGCTAACCACATAGTAGCTACAGGACAATTGAAAACATGACTTCTACTTGTAAAATAAATTCAGCATGGCGATCGTATTAAATACCTACATACTAAACTATTTGCTTAACCCATAAAGAATGCCGATTTTTGTAACGATTTCGGCATTCTTGTTGTTAAGAAGAAATGAGATGATATTTTATTCATCTGCTCACTAAATGCAGGGGTTTGTACACATGAAAACAATACTAACTTTTATATGCTGTTTGTTCCTTTTTTCCAATGCTTTTGCGCAAAAAGGAGAGGTAACCGTTATAAAAGATCCTTTAATTGATAGTTTAATTGCCAAACGGTTGCAGGTTTATAAAACTTCTGGCGAGATAAAACCTGGTAAACCGATTGTTTCGGCCTATGGTTACCGGGTGCAGATTTTTTATGGCTCAGATCGGCGCGAAGTTTTTAGTGAACAGGCCAGGTTTAAAGGTCTTTATCCTAAATTAAATACTTATCTCGTTTATAAAGAACCCAACTATTACGTTCGCGTTGGCGATTTTAGAACACGTTTAGAAGCACAACGCCTCATCAACGAACTCAGACCAAACTTCCCTACATTGTTTATTTTTAGGGAGAAAATTAATGCACCAAATTTAGATACCACAACAAGTAATGATCAAAAATAAAATCCAAGAATTAGCCAATAATATTTTTAATGATGTTGTAGGCTATCGTCAACATATCCATGCCAATCCTGAATTATCTTTCAAAGAATTCGAAACTTCATTGTTCATTAAGGATAAATTAAAAAAATGGGGAATTGAATATACCGACTGTGCCAATACAGGTGTGGTAGGTTTAATTAAGGGCAACCAACCATCTGATAAAGTTATTGCCTTACGTGCCGATATGGATGCTTTACCTATTCACGAAGCAAACGACAAACCCTATCGTTCCAAAAATCATGGCGTAATGCATGCCTGCGGACATGATGTGCATACTTCATCGCTTTTAGGAACAGCACATATCCTAAATCAAATGAAAGATGATTTCGGCGGGACCATTAAATTGATTTTTCAGCCTGCTGAAGAACTTCTGCCAGGTGGAGCGAGCATTATGATCAAAGAAGGTGTACTCGAAAATCCAAAACCGCATCATATTGTTGGCCAGCATGTAATGCCATTAATTGATGCCGGTAAAGTAGGTTTTCGTTTGGGTATTTATATGGCCTCGACAGACGAACTTTATGTTACCGTAACCGGAAAGGGCGGCCATGGTGCCCAACCGCATCAAAATATCGATCCCGTTTTAATCGCTTCACATATCATTATTGCATTGCAACAGATTGTAAGTCGCAATGCAGATCCACGTATTCCATCGGTTCTGTCTTTTGGTAAAGTGACTGCGAATGGTGCAACCAATATTATCCCGAACGAGGTGAAAATTGAAGGTACATTTAGAACCTTAGATGAAAACTGGAGAGACGAAGCGCACAAACGCATGAAAAAAATGGCAGAAGGTATTGCCGAAAGCATGGGCGGAAGCTGTGATTTTGATATCCATAGAGGTTATCCGTTTCTAATTAACGAAGAAAAACTAACGGCAAATGCAAGAACCTTCGCTGAAGAGTTTTTGGGTAAAGAAAATGTGGTTGATTTAGATATCTGGATGGCCGCTGAAGATTTTTCTTTCTACTCTCAGGTAACAGATGCCTGTTTTTATCGTTTAGGTACTGGGAACGCAGCAAAAGACACACAATATTCTGTTCATACACCAAAATTTGATATTGATGAAGATGCTTTGAAAATATCAACAGGGTTAATGGCTTACATTGCTTTAAAACAACTGGGAAACTAAAGATGTAAAATGGAGGATGTGGAATGGATGAAGGAGTTAAATTTCCCATCTTCCGTAACACATTCCCCATCATTCTTCTTTCATTTTACCTTTTACATTTACCTTCCATGAAAAAAATATTTTTCTATATACTGTTTACGTCGCTCTTCTATAAAGGTTTTGCACAGGAAATCAACCGTTTTAATCCTGATACAGTTAAAACCATTACGCTCGATTCGGCAGTAAATATTAAGGCCGAAAAGTTGAATGTAGAAACATTTATCAGAAAGGTGATGTACGATACTTCCTTTTATCAGTCGTTCAGGGATATGAAACGTTATACTTTTATTGCCGAAAACAGGATTTACAGTTACGATAAAAAAAACAAAGTTGATGGGAAAATTTACCGTAAAATCCGCCACAATAATAGTGGTCCTTATAAAATGGAGTATTTGGTAAAACAGGATACGGGGAAAATTTATAAGAAAAATGGAAAATATCAGCTTTATACAGTAGAAATGTTCGATTACATTTTTATGAACGCTTATAGTACTGATTTTGTACCCAATGCACCCAAGCCTGATGGAAAGGGCGGAACAAACGAAAGTTATAAAGACAAACTTAAAACATTAATATTTAATCCTGGCCGTCCGGTGAAAGTGCCTTTTATTGGTAGTAAAACTGAAATATTTTCAGCCAATATGCGCCAATATTATGATTATGGCTTCACCAGTGGTACTTATCTCGATTCTATTCCGGTTTATCGTTTCAAGGTTTCAGTTAAGCCTGATTTAAGTAGCTGGACAAAAGATGGCATCATGATAAAAGAACTGGTTACCATTTTCGATAAACGGAATTTCAATATTCTTGGCCGTTATGTTGATATGAAGTACAGCAATATGCTATTTGATTTTGATGTGCAGATGAATATAGAAATGGGTTATTTCGGGGAAGATAAATTGCCAACCAAAATTACTTATCAGGGTAACTGGGATTATCCTTTCAAAAAAGAAGAAAGGGCAAGTTTTTTAATCATACATAAAGATTATAAACTCGAAAAGGGCAAATAAGGATTTGACTATCGCCTAAAAGATTTATTATCTTTAAACGATTATTTAAACCGATAAACATGCAACTCTTTTCTTCGTTGAAATTTAAAATATCATTTGTTTTATTATTGTTGTTGGGCATTAATTTACGTGCTCAGGTACTCACTTCAAAACAGATTGACAGCGTTGTAGAAAAAACATTAAGCACCTTTAACGTTCCTGGTATTGCAGTTTCTGTAATCAAAGACGGAAAAATTATCCATTTAAAAGGTTATGGCGTAAGTTCCATCAAAACAAATAAAAAGGTTGATGAGAATACCCTTTTTGGCGTGGCTTCAAATACAAAAGCTTTTACAGCCGCTGCTTTGGGCATGCTGGTTGATGAAAAGAAAATTACCTGGGATACTAAAGTTACTGATGTAATTCCAGAGTTTAAAATGTACGATGCCTATGTAACCAGCGAATTTACTATCCGCGATCTGCTCACGCACCGCAGTGGTTTAGGTTTAGGGGCTGGTGATTTAATGATCTGGCCAGATTCTTCGACCGTTGATAAAAAGCAACTGATCCATAATCTCCGCTATTTGAAGCCAGTTTCGTCTTTCCGTACCAAGTACGACTACGATAACCTGATGTATATTGTTGCTGGTGATGTAGTGGCAAGAGTTTCAGGTATAACCTATGAAGATTTTATAGAAAGCAGGATTATTAAACCACTGGGCATGACGAAAACGGCAGCTTCATGGTACCGCTTAAAAGACAAATCGAATGTAATTGATGGCCATGCACCTTACCAAGGGAAACTGCTTCCGGTAGGTTTAAGCTTTGGAGAGATTGCCAACGCGGCTGGCGGGATTTACTCGAATGTAACCGATATGAGTAAATGGGTAATGACGATGATCAATGGTGGGAAATATGGAGAAGCATTAGAAAAGAAATTATTCAGCCCTGCTGTAGCAAGAGAACTTTGGACCCCACAGACCATTATTGCAGGTGGTAATCCGGCGGCTTTTAGTAGTTATGGATTAGGTTGGTTTTTGAGTAATGTAAACGGCAATTTTCAGGCTACGCATACGGGCGGTCTATCCGGAATCGTAACGCAGGTAACTATTCTTCCCGAAATGAAATTGGGTATTATTGTATTAACCAACCAGCAGTCTGGCGCTGCTTTTAATGCCATTACCAATTCGATCAAAGATGGTTATCTCGGAATTAAAGGACAGGATCGGATTAAAACCTATAATGATAACAGGATCAGGAACGAAAAACAAGCCGATGAAATGATAAGCAAAGTTTGGAACGATATTGCAACCCAAGAAAAATTAGCAGTGACTAAGCCAGATGCTAAAAATTATTATGGTACTTTCCACGATGCCTGGTTTGGCGATGTAACCATTAGCGAGGTGAACGGCAAGATGCATTTTCAGGCTAAGAATGCACCAAAATTAAAAGGAGACATGACTTACTACAAAGGAAATACCTTTATTGTAAAATGGTATGATAGAAGTTTGGATGCCGATGCTTTTGTTAATTTTAATTTAGATAATAATGCTTTAGCTGATGGATTTAAAATCAGTGCGATTTCGCCGTTAACCGATTTTAGTTTCGATTTTCAGGATCTTGATTTTAAAAAGGCAGATAAAAAATAACCTAACCAATTATACAAGATGAACAAATTAATAAAAACGAGTATTTTACTAAGCTTTTGCTTAATTGCATTAACATCAATGACATTTAAACCAAAACGGATTATCTTCTTCGGCGATTCGATTACCCAACAGGGCGTTTCAAAAAACGGATATGTAACCCTGATCAAAAAATCGCTCGATTCTACTAAATATGATGTAATAGGTGCTGGGATAGGCGGCAACAAGGTTTATGATTTATACCTGCGTTTAGAAGACGACGTGCTGAATAAGAAACCAGATCTAGTGGTGATTTATGTGGGCATTAACGATGTATGGCATAAACAATCTTCTCATACCGGAACCGATTATGATAAATATTTAAAGTTTTACCAGGCCTTGATTAATAAAATACAAGGTGTGGGCAGTAAGGTGGTATTGGTTACCCCATCGGTTGTTGGCGAGAAAAAAGACGGCACCAATGAGTTGGATGCTGATTTGAATAAATATGCTGAAGGGATTAGAACATTAGCTACAAAAAATAATCTTCCCGTATGCGATTTAAGGAAAATTTTTGCCGAATATGAGGAGAAAAATAATCCAGAAGATAAAGAAAAAGGTATTTTAACCGTTGATAGAGTACACTTGAACGAAACTGGTAATAAATTGGTAGCCGATCAGTTATTACCTTTAGTGAAGTAAGTAGGCTCGTCATTGCGAACTGAAGGAAAGGCTGCTGAGTGATGGAGTGGAGCAATCTTTCCAATCATGCATAATAGGTTGAAAATAAACAATAGCAAAAAAGATTGCTTCGTCGTGCCTCCTCGCAATGACGGACAATAACAAGTATGATAAACCGCGAAACGATAGATAAGATAATGGATACCGCCCGTATTGAGGAGGTAGTTGGGGATTTTGTGCACTTAAAAAAACGCGGAACCAGTTTAATTGGCAATTGTCCTTTCCATGGCGAAAAAACACCTTCCTTTCATGTATCCGTAACCAAGGGCATTTACAAATGTTTTGGCTGCGGTAAAGGGGGCGATTCAGTGCGGTTTATTATGGATCATGAAAAATATTCATATCCCGAAGCACTTAAATTTTTAGCCAATAAATACAATATTGAAGTTGAGGAAACCGAACTCAGCCCACAGGATGCAGAGGCGCAAAGTGCTAAAGAAAGCCTTTACGTAGTTTCGCAATATGCTGCTACATTTTTTGTAAAACAGCTTTGGGAAACAGAAGAGGGTAGAGGCATAGGTCTTAGCTATTTTAAAGAACGTGGTTTTAGAGAAGATATCCTAAAGAAATTCGAGGTGGGTTATTCTCCAGATGTGTGGGATGCGATGACGCAAAGCGCAATTAACGCCGGGCATAAATTAGAATTTCTAGAAGCCACTGGATTATCGATCAAAAACGATAACAATAAAATTTACGATCGTTTCCGCGGTCGGGTAATGTTCCCGATCCATAACTTTACCGGTAGGATTATTGGTTTTGGCGGTAGAACGCTAAAAACCGATAAAAATGTTCCGAAGTACGTAAACTCGCCTGAAAGTGAAATTTACCACAAGTCGAATGTCCTATATGGTTTATTCCATGCCAAAAAAGCGATCCGCGATTTAGATAACTGTTACTTAGCCGAAGGTTATGCAGATGTGCTTTCGGTGCACCAGGCCGGTATAGAAAATGTAGTAGCCTCTTCAGGTACTTCGTTAACCGTAGAGCAGATTAAACTGATCGGGCGTTTTACCCAGAATATTACCATTCTATTTGATGGCGACGCTGCAGGTATTAAAGCTTCGCTCCGTGGTTTGGATATGATCTTGGAAGAGGGCCTGAATGTGAAAATCGTTTCCTTTCCTGATGGTCATGATCCTGATTCTTATATGCACCACGTGGGCGCAGGAGCATTTAAAACTTACCTGGAACAAAACAGAAAAGACTTTATTTTATACAAGGCGAATGTATTGCTTAAAGATGCAGGCAATGATCCGATCAAAAGAGCAGGCATTATCAGAGATATTGTAGAGAGTATTGCTAAAATTCCTGATCCGATTAAGGCTTCAGTTTTTATCAGAGAGTGCAGTAGCCTGCTCGAAATTGATGAGCACATTTTACTGAGTGAATTAAATAAAATGCGTTCGGCAAAGCTTAAAAAAAGCTTTGATAATAACCAAAGGGCAAACCCTTCGCCAGGTGCGAAATCGTACTCTTCAGGTCCGCCCGAGCCGCTTGGCCCGCCAGATGATTTATGGGATGACAGCGCAGGGCCAATGGGTAATGAAGCGCCTGTAGAAGAAAATGAGCATCAGGAAAAAGAAATTGTACGTTTATTATTGGCCTTTGGGCACGAGTTTGTAAACTGGGATAAAATTGACGATATGTACATTGGCTCTTTTATTATGCAGAACCTGAGCGATGTAGAATTTGATGACCCACTTTGCAAAAGAATTATCGACTATTATAAATCAGAGATCGATAACGGCAGATTGCCTACCTCAAATCACTTTGTTAAACATGAGGACAGAGATATTGCCGATTTGGCCATTACACTTTCCACCTCAGAATATGCGTTAAGCGAAAACTGGCTAAATAAACATCTTATCTACGTTAAAGATGAATCAATGAATTTAAAAGCGACTATTTTAGGGGGGATTTTCCACCTTAAAAAACGGAAAGTCGAAAAGATACTGATGAACTTGTTGAAAGAAATTAAAGAGGAAAAGAACGAGGATAATCAAATGATTTTAATGCAACGTTATGGGGTAATTAAAGGAGTTGAAAGGGAAATTTCTAAGTTTTTAGGTTCTGTGATTGTTAAGTAAATTAACTTCACTCAAAGAACTAACATGAAAATATTAATCATATATGGCGCTTCACAATGAGTTAGGTAGGGAAGGTGAACGAATAGCCAAACAGTATTTAGAAGATAAGGGATACGAGGTTTTAGATGAAAACTGGACGCATGGTAAGGCTGAGGTAGATTTAATTGTTTATAAAAACGGCATTATAGTTTTTGTAGAAGTTAAATCCCGTAGTTCCATTGCTTTTGGAGAACCAGAAGAATTTGTGCACAAAGCAAAACAAAATCAGATGGAATTGGCAGCTAATGCCTATATTGAAATAATGAACCATCAAAATGATATCCGTTTTGATATTATTGCCATTACATTTACAAAAAATAAAGATTATAATTTAAACCATATAGAAGATGCGTTTTGGCCTGAAGATTAACCCCATTAAAAATTTCATATTTATCGGAATTGCGCTTGCATTAGTTAGTTCTTGTAAAGACAGTTCTACTACAACTTATCGTAGCTTTCTTTCCCCAATGACTGGTCTTAATGTGCCATCGGGAAACGAATTTGATGTTAAAGTGCAGTTTGGCGCTGAACAGAAAGTAGATTCTGTAGTGTATTTGATCGATACCGTCAAAGTTGCTTCAAAAACCGATACTTCGGCTCTTAAACTTAAAACCGGGGGGTTAAAATTAGGTAACCACCTGTTAACTGCTAAAATATTTGGTGAAGGAAAATCAGAAGATATCACTTCAAATATCAATGTGTTAGCGGCTCAGGCACCCACTGAATATACTTATAAAGTGATTAAAAGTTTACCCCACGATACTTCTTCGTATGTAGAGGGTTTAGAATATCACGATGGCTTTTTCTACGAAAGTGCTGGCGATTACGGCCATTCGAGCTTGCGGAAAGTAGATCCGTCAACAGGGAAAGTCCTTCAGAAAGCAGATTTAGATAAACAGTATTTCGGAGAGGGTATAACTGTGATCGGAAACAAGATTATTCAGTTAACTTATCGCGAAAAAGTAGGTTTTGTTTATGATAAGGCAACTTTCAAGAAATTATCTGAGTTTTCTTATACCACCGGTAGAGAAGGCTGGGGCTTGGCTTTTGATGGAGAGAAGGTATTGAATACCGATGGTTCGAATACGATCTTTTTTCTGAATAAAGATACCTATCAAAAAATTGGTTCGATTGATGTTTTTGATAATAAAAGCCCAATTCAAAACCTGAATGAACTTGAAATTATTGATGGTAAAATTTATGCCAATGTATATACAACAAATGAAATCCTGATCATCAACCCGGAAACAGGTGCTGTAGAAAGTAAGATCGATTTATCAGGATTATTACCCGCCGATTATTTTAAAACCGAAGATGAAAAAGCCAATAATGTGCTAAACGGCATTGCTTACGATAAGGCAGGTAAAAGGCTTTTTGTAGCTGGCAAGAAATGGCCACACATTTTTCAGATCGAGCTGGTGAAGAAATAATTTAATTATTGATATGTCAGATTGAGCCTGTCGAAATGCCTTAATATAAATTTAAACAGGTCCTTCGACAGGCTACCATTGACGTTACTTAGTAACTCATTAATGTTTAATGTATTATCTCGGTGCCTGCATTTCCGCCCCGCTAGGCCACAGCACGGCATCTCCGTTTCACTTAAGCCCGGCCTAACAAATTTTTCGGACTGCATTGTTCTAGCCGTGACACTGGCTTTGAAAAAAAAAATTCAGCCGGCATTTTTTGTTTCTTTTTAATGCCAAAAAGAAAGAGCCGTTCGGCGGCGGCGAGCCGAGGCATGACTGCGCCGTAGAGTGAAAAACGTCACTCATATTGATTTTTATAAAATAAATTATCCCTTAGGATGACAAATTTTAATCTTGTTTCTTCGGCTCATCTAAATAACCGTTAAAAATAATGGGTTGTTTATTTACACTGCTAGCCGTCAAAGATGCATAACCATTGGTAGAGATATTGATGGTAAACCGATAGTTTTCTCTTTTTACATCCTTTGTATTAATCTGGATGGTGTACAATCCTTTTTTATTCTTCGATTCCGTATACGTGAAATCTTTTGAGGTAAACTTAATCCCCCCTTGTGTCGGATCCATCGGGGCAGAAAAAGACCTTCCAAAATAAGGTAGATAAGCAACAATACTATCTTTGGTAACCTTTACATCATATTGCGATCCTGTTAGGTTTATTGTAGAGCCTCCCTGGCCGCCTGGCATCATTGCTAGTACCCTGTTAACATCATTGTTTGACATTGGTACAGCTGAGTTGGCAACAAAAGTATAGTTTTTATCCGCTACAATTTTCACTGTAGTTTCTTTATTGGTTTGGGCAAAAGATTGAAATCCGAGCGAAAGAAATGCCAGGCTCAATATTAAATTTAAACGTTTCATAATGTGTGTTTTAAATGTGTAACAATTTAAAGATGCACAGACTTGAAAGATTCCATAATAGTGCCAAAAATGGAAGGTAGCGTAAATTTAACGATTTTAGTTTTTATATAAAGGATTTACCTTTTCAGAATAACTTGATTTGTATAACGGATTAGTTTTCTCCGTTGCGGATGCTCCCATTGCGGTGAATTTATACGTGCCCACAGGCAGGTTATTCAGCTCTATTTCACCATTTTCGTTTGTAATTAATGTGATTAAATTTCCACCAGGATTTTTACCGCCTTTAACAACTATTCCACCGATTGGTGATCCCGCTACCCGCGATTTAGGATTGGTAGATGGTACTAAAATGATAAATTTATAATTCCCTGCACTCGCATTGTTAAACTCTATTTCCCCATTTTGGTTGGTTATTAATGTAATGGTGTTGTCTCCGGGGTTTTTACCACCTTTTACTACAATTCCGCCAATAGGTTGCCCGGCCAAAAAACTTACTTCGCCAGTAGTTACATCTAGTTTACCTTTAATGGATTTCATGATGCAAGGGAAGTGCGATTCGGGATAATTTAGTTTACAATAATCGCAATAATGCCCTTCCGGTGCCTGAGTTCTTAATTGCTGTGTATTTTCTTTAGTTTCTGTTGATGTACTGCTTCTTTTAACCTGAGCAAGAATGGTAAATGAAATACATAGTAGAAATACCGCTATAAAAGCCTGTTTTTTCATAATATTTGATTAGTCAATATAAAATTAATCAAAAAATATGGCTCTTGCTAGTTTTTGAATGAGGAGTGGGGCAATAGATTGTGTTTCTGATTATTTCTTTTTAGATGCCTTGGCAAAGGGGTTAAAGGCCAGGGCGAGGTTAACCCAAAAATCGAGCTCATCGTTTCGGCCTAAAACATCTTCTGATACCGAGATATAACCCTTCATTGGTCTGCCACCCATAACCATCTGTTGCCAGCCATCTTTATCGGATAAATTTTCTAAAGTATTGGGATCGAGCCTTACCATCATGCTATTTTTGGAAACACCAAGGCACATCTTACCATTAACCATAAAAACAAGCCCGCTGAACATTTCTTTTTCCTCTATATCTTGTATATGCATTAAACGTTCGGCAACGCGAAGGGCTAAGGTTTCGTTATATTTCATAGTCTAAAATTAATCGACATTTTTGCCTGTTCCGTACTTAATTCCCCTGGCATAAAAGTATTCTTTTATCAGCTTGTACTTTTCATTACAAAATTCTCCCATCTTAATCTCCTCCGAGCTTACTTCGTTTCGGTGACACTCAAAACAGATCTCAATATATTCGCCTATAATTCCCTTTTCATTTAAAAACACAATCGCATTTCTTGGGTTATAACAACGATATCCTTCATCTGCTGGTAAAAGTAAGCCTTTATAAGGCTCGGTAGAGGTAGAACCAAAATTATACAGCACATTGGTCAGTTTGTTTAGTTCTAAAGCTGATAAAATCTTTTTTTCTTTTAACCTTGCGGGATCTAATTTCTGATGTTTTGCCAATAGGGGTTGATGAACTTCTGCTTTAAAAGGTGCTTTAACTTTTGCTTCGATGTTATCAGTGATCATAATATCCGCACTTATATCTGGAGGCTCAAAAGAAATCAACATTACCTTCTTGTATTGGTTAAATGGAAAAAATTTTAACCGCTCCGCAGGTTGATATTTATTTCGATACAAACAAGCCATTCTTTTTTCTAAGACGTCGTAATCTGCAGCTGATGGGGGAGCCAACGGAGGAGATGGTATTTTACCTTTTTTTTTCTGCTGAGCGAAACCAAAGAGGCAAAACAGGCAAAAGATAAGAGTTAATTTAATTCTATGCATTACAAGTCCTTTATTCTTAAAATTAATGTTTAAAAGATGTTGAACAAAATAATTTCCCTACTATCTCTATTTCAGTAAATTTGCAACATGTTGTTAAACTGCTATCAGGAAGAATTATTAGAGGCCGGGTGTGATGAAGCTGGAAGAGGTTGCCTCGCGGGGCCTGTTTTTGCCGCGGCAGTAATATTGCCAAAAGGTTTTGTACTAGAAGGTTTAAATGACTCCAAACAACTGTCGCATGAACAAAGGGCCTTGTTGAGGCCAATTATTGAGCGGGAGGCTCTCGCTTGGGCAGTAGCCTCTTGTGATCATGAAGAAATCGATCGCATTAATATTCTAAATGCATCATTTCTGGCCATGCATAGAGCAATCGAAAAATTGCAGACTCAGCCACAATACCTGGTGATTGATGGCAACCGTTTCAAAACCTATCCGCAAATTCCACACAGCTGTATTGTTAAGGGCGATGGTAAATATTTAAATATTGCTGCGGCTTCTATATTGGCCAAAACCCATCGAGATGAATATATGACTAACTTACACGTCGATTATCCACACTACAATTGGCAACAGAATAAAGGATACCCAACAATTGCACACCGTAAAGCTGTAGTTGAAATCGGGCTATCGCCTTTTCATCGCAAAACTTTTAATGTGAGCGATCCCCAATTAGAACTGTTTTCAAAAAGCACCTAAAATTTCGTATTTTACAACATTGTGAAAATACTGTTGATTACTAAGCGGGTTCCCTTTCCGCCAAATAGTGGTTATCCTATCGTGGTTTATAATACCATAAAAGGTTTGCTGCAACTTGGTGCAGATATTACTTTGTTTAGCCTTAACCCAACCAAAGGGCGGATCGATATGGAAGACGTCTACGATCCTATTTTTGAACAGATAAAATACCATACCTGCGATTTAGATACCGACGTAAATATATGGTCGGCATTTTTTAATATTTTCACCAACGAATCGTACAATGTTTCCAGGTATTATAGCGAAGATGCTGCCCGACAGTTAGAAAATCTCTTACGAGAAAATGCGTTCGATATTATTCAATTTGAGGGGCTTTTTGTTGTTCCTTATCTGGATGTGGTTAAGGCAAACAGCAATGCCAAGCTGATTTACCGGGCACATAATATAGAATTTACCCTTTGGGAACGTCTTTCTCATTCAGAAAAGTTTCTCATTCGGCGTAAGTATTTAGCTTTTTTAGCCCAGCGGCTTAAAGCATATGAAACCGATCAGATTAACCGTTTCCACCATATTTTTGCCATTAGTGAGCCCGACCGCCAAAGCATATTAATGTTTGGCTGCGAAATTCCAATGTCGGTTTTTCCTGTTGCCATCGATCTGGAAAAATATAAGGTAGATAAAACCAAAACCAGTTTTCCTACACTTTTTCATTTGGGTGCAATGGACTGGCGGCCAAATCAGGAGGGATTAGAATGGTTTTTGGATGATATCTGGCCTGATATCGAAAAGCTGAATAAAGATCTCCGATTTTATATCGCCGGAAAAAATATGCAGAAACATTTCTTCGAGTACGATTCTGAAAACCTGATTGTAGAGGGAGAAGTTTTTGATGCCGTAGAATTTATGAATTCTAAAGCAATAATGATTGTGCCATTAATTTCTGGCACCGGAATGCGCGTAAAAATTATTGAAGGTATGGCCATGAAAAAATGCATTATTGCAACCACTACGGCGGCAGAGGGAATCAATTGCAGGCACGGACATGATATTTTAATTGCCGATTCTGCAGATGAATTTTACCGGTCTATTTTACAATGTATCATTAATCCTAAACGTTGGGTAGAAATAGGAGAGAATGCTCGCAAGACAGTCGAAAATGATCATGGTGTACATTTAATCTCCAGTAAAATGTTAAAGATTTACGAAGAATTGGTGAGCGCGTAGGTGAATTTATTGAGTTGACAACTTTAATAGGCATCAAGAATGAAAGTTGTCAACGCTAGCCCGCAAGCCATTATCCCCGATTGAAGCGTTATCCCAATATCATTAAGTTAAGGAATGAATCGCAAAGAGACATCACCCTGAGGGGTAATTTATTGTATAAAAATCGATATAAATGACATTTAATTATTGGTCTTTTGGGATATGTAATTCCCCTCTTTCAGAGGGGTGTCCGCAGGACGGGGTGTTTTATTAGTCCTAGCCGGACAGGCTTCTTTCTTTTTGGTGTCAAAAAGAAACAAAACCGAGGCATTGCCGAGCTCATTAATACAAATGAAAGCAATAGAAAACCATTAATAAAACACCGGCTGAAAATTTATTCATTTGTTTTTGTGGCTTTCAGCTGCATTCATGAGGGCTTTGCCGTTTTCTTTCGAAGCTACTAGGTTGGCTTGGGCAGTGCAGTCCGAAAAATTTGTTAGGCCGGGTTTAAGTGAAACGGAGATGCTGTGCTATGGCCCAGCTGGGCGGAAATGCAGGGGTTAATGTAATGTGTTAAATATTAATGAGTTACCAAATAACGTCAATGGTAGCGTAGTCGAAGGGCAATTATTTGCGATTTTTTCTAGTGATTGGTATGTTTATTATTTGGAAAGGAATAGGTAGTGGTTCTTGGCGTGGTTTGGTCCCGCTTTATGCTTTACTCCGTTGCACTCCGTGTCCGCTCCAATACGGGTTTAGAAACAAGGGATTTGTGCAGCCTGCAATCTCAAAAAATGAAATGCTGTCTTTGCCTATTAGCCCCGGTTGAAGCATTACCCTGCAGCAACGAGGTACGAGGAAGCGAAGCGTAAAAGCGGAAAACGGGATGAAGCTTATTGTTTAATACAGGCAGTGCGCTCCAAATCAGTATTTCCTTCCTTCGCCTGTATCCGAATTGTCCGAAACTTAAAATGGCAGGGGTATAATTTGTTGTCTTTCACGTTGATTTTTATGTAATTAAATAAGACCTAAAATCAAGATTTCCGCAGGCTGTGATGCCTTAGTTAAAACTGATTTCAGTCTAAAAAACTCCTTAAAATTAACCTCAAAATTTTGTCTTTTTCTTAGTAGTTTTGCCCCACGAAGAATAAGAATGAAATCGTCATATCTAAGACTTTAAATTGTAATTGCTTCATTATCAAAAAAAATAAATTTACGGATGAAAAACACCGCATTAACAGAAAAACATATCGCTTTAGGCGCTAAAATGGTTCCATTTGCAGGTTACAATATGCCTGTTACTTACGAAGGTATTAATGCCGAACATGCAACTGTTCGTAACGGTGTAGGTGTTTTTGATGTAAGCCACATGGGCGAGTTTATTCTTAAAGGTGAAAACGCATTAGATCTTATTCAACGTGTAACCAGTAACGACGCTTCTAAATTATACGATGGAAAAGTTCAGTATTCTTGCCTGCCAAACAAAGACGGTGGTATTGTTGATGATCTATTGGTTTACAAAATAGATGATAAAACCTATATGTTAGTGGTAAATGCCTCTAACATCGAAAAAGATTGGAACTGGATTCAACAATTCAATTCGAAAGCTGTTGAAATGCACAATATTTCTGATCAAACTTCTCTTTTGGCTATTCAAGGGCCCAAAGCGGCAGATGCTTTACAAAGCTTAACTGATGTTGATTTAGCATCAATGGAATATTACACTTTCGTTAAAGGGACTTTTGCTGGCGTTAATAACGTAGTTATTTCTGCAACAGGTTATACCGGTGCAGGTGGCTTTGAGATTTATTTCGAAAACCAATATGCTGATCAGATCTGGGATGCCATTTTTGAAGCTGGTGCGCCGTATAATATTAAGCCAATTGGCCTAGGTGCGCGTGATACTTTACGTTTAGAAATGGGTTTCTGTTTATACGGAAATGATATTGATGATACAACTTCGCCAATTGAAGCCGGTTTAGGTTGGATTACTAAATTTTCTAAATCTTTTACCAACTCAGAAGCTTTGTTAGCACAAAAAGAAGCGGGTATTCAAAAGAAATTGATTGGTTTCGAGATGATCGATCGTGGTATTCCGCGCCATGATTATGAAATTGCTGATGCCGAAGGAAATATTATCGGTAAAGTAACCTCTGGTACCCAGGCACCTTCTTTGCAAAAAGCAATAGGTATGGGCTACGTTGCAAAAGATTTCGCTAAAGAAGGAACTGAAGTTTTTATTTTAATCCGCAATACGCCAATTAAAGCCAAGGTGGTTAAGTTTCCTTTTTATAAATAGTTAAAGAGTATCAAGTAGTTAGTAGCAAGATGAATTTGTCTTGCTACTAACTACTTGATACTTTAATACTCCCCAAATGTCAAAAAAAATAGAAGTATGTTTAACTCCGGCTTTGATCGATTTATACGATATAGAGCAGAGTATTGTGGTGGTTATTGATATTTTAAGAGCCACTTCATCTATTACCTACGGGATAGATAATGGTGCTGAAGCAATCATCCCTGTGGCTAATGTAGAAGATTGCTTAAACTATCGTGATAGCGGATTTTTATTGGCAGCAGAAAGAAATGGAGAGGTGGTAGCAGGTTATGATTTTGGCAATTCGCCATTCTCTTATACCCGCGAAAAGGTAAATGGAAAAACGGTTGTTTTAACTACTACAAATGGAACTAAAGCTTTGCATTTGGCACAGAAAAGGGCCTACCAGGTTGTAATTGGATCTTTCCTGAACTTAGACTCACTTTGCAGTTATTTGAAAAGCCAGGATAAAAATGTGCTTTTGCTTTGTGCAGGCTGGAAAGATCAGTTCAATTTAGAGGATACCCTTTTTGCAGGTGCGGTGGTAACTAATCTCCGCCAAAATTTCGAACATTTTGATGATTCCAGTGTTGCTGCTGAAGATTTATATGCTTTAGCTAAAGCAGATCTGAGGAAATACCTTCACAAATCATCGCATAGCCATCGCTTGGCTCAATTGAATATAGAGGAAGATGTTGTTTTCTGTTTGCAGCTAAATCTGTGCAAAACAATTCCGGTATTGGAGGGTGAACGTTTGGTGGCCTTAAAAACTAATTAGTATGGTCCCTGTTACACACGAGACCTCTGAACAGTGTAAAACTAATCTTAGAAGCTGAAGTTTAAACCCAATAATATTGCATTTTTTCTAAAATTTGCGCCGTTAAATTGGGTTTCTTCGGTTGGTTTGTTAACAAAAAACGCTTTATCTACGCCCGAATAAGTGTTGATGTTATTGATTTTATAGTCAACCTCTACCCGTAAACTCTTGTTTAATGGCACAGCCAGGTTAATATCGCCACTTAGTGAAAAGGAGTTTGCTTTATGTGTAAAACTTACCGGTTTTGCAAAATTAGGGATTAAATTCCAGTTAGCTTTTGCAGAATAATTATAAAAACCGCCTAAAACTGTAGCGCCGATACTAAATTTCTGTGTTTTAAGAACAAGTTCTGTTCCAAAGTCGAAGCCTTTATATCTTGCTTCATATGTAGAGTTTAAGCCTTTACTATCCAGGTTATTTGCACTTTCTAATAGGTGGAATTTTTGCTGATTATATGACAGGCCAACAATAGGATTGATGTTAAATTCTCCAAATTTTAGAAGTTGATAACTGAGCTGTAAACTGGCATCGTATAAGTAACCTTTATTTGCGTTGAGCAGATCAAAATAAAAAGCACTTTGTCGGTTATCTTCTGCATAATCGGTATCCTCCGCTTCGCCCTTGGTTATGCTGCTATATTGATTGGTGGCTTTAATACTGAATCGATTGGTAATGTTGTATTTGATATCTAATCCAAAACCAGGTCCTTTAAGATTTTTCCAGATTAATTCTGATAATATATTTGGATTAGCTCCGGCTGCATTGCCTGCAATAGACCAATCAAATTTAGATTGCTGGAGACTAATATAAGGCTTTACGTTCCACTTGTATGGGCTATCTTGAGCGCATGCGACTTTACAGGATAGAACAAGGGTTAGGCAGGCTAAAAATTGTTTGACAAATGGAATCCGTAAAGCGATGCGCATATCTATTTTTTATTTTATAGCAGTAAAATACACATAGTGGCCAATTATACCACTATGTGTAATTATTTATTTTCTAAAATGGATATACTGAGGCGATAAATGTCTTATCAGTAGGAGATAATACGGTATTCCATCCCACTTCGTAATCACCAATGGTTAATTCATTTGGAACCGAATAGTGCATGATCGAATATTTATCATAAGCGCTATAATTGGTTTGGGTAGTACTGTATTTTGCAAATATATTATTGTCAACATCTGCCTGTGTCCAGTAATTTGGAGCAGCTGCGTAATAAGCGTAAACGGCTGGTTTATCCCAAGGAATAGCAACCAAAGGGTGCTGATGTTCATGGATCATACCCAAAGCGTGACCAAATTCGTGTATTACCACACGGCTATACTCCGAATCTGCTGTACTTGCGGTTAACCAACCAAAGTTCATGGTAGCGCCAGTGCTCGGCGTAGATTTTCCAATGTAAGACCAAGATCCGTCTCCGCTTACGAAACTTACCCTGATTTTAGCGGTATTATCGTTTGTTACAAAATTGAATTTAATGTTAGCGTATTGTTCCCATTCTCTGGCATACTGGATCACTTTGGTTCTGATGGCCGAAGTGCTTCCATTTAAACTTACTTTAATTGTAGTTCCAGGAGTCCATTTTGTGGATTTTAGAACGGCACCTCTTGGGGTAGTACCATCTAAAGATCTTTCTGTACAGATCTGAATATTACCAAGCGGATTAACAGCAGCTATTTCTGGTTTTTCTAAATCTGCAGTTTCTGTTGGTCTTTCTTTTTTACAGGCGTATAATACTGTAGTTAGCACAAGGGCTGTTAATAAGGTTTTATTTAATTTTAAAAATTTCATGTTTTAGGTTTTTTAGGTAAAAAATAATGATCTGTTTTTGGCTGGAAATCAGGTTAGAAAATTGTGAACACAGGAATTCTTCTTCTTTGGAAAAGAATAATTAGGTTGAAAAACATAGATAGACATTTAGGTTATTTTCCTCCACATATGTGAAGTATAATCCTAAAGTAAAATATTAATATGTTACTGCCAAGAGAAATGTAATATTTTTATTGCATGAGTGTATTATTTACACTCTTTTTAATATCTAATAAAATTATATATATGTATTCTTAATATTACAATTTGAACGAAGATGATATTTGGATTAACCTTATTTGGTAATTAATTCAGAAATTGTAGGACTGTTTTTAATTGTAATTAGCGCTTCTTCGTGTGCCAGCCAATAAATATCTTCTGCACGTTTCATGTCGAATGTACTAATGGCTCCTAAACCTTTTGGTTCTATTAATACATTACAGAATTTAGCTTTTCTTTCCATGTCGTGGTTGATAGACATTATGCCTGCACGGCCCATTAAATTGGTAATACCTGTAATTTTATCAACGGGCTTAAGATGGTTACAGGAAGAGCCTATAATGAAATCGCAGTCATCCATTAAAGGTTCAACCGGGAAATTATTTAAAATGCCGCCATCCACATACATCTGACCATCAATCATAATGGGTTTAAAAATGCCAGGTATACAACTAGAGGCATGAATGGCCCTAATAAGTGGTCCCTTTGTAAAATAAACCAATCGGCCTTCACTAAAATTTACTGCGGCAATGGTTAGTGGAATTTTAAGCTTCTCAATGGTATCGTCAGGAAAGTATTCCTTTAAAATTAAAGCTGTGTTTTCTATATTAATTAAACCTAATGAGCCTACAGCCGGTCTCACAAAGCGCCAAAGTTTTGTTTTTAAGAAAATATTTAATCCCTCTTCCGGATCTATGCCTGCTGCAAAAAAGGCTCCCGCTATTGCACCTGCGCTGGTACCGCTAATATGACTAAAGGTAATGCCCAAATTGCTAAAGGCTTTTAAAACGCCTAAATGCGCTATTCCCCTAATACCTCCGCCTGATAATACAATGCCAACTTTCATTTTTTTGAGGTTAATTGTTTAAACTGATTAATCGGTTAACTGGCAACGGCAAACTATTTCCGTTGTTTCGGTTTATACTTCGATTGATTTAAAATCCGCTGTGCGTCATTATCTGCCATTAACTGTTGTAAAGTAACATCAGGGTGTGCTTTCATATATTTCCTTACAATTTGCCAGCCTGTCCATACACCCAATTTTGGTGCCGAATCTCTATTTTCGCCTAAACCAGGGGTAAAAGGTCCTTCTGATAAAAATACCTGGATCTTTTGGTAATCGGTTTCATATAAATAATTGTTCTCCAAAAAATATGCCCAAATATCACCTTCAAAATTTTGCGCCCAATCCAATTGTTGCTGAGTGTATCCAATTTTGGTAGAATCGGCTATGTTTTCGGGCAATACCTGATCTAGAAAATATAAAATCTTTCCCTGGAAAATCATTTTAGATAACAGGGTTCTATTATCATCAGGCTCAGCAAAAAGTTCCTCGTGGGCATATGTTTCGGCCACACGCGGCACAATATATTCAGGCGTAAATCTTCTCGAGAGGTATAAGGGTACACTTTGCACAATAGCCCTGTAAAATTTACTGTCTTTGCCAAGGAACATATCCAAGCCAATACCCAAATAACTATCGCCCACTGGCATTTGGTAAGCAAAACCTGATGCAAAAGAAATAAATTTTGGAATTTTAGCTTTTGGATAATAGTATTTAATGTATTTAAAAGTCTCGTTTAATCCCTCTTCCTGTACTTTTAAGTTTGGAAAAACGCTATCTACTTCTTTACTTAGATCGGTATAGGCCTGATCGTGGTATAAATTGGTTAACGATTCGGTGCTTGAATATTTACTGTCTAAAATCCGGTGGATAAAATCGTCATAGAACATGCCATACTTCGAAGCAAGTTGTTTATCTACGGCAATAACA
Source organism: Pedobacter sp. AK013 (assembly GCF_014205835.1). Taxonomy (GTDB): domain Bacteria; phylum Bacteroidota; class Bacteroidia; order Sphingobacteriales; family Sphingobacteriaceae; genus Pedobacter. The sequence continues at coordinate 9,880 of NZ_JACHCQ010000014.1, read as the reverse complement.
TCTTTATTTTTTCCGGCAAATAGCTCGTTATCAAATCTTTCTATTTTAATGTTTATCTGTATGTTACTTACATCAGGCCTGTTGCTTTGCTTGCAGGAAATAAATGTGATGGCAAAAAGAAAAATTAGATAAATTTGCCAGTGTTTTACGTTATAAATCATGTACAACAAATATATATAAACACCTATAGCATGAAAAGAATATCGACCATTTTAATTTTGTCTCTTTTAAGTATTGGCGCATGGGCGCAAAATTCTCCTTTAACCAGTTACGGCTTTAGGTTAGGTTTAACGGCTACACCAACATTTGGTTGGATTAAACCCGAGCAGGGGAAAACAGACGGAGTAGCTTTGGGTTTTTCTTATGGATTAATTGGTGATTTTAATTTTGCTCCGAATTATAGTTTTTCTACTGCACTAACCATCACCTCAATTAATGGTAAAAGTACGGAGGCAAATGTTTTACCTTATTACGCAAGCAGTGGCAGTACAACACCAAAAGCTTACGATTTAAAATATAAACTACAATATGTAGACTTACCTTTAACCATTAAGCTAAAAACGGTAAAGACTGATGGAAAACGCTGGTATGGCCAGTTTGGATTATCAAATTCAATCAACATCAGCGCTAAACAGGACGCTGTAACAGGAGGAACAGTTGTTGGCGATAATTTAAATGTATCTGATAACATTAAATTTTATCGTGCCGGATTAATTATCGGTGGTGGTGGCGAATTTGATATTTCAGGTAATACCAGTATTGTTGCCGGTTTAACTTTTAATAATGGTTTCACCAATATCGTAACAGATAAAGCCAGAGATGTTAGAAATCATTATTTAGCGCTTAATTTCGGCGTATTCTTTTAATCGGGATATTTGTCTTGATACTTGATACTCACTACTTGATACATTAAACATGAAAATAGCACTAGCACAACTTAATTACCATATCGGAAACTTTGAGGCCAATACTAAAAAAATAGCCGAAAATATTCAATTGGCGAAAGATAAAGGAGCTGATTTGGTTGTTTTTGCTGAACTGGCTATCTGTGGTTACCCGCCAAGAGATTTTTTGGAGTTCGATGAGTTTATCGCATTGTGCGAAACTGCTGCTCAGGAAATAGCCAAACATTGTAAAGATATTGCTTGTATTGTTGGCTTGCCGATTAAAAATGAAGTTTTGCAGGGAAAAGACCTATTCAATGCAGCCTATTTTATTGAAGAAGGAAAAGTTAAGGCTGTGGTTAAAAAAGCACTGTTGCCAACTTATGATGTGTTTGATGAATATCGCTATTTCGAACCTGCCACACGATTTAACTGTATCGATTTTAAGGGTAAAAAAATTGCTTTAACCATTTGCGAAGACCTATGGAATATTAATGATAATCCGCTATATGTGTCAAATCCAATGGATGAGCTGATTAAGCAGCAGCCCGATATAATGATTAATATTGCAGCATCTCCTTTCTCCTATACCCACGATGATGAACGTATAAAAGTATTGGCCGATAATGCAAAAAAGTATAACCTACCCGTATTTTATGTAAACCAGGTTGGCGCACAGACAGAAATTATTTTTGATGGCGGTTCTTTGGTTTTCGATGCTGATGGAACCATGAAGGCAGAAATGAAGTATTTTGAAGAAGATCTTCAGGTTTTTGACCTGGAAGAGGTTGAAAATGTGCGAAATAAATATCCCCAATCTGAGAGATTAACAGATATTGAACAGATTCATGATGCTTTGATTTTAGGGATAAAAGACTATTTTAGGAAATCTGGTTTTGGTAAAGCCGTTTTAGGGCTGTCTGGCGGAATTGATTCAGCTGTGGTTTGTGCCTTAGCTTGCCGTGCATTAGGCCCAGAGAATGTTATGGCCGTTTTGATGCCTTCTAAATTCTCTTCTGATCACTCTGTTCAGGATGCTTTAGATTTGGTTAACAATATTGGTTGCATGCATGAAATTGTGCCGATTAAAGAGGTTGCAGAAGCTTTTGATCATATATTGGCCCCAGCTTTTAAAGGCTTACCTTTTAACCTTACTGAAGAAAATATCCAGGCCCGTATCCGTGGTATTATTAATATGGCTATGAGTAATAAGTTTGGCTATATTTTGTTGAATACTTCTAATAAAAGCGAATGCGCCGTGGGGTATGGCACACTGTATGGCGATATGTGTGGTGCTATTGGTGTAATTGGCGATGTGTATAAAATGCAGGTTTTTGAGTTGGCGAGGTACATTAATAAAGAAAGGGAAATTATCCCGATCAATACTATTGTTAAACCACCATCAGCAGAGTTAAGGCCCGACCAAAAAGATTCAGATTCGTTACCTGAATATGAAATTCTGGATAAAATATTATATCAGCACATTGAAAAGAAACAGGGCTCGAAAGCCATCATTGCTCAGGGTTTTGATGAAGCATTGGTACTGCGGGTTCTAAAAATGGTAAATATTGCAGAATTTAAACGTTATCAAACACCACCTATTTTAAGGGTATCGCCAAAAGCATTTGGTATGGGAAGAAGAATGCCGATTGTAGGGAAGTATATGGCTTAGGTTGGTTTGATTGTTGGTTGACTGGTTAAGCGGTTAATCGTTTAAATTGTGAACGGCCGATTACGCAAGGGCAACTAAAAACTGCTGTCATGCTGAGGCACGAAGCATCTACAGGCTATTGGGCAGATGCTTCGTGCCTCAGCATGACAGTGCTTTATACTAAAGTAGCATCAACCGTAATGGTAGTGTTTAATAATTTAGATATCGGGCAGTTTTTTTCTGCATCAGCTACCAGCTCATCGAACTTTTCCTGCGTTAAATCAGGCACAGAAGCAGTTAAGGTTAAATGCGATTCTACAATTTCACCTTTAGATGGATCAAGGTTGATTTCGCATTTAGTTTCCAATTTATCAGCTGTAAATCCTGCCTCAGTTAAGTTAGCAGATAATTTCATGGTAAAACAGCCTGCGTGTGCAGCAGCAATTAATTCTTCTGGATTAGTACCAACACCTTCTGCAAAGCGGGAATTAAAAGAATATTGAGTATGATTTAAAGTGGTACTCTGGGTTGTGATGTTACCGTTACCTTCTTTAATTGAACCTTGCCATACGGCCGTTGCATTTCTTTTCATGATTGGATTTTATTTTTAGATTGTTTAACACCTAAAGATAAAAATATGTTTGTTTAAAGGTGGCAATTCTTTGTTAAGAAATCCTTGTGTTAAAATCATTTTCAAATATTATTTCAAAAAAGAAGCTGCTTCAGAGAAACAGCTTCTATTGCATTTACGATCTTTTGAGGTTATTTATCTGATTTTTAAATTATAAAGGGTACAATACTGCGGTAGCCTGTTTATCTTTTGCTGATAAAACAGTAGCACCCCACTTCCACATTGTCCACCATTCATTAATGATAGTGCATCGGTTCCGCCAACCCCTGGAACATTAATGGTTGTAGATTGGTTGGTGTGTTTAAATGAAATGGTATGCCCAAATTCATGAGTGATGGTTCTCGTACGTTGTGCAAAAGAATTGTTTTGAATCAGGTTCTGATTAATCCAAACCGTATTACCAGCCTTACCGTTTGAGGTTGATAGGTATGCCTGTCCGCATGTAGAACTTCCAATGGTATTATCAACCTTAATCAGGATATCATATACCGTACCGGTTGTGATTACAAATTTGAGTTTCGAGTTCGGTACTGTATTCCATTGGTTAATAGCAGAATTAATTTCACTGGTCATACTGGTTATAGACGGGTCGATTTTAACGCGGATGTTAGTACTGTTGGTTACAATATTTCCATTATAATACTGTTCGGTAATCGGTTTTCCATTATCGGCAGGAACTTCCATATTTTTGCTGAATACGATATCGCCATCCACGACATAATTATCTCCACTTTCTACAATCTGCGCATCAGAAAATCCAAGATTTTTGATGTAAGCAAGAACTTTTTGATTTTGAACGGTTTCTTTTTCCTGATCTGCTGGTATCTCATTTTTCTTCGAGCAGGAGATTACCACTACTGAGAGCAATGCAATCAGCATAGTCTTTTTAAATAGGTTTTTCATAGTTTAGGTTTTTAGTTTAGATCGTAATTTGCTGTAACTGAGTATTACATCATTAAATATAATATAAAAAACACAAATACGTATGTTTAATACGTTAATTTTGTATTTTTAATCAGCATTATGGTCTAACTGCTCCTGATCTATATGCTGTTTTGTAGCATTGCTTTTAATGGATTGAAAAAGCAAGATCCCTATTCCGATCATGATGGAAATATCAGCAAAATTAAAAACTCCCGTTTGGAAAATATAAAAGTCCATGTGCATAAAATCGGTAACCGATCCATATATAATCCTATCATAAAGGTTCCCGATACCACCACCTATTAAGAAACACAGGGCAACCTGCATGGTAACAGGGAGATTCTTTTTAGCGAAGAGGTAATATAGGCCGTAACACAAAAATAGTAGCGGCAAACCTGTTAAAATGATTAACCTGAAAAAATATGGCATCTGATCGCCTAAACTTAAAAATGCACCAGTATTTTCTACCCTGGTTAAGGTGAAGCGATCTTTTATGATACTGATGTGTTCGTAATCGCTAATCTCAGTACGTGCAATTTTTTTAGAAATCTGATCGCAGCCAAAATTTAAGGCTAGTAACAAGAGCAATACCGACCAGCGGAGGTTTTTTATGTTTTGCATAATTTTTATCTGATAATATCGGCATCAACCGGTGTGTAACCTAAATGCCTGCTTAACGACATGATTTGCCCTTTGTGATGAAATTCGTGGGTAATAACATGGGTAAACAACTTTAATGGGTTAACTGTTAAAATCTCTCCATTCCTGTTCAACTCCATTTCCTGCAGCTCATTTCCTTTAAATTTTTTGATAAATAAATCAATATATTCATTTACCTGGTTAAAATAAGTTTGGCAGTCGTGTAAGTTCTGGTAATTTTCGAAAGGTAAAAACTCCTGTTTAATGTTTAAAGCCCTTTCGCCAATCCAGGCACAATAGGTTTGGCAAATGTGAACCAATAAATTTCTGATAGATCTTCTGCTGAACGAACTGTTGTTGGTTAAGAAATCCTGTTCAGAAATGCTCCCGATGTAAGTTAATAGGGTATTTCTGGATGATAAAATGAAATCGTATTGTTGTTTAAGCATGGCCTGGTTTCCTGATCCATTTTCTATATGGAATGATCAAAGCTAAAAGAATGGCTGTAAGACTAAAGAATTTTGCAATAATATCACCGCTTTTGACATAAAAGGTAATTTCATCATTTAAATTAATGTTTGCTTTAATTGCAGTTCTGGTCCACCATTTGGTTTTTTGTGTTACATCTCCGCGTTGGTTAATGAAGCAAGAAATTCCGGTATTGGCCGAGCGGGCCACATCGCGATGGGTTTCAATTGCTCTCAGTTTGGCGTACATCATATGCTGGTCTTTACCAGAGGTATTACCCCACCAGCCATCGTTGGTAATAATAGCGATAAATTGAGCACCATCTTTAACCTGCTCGCCAATCCAATCGCCCCATAAACTTTCATAACAAACCACAGGAGCAACCCCAATACCGCTTTGCGCATAAAGCACACTTGGTTTATCTTGCCAACCCCATCCGCCAACAGTTCCGCCTAATTGAGCAAAAACACCATCTAAAAATGAAAATACTTTTGGGAAGGGCATTTTTTCTACTCCAGGAACCAATTTGGATTTATGGTAAAACTGAACGTTTGCAGAATTTTCTACCTGCATGGCTGTGTTAAAATTATCAAGATAAATACCCCGCTGATTATCAAATTTTGAGGTGATTGTTTTTTTATCCTGATAAATTTTAATACTTTCTATACCTGTGATCAATGTCCCGTTTTTATACTTTGATAAAAAGCTTTGCAGGGTGATGAAATCGTTATTGCTTCTGATCCTATCTTCATCAGCATAATTTGGTATGGCCGTTTCGGGCCAGATAAAATATTCGGTGTTGGTTTGCCCAATCGAATCGGATAAGTGTGTTAATATTTTAATCTGCTCAGCTGGTGGAATATTTTCTAGCTTTTGATAGGGATCGATATTGGGTTGAACTACTACTACATTACTTGGTGTGCCTTTTTGTTCTGCTGTAAAGTATTTGGTTAATGAAATGCCGATGGGGATAATTACCACCAAAGCCCAGGTTCCTGTGGTTCTAAACCTTAAATAACCTGTTTCTGATTTTAATTTCTTATAAGCTTCAAAAGCCAGGATATTACTCACTAAAATCCACAACGAACCTCCGTAAACACCTGTATAATCATACCATTGCGCCAACTGATGCATTCCTGCTAAACCATTACCTAATGTCATCCAAGGGAAGGCCAAATCCCAGGTTTGCTGCAGATATTCTAAAGCGATATAAAAGGCAATTAACCCAAGGTACGCGATCTTTTTATTTACATATTTACTTAACCTGTAGTATAACCAAAAAGCAAAGGTCATTAAAAGTGCACCCAATCCATAAGGAATTAAAGAAACTGGGAGGGCAACTGCCGGGCCATTATAAGCACTTATAGCATTGTATACCCAATAAATTGATGCCGTATTCCAGACTAGAAAAGTTAAACCAGCAGTCAGGAAAATTCTTTTTCCCTGTTTTTTTTCGGCATTACCCGAAATGGAATCAAGCGCAATGAATAACGGTACCAAACCAATTAACAACAAAGGTGTGGTAAAAGGCATTGGTGGCCAGGCTAGCCAAAGTAAAAATGCACTTAAGAGGGCGAGGAGGTAGGTTTGTTTCTTGTTCATTTAGGTGTCAAGGTCGTCATGCTGAATTTATTTCAGCATCTCAAATGCTGTTTTTTAGGTTGAATTAAGACCCTGAAATAAATTCAGGGTGACGTATCTTGCCTACAAACTATCCAAAATATTTGCTTTCTTGGCTTCGTATTCTTCCTGTGTAATCAGGTGTTTATCGTACAGCGTTTTAAGCTTGCGTAATTTTAATGTGGTTTCGTCTTCCGGCTCATCTACCACTTCAGCTATTTGAATAACAGGTTGTACTGGCTCAGGAGTTGGTTCGTAAGCAGGAATTTCAGCAAGGGGCTGTGCATTTAAATTTATGGGAGATGCCGTTGCGCGGTTTTCTTCCAGTTTTTGCTGACGGAGCATTTCCTTATACTCTTCTAATTGCTGATTTGCAGCCTGATGCAATTTACGCGCTTGTACTTTTGGAATAAATTCGGTTACGATATTTTCGCCATGTTGTGGTACACAGATAAATTTAGAACCAAAAAATTCTTCTTTAAATGAAACCTCTTTAATGCTTTTCCACGAAATGTCTTTAAAGTTCATGGTTAAGCCTAAATTACCTGGCTCGCAATAAAAAATACGCTTGTTCGAAATGGCGATGCTATCTGGTAACAAGTTTACTGCTGGTTTTTTCTGTACGGCTAAATATAAAAGTTCTTCGCCTGTGGTTAAAAGGTCGTTTAATTTTCCAATAACTTTTTCAACCGCTTTTGGGTCTTGTTCGTCACTCAGAAATCTATCTATGCTAATCATAATATTTTTAAAATTGTTGTGTTGGTTACGTTTTTGATGCTACTCTTCGGCATCTTCATATTTGTTTTTGCTTTTAACATTGGGTTTCCCCGCTATGCAAATTACAAATTCTCCTTTTAAAGTATTGTTTTCAAAATGTGATTTTATTTCTACCAAAGTTCCGCGAACAGTTTCTTCGAACATTTTAGTTAGTTCTCTACTTACAGATGCCTGCCTATCGGCCCCCAAATATTGTGCAAACTCTTCCAAAGTTTTTAATAAACGGTGCGGACTTTCATAAAGTATGATGGTGCGGTCTTCTTCGGCCAATTTTTTGAACTTTGTTTGTCTGCCTTTTTTAACTGGTAAAAAACCTTCGAAACAAAATGCATCGGCAGGCAAACCTGAATTAACCAGTGCAGGTACAAAAGCCGTTGCACCGGGCAAACATTCTACAGCGACATCGTTTTTAATGGCTTCGCGTACCAGGAAAAAACCCGGATCAGAAATAGCAGGTGTTCCAGCATCAGATATCAGGGCAATTTTTTGTCCTTCGTTTAAAAACTTGATAATTTCTGAAGTTGCCTTATGTTCATTGTGCTGATGGTGTGAGAAAACTCTTTTATCAATGCCAAAATGTTTGAGCATCGGGGCACTGGTACGGGTATCTTCAGCGAGGATCAGATCGCATTCTTTTAGTATACGGATTGCCCTAAAGGTCATATCCTCTAAATTGCCTATAGGTGTTGGTACGAGAAATAGTTTACCATCCATATTTTCCAAATATCTGTTATTGCGAGGAGGAACGACGAAGCAATCTTTTTGTTGAGAGATTGCCGCACTGCGTTCGCAATGACGACTTAATTATTATCTTTGCTTAAAAAATTAAATAATGCTGCAAGTTAACTATATCCGCGAAAATAGAGAGAAAGTTTTAGAACGTTTAAGTATCCGTAATTTTAAACAACCAGAACTGGTAGATGAAATCATTAAAATTGATGAAGACCGCCGTTCCACTCAAACTTCCTTGGATAATATTTCTGCTGAGGCTAATGCAGCTGCCAAACAGATTGGCGATTTAATGCGTACAGGTAAAAAAGAAGAAGCCGAAGCAATTAAGGCGCAAACAGCTTCTCATAAAGAAAATATTAAAAATCTGAGTGATAAATTGAATGAGCTGGAAGCCGCTCAACACAATTTAGTTGTTCAATTACCTAATCTGCCTTATCATTTGGTAAAACCTGGATCTACTGCAGAAGAAAACGAGATTGTTTTAACATATGGAGAGCCTGCTCAATTACCAAGCAAAGCGTTACCGCATTGGGAGCTAGCTGCAAAATATGATATTATCGATTTCGAACTGGGCGTAAAAATTACCGGTGCTGGTTTTCCGGTATATAAAGGAAAAGGCGCGAGGTTACAACGAGCGCTGATCAATTTCTTTTTAGATCATGCTACTGCAGCGGGTTATAAGGAAATGCAAGTGCCTCATTTGGTTAATGCGGCTTCTGGTTTTGGTACAGGCCAGTTACCTGATAAAGAAGGACAGATGTATCATTCAACTGTTGATGATTTATATTTAATCCCAACAGCCGAAGTTCCGGTAACCAATTTATACCGCGATGTAATTATTAAAGAAGAGGATCTTCCTATTAAAAATACGGCTTATACCCCTTGTTTCCGTAGAGAAGCGGGGTCATATGGTGCCCATGTACGTGGTTTAAACCGCCTACATCAGTTTGATAAGGTTGAGGTGGTTCAGATTACACATCCTGATCAATCTTACGAAACTTTAGAAGAGATGAGCCAATATGTGCAATCCCTTTTGCAGGAACTAGGATTACATTACCGCGTGTTGCGCTTATGTGGTGGCGATATGGGCTTTACCTCAGCCATGACTTATGATATGGAGGTTTGGAGTGCTGCACAAGAGCGCTGGTTAGAAGTTTCTTCTGTTTCAAATTTCGAAACGTACCAGAGTAACCGTTTGAAACTACGTTTTAAAGGAAAAGAAGGTAAGGCACAGCTTGCACACTCATTAAACGGAAGTGCATTAGCTTTACCGCGTATTGTAGCATCGATTTTAGAAAACTACCAAACCGAAAATGGAATTAAAATTCCGGAAGCTTTAGTGAAGTATACCGGATTTGATATAATTGATTAACCTTCGATAAATCGTTATCGCTTAGGAACGAAGCAATCTTAATGCTGTAGCAAAATGATGAGAACCCATTTTTAAGAAATAAAAGGATAAGATTGCTTCGTTCCTCGCAATTGTAAAGGTTTAGTAATTCGGTAACAGAATTAGCTTTGTAAATAGCTAATTATGATTTATGCGAATAAACA
>NZ_JACHCQ010000013.1 GCF_014205835.1 Pedobacter sp. AK013 | reverse complement strand
CACCAGGGAATTAAGGGTAAAAAACCGGCGGAAATGGTCAATATAAATAACAAAAAATAAACTCTAGTTCATTACCGAATTACTAAACCTTTACAGCAATGACGACCTCTCTATTGGAATCTGTTAATGGTAGAAGGAACAAAGTGGCAATCTATTTAGCATGTACTCAAAAAAGTATTTTCACTATCGGGTTATAATATATGAATTGCTACACCTATAGACTGTTGCAACACAACGAAAACAAGCATAATTTCAAATTGTTATTAACACTAAATTATTACGATGCTAAAAGCCGAAATCAGAAAGTTAGCGCTAAAGGACAGATTATTATTAACCAACTCAGTATACCATGAGTTAAACGATGCGCTTTTAAAACAATTTAAAACGATCGATTTTAGCGGAATTAAAACGCTACATATCTTTTTACCAATCAAGGAAAAAAAAGAACCCGATACTTTTCTGCTGATTGAATGGCTCAACCAAACACAGCCCGATATTAAGATTATTGTACCCAAAGCCGATTTCGAAACGGCCTTAATTAGCAATCACGAATATTTAGGTGTAGACGACTTAAAGAAAAACCTTTATAACATCCTGGAACCGCAAAAAGGAAACTTGCATGAGGGCGAGATTGATATGGTATTGATTCCACTTTTAGCTTTCGATAAACAAGGTTACCGGGTGGGTTATGGCAAGGGCTTTTACGATCGTTTTTTACAAGATATAAATGCTCAAAAAATAGGCTTATCTTTGTACCCTGCTATTGAAAAAATCGATGATGTAAATGAACACGACATCAGGTTAGATTTTTGCATTACACCAACAGAAATTATAAAATTTTAAGCTTACCATCATGCCTCAAGAAATCGTTATCAAAACCGAAAAACAATACGAAGACAACATGATTGCGGTATCCGAATTACAGGAAAAGGAAGAATTAACCGCCGAAGACCTGAAACAGATTGAATTAATGCTGAAAGCGGGCGAAAAATACGAAGCAGAGCATTTGTAGGTTTTCCCATACATAATCGTTACCCTGAACTTGTTTCAGGGCCTATACACCAAGGTATTTACAGCAAGAAAGCTCCTGAAACAAGTTCAGGATGTTGAGACGGGCAAAATAATTCGTGTATCCGTGGCTAAACCTAAGAAATATGTGCTTTCACAAAATCGCTCACCAGATAAGCCACTAGTTTAGCTGTTAACTTACTTACTCTCCCGTCGAGCATCCTTGTGGCACCTTCACTAACGTGCAAATAAGAAAATTTCTTAGCACTGGTTAAAATCAGTTTTCTGATATCGTTAACGGCAAACCCTGATGGGGTCTCTGCACTCGAAAGCACATTTTGAATGCAATCCATGTCAATTTCCAAACCCGCAACCGGTCCAATTTCATTCATCAGGTTAGTAAAATTAGCTCCAGTTAAAATATCATCAAAAAACACAGCCTTAAGCTTTGGGTTAGTATCTATTTGATTTAAAATAGCTTCATTATTATAGTTTTGATGCAAGCCATACATGAAATAGTTGTCGAGATAGTTTTCTTTTAATGCATAAGAAAATCCGTTTCCACTATGCCTACCTTCTGGCTCTCTTAAATCAGCGTGTGCATCAACGTTCAAAACTGTTATTGGACTTTTATATACTAAAGAAGTACCCTTAATTATTGGGTAGGCATTATTGTGCCCACCACCAATTACAATAGGTATTTTACCTGCAGCTACAATTTTCTCGATTACTGGATAAACCAGGTCATCAATCTGCGCTACTTTGTTTCTTAAACCTTTTAGGGAAGAATCTTCAGGCTCATCAATTTCGAAATGGCCTAAAACCAAAACCTCCGCACCATTTAAAAAGCGGTTGCTTTGGGTATTTAAAAAAGCGAACAAACTTTGCCTCCACATAGAGGCTGCTCCTGCAATGCCTAAGTTTGCACGCACACCTATGTCCTCTGGAATACCCAAAAGTATAAATTTAGAGCTGCTGGCTTTTAATGCTTCTACCGAAATTCCGTTGTGTGATGAAGAAGCTCCTTCGTCATGCCCATATAGATTAACCTTTTCGCCCAGTTTGATTTCGCCACCACGCGCAATAATCAAATGATCAATATCGCCTTGCGAATATATTTTAAGGTTATCCATTATAAATTTCACCGTTTAAAATAACCGTTTCTATCTGCGTTTCACCAAAACTATAGGGTAAATAAGCAATTGAAGGCATTGGCTTGGTTATAAACAGATTCGCTTTTTTACCTATAGTAATGCTTCCATAATCATCACTTAGCTCCATTGCCGCCGCACCGTTTAATGTTGCAGCATTTATCGCTTGCTCGGGCACCATTTTCATTTTAATGCATCCAAGTGACACCACAAAATTCATGTTTCCCGAGGGTGTTGAACCAGGGTTATAATCGGTAGCCAAAGCAACAGGCAAATCGGCTTTAATGAAGCTTTTGGCATCTGCAAATGGAATACCCAGATAAAACGAACAAGAAGGAAGTAATGTTACAATAGTATCAGCATTTCTTAATGTCTGGATGGTTTCCTCATTTCTCTCTTCGAGATGATCAACCGAAACGGCTTTGTTTTGCACAGAAACCTCTACTGCCCCCGAAACGGAAAGCTGATTGGCATGTACTTTTGGTTTTAACCCATACTTTGCTCCCGCTTTTAATACCTGATCAGTTTCTTCGATGGAGAAAAATCTTTTTTCGCAAAAAACATCAATATAGTCAGCCAGTTTTTCTGCTGCTATTTGAGGCAGCATTTCATTAATAATTAAATCGATATATCCCTGATGGTTGTTTTTAAACTCTGCCGGATAAGCATGGGCGGCTAAAAATGTTGCTTTTATTGGAACCGGGAACTGATCTTTCAGCCTGCGGATGACCCTGAGCATTTTTATTTCGCTCTCTGCGGTTAACCCATATCCACTTTTAATTTCAACCGCACCGGTTCCCTGGAGGATCATCTGATTTAATCTCACAGATGCGCTTTCAAACAATTCATCTTCCGAAGCTTTTTGGAGTTTACTAGCAGAATTTAAAATCCCACCTCCTGCCGCGGCAATTTCTTCATAGCTTTTGCCTTGAATTTTCATGGCAAATTCTTCCTCACGCGGAGCAGCAAAAACAATGTGTGTATGACTATCGCACCATGAGGGAAAAATATATCTGCCTTCTGCAGAGATTTGAGAAGAGCGATTTGAGATCTGAGATGGGATTGAATCCATCTTACCAAAATCCTTGATCAGACCATTTTCTATCAAAAGCCAGGCATTTTCAAGAGTAGGTAACGAATCTAATTCGCTGCCACGGAGCACCGATTTATCTTTTGGATGCAGGCCTACGAGGCCCTTTATGTTTGTGATTAGCATTATCGGATGGTTAATATTCAAACGGTATAAAGTGGTTAATTGAGCATTGGGTACAGTTAACCGATTTAAACAATTAACCTTTAACCAAATTTAATCTATCTCTAAAAGCACGGGGCAATGATCTGAATGTATCGCATCAGGCAAAATTCTAACATTTTTCAAACGGTTTTCCATCGGTTTCGTAGCTAAATGGTAATCGATCCGCCAACCCAGGTTCTTTCCTCTTGAGCCCGCACGATAACTCCACCAGGTATAATGATGTGGGTCTTTGTTAAAATAACGGAAAGTATCAATAAAACCGTTATCCAAAAATAGCTGCATCCATTCGCGTTCTTCGGGTAAAAAGCCCGATGAATTGGCATTCGATTTAGGGTTATGAATATCGATGGCGGTATGGCAGATATTGTAATCGCCACTTACAATTAAATTTGGGATCTCTTTACGCAGTTCACCAATATACACATCAAAAAACCGCATAAATTCATACTTTTTAATCTGCCGCTCATCTCCACTTGAGCCAGATGGCATATAGAGGCTCATTAAAGAAAAATCATTAAAATCGGCTCTTAAAATTCTACCTTCTTTATCTATCCACTCCTCACCGCAGCCAAATTCGATGTGATTAGGTTTAATTCTGGTCAGGATTGCTACTCCACTATATCCTTTTTTTTCAGCAGGAAACCAATAATGATGATAACCAAGTTGTTCAATCAGGGCAATAATTTCCGGAATCTGCAATGGCATGGCTTTTACTTCCTGCAGGCAAACCATATCAGCATCTGTAGCCTGAAGCCAGCCAAAAAAATTTTTGGTACTCGCCGCCCTGATCCCATTAACATTATAGGAAATAATCTTCATTCAGTAAATTCAATTGTTGTGGGCGGTAAATTTAGAAATTAATTGAATAAATGCTTAGTAATTCAGATTTGCTTTCGTTAAATTTGTTTATGAGCATCGAGGAGTTAAAGATAGAGATCGCAAAAAAGGTATTCGAAACAGATGACGAAAATCTTTTGTCAGAGTTAGATATGCTTTTAAACTACAGCGAAAAAGTTGTTTTGGAAGAACTTACTAAACATGTTCAAGAAGGAATAAAAAGAGGCTTAAAGCAAGCTGAAGAAGGGAAATTAACACCTCATGATGAGGTAATGAAGCGGTACGCTAAATATTTATGAGTTTACCGATATTTTGGACCGATGAAGCAAAAGAAACTTTTGATGTAATTTTTTTCTTCATTCTCGATAAATTCAGTGAGCAATCTGCAAAAAAGTTCTTAAAACAAGCAAATAAAAAAAGTACAACCTGAAATTTTTGAGACGTCAATTTTCGATCAATGTAGAAAAGGAAGGATAACAAATCATACGTCCGTGTTCTATGAAATTCAAAATGATCAAATTCGGCTTTTATTCTTTTTTGATAACAGACAAGATCCTTTAATTACATAACCATTTTATCTTTCAGTATAGTTTCCAACAATTGCTTTTCCAATTTTTTCGCTTCTCTCTTTTTTAAAACAGTTACTTCCATTTTCACATCTTGTTTTGGCCGATTGTTTTTATCAGTTGCCAGAGCGGCTATTTTATCAACCATATCCAAACCAACTACAATTTCGCCATAAACGGTATAGTTTCTGTCTAAATGAGGTGTACCGCCTATCGTTTTATATACCTCACGCTGCCATTCAGGGATTTTAAATTTCAAGCGCTTTTCTTGTACATTATCCAGTTGTTGGTCAGTAAAAATTTTTCCCTGCACCAGGTAAAACTGGCTACCACTCGATGCTTTGGCCGGATTAACATCATCGCCCTCCCTGGCCGCAGCTAAAACGCCTTTTTTGTGAAATAAGCTATCATTAAATTCTGCAGGGATGGTATATTTAGGTCCACCCTCGCCTAACAGGGAGTCTGGTTTAGCATTTTTAGAATCTGGATCTCCTCCCTGGATCATAAAATCTTTAATCACCCGGTGAAATAAAACACCATTGTAGTAGCCCGACCGGGCTAATTTCAAAAAGTTATCGCGGTGTAAAGGGGTTTGATTATATAGCCTAACAATGCATTCCCCGAATTCTGTTTTAATCCGTATATATTGATTTTTAGGCTTTGCAGCAAAGGCCGAAAGTATAGAAAAGGTGCAGAGGAATAATAATATTTTCTTCATTTAACTGGTGTTTAAGGCTAAAGTAAGCTAAAAAATGAAATTCAATAAATAATTACTGGCATTATTCGATATTTTTTCCTTTACCTTTGTATTAATGAAGTTAAAACAAAAAATAGCACTTTCTTTGGCTGTATTCTATGCAGTTAGTGTTATGGGTTTGGCTTTAAGTCTCCATTTTTGTGGAGGCAAATTAGAAAACGTTAAACTTTTTAGCAACGAGGTTTCCTGCAAATTCTGCAAGGAAATCCCAGCCGAGAAGAAAGATGATG
Organism: Pedobacter sp. AK013; assembly: GCF_014205835.1. GTDB lineage: Bacteria > Bacteroidota > Bacteroidia > Sphingobacteriales > Sphingobacteriaceae > Pedobacter. The sequence goes on along the minus strand of NZ_JACHCQ010000013.1, from coordinate 131,680 downwards.
GTTGTTGTAAAAACACCCAGGTAGCGGTAAAAGTTAAAGATAGTCACCAGATTGAGGCCCAGGTACAAATGCCAAAGCTCTTTTCTATTCAGCTTTTTCTTCATCCACCGGTTTTAGCTTTTTTATCCAACATTACCCCAAAATTTTTCAGTAAAATTTCGAATAAAGCGCCGCCACTCTCCTCGCGGCTTGCCTTGCACATTTTCAATTGTATTTTTAGGAATTAGGATTCTTTTATTCCCGTCATGCTGAACTCGTTTCAGCATCTATTTTGCTATTTAAGCCCTGAACAAATGCAGAGTGACAATAGCTTCAATTTATTCTAATTCAAAAAATCATGAAAGCAATAAAAATTTTCAGCATCATTATGCTATTCTTTGCCGCTAATGTTTCGGCACAACAAATATCTTCAGCAGATTTACAGGTAACGGGCTTAACCTGTTCTATGTGTTCTAATGCAACACAAAAATCGTTAGAAACCTTAAACTTTATCAGCAGTGTAAAACCCGATTTAAATAAAAATATCTTTGTTCTAACGTTTAAAAAAGATGCTAATATCAATCTGGATTTAGTGCGCAAAAAAGTTCAGGATGCTGGTTTTTCAGTTGGAGGCTTAACCGCAAATTTCAATTTTAACCAGGTAAAAATAGACGATAAAGGGCAGGCAGTTGTTGATGGTAATGTGTACCGCTTTGTAAACGCAAAAAGCAAAACACTTAACGGAACTGTAAAAGCCAGTGTTGTAGATAAAAATTTCATTTCGGGCGCTGCATTTAAAAAGCAAGCCGCAACCGCTAACTCTGATGCTTACGCTAGTGGTACAGGCTTGGTTAACGGAAAAAAGATGCGTATTTACCATTTAGTTCTTTCTTAAGATGAAGCGCATATTCGTATTGGCGTTGATGATTATCGGCGCCAATACAATTGGTTTTGCACAAGAACTATATGTATTTACCGAGCCTGCCAGTAATATGCCAACCAAATCGATTGGTGTAAGAATTACAAACGAGGGCATGTTCAATAATCCTGGTTTCGTAAGTAGAACTATTCCGGAAATAATGATTGGTTTTAATAAAAACCTGATGATGCATGCTCAAGGTTTTATGTCTGATATGGACGGCAAATACCGCTTAGAGGGTGGGAGTTTATATGCAAAATATCGGTTTTTATCGTTAGATGAAGCACAAAGCCATTTTAGAGCATCAGCATTTGGAAGGGTCAGTACCAGCAGAAGGCCAACATATACCCATGATATTAACCTTGAGGGCGACAACAGTGGCGTACAGGGCGGATTGATTTTTACCCAGTTGCTACACAAACTGGCACTATCATCAACCTTAGGCTACGCGCACGCTTTTGAAAATTATGACAGACAGATTGCGGGAATGCCTCAACCGAAGAACATGTTTTCTTACAGTTTATCGTCGGGTTATTTGGTCCTACCCGTGGTTTACAAAGATTATAAGCAGCCCAACTTTAACGTATATTTAGAGCTACTGGGCAAAACCGATCCAAGCAGCGGCCAATCTTATCTGGATATTGCTCCTGCTATACAAATGATTTTGAACAGTACAACCCGTATCGATTTAGGCTACCGCTTTCAGGCAACCGGAAATATTGATAACCGGTATACAAAAAACATGTATCTGCTTAGGGCAGAATTTAATTTCTTTAACGTTTTAAAATAAATAACACAAAAACCATTTACAACAGATGAAAAAAATATTAGGAATAGTTGCCATTATAACAATTGCAACAACAGCTTTTACCTACGCACAAAGCAAAACAGATACAGCCTTAAATCAGGTCTTAACGGCATATTATGATGTAAAAAATGCACTGGCAACCGATAAAAAGGACGTCGCTATAGAAAAAGTAAAAGTTTTATCGGCAAAGGTAAATGCAGTAAACCACAAAGATTTACCAGCAGACCAACATAAAACATTTATGGAACAAGCAGCCATCATTAAAAGCAAAGCAGCGCAACTTGCAGGCTCTAACGATATTAAAACACAGAGAAAGGCTTTTGAAGGAATTTCTTATGCCATGATTAAAACCTTAAGAGGTTTAAAATTTAATAGTAAGACTGTTTACATTCAGCATTGCCCAATGGCTAAAGCAAGCTGGTTAAACGAAAAAGAAAACATCGAAAATCCATATTATGGAAGCATGATGTTCGATTGCGGGGATGTTGCAGAAACCATAAAATCAAAATAATGAAGCTGCATATCAAAAACATGGTATGCAACCGTTGTAAAATGGTGGTTAAGGCTGAGCTGGAAAAGCTCGGCTTTAAACCACTATTGGTTGAGCTGGGCGAAGTTACTTTAGCCGAAAATATTTCTTCAGAGGATAAAATCAAAATAGCAGAACGCCTAACACATTTTGGCTTCGAGCTGCTATCAGATAAGAAAACTCAGCTTGCAGAGCAGATTAAAACGACTATTATTAACCTGGTGCACTACACCAAGGAGCAGTTAAAAATTAACCTCTCTGTTTATTTAAGTGAGCAGTTAAACCTGGAATATACCAGTTTGAGCAGTATCTTTTCAGAAATGGAAAATCAAACCATCGAGAAATATTTCATTGCGCAAAAAATAGAAAAAGCAAAAGAAATGCTTACGTACGGCGAACTTACGCTGAGCGAAATTGCTTATCAGCTAAATTACAGCAGTGTTGCCCATTTATCAGCACAATTCAAAAAAGTGACCGGAATTACGCCCTCGGTTTATAAGGCTACTTCAACAGATAGTAGGAAAACACTGGATGAGGTTTAATGGATAATAGGGTATCGTTTCTGTCATGGTAAACAGTTAGGTAATCATTTACCAGTTAAAAGATTAACCTTTTAAAAATAATTTCTTACCATAAATCAAGACTAATCGCCTGATTCTGTGATAACTTTGTACTTAAATAAATTACTGAGTATGAAAAAATTATTCTTATTTCTGATCGCTGCCTCAATCAGTGTGGCATCATTTGCACAAACAAGCTGGAAAATAGATCCTATGCATTCGTTTGTTAACTTTTCGGTTAAACACATGGGTATTTCTTTCGTTGACGGTTCTTTTAAAAAATTCGATGGAACGGTTACCGCTTCTAAACCAGATTTAACCGATGCTAAAATCAGCTTTACTGTTGATGTAAATAGCATTACTACAGGTGTTGATATGAGAGATGGACACTTAAAAACTGACGATTTTTTTAACGTGGCTACTTATCCCACAATGAAATTCGAAAGCACATCTTTCAAAAAATTAAGTGGAAACAATTATGAATTAAGCGGTAAATTAACGATCCGCGATGTAACTAAAGATGTAAAATTTGCTGTTGTTTATGGCGGCACCGCTAAAGATCAGCAAGGCAATACTAAAGCTGGTTTTGGTGCTACAACCACCATTAACCGTTTAGATTATAATATTAAATATGATCCAACTGGCGCTGGCGTTGCAAAAGATGTGGCCATTAAATTAAACCTGGAGTTTGTTCAGGCAAAATAATTGAGAAGATAGTTATTTATTAATAATGACTTTGGCAAATATTTCATTTTAAAATCTGTCACATTGAGCTTGTCGAAATGCGTATAGGCGCTTCGACAAGTTCAATGTGACAAACAGCGTATTATGTCTACACTATCACAATTCCGAAGCTTCACTCAGCGCCTGCCTCAAACCGAGCTAATGCCTACACTTTTTATCGGTCATGGATCGCCTATGAATGGCATCGAAAACAATGAGTTTAGCCAAAGTTGGGCAGAATTAGCTAAGAGTATTCCCGTTCCAAAAGCTGTGCTGGTTGTATCGGCACATTGGTACACTCATGGCACTTTTATCACCGCGATGGATTTCCCAAGCACCATTCACGATTTTGGAGGGTTTCCACAGGCACTTTTTGACGTTCAATATCCTGCTCCGGGTGATCCAAAACTGGCTGCCGAAATATCAAATTTAATTCACTCTACTCCTGTGGGCTTAGACCACGATTGGGGTTTAGATCATGGTACCTGGACAGTTGTTAAGCATATGTATCCTAATGCAGATATTCCTGTTCTCCAATTAAGTATCGATTACACCAAATCGCCGGCGCAACATTACGAAATTGCCAAAGAAATTTATGCCCTCCGCAAAAAAGGAATATTAGTGATCGGCAGTGGAAATATGGTGCATAACCTGCGTATGTTAAGCTGGGACATGATTAATGGAGGTGGCTATGATTGGGCGATTGAAATGAATGATAAGTTTAAAAATTTAATTGCTAACGGCGACCATAAACCTTTGATTAACTATCGTAACCTAGGCACTGATGCCATGTTGGCCATCCCTACGCCAGAGCATTATCTGCCACTTATTTATACCCTCGGAATGAAAAATGATAAAGAAGAGGTTTCTTTCTTTAATGATAAAGCGGTTGGCGGTTCGTTAACCATGACCTCGGTTTTAGTGGGATAAGCGAGGCTTTAGGCTTTAGGCTTTAGGCTTTAGGCTTTAGGCTTTAGGCTTTAGGCTTTAGGCTTTAGGGAGAAACGAATCACCAAAGAACTTGTTTTAGCTATTTTAAACGGGGCTTGAACCTTAATTTTCTTAACTCCTTAATGGTCGCAAGGATCTTTTGAGAATTTACAATTAAGAAAAGACCTATATTTCACTGAATGACAGTAGCCAAAAATTCTGTAAAACTTTATGATTATTCTGTAATGCCTCTTGCTGCATGAAGCAGTAAATTTGTATAAAGATTTTAATCATGACACATACCTATCAGCTAACCGGCATGACTTGTGGCGGTTGCGAAAATAAAGTAAAAAGTAACCTGCTCGTTTTACCAGATGTAACCTCTGTTGAGGTCTCGAAAGACACCAATTCGGCTACTATTAGCATGGAAAAACATATCAGCCTAAATACGCTTCAACAAGCCTTGGGCGGATCAGATAGTAAATATCAGATTTCTGCAGCCCACCATAGCGAAACATTGGAAGAAGCAAAATCGTGGGCCGAAACCTACAAACCCATTCTGTTGATCTTTGGATATGTAACTGTAATATCGTTAGTGGCTTCTTGGCAGTACAATGCCATCAATTTAATGGTATTTATGCGCATTTTTATGTCGGGTTTTTTCCTCACTTTCTCTTTCTTTAAAATGCTTAATCTGAAAGCCTTTGCGGAAAGTTACGCCATGTACGATATCGTAGCTAAAAAATTTAGCGGGTGGGGATATATCTATGCTTTTATCGAACTCGGATTAGGCTTATCATTTGCTTTAAACTTATCACCTGTAGTCGTAAACTGGGTTACGCTAATCGTAATGACAATAAGCATCCTTGGTGTTTTAGAAAGTGTTTTAAATAAGAAAAAGATTCAGTGTGCGTGCCTGGGCGCGGTGTTTAACCTCCCCATGAGTACCGTTACCATTGTTGAGGATGCGATTATGATTGCCATGAGTGCAACCATGCTGGTTTTAATGTAGTTAATTTTGGACTATTGTCGCTTGTACCTAAACTCTGATTTTCGGCTTTTACCATTAAGCTCGCCTTCTATCCAGGCGAGCAAATCATTTTTGCCCTGGTTTTGGTAAACTATTCTCTGGGGAAAATCATGTGTTTTATCTTCGAAAACATAGGTCTCATCTTTAGTAGTAATAAGTTTGAAACAAGTTTCTTTGCCTTCGTTCTGCCCAGTTACAGTCGAACAGTAAAAAGTATCTTTTCCGATCTTTTTGATCTGAAGGGTTTCGGTAAGCAAACTATCGCCCTTGGCGTTTATTCTATAGCTTTTGCCGCTCAGGGTTCCATCTGGATTTTGCTTCCACTCCTCAACAATTTTCCCCTTTGGTGTTTGCATTTCCCATGAGCCCAATGCAAAGGCAAAAGTTTTTGACGGCTCTTTTTGCGCATTCACATTGGTGCAAAAGCCTATAAGGATTAAGATCAATAAATTTAAACGATTTATTTTCATTTTGCTATTGCATTGGTAATGTGTGCCAAATGATGTTTGCCGTGCCAGGCATACATACCTAACATGTTTGCTAATGTAAGTTCTTTTCCTTGAGCTGGGTGAATGTATTTTCGTTGATAATCTTCTGGTTCTAATGTTTTTAAAAAAGCAACCCAGCGTTGGTGTAAAGCAGCCAATAAATCAATAGATAATTTGACATCACCATTTTTAGCTTCTCCCGTTTCTGCCCAGCGCTCTTCATAATAAGGCCTGATTACGGGAACATCTTCAGTAATGGCTTGTTTGAAACGGATATAAGCATTGATGTGGCTATCGGGAATATGGTGAATAACTTGCCTCAACGTCCATCCTCCAGGGCGATAAGTTTGTTCTAATTCTTTTTCGGTCAAATTTTCAGCAGCCTTCTTAAGCTGATTAGGCAAAGCTTCTATTTCGGAAATCCATATATCGATTTGCTTTTGATCGAAAACTTCTGGCATTGAAAATTGGCCAATGGGATATTTAAGCTGTTCTAAATCCATTAATTAATCTTTAATACATCTTACCGAGTAACCCAAACTTTTAAAGCTCTCTGCAAGCTCAATGTAACCTTTAACATATAAATTGCAATACGCTGCTGTTCCGTTAGGATTAGCCGTTGCAGTCCACCAATTTCCATGATAAGTTATACTCTCGTATGTCCCATCTGCATTCCTACTTCCTGCGGGTAAGCCTGTAAACTGTGTTATATTTGAAGCACCAGTGTCATTTATCCAGTGACTAATACCACTTTCTTGAATTTTACCACCGCTATAACGATCTCCCCCAATATAATTATACAAAATAGTCCATTCAGCACTGGTTGGGACATGCCAACCTTGTGGCGCAAGTTGACGAGTGCTATTTACAGCATACCAATTATATAAAAAACCATATGTTTTGCCTAGTTCTGGATTGTTATTATAGTTACAATATGCCCCAATTGGTTGTGTGCCCCAATAGGAATCGCCTGTCACGTTTTGTATTATCGTTCCATCTCTATAATGCGCTGTCCGTAAGTTTTCCATCATCCACACCTGATTTCCTATTTTTACCGTTTTATATACATTCCCATCTATATCCGTCAATGTCTCAGCGATTAACGCATCGGTAACAACAAGATTCGCAGAAAAACTGTATGCACCGTAAATCCCAGATTGTGCCTGATAAGCCGTTATAACTGCCTTCCCCGGGCCTTTTATGGTTATTAGATTTCCCACAACTACCGCAACAGCAACATTATTGCTCTTAAAGGTGATTTCTCCATTACTATCACTTTTGGGAGTTAAAGTAAATGGGGGATCGCCTACTTTTTTATCGGGTATTACAAATGTAAGTAACGGGGGAAGGCGTGGTGAGATTACTAAGGTTGCTGTAATAGAATCCCTACTGAAGCTTTCTGTTGCTTGTTGTATTGCCGTTATAACACAAGTTCCACTTTTCTTAATGGTAACAAGATTTGCCTGGATAGTAACCAGCGAGGTATCGCTCGTTTTAAAAGAGAAAGCGCCACTACTTTTACTTTTCGGATTCGTAAGTGTAAAAGAAGGCTGTCCGACCCTCACTACATTTAGCGTAAAATCAGAGAGTCCAGGCGATTGAACCGGTATCTTTTCTTTTTGACAGCCCATTAGGCTCATTAAAAGAAAAAAAATTGAGATATATGAGCGTTTTTTCATCATTTTGTTTCAAATATAAAGAACTGGGACTAAGTACCATAATAAAATTCTACATCAATTTCTTTAGCCATTTAAGCAAGCTCATTTTTTTTCCGTAAGGCGGATAAATCATTTTGGTTAACCCCAACTTCGACTGAAAAACCACTGCCCTTTCGTGCGAAAAGGTTTTAAAACCAAAAACCCCATGACAACTTCCCATCCCACTGCTGTTTATACCACCAAAAGGCAAATTCGGATTGCCAATATGAACCAGAACATCGTTTACGCAGGTTCCTCCGGCACTGGTTTCGCTGATGATTTTATTTTGGTTTGCAGTGTTATCTGAAAAAACATATAATGCTAAAGGCTTTGCTTTCCGATTTACAAAATCGATGGCCTCCTGTAAGCTTTGATAAGTAACAACGGGCAAAACCGGGCCAAAAATTTCTTCCTGCATTATACCACTGCTTTCAGCTACCGAAGTTAAAAGTGTTGGTGTAATGGTTAAATCCTGCTCATCTGATTTTCCACCAAAGGTTAATATAGCACCATCGCCAATAGCTTTTTCAATCAGATTATTTAAACGGTGAAACTGTTTTATATTGATAATTTTAGCATAATCATTTTTATTAATTGTCGACCCCTCAAAAAACATTTTCTGAACAGCAGCTTTATAATATATCACAAAATCGTTCAACTTATTTTCTTTAATCAGCACATAGTCCGGGGCAATACAGGTTTGTCCGGCATTAACCAATTTGCCCCAGGCAATTTTTTCTGCTGCTCTTTTTAGATCACAGGTTTCATCTACAATAGCTGGCGATTTACCACCAAGCTCTAAGGTAACAGAGCTAAGGTTTTTTGCCGCAGCTTCCATTACCACCCTACCTATTGCCGTACTCCCGGTAAAAAATATATGGTCAAAAGGAAGTTTTAACAATTCTGCGGAAACATCTGCATCGCCTTCAAAACAGGCAATCTCTTTTGCATCAAAAGTATCTGAAATCAATTTGCTAATCACGCCCGCTGTTGCGCCACTCAGTTCAGAAGGTTTTAGGATGACACAATTTCCTGCTGCAATCGCAGAAATCAACGGGCTCATCACCAATTGTAAAGGATAATTCCAGGGAGCAATAATCAGGCAAACACCTTTAGGTTCGTAATAAATTTTGTTGCTAGCGGGAAGATTACTCATGGTTCTGCTTGCCGATTTTGGTTTCATCCAGCTACGCAGCTTTTTTATGGCATGGTCTATTTCTGCATAAGTGAAAAACAACTCAGTTACGGCGCTTTCGAAACGGTTTTTGCGCAAATCGGTTTGTAATGCGGCATATACTTCCACTTCAGCGCTTTCTAAAGCCTGCTTTAACAACTTTAATTTTCCGATACGGGTTTTAGCATCCGTTTTACGTAACTCGAATTTATGTTTTTGCTGTAAACCGAAAACCGTTTTAATTTCTTCTTTCATTTAGTTTGCATCCTCCTGAACTCGTCGAAAGATTTTTGACTGTCTCTCTTTGAAATAAGCTTAAAAAGCCTATCTAAGTTATGCGTTAAATTTAGTTAAAATGCATCCATTTCATTAAAAGTTCATTCATTTAAAGCATATTGCAGTAAATTTTAATATTCACAGATGAAAAGATTGTTTTTTGTTTTTGCATTCGTAATTCCTGTTGTTATACATGCCCAAACCTTAAAAACAGATGTACTGGTTATTGGCAGTGGTGATGCCGCGTATACTGCATCTTTTCAATCATTTAAATCTGGTGTTAAAACCATTTTACTCACACAAAAGGAACAGCTCGATCTTAATAAAGTTTCTGAAGGCAAGCCCAAAACAGCGGCAAATTTCTATCAGGCCTTTCTAAAAAGGGAAATCGAAAACGCAAAAAGCTTAGCGGCCCCTAAACCAAAACCCGATAAAAAGAAGCCGACAAAAGTAACAGTTGATAGCACGCTGCTATTAAATGTGATCAATAATACGCCTTACATTGAAATTAAACGATCAGGTAGTAGCTGGGAAGTGAAACTCACTAAAGATATATATATCAAGACAAAAGTTCTGATTATGGCCGACAGTCCGGAAAAGTTAATGACTGCATTAAAAATTGCAAGCTTAAATCCTGCGCCTTCAAATCAATTAAATTATAATGAAAACCTGTATAGAACAACAGTAGCAAGTGTTTCGTCCAGAGGTGCCAATTTTTTATCTTTATACAGCTTACTCATCCCAAATCAGGAAAACCTTTTATATATTTCTGCTGATCAGTTCGAAGTTGGCCCTGCCGCCGGAGCAACCGCTGCTTATGCCGCTTTTTTCGACACAAAAACCAGTTTATCGAACCTAAAAAGGATTCAGGGCGAACTATTGAGTTATAAACACGCATTAATGCCTTTTGAAGATGTAAAAGTGGTTGATTCTAATTGGCTGGCCATTCAGAAGGTTGGTGTAACCGGCATTCTTAAGGCAGAAATAAGGCAAGATAAAGCCTATTTCAACCCTGAAAAAGAGATTACTTACGATGAAATTAAGCAGCCGATCAAAGATTATTATTATAAAGCCCAGATCTGGTTTGATGACCACCAGAATATCCCCATTAATTTAGAAAACACCATTGCGATGGTTTGTTATGTCGGCAATAAATCGGTTGAGGCAATCAAAACCGAACTGCAAAAAAAGTGGAGCAAAAATTACAAGTTTACTTCTAAATACGATCTTAAAAAAGTATTAACCAGAAGAGAATTTGCGATAATCATCAACGAGTACCTAAAGCCTTTCGATGATGTAAATGTAGATAAAACGGGCAGGGTAATCCGCTAGTATAACCACAGATTTAAGTATATAATTTCAAATTTCATCTGTATTCATCCTTTTTATCTGTGTTAACTTATGGCTGAGGTGTTGTAACATTTCCATTTCCTTTTAAAATTAGGTAGCGCTTTACCTAAATTGCATCCAAACCTAAAATTCATGAAGAAATATTTACTTTTCCTTTTGCTTTGCACAGGCAAATATACTTTCGCGCAACAACTAGCGCCCTTAACCGTCGAAAAAATAATGCGCGATTCAAAGTGGATGGGCGTTGCACCAACCAATTTCCGTTGGACTGCAGATAGCAAAACCCTTTATTTCAACTGGAATCCCGAAAATAAGGCTAAAGAAGAATTATTCAAAGTTTCGGTAACATCTACCAAACCCGTTAAAGCAGCAGAAAAGGAAGACGAAAAACTATTAAGTTTAAACTATACCTATAATATCGACCGCTCGCTTGGTTTAATCGAAAAAAGCGGCGATATCTACTTACAGAATTTTAAAAGCAATAAAGAAATCAGGCTAACCAGTACACAAGAGCGGGAAAGCAACCCTGTTTTTTTAACCAATGGAAATGTCGTTTATCAATTGGGTGATAATTTATTCGAGGTTGATCTGAAATCGGCTGAAACCAAACAGCTTACCAATTTTATCAAAGGCAAAAAAGCCGGAAGGCCGGAAACCAAACCTGTTACCGAGCAGGATAAATGGTTGAAAGCACAGCAGACCGAACTGTTTGATATCATCAAAAAGAGAAATGCTGAAACCAGAAATGGTTCCCGGGCTGGAAGAGGCCGTTCAGGTGTAACCGCAGGGGATACAAAACCATTAAAAGAACTTTACACCGATGATAAATTTTTAAACGGAGTAATCATTAGTCCAGACGGGCGTTTTATCACTTATAAGCTCACCACACCGGCACAGAATAACCACGGCACCATTGTTCCAAACTATATCACATCTTCGGGTTATACGGAAGATATTCCCGGGAGAACTAAAGTTGGAGAAAACGAAAATATCTCACAGGGCTTTATATACGATACCCAAAGAGATACATTATACACCATTCAAACAGCAACTATTACAGGTATAAAAGATCTGCCCGATTACCTGAAAGATTATCCGAAAGAACTCGACACCTTAAAAAAGAAAAACGCCGATAGGCCTGTAAATTTCTTTGGCCCGCTTTGGAATGATAACGGAAGTACGGCAATTGTTGTGGCAACATCTACTGACAATAAAGACCGCTGGATTTTAAAACTAGATGCTTTAACTGGCAAATTTTCTTTAATAGACCGTCAGCGCGATGAAGCCTGGATTGGCGGTCCTGGTATTAGTGGCTTTTACCAGGGTAACACCGGATGGATAGATAACAACCGTTTTTATTACCAAAGCGAAGCTACCGGATATTCGCATCTTTATATTGCCAATATTGCCTCTGGCGACAAGAAACAGCTTACTTCGGGTAAATGGGAAGTACAGTCGGTTCAATTATCGAAAGATAAAAGCACCTTTTATTTTAAAGCAAACAAAGAGCATCCTGGTATTACCAATTTCTTTAAAATCGGTGTTAATGGTGGCGAACCCGTGCAGATTACCACCATGAAAGGTTTAAATGAAATTACGCTCTCTCCTGACGAGAAATATATTGCCATTAATTACTCCTTTATGGATAAACCCGGAGAATTATATCTTCAACCAAATAAGGTTGGTGCCAAAGCCGAAAAAATTACACAGTCTACCTCTGCTGAATTTAATTCTTACAAATGGCGTCAGCCAGATATGGTAAGCTTTAAAAACCGTTATGGCGCTGATGTTTATGCAAGAGTTTATAAATCGGATAATCCACATCCTAACCATCCCGCTGTAGTCTTTGTTCATGGCGCAGGCTATCTTCAAAACGTTCACTTTGGCTGGAGTACTTACTTCCGCGAGTTTATGTTCAATAATTTACTGGCTGATAATGGTTACACTGTAATTGATATTGATTATACCGGAAGTTCTGGTTATGGCCGCGATCACCGTACAGGCATTTACCGCCATATGGGTGGAAAAGATTTAACCGATCAGGCAGATGGCGTTAAGTTTTTAGTGGAGAAATATGGCGTTAACCCGCAGCATGTTGGCTTATATGGTGGCTCATATGGCGGGTTTATCACCCTAATGGCGATGTTTAACGAATCAGATGTTTTTACCAGTGGTGCCGCTTTACGTTCGGTTACCGATTGGGCGCATTACAACCACGGTTATACTTCGAATATTTTAAACGAACCGTTTAACGACCCAATTGCATACAAAAGAAGCTCTCCTATTTATTTCGCCGATAAGTTAAAGGGCAACCTTTTAATGGCGCATGGAATGGTTGATGTGAATGTTCATTTTCAGGATATTATTCGTATTACTCAACGCTTTATAGAGTTAGGCAAAAACAATTGGGAGCTTGCCGTTTACCCGGTAGAAGACCACGGTTTTATTGAGCCAAGCAGCTGGACCGATGAGTATAAAAGGATATTTAAACTGTATGAGAATACGTTGAAGAAATAACATCCCCGCAAATAATTCGTCATTGCGAGGAGGCTTTTTCAGCCGAAGAAGCAATCTTACAACAATAGCTACTAGCGAGCGCTTTAAGATTGCTTCGTGCCTCGCAATGACGACCTTTTTATATGAAATGTCTTTGTCTGTTAAACAGGTGTTTCGTCACACAACATGACAGCAAAGAAAAGAAATAGAACCACACTATACTTTTTCTCACTCAGTATAGTTTTCATCTATACTCATATCAATAAATACAATTAACAATTAGCTAAACAGGGTTGCTTCACACTGGTTTTAGCCTTACCTTTGTGGCACAAAATTAAAGACAAAAAATTATGGCAATAGTAGGCAAAAAATTCCCAAGTGTTAGTATTGATGCAATGTCAGACATGGGTGATGACTTGAAAATCAACGTATTTGAAGAGGCTGTAAACAAAAATAGCAAAGTATTATTATTCTGGTATCCAAAAGATTTTACTTTCGTTTGCCCTACAGAATTACATGCTTTCCAAGCTGCTTTACCTGAGTTTGAAAAAAGAAATACAATTGTAATCGGTGCATCTTGCGATACCAACGAAGTTCACTTCGCATGGTTAAATACACCAAAAGATAACGGTGGTATTGAAGGTGTTACTTATCCTATTTTAGCTGATACTCACAGACAATTATCTGGTATCCTTGATATTTTAGATCAGGAAGTTAACTACGACGAAGAAGGAAACGAATCTTTCTCAGGTTCGAACGTAACTTTCAGAGCTACTTACTTAATCGACGAAACTGGTAAAGTTTTCCACGAAAGTGTAAACGATATGCCATTGGGCAGAAACGTTAAAGAATATTTACGTTTAATTGATGCTTATGCTCACGTTCAGAAACATGGAGAAGTTTGTCCGGCAAACTGGGAAGAAGGAAAAGAAGCGATGAACGCAAACAGAACTGGTGTAGCTGAATATTTAGCTGCCAACTAATTAAACAAAAAGTTATGTTTTTAGAATTAACAGAAGATAATCTTCAGCAATACCTGGCCGACAACTCAAAGGTAATGGTTCAGTATGCTGCATCTTGGTGCGGAAACTGCAGGATCATGAAACCTAAGTTTAAAAAACTGGCTTCGGAAAATGAAGATGTAGCTTTCTTGATTGTTGATGCCGAAAAACTTCCAAACTCACGCAAATTTGCAAACGTTGATAATTTACCAACTTTTGCAGCTTTTGAAGGCGGCAATTTGGTAGACCAGGTACAAACCAACAAAGCAGAAGGTTTAATTGAACTATTTAACAAGATAAAGTAATGAAGATTCCGGTTATAAGACAATTATTTCAAAATACCTCTCCGGCACAACTGGAGGCAACCCTTGAGGTTTTGGAGGCATTCTGCGAATTTAGAGGTGTTAGCGAACACGAAGTTGACGTTGCAGGCGAAATGATTACCAATATTTGCGGCGCACTAGAAGTACACCAAATGGTAAGCGAGGGTACTGCCGAAAAAGATGCATTAAATGCTTTCGGCCAAAAAGTAATGGGTTCAATTGATCGATAATCGTCTTAAGCTTTAATCTGGCTTTTTAAAAATAAAAATCCCTCGTTGATGTAAATTTACGAGGGATTTTTGTTTGGTATTTCTTCTACTTCTCGCCATGCTGAATTTATTTCAGCACCTTAATGGCCTTGGATTCTTGTTTTTTTGGAAAGCAAGGTTCCGTTTTCATAATAGCAGGTCCAAATAGTAAAGTCGTCCTTTCGACTGAAGCACAGCAAAATGGAGAATCTTTGAACTATGGTTAAAAGATTTCTCCACTACGGTCGAAATGACGACCGTTTGTAAGAACAGGGGAATTAAAAAAGGTCTGTGAGGACACAGACCTTGGATATGGTTTTTTAACCCTCACAGGTTTCGGAAACCTGTGAGATTTGGCAGAAAGTATTAAGCTAAATTCCTTCCCGCATTTACAATACCAAATACCGTTCTTACCGCAAGCTTTTCTAAGGCATGCTGGTCTTTCTCGTTTTGGTCGTGCTGTAGCTTCTCTAAAGCAAAATGCTGGATTAATACCAACGGTAAAATAATTTTCTCGCGTGTGGCGATCGATTTTTTATCTACCGGATAATTAGCCATTAATGTTGGCTGTCCGGAGAGTTTTAAAAGCATCTCCTTTGCTAATTCGAATTCGTTGTGTAGTTGGGTCCAAAAAGCACCAAACTCCTTATCCGTAGCCAAATGCGCTGTAATGGTAAAGTCTGATTTGCTCATACTCATCATACAGTTATCCACAATCGTTTTCAGATAATCGGAGTCCTGATAAACTTTTGCCACTTTATCCCAGTTTCCCGCCTTTTCCTGGTTTTTCAAAGCTGTTCCCATTCCGTAAAAACCCGGAACATTTTGTTTCAGCATACTCCATGCGGTAACAAAACTAATGGCCCTTAAATCTTCAAGCTTCATCTCTCCGCCACCATTTCTTTTTACCGGACGGCTGCTAATATTCGCCTGAGATAATAGTTTTAAAGGAGATAATTTTTCAAGATAACTCACAAACAATGGATGTTCACGCAAATCAACAAAAGCCTTATAACTTTCTTCGGCCATTTCATCAAGCAGGGTTTTATTTTCAGGATCTAAAAGAATATTGTGTTTCTCTTTCAGTCCCGAGGTCAATCCGGCGTTAATTAATTGCTCTATATTAAATTCTGCACTTTCTACCGATCCGTATTGAGAGCTGATGGTTTGCCCTTGCACGGTTAACTGCATATTCTTGTTCGCAATTTCTTTACCCATAGAAGCATAAAAACGGTGTGTTTTACCTCCGCCACGTGCAGGCGGGCCACCACGACCATCAAAAAAGGCCAGCTGGATATTATGGTTTGCAGCAACAGCCGACAAAGATGTTTTACCATTAAAGATAGACCAGTTGGCCATTAAGTAACCACCATCTTTAGTACTATCAGAATAACCCAACATAATATGCTGTTTATTGCCTCGTTTGGCTAGGTGTGCTTTGTAAAACGGATTGCTATACAAGGTTTCCATAATGGCCGCAGCGCCTTTTAAGTCGTTTACCGTTTCGAAAAGCGGCACAAAATCAATCGTTAACGAATCTTTGCTCCATCCGTTCCATAAGAAAAGCTCAATCAACTGAAGGATATCACTCGCCTGCTGGCAATTACTGATAATAAAACGATGACAGGCTTTTTCGCCATTGCGCTTTTGAATACCTTTAATTTCTTTAATTACCTCAATCGTATCTTTTATCAAGGCATCGGCCTCACTCGCGTATACAATGGTGGCTTCTTTGAAAGAAATCAAAGTTAATTTCTCTGCTTCCGAAAGTTTATCATAATCAGCAGGATATAATGAAGAAATTGGCTTATTGGCTCGGCAATAGGCATGCACATTTCGCAGCACACGGCTATCCTGACGGATATCTAACGACGCAAAGTAATTACCGTATAAATCTATTTTGCGGATCAGATCATTAACCAGATCAACAAACAGCCCTTCGTGTTCTGCCAACAGTGTATCTTTAATCTGGTTCAGGTTTTCTTTAAGTTCACTAGAAATATCATGAAGCTCGCAAGTTTGATCGAAGGCATTTAAATACAGTACATCGTGCAGTTTTGCAATATTTTCTTCAACACCTCTAAAAGTGATGCGGCGTTTAATTACCCTAAAATCGCGGTAGTAACAGCGGAAAAGGATCTGTCGCAACATTTTAGAAACTTCTAAGGTCGTATCGGCATGGATATTTGGATTTCCATCCCTATCTCCCCCTGGCCAGAAACCCAGTTCTAAAATTTTCTTGGTTTCCAGATTGTATTCATCCAGGTTCTGATCTATTTCTTCCTGAATATTGGCCGCAGCAAAATAAAAAGTATTTTCTAAAAACCAAGCCAGGTTTAAGGCCTCATCAACCGGTGTTGGCGATTTTTTATTGAAAAATGGCGTTTTACCTAGTTGCTGTAACAGCGAGTTCATCGAGGTAAGATCGTTATCCCTAATGGCCTTGGTTAAATCGGTAATAATGGCCAATACACTTCCAGGATAAAATTGGGTTGGATGTGCGGTTAAAACCAAGCGAAGCGAAAGTTCGTCAATCAATTTCTCAATTTTCGATAACATTGGTTTGTTATCTGCATTCTTCTTTAAAATAAATGCCAATGTACTCTGCTCATCAGTAGTATTTAACTTGGTAAAAGAAGCGTCTTCTACGGCATCAAAAAGTACCACCTGACGTTCGATATACTGGATAAAACGGAAAAGCAGGTCAACAATATCCTTTCGCTCGGTATAACTGGTATACTTGGCAAAAAACTCTTCGATAATCTGTGCAGGTTTTTCTCCGTTTGCGATGCCTTCTTCACAGCTTTTAAAAAACAACGGAAGCAGTGTTCCGGTATCTTTAATTTTGTAAAAAGGCAAGGTGAGAAATAAACTGTTAAATAGCTCGAATTTTGAGATTACCTCATTGTTAAAAATAGAT
This sequence comes from Pedobacter sp. AK013, assembly GCF_014205835.1. Lineage (GTDB taxonomy): Bacteria > Bacteroidota > Bacteroidia > Sphingobacteriales > Sphingobacteriaceae > Pedobacter. Next base: position 114,229 of record NZ_JACHCQ010000013.1, on the reverse strand, counting down.
TCTCGTTGCGTAGTTAAACGAAGTTTGGGCATGGCTTATGCAATAGTTTTGTATACCGTAATACTACAAAAAATGCATAAGGTATTAAAATTCTAAGGCTTACAATTTGGAAAATTGTAGAATAAATTTTAATTTTAGAATCTTATTTGGCCACGATGTGGTTAAGTAAGAACATTTGCAATGTTTAAGGGCATTGCATTGATTGTTAATTTTTTGGGTTAAAACAGCCGATGTAATAAAATACACCGGCTGTTTTTGTTTTTTGCCATTTTTTAAGGCATTTCTTTGCAAATTTTAGTGCACATCTGCAGGAATGTTTGCGTTTTTCTTAAACTTTTGCAGATAAAGTAACGGAATTGAGAACAACATAATTAATCCTGCTACCCAATATGCATCATCATATGTAAGTAACATCGTTTGTCTGGTTACAATTCCTTCCATCGCTTTTGCCGCCATAATTTTGGCATCAAACAAAGTTTGTCCTTTTGCCATAAATCCTTTAATCAAACCGTTAAAACGGTCAATAAATGGCTGGTTATAATCGTTCACATTTGACAATAAAACACTCCTGTGGAAACCCGAACGGATATGTATTAAAGTAGTTAAAGCTGCAATACCAAATGAGCCGCCCAATTGGCGCATCATATTGTTCAAACCCGAACCCTGACCAATTTCTGGTCCTTTCAGATCCTGGATAGCCAAGGTAGTTAACGGCACGAACAAAAGCGCCATACCTACACCACGGATTACCAAAGGCAGAAAGAAATCGCCTGTGCCCGATTGCAGGGTGGAGTTACTCAGCATCCAACAGAAAATAAAGAATGCGATCATACCAAAAGTAGCCATAAACTGTGCAGGGATACCTTTCTTAAGCATAATACCAATAAAAGGCATCATTACAATGGTACACAATCCTCCTGGAAAAAGTAGTTCTCCTGTTTGCAGGGCCGAAAAGCCCAACAGGTTCTGACAGAATACAGGGAATACAAATACCGAACCGTACAACCCAAATCCCAGCACAAAGGAAGTAAACATCCCCACTGCAAAACTCCGGTGACGCATAATTTTAAAGTTTACGATCGGGTGGTCGGTACTCATTTCTCTCCAGATGAAAAGCAATAATCCGAATACCGATGCAACCGCCAAAGCTGTAATGTATGGGGTAGCAAACCAATCTTCGCTCTCTCCTTTTTCCAATACCGTTTGCAAACTACCTACTGCAATAGCCAATAATGCGATACCCCACCAATCGACAGGTTGACCCTGCCCTTCTTTCGGAGTGGCCCGCACAAAGGTGTATGTACAGTAGGCCGCGACTATTCCGACGGGAATGTTCACATAAAAAATCCATGGCCATGAACTGATATCCAAAATATATCCGCCAATGGTTGGTCCAACAGTTGGTCCTACTACCGCACCCAAACCAAAAAGAGCTGTTGCGATACCCACATCTTCACGTGGCCAGGTTTCAATTAAAATTGCCTGTGCAGTTGAGATTAAGCCACCACCAGCCAAACCCTGGATAATCCTGAAAAGAACCAGTTCGCCCAATGAGGTGGCATTTCCGCACAAAAAGGAAACAAGTGTAAAAACAATAATGGAGGTAAGAAAATAATTTTTTCTGCCGAACCGGTTACCCAACCAGCCCGACATTGGCAACACGATAACGTTTGCTACCGCATAACCGGTGGAAAGCCAGGCCACATCCTCCAGCGTGGCGCCCAGGTTCCCCTGTATCTGTGGTATTGCCACGTTTACGATGGTTGTATCAATCAGCTCCAACAGTGAAGCTGTGATTACCGTAAACGTAATAATCCACTTTTTTAAACCTACTTCGGCCATTTTAAATATTATTTAGTAGATACTGAAGCTTTAACGCTCATTCCTGGGCGTAACTTAGCCAACAGTTCTTTTGATGGATGGATTTTGATTTTTACCGGAACACGTTGCACAACCTTAACGAAGTTACCGGTAGCATTGTCAGGAGGTAATAAAGATCCTTTTGCACCAGTAATTGGAGAGAAATTATACACCTCTCCCTCAATTTTTTCATTTGGATAAGCATCAACCTCGATTTCTACTTTAGAACCTTCTTTAATTTTCTCCAACTGGGTTTCTTTAAAATTTGCAGTTACATAAATGCTTCCATCATTCACAATAGAGAATAAAGATTGGCCTGCCTGAACCAATTGTCCTTTTTGAACATTCTTTTTAGAAACGATACCACTTGCAGGTGCTTTAATATCGGTATAAGATAACTGAAGCTTTGCAAAATCGATATCACTCTGACGCTGACTAATTACATTACTGCTCACCGCCAATTGCGATTGTGTGGTACCAACCTGTTTAACTGCGGCATTGTACTGGTCTTGCGCCGCCTGATATGCTGCGTGAGCAGATTGCCTGGCTGCTTCTGCAGACTCTTTATTGGCCTTGGCCTGATCAAAAGCTTGTTGTGTTATCGAACCATCTTTCACTAAGTTTTCGTAACGGTTATAATCTTTTTGTGCTAAATTTACTTTAACATTTGCAGCCTGAAGATTTGATCTTGCTGCATCAACATTTGCTTTTGCTGTACCAGTATTGGCTTGGGTAGCTGCAATTTGCGATTGTGCAACACCAACACCTGCACTTGCACCTTTCTGACCAGATTGTGCTTGCTCTAATTTCACCTTGTAATCGTTATCATCAAGCTTAACCAAAACCTGATCTTCGGTTACATGTGTATTTTCTTCAAAATTAATGTCTTTTACATAACCACCAACACGGGCAACAACAGGGCTGATATCGCCATCAATCTGTGCATCATCCGTATCTACGTGTTTGCTGTAATAATTCCATTCTGTAATCCCGAAGATTATACCTATTACTAGTAAAACACCTAAAATGATGGGTACTACTATGTTCTTTTTTTTCTTTTCAGTTGTCATTGCTGTATTTATTGCGTTATTTTTCCTGTTGATTTTAATAGGGTATAGTAAGCCAAACCTGCGTCTGCCTTAGCTATCTCTAAGTTTATTTTTGCCTGGTACAATAAAGTTTCTGCATCAATACGATCGGTAACAGAAGCCACATTGTTTTTGTATTTAGATGCCAATAATTTATCATTTTCAGTAGCCTGTGCAATTGAAGTTTCCAAAACCTGGATTTTGTTCATGGCCACCTGATAACCTTGAAAGTTTTTGTTTATATCTGTTTTTACCTGATCAGATAATATATCTTTCTGAATGATAATTGCGCTCTGCTGAATTTTCGCTTCGCTTACCTTGTTCTTGTTTGTCCAAAGGTTGCCGAAATTCCAGGAAACCGTTGCGCCTAACGTAATGGGCATTAAGTATTGGTTTGTTGGCGGGATAAAATTGCCACTTGGGTTAATGTAATATAAGTTTGCACCAACGCCAACGGTAGGCAACGTATTTGCTTTGATGGTTTTAATGTTAAAATCAGCAACTTTGTTCTGTACATCAAGTTGTTTTAACTCCTGACGGTTGGCCATTGCCAGCCCAATATATTCATTTAACGAACCTGGTGTTTTTAAGCCAATGGTTGGATCAACAATTTTAACTTCGGTATCTTCTGGTAAACCCAAAAGAATATCTAAATTGTAGTTGATCACTTTACTATTACTCTCAATATCCATTTGCGTTAGCGTAACATTTGCCTGCTGCAATTGGAAACGCAGTACATCGTTTTTGGTTACAATACCCTGTTCGAAGAAACGTTGTGCCTGTTTAATCTGAGCCGCGATGGATTCTAAATTCTGATCAACCACTTTTCTGCTCTGTAAAACCTTGTATAAAGCATAATAGGTATTGATTACTGCATACGTAATCTCTTCTTTGTTTTTATCGGCATCTAAATGTGCAACCTCGGCCAATAATTTGGTAGATTCTTTTGCATATTTTAATTTACCGCCTCCATAAACAAGTTCTTGCACCGCTGCTGTACCTACAAAAGCATCGGCTCTTTTAGGCAGGTGAAAAGATGATTCGCTACCTGGCAAAGCAAAGGTAGTGGTTGGTATTTCAGCGTGGTTGTATATAAAACTCGCACTTCCGGTTGGTAATGCATTGTCTTTTACAACCGCCAGCTGTGCGGCAGCCTGATCAATTTTGTTTTGAGAAAGTTTTAAGTTTTTACTATTGGCTATGCCAAGTTCTATTGCCTGGTTAATATTTAATTCCTTACTACTCTGTGCAAATAAAGCAGCCGGAATTAATGATGCCGCAAGCATTAATCTAATCGATTTGGGTATCATCTTTTTGTTGTTAAATAAACTGTTGTTAGATCTTGTAAGTGAGCTATTGCCCGCTCTTTAATAATTTTTTTATCCTTCGGATTGTTCAGGTCGAAATTAGAGCACGACATTACCTTATGGGGCGCAATAACAATATTGGTTATGGTACCCATAATGGTTGCAATTACCATCCGCACATCTACCTTATTAAAACTACCATCTTCAATACCGCCTGTAATAATCCTGTCGATAAGCTGCATGTTCTGGCTCATGGCGTCCTTAATCTTATCGTACATTTCGGGCCTTTGAGTTAAAGACAGTTCGCGGTGCATCATTTTGTGAAATGCAGTGTTATTCATAATCCTATTTACATAGCCCTCTATAACTTTGTGTAATTTTTCCAACGCCGAAATCTTATCTTCATTGATAATTTTGAGCTGAGATGCAAAACCTGCAATCCGCTCGTTCATAATCTCTACAAAAACACCTTCTTTCGAACCGAAATAATAATTTATCATGGCCATGTTCGCCCCAGACTCTTTAGCAATCTGACGGGTAGAAGTTCCCTCATAACCCGTTTCGCAAAACAACTTTTCAGCTGCATCTAGAATGGCTTGTTTTTTATCTACTTTTTCTGTTTTCATTTCTTTTTGACGGCACAAAATTAATCAAACGATTGATTAATTTCCAAATGTTTTAGTACTTCTTTTACATTATCTTGATAAAACCCTAATTTTAAATGAAATAATCATCCTTGATAATGAAAAACAAGTTCTTTACAGTAACGACTTTTATCCTTGCCCTATGGCTCCTGTGTTCATTTATCGGCACTACAAGAAGTGACCAGCAGAGCTGGATTAGGATTAATCTACTGGGCTACCCTACCAATGGTATTAAAGTTGCAGTATGGGCGAGTAAAACAGATGAAATGCCGGCCCAATTTGAAATTGTAGAGAAGGAAACCAATAAAATTGTTTATACCTCAACTAATATTAAAAGTTTTGGGCGTTACGGCCCTTTTAAGCAAACAGCCAGGTTGAACTTTAGCGATTTTAAAAAGCTGGGGAATTTTTATATCCGGGCAAATGGCATTACTTCGCCCCTGCTCCTGATCAGTGATAATGTATATAAAGGTGCTGCTGATTTCTGCCTGCAGTATATGCGCCAGCAACGGAGTGGCTTTAACCCATACCTTAAAGACAGTTGCCATACCCACGATGGCTTTGTATTATATGGTGCAAAAGCAGGCATTAAAGACAGTACACATTTTGATGCTTCTGGTGGGTGGCACGATGCAAGTGATTATTTGCAATATTCAACAACATCTGCTAATGCGACTTATCACCTATTAATGGCCTACCGCGATTTCCCCCAGGTTTTTGGCGATCAGCAACAGGCAAACGGCTTGGATGGAAAAAATGGCAGAGCAGATATTTTAGACGAGGCCAAATGGGGATTGGATTGGCTGGTGAAAATGCACCCTAAAAAAAACATCATGTTTAACCAATTGGCTGATGACCGCGATCACATTAGCATGCGAATACCAAAAGAAGACAGCCAATATGGTAAAGGATTTGAGCGCCCGCTTTATTTTATTACCGGAGAACCGCAGCAACGCGGTAAATTTATGAACAATACCACGGGAACCAGCTCTACTGCTGCTAAATTTACCAGTGCTTTTAATCTGGGGGCTGTTTTATTTAAAGAAGGTGATCGGCATTATGCACAAACGCTTGCTAAAAAAGCCAAAACGGCCTATAAATTTGCCTTACAAAAACCTGGAGTAACGCAAACGGCTTCCGTAAAATCGCCGTACATTTATGCTGAAGACAATTGGGTTGACGATATGGAACTGGCTGAAACATCATTCAATTTTGGAAGAGAAAAGATCGACCAAAAGAAAATAATGTTGGCCTTAAACTATGCTCAGCAAGAACGTGTCACGCCTTGGCTACAAAAAGACACAGCAGCGCACTATCAATATTATCCTTTCATCAACCTTGGTCATTACGAAATTGCCAAACAAGATTTAAAGGACAAAACAGCTATCAACTATTATCTGCAGGGAATAAAACAAGTTTGGAACCGTGCACAAAACAATGCCTTTTATCGTGGCGTTCCTTTTATCTGGTGTAGCAACAATTTAACTGTTTCCTTTGCTATGCAATGCAACTGGTATGCAGCCTTAAGTGGCGATAAAGCCTACGCTGAGCTTGAACAGGCCAATTTCGACTGGCTTTTTGGCTGTAATCCATGGGGAACGAGTATGGTTTATGGTTTGCCTAAATGGGGTGATACACCAACGGATCCGCATTCGGCTTTTTCCCATTTAAAGAATTATCCAATAAATGGCGGACTGGTTGACGGTCCGGTTTACACCAATATTTATAAAGGTTTAATTGGGATCAAATTAAATGATGCTGATGAATATGCCGAGTTTCAGAGCGATTTGGCCGTTTATCATGATGATTATGGCGATTATAGTACCAATGAACCTACAATGGATGGAACAGCGTCTCTGATTTATTTATTAGCAGCGAAAGAAGCGCAGGCTAATCCCCTACCCACTCATAAAACCTATAGCCTTGGTGCCAACATCAGAGGTGATTCTACCCAAAAGAAAATCTACCTGGTTTTTACGGGTGATGAATATGCTGACGGGGGTGAAAAAATAAGCAAATTACTGGCGCAGGAAAAAGTTAAAGCGTCTTTTTTTCTTACCGGAAATTTTTATCGGAACCCAAAATTTCATTCATTGATTAAAAAACTAAAAAATGATGGCCATTACCTCGGTCCGCATTCTGACAAACATTTATTGTACTGCGATTGGAATAAACGCGACAGCCTCTTGGTTACCAAAACGGAGTTCGAAAAAGATTTAAATAATAACTATCAGGCCGTGGCAGATTTTGGAATTCACAAAGAAACGGCACACTATTTTTTACCCCCATACGAATGGTATAATCAAACCATCTCCAGCTGGACCGAGGCCCTGGGCTTACAATTAATTAACTTCACTCCCGGCACACGATCTAACGCTGATTATACCTATCCCCAAATGGGGAAAAGCTATCGGTCGAGCGATGAAATATATCGATCGATTATTACTTTTAATGAAACAAAGCCCAGTGGTTTAAATGGTTTTATCTTATTACTGCACATTGGTACAGATGCCAGAAGAACTGATAAATTTTACAACAGGTTGGCAGAATTGATTACTTATCTGAAAAAGGCTGATTATAAATTGGCTAGGATTGATAATTAATTAGAATTTGGGCATAATGACAAATTAAAATTTAAAATAAATATTAACTTTGCTTCCAAATAACAAAAAACATGAGTGTACAAGAGAACAGCAGCAATAATTTCAACTGGTTATATTATGCTTTAGGTTTATTCTTCGGAGTTTTAACTGGAGCAATCATTACGCAAAACTATATTTTTGCTTTGTTAGGTGGTGTTTTAGGTTTGTTAACAGCAGGCTTATTTTTAAATGCTATCGTAAAAGGAAGAAAATACTAGTTTTTAGTCCCTTTATACAACTAAATCCTTTTAAGGATTAAAAAATAATTCCACAGCAAATAAGGCCATCATGATTTTACAAATAACTGTAAAATCATGATGGCTCATTGCTACTGAAAACAAAAACCTACAGATGAAAAATATCTTCATTGTTGTTTTCGCTCTTCTTTGTTTCAGCGCAAAGGCCCAACAAACCCCTGCTGCTGAAGTAAAATTTCCTGTTGCAGACCCAAGCCCTGCAGATATTGTTTATTTTCCACTTAATGCCCCAAAGGTAAAGGCTGGAGACCCGACAAAACCTGTTATAAAGATCGTTTATTCGCGCCCACAGAAAAAAGGACGTGATATTTTTGGCGTTTTAGAACAGTATGGAAACGTGTGGCGTTTTGGAGCCAACGAAAGTACAGAGGTTCGTTTCTTCAAAAAAGTAAGCATTGGCGGTAAAAAAATCAAAGCGGGCACATATAGCTTATTCGCTATCCCAAACAAAGATACCTGGACGATTATTGTAAATAGCGAGACCGATAAATGGGGTGCTTTTACCTACAATCAGGCTAAAGATATTGTTCGTGTAAATGTTCCGGTTAAAACCCTGGCTAAACCGATCGAGTATTTCTCGTTAACCTTTACCGAAATTACCGGCGGTGCTAATCTGGTTATTGGCTGGGATAGAACGCAGGTAGAATTACCAATTAACTTTTAAGTCGAAAAGAAAGAAAAATATAAGTCCCGGCTATTGCCGGGACTTTATTGTTTTAATCGTTTTTCCTCTGGCCCCATTAAACAAATTATGAAAATCAGTCGTCATTTCGACTGAAGCGCAGTGAAATGGAGAAATCTTTGAACTATGCTGATTGAGGACTTTATTCGATAACCCTTTTTTGCTCTTTAATCGAAACTGGCCTAACGCGAAAAAGGGCTTTAATGCTAATTTGAAACGAGTTTTTTAGCCTCACTATCGCTACTTATAAAGACTTTGTATACCTGGGTAATTTTCCATTCGCCTTCTTTATCTTTCTCAATGATCACAAAGTTTTGTTGTGCACCATCAAATAATTCGTAATTAATATCGATGCGTGCAATTACCAGGGCGTCGGTTTCAGAAACGATTGTAGAACTGATATTGCAATCTCGCTGAATTACGCCTTCATTTTTTTTCATTTGGCTTAATACATCACTTGCTTTATGTTTAATTACCCTTACATCCCTATTTGAGGTAAAAACGGCATCCTCACTTAAAACAGCTTTTAACTTTTTATAATCAGAATTCATGTAGCTGTCCATATAATAATTGATAACCGATTTGTGGCTTGCAGTTGGTTTTTCAGCTGCAAAAACATTATTTGTGATTGTAATACCTAGTAATAAAATCACTAAAGCTTTTAGTCTCATAACTATCTGTGTTTTTTTATTAAATGTCGGCTGGAATAAAGAAAAATAATATGCCGATAACACCATAATACCGAGGTAACTAAAATGTGATAAAAAGAAAAGGTTAGGTTATCATTTGCTTAATTAAACGGTAACCCCACCTTTCTTCGGACTTTAAATTATTACGGATTTTGCTGTCCGGCGAGGCCAGAATTAGCTTCCATTTCTGCTCTAGGTATTAAAAATTGCCATTTAAGATCTCCGGCAGGTATAGTTAAGGTTCCGGCAACAGAAGCAGAAACATAGTTAGGCACAACCGTTCTATCCAGCGGCAGATTTAAACGTTTTAAATCTAACCACCTGTGGCCCTCTCCCCAAAGTTCTATTCTTCTGTTAAAAAGAATTTCATTAATAAGCGCCTGCCCTGTATTTACAGAAATTACCGCACTTGGATCTCGCTGTTTAACCAGGTTAAATAAAACTGTTCTGGCCGCAGCCTCACTTCCAGGAGTTTTTGCATAAGCCTCGGCCAAAATCAGGTACATTTCTGAAGTCCGCATTAAAGGAACATCGCCTAAGGATGGGCCTCCCACTTCTTTAACTGAAAATTTACGGCTCATATAGGGCTGACGGGCAAAATTTGTAGCCGGTAGCGGAAAATTTACTGTAGTTGGTACAGGTTCCCACATCTTTTTCCGAACATCTGTAACTGATATTTGATCGTATAATGCCGAATTAATCCTTTTTGGATTTCCACGCATAAAGCTTGTATTGGCGTTGTAGGCGATCTGCGCAAAATAAGACCCAAATGTATCTCCCTGGTCTAATGTTGGCATAGAGGCCCACATAAACTCCCCTAATGTAGCATTATTAAAGCCCGCCTGGTAATCAGTAACAGACAATAGCGGATATTGGTTTGCATCTACAATATCTTTAGCATATTTAATGGCATTAGGATAATCCTGCATCACCAAAGCAACTCTGGCTCTAATGCCTTTGGCTACCGCAACACCTGCATGGCTTTTATTTGAGGCTGTTGCATTAAGCGAAATAGCAGTTTCTAAATCGCTAACAATGGCCGAATAAACACTTTCTACAGTTGCGCGGGGTTTATTGGTATCGGTTGAGGCCAATAAAAGCGGTACGCCAAGCTGGTTGTTCGGTTTCGCTCCCGCATCATAACGTTTACCAAAAAGTTGTACCAAACCAAAATAAGCATATCCTCTTAAGGTTAGCGCCTCGGCTTTCACTGTGTTTTTATCAGCAGCTGCGCCCGAGGCCTGATCAATATTATCGATAATGTAGTTCACATTGCCGATAATACGGTAATACGTTCGGTACATATACGTTAACATGGTACTGTTATCGGTGCGCGGACTAATCCACGATCCTCCATCAGAAGTATACCAGTTTGAGGAGGATATACCGAGATCTTCTCCCATAAAATCCATGTACAACATGATACCACCTACACCAGGCTTGTTTTGCTGCGCATTATCTGGTACGGTGGTAGAACGCTCAAACATGTATCTGTAAACACCATTTAAGGCATTCTTTGCATTTGCGGCAGAGGTAAATAAAGCTGAATTATCAACCTGATCTGTTGGTTTTGTATCGAGATAATCTTTTTTACAGGCTGTAATACTTAATAAACTAAAACCTGCAAAAAGTAAATATTTTTTATATTTCATGATCGTATCTTTTAAAGTGAAACATTGATTCCGAAACTAATCATCCTCGAAGGCACGTAATTAGTTGTATTTAAACCCGTGAACGATTCGGTCGGATCCATTCCTTTGCGTTTTGAGATTAAACCTAGGTTTTCTCCGGCTGCAAACACCCTAACACTGCTTAGAGTTGCACCTTTAATCCAGCTTTGTGGCAAAGTATAAGATAGATTTACATTACGGAAAGCAATATAAGAGGCATCAACCAGCCAACGGCTCGAGGTACCGTTAAACTGGCCAGAACGACCAATATCCAATCGTGGAATATCGGTAACCTGACCAGGTGTCATCCATGAGTTTAATGCATCAACGTGCAGCGCAGAACCATAGGTAGTAGCCATTAGGCCCTGATAGTTCTGATCGTAGAATTTACCTCCTATCTGATACGTAATTAGAAATGATAGTCCGAAGTTTTTATAATTAAAAGTGTTGGTAACCGATCCATATAAATCTGGAATAGCTGAGCCTGAATAATCAGAACGGGCATTGTTAATATCGGTGGTTAAAACACGTCCGTTAACCGTACGCAAGTTGGTTGTTACACCAGCATTAGGTTCAAATAAAGCCGAACCATCTGTTGGATCTACTCCGGCCCATTGACGCAGATAATAAGCATAAATGTCGCGCCCAACTTCAAGTCTTTTCGTTCCGCTGGTTACGGTCGGCGTTTCTGCAGGCATTTTAGTGATTTTATTTTTTAACCAAGACCAATTACTTAATAAAGTCCAGTTAAAGTTTTCAGATTTAAAAATATCGCCACTTAATTGCAGATCGATCCCCGTATTGTACATCGAACCAATATTACGACGGATAGAAGTGATTGGATCTGACAGTGGTTGTGGTACTGCAAACAATAAATTCGATGAGCCACGTTTAAAATACTCAATCTCACCTCTCAGGCGGCCTCTAAATAAACCAAAAGCGATCCCGGTATTAAAAGTATTTACCGATTCCCATTTTAAATCGGGTGTAGCCGCTGTGGCCAATAATAAACCTGGCTCGCTACCATTGTTCCAGCCTAACTCGTAAAAAGCCTGGTAATTGTAGTAAAGGCTGTTGTGCTCAACAAGATTTGCATCAATTAAATTATCATTCCCTACCTCACCATACGAAGCCTTCAAGCGTAAATCACTGATCCAATCGATGTTTTTCATGAAATTTTCCTTGTTAACTGCCCATGATGCTCCCGCAGAGAAAAATGTTCCCCATCTTGATTGCGAAGACAAACGTGATGTTCCATCACGGCGGATCGAGGCATCTACAAAGTATTTCTCCAAATAGTTGTAGCCCACTTTACCAAAATAAGACTCCACACGGTAAGTATCTTTATATCCTCCTGCATCACTAGGGGTTACAAAATTCGGGAATTCTGTATTTCCATCTAAAATCTGGCTTTGTTTAGTTGCACTTAATCTGCGCCAATCGTAATCGTAGTTTTCATGTCCGACCAAAGCATTTACACTATGATTGCTAAATGTTTTGCTGTACGATAATACCTGATTGAATGTATAACTCTGCGTTGGTGTGCTCCGTTTGGTAGATGAACCTCCAACAGTACTTCCATCACCCACAATCGGGTTTCGGTATTCGCTGCTATAGGCATTTATAAAATCGATACTAAAAGTCGGTTTAAAAGTAAAATCTTTTAAAAACTTGATCTCGGCATATGCTCTACCATTTAAGGCCAGTCTACGGCTCGTTACATCATTTAGCAAAGTCTCGTAAATTACATTTCGACCGGCTAAAGCGCCCTGTGGCCTGTTCACGGCACCCGGATTTCCTCCGTAATCATACCATTGCTCGCCTGTTGTGGTTAATACCGGATTGCCATTGGCATCAAAAGCATGTATTGGGTAAATGGGGCCAATAGTTCTGGCAAAATTGAAAACATTTACAAAAGCTGTTGCACTGCCAGTCGAGGCATCTTGTGCTAAATTTCCGTTCGATAAGCTTCCTGAAAGGTTTACCCCTGTTTTTAACCATGGCCGTAATTGGGTATTGGCATTAACACGGGCATTAAACCGCTCAAAATCAGTTTTAATTAAATAACCATTATCTTTCAGATAATTCATAGAGAAATAATAGTCTGTTTTTTCATTTTTTGCGCTCGAATTAACATTAAACTCGGTCCGCTTTCCCACACGAGAAGCTTGTTTAAACCAATCGAAATCATTGTACCGCAATTGTGCATTAGGGTTCAATTTGCCATCTACACCTACTATCTGGTTATTGGGCACATTAAACGGATTATATACCAATTGGCCCTGAATGGTATTAGATGCTTGTGTCGCTGCCGCCGACTCGCTTAAGCCAGTTCCTGTGGCTGGATAAACCAGACTATTTTTTAAAGCCTGCCACATCAAAGGATAATAATCTAATGCGCCAACCCGATCGTATTCTGGTATGCCCCGTTTAGAAAAACCTTGATTGTAGCTTGCATTTAATGTTGGTGTACCCGATTTACCCTTTTTTGTAGTAATAATCACCACACCATTAGCAGCCCTCGAACCGTAAAGCGCTGATGAAGATGCATCTTTTAGCAAAGAAATACTTTCTATATCATTGGCATTAATGTCGCCAAGCTCGCCATCATAAACTGAACCGTCTAATACAAAAAGTGGGCTATTCGATGCCGATATAGAACCAAATCCACGGATACGGATGGCCGAACTACTACCTGGCTGACCGTTTCCGGAAGTTGTTACTACTCCAGGCGCAACACCTGATAAAACGTTGGTAACATTCGTAATAATCCGATTATCCAGTTGCTTGGCACTCAAAGTAGCAACGGAGCCTGTAATGGCCTCTTTCTTGCTTGTTCCATAGGCCACAACAACTACATCCTGCAGGCTTTTAGAAGATGAGACCATGCGAATATTTAGCGTTTCGCCTGTTATTTTTACTTCCTGTTCGGTGTAGCCAACATAGCTTAGCACTAAACTCTGTGCGTTTGCTGGTACCGATATTGAAAAGGTTCCTTGCCCGGTGGTTTGAGTTAGTTGTGTGGTTCCTTTTATCTTTATAGATACGCCTGGCAATGGCAAGCCATCATCGGCATCAACCACTTTTCCGGTAATTGTTCTATTTTGCGCAAGGGCATCAAAATAAGACAAAACCGCCACCATTAAAATCAATAGTAATTTTTGTTTCATGTTTGGGAATAAATAGTTAGTAATTAATTAGTTCAATAGGTTTTTGGCAGATGAGCGAGAAACCAAATCAATAAGCAATTTAGGTGCTGTGAAAATCTGAAAATGTGCGAAAATCACCATTCTGGACAGAATAGGCCTTAAACGCAAAAAAGCAAACCCCAATCCTGGCAGTTTGCTTTTTTAATCATTATTAACCTAAACAGGAAAAAACTTCTACAAATTGTCCTGCAAGAGCTTCAAAAATAGTTTCATCCTGATATACAAAATATGCAGAAATCACTATTTATACCTTAGTTCAACCTACTCTTTCTATATTTTAGCGGGGTAATATTGAACGTGTGTTTAAATAACCTGATAAATGAGCTTGGGCATTCGAACCCTACTAAACCTACTATCTCATTTAAGGAATAAGTGGTGGTTTGCAACAGTTTTTTAGCTCTGTTTAATCTTAAATGCACCAAAAATTGGTATGGGCTAATTTCATATGCTTCTTTAAATGTTCTTAGCAAATGGTTAACCGATAAACATGCCTGTTCGGCAATATTTTCTAATGTTATATTTTGATTGTAATTGCTGCTAATGTATTCTTTAGCTAGTGTTAATCTTTTTAAAACCTCCTCGCGGGTTTTTGCTTTGATAAAGCTGAGTTTATCTAATTTCTGCGCCACCTCTTTATCATAAATTTTATAATAATTTAGAAGGCAGTGGTACAGATATTCATTAATCAGCATTTCATCTTTCAAACCCTTATCTAGCTGGCTTTTTAAATGCAGTACGTTAAAACGCATATCGCCAGAAAACGGATATAGCGATTCCATAAACGAAGGCGTTTCCTGTGCTTCTTTTCCATCGAGTAAACTTTCGTTACTACTCGAAAAAGTATGATAAAAATCTTTAATAAAATTTTCGCCAAAAGAAACAGAAAATGTATTTACAGGACTTATTGAGTCTATTTTGCTGCTAAAATTTGTTCCTGCGTTTACTACCGCAAAAGTATCGGGGTAAATGCTAAATTTACGTTTGTTAATTTCACAATCCTCAGTTCCGTTAAAAACAAATTTAATGGTATAAGCATCGTTCTGTTGCTCGTAAAGGGCTTCGCAGGTGCTTTCGCTTATAATTTTATTTCTATTGCTTAATTCTTTAACGTACTTCATAACATTAATCCTCATTATAGTTACGTTGTTCCAATATGATAAAATGATTACCATAAGGATCAGAAAATTCGATACTTAAACCCTCACTTAAGTAAGCTGGTCTATTTTTAAAAATAACCCCTCTCGATTTTAGCCTGCAATAATCCTCCAAACAATCATCGCTGGTTAATACAATTTTATTGGTTTGGTTTTGATGCTTTTGTTCCGATAGCAAAATATTGGTCTCATGATCTGCCTTAACCATGATTCCTTTCTCCTGTTCAGAAATCATTGTCGATTCTGTAGGCATCCCTAAACAGTTGGCATAAAATGCATCTGCATCATTTAGTTGCGTTACTTGCACATAAAAGAATTTTGCAGATTGGTTCATTTCCTTGTTTAATTGTATGATGTAAAATTAAACCGAAATTGAACCCAAAGCATCACCCAAAAAGGGTGATTTTCGCATTATTTTTTAGCAGAATGCAGGCATAGATCAAATAAAGCGCTTTTCTTTGGCTGTTTTAATCGCTTCTGATTTGGAATTCACATCGAGTTTGATGTAAATATTTTTTACATGGCTTCTTACCGTTTCCTGATCAATAAACAGATCGTTTGCGATTTGAGATTTTGTTTGTCCATTTGCAATCCGGTCTAAAATTTCGGTTTCGCGCTTAGTTAAAGGAGAATTCAGGTTTTTCTGAAAAGAATGCATTACAATGCGTGCCACATTTGTACTCATGGCACCTCCGCCTGTGCTCACCTCTCTTATAGCATCTATAATTTTCGATGCGCTTGAGTTTTTAGTGAGGTACCCCCCTGCGCCCATGGTCAGGGCTTCGAAAACCAATTCAGGCGAATCGAAAACGGTGAGGATAATAATATTCGCGTTGGGTAAAGTTTTTTTGATAAATGGCAAAGCCTGCAACCCATTGGTGCCAGGCATCTGGATATCCAGCAGAATCACGTCAGGATGATCGGCATCTAAGTGTTTTTTGGCCAAATCGTAGGATGCATAAGCGTTAACGACTACAAAATCTTCAACATCGCTTAATAACGATTCATAACCCATTCTTAAAATATCGTCATCTTCGATTAGAACAATTCGTAAATTCTGGCTCATTTTTGTGGTTGTTTTTTAATTAAGACGCTTTTAGTACTAGTTTGTAACAGGAATTCTGGTAGAAATTGTTGTAGTGGTGCCTTTCCCCTTAATAGAAGAAATTTGAAAGGTCGATTTTATACGCTTGCAGCGCGTTTGAATATTGTTTAGCCCTCTTCCTTTCTGTACTGTTTCAATATCAAAACCTTCGCCGTCGTCTGTTGTTAAGATGTTAACGGTATCATGATCGGTTTCAATAACCATAATTAAAACCTGGCTTGCTTTTGCGTGCTTTAACACATTGTTTAACATCTCCTTAAAAATTAACGTTAGGTTTCGGTTAAACTCCATTGACAGGTGTAGCTTTTGGTATTTGCTTAATACGCCTTCCATTTTAAATGTAACGCCCGTATTTTGGAAAAGATCGATTCCAAAATTTTTAATGTGCATCAGTATCTCAAAAAGATTATCGCTATGTGGATCTAACGCCCAAAGGATATCTTTAGTTCCGGTATACAACAGGCTGGCATTTTCTCTGATTAGCCTAATCAGTTCTTTTTGCTCTTTCTCGGTTCCGGCTACCTTTTTATCCAAAATTTCGGATAAAACATTAATCCGGGTTAGTTTATTGCCAATATCATCGTGAAAATCTTCAGCAGTTTGCTTTCTTATTTTTTCCTGTTCTTTTAATTTTAACTTTTCGAACCGATGTTTTTTGCGTTCCCTGGTTTTAAAAATGAGGTAAAAGATAAGCCATATCAGAAATATAAGCACCAAGAATGCACCAATCTTAAATATAACGGTATCATAGTACGGTGGCACAATGGTAAAGCTAAACTGTTCTATATTCGATTGTTGTCCATTTGCGATAGCATAAACCTGAAAAGTATAACTACCTGGCCTTATGGCCGAGTATTCGATCTCCGTGTTGGGTACAGGTTTACTGAAATCATTATCTATCCCAACCAGTTTGTAACGGTAAAATACGCTTTCTGGATTGGTGAGGTAAACTCCTTTAAAACTTATCGAAATGTGGTTTTGACTGTAGTTAAGCTTATAAAATTTATCACCTTTTCCGTTCAGATCGATCGAAAGATCTTCAGCCCGATCATTTTTATGAAAAACACTTACCTGTTGAATATGAATAAAAGGATTTTTTTTGTTCTCCGTAAGCACATTGGTTTTACATTGAATAAGTCCATCTATGGTGCCCACCAATATGCTGTTTCTGTAATTGATAATTGCGTTTTGGTTACACTCTACAATTAGCGGATGATCTCTAAAAACTTCATAATTTTGTTGCTGTTTATTAAAAGTTAATTTGTTAATCCCCCGCCCTGTTCCGGCCCATAAATTATTTTGCTTATCGGTTGCAAGACTATAAATATCATTTGAATTTAACCCATCAGTAACAACATAACGTTTAATGGCTTTCGTTTTTAAATTCCAGATGATGATCCCATCACCAAGCGTAGCAAAAATTAAATTATCCTCCTGTCTTATAATGCTCAGTACGTAAATATTGGTGAGCGATTTGATACGAAATGTTTTATCTATCTTTTTATTTTTAATAAGTGTAACGCCATTTGAGGTGCCAAGAAATACGCTATCCTTCCCCAATGGGTAAATACACGATAGATAGCCATCAAATCCGCTTATTCTTTCGGTTTTTCCATCCTTTAAATAACTAGATGACCTGAGTCCGTTTATCCAGATCCCCCCTTCCTCATCTTCAGCTATCGAGCTGTTATCAAATCGCTCTGGCTTTAGTACCTGGCTAAATTTCTGTCCGTCGTATTTCCAGATGCCTTTACCATAGGTGGAAAACCAGATATTTTTTGCTTTATCGGCATAAACGAAATAGATTTTTTTATCCTTAAAGGCGGGGATATCAATGTTTTGTACATCTTTCCCATCATACTTAAAAACGCCCTTGTTAAAAGTGCCAAACCATAGATTATCATTTTTATCTGCCGCTATTCCACTTATCGGATAAGCCAGGTTCTTGCCCTTAAACTTATTGTAGCGAATAAAAGCATCGCCTTCATATTTGTAAATACCATCACTAAAACAAGATATCCAGATATTGTTTTCAGCATCGCTAAATATTTCGTTAACCTGGTTATCACTTAATCCATTTTCTCCGTTAAAATTGATGATCAGGCCGTTTTTATTGATAAAATAAGCCCCTTTTTCCGAACCTACCCACATATTTCCACGGTGATCCTGTGCGATGGAATAATAGGTATCAATGCCCTCTTTTTTAAAAAACGTTTTAACTATTCCGTTCTCCAGCGCGTAAATTCCGCTATGGTCGGTTAAGAGATAGGCTTTATTCCTTACGGTTTTATCAAATAAAATCTTCCGGATAGATAAAGTATTAATGGCTGGCGGCAACTCCTGGTAGATTGCCCAGTTATCATTCTTTAGCTGATAAATACCCTTTTCTGATACAGCAGCATATAGATTTCCAGCGCTATCGCTGTTTATGGTATGAATTTTTTTACCGGCGATGGAATAAAAAACAATTTTATCCTTTTCAATTT
The DNA here is from genome assembly GCF_014205835.1 of Pedobacter sp. AK013. Taxonomy (GTDB): domain Bacteria; phylum Bacteroidota; class Bacteroidia; order Sphingobacteriales; family Sphingobacteriaceae; genus Pedobacter. Next base: position 95,436 of record NZ_JACHCQ010000013.1, on the reverse strand, counting down.
TGAAAAGCTTATATTCACTTATTCCCCAAATAACACCATGCATGTCTTTAAGCAGGTGGCTTACTCCTTTGCCCGAAAACAGGGTGCTTATTTTTCCGCGTTTAAGGATGCTGATGCCTGTTTCGGTACCAAAAAGCATTTGGCTCTGGTTATCCTCTGCAATACAGTTTACTGAGTTCGATCCTAACCCATCAGCTTTGCTGTACGATGTAAATTGCCTGCCGTCGAAATTACTTACCCCGCCAAATGTGCCAAGCCAAAGCGTCCTGTCTTTTGCCTGATAAATTACCATAACCTGCGATTGAGGTAAGCCATCCTTTAAGCTGTAATTGGTAAAATTATAGCTTTGGGCCGATAGCTTAAGGCTAAAAAGCAAAATGAAAGAAACTATGAAATTTATCTTGATTATAGACAGTTTACTGCACATGTAATACAAAATAAGCATAATTTCTTTCAAAAGCCATCCCCCTTTTGGGGGGATATTTATGATGCGTTGCCCATGTATGGATCGGTTTGGGTAATTTCTCCTGTTTCTATTTTACCTGCATAACGGTGTTTAAATGTGGTATTGCCGGTCTGCACAATACTGAAATCGTACCAATTTGCATTTTTAACCAGGTTAAATGAAATATTTGCACTCGATTTTGGTCTGATTGTTACCGTTTTGCTCCCCGATTTGTATTTGTTATCTACAATTTGAAGCGTAACTAAACTGGCGCCCTTGTTCTCGATAGCGAAAACCAGGGTACCTGTAAGTTTTTTGGTTACCAAACCAGCTTGCTCCGGATGTGCTTTTACAATAACGGAAGGATTTTTTTTGCTGCCTGTAAAATGCCTGTAAAAACCATTCGGACCACTTATTGTAAGATCATAAACTTCGTTATCAAAATCATCCAGTTTAATGCTGTCTTTTAACACATCGCCAGCTTTTACCGCATAAGCCCATGTTTTGCCCGCAACACCTTTAAATTTGGAAATGGTACTCATGTTGAAAGGTGCGCCAACGGTTTCTATTTCGCTACCGAACAAGGTTTTTGCCGATTGAAAAGTAAGTGCTAATTCATTGTTAACCAGATTTGCATCAACCGTTAAATGATAAGGCAGGGCACAAGCATGCTTGGTTCCATGCTCTTGCTTAGGGGCATGACTAGATGTTTCAGAAGAAAAGGCTTCGAATTTATTTATTTTTGCAACTTCAGTTTTATTGAGTGCAGTAGGACCAACCTGGGCAGGCTTATTTTTAGCATTACCGATATTGGTTACCACAACATCACGTTTTAGCGGTTCCGGGGATTTGATTTCTTCTCCATTATATGGCCTAAATACTGAGGTTAAATCGCCGCAAATATTCCTTCGCCAATCGCTAATGTTGTTGCTTTTAATGGTTTTACCTGTTTTTTTTGCCAGCCATTTTTCCATAAACATTAATGATGAAGTATGATCGAAAACCTGCGAGTTTACAAAACCACCCTTGCTCCAGGGTGAGGCAATAACCAATGGTACACGATAGCCCAAGCCGATCGGACTTCCCTTTCTTGCTTCAAAATCAGTGGCATAGTTTATTCCTTCAGATACCTTTCCGCTGGTTGGATCATCAGGGTTTGGTACCACGAAAGGAGGCTGATGATCGAAGTACCCATCATTTTCATCGTACGTTAAAACAAAAATTGTTTTTTTCCATACCTCTGGGTTTTTGGTTAAAATGTCCAGGGCTTCGCTTACATACCAGGTTCCATACAAAGGCGAGCTGGTATGATCAGAAAAACGTTGAGGCGCAACCAACCACGAAACCGTTGGTAATTTTCCGCTGTCTACGTCTTTTCTAAACTGATGAAAAATATCGCCTTTAGGCACATTAATCGTTTCAAACTTCCCTTGGTCATTCTTAAAAGTAAATGGTTCAAGATCAAGATAATCTTTTTGAGAAATGTTGGTCGTAAATGCTTTATCTACTAAGTTTTTTTCCTTTTGGGATAATTTATCGTATTTCTCCTGAACCTCTTTTGCGGTTAAAGCCGGTTTAACGGTATTATCGCCATTTTTTCGAAAGTAAGCAGATAATTTAACGTTGTGCCTGCTGACGTATTCTACAGGATTATCGCCGTAATTACCCAACCAATCATCTATTTCGCCTGCCGGAAGTTTGGAGGTCCACAATTCGTTTTGGTAAATGCGCCAATCGATGCCATTATCTTCTAATGTTTCCTGAAAGGTTGGCCAATCTACGAATACATTATTTTGCGATTCGGCCTGATCGTTATTGACCACCGCAACCCGGTTTGCACTTTTTTCTCCGCGAACAGTTCCTGTAAAAAAGAACAGTCTGTTTGGCGTTGTACCGGTTAGCGATGAGCAAAAATGCTGATCGCAAATGGTAAAAGCATCGGCCATGGCATAATAGAAAGGAATATCATTCCGATCATAATAAGCCAATGTCATTGGTGTTTTAACGGGCAGCCATTTATCATAACGGCCACCATTTCGCGCAGCAACCTGGTCATTCCACGAATGTGGTAAACCGCCTTGCCAGGTGATTTTGGTTTTGTTAATGTCTACATGAAAAGGGGCATAGGTATATCCTTGCCCGTCTTTCTGCAACCAAACTTTGTTTCCATCAGGCTGAATGTGTGGATGGGGATCATTAAACCCCCGCACACCTTTCATTTTACCGAACATATGATCGAACGATCTGTTTTCCTGCATCAGAAAAACAATGTGTTCTGCATCGTAAAATGTGCTACCCGGTTCAGGGTTAATCGACATGGCTTTTAGCACCGAACTGGGCAAGGTATTGGCCATACCAGTGGCTCCGGCAAACAAGGCCGCTTTTTTTAGAAATTCTCTACGTGAGTCCATAAATTATACAATATAGCTTAGATACCGCAAGTTATAATTTCAGTAGTCAATTAGCAATTTTCAGTTGACAGTTAATTTATGGCGCTAATCAGTATGAAGGTTCTTAGTCAATTTAATTATGACCATTGACTAATGGCTAATCAACTATTGAACGAACAAATTACTTCTGAAACACCCTCACATAGTCTACTTTCATACTTGCAGGGAATACAGCGTCATCTACGCCTTTTTTTCCACCCCAGCCACCGCCTACTGCTACATTTAAAATAATATGGAAGTTTTGATCGAATGGCCAGTCGCCAGATCCTTTTTTCGTATTTTTAAAGGTGAGGTATTTTTGGTCATCAATAAAAAAATCTATTCTATCGGTAAACCATTCTATAGCATAAATATGATATTCGGTATAAGGATTATCAACCTTTAAAGCCTTGCCAATCTGCGTTTTGATTACGTGGTTAAACTTCTCGGTGTGTACCGTTCCATGAACGCTATCCGGATCATAACCTACATGTTCCATAATATCAATTTCGCCGCTCTTTGGCCAGCCTCCGTATTTCCCTTCGGTTGGTAAAGCCCATATGGCAGGCCATAAGCCCCTGCCTTTTGGCAACATGGCGCGAACTTCTACCCTTCCGTATTTAAAATCGAATTTATTTTTCGTTACCAATCTGGCCGAAGTATAATGGTTGTTTTCTTTGTCTGCTTTTACCGCAGTAATATTCAGATTCCCTTTTTTTACAATTGCATTTGTGCTATCTGCATCGGTATAATATTGAAGCTCATTATTGCCCCAGCCCTTTCCGCCTACATCGTAACTCCAGTTTTTTGCTAAAGGTAATCCGGCATCGTTAAATTCATCAGCCCATTTCAGCTTCCAGCCCTTTGCAACAGGTGTTTTTTTGAGTTCTTCGAAAGTTAACTCTGGTTCGTTAGTGGTGATATAATCAACCTGATGTGCTAAAAGCCATTGAATTTCAGGAACTGTATTTACGGTCCAGGCGTTTACCGTTAATCCTAATTTGTGGGCATTTTCAATCCACCCATCTTTTTGGTAAACGCTAAAATGATAGTCAACACCAGTTAATTTATCTGCTTTCATTTGTTCGGCACTGATTTCACCTTTTAAGTAGGCTACTTTTGCTTTTGGCAGGAGCGCTAAAATCCGCTTGCAGTAATCATAATCAAAACTGATATATTCTGTCCAATCCACTACGCCAAGTTTCTGAACCATTTCAACGCATTTATTGGTCACCTCAATTCCACGTTCTTTACTAATTAACGAAGGTTTGATCTCTAAAATCAGTTTAGTTGTTCTTTGCTTTTTACCTTCCAATAGATAGGCTTCGAGCGTTGGGATTTTTTCGCCATTGCTCATCGTTTTGGTCAATAAATCTGCATAATTTACTTTCTCGATAACCAAACCCTGAAATTCGGGATCGTGATTAATGACCAAAACATTGTCTGCGGTCATCCACACATCGAATTCCGATCCATAACAACCCAGCTTTACGGCTTCGTTTAATGAAGCGATAGAATTTTGGGGGAAATTATTTTTCTTCCAAGCGCCACGGTGGGCAATTACCTGGTTTTTGTTCCAGTTAAATTTTTGAGCAAAAGAGGCGGTAAAAATGAACAACATTAGTGCAGAAATAAATATTCGTTTCATATTTTGGTTTTATGATGATTGATCTGAAAATCATGATCGTTCCATCTCAATTGAAAACAATTTTATGGGATGAAAGATCAAAAGTAGATTTTTAGCCCGAAAACAAAATAAAGTTAATGTAACCATTATATGAACAAAAACAAAAAAGCTTATCCATCCAGATAAGCTTTTCGTTCATTAACTATTAAACATTCCACCCCTTCTACAAGGTGTAATTCTTATTTATTTGGAACCAGTTTCATTAATGGGTTCTGTTTTCATTTTATACTTACTGGCATAGGTAGCAGCCATTTTCACAAACCTGTTATAAGCTGCTTCATCCTGAGCGCGTTTATTTACTGCCGCAGCAGTTTTCATAAACTCAAGCCCACTATCATCTGTAACAATGGCATCAGCCCATTTACAAAAGAGCTTCAAAACTTCTGGAGTAAAACCATTCTTAACCAATAATGTGCTATAAAGCGCATTGAAGTGATATTGATATAAAACAGGATTTTTTATAGCGAATTTCAGAAAACCTAAGGTATCTTTTTTCATCGCCAGGAAGTATTTATTTCCCAAAATTTGCAGGCATATTTTCCATGTTTTTTCTGCGAAATATTTTTTCTGACTCGCCAAAAAGTCTTCAAAAGCAACATCATTTAAATTTGCCTTTAGTGCTTTGGCCAACTTTAGGTTTAAACCATAATCTATCACCGGCTGCAACACATCGGCTCCATAAAGCGATACAAAACCATTATAATCGGCAAAAATGGTTTCAATAGCCTTTTCATCAGCCGATCTGGTAACCAGATAAGGCAACAAGGCATTCTCGGCTTTAAAGTTTTTTAAAGTATCGCTATAGTTCGCTAAGATAGCTGGGGTTATTCCCTTTCGGGTTCTACAGAATTCTACATAAAACGGCGGGTATTTTTTTTCATCATATCGCGTAGAAAAACCAGCTAAAAACTTCTGTTGGTTTGCTTTTTGGCGCGCATCGGCAAACAATGCGAGCAAATTCCCCGGATCTTTGTAGCCAGATGACGAGCTGATTAATTTTCCATCACCATTTAACACCAGGAAAGTTGGGAATCCATTTAAAATATGCTGCACTTTTAAGGTATCGCCAAGCTTATCCTTAAAGATATCCACTTTGAGCATCAGGAAATTTTTGTCCATTTCTGCTTTAACCAGCTCGTTCGGAAAAACATTTTCATCCATTTGAGCACATGGGATACAGCCTGTGAAATAACAATCGACAAAAATAAGTTTGTTCTCTTTTTTGGCTTGTTTCAATACGCTGTTTAAGGATTGATTTTGTGCCAGACAGCCTATAACAGCGAACATCAGGCAAATGGTATGGATTATTTTTTTCATAAATCTATTTTTTGGTTATTGAGATATTTTGTTTTTCTCCATTTACAGTGTAGGCAATTTTGAAGATTTTACCTGCCGGAGCACTTAAAATCGTAAGCATTTTTTTGCTGTCTTTAAGCAAAACTGGGGCTGCAATGCCATCAATACTTTCAATTATCTGTCCTGCTTTTATCGTCTCGCTTTCTACCGGAGCAACCACACTTAATAACTTTAATTTTCCATCCTGATCAAAACCGAACAGATAAGCACCCAAAACAAAATCGCTAGGGAAATTTAGTGTATGGTTCGGGACGAAATGGATTTCCTTTTTCTGTAGGTTAATGGTGAAATTATAACGCTCTATGGTTCTGATGCCGATTGATCCATCAAAGCCCGGATTCCAGTTTTCACTCTGGCCACCTCCAGCCATGAGGGTAACGGGAAAATTTGTGAGTTTAGGCATGTTGGAAAAAGAGAATGCCGCAGCCCTTCCGCTGTAGGTAGGTGTGCTGATGCCCATACTTGTTGTGGTACCGTTATATTCAGGTTTAAAACCACTTACCAATAGTTTATTCTTTTTTACAAATGGCCTGAAACAAATGAGATTGTATGCTGCGCCAGTATCAAAAACAAATTCGCCTGCATGTTCCTGGCCAGGCATTATGCTTACCTCACCCGGAATAATAAATAACCCTGCAGGTACGGTAACCGGAACCGATTTCCCCTGGTCTTGGTACTCGTAATAGCCAAAATTATAAAGCGAAAGTTCTTTTTTATCGAAATCTACTTTGGTGATGTAGTTTTTGGCAATGCTGTTTCCGATAATACCGTCACTTCCTTTATGCATTTCGGGAAAAATGGCAAAACTTTGGTTTTTTAGCTTAAAAGTATCCAGCTGAATGGTATTTCCTTCTGAAACCGAGATCTGCATATTGCCCCCTACAACCGAGGTGTTTTGTTGGCGACTAGCTTTTATACCTACAGAATCGGCAAGGGCTTTGGTAATGGCCATTCCATCTGCACCTGTATCAAAAAGTAGTTTTAGCGGTCGCTGGCTATTGTTTACCTTAACCGTTAAAATGATAGCGCCATCTTTCACTTCGAAGGGGATTTTAGCAATTAATACCGATTTTTTATACCGGTTCATGCCATAAAACTGATCGAAAATATCGGTGTAAAGGATTTTGTACTGCGCATCGGTGTAAATGGTGCTTTCTTTACCTGCTTTTGCTTTGTTAAACGGTATCACGGTAAGTTGAACATTTTCGTTCTGTTTTACCTCGTTTTTCAATTGAAGCGAATCGCAGGCATAACGTTCCAAAATCGCTTTTAACATGTTATCGGTCGATGGTCTGGAGTAAGCGGCAATAGAAAAATTGCTGCTTAAATTCTCCATTATTGGGTCGATAGATTTTTGAGCAAACATTTTATTCATGCTTTCTATTATCGTTTTGGCGTTTTGTGCCTGCACATTTAGCGCCGATCCCAAGACGCTCAAAAACAGTATTGCTTTAATTTTCATTTTATCTGAGTAGGTGGATTTAAAATCCATAAATTTTTTCGAGGGCCAGGTCAATATCATCAGTAGCACTCGAGGTAATACGAAGTATTATTTTACCCTCGCTGCTGAGCAGTATCTTGGTTGGGAAAGCCATAATGTTATAGTCTTTTACCAAATTCTGCTTATCCATATCCTCATTATTAAGCACATTGATATAGGTGAGCCCATCTTCTTCGATAGCCTTAAGCCAGGCTGTGCGTGCCTCGCTAAGTAATTTTTTCTGCTCTTGTGCTATGGCTATAATTTCAAAACCTTTGGATTGGTATTTTGCGTATAATGCCTTAAGATGTGGGTTACTGGCCCGGCAAGGCCCGCACCAGCTGCCCCAAAAATCGAGCAGTACAGTCTTTCCCTTAAAATCAGCCAAATTGATGGTTTTGCCATGATTGTCGGTTTTCAGAAAACCAATGGCATCCGATCCTTCAGGTGTAGCACTTATTTTTTTGATGTATGCCTTGATCCTCTCTGCAATAGGATGGTTTTTATATTTGGATGATAAACTGTTCCACGTGGAAATAAAATCGCCTGCGGTATACAGGTTTTGCATTCGGGTTAATAAAAATACAGAAGCAAAGGCATCCGGATGGTTTTTAACAAAGTCGCGCTTTACGTTAACCAATTTTCTGTTTATTGCAGTAGCCTCAGCACTAAGCGCCTTTGATTGCGCCGCATTCGTATTTTTTTCTCCATTAAAAAGCAACTGCATAATTTCGTAATTACGCATTTCATCTTTTTTTACCAGCTGTTTATAGGTGTCAAACACATGGTTTTCTTCATCTCCACTTACTTTAGCAAACTGAACCAATAAGGCATCGCCAGTTATTTGTATGCTTTTATCAAAAACAAACAGATCGAGAACGGGCGCCGGATTCGACACGGTTTTGTTGTCGTTTGTCGCATTTAAACCCCTTGATATCGAAACATCAAACCGGGCAATGGCAGGTCTTTGCAAACGGGGCACCTTTAAAGAAAAGGCATCGTTACTGGCATTTGCCCTGTAACTTCTGGATACACCAGCATCATCAGCAAAAGAAATCCAAACCGATTTATTTCCCAGGCCTTTTAATCGCCCGCTAATTTGTATGCTATCATTCTGGCAATATGCCCTGGGTAAAAAAAAGAGCAAAAGCGTAGCCAGCAATAGTTTTTTTATTGTTATCATTTGGTAAAAGAAAATGTAAAAAGCTTTGCCGCCGAGATAGCGGCAAAGCAATAACCTAATTGGCTAGCGTTTTTTGCAATAAAGCTTTTAACTCTGGCTGAGAAGGACGGGGTGAATCAACGGTTACAATTTTGCCCTGTTTATCGAAAACCAAAAAACGGGGAATGGTATTAATTTTATAGTATTTAGAAAACTCATTAGCTGGTCCGCCTGCAAAAAGCTGTAAGCCGCCCAAATTTTCATCTTTGATCATTTTAAGCCATTTTTCTTTATCCTTTTCAGCATCGGTAGATAAACTGATGATCTGCACATCTGTCCCTTTCATCTCCTCTTCCAGCTTCTTTAGAAATGGAATTTCAGCCTTACAAGGTCCGCACCAGGTTGCCCAGGTATCAACCAATACCACCTTTCCTTTAAAATCTTTCAAGCTATGCATTTTACCATTGTTGTCTGCATAAGAAAATTCGTAAGCATCGGTACCTGGTTTATAGGTTAATAAGGGGTTCATAATGTTGCTGCTACGCTCTTTTTGTGCTTTGGTAATCACGTATTTATCATATTTTGCCATTAAGGTTTGATAATCGCCTATTGCTTTATAACCGGCAGCATTTTCTAAAGCCAAATCACCCTTTAAAGTGTCATTTGGAAGATAAGAAGCAAAAATATCTACTCCCTCTACTCCTCTTTTATAGGCTTTGCCATCCTGACGCATATTTACACTGATGATGCCCAAAAGGGTGCGGTAACCCCATGGATAATTGTACACCTTATCGGTTGTTTTTGCGAAATCTACTGCTTTTAAACTGCTGTAAAAATTACTGTACTCTTCAACCGAAGGATGTGCAGAACGGGGTGTATTTAAAAAGTTAGTCGCATAACTGGCCAGATCTAAAGCCATAATATCTTTAATCTGTTTATCAAATTTTGCGTTACCTGTGCTTTTTCCGTTTAAGAACGTTTTACTTTTCGCTACAATTTCTTCTTGTTGAGGGAAATAATCAACAAAAGTACTCTGCACTTTCATAAAGTTGATGGCCTTTTGCTCCAATGGAAAAGTTAAATCATGCCACTGCGTTAATACCACATTTTCTTTTGAGTTTAGTTTTCCGGTTAATACGTAACTCGAATCCAACAGACTTATTGATAACTGCTCGCCTCCCTTAAAATAGAATTTATAATTATCGTTCGGGCTGTTTTCGTTACCTGTACCGATTACATATAAACCTTCGTACTCCGGATAGAACAAAAAACCAAACTGGCCATTGGCACTTGGACTGGCATTCGCAATTTCTATACTCTTTCCGTATTTCACCTTAAATAGTTTAACGGCTGATGATCTTTTCTTTTTTAAAAGACCTTTTACTTCAACTGGCGCCTGCGCCATTGCGGTAAGTGTAATGATGCACAAAACGGTGCTTAATAATGCTTTAATTTTCATTGGTTTAATTTGTATGTTGAAGAATTTTGATTAACGCTCTCTGTAAGTTAGACTCTTAATTTTTCCGAAGCCGCTATAATTGTTATATGGTATCAAATCGCCATTTACAGGTGGAACAGTATAAACGTTAAGGCTTCCGTTTTGACCTTCAGGTAATGCCAGATCGTATGATGCAACCATTAACTTATTTGAGTCTTTGTATTTTGTGGTATTCTTAAACTCATAAAACTGTAAGAAAGAGATTTTCTTCGTTCCCATATCAAGCATCAGTTTGGTCGATTTTAAAGACATATCGTATTCGTAAACTTTACCGCCAACGCTATAAAAAATATAACCTAAATCAGGGCTTACCGCATAGAATTCCGCATTGGCAAAATCTGTTGCTAAAATCTCGGCATAGTAAGACTGGGCATTGTTACCGCTGTTAAATCGGGCCAGGTAGCGTTTTGATGAGCTGGGATCTTTGAGCACACTAAATACCTCACCGCCATTAAAGGCTACCCATTGCATATAAACCAAATCCATTCCGGTAGTAAAATTGAACAACTTCTGTGCATCCGGAGGGTTTGGCAATGTTGTACAAGTTGCCGCTGAACCAGTATGTTTTACAAATCTACGGTTGGTGGTATCGTAAAATATAGCATGTGCGTTACTCACAATAGCCGGATTTCCTGCAATGAAAGGAGCAACCTTAAATCCTTTTTGCTCGGCTGTTATATAATTTATGGGCGCAGAATAATATATGCTTTGTACTCGCTCGTAATAATAAGCATCCTGATTTCCAATCATATATGCGGCGCTTCCTGCGCGTTGTTTAATAACATCTGCATAAAAACCCTCAGGAATGTTTCCATACATCTCATATGTTAACCCCATGGTTTTTGTCCATTTAAATGTATTAGGGTCGACCTTTTGAGTGCTTTTATCAGTACCGAAATAAACACCATAACTAATTTGATCGGGGCCAAGTAAAAGACCCGTGTTATAGGTATAAGCCATTACGGGTTTTCCATCTAGTTTTAGGTCTGAGCCAGTTGTGGCCAATAAATCTATAATCAAGTCGAAGGCATTGTTGGTATTTAACGAAAGCATATCTACTCTGGCTTTTCCCGATACATCACACATCAGCATCCAGCCTTCATTGATCTCATTTACCACTTTTAATGTAAAAGGATACCTGAATTTAACTCCGGTATTTTTATCAGTAACAGAATAATAGAACTGATAAGTACCAGCAATAATTGTCATTTTTAAATCGAGGTTCCTTGTTGTGGCCAATGTAAAAAGCTTTGAGCCGCCTAATCCATTCGGCCCAATGTAAGACCACTCGTAACTGTATTTGGATTCGTCTGCTCCGGCATCCTGTGTAAACTTCAAATCAGGTTTTAAAACGAATTGTTTACTATATATTGCAGTTAAATCTGGCGCAATACCCCCAACAGCAGATAATTCATTTATATCATTATAATTGTAATTGCCCAGGTCTTTTTTACAGGCATTAAACCCTCCTGTAATGCAAAGCGCAATTATTAATATATATTTCTTGAAAGTCATAATCAATTAATTTAAGAGATAGATTTATTGAACAGAAGAACCCATAATCATTTCTGATCCGTCTTCTTCGTAAATGGTTTTTCCTGCTGCTTTTTGATCGTTCAAATAACGCTGCATAAATTTTCCATATGCAGTAAGCTCAGCAATCGACATCGAGGTGTCCATGTAGGCCGGGTCTATCCCCAATACCTGAACAATCAAACTCAACTTTTTCCTAGTAAAAGTACCTAGGTACCCATCTAACCACCTACCTGGTTTTTTAATAATATCATTTATAAACCACCGGTATCTGATAAAGCTTAGTCTTTGCCCCGTGGTAGCATTAATTAATTTATCTACCATATCGGCACTAAAGTTTTCGTTGGCTTCGAGCTTAAAAAACAGTGTAAAATTCTGTGCCTGCATATCAACAGATCTATGAAATTTAATCTTAACGGTATCCTGAAGTTTATTTTTTTTGATACTGAATGTTTGAGGTAAAGCATCGTAATGTTTTCCTTCTATGGCCGTCGAAACCGGATCGATTATCAGTTTATAAGAACGGTCTTTATCGCTTACTGTACCAGTTGTTTTGATTATCATATTTACAACTGAATCTGTACTTTTCGCCAAGGAAAAAGACATCACGGTCGAATCCCTAATTACTTCGCCAGTAAAAGCGGGCAATCTCCCAGCTTCATTAAAATAGATATTGTTTTTACCACTGTAGGTTTCCAGGTTTTTTTTGCAAGAATTTGCCAATATCAATATCAGTAAACCTGCAGTATAAAATTTAATTTCTTTCATTGGATTAATTTTTTTTGGTTAACGATATTGACTTTCTGATAATGGTAATGGCACTACCGGAACAATGGTAATATTGCCACTGCCGGTTCCGTTACCTACCGAGGTTACATTCCGGCGTTTGTAGTAATAAAACAGCTGTCCTTCTCCAAAAAATTCCTTTTGATATTCTTTTTGTAGTTCGGTATTTACATTCACGGTAGTAGATAGGTTAGCTAAGCCCCTGTTAAGACGCACCACATTTAATTGGTTAATCCCATCTGCAGCAACTGGTTCACATTCAGCAGCGATGTAGTACATCTCACTAATTTTTAAAAGCGGAATGGTAAACCTGAAAGTTTTGGTTTTATCTACAACATCTGCATATTTATAAAAGGTTCTGTAGCTTTTTATACCAGTTGATGGGATCTGCCAATTTAAGTTATACCTATAATCGCTTTCGTTAGATTCGAAAACGGCTGTTAATCTTGCTGGTGCAGGCGCCAAAATGTTGCCCTCTGTAACCGCCGGATCAAACAGCGCAAGGTAATTGTTGTAAAGCTGGGTATTCATTGTCCCAAATATCATTTCAGTAGAAAATACACGGTCAGGATTTACTTTCTCACTTAAGGCATTGGTGGTGGTAGTCCACTTAAATTTATCGGCCTGCTGAATAACTGATTTCGCTGCCGCGAGTGCCGATACTTTGTCTCCGCGATATAGGTAGGCTCTGGCCAATAAACCTTTAACAGCATAATAATTTAAGCGGTAGTTGCGACTATTGTTAACAAAATCAACCTCCGCATTTGCAGCGGGAGGATTAATCCCCGCAGTAATAATGATATCATTTTTGAGTAATTCTTCTGCGTGCTGAAGATCGCTCAAAACCTTTTGCATGATTTGATTTGCGGGCAAAAGCGGATTAATTTTCGATTGACTGTTTTCGTAATATGGAATAGATTGTTTGGTCGAATCTGCTGAATTGTATTTAGGGCCATATAGTCTTAAAAGATCCAGGTGAAGTAAAGCCCTCATGGCCAAAGCCTCTCCCTTATAAAGAGATTCCGTTTTCGTATCCAATACGCCAGTATATTTCTCAAGATTTTCTAAAAAACTATTGATATTTAGAATCGTAGAATAGGCGTCAGTCCAAATGGCATCGAATTTGGTGGTTGCCGGTTTATCCCCATAGGCATAAGAGGCAATTTTATATAAACTATGCGTTGATGGCACATTATATCGCTGTGCTAAAATCTCCACTGTAGAAAGGGTAAGGTTTTCTCCATATAGATTAGATTTAGCCAGGTTTATATACAAGCCATTTAATGCCGTATTAATTCCGCTTTTGCTTGAAAATACCTGCGCTTCTATAACCTTATCTTCTGGTTGAACGTTAAGGAATTTTTTGCAAGCGCCCAATAACAGCGTCAATACAATTGCTGCTACAGATAATTTTATACAATTCTTTTTCATCTATATATTTATTAAAATGAGGCCCTAAAACTAAATGATACGGTTCTGGCAAAAGGATAATCTATACCTCGCTCCTGCCTAATGGTCGATGCGGTGAAAATATCGTTTGCCAGTGCATTAACGGCGAAAGAGCGCATGCCCAACTTTTTAACCCAGGTTTTATTGTCGAAAGTATAGCCAATATTGATGGCCTCACCAGTTATTATATTTTCCTTTTGTACAAATCTTGAAGAAATCGGAGTGGTAGCGGTTTGCGATATAGATTTAAACTGTGCCACATCTCCAGGGCTTTGCCACCTGTCATACAAGGCTCTTTTATCCTGGTTAAGCGTTATATTCGAAAAGCTGATATTTTCAACCTTATCAAATAAAACCTTGTTAAATACATCTCCCCCGAGCTTATACCTTACATTAACGCCAAAAGTAAATCCTTTAAACATTAGGTTTGTGGTAAATACGCCTTCAACCGTTGGTGTTGTATTTCCTACCGGCAATATATTAGCGGCATTATAATCAAATGAGTATTGGCCACTTGGTGTTAAAAATACTTCCCTTCCTGTTGCCGGATCGATACCTAAAGACTTGGCAGCCCAAATGGTTTCAGCACTATACCCATCTGTAAATCTCAAAATACTTTTACTTAACTCCTGTTGTTTGTTTAATGAGTTCAATGTGTTTCCAAAGCCTGCATATTTACTCTTAAACATCGAGCCCGTAAGACCAAGCATCAATACAACTCTTTTTGCGGTATTATAAATGGGCGAATAATTTAATTTCACTTCTACCCCTTTATAAGTTAAGGTACCCGCATTTAAAGGATAGCTAAAAACACCTGTTGATGAGGGTAAATCAACCGCTACCACTAATGGGTCTGTTTTTTTAGTGTAGGCATTAATGTAACCCGTAAACCTGGTGTTAAAAAGCATAAAATCCAATCCTCCACTAATTTGTCTTGTTTTTTGTGGGGCTAAATCTGGGTTTCCAAGAGTGCTTAAATCAATGCCTTGTCCAAATTGATTGTAATTGCTATTACTGTTGTAATTATAAACGGATACAGAGGTTACATTTCCGTAATTCTGATTACCCGTTACTCCAATATTCCCGAATAGCTTTAATCTGTTTATCCAACTTTTTCCTTTAAAAAGTTCTTCGTTATGAATGTTCCAGCCTAAACCAACCGAATAATATGGCGAAAACTGCTTATTTCTTCCAAAAGCGGTCGAACCATCCAAACGGTAAGAAGCATCCGCCAAAAATCTATTATCGTAAGCATAGTTTGCAGAAAGAGTTCCGTTTAGTGTTCTGTAAATACTAGATGCAGCTTTAGGCGCTCCGTTCTCGGCATAACCATAGGCAAACCGCGGATTCCCATTGCTTCCTTGCGGGAAACCTTCAGAAAGGGTGATAAAACTATCATCCTGCTTTTCATTAATTGTTGCCCTAAAATTTGCATTCAAAACATGCTTTTGGGCAATTGCTTTATAGTAGGTAAGCAACAGATTTGCCTGATAAGATAAATTATTCGAACTACTATCCTGATAAGTTCCCTTTCTTAATAAAGTAACATCTTCAAAATCACTACTTTCTGGTGCCCTAAAAATCTTTCCTTTTTTATTACCCTTTGTAATTTGAACCGCACCATTTAATCTTAAATCGGGCGTTAAATCATAATTGATATTTAAATTGTTCTGAACCTCTAAATTTTTAGTATTGTCGTATTGCGGAAGAGTGGCATCATACAACGGATTCCTAACTTTAATCTCCACACCGTTTGACTGTCTCGAAATCTCTAAATATCGGTCGGTGTAGTTCTTTTCAAAATATGGATTTGCATTTACATAATCTGAAAAGGAGCCATAAGGAGAATTATAAGCAGAATAACCCCTGATGTAGGTAATATTATTAACGTTTAACTTGTTTTTCCGGTAAGTAAGATTAATGCTTCCACTATAGCTATCTCTTCCTGAGCCTTTCATCGCACCGGTTTGGGTTTTATAATTCATCCCTACGCCATAAGTAAAAGTATTATCCCCACCCTGTACAAAAACGGATGAGTTGTTGCTGTAGCCAGTTTGTATAGGTTCGCTTAGCCAATAACTATCAACCCCTCTTTTAATTTTGGCTAAATGCGAATTATACAGTTGATCTAAATAAACCTGTTGCGTTGGGTTTCCGTCTGCTGCAGAATATCTTCCCGATAACCTTTCGAATTCTAGCTTTTCGGTTGCATTCATCATATTGTATCCAGATAAATCAGGACTTTCTACCCTGAAATCATTTGAATAAGTAAACTGAAGTTCTCCCGATTTTGGTCTGATGGTTTCAATAACAACCACGCCGTTTGATGCCCTGGCCCCATAAAGAGCTGTTGATGCCGCATCTTTTAATATCGTAACCGATCCCACCCTGTTAATATCCAAATCCACAATGGTTTGTAAAGTTGATTCGAAACCATCTAAAATAAATAATGGCTGGTTCGGATCTCCTCCAAACTGATCTCTTAAACTGGCACTTGGTACACTACTTTTACCCCTTACCTCAATAACAGGTAAAACATTTGGATTAGAACCCGCTAAATTATTTTCTATCAATAAAAAAGAAGGATCTAATGTTCTTAAACTTTGGATAATGTTGTTATTCCCAACCATTTTTAAGTCATCACCAGAAAATGTGGCTGTACTCCCCGTAAAGGTGTTTCTATTCCTATTGATACCTGTACCTGTTACAACGACCTCTTTATCAAGCAACGTATTACTTTCTCGTAGTTCAATAGAAAGCGAGAAAGTTCCTCCGTCTTTAACTTGGCCGGTAACTGTTTTTGTTTCGTAACCAATAAAATTGATGGTGAACCTGTATGGCCCTGCCACTAGTCTTGGAAAGCTAAATACACCGTTCTTATCAGATGAGGTTGTTGTTTTAACCCCCGTTTGTACATTTTGAGCGATAACAGTTGCGCCTACAATGGTTTCTTTTGCGTCTTTAATAACCCCTTTAACAGATGGCGTTTGTGCATAAGCACTTAACCCCAGATAAAGGCAAAGCAGTAGCAGTAAGACACGTTTTGGAACGTTCCTTTTAGTAAAAATTTTAATCATGAAGTTAGTTAGTTTGGTCTAGTTGTGTTTAGGGTTTTTGTTTACTTCTTCTTTATATTATATCCCACGGCTGTTTTTTCTGGGGTCAGGTTATTGAGCGAACAAAGCATATTTAAGAAAGAGTCAATGTCATCGCGTCCGAATTCATATTGTCCAGTAAATACTTTTTTGTTTAACTGACCCGCAGAATATTTTATTTTAATGTTCAATTTCGTTTCAAGTGCATCAAAAACGCCGGCTAAAGATTCATTGTCGAAAATAATGGCATTTTCGGTAACAATAGCCTTATTCTGATCTAAAACTTCCAGTTTCTTAGCCGGCAGGATATTAACCTCTTTCACATTTGCAACATAGGTTTGCATATTTACCGTAAATACTTTCCCCGGTAATAAATAAACGGTTTTAACACCTGCCGATAAAAGTTTTTGCTGGGGTTTAACCACCACCTTTCCTTCAATTAACTTCACCTTGGTATAAAGACCTTTTTTGAAGGCTGTAATTTTAAAAACGGTACCTAAAGCAGTAGTAGCAAGGTTATTGGCAAAAACCGTAAAAGGTTTTGTCTTATCTTTATGTACCCTGAACAATGCCTGTCCTGTCAAAACCACATCTCTTTTTCCCTGATCAAACGGAAAATAACTCACCTCACTGTTTGGATCTAGTTCAACAATGGTTCCATCCGGAAGTGTGTGCGTCTGTTTTATAGAAGATGTATTGGTTATGAACTTAGCAACCCTGGCAGGCACTCTCGCTTTAGTTAAAGCAGTAACATTAGCGGTAGAAACCTGATTACTGTTAAATTTATAAACCACCAATCCTATGGTAGCAATCAATGCAATCGAGGCGGCATAAGCTAAATAACGTAGCCGGCTTCTCTTCACTTCTATAGTATCGTGGATATGGTCTAATACATTTACATAAATCCGGTCTGATACTTCGCCATCAACTTTTTCATTCGGTTCAAAATGCTCCCATTCCTCGCTGTTTAAATAAATTTCACGGTTGTCTCCATCAGCTAAAAATTTACTTACCATGCGGGCTTCCTCGGCAGTACACTGGCCGGCAAAAAACTTCTCAACAAGCTTTTGGTTGATTTGCATAACTACATTACGTTTTTGAAAGTACTTTACCCCTATTAGGCTGAAATTATTTTATATTATTTCTTAAAATAGCGGTTATGACGGTCAAAAAAGCTATAATTATTTATTAATAATGGCCGACATGATAATAGCCAAAGAAATAATAGAAGAAAATGCTGCTCTTAACTGTTTTAATGCCTGCGATATGTGATTTTCGACAGTTTTTGGAGAAATAGAAAGCATTTCTGCAATTTCTTTATAAGAATATCCCTCTACTTTACTTAATTTGAAAACTTTTTTCCTAACAGGGGCCATTTGTTCGATGGCCTGCTCAAGCGCATGATGCATTTCTGGTTGATCAACTTCATTCTGCAGGGCATAATCATTTTCAACCACCGTTAAATGTTTTTTGCCAACAGCCTCTTTCCTAAGCTGATCGATAAGGATAGTTCCAGCAATACGGAAAATCTGAGCTGATAAACTATATTCCGAAGAAAGATTTTCCCTCTTTTCCCAAAGCCTGATAAAAGTAAGCTGCACCACCTCTTCAGCCATATAAACTGAACCTGTTTTTTTCAGTACATAGGCATAAAGTTTTTGGTTGAACAAACGGTAAACTGTTTGAAAAGTTTGTAAACAACCCGACGTTAAATCAACAACATAGTCCATTAATAGGAATTCCTAAGAAAATAAAAAGGGTGATTTTGTTAGTTATTCGGAGCGGATGATAGGCCAAAGATATTTTTTCATTAAATAAGAATCAACCCATTGTTGATCTTTTAACGCATTTTGATGCAAAATCCAGCTCAATGCAACTAATCAAACGTTTGTCTTATTTTTACCGTTTTCATTATTTTAAGAGAGTTTCGATAAAAAACCAGTAAATAATCAAAATTGATAACCGATTTGTAATAAACACGTTATGCTAATATCAGATTTCTTTCAATTGATTAGAACTATTTTTACATTTACAGTGATATGGTGAGCAATAACTACAGCGATTTATTACGGAAGATTGATGAGTTTATCCGCAAATTTTACCTGAATAAAATTTTGCGTGGGAGTATTTATGCCGCAGCCATACTTTTAGGCCTGTATCTGATTGTTTTTTTGAGTCTTTATTACCTCAATCCAACTGCAGGTTTTAAAACCTTTGTATTTTTTGCTTATTTACTTGTTGGGGCCTTACTTGTTGGCTTTCTAATCATCAAACCCTTGCTATCGATGCTCAAATTAGGCAAACACCTTACTTTCGTCGAAGCATCGGTTATCATCGGAAATCACTTTTCCGATATTAAAGATAAATTGCTCAATACGCTGCAACTTCATCATTTATCCGAAAATCACCCCGAAAACAACCGTCTCATTCTTGCCAGTATCGATCAAAAGATCCTGGAGCTTAAACCTGTCCCCTTTTACAACGCCGTTAGCATTAATGATAACCGGAAATATTTAAAATATCTTTTTGTTCCCCTTTCTATTATTCTCCTAATTGCCATTATCGCACCTGCTATTTTACGCGAGGGCACAAACAGTTTTTTTAAGTATGACGAATACATTGCACCTAAAGCGCCTTTCAGTTTCACGGTTTTAAATAAGAGTTTAACCGTTACTCAGGGTGATGATGTAACCCTAAACGTTAAACTGGCCGGCGACGAACTCCCTGCCGAAATTTACGTTGAAGACGGAAAAAATACCTATAAACTCGAAAAAGAAAATATCAGCAAGTTTAATTACAGCATCAAAAATATACAGAGCGATAAAAAATTGGTTTTTAAAGGTGGTGGCTTTAGTTCAGCTGTTTTTACAGTTTCGGTTAAACCACGCCCTGAACTACTAAATGCAACCGCAACTTTAAATTACCCTGCTTATCTGGGTAAAAAACAGGAACTGATTGCCAATGTTGGCGATATGCTCCTGCCCGAAGGCACAAAAGTTACCTGGAACTTTAAAACCGGCCAGAGCAGTTCACTGCTGTTCATTTTAAATGGAACCGAAAACGTTTTAAAAGTTGAGGATAACGAATCGGCTTTTAATGCAACCATCAGGAATAATTCAAAATATAGCATCACGCCTAAAAACCAATATGTAACCATCAGGGATTCGCTTTCACACCAAATTACCGTTGTTAAAGATCAGGCACCGGGTATCAACGTTGAAGAAAAGCCTGACTCTGCGAGTAATAAAGCTTTATATTTTAGCGGACAAGTAACTGACGATTATGGTTTTAGCCGCTTAAGTTTTAAATACAATATCAAAGAAAATAACCGCATTGTGGGTACGGTTACCAAAAATATTGCCATTAAAAGCAATGCCACTGAAAATAGCTTTTTCTATTTCTGGGATTTAAAAACAGCCGCTGCCAAACCTGGTCAGGAAATTGAATATTATTTTGAAGTAGCCGATAACGATGGCGTAAATGGGGCAAAAGTTACCCGATCGGAAATTAAAACCTTTAAACAACCTACCAAAAAAGAAACCGCCGAACAAGTAAATGCGAGCAACCAGGCATTAAAACAGAAAATGCAATCGGCCATACGTTTAGCCAATACCATCGAAAAAGAAAGTAAAAAAGTGGCAGAAAGCCTCATCGATAAAAAACAGATTTCTTTCGAAGATAAAAAACAGATTGAAGCCCTTTTAGACAAGCAAAAACAGCTTGATGAAGTTGTTAAGGAAATAAAAGAACAGAACGATAAAAATATTCAGCAACAGGAAGACCAAAAGCAAACTGAAGAGCTGCTGGAAAAACAGAAGCAGATTAAAGACCTGTTTGATAATGTACTGGATGAGAAAACAAAAGAACTTTTGCAAAAGCTGCAAAATCTGATGAATGAGAAAAATAAAGACCAAACGCAGAACGAACTCTCAAAAATGCAATTGGACAATAAAACCCTCAAAAACGAACTCGACAGGATCTTAGAACTCTACAAACAACTAGAATTCGAACAAAACCTTCAAACCGATATCGATCGTTTAAATGAACTGGCTAAAGCGCAAAAGGAACTTGCTGAGCAAACCAAAGATAAAAAACAGGACAATGAATCGTTAAAGCAAAAACAGGATGTACTTAACAAGGAGATGAAAGACCTGAAAGACGATCTGAAAAAACTGGAAGAAAAAAATCAATCACTTGAAAGGCCAAATCCTTTCGAAAATCCTGAAAAAGAGGTACAGGATATACAAAAAGAACAACAGGACAGTAAAGATGCTTTAGATAAAAAGGATTCGAAAAATGCAAGCCAAAAACAGCAAAAAGCTGGCGAGCAGATGGAAAAGTTATCAAAAAAAATGAGCGATATGCAGCAGCAGGGTGAAGAAATGGAAAACAACCTGAATGCAAAAGAGTTGCGTCGCCTCTTGGAAAACTTACTAACTACCTCTTTCGATCAGGAAAAAGTAATGCTTGCTTTAAAGAAAATGACTGCGGCCGATCCTTCTTATACCATCAATGTTCAGAAACAACGCAGCATTAAAGATAACCTTAAAACCATTGCCGATAGCTTATACAGTTTAAGCAAGCGTGTTCCGCAGATAGAATCGACGGTTAACGAGGAGATGAACAAGATCAATTTCAACCTGGATAAAAGTTTGGAAAGTTTGGGTGATAGAAGAACGCCTGAGGCTAATCGTTTTCAGCAGTTTACCATGACTTCTATCAATAATCTAACCTTGATGTTAAGTGAAGCGCTAAGTCAGCTGCAAAACATGCAGAAAAATGGTAAAGGTGGCAGTGGAAAGAAACAAAAGCAAGGGATGAAGCAGCTTTCGCAGATGCAGGAACAGTTGAACAAAAGCATGCAAAAAGCCCGGGAGCAAATGCAAAAATCAGGTGACAATAAGGGTACAGTTGGCAAAGGACAAATGAGCCAGGAGTTTGGCAAAATGGCCCAGCAGCAACAGATGATCCGTCAGGCGCTCGAAAAGATTAACCGTGAAGAGAACAAAGATGGAACCGGTAAAATGGGCAACCTAAACGAAGCCATTAAAGAAATGAAACAAACCGAGAGCGATCTGGTTAACAAGCGTTTGCAACAAGAAACCCTAAACAGGCAAAAAGATCTCTTAACAAAGTTATTAGAGGCAGAAAAAGCCGAACGCGATCAGGAAGAAGATGCTAAACGGGAAAGTAAAGCCGCTAAAGAGTTCCCCCCATCTTATCAAAAAATGGTCGATCAGTTTAAAAAACAGCAACAAAACGGTAATGATATGCTGCAAAAAACGCCTCCTAGTTTAAATTATTACTATAAAAACAAGATCGCTGAATATTTAAAGTCGTTGAATATGGAACGATGATACCAGGTGCTTCGTCATGCTGAACTTGATTCCCATCGAATTTGTCACGTTGAGCTTGTCGAAACGCTTTGCAAGACATTCAAGAGGTCCTTCGACAGGCTCTCCGTAGGAGTCCTTTGGACAGGATGACAAATCTATATTTATGATGCCGCCTCTACGCACCACTTTAAATTTTTAATTAAATTTGCGGCCATAAACACAATAACATGCCTGCAATATCATTTTTCACAGAATCAGTTAGCTATAATCTTCCTCAGAAACTTAAGGTGAAGAAGTGGATTAAGGCTACCATCGAAAGAGAAGGCTTTAAATTGCAGGAACTTAATTTCATTTTCTGTAGCGACGAATACCTGCTGGGTATCAACCAGCAATATTTAAACCATGATACTTATACCGATATCATTACTTTCGATAACTCAGAAGAAGAAAAACAGATTGTAAGCGATATTTTCATCAGCATTGAGCGCGTTAAAGAAAACGCCAAAACCTTCAAAACACTGGAGTTTGATGAGGTTTGCCGCATTATGATCCATGGTACGCTCCATTTACTGGGTTACAAAGACAAAGGAAAAGCCGCTAAAAGCCTTATGACGCAGAAAGAAGATGAATATTTAAGCTATAGAGCAGAAGTTGGCCTGATCTAAGCTTCTTTTTAGTTACGCATTACATTCATTTTCAGGTTATCTACTAGCCTTTATCATTTGCATGGCAGAACCAACTAACCACAGCACTTGACTCCCCTGTTATTTACTTTTATTCAAGTAAACCATTACTAGCATTTTTTAATGCATAAATTTCGGAGTTTAAACGGGCTTTGTTCGGGTACCATTGTCACAACTCTGTCTTAAGTCCGAACCAACTCCGAACCAAACCCGTCTCAACCCTTAATTTTCCTTAAGTTTTTTGCCAGCTCTTTCAATCAGACTTTGCTGTATAGTACATTTTAACAGCTATTTTAAATCTATTGTTATCAATTTGTTTGGAATACCTTCCTGCGCTTGGTTCCCGTTCGTCTAATAGTTATGGGCGTTCGTCGACAATTAGACTATACTGGTATAATACACCGAAATTCCCTGCAACATTTTCAACCAACTGCAGTCTTATATTCAAAAAACGGCAATTACATAGTGCGCTAGAATTTATACCCTGTGCATTATATCAAGATAAAGTTTAGTTTTAGTTAATGATTGAAGCAGCGGTGGAGCGAGTCCGACCGCTGTTTTCTTTTTACTGAAATGATGCAGCAAATGGCATATGAACTACTGAACAGATAATCCAATACATCAATATTCTGCCATTTTTAGCTGATACAGAAGCCCTTTACAATTTGATTATGCCGTTCCAAATATTTTATACTTACTTTTGCACTAATTTTCCTTTATAAATCCGAAATACAAAAAAATTGAGCACACTAATTGCGGCAGAAGGCTTAGGGCATGGTTATCATGACGAATGGCTATTTAAAAATTTAACCTTGGGTATTAACTCTGGTCAGCGCGTGGCGTTGGTTGGAATTAATGGTGCAGGTAAGAGTACACTTTTGAAATTATTGGCAGAAAGGTTCCCTCCGCTCGAAGGTAAAATTGTTAAAAATAAAGCTGTTAAAATCGGTTTTCTCGATCAAGAACCACAATTTACAGAAGGTTTTTCTATTAGCGACCACATATTCTCTCTTGAGAATAAACAACAACAGTTGATTAAGGAATATGAAGAATTAATTGAAAACCCTAATCCAGACGAAAAAACGCTTAATCGGTTGTATGAAGAATTAAGCGAACACAATGCCTGGGAATATGAACATGAGATTAAAACCATTTTAAACAGAATGGGTATTACTCATCTTCAACAGAAAATATCTACCCTATCTGGTGGACAAAAGAAACGTTTGGCCCTGGCTAAGCTTTTAATCGAAGATCCGGAAATTTTGGTGCTTGATGAGCCAACCAACCATTTGGACATTGACACCATTGAATGGCTGGAAAAATTGTTAACTACCGGACAAAAAACAATTTTACTCGTTACCCACGATAGATACTTTTTGGATAATGTTTGTAATACCATTGTGGAGTTAGATAGAGGAAAAATATTTAACTATAACGGAAATTATGCTTACTTCTTAGAAAAGAAAAGCGAAAGGGAGGCCTTAGACGCAACGGTTTTACATAAGAACCAACAGCTATTAAAGAAAGAATTAGAGTGGATGAGACGTATGCCACAGGCCCGGGCGACGAAATCTAACGCAAGAATTAATGCTTTTTACGATTTAGAGGAAAAAACCAAGAAAAAGACTGATAATCAGAGTATTAACCTCCAAATGAAGATGTCTCGCCAAGGTGGGAAAATAATTGAACTGGAACACATTAAAAAAGCATTTGACGGACGTCCGATCATCAACGACTTTAGTTATACCTTTAAAAAAGGCGACCGTATTGGTTTAGCCGGAAAAAACGGAACAGGAAAATCGACCCTGTTAAATATTATTACCAGCCAATTGAAACCAGATGCTGGTAAAGTAGATACCGGTGAAACTACTGTTTTCGGTTACTACAAACAAGGCGGTTTAACTTTCGATCCAAAGGAAAGGGTAATTGATATTGTAAAATCTGATGCTGAATATATCAAAATGGCTGATGGTTCTGTAATTACAGCCTCTGCCCTATTAACCCTATTTCTCTTCCCGCCAAAGAAACAACACGGCATGGTTGAAAAACTAAGTGGTGGAGAAAAGAAGCGTTTGAACCTGATGAAAGTACTGATGCAAAATCCAAACTTTTTAATTTTGGATGAGCCAACAAATGATCTGGATATCGACACACTAAATGTTCTTGAAGAATTTTTAGAAAACTTTCCTGGCATATTAATGCTCGTTTCTCACGACAGGTACCTGCTCGATAAAATGAGCGATCAACTATTTATCATGGAAGGCGAAGGTGTAGTTAAAATTTATAACGGCAATTATTCTGAGTATCGTTTAAGTTTAGAGCAACCAAAAGCAAAAGCAGAAACTAAGAAAACCCCTGCCCCAACCACAGAACAAGTATCTGTTAAAGCGGTAAAAAAATTAAGTTTCAAGGAGCAGAAAGAATTAGAAGATAGTGAAAAAGGTATCACAGAAACAGAAAACAAAATAGCTTTGCTTAATGAAAGCCTGGTTAAAATTGATGCGGCCGACTATGTAAAAATCCAGGAAGTTTCCAACGAGATAGAATCGCTTCAGGCCAAGCTTGACGAATTCACCATGCGCTGGCTTGAACTTTCAGAATAAACGATTGCAATTCAAAGATGTTTTCTACGTTATGTTTCACGTGGAACATCATAATATCACCATGCTGAATTTATTCCAGCATCTCAATAGAAAGTTAAATAAAAACGAATTGTTTCACGTGGAACAATTAAAGAAATACAAAATAAAATGTTTTCAAAATACGATTTGATTGTTGTTGGTGCCGGACACGCAGGCTGCGAAGCTGCAGCCGCTGCTGCCAATTTAGGATCATCTGTTTTATTAATCACAATGAATATGGGCACCATTGCCCAAATGAGTTGTAACCCCGCTATGGGTGGCGTAGCTAAAGGACAGATCGTTCGGGAGGTTGATGCTATGGGCGGTTATTCAGGCATAATATCTGATAAATCGACTATTCAATTTAGAATGCTAAACAAATCAAAAGGCCCTGCAATGTGGAGCCCAAGGGCACAAATTGATAGGATGCGCTTTGCAGAAGAATGGCGTTTAGCATTGGAAAGAACACCAAACCTTGATATCTGGCAAGACAGTGTTGTAGGCCTATTGGTAAAAGATAATACGGTGTATGGGGTTAAAACATCTTTAGGTATCGAGATAGAAAGCACTGCAGTAGTGCTTACCAACGGAACCTTTTTAAATGGTGTAATGCACATAGGAGAAAAGAAATTTGGAGGAGGCAGAACAGCAGAAAGAGCATCAACAGGAATTACCGAACAACTGGTAGAGCTAGGCATGGAAGCAGGCCGAATGAAAACCGGTACTCCCCCACGTGTAGATGGAAGAAGTTTGGATTATACCAAAATGGAAGAACAATGGGGAGACGAAAACCCAGGTAAATTCTCCTATACCGATACCGAAGTTTCAACCGATCAGCGTTGTTGCTGGATCACCTATACCAATGGAGATGTTCATGAAACTTTAAAAGAAGGGTTTGAAAAGTCGCCAATGTTTACTGGAAGAATTAAAGGTTTAGGCCCGAGATACTGTCCATCTATTGAAGATAAAATTAACCGTTTTGCGGAGCGTGACAGACATCAGATTTTTGTTGAACCTGAAGGATGGAATACATGCGAAATTTACGTAAATGGATTTTCGACTTCTCTTCCGGAAGATGTACAATTTAAAGCATTAAGATTAATACCAGGTTTTGAGCAGGCAAAAATGTTCAGACCAGGTTATGCGATCGAGTACGATTTCTTCCCACCTACCCAATTGTCTTTAACATTAGAAACTAAATTGATCAGTAATTTATTTTTAGCAGGACAAATTAATGGAACTACTGGTTATGAAGAAGCCGCTTGCCAAGGTTTCATGGCGGGTATAAATGCACACCAAAAAATCACTGACAAACATGAACTGATCATGAAAAGATCAGACAGTTACATTGGTGTTTTAATTGATGACCTGGTAACCAAAGGAACGGAAGAGCCTTATCGTATGTTTACATCGAGAGCGGAACACCGTTTGTTATTGAGACAAGACAATGCTGATATCCGCCTATCTCCCATCGGCCATGAACTGGGTTTAATTTCTGATGAACGTTTAGAAAAGGTAAATCAGAAAATTGCAAATGCAGATGCCTTGGTTAAGTTTACCAGAAACCAGGGTATTGAAATGAGCGATGCAAATCCTATGCTTGAAAGTTTAGGGTCAAGCATTTTAAATCAAAATGTAAAAATACACAGTTTGGTTGGCCGACCTCATGTTGGTTTACCCGATCTGATCAAAGTAAGCAAAGCGCTTGCGGAAGCCACAAAAGATTTAGACAACGAGACGATTGAGCAAGCCGAAATCAAAATTAAATATGAAAGTTATTTTGAAAAGGAAAATGAGATTGTAGCTAAAATGCTGAAGATGGAAGACAAAGAAATTAAACCGGATTTCGATTACAATAAAATTGTTTCCATTTCAAAAGAAGCCAGAGAAAAATTATTTAAGATCAAACCACGTACTTTAGGTCAGGCTTCACGGATTTCGGGTGTTTCACCTTCAGATATATCAGTTTTAATGGTTTACATCAATAAGTAACTGATTATCAGAACTTTACGTATTTTAAAACAGACTTAAAATAAAGCGATATAAGCTAAAAAAAAGATTTTTTAATGTTACAGTTCCAAAAAGTATAAAAATTCGTCAGAACGTTTAAAATATGCCAAATTTAAAAGCTCAGTATTTTAACCTTAAAAATTTAGCGGTTGTAACAACCTTGCTCCTATTTTTTGGTTGTGCAAGTATACAAACACCCCAAGGTGGACCAAAAGATACCAAACCACCAAAAGTTTTAAGCATGACTCCAAAAAATCAAACGAGGAATTTTAATGCTAAAAAAATTGTGATCGAGTTTGATGAATATTTTAATCTTAAAGATGAGTTTAAAGAATTTTCTATTTCACCGGATCAGGAAAAAATTCCTGAGTTAAAAAAGAGGCAAAAAAGATTAGAAATTAATCTTAAGGATTCTTTAGAAAAAAATACGACCTATACCTTAAACTTCGGAAAATCTGTGGCCGATGTTAATGAGGGAAACGTAGTTAAAAATTTATCTTATGTTTTTTCTACCGGCCCGGAAATAGATTCGTTATCGTTAAGTGGTAAGGTCATCAATTCACTAACAGACGAACCTGAGAAGGAAGTTACTGTATTTATTCTGCCTTTAGAAAGAGATTCCATTTTTGGAAAAAAACGCCCATCAATTTATACCACTACAGACAGTGCCGGAACGTACAAATTAAATAACCTAAGAAAAGGTACTTATAAAGTATATGCGGTTAAAGAAAGTAGCGGAGGAGGAGATAAAATATACCAGCAGATTTCGGATGAAGTTGGATTTGTAAAAGAACCTATTGTAATAGATAAAAATATAGAGAACGTAGATCTGCAGATATTTAAAGAATTAGCTCCAGAATTCCGCGTATTAGACCGAAAATTAAATAACGACGGAAGTATATCAATAAGTTTAAATCAGCAGCTTAAAAGCCCTAAAATAACCATTACAGACCCACCAGCTGTAGATGTAGGTAAGTTTGTCCATTTCTCTAAAAACAATGATACTGCCAAAATCTGGTTAAAGGATTTAAGTTTCGATTCGGTTAAAGTTGCCATACAAGACCAGGGTAAGGTTTTACAGACTTTAAATTTTACCAGGGGCAAAAAAGACACTTACACACGTGATGTAACGATTTCTGATAATTTATCGGGCGGTAAATTAAATCCTTTCCAGCAGTTAACACTGACCTTTCCTTTTCCGATGACTGCGGCAGATCCATCTAAAATCACCCTTTTAGAAGATTCTGTGAAACGAACAACTTTTGAGGTGGTAAAAGACAGTGTAGATTTTCTTAAATATTACATTAAATACCCCTGGAAAAATAAAAGAACTTATGATTTAAAATTAGCTGCCGGTGCATTTACTGCTATATTCAATGCTAAGAATAAAGATGTAACCAAACGTTTTTCACTCGAAAGTGCGGATGCTTATACCACCCTGGTATTAAATGTAACTCTTCCAGATACCACTAAAAGATATGTTGTGCAGTTTTTAAATGAAAAAAAAGATATCATAAAATCTTTTCCGGTTAGCAAAAATTCGAAAGTTACTTTTTCTAAATATCCAGCCGGAAAATATATGCTCAGGGTAATTTACGATGATAATAAAAACGGAATCTGGGATACAGGAAATGTTAAAGCAGGATATCAACCTGAAAAAGTATGGTATTTAAAAGCTTTAATGGATTTAAAACCGAATTGGGAACGCGAAGATCCACTGGTGATACCTCCACCTCCAACTAAGTAAAAAAACTGTCATCTCGACTGGAACGCAGTAAATTTATTTTATTAGCAGTTTTTATATTGTTAAAGGCCTAATAGCTACTTCTACTTGTAAAACAAGTTCAGCATGACGGAAACTATTGGTTAAACCAACCCGAATACATGATATAATTATCAGGCAGTTTATTCAATAAAGCCCTTTGCTCTTCAGTAATGGGCTTTATTTTTTTTGCAGGCGTGCCGGCATATAAATAACCCGTTTCGCAAATGGTATTCTCTAATACTACAGATCCAGCTGCAATAATACAATACTCTTCTATAACCGCATGATCCATTACAATGGCACCCATACCGATTAAAACATTATCCTGAACGGTACAGCCATGTACAATGGCATTATGCCCAACAGATACCCTATTACCAATGTGTGTGGAGGCTTTTAAGTAAGTTGCGTGAATTACCGCACCATCTTGTATGTTTGATTCATCTCCGATTGTAATGGCATTTACATCGCCTCTGATTACAGCATTAAACCATACGGAACATTTATCACCTATTATTACATCTCCCACTATTGTGGCGTTCTCTGCAATAAAATTATCTTTTCCAATCTCAGGATATTTATCTTTTACTGGTAGTATTAAAGGCATGTCAGATGTAATATAGTTTATGGATAATGTAAAAGTAAGTTTTATGATGTCATGCTGAGCTTATCGAAGCACTATATTAAGGTCTTCGACAGGCTCAGACTGACAATAGCTAAAAAACAGTATCTACCAGTTCTTTTGCATGTTCAGGATAATCGGTAGTGTAATGTAACCCCCTGCTCTCCTTCCGTTGCATCGCAGATTTGATCACCAGATAAGCCGTTTGAATTACATTACGCAATTCGCAAAGTTTAACTGAAACTTTATTCTTTTTATAAAATTCCTCCGTTTCCTGGTAGATTAAAAATAAACGACGATGTGCTCTTTCCAAACGGAAATCAGACCGGACAATACCTACATAATCGCCCATAATTTTTTGCAATTCCCTAAGGTTATGCGTAACCAATACATCTTCATTGCTTTGGGTAACCCCTTTCGAATCCCATTCAGGAATATGATCTGGAATAATATTATTTTTAAAGTTCTCGATAGCATCCTGATAAATGCGGTGAGCGAAAACCGTAGCTTCTAATAAAGAATTGGAAGCCAAACGATTAGCACCATGCAAACCTGTTGAAGAACACTCACCACAGGCATATAAATTTTTAATCGAAGAGCGACCATATTCATCAACCAGAATGCCACCACACATATAATGAGAGGCAGGCGTAACCGGAATATAATCTTTCGTCATATCTATTCCTATTGATAAACACTTGGCATATATATTAGGAAAGTGTTTCAAAATATCAGCCTTCTTACGCATCGTAATATCCAGGTAAACAAATTCATCGCCTGATTTCTTCATTTCATTATCTACTGCACGGGCAACAATATCGCGTGGTGCCAACGATTTACGTTCATCATATTCATGCATAAACTCCTCGCCATTCTTACGTCTTAAAACACCACCAAAGCCCCTAACAGCTTCCGATATCAGGAACGATGGATACTCTCCGGGATGGTACAAAGCTGTTGGATGGAACTGAATGAACTCCATATTCCTCACTTTTCCTTTTGCTCGGTAAACCATTGCCATACCATCGCCTGTTGCAATAACCGGATTTGTTGTGGCCGAATACACATGTCCGGCACCACCCGAAGCCATTACAGTCACATTTGCCACAATCTTTTCCACATCGTTAAGCTCTGTGTTAAAGGCATATATACCATAACAGTTAATATCTTCGGTACGTTTATCCACAAACTCACCCAGGTGATGCTGTGTAATTAACTCGAGCGCGAAGTAATGTGTTAATATCTCTATGTTGTTATTCTCATGAATTTCATTCAGCAACACCCGTTCAATCTCATATCCGGTGATATCTTTATAGTGTAAAACACGGTGTTCAGAGTGCCCGCCTTCCTTCGCTAAATCATAAAAACCTGAGTTATCCTTATCGAAGTTTATACCATAGTCAATGATCTCCTGAATACGCTGAGGCCCCTCTTTTACAACGATTTCCACAATTTTTTCATCACATAATCCATCACCGGCAATCAAAGTATCTTCAATATGTTTCTCAAAAGAATCACCTTTATCTACCACGACTGCAACACCGCCCTGAGCGTATTTTGTATTCGATTCGTCTTCGTTCGACTTGGTAACAATTAAAACCTTACCAAACTTTGCTGCTTTAAGCGCAAAACTCAAACCCGCTATACCTGAACCAATTACCAGAAAATCTACTTTCCTCATTAATAAAAACATTTACTTTATCCACGATGTTAACAACTAGTTGATAAATGTTAACTCTGTGTCTAAATTATCCTAACAAATAAATTTGAATGTTTAAAGCTACTCTAAAAAGACAATTTGCCACAATCTTTTAAGTAATTTTTGAGCACCTTTGTACAAGTAATTAACTTTTTACCCACTTATAAACAATTAACATTCGAGTATTGATAAAAATTGAGCGACTTTTCGATAGTGCTGAAAATCAAACTCATGATATTAGAGAAATGTAATCTAAATGTTAGTAAACGATTAACAACTTATATAAAAGAACTTTTTTTCGAAACTTGCCAACAATACTAACACACTAATAAACAAACAAGATTTATTTATTTAAAAATACTTATTAATTATTGAGACGTTGAAAGCTTTATCTTTGACCAACGTCAAAATTCAAAAAAGGAAAATTTTAAAATGAACATAGATGTCTTAGAAGAAATCAATAAAAAAGGTTTCGCAGAAGAAGAAATTGATCCTACGCTTGATCTTTTTGCCGAGATTGAGAAATTAAAAAAGGAAAAGAATGCCATTATTCTTGCACATTACTACCAAGAGCCTGACATTCAAGATATTGCAGATTATATTGGCGATAGTTTAGGATTATCGCAAGAAGCGGCAAAAACAGATGCTGATGTAATTGTGTTTGCCGGCGTGCATTTTATGGCCGAAACAGCAAAGATTTTATCGCCTGATAAAACTGTTTTATTACCGGATGTAAAAGCAGGATGCTCATTAGCAGATAGTTGTCCGCCCCATCTGTTTAGAAAGTTTAAAGAAAAATATCCAGATCACCTGGTTATCACTTATGTAAACTGTACGGCCGAATTAAAAGCTTTAAGTGATATTGTTTGTACAAGTACGAATGCGGTTCAAATTGTAGAGAGTTTACCTAAAGACCAAAAAATAATATTCGGTCCCGATCGAAATCTAGGTGCTTATGTAGCAAAGAAAACCGGACGCGATTTGGTATTGTGGAATGGTGCCTGTATGGTACATGAAATTTTTTCGCAGGAGAAAATTACAAAGCTAAAAGAACGCCATCCGAATGCTAAGTTTATTGCACACCCGGAATGTGAAGAAGTGGTTTTGAAAATGGCCGATTATATCGGTTCAACAACCGGACTTTTAAAATATACCATTACCAACCCGGCAACGGAATTTATTGTAGCAACCGAAAGTGGCATTATCCACCAGATGGAGAAGGCAAATCCAACAAAAACATTTATTCCGGCACCGCCGAATAACAGCTGTGCTTGTAACGATTGCCCATACATGAAAAGAAATACTTTAGAAAAACTATATTTATGTATTAAAAATGGTTTGCCAGAAGTAACTGTACCTGAGCATATTATTGAGCTTGCCCGTAAACCGATTCAAAGAATGCTGGATATTTCAGCGGAGCTGGGGTTATAAAATAGATCAAACCTTACAGGTTTTTAAAACCTGTAAGGTTTATTTAAATATTTATGAAAAAAAACAACATTCTTAAAAATTACTCGGGCTTATTATGGCTTTTGGCAGGAATAACTGTTGGAAGTATTGTAGGCTTAATTTTTGGGAAAAACGTTGAAAGTATAAAGCCGTTAGGAGATATATTTTTAAACCTGTTGTTTACTGCAGTTATTCCATTGGTATTTTTTGCGGTTTCATCAGCAATTGCGAATATAGACAGAACCAAAAAGTTAGGAAGATTATTAACCATTATGGTTTTGGTTTTTCTTTCTACCATACTCATTTCTGCGGTTTTAACCTTGGTAGCTACATGGGTTTTTCCGATTCATCAGCAATTAGGAAATGCGCCTTTACCAACTGAACCTGAAAAAATACAGTCGTTTGGCGAACAAATGACCCAACTTTTAACCGTTGGAGAATTTTTCGAGATCGGGAGCAGAAAAAACATGCTTGCACTAATTATTTTTTCGGTACTGGTTGGTTTTTCTACGCTATATGCTGGTAAAGAAGGCGATGGATTCAAGAACTTCTTGGTTTCGGGTAATGAAGTGATGAAAAAACTCATCATTTTGATTATGAAACTAGGACCGATTGGTTTAGGTGCATATTTTGCCTATCAGGTTGGGGTTTTCGGTCCACAGCTTTTCGGAACCTATGCAAAAGCTTTAGGTTTGTACTACGGTGTAGGCGCATTTTATTTTATCGTTTTTTTTACCTTATATGCTTTTGTTGCAGGTGGGTTTAAAGCAATAAAAGTATTTTGGAAAAATAACATTGTGCCGTCTTTAACTTCAATCGGAACCTGTAGCAGTATTGCCACCATTCCTGCAAATTTAGATGGCGCGCGAAAAATGGGCGTACCCGATTACATTACCAACGTGACCATTCCATTAGGTTCAACCTTGCATAAGGATGGTTCGAGTATCAGTTCTATTGTTAAAATTGCGGTTGTTTTTGCCATTTTTGGAAAGGATTTAGTACATGTTGATACCATTATTTTGGCCTTAGGCATTACTATTTTAGTGAGTATAGTGGAGGGAGGAATACCAAATGGAGGTTATATTGGCGAGTTATTAATGATTTCGGCTTACCAATTGCCACCTGAAGCGCTACCGCCAGCTATGATTATAGGAACTTTGGTTGATCCGATGGCTACTTTGTTAAATGCAACTGGCGATAATGTAGCGGCCATGTTAATTGCCAGGTTTACGGAAGGTAAAAATTGGATGGAGAATAATAATTTGTCATCCTGACGCAGGAAGGATCTGTTAGCTATGAAATACCAGCTGGTGTAGTTAAAGATTCTTCGCTATGCTCAGAATGACAGTTGATTTTAAAAAATAAAAATCTGGGGCTTCGCCCCTAACTATTGCATATGTTTGAAAATAAAGAGCGTACAGATATTAATGAATTAGGTGAATTTGGGTTGATTAAACACCTCACTACTAATTTTAAAATTAAAAACGATTATTCGGTAAAAGGTGTTGGCGATGATGCTGCTGTTTTAGATGCTAAAGGAAAGCAGATCTTAATTTCGACCGATTTATTGTTGGAAGGGATTCACTTTGATTTGGCTTATGTGCCTTTAATGCACCTAGGTTACAAAGCTGTTCAGGTAAATTTGAGTGACATTTATGCCATGAACGGGAAAGCAAGTCAGATTACAGTTTCGCTGGGTTTGTCGAGCAAATTCCCTTTAGAAGCTGTTGAAGAAATTTATAAAGGAATTGAACTGGCCTGCAACAAATACAACATCGATTTAATTGGTGGAGATACTTCATCAAGCAAGCAGGGTTTGGTGATTAGTATTACCAGTATTGGTTATGCCGATGCCGATAAAGTAGTGTACAGAAATGGTGCTCAAGAACATGATTTATTATGTGTTTCGGGCGATTTGGGTGGTGCTTATTTAGGCCTGCAGATTTTGGAAAGAGAGAAATTAATTTATCTGGAAAACCCACAGATCCAACCAGATTTAGAAGGTAAGGATTATATCATTGAAAGGCAATTGAAACCAGAAGCAAGGATGGATATTGTTGCGCTTTTAGATGAAATGAATATTAAACCAACTTCTATGATTGATGTTTCGGATGGTTTAGCTTCCGAAATTTTGCATTTGGCAGAACAATCTGATAAAGGAATAACCATTTATGAAGAGAAAATACCTTTAGATCCAATGACTTATGAAACCGCCCGTGAATTAGGTTTAGATCCAACGGTTTGTGCTTTGAGTGGTGGAGAAGATTATGAGTTATTGTTTACCATTAGCCAGGAAGATTATAAAAAACTGAAACATGATGTAGATATCACAGTGATCGGCCATGTTACTGATAAAAACTCGGGCTGTAAAATGGTTTCAAAATCAGAAAAAGTACACGAGCTGAAAGCCCAGGGCTGGAATGCTTTTAAGAAATAAAAATAGGTCGTCATTTCGAGCGAAGTGCAACGTAGTCGAGAAATCTTTGTAGGCAGATCTCTCCATTCCACTGCGTTTCAGTCGAGATGACGATTTTACTTTGCAGTCGACCTTGCT
The DNA here is from genome assembly GCF_014205835.1 of Pedobacter sp. AK013. Taxonomy (GTDB): domain Bacteria; phylum Bacteroidota; class Bacteroidia; order Sphingobacteriales; family Sphingobacteriaceae; genus Pedobacter. Next base: position 59,777 of record NZ_JACHCQ010000013.1, on the reverse strand, counting down.
AAGAAAAATGAAGTATTCTAGCAAGATCGACTTTTTTATTTTTAGTCGGCTATATTAGTAGCTACCAACAATCAAAACAACTACTGTATTCACTGAGAAATAAAAAATCGTTCAAAGGGTCTCACAAAAAATCACTAACTTTACAAGTTTTTGCAATCACTTTTTAAGTAATACCTTTTCTAAAAATCGGGGGCTTCACTTCAAAATTTTAAAAACCTCTTTAAACACTAATCCTCATTGGCATCCAAATATTTTATATCAATCTGTTTGGTGGTTTTTGCACCCAGTTTTTTAATCTTTTCTGAAGTGTTGGTTAAATTTCCCGTGCCGACTGATAGTTTATTTATGGCTTTATCGTAAGCATCCTGTCCGTTTTTGATGTGTTTACCAATGTTTTCCATGTCAGCAACAAAACCTACAAACTTATCGTACATGCTTCCACTTAAACGGGCAATTTCCATTACATTCCGGTTTTGGCGTTCCTGTTTCCACATGCTGGCAATGGTACGCAAGGTAGCTAGTAAGGTTGAAGGACTCACAATTACTACTCTTCTATCCCATGCAAAATTGAAAAGTTCGGCATCTTTTTGTACGGCAATACTGAAAGAAGATTCGATCGGAACAAACAATAAAACAAAGTCAGGAGAATTTATTTTATATAAATCCTGGTAGTTTTTAGAAGAGAGCTCTAATATGTGATTCTTGATTGAGGCGAGATGCTGTTTTACGTAGCCTTCACGCTCTTCATCCGTTTCTGCAGATACCGAACGCTCATAAGCAACCAACGATACTTTAGCGTCGACCACAAGATGTTTATTATCTGGTAGGTCAATTACCACATCGGGCTGGTACCGACCGCCTTCGGCGGATATATGCGAGGCTTGAATGCGGTATTCCTGATCGCGCACTAAACCCGAGCGTTCCAAAACCTTTTCCAAAATCACTTCCCCCCAATTTCCCTGCTTTTTGCTATCGCCTTTTAAAGCTTTGGTTAAATTGTTGGCATCTTCCTGAATCTGTTTACTTTGATCCATTAATAGCGAAATTACACCTTTCAATGTATTTCTTTCATCTGATTCGGCTTTGTAAACCTTTTCTACTTTATCTTCAAAAGCTTTAATATTTTCTTTCAAAGGATTTAAGATGATATCCAGATTAGTCCGGTTCTGTTCAATAAATCTGCTCGATTTTTCTTCCAGTATTTTATTGGCAATTAACTCAAAGTCTTTGTTTAATTTTTCTTGCGACTGCTCAAAACTTAGCTTTTGTTCAGCAAGTTTTTCTTTTTCGGCCAGGTAAAAAGACCTGGTACTTTCCAACGCTCTGTTGGCATCAGCAAGCTGGTCGCGCTCCGTCTGTAATTCATCAATTAGGCGTTGCTGCTCTTGTTTAAGTAAGGTGGTAATGTGCTCTTTTTCGGCAGATAAATTAGAAACACGTTCATCAGCTTTGGCCAGGCTGATTTTTAATGATTCATTTTCACTTTTTGCTCTTTCGAAGTCTTCTACCGAGATAATAGAAAGAGCAGCCTGCGGTTTCTTCAATAATAAAATAACCAGGACTATTAAAATAACGATTAGTAAAGCAATACCCACAATCTCCATAATGATAAAAATTTTAGCAAAAATGAAGATTTAAAATAGATATACCAAAAAATTTTAGTTATTATGAACAGAAAATAACGGAAAAAAATTTTTATAATTGGGCATTAGTATTTTATAAATGAACGCATTAACAGTCCTCATATCCTGTCCCGATCAAGTTGGTTTAGTTACAAATATTACCCGTGTACTGGCTGCACATCAATTGAATATTGTTGCCATGCGCGAGTTTGTAGACGAAGCGAATAAATCGTTTTTTACCCGTATTGCCTGTACCGGAAATCTGGGGGATGCTGAAAAATTAAAGGAAAAACTTTTAGAAAACCTGCCAAATGCAGCAGCGGTAAATTTAATTACCCAACAGGAAAAACAGATTGCTGTTTTGGTGACCAAGGAGTACCATTGCCTGGCAGAAATACTGATCAAAAACCAATTTAAAACCTTAGGGGCCAATGTACAATGTGTAATAGGCAACTATGAAAGCCTGAGAGATTTTACCGAAAAATTGGGTATTCCTTATTTTTACGTTGATCATACCAATAAGGATAAAAGTGAATTTGAGGCTGAAGTTAAAGCGATTATAAACCGGTTTGAGGTAGATTATTTAGTTTTGGCTAAATTTATGCGAATCCTCTCTGCTGATTTTGTAAAAGATTATGCAGGAAAAATTATTAATATCCATCATTCCTTTTTACCGGCCTTTATAGGTGCCAACCCCTATCGCCAGGCTTTTGAACGTGGGGTGAAAATTATTGGTGCTACTGCCCATTTTGTTACTGATAACCTGGATGAAGGCCCGATTATTACGCAGCATACTAATCATATTGATCATAATTTTGGCGTGAAGGAAATGGTTCGGGCAGGCAAAGAAATAGAGAAAAAAGTATTGTTAGAAGCCCTGGAGCTTATTTTCGAAGACCGCGTTTTTGTGAGTGGGAATAAGACGATTGTGTTTAAATAACTGATAGGAGTTATTCCACAAATCGTCATTTCGAGCGAACCCGATAGCTATCGGGTGCAACGAAGTCGAGAACCACGAAGTGCTCAGCGAAGCTAAATCTATTTTACAGATCTCTCTCCCGACTTAACGTCGGGACTGTGCTTCAGTCGAGATGACGTAACCGTTAGAAGGATCTTTTAAATTAAAACCAACTCAGTGAACTCAACGTGCGTGGTTGTTTTTTCTCTGTGTTCTTTGTGGTAAAAAAACTATAAGCTTTTCAGCAGCAGATTCGCCACATCTTCTCCTGTTTGTGCACCAATTGCTATACCCATGCCGTTACACCTGGTGGCGCAAAAAATATTTGGCTTAATCTCTTCTATAAGTGGTTCCAGATTTTTTCCAAAAGCCATAATGCCGCTCCAGCGGTAATCGATTTCATAATTTACTTTAGGGAGGATTACGTTTTTTAATAAATCTTCTAACGCTAGCTGAACGGCCTCTGTTTGGCCAAATTTGGTGGTTTCTTCGGCTTTAAAATCGATATTTCTGCCACCACCTAATAAAACTCTGTTATTTATATTTCTAAAGTAATAATAACCTTTATTGTAATGGAAAGTACCTGCTATTTTTAGTTCTTTAATGGGTTTGGTGATTAAAACCTGACCACGGCCGGGACTAACGTCAATAGCTGGGAATAAATCTTTTACAAAAGCATTGGTGGTTACAATTAACTGTTTACAAAAAAAGTGTCCGTTTTTGGTTACCAGTTGTGTACCCCTGTTTTCTTCCCGGATCTGATCTACCGCACAATTATTAAATATACTAATGCCGAGTTTTTGCGCATATTGAATTAAAGCAAACATCATTTTACCACTGTCAATCTGTGCTTCGTAGCGGTTTTCGATTAATGTGCCGATACCTTCAAAGCCAAATAAACTAATTTTATTATTGGCAAGGGCAAAAGCATTGGCACCAACAATATCGTTAATGAGACGGTTATAATGTTCAATTTTGGATACACATGTGTCGGCCAGAAAAACCTCATCATTTTTAAATAATTCGTACCCGCCTAAACATTGGTAATCAATGGTTTTATCGCTTAATAAATTGCGTAGTTTAAGTAGGCCCTTCCAGCGCTTTTCTATAATTAGTGCCAGACCATCCAAGCCGGCACATTCTTCTTGCTCAATGAGTTCAGAAATGCTTCCGAAGCATGCAAAACCCGCATTTTTGGTGCTGGCACCTGTTGGTAAAAAGCCCCTTTCGAGTATGGCAATTTTTAAAGCCGGAGCAGTTTTTATAAGCCGGATGGCAGCATTTAAACCCACAATTCCACTGCCGATAATAATGATATCGTAAGTAAAAAACGACTCCTTCTCCCAATATGAAAACGCTGTTGGCATAGTATAAATGTAGCATTTTTTAACAGTCAAATAATATGGGAACGCTTTTTGATATGTGTTACACGAAAAACATACAGAAGAAAATGGGAGTTTATTTAATATTAATCATCCCGGTATTACTGCTGAGCATGTTTGTACAATGGCGGTTTAGAAATAAATTTTCTAAGTATGCCGAAATGCAACTTAGCTCAGGTTTATCGGGCAAAGAGGTGGCAGAAAGAATGCTACATGATAATGGGATATACGACGTGAAGGTGATGAGTACCGAAGGACAACTAACAGATCATTACAATCCATCAGATAAAACCGTTAATTTAAGTACAGATGTATATTATAGCCGAAGCGTAGCAGCAGCAGCCGTAGCGGCACACGAATGTGGCCATGCCGTGCAACAGGCGAAATCGTATAACTGGTTACAGTTAAGAAGCAGCATGGTTCCGGTGGTAAGTATATCATCTAATCTTTTACAATGGGTATTATTAATTGGTGTATTGTTAATAGGCTTTACCGGAAATCCAATTGTTTTGGCAATTGGTGTGGTAGGTTTAGCACTGGTAACCATATTTAGTATCATTACCCTACCAGTCGAATTTGATGCCAGTAACCGCGCATTGGCCTGGCTAAAAAACAATAATGGTGTAATGCAAACGCAAGAAGAAAATGCACAGGCTAAAGATGCACTTTGGTGGGCAGCCATGACTTATGTGGTAGCAGCTGTTGGTGCATTAGCCAACTTATTGTATTATGCATCAATGCTTTTTGGAAGAAGCAGAGATTAAAGAGATATCTAAATATGAAAAACACAGAGCGGCCGGGTTAATCCTGGCCGTTTTTGGTTTGTATCGGTTTGGAAAATAGAATAATTATTTTCTCTTTTTTGGAAAGCAGGTTTGGAAGCTTTTCGGTTTGATGCAGTCCCGCTATCCGCTTTACTTCGTGTTCGCTCCTATCGGGTTTAGATAGGTAGGTTAGTTGTACTATTTGAGGTTGCCGGGTGCAGAAAAAGGATTTTACCTATATGATGAGTTAACCTTTAATTGCAATGTCACTGCTTTTTAAACCTGATTGACGTGAAAAGCCCACAGCGCAGCGAGGACTTGAAACAAAAAGCAGGACTAACACTAAAATGGAATGCTGCAATTGCTTTTCTAAAGAATAGATAAAAGAGATTGGTTGCTGTTTACAGCATTGTTGAGGCACATATAGACTTAATTTGCTTCAGAGATTTCTCCATTTCGTTTCACTTCAGTCGAAATGACGATTTTTCAAAGAATTAATTCAGTTTGTAAGGCGCGATTAACTGAAACTCTGGAATATCAACCTCGAACTCAGATCCATCAATGTCGCGTTTCATTAAATACGCACCTTTCATGCTGCCCATATCGGTTTTCAGATTACAGCCAGAAACATATACATGTGTTTCGCCAGGCTGGATAATGGGTTGTAAACCAACCACACCCTCGCCTTCTACCTCTCTTTTGCTACTGTTCGAATCGAAAATAAACCATTGGCGGCGCATCAATTGCACAGCATAATCAGAAAGATTAGAAATTTCTACGCGATAAGCGAACATATAATGTTCGTTGGCCGGATTTGAATATTCTGGCTGGTATACTGTTTCTACTGAAACTTTAACTCCGTCTGTAATAGCTGTAACCATGATGATTTACTAATGTATAAAAAAGCTTTCAAAAATCAAGCCAGTACTTTAGTGGCATCATAGTCGGCAAATTTCTCTGCCACTTCTTCTAAAATGCTGTAAATGTTGTTAATATCTGGCTCGGCCACCAACCGCATACGGTAAGGTTTAAAATCTGGCAGGCCTTTAAAATAGTTTGCATAATGGCGGCGCATTTCGAAAATTCCGGTTTTAGGGCCTTTCCATTCAAGCGATTTATCTAAATGTGTACGGCAAACTTCAATACGTTCTTCAATAGTTGGTCCGGCAAGGTGTTCACCCGTTTTAAAAAAGTGTTTTACTTCGCGGAAAATCCAGGGATAACCAATGGCAGCACGACCGATCATAATGCCATCTACCTCGTATTCCATGCGCCAGTTGGCTGCTTTTTCGGGGCTATCTACATCACCGTTTCCAAAAATCGGTATTTTAATGCGTGGATTGCGTTTAATCTCCCGGATAAGTGACCAGTCGGCCTCGCCTTTATATAACTGTGCTCTTGTTCTGCCATGAATGGTAAGTGCCTGAATGCCTACGTCCTGAAGCCGCTCGGCCACTTCGTAAACATTTTTGGTATTATCATCCCAACCAAGGCGGGTTTTAACGGTAACAGGCAAATGTGAAGCTTTAACTACGGCTTCTGTCATTTTTACCATTTTATCGATATCCTGTAACAGGCTGGAGCCTGCACCTTTACACACTACGTTTTTAACCGGACAGCCATAATTAATGTCAACCAGGTCGGGCCCTGCTGCAGAAGCAATTTCTGAGGCTTCGCGCATGTGATCGATATCGCCACCAAAAATCTGGATGCCAATTGGCCTTTCGTATTCGAAAATATCAAGCTTTTGTATGCTTTTTGCAGCATCGCGGATCAAACCCTCCGAAGAAATAAATTCAGTGTACATCATATCGGCCCCGTTTTTTTTGCACACATAACGGAACGGCGGATCGCTTACATCTTCCATTGGAGCCAGTAATAACGGGAACTCACCTAAATCTATATTTCCTATCTTAACAGACATTTTCTATCTTCAACGATTAATAAAAACATACAAAGGTACAAATAATGAATTTTGTAACACCTAACAAGGAGGAAATCAATCCTTTCTTACAATTACTTTTACTTTTATTTTACGCAGTTGCAGGCGGACTTGTGTTTGGACTTCTGGCTGTTGCTATCGTTTTAATGATATATGGCTTGGGGATAGTAAGTAATTTAGATCTACTCTTGGCAGGCGACCCTAAGTATATTGGAGGTTTTAAAGTGATACAAATACTAAGTTCGATCGGAACATTTATTTTACCACCAATTGCCCTGGCCTTAACAGAAAGAAAGAAAGTAACAGAATTTTATCTTTTCAGACAGCCAAAATTCTTATTGGTTGTGCTCGTTCTCGCTATTATGATATTGAGTATGCCATTTATGGAATGGACCGTGATATGGAACCAAAAAATGGTTTTGCCTGATTTTTTGCATAAGATAGAACAGTGGATGAAGGAAAAGGAGGCTATTGCAATGAAAATAACAATTCAATTGATCACCGTACGCAGTAATTTCGATTTTATTGTAAACCTCCTCATGATTGCTGTTATACCTGCAATTGGCGAAGAGTTGATGTTCCGTGGAGGGGTACAGCGATCGTTAAACAGGGCTTTTGAAAATCCCCATGTTGCGATTTGGCTATCTGCGATTATTTTCAGTGCTATCCATGTTCAGTTTTATGGTTTTGTGCCACGTATGTTATTGGGTGCGGGTTTTGGCTATTTATACTATTATAGCGGAAGCATCTGGTATGCCATGCTCGCGCACTTTATAAACAATGCCTATGCAGTTTGTGCCGCTTTTTATATGCAAAAACACCATATGCCACTTGATAAAGCGGATGAACCGATCGGTTTTCCATGGTATGGCTATTTAATTAGTGCAATAATTACCATAGCTTTGTTTAAAATTTTTAAAGATAACGCAGCACGTGAGCGAAAATTGGGTTAAAGTATATACCACCAGCGATGCCTTTGCGGCCGAGGTATTAAAACAGGGATTAACAGAAGCCGGAATTCTGGCAGTAACGATAAATAAACAGCTCTCGGCATATAATATTGGCGAAATAAATGTTTTGGTGAATAAGGTAGATTTCGATAAAGCCATAGAATACATTGTAGAAAACGAAATTGAATAGTAGAAATGATCTTAAACCTTACACCCTTTATCGCTTACCTTAAATGAAAACCAGGGCAATAACCGCTTTCTTTTTTACCATTGTAATGCTTGGCTCTATCCTTCTGGGGAGCTACACTTTTACCATCTTTTATCTTGTTTTAAGTGTTTTGGCATTGTTTGAATTTTACAAGCTGATTAAAAACTCCGGAATAAGACCACACCGTAATATCGGTTTGGTAGCCGGTTCATTAATATTTTTGATGGCGGCTGGCTTACACTACCTCAAATATGATGTGAAGTATTTGCTGCTTTGTATTCCGCTAATTTTCTCGGTTTTTATTACTGAGCTATATAAAAAGAACAAAATTCCATTCGCCAACATCTCGTACACCTTTGTTGGTTTCGTGTATGTAACTATTCCTTTCTGTTTTTTTCATGCCCTGGGTTTTTTGAAAAACTGGAACGAATATAACTTTCATCTTCCCCTGGCATTTTTACTGATGCTTTGGGCAAACGATACAGGCGCTTACCTTTTTGGTGTAAAATACGGTAAACGTAAGTTGTTCGAACGCCACTCGCCAAAGAAAAGCTGGGAAGGATTTTTCGGAGGCATGTTCACCAGTGTTTTGGTCGCTTTTGGTTTATCATTTCTGTTTACCGAAAGTCCAGCCTGGGTTTGGATCGGTATGGCTGTATTGATTGCTAGTTTTGGTACACTGGGCGATTTAGTAGAATCGATGCTTAAACGCAGTTTGGATACGAAAGATAGTGGTGGTTTATTACCGGGACATGGTGGTTTGTTAGATCGTTTTGATGGATTGTTATTGTCTGCTCCAGTAGTTTATGCTTATCTGTATTTGATTTTATATTAATCGTTTAGCCACAAAGACACGAACGCACAAGAGGATTATGATGTTGTTTCTTAAGCAGTAGCCGTTACAACGTAATATTCTCGTTCTATCTGTTCGCCGGTTTTACTTTGTATCTGCTCTATTTTTTTAAGCGTATTTTTAATGGCAAACCCCGCTTTTTCTAATCGTTCTGTTACGGTTTCTATATTGTAAAGTGTAAAACCATAAGGCGTAAAAGGCAGGTTTTGCATGAAAGTTTTATCGGCAAAACATATAGCCAAAGTTCCCTTAGGTTTTAATATCCGCTTAATTTCGTTGAGGTATTCGCTTGGATTTGTCCAAAAGTATATCGTATTAACTGTAAAAATTTTATCAAATAGACCATCCTCAAATGGCAATGTAATGCCATCTGTTAGCTGAAGGTGAACCTTTCCTTTTGTTATGAAATCCTGATTGATCTTTTCGGCCTCGGCAATAATGGTTGCAGAAATATCAGCACCGAAATAATGGAGGTTTTCGGCTTTTGATAAGAGTTGGGCAATATGCCCGCCGTTACCATGGCCGATTTCTAAAACAGTTTCATTATTTTTAAGGTCTAATGCTGCAATTGCAGAAGTAGTCATGCCGATATTATTGGCATGCATCATTTCACCTGTTTTAATGCCGTGTTCGCCTTCAGGACAAGCCAATTGTTTGGCAATATTTTTTAAGTCTTCTTCGGAAAGTTGCTGTTCCATAATCAAATTTAAAGATTTAGGCGTTATGATTTTTACATCTTTTTGGCCAAAGCTTATATGATTATTTAATCACCTGAACAGGTTTTTTATTTTCATCAATGGCCACAAAGGTAAAATCGCCATGTACGGCCAATTCTCTTCCTTCGGCATACATCTGCTCGATATAAATTTCTACATTAACCTTTAAACTGGTATTCCCTACATGGTTAACCTTGCCGATAAGCTCTACAATTGTACCTGCGGGGATTGGTTTTTTAAAATCTATCCTGTCGCTGCTTACAGTAACCATAATCTGGCGGCTAAAGCGCGTTGCAGTAATAAAAGCAACCTCATCCATTAAATGCATGGCTGTTCCGCCGAAAAGGGTATCATAATGATTGGTTGTATTGGGGAAAACGGCTTTAAAAATGCTGGTTTTAGAATTTTCTATTCTTTCTTCTAGGGTCATGGGTTAAATATAGGTGCTGTAAAAAGCTTTGGCAGCTTTCTGGTTATTTTTAGTAGAAAATTGCCAAAGTAAAAGATTTGCCCTTGAGAAATGGATACTGAAAATGTAAAAAAATGTGCTCTCAGTAATTTTGGTAATGCTATTAAGTAGTGAAATAACTAAAAAGATGTCATCCTGAGCTTGTCGAAGGACAATCTTTTTAGTTATTTCACGATAAGGGTCTTCGACAAGCTCAGACTGACAACAATCGAATTCTTAATTTAATAGTATTGGTTTTCTCTATGACAAAATTAAAATTAATTCACCTGAAGATCTGCAGCAAGTACCTCTTCGGCTTTACGCATTTCTTTTGCGGCTTCGACCATTTCTATTAGTGCCTTTTTGGTTTCATCCCATCCGCGGGTTTTTAAACCACAATCAGGGTTTACCCAGAGTTGCCCGGAGGGAATAACAGCTTTTGCTTTTTTGAGTAGCTGAACCATTTCCTCCCGCTTAGGCACCCTTGGAGAGTGAATATCGTATACACCCGGGCCAATTTCGTTTGGATATTTAAAATCGGCAAATGCGTCTAATAATTCCATCTGCGAACGTGAAGTTTCGATGGTGATTACATCTGCATCCATATCGGCAATGTTTTGGATGATATCGTTAAACTCCGAGTAGCACATGTGCGTGTGGATCTGCGTGTCGTCTTTCACACCACTTGCCGAAATTTTAAAGGCTTTAACCGCCCAGTTCAAATAGTTTTGCCAATCAGCTTTGCGCAAGGGTAAACCTTCTCTAATGGCTGGTTCATCAATCTGAATGATTTTTATACCTGCATTTTCCAGATCACAAACCTCATCGCGGATAGCCAGGGCAATTTGAGTACAGGTTTCTGATCGTGGTTGATCATTGCGTACGAACGACCATTGTAAAATCGTTACCGGTCCTGTTAACATGCCCTTCATGTATTTTGAGGTAAGCGATTGTGCATAGGCGGTCCACTTTACAGTCATGGGTTTCGGACGCGAAACATCACCAAAAATGATCGGTGGTTTTACACAGCGTGAGCCATAACTCTGTACCCAGCCATTTTTGGAGAAAGCAAAACCATCTAGCTGCTCACCGAAGTATTCAACCATATCGTTACGCTCAAATTCGCCATGAACCAAAACATCCAGATCGATTTCTTCCTGCCAGTTTACGGCTTTTGCGGTTTCTTTTGCAATGAGGTCATTATATTCTTCAATGGTAAAAGTTCCGTTTTTAAGCTTTGCTCTCCAACTTCTTACTTCTGCAGTTTGCGGAAACGATCCGATGGTAGTAGTGGCGTAATTTGGCAGATTGAGTTCCTGTTGTTTAATTTTTCTGCTCGGAAATGGACTTAACCGTTCTGCATCCTGCTCTTTTAATCCTAAAACACGTTGTTTAACTTCAGGATTATGGATGATTTTAGAAACTTTACGGTTAGCAATCGCGATCTTATTTTCCTCAAGTTTTTGCAGGGTAGATGCAGGGCTTTCGTTGGTGATCAGCTTTTTTAAGGTAGCTACCTCCGCAATTTTTTGTTTCGCATAAGCCAGCCACTGTTTAATTTCAGCCGAAAGATTTTGCTCATTGGTTTCATTGTCTAAATCAACTGGTGAGTGGATTAAGGAACAGGATGGGGCGATCCATACTTTATCCGGGCCTCTTTTTTCTACAACTTGATTAATGATTGAAACGGATTTTTCGAAATCATTTTTCCAGATGTTTCTTCCGTCTACCAAACCTAACGAAAGAGTGGTATCTTCCTTTAACGAAGCTAAAATATCCGTCAATTGACCCTCAGCACGTACCAGGTCGATATGTAAAACATTGACCGGTAATGAGGTAGTTAGTGCTAAATTATTACCCAAGCCTTCAAAATAGGTAGCCAAAACAATTTTTAACCCAGGAAAAGCTTTTCTGATCTCTTTATAGGCATATTCGTAAGCTTTCTTGTCTTTTTCGGTAAGGTCTAAAGTCAAAAAAGGTTCATCAAACTGGATATATTCTACATCCAAAGCATCTAAGCGCGATAAAATCTCGATATAAACCGGAAGGAGATTTTTGATCAGGTCGATCTTTTCAAAGCCGGCTTCTTTTTCTTTTCCCAATAAAAGGTAAGAAACCGGGCCGATTAAAACAGGTTTTGTAGTAATGCCCAATTGTTTTGCCTCGTAAAACTCATCGATAATTTTGGTAGAGAAAAGTTTAAAAGGCTGGTCTTTGTAAAATTCAGGAACGATGTAATGGTAATTGGTATCAAACCATTTGGTCATTTCCATCGCTACTACATCTAATCCCTCTTTTTGATAACCTCTTGCCATAGCAAAATAGAGATCAAGCTCTGAATTTCCTTTTTTCAGGATCACCTCGTTGTACCTTTTCGGGATGGCCCCAAAAGTTAAAGAATGATCAAGCACATGATCATAAAAAGAAAAGTCGTTCGAAGGAATGACATCAATTCCAGCTTCTTTTTGAAGGTTCCAGTTTTCGTGGCGAATGTTTTTTCCCACCTGAAGCACATTTTTGTACCCAGTTTTATCTGCCCAGTAATTTTCGCAGATTTTCTTTAATTCCCTTTGGCTACCTATTCGCGGATAGCCCAGATTTTGCGTTAGCATCTCTTTTAAAGATTAAGTAAATAAATCGTTTAAAAGCTCATAGCAATATTTTATAATGTTTTCTGTTAAAAATAAAAAGGAAAGGTTCGCGCACAAGCAGCCTACTCATCAGCAAAAAGCTTAAAGCAAGCATATAAAATGATTAATTTTACCGTGTACAATCAGACCTGACCAATTACTTTATAACGCGAAAGCACCGTCAATTCAATATAGGCAGGTCTCCTGACTTATTCCCGATCTTATCGCCTTCCCATACTGGTAAACGGCACAGTGGCATGAATGATAAGACCGTTGTCTTTTTAAAGACAGAATTTACAGTTGCGCGACAGCTCGTGATTTGCACACGATTCCCTATTAATCCCGGTTGTAATTCCGGGAACCTGTATCGGTTGATGAAAAATAAAGTTAAGAACTTACATCAGGACAAATGTATGGATTAGGATTTAAAGATTAAGGTATTTTTGTAAGCATTGATTTTATCACTCCCATACAAGCGCCCATTAGTTAGATGACTATGTTATATATGATAAATTATTTTTCCGCTCTATGCCACGGAGGCATGGTACTTTGACGCGCCAAAGTACCCAAAGCGCTTTGTCAATCCAGCAATGTGGCTTCTCACTGTCTCACGCTCATCAAAAAACAGCGGCACTTTGTTTTGTGTTCAATTCCTTTATAGCTTTTGAACTATCGTTTTTGAACACAAAACCACTTCGCTTCAGGTTAGGTCGTGCTGTTTTTGCTGTTCTGCAGCTGTTTTTTTGATTCTTCCGCCACTTGGGATTGACCACGTTCTTCGGTATAACCTGTTCATTTTTTCAAAGCAAGCCAGCATGGTGCCTCAGAACATTTTAATAAATTAGGTTGAGCATATACAAATACCTATATCTGTGTGTATCCTTTTTATCTGTGGTTAACATTATGCTCATAGAATTACTTGTAACAAATTTACAGCAAGCTGTTTTTGGCGCTTATTCTCTATTATATTTGATTACCTAACTAAACTATTATGATAAAAATCTACTTTAAAAGGCTTTGTGTTGCTTTTTTAATGGTAAATAGCTGTGCAGTGCTGGCGCAGGATGTACCAACGCCAAAATCGCATTTTGGTTTCGACATTGGCGACGATTACCAATTGGCCAATTATACCCAGACAGAAGCTTATTTTAAGAAACTCGCGGCAAGTTCTGACCGCATTAAACTGGTTGATATTGGCAAAACCGAAGAAGGCAGAAGTCAATACATGTTAATCGTTTCTTCGCCAGAAAACCTCAAGAAATTAGATCGTTACAAGGAAATTTCGCAACAGCTGGCACACGCAGAAATTACAGCGGAGCAGGCAAAAGCATTGGCCCAGGAAGGTAAAGCAGTAGTTTGGATTGATGGTGGCCTGCATGCCAACGAGGTGGTGGGTGCACATCAGCTGATCGAAACCGCTTATGAGTTTGCCTCCAGAAAAGACCCTGAAACCCTGCGCATTTTGGATAACGTAATCATTTTGTTTACCCATGCCAACCCTGATGGGCAAGAACTGGTGGGCAATTGGTACATGAGGGAGAAAGACCCAAAGAAAAGAACAACCTCAGGTTTGCCTGTTTTGTATGAAAAATATGCAGGTCATGATAACAATCGCGATTTCTTTATGTTAAACCTTAAAGAAACGCAGAATATCGGCCGTCAGCTTTTTGTAGAATGGATTCCGCAGATTATGTATAACCATCATCAGGCTGGCCCGGCAGGAACCGTTGTTGCCGGGCCTCCCTACCGCGATCCTTTCAATTATGTTTTTGACCCAACATTATTAACCAGTTTAGATGCCGTTGGTGCGGCCATGCACAACCGCATGAATGTAGAAAACAAACCTGGTTATACTCAACGTGGAGGATCGGTTTACTCTACCTGGTACAATGGCGGTTTAAGAACCACTACTTATTTTCATAATATGATTGGGCTCCTGACCGAAATTATCGGGAACCCTACACCTTCCGAAATTCCGTTAGTTCCTTCGAGATTATTGCCTAACGGCGATTCACCAAACCCGATTACCCCGAGGAAGTGGTATTTTAAAAACTCGATCGACTATTCGGTATCGTTAAACTATGCCGTTTTAAACTATGCACAACGTTATCGCGACGAATTGTTGTACAACATTTACCAGATGGGCAGAAATTCGATAGAACGTGGTAAAAAAGATACCTGGTCTTTTTCTCCTAAAAAAATAGAAGCCATTAATAACGCTGCTAAAGGTGAAAAAGGTGCACCAATTGCCGGAGGAGATGCAGATTTTGGGCCAAGGAGGCAGATCAGTATGAAAGCTTTTGATACGGTGATGAAGGCTCCGGCGAACAGAGATCCCCGCGGATACATTTTAAGTGCCGATCAGCCGGATTTTAACTCTGCTGTTAAATTTTTAAACGCTTTGATCAGAACGGGTATTGTGGTTCAAAAAGCAACAGCTTCATTTGCCGTTGCAGGGAAAAATTATCCTGCCGGAAGTTATGTCGTAAAAACCGATCAGGCTTTCCGTCCGCATGTTTTGGATATGTTCGAGCCTCAGGATCACCCAAATGATTTTAAATATGAAGGAGGTGCGCCAATTCCGCCCTACGACGCTGCCGGATGGACGTTAGCCTATTTAATGGATGTGAAATTCGATCGGATTCTAGATGATTTTTCTGGTCCGTTTGAGAAAAATCCGTACGGTGCTTTATTGAAGTTTGAGCATAAATTGCCTTCAGGATCGGCTTATGTGCTAAGTGCGGCACAAAATGATTCCTATACCGCAGTAAATGACTTATTGAAAAACAAGGTTGAGGTTTACCGGTCGACTGAAAATGGTGATTTTTATGTTTCGTCAGCGGGGAAAGCGATACTGGAAAAAGCGAACATCAAACTCAAAAGTGCATCCGCTCCAAAGAATAAAATTAAAGTCTCCGCTGGCAGAATTGCGCTTTGGGATACCTATGGAGGCTCTATGGCGTCAGGGTGGGTGCGCTTTTTAATGGAGCAATACCACTATAATGCAACAGTAATTTATCCGCAGGATATCGATGCCGGGAACTTAAAATCTAAATACGATGTAATTGTTTTTGTGGGTGGTGCCATACCATCGGTACAGGGCGGAGGATTTGGAAACAGATCTTTCGGACCAAAAGCAGAAGAAATCCCTCAAGAATTTAGAAATCGTTTGGGCAGGATTACCGCTGATAAATCGATCCCTGAGTTAAAGAAATTCTTAGAAGCTGGAGGTAATATTGTAACTATTGGCAGCAGTACCAATTTAGCCTATCATTTAAATCTCCCTGTTCGCAATGCAATGGTTGAAATCGTAAATGGAGAGGAAAAGAGATTGCCAGCTGAAAAATATTATGTCCCGGGAAGTGTTTTAAATGTTGGCGTAGATACAACTTTGCCAAGTAATTGGGGCATGGAAAAGGAGGCTGATGTATACTTTGATAACAGCCCTGTTTTTAAGCTCACAGGCGACGCTATTGCAGCAGGAAAGATTAAACTCTTAATGTGGTTCGAAAATGCCACACCGCTGCGCAGCGGCTGGGCCTGGGGGCAGGCTTACCTGCAAGATGGTATAACGGCCTTCGAAGCGAAGGTTGGTAAAGGAAAACTGCTTGCTTTCGGACCAGAAATTGCTTTCAGGGCACAAACGCATGGCACTTTTAAGCTGATATTTAATCAGTTGTACAAATCATCCGATCTATAATTACTCGAATTTGTCACGTTGAGCTTGTCGAAACGCTCAAAAGCGCACTAGTTTTATCCTTCGACAGGCTCAGGATGACAATTTTATAATAATATCAAAGCCACTATCCTTAACGATAGCGGCTTTTTACTTTGGCCTTACTTTAGCCAACTGTAATCACCTTAATTTTGTATTATGAAAGTAGAAATCTGGTCGGACGTAATGTGTCCGTTTTGCTATATCGGGAAAAGACATTTTGAGCAGGCGATAGAGAAATTGCCGTTCAAAAACGAAATTGAAGTGGATTGGAAGAGCTATCAGCTCAATCCTGAATATCACAATACCAATAACGAAAGCGTTTACGATTACCTTTCGCGAAGCAAGGGAATGCCCATTGAGCAAGCTAAACAAATGACAAAACAGGTGGTTGATATGGCTGCGAATGCAGGTTTAAGTATCGATTTTGACACGAATATCCCTGCCAATACCTTTAATGCACACCGTTTGATCCATTTGGCGGCAAAACATAATCTTCAGGATTTAGCCGAAGAAAAACTGTTTGAAGCGCATTTCGTAAACAGTAAAAATATCGGTGAAACAAGCGTTTTGATAGATCTTGCCGTAGAAATTGGTTTAGATAAGGACGAGGCTGAATCGGTTTTGAATGGAAATGAGTTTGCTGAAGCTGTTCGTTATGATATTTATGAAAGCCAGAATTTAGGAATCCGGGGTGTACCTTATTTTGTAATGGACCGCAAGTACGGTGTTTCTGGCGCTCAGCCTGTTCAGGCATTTACCGATGCGCTTACCCAAAGTTTTACGGAATGGAAAGAGACTCAGCCAAAAACTACGCTGACTTCATTAAATAAAAATGATGATGCAGTTTGTGATGAGAATGGTTGTGAGATATAGATTTATTTTCCGCAGATTACGGTGATCAACGCAGATTTTTTCTGCGAAAATCATTTGATCTGCGGGGATTTTTATCCGATTCGTCATGCTGAATTTATTTCAGCATCGATTACGTTAATGATGAATTAGATCCTGAAACAAGTTCAGGAATACGATCGTTTTAGGTCCTTCGACTCCGCTCAGGATGACAATCGCAGGGATTAGATGACCAGATTTACCCCCGAACTTAATTACCGATTTTGATTCTTCAATGGCGTTAACAGATATTCTAATCCATTTACCCGTATTTCAAACATCGTAGCCATTAAATCGCCTAATTTACCCTTGGGGAAGCCTTTATCCTTATACCAAAGCAAATAACTTTCAGGGATATTGCAGATCAGATAACCTTTATATTTTCCGTAAGGCATTTGCATTTTCACTAAATCGAGCAATAAGGTTGGATCTAACATTTAGTTTTAGGGTTGGGTTTTTAGTCGATGAGCTCTAAAGTTTCGATTGCTTCTTCAACAGTACTTATGTTATCGAAAGCAATCCTTAAGGTGTTTTTTACCTCTTTTAAATTACACATACGTGGATGGTTCTGTGCAAAAGTTAAAATCTTGGTAAAGGTATTCGAATCGAAATAAGCAGATTGTTTATCACTTAAGAAATATCCTCTTAAGCTGTTTTTCTTGAAGCTAATTTTCTCAAAGCCCAATTTTTTGCCCAGCCACTGCAAGCGTACCACACTTAACATCGTTTTTACTTGCGGCGGAACCGGGCCGAAACGGTCGGCCAAATGTTTTTCAAAAACGGCAAGTTCAGCCTCGTTATTAAGTTTGGAAAGCTCTGTGTATAAGTTATAACGCTCGGTAATGTTGGTGATGTAAGCATCCGGAATGTACAATTCCAGATCGGTATCTACTTGTGTAAAGCCCACAAACGGACGGGCAGGTTCATTTTCGAACAAGCCTTTAAATTCTGCTTCTTTTAATTCCTGAATAGCTTCATCCAATATCTTGTGATACATCTCAAACCCGATCTCCGCAATAAAACCACTCTGTTCGGCACCGAGTAAATTTCCACTTCCACGGATATCTAAATCCCGCATGGCCACATTAAATCCGCTTCCCAGGTCAGAAAATTCTTCAATGGCGCTTAAACGCTTCCGGGCTTCAGAAGTTAAAGTAGATAATGGGGGTGAAAGTAAATAACAGAAAGCTTTTTTGTTGCTCCTGCCTACCCGGCCACGCATCTGGTGCAGATCGCTTAAACCAAACATGTGTGCATGGTTAATAATGATGGTATTGGCATTGGGGATATCTAAACCCGCTTCTATAATAGTTGTGGCAACCAGAACATCTTTTTCTCCATTAATAAAATCGAGCATTACATCTTCCAGTTGATCGCCATCTAACTGCCCATGGGCAATCCCAATCCTGGCTTTTGGAACCAGTTTCTGGATCAGTCCACCCAATTGCATCAGGTCGTTTACCCGGTTATGGATAAAGAAAACCTGTCCGCCACGGTCTAATTCGAACTGAACGGCCTCCTGAATCAGTTTATCATTAAAAACATGTAATTCGGTGCTAACCGGTTGCCGGTTTGGCGGAGGGGTACTGATGATGGATAAATCTCTTGCGCCCATTAAAGAAAAATGCAGCGTCCTCGGAATAGGAGTTGCCGTAAGCGTTAAAGTATCAACATTTACCCTAACGGCTTTTAACCGTTCTTTTGCGGTAACGCCAAATTTCTGCTCTTCATCAATAATCATGATGCCGAGATCCTTAAACTTTACATCCTTGCTCAGCAAACGGTGTGTGCCGATTAATATATCAACCTTACCGGCAGCGGCCTCGGCAAGGGTATCTTTAATCTGTTTACTGGTTTTAAAACGGTTAATATAATCAACCGTAACCGGGAAATCTTTTAAACGAGACGAAAAAGTTTTGAAATGCTGTAAAGCCAAAATGGTTGTAGGCACCAGGATCGCCGCCTGTTTGCCTTCTGCTACCGCTTTAAATGCAGCACGCACGGCGATCTCTGTTTTTCCGAAGCCAACATCACCACAGACTAAACGGTCCATTGGATGCGGTGATTCCATATCCTTTTTCACATCCTGGGTAGCCTTTAACTGATCGGGGGTATCTTCGTAAATAAAAGAAGCCTCCAGTTCAGTTTGTAAATAGCTGTCTGGTGAAAATGCCGTTCCAGCCTGGGTTTTGCGCAGAGCATAAAGCTTGATCAGGTCCCGGGCGATATCTTTAACTTTTTTTTTAGTAGTTTTTTTTAGCTTATCCCAGGCATCGGTGCCCAGCTTATTCATCTTGGGTACTCCGCTTTCTTTGCCACTGTATTTCGCAATGCGGTTTAAGGAGTTGATGTTTACATAAAGCAGGTCGTTATCTGCATAGATTAAACGGATCATTTCCTGTGTTTTGCCATTTACCTCAACCTTTTCAAGCCCGGCATATTTGCCGATGCCATGATCAATGTGGGTAACGTAATCGCCGGATTTTAGTTCCCGAAGATCTTTCAGGGTAATGGCCTGGCTTTTCTGATAACCTTTTTTAAGCTTGTATTTATAATATCGATCGAAAATCTGATGATCGGTATAAAATGCCGTCTGGATCTGCGGATCTATAAAACCCTCGCGCAGCATGCTATTAATTGGCGTAAACTTGGCCGTTTTATCAATATCCTCTAAAATGGCATATAAACGCTCGATCTGTTTTGGCGAATCGGTAAAAATAAAATTAACAATGCCTCCTTTTTCATTTTCCTTAAGGTTGTGAATGAGTAGGTTGAAATCTTTATTGAACGATGGCTGTGGTTTGGTTTCAAACTCAAAACGGTTATCCGTTTTATAAAAAAACTGCTTTCCGAATTCTATCAAAGGAAAATCCTGAAGATGATCGCCCAGTAACTTTTCGTCAGTAAAGGCAAATTTCGGATCAATCCATTCGGGGTTTTGAGTTTTATCTGTTATGGATAAAGCTTTCCAAAGTTCAACGGCTTTTTTAAAGCCCGCTTTGATAATATCGAGGGTAAACTCTACATCCTTAAACCAGAGCTGTGTATCCTGATCGATATAATCAAGGATACTGATATTGCTTTCCGTTAAAAATTTCGCCTGAACATTTGGGACAATGGTAAGCGACTTAACATCGGCAACGGAAAGCTGACTTTCAATTTCAAAACTCCTGATACTTTCTACTTCATCACCAAAAAACTCGATACGGTAAGGAAGATCGGACGAGAAAGAAAATATATCTACAATACCGCCACGGATAGAAAATTGGCCGGGTTCGTAAACAAAATCTCTTCTGTCGAAATCGTAATCAATTAAAAATTCGTTGATAAAATCGATACCCAACTTGGCGCCTAAACTAATTTCTAATGTGTTTTTTTCTAAGGCAGATCGGTCAATCACCTTTTCGGCGATGGCTTCGGGATAAGAAACCACAATCTTTCCGTATTCCGAATCGTGGTTCAGTTCGTTCAAAACCTCTGCACGGGCCAAAACGTTTGCGGTATCTACCTGCGTAAAATCAAATGATTTACGGTAAGAGGAAGGAAACAATAAAACCTGTTTATCCAAAACGCTCTCCAGGTCAGACTGAAAATAAGCAGCTTCCTCCCTATCCGGTAGAACGAACATTATGGGTTTATGTAATATAAAATAAGAAGACAGGGCAACAATAGCATCGGCCGAGCCCACCAATCCCTTTAATTGTATCTTTGGGTTTTTGCTGCTGTTCAACGCTTTGGTAAATTGGGTTACCCTATCGTCGGTTCTGTATCTGTTTATTAAATCGCGAATGTTCAAGGCACAAAAATAAGCTTATCTTTTAATATTAACCTGCAATTTGTGTAAAGGTTTTTTTAACTATTTTTGGCTGGGTTGCAGGTAAAAATCAAAAAAGGAAAAAAATAAGATCTTATTCTTAGATTCCATTACTCGTTTTGTCGAAATATATCCCCCATTCGTCGATTAGGGGGCAAATTGATGTAACAAAGGGTACGCTATAACCTCTAAACCATATAAAAAGTGAAACAATGAAATACATTAAAAGCTTTCCACTAGAACTTTTTTTCTGGGTAGCAGCTTTAGTATTACTGGCAACAGCGAATAGCCACGAGCATCACTTCACACTTTGTCCGCTGGCTAATTTGGGCTTTAAAGACTGGTGTCCGGGATGCGGTATAGGCAGGTCAATCAGTCATATTTTACATGGCGAGTTTACCGAAAGCTTTTCCGAACATTGGTTTGGGTTTCCGGCACTTTTGATTATAGTTTATAGAATTTACACATTGATAAAAAATAAAAATAAGTTTAAAATTTCAACAACAAATACATAGAAACCATGGATATATATCAATCACCTCTAATGTCGTTACCAGGCATAACGCCAGAAGAATTTTCATACTTACAACAGGCTACCACCGGATTAACCGAGCAACAGTTGCGTAACTTCTTAATGGTTTACAGCAGCAAAAGGAAAAATCCATCAGACATGCTCATTTTCTGTTTAATCGGTTTATTTGCTGTACCAGGATTGCAAAGGTTTATCATCGGGCAGATCGGGATGGGTATTTTATACCTCTTAACCGCAGGTTTATGTTTTATCGGATCGATCATTGATGTGGTAAACCACAAGACTCTTGCCTTTGAACATAACCAGAAAATGGTTTTCGAAAGCTTACAGATGGTAAGAATGGGCGGTTTTCAGTAAACCTTTCATTTTTAGAATCCTTAATAATTTTTTTGGAAAGCAAAGACAGCGCAATTATTAATCTTCGTCCCGCCATACACGACAAGTCCGTCCCGATTTTATATCGAGACGGGCTTTTTGTTTGACATTCCAACCTCGCAGGTTTTTAAAACCTGCGAGGTTTAACTATATTTATCAAATGAAATTAGCCGAAATAACGAACTATTTAGAAAGCATAGCGCCACTTAATTATCAGGAAGATTATGATAATTCTGGTTTAATTGTAGGTAATCCGAATATGGAAATCCACGGTGCTTTGGTGGCTTTAGATTGTGTAGAAAAGATTGTAGATGAAGCAATTTCAACGGGTTGCAACCTGATTATTACCCACCACCCCATTGTTTTTAAAGGCTTAAAAAAGCTAAACGGTAAAAATTATGTAGAGCGGGTAGTGCTTAAGGCAATTAAGAATAATATTGCACTTTATGCCATTCATACGAATCTTGATAGCATTCATACTGGTGTAAATGCAAGGATTTGCGAGCGCTTGGGTTTAACAGGAACCAAAGTACTTTCGCCAAAAACGGGTTTGCTAAAAAAACTGGTTACCTATTGCCCGCAGGCACAAGCTGAGCAATTGCGGTCGGCATTGTTTTATGCCGGAGCAGGAAACATTGGCAATTACAGCGAGTGCAGTTTTAATGCCGATGGGTTCGGCACCTTTAAAGGCAATGAAGATGCTGATCCTTTTGTAGGTGAAAGAGGTGTTCGCCACCGTGAGGCCGAGGTGCGGATTGAAATGGTGTACCCAACACAAGCCGAACGCAAAATTCTGGTTGCTTTGTTCGAGAACCATCCTTACGAAGAAGTGGCCTACGATATTTACAAACTCGAAAACAAACATCAATTGGTGGGTTCGGGTATGGTAGGTTGGCTGGAATACGATATGGATGCCTATGATTTTTTACATTTAGTAAAAGATAGGATGCAGGCCAAAGTGGTTAGGCACACCGAGGTAATTGGCAAAAGGATCAAAAAAGTAGCGGTTTGTGGCGGTTCAGGAAGCTTCCTGTTGAAAGAGGCCATTGCGGCTGGAGCAGATGCTTTTATTACCGCAGATTTTAAATATCACGAGTTTTTTGATGCAGAGGAAAAATTGATCATTGCCGACATCGGACACTTTGAAACTGAACAATTTACCTCAAATTTATTGCTTGAAATTATTCAGAAAAAATTTACTAACTTTGCAATCCGTTTAACGGAGCAAAATACAAACCCCATAAATTACTTGTTTTAATGGAACAAACCGTAGAACAAAAGCTAAAGGCTTTATACGAATTACAAAATATCCACACAAAAATTGATAAGATCCGCCAGGTACGTGGTGAATTACCAATGGAAGTTGCCGATCTTGAGGATGACGTTTTAGGATTAGAAACTAGAATTGCAAAGATCAAAGGCGAACTTGATGATCTTGAGGATGCAATCGTAACCCGTAAAAATACAATTAAAGATGCGCAAGCAGCCATCAAAAGATACGATACTCAATTAAAAGAAGTTAAAAACAACCGTGAATACGATGCTTTAACGAAAGAAATTGAGATTCAAGGTTTAGATATTCAGGTTTCTGAAAAGAAAATTAAAGAACACGGTTTCGAAATCACTTCTAAAACTGAAATCTACGAAGCTGCTAAAGCGGAGTTAGATGGCAGAAAGAAAGATTTAGAAGTTAAAAAAGGCGAGCTTGATGTAATTACTGCTGAAACTGAAAAAGAAGAGCAGGATTTACAAAAGAAAGCTGATAAAGCTGAGCCTCAAATCGAAGAGCGTTTATTGGTTGCCTACAAACGTTTACGCAAAAATGCTGTAAATGGTTTAGCTGTAGTAACAATCGACCGCGATTCTTGCTCGGGTTGCTTTAACCAGATTCCACCTCAACGTCAGTTAGATATCCGCCAACGTAAAAAAATTATCGTTTGCGAGCACTGCGGTCGTATTTTGGTTGATGAAGCTTTAACTCACGAAGTAGCAGAAGCTTAATCCGCATCATAAAATTATTAGAACGTCCCGATTTAATCGGGACGTTTTTTGTTTAGACCTATTTTCTGGTGTTTACACAAAACAAGAATATGATTTTAGCGTTTATTGTAGATATTTGTTTAATGTGAACTACTGTTGCTATAGCGCAGAATCAAACTGAAATATATTCCCGAATGACTAAAATATTCCCTGTTTTTGCGTTTTCTGCTCTTCTCCTGCTTCCGGCATCTTTATTTGCAAATTTCGATTTTAACAACAATTGCTTAAATGCCTATAAAAGTATATTCGAACTTAAATTAGGCAATGCAAGAGCTTATATCTCTACCGAAAAAAAACAGCACCCCAATAATTCCATTATTCCACTTTTAGAAAACTATGTAGATTATTTTACAGTCCTAACATCTGAGAGCAAAGCTGATTTTGACCGCCTGAAGGAAAATAAATCTACACGGTTAGATCAAATAAGTGACGATGATAAAAATTCCCCCTATTATCTATACGCACAGGCCGAAATAAATTTGCAATGGGCACTCATCCGTGGGCGGTTTGGTGAATATTTTAATGCTGCAATGGAGGTTAAAAAGGCCAATAGCCTTTTGCAGGAGAACAATAAGAAGTTTCCTAATTTTCATCTTAACTTAAAAGGCTTAGGGTTGATTAATGCGGTTTTGGGCAATCTTCCGGATGGGGCATTAAAAACGGCATTATCTACTTTTGGAATAAAAGGCAACCTTCAGAACGGATTAAATATGTTCGAAAAACTGGCCGATAATCTGCCAAAATCGTCCTACGAGCCTTTTTACGAAGAAGTGGTGTTTTATTATGCCTATGTATTAACCGATGTGGCGCATAGCCCGCAGGCCTATGCAAAAACCATAAAATATACCGAGCGGATTGCCGATACCAGTTTGTTAAAAAGTTATTTGCAGAGTTATGTATGCATTAAAAACGGGCATAGCGAAGAAGCCATCGCTATTTTGGCCAAGCGGCCTGAAGGAGGGGTTTACCAGCCTTTCCCTTATTTAGATTATCTGGAAGGTATTGCGCACCTGAATAAATTGGACCTTAATTCAGGAATCTATTTTAACCGCTTTTTGCAGGCAACCAAGGGCGTAAACTTTGTGAAGGACGCTTACCTTCATTTGGGCTGGATCTCTCTTCTGAAGGGAGATAAAGCGGCTTACACGGCATTTGCAGCCAAGGCTGTTAAAAACGGATACACTTACATGGAAAAAGATAAACAGGCGAAAGCCGAAGCTGCCTCAGGAACGCCAACAATTGACCTGTTAAAAGCCCGGTTACTGTTTGATGGTGGTTATTTAAGCAGGGCCTTACAGCTACTTGATGACAAGAAAGTAACGGATTACACTAACGATAAAGACAAAACAGAACTGAACTACCGGTTAGGTAGGATTTATGATGATTTAGGGAAAGACGATCAAGCATTAACAGCTTATCAGGAGACAATTAATGAAGGCAAAAATCTAAAATATTATTTTGCTGCCAATGCAGCGGTGCAGATGGGTAAGGTTTACGAAAGAAGGAAAAATAACGCGAAAGCGAAAGAGGCTTTCAATACGGCGATTGCCATGAAAAATCATGAATTTGAAAGCAGTATTGAAAGCCAGGCTAAGGCCGGATTAAAGCGGTTAGCAAATTAGAAACGGTGTATAAAAGCATTAATATGCATCCCTGCTCCTACTGAAGCAAAAACAGCGACATCACCAGGTTTAACCTTATAGTCTTTAACTTCGCCTTTTAATACCAGATCCAATAAGGTTGGCACAGTGGCTACCGAACTGTTCCCTAACCATGAAATCGTCATTGGGACTAAGTTTTCCGGGACTGTATCTTTACCATAAAGTTTAAACAAACGTTTCATGATAGCCGTATCCATTTTCCCGTTGGCCTGGTGGACGAATACAATATTTACATCTTCAACGCTTAAGCCTGCTTTATCAATGGCCTTTTTAATCACCTGAGGCACCTGAACTACCGCAAACTCGTACAGCTTACGACCATTCATTTTTAAATAAAGGTTTCCATTGGTTTCATCAGGATGGGAGCTCTTGCCCATGGTTAATAAACTGCCATGGTTTACAGCATGCGTTTCTGTTTTATGTGCTAGTATTCCTCTTTTTTCTTCTGATTCTTCTGCCTCGAAAATTACGGCACCTGCACCATCCGAAAAGATCATGCTATCACGGTCATGTGGATCGATAATGCGGCTTAAGGTTTCTGCACCAATAACCATAACACGTTTCGCATCACCGCTTTTAATATAGTAGTCTGCCTGTATTGCACCTTGAACCCATCCTGGGCAACCAAAAATGATATCATAGGCAACGCAGTCTGGATTTTCAATGCCCAATTGTTGTTTTACCTTTGAGGCTAAAGATGGCAAAATGTCAATGCGGTTGCTACCCGAAGGGATGTCACCAAAATTATGACAGAATATAATATAGTCTAGGGTTTCTTTATCAATGCCAGCATTTTCAATGGCTTTTTCTGCCGCCTTTGCGCCAATATGATTGCTTAGTTGATCGGGACATGCGTAACGTCTTTCTACGATCTCCGTAATCTCAGAGAATTTATCAATGATCTCTGAATTCTCTTTCTCCAATAGATTCCCATTCTCAAAAAACGTAGAATTTAAGAATTCATTACCAGAAATGATATTCTGTGGAATATAACTTCCAGTACCGGTTATTACCGTATTTATTGCTCTGCTCATAATTATAATACCGCATACTAAAACGGTATGTAGTATAAAAATATCAATTATATTCGATAAACGAAAATAAATTAAATATTAGCGGAGCTTATTTTCAAGTGCGAATTTTAATAATCCTGCTTTTCCTGTTACGTTGAGCTTCTGCGCCATATTTTTACGGTGCGTATCAACAGTGTTTAAAGCTATAAATAATTTTTGAGCAATTTGCTGGGAAGTATAGTCGTCACTGATCAATTTCAATATTTCCATTTCCCGGGCTGTTAAGTTATGGCTTTTTTGGAAATGATCACTGTCATTAAAAACAGAGGACGGTTGAACATCGGATTTTATTTTTTGGAAATATTTTTCTCCGTTCTGTAGGCCGGAGATAATTTTGAATAGTGTTTCAGCATCGGTATCCTTTTGAATAAAAGCCATTACCCCTATGCCCTCGAGTTTTGCGGCTAGGGTAGCAGTATAGTACATCGATAAGACCATTATTTTAACCGCGGGAAATAATTGCCTGATTTTTTCGGCGGCAATTTCACCGTCTAAAACCGGCATGTTCAGATCAAGAATTAAAATATCAGGTGTCTGGGTGTTCAAGAGGTGCAAAATTTCCTTCCCATTCGATGCCATACCGATTATTTTAAAATTGGGCTGTTCAGAGAGAATGGCCGATAATCCTTCGGCAAAAAGTTTATGATCATCAGCGATCATCAGCGTGGTGGGTTTCTGTTGAATCGTGTCCATTATTTTAAGGGGATATCAATTACTGTTGTTGTACCGTTTTGATTACTGTCTACCTGGATTTTACCGTTAAGATAATTTACCCTTGATAGAATATTTTGTGTACCTAAACCCTTTTTATCTATATCGGGATTAAAACCTATGCCGTTATCTTCGGCCATAATGCTAATTCTTTCATCGAAAGATAAAATCTGTATGGTTGCCTTCGATGCAAAAGAATGCCTGATGATGTTATTTACCAGTTCGTTAACAATCCGGTATATGGTAATCTCCATTCCGCTTTCAATGGGGTGTTCTACCTGAAAAACAAATTCGAATGCGATTTTACCTGAATGGTTCAGGGTTTTAAAATGCTCATTTAATGTTTCAATTAAACCCAGTTGCTCAAAGTTTTTTGGCATTAAATTGTGTGATATTTCCCTTAAATCGGCGCATGCCTTTTCGATCATACTGATGGTTTGGTCGTAAAATATACGGTCGTTTTCAGTAAGCTTTAAAACTTTGTGCTGAAAAGCGGTGATGTTTAGTTTTATAATCGAAAGTGTGCCGCCGAGGTCATCATGAAGATCGCGGGCCAAACGTGTCCGTTCATCTTCCTGTGCATTAAAAATGCCATCGGCGAGGTCTACCTGGTGTTTACTTTTTTCTTCCAACAGGATTTCTTTTTCTTTTTTTAGAAAATTATAACGCTGTGTTAATGCAAATGAAAGAAAAATGATTTCGGCTGTTAAACCTACCACTAAACCATTTGGCTTTAATAAATTAAAATTGGTAAGCCCTAATGTGTTAAAAACATAGTTAAAAACCCCAAATAACAACATGACGGTCGCAATAAAATAATACCACCCCAACTTGTAGCCTGCTCTGATTCTTTCCACTACACAGATAATTATAATGATTACCGTAAGGAGTGCAAGAAAATTGTTGATGTAAAAAACCGTTTTTTCTAAGAGGATAAACGATTTGAAAAGCATAAATACCGGAATGATGGACATGGCCCAGCAGAATCTTTTATAATAGTTGGTAAAACGATATAATCGACTGTTGGTGCTGTTTTGGTTAACAAATAGCTGCATTACCTGAATTAGCAGCCCACAGCTCAGTGATGCCATAATCAACCGCATGTAATCCTGAAGACCAGGTAAATTTGGGTAGAACCATTGAAAGGCCAACCCCTCTTCTTCCAGGATAAAAATTAGGGTGCAAAAAATGTAAATCGCGTAATATAGGTGGATGTTATCCCTAACCGAGGCAAATAGTAATAGGTTAAAAATCACTGCGAAAACAAAAATGCCTGTGTAAAATCCAAATAGGGTATGCTGCGGAATCTCCGCCTGAATAATATCAACATCCCGTCCGATAGATATTGGCATGTACATGTTCTGTCCGCGTTTGTCTGCCCACAAATAAAAAGTGGCCTTTTCATGAGGCAAAAGAACCATTGGGTAGATAAAGCTTCTATTGCGATAAGGGCGTTGTTTAAAAGGGAAATGATCGCCTGTTAAGCCTAAGGGGTAAATCTTTCCTTGCTGATCTACTTTAAACAGCTGGAGCTGGTTAATGCTTGAGCTCTGCTCCTTAAACATGAGGTGCACAGATTGATTTAGGGTATTTTCGATATCAAAAGCAACCCAGTAATAAGATTGGGTGTAACCTTTACTAAAAACTTTTCCTGGTATTAGTGGGGTAAGTTTACGAGCCTGCTTATATTTTATGATGGAATCGATATTCAGGTTTAAATTTTTGTCTTCATAGAAATATCCATGCTTGCTGATGTTAAATTTTTTGGCGGTATCGATCAAAATTGGATTACCCTGTTGAGCAAAGCACACCCGCAGTGGATTTATAAAAAATAAGAATAGCAAGAAAACTTTATTCATTGATGAGAGAATTAGTGGCTGCTTTAACTACCAATCAATATTTCATAAATATAAGATATAAAATAAACACTAAATATACCGAGTATAGGGTATATAAACCTCTTTTGCTATCAATTACTTTTATATCAAACTAAACGACTTAAAATGAAAAATTTCTTCACTACTTTTTTGCTCCTGTTTATAATACAGATGGCAAATGCCCAGATAACAAAAGTAACCACACAAGAACTTTATAAAGCATTTAAACAAGACCGTGTTCATTTTGCCGGTATATTGAGCAGGTTTGGTGGTGGAGGTAACTGCGCCTCGGTGGCGCTCATAAAGGCATCAATTGGAACTTTTGGAATTAATGGTGTTTTTAAAGAAGTAAAAACCGACTCGACAGCAAAAATGGTTTACATTAAAAGAAGAGATGATAAAATTATTGTGCTTTCTTTTGATAGGTTGAATTTCGCAAAAAAACATTTTTTTATTAAAACGCAAACTGATGCTATTTCAAAAAAAATTAGTGATTATGCTGCATTTTGTTTTGCTGTAATGTGCAGGGCCAAACAATTGGAAATGGGATATGATGCAAATTATTTTTACCGAGGAGTGGATAAACTTAACAAGGGACAAAATGCCTCTGAAATACATAAAATATTGGGTTTGCAAAAGGTTATTGTTAATGATCTGAGCATTAGCAATATTAAAAAATATTCAAATCTTGTTTTATACAATGCCCCGCATGCTGTATATAGCAGTAATGGTTATTATGATGAATTTTTTAATGGGACCCAAACAGGCATTGAACCTTTGGAGAGATTAAGTCAATTTCATTGTAAAACGGCAAATGGTTGTCCAATTTTAGGTGCATACGCACTTAAATGATTGACACGTTACAATTAACTAAAATCATCAATCAAAAACACAAAAAGTTCTTTTGGCCCATGTGCACCTAAAACTAATGTTTTTTCAATATCGGCGGTTCTGCTCGGTCCGGTAATATTGCTGATCATGGATGGGATCTGGTTGCCATACTTGTTTTTCAACAAATGAAAGGCATCTTTAAGATCCAGAACCAGTTGGCTTGTTTTTGCAATTACAATGTGATGATGTGGGAAGATGCTGAGCCTTCTTCCTGCAGCACCTTGATTAGTTACCATTACGCTTCCATTACGGGCAATTAGGGCTTCGCAAAGCGTAATACCTACTTCTGCCTGTTCAAAATCTTTATCGGTTTGGTAAAAAGGAAATTCGTATTTGCTTAAAAACTGCTGAAGTTCTGGTTCCCAGCAATATATTTTCCGCCATTTAAATTTGTCGGCCAGCTGCAGCATATTTTCAAAAAAATCGATCCCGTCTTCGCAGAAGATAAAGTTCCCGGATATAGCCGTAAGCTGTTCGGCAAATAATACCTCTAGCTCATCTGTATTTTTTTTATACAGTTGACCCTCTTCTAAATTAGGATAAGGGTTTTCGCGCTTCTCTAATAGTGCTTTCCTTATCTTTTTTAGTATTTGTTCTTTCGCTGTCGTATTATCCTTCATTATAAAAAAAAGCTACCCTAATAATTAAACTAGGGTAGCAAATGTAATAATAGAAATTATTTATTTATGCTTCTACCGGAGTAATATGTCCGGGAGTGCCGCTTTCTCCTTGGTTTTCGAATAATCGTTTACCAAAAATTACTTCTAAATCGTCTTTAAATAAAACTTCTTTTTCAATCAAGATATCTGCCAATTGGATCAATTTATCTTTATTTTCTTCTAATAAAGTAATTGCCCTTTGGTATTGGCCTTCAATTAAAGCCGAAATTTCTTTATCAATCGTTAAAGCAGTATCTTCTGAATATGGTTTAGAGAAATTATACTCGTTCTGACCAGATGAGTCGTAATAAGTAATGTTTCCTAATTTATCGTTCAAGCCATAAATAGTAACCATTGCTCTAGCTTGTTTATTCACCTTTTCTAAATCGCTAAGTGCACCGGTAGAAATGGTATCGAACATCACTTTTTCAGCTGCCCTACCACCCATAGTTGCACACATTTCATCGAGCATTTGATGAGGACGAACAATTAAGCGTTCTTCTGGCAGATACCAGGCGGCACCTAAACTCTGGCCGCGCGGAACAATAGTAACCTTAACTAAAGGCGCCGCATGTTCTAATAACCAGCTTACCGTGGCGTGACCAGCCTCGTGAATCGCAATAGCACGTTTTTCGCTTGGTGTAATGATTTTGTTTTTCTTTTCCAATCCACCTACGATTCTATCTACAGCGTCTAAGAAATCTTGCTTATCAACTGCCGATTTATTTTTACGGGCTGCAATTAATGCCGCTTCGTTACAAACATTTGCAATATCCGCTCCAGAGAATCCTGGGGTTTGTTTTGCTAAAAATTCGGTATCAAGCTCTTCTGATTTTTTAAGCGGCGTGATATGGACTTCGAAAATTTGTTTACGCTCTATAACATCTGGTAAATCAACATAAATCTGTCTGTCGAATCTACCTGCTCTTAATAATGCCTTATCTAAAACATCGGCACGGTTCGTAGCGGCTAAGATAATAACATGAGTATTGGTGCCAAAACCATCCATTTCAACCAAAAGCTGGTTTAAGGTGTTTTCGCGTTCATCATTTCCACCCATTACACCGTTTTTACCACGGGCACGGCCAATAGCATCGATTTCATCAATAAAGATAATACAAGGCGATTTATCTTTTGCTTGTTTAAATAAGTCGCGTACACGAGATGCACCCACCCCAACAAACATCTCTACAAAATCAGATCCTGACAGAGAGAAGAAAGGAACCTGGGCCTCGCCTGCAACAGCTTTAGCCAATAAGGTTTTACCGGTACCAGGCGAACCTACAAGTAAAGCGCCTTTAGGGATTTTTCCACCCAGATCGGTATATTTTTTAGGGTTTTTAAGGAAATCTACAATTTCCATTACCTCTGTTTTTGCTTCTTCTAAACCGGCAACATCGTTGAAAGTAATGTTTACCTGGCTTTCTTTATCAAACAAAGTTGCTTTTGATTTTCCGATACTGAAGATCTGACCGCCGCCGCCAGCACCTCCGCCCATTCTGCGCATCATAAAAATCCAGAAACCGATTAAGAGCAATACAGGTAAAATAATGCTTAAGAACCAGCTAGCCAACGGGTTGCTGCGACTGGTTTTCTCTGCCAGTACCCTTGGTTGGTTAGTAGGAAGATCCTTTTGCGAATCGGCAAGTTGTTTATCAAGCCCATCCATCGTTCCAGCGTTGAAATATACAACAGGGCTTCCTGCGTTGTTTACATTAAAAGTACTTTTGCTCTTGTATGCATCATACAATTTCTTTTTATCTAAACTATCTTTTTTAATATAAACCTCTACACGAACTAAATCGTCTGATTTATAGGCAACCACCTTCTGTACGTCACCTTTCAGCAACATCTGTTGTTCAAATGTTTGGTAGGTTACTTCTTTACCGCCATCAGTAGTAAATAAAAACTGTGCAGCAATAATGGCTATAATAATGGCCGCATACACCCAGAAAATATTAAATTTTGATCCTTTTTGTGGTTTTTTAGGGATGTTTGGAATTCTTTTACCCTGTTTTTCGTTGGTATTTTGATTGTCGTTCATTTGTCTTTGTCAAAATGGTTCTATTAGGTTATGCGCTTTGATAATTTGTGCTTTCTGCATCCCCCCAAAGTTCTTCTATGCCATAAAAGTGGCGCTTTTCGGTTTTAAAAATGTGCACAACCACATCGAAATAATCAAGAATGATCCAATCCGCTGATTCGTAACCTTCCTTATGTCTTGGATCGGCCTGAGTAGCTTTATATATTTCTTTTTCTACACTATCGGCAATAGCTTTTACCTGAGTACCAGAGTTGGCGCTCGCAATAATAAAGTAATCAGCCACTGAAGTATGAATATTCCTGAGATCTAACCGCACTATATCTTCTCCTTTTTTCTCCTGTATGCCGTGAACGGCTAACTCCGAAAGGTATGTAGAAAGGGCTACTATTTTCTTTTTTACCATTAAAATGCTTTAATTTTGGAATTACAATATTATAAATTCAACACTTGCAAAATAACACTTTTTCGACATTATTTGTTGGTCAAAATTTAATCAAATTAAAAGAAGTTGATTCTACTAATAACTTTTTAAAAAATTTGGTGTCAAAATCCGAGCCATTAGCCGAAGGGACTGTAATTATGGCAGATAATCAGTTTGCCGGAAGAGGACAGCAAGAAAGCGTTTGGCAAACCGAGGCAGGGAAAAACATTAGTACAAGTATTTATTTAAAGCCGTCTTTTTTGCCGCTAGATAAACAGTTTTATTTAAATATTGCCGTTAGTTTGGCTGTTAGTGATGCTTTATCCTGTTTTGTACCAGAGGGGATAAAAGTAAAATGGCCTAATGATATGTATTACCATCATAAGAAATTAGGGGGGGTATTAATCGAAAATACACTGACAGGCAGTTTTATTAAATCATCAGTAATTGGCATTGGTTTAAATATAAATCAATCAGAATTTTCAGATAACATTAGCCAACGTGCTACTTCCGTCATTCAAATTTTACAAAGAGATGTGCCTTTAATGGATATTATGGAGAAATTGTTCATATTTATGGAAAAATACTACTTAATTTTGAGGGCCGGAAAATATAGCATTTTACAAAATGATTACCTTTCAAGGCTTTACAACTTTAACATTCCAGCGTTATATGTACAAAATGGAGCGTTTTTTGAAGGAATCATTAAAGGAGTTGAAGATAACGGTAGACTAAGCGTTGATACAAAAAACGGTTTAAAAGTCTTTAACTTTAAAGAAATAGAATTTACACACACAAAATAAACACATAATGAAAAAAATCACCCTGGTGCTTTCGATGGTACTTTTTACCATCGCTGGTGCATTTGCTCAAATTGAAAAGCCTGTTACTTGGGCCTACTCTGCAAAGAAAGTAAGTAAAACGGAAGCTATTGTCTATTTAAAAGCTACAATTGATGACAGATGGCATATTTATTCTCAGAATGTAAAAGACGGAGGACCGGTAAAAACTACTTTTACTTTCGCGCCTTCTAAAGATTTCAGCATGGTAGGCAAAACAATTGAGCCAAAAGCAATTGTTAAATATGAAAGCACTTTTAAAATGAATGTAAGTTATTTCGAAAAAGTGGTCATTTTTCAGCAAAAAATTAAACTAAACAAAGCAACTACGGCAGTTAAAGGTGTAGTAGAGTTTATGGTTTGTAATGATAAACAGTGTCTTCCACCAGAAGAAGTTGAGTTTAGCATTCCGGTTAAATAGTTGACAGCAAAATATTTACAAACAGTCCCGAATTTTCGGGACTGTTTCTTTTTAAAGTAAAATCTACGTGGTGTAGTGGTTAAAAAAAAATCGTTTCTAAAATTATTCTTAATTTCACGGTTTCAAAATACACACACAAAACGCACAAATGAAAAAGGTTTTATTATTGTTGTTAATGGCTACAATGTTTATTGCATTGCCGGCCGTTAAAAGTTACGCCATTGTAACACAAGATACCACGGCAACCGCTCCTCCCGATGATATTGTCTTTACCGAAGTAGGTTCGGCACAGGATAGTGCTGCGAATAAGCAGGTAAAAACGGAAAAAGATACCCTTAAAAAGGATACAGTTAAAGCAGAAAAAGCTAAGGTAGCTGGCAAAGATGCTCCAAAGCAATCGCTTTGGGTAACCTTTGGTTTAGGCCTTCTGGCAGGTATTGCCGCTTTTTTCCTTCCCTGTATTTTCCCAATGGTTCCGCTTACCGTTGGCTTTTTTACTAAAAGAGCAGAAAGCAGGGCTAAAGGAATCAGGAGTGCGGTTATTTATGGTTTATCGATCATTGTTATTTACGTGGGCCTAGGTGTAATTATTACCTTAATTTGGGGTGCTAGTGCATTAAATGAAATATCGACCGATGGATTTTTTAATATTTTCATCTTCCTTATATTAATTGTTTTCGGCGTATCTTTTTTGGGTGCTTTCGAAATTACGTTGCCGAGTTCATTTGTAAATAAACTTGATGCTAAATCAGATGCTAAAGGCTTAAGCGGAATATTTTTTATGGCTGCAACTTTAGCTGTTGTTTCCTTCTCATGTACCGGACCGTTGATTGGAACCTCATTGGTTGCTATTAATACCGATTTGCTAACACCAGTGGTGGTAATGTTCGGCTTCTCCTTATCGTTAGCCGTAATTTTCACGATGTTTGCTATTTTCCCTAGTTTAATGACAGGTTTGCCAAAATCTGGCGGATGGTTAAACTCCATTAAGGTTTTCCTTGGTTTCCTAGAATTAGGGTTATCATTAAAGTTCCTTTCAACAGCTGATCTTGCTTATCACTGGGGAATACTGGACCGTGAGATATTCTTAGCTATATGGATTGTACTTGCCTTAATTTTGGGCGTTTATTTATTGGGAAAAATTAAGTTCTCTCATGATAGCGACCTTCCTTATGTATCGGTACCTAGGTTATTTATTGCAACAGCTACTTTTGTATTTGCCATTTATCTCATCCCGGGCTTATGGGGAGCCCCTTTAAAAGCAGTAAGTGCACTGGTACCTCCGCTTTCTACCCAGGATTTTATAATCGGACAGGATAGTGGTGGTGGATCAAACCAAACTGCGACAACTAGTCACGCTAAACGTAAATATGCTGATTTCTTGCATATTCCCCATAATATTGATGGGTTTTTCGATTATCAGGAAGCACTCGCTTATGCTAAAGAGGTAAAAAAACCATTGTTTTTAGATTTCACTGGGCATGGATGTGTAAATTGCAGAGAAATGGAAGCCAGGGTTTGGTCTGACCCAAGAGTACTTAAAAAATTGAAAGAAGATTATATTGTGGTATCGCTTTATACAGACGATAAAACAAGTTTACCTGCCGCAGAACAATTTGACTCTAAAATTTTAGGCACAAAAGTGAACACTGTTGGTAAAAAGTTCAAACATTTGCAGGCCGAAAGATTTAATACCATTTCGCAACCATATTATGTACTTTTGGGTACTGATGAAAAAGAATTAGTTTCGCCTCCTATTGGAGTAGAATTTGATATAGATAAATATTTGCAATATCTGGATAATGGATTATCAGAATTTGCTAAGAAACAAACAAATGAATAAGATTAAGAACATTGGTGTTTTAACCTCTGGCGGCGATTCGCCAGGCATGAACGCTGCAATCAGAGCTGTAGTTAGGGGCTCTATTTATT
The DNA here is from genome assembly GCF_014205835.1 of Pedobacter sp. AK013. Classification (GTDB taxonomy): domain Bacteria; phylum Bacteroidota; class Bacteroidia; order Sphingobacteriales; family Sphingobacteriaceae; genus Pedobacter. The sequence goes on along the minus strand of NZ_JACHCQ010000013.1, from coordinate 23,408 downwards.
ATGACATTGAAGTAACCGGATTTCTCCGTGGGTATGAAGGCTTAATCCACAATGATTTTATCCCTATGGACCGCAAATCTGTAGCGAATATCATCCAGCGTGGAGGTACTATCTTAAAAACGGCCCGCAGCGAAGCATTCAAAACCGTAGCGGGTAGAAAAACAGCTTACGAAAACCTAAAAGCCAATGGAATTGATGCCCTGGTTGTAATTGGTGGTGATGGCACATTTACCGGTGCCAATATTTTTTCTAAAGAGTTCGATTTTCCGATTGTGGGCTTACCAGGTACCATTGATAACGATTTAGCGGGTACTGATTTTACTATTGGGTATGACTCTGCCATTAATACGGTTATCGATGCCGTAGATAAAATCAGAGATACGGCTGAATCACACGACAGGCTTTTTATTGTAGAGGTAATGGGCCGCGACTCTGGGTTAATTGCTTTAAGAAGTGGAATTGGCGTTGGCGCCGAAGCCATCATGATCCCCGAAGCAAATATGAATGCAGACGATATCTTGCATAAGTTAGAGCATAGCCGTAAAGATAAAGCATCGAAAATTATTATTGTTGCTGAAGGCGATGATACAGGGGGCGCATTTAAGGTTGGCGAAATTTTGCAGGAAAAATATCCGCATTACGACACTAAGGTTTCGGTTTTGGGCCATATTCAACGCGGGGGAAAACCCACCTGTATGGACCGTGTACTGGCCAGCCGCTTAGGTGTAGCTGCGGTAGAGGGATTAATTAATGGCGAAAGCGGCGTAATGGTTGGGCAGATTAACCGGGAAATCATTTTTACCCCTTTTGATCATGCGATAAAGCACATCAATGCCGAGAAGGTAAGCTCTAAATGGTTAAAGCTAATCGACATTCTTTCGTTTTAAACGAATATAGCATATAAAAGAAAAGTCTTTCCCGCACCGGAAAGACTTTCTTGTTTTTGCTTAGTTTCGCTATAAGCAAATTTCTTAATCTTCTAAAATAACAGCTGTGCCATTTGCACTTACCATAAGCATGCTTCCTCCGCTGCCTACGGTTTCGTAATCTAAATCAACACCAACAATAGCATTTGCGCCAAGCGCGGCCGCATATTGCTGCATTTCATTAACCGCAGTATCTTTTCCCTCTCTTAAAACGCGTTCGTAAGAACTGGATCTACCCCCTACTATATCTGTTATTCCGGCAAATAAATCTTTAAAAATATTTGCTCCAATAATCGTTTCTCCGGTAACAAGACCAATATATTTTACAATTTTTCTGCCCTCAACCGTGGGCGTTGTGGTTACTAACATAGCTTCAGTTTTAATAATTAGAACAAATTTTTTTCGAAATGTTACATTTTTTACCAAAGCCAGTTCGCTTTTATGCTAACCAATGGCCCATGTTAAATCAAGTAAAATACATTTTGCCCGAATAAATTTATGTAATCGGTTATGCTTTTGCATCAATATTTAAAATTACGATTATGAAACCATCTAAAACCTTACTCCTTTTCTCCTTATTACTGATTGTATTTTTTGTTCATGCGCAAATGCCCGTGCTAAAAGTACAACAGGCGGTAAGCACTGATCAAAAAGATGTTGTTAAACTTAAAAAGTTAAATATTGATGTGCAGATTACAGGAAATGTGGCCACAACAGTGATGACGATGACTTTTCACAATAGCAGTAATCGTATTTTAGAAGGTGAACTCACATTTCCAATGCCAGAAGGCGTTAGCATAAGCCGTTATGCTTTAGATATTAATGGGAAAATGCGCGAAGCCGTTCCGGTAGAAAAAACCAAAGCAATCGAGGTTTTCGAAAGTATAGAGCGGAGAAGAATTGATCCAGGTTTGCTGGAGAAAGTAGAAGGAAATAATTTCCGCACCAGAATTTATCCGTTGCCGGCCAATGGTAGCAGAACCATAATTGTTGGTTATGAAGAAGAACTGGGATTTAATAATAACCATGCTTTAAAATACCATTTACCACTCGATTACAACCAGGCAATTGAAAACTTTACGCTAAAAACTACTGTTTTCGAGAGCGTTATCAAGCCAGAGCTTGGCGAACAACCCGATGGCAGTTTTGATTTAAAGGCCAATGGGAATACCTATGTTGGAGAGATTAATAAAACTAATTACCTGCCTAAAAACGGCCTGACTATTAATCTGCCAAAACGAAATGATCTGACTGAGGTGCAAATGCAAAAAGCATCAACAGGGTATTATTTTCTGGTGAATGTTTTCCCTAAAACAGAAAGCCGCAGAAAACAGTGGAGTAATCAAATAGGTTTAATATGGGATGTTTCTTTAAGTGGTCTTCAGCGCAATACTGAGAAAGAAATGGAGCTGCTAGATTTGATTATTAAACAAAAACAAAATTTAACCGTACAGTTGGGTTTAGTTAATAATGGGTTTAAAAACGCAGGAACTTTTGTCATCTCGAATGGTAATTGGACTCAATTAAAAGATAAACTGAAGAATCTTGTATATGATGGAGGGACAAACTTCAGTGCCATAAATACTAAAAGCCTGCAGGCCGATGAATATATTTTGTTTACTGATGGGTTATCTACATTCGGGAAAAATACGGTAGGCTTAAATAAACCAGTTCATTGTATCAATTCGGCCCTTAAGGCAGATTATAGTACGCTGAAAGTTATCAGTATGAAAACTGGGGGGCAATTTGTAAACCTCAATTCCACTTCAGTTGCCGAAGCATTTAAACAATTGAACCAGCAAAATCTTCAGTTTTTAGGGATTAAAAACGGAGCAGATGTAAGGCAGACTTATCCTTCAATGAGGGTGAATGTAAACGGACACTTCTCTTTGGCCGGTATTATGAATGAGTTTAATACCCAATTTACCTTACAGTTTGGTTTTGGAAATACGGTTATTTCAGAACAAGTTGTACGGTTAAATGCTACTGAACATACTTTAAGCAGTATTAATGTTAGCCGTGTTTGGGCACAGAAGAAAATTGCCGAAATGGATATTCAATATGAAGATAATAAAGATGATATTAGCGTTCTGAGCAAACAGTTTGGCATTGTTACCCGCAATACCAGCCTCATTGTATTAGAAAACCTTGATGATTATTTGCGTTATGATATTGTACCTCCTATTGAATTGCAACAGGCCTATAATGCGGGTTTAAAGCAACGAAGAGCCGCTATTTTAGAACGTAAGCAAGATTTGATCAATGCGGCAGTAGTTATGACCAAAGATTTAAAAACCTGGTGGAATACAGATTTTTACTATAAAGAACAAGGAAAGACGAAAGAGAGATACCCTGATCCGGGACAAAGGGATGTACATGGAGACCCTGGTGCTAATATTGTAATGGCTGAATCAGCCAGGGAGAGCCGGAGAAGAGAAGTTGAGAAAGTGGCTGAAATGGTCGTTCCACCTATGCCACAAGCGGCAACGCTGACTCCAGCTACTGGGGCTGCAAGCAGGGATAAAGAAACGAATCAATTAAATGAAGTGGTGGTTGTAGGTTATGCTTCACAGCGGAAGGCTTCTGTAACGGGATCGGTCGAGACCATTAGGGGTAATGCTTCAAGCGCTCTTGAAGGAAGGGTTGCGGGTGTTCAGGTAGCAAATGTAGATGCCATGAAAATGCCGTCTGCAGTACCACAACAACCAGCTATCGTGATCCCTGAATTTAAAAGTGATAAGGATTATATGAAAAATCTGGTTGGAAAAACAGATAGTGCTTATCAGGCTTATTTAAAAATGCGTTCTGGCTACATGAGTACGCCAATGTTTTATTTTGATGTAGCCAATTGGTTTTATCAGCAGAAAGATAGCGTTAGAGCATTAACTATTTTAAGTAATATTGCCGATCTGGATCTCGAAAATGCCGATTTATATAAAACTTTAGCTTATAAATTAAAACAGACCGGTAATTATAAAGATGAAATTTTTATTACTCAGAAGATTTTGCAATGGCGACCAATGGATGCTCAAAGTTACCGCGATTATGCCTTAGCTTTGGCCGATAATGGGCAATATCAAAATGCATTAGATAATCTATATAAGGTGCTCACCCAAAGTTATAATGCGCAGATTGCCGATCGTGACGAGGGAATTGAGGAGATTGTGATATCCGAAATCAATAACCTGATTGCAAAACATGGCCATAACTTAAGTACCAAGGGAATTGATAAAAGACTAATTCAACCATTGCCTGTAGACGTGCGCGTAGTGCTAAACTGGAATAAAAATGATACTGATATAGACCTGTGGTTAACCGATCCGACAGGCGAAAAAGGATTTTATGGAAACTCACGGACAAAAATAGGCGGGAGGATTAGCAACGATTTTACTTCAGGTTATGGCCCCGAACAGTTTATGATCAAAAAAGCTATTAAAGGAAAATATAAAATCGAAGTGAATTATTATGGTGATAGGCAGATTAATATTAGTGGACCAACAACTGTTACCGCTGAGATATATACCCGATATGCAACACATAAACAACAAAGAAAAGTAATTGTACTGCCATTGGCTGCCGGAAGTGGTGGTGGAAATTTTGTTGGAGAATTTAATTTTTAGGATGTGATAGCGCGAAATATCGTCATTCCCAACTTGATTGGGAATCCTAATGCAATGGCTTTAAGATTCTCGTCTGCAGGGGAATGACGGTATCTCTATTATGTTCTTTAAAGCAATAATCCCGCTACTTCCTCCCAGTTATTAACGCGCTCGTATTCAGTTATCAGTAAATTATGAGGAGAGGTAAATAATAGTGGCCTGCCAGCAAAATTCACAAAGTTTTTAATGCGGTCGTCTATTATAATATCAACATTCACAATTTTATTTCCGCAGAACATGATATGTTGCCAATCGATGAAAGGAAAATGTTCGGCCATCCAATCGTACTTATCAACCAATGAGTTACGGAACTCCATCGCTGCCGAAACAATGTAAACATCATATTTTTCCTGTAAAGCTTTAATTACCCGTTGGCTATCTGCAATAACTTCGAGATCTCGAAAAAAACCGGGTTCATTTATATATTCGAACCACTTCTGGTTAACAGCTTGTGGAACATGGTGGTAGATTTCGTTTCCGGCATCAATTTTTAAATCTAAAGGAATGTTAAAGTCTCGATTATATAGTTTAATAAATTTTCCAAGGGCATCGGCAATCACCTCGTCCATATCAATCGCAATTCTCTCCATTTTGTATCCGCAAATATTTTGGCGTAAATATCCTGAAAACAAAGAAATTAAACTATGTTTTTAATTTACAGTATTTTAGTTATCTTTGCAGCCCCGCAGCATGAAGCTCCGGGAACTATGTTGAATACATAAATACAAAAAGAAATGGCAACTAAAATCAGATTGCAAAGATTTGGTAAAAAAGGAAAACCTTTTTTCCACGTTGTGGTAGCAGATTCTCGCGCTCCACGTGATGGTAAATTTATTGAGCGTTTAGGTTCTTATAACCCAAACACCAATCCTGCTACCATCGAAATTAACTTCGAAAAAACTTTAGCTTGGGTTAACAGTGGTGCAGAACCAACTGATACTGCTCGCGCTATCCTTTCTTACAAAGGTGTTTTATACAAAAAACACTTAGAAGGTGGTGTTAAAAAAGGAGCTTTAACTCAAGAACAAGCAGATGAAAAATTTGCAGCTTGGTTAGATGCTAAAGCAGGTAAAATTTCTGGTAAATCAGAAAGTTTAGCTACTTCTAAAGCAGATGCGCGTAAAGCAGCATTAGCAGCAGAAGCTAAGAAAAAAGAAGATAAAGCAGCAGCTATCGCAGCTAAAAATGCACCAGTTGTTGAAGAAGAGGCTACTGAAGAAGCACCGGCTGTTGAAGCTGAAGCAACTGAAGAGGCTCCTGCAGCAGAAGCTACTAAAGAAGAAGGAGCAGAATAATTTTAATTATTTGGTCTCATAAAATAGCGTTTCGAATTTCGGAACGCTATTTTTATTTACAGTTCGTCATGCTGAATTTATTTCAGCATCTTTCTTATCATAGATCCTGAAATAAATTCAGGATGACACTTTTAAAGGCACATTTAGGGATGATTATGAAACACGAAGAAGCATTTTATATAGGTTACGTTACCAAAACGAGGGGTTTAAAGGGAGAAGTTCAGGTATTTTTCGAATTTGATGAATACGAGCAACTCGAATATGATGTGGTATTTGCCGATATGAATGGTAAACTTGTTCCGTATTTTGTGGCCTCGGCAAAACTACAGGCCAATAAAACGGGCTACTTTAATTTTGATGATGCTGATCACATCGATAAAGTGCAACCGTTATTAAAAAAGAAATTATACCTGCCCCTATCGCAAATGCCCGAACGCGAAGAAGGAGAATTTTTCTATACCGATTTTAAAGGTTATTTAGCAATAGATGAAACTTTGGGCGAATTAGGCGAAATTTTGGAAGTAAACGAATATCCGCAACAATTTGTGGCTACCGTGATGCATAAAGAAACCGAAATCCTGTTCCCGCTAAACGAAGATTTTATTGTAGAATACGATGAGGATGAAAAAACATTAACCCTCGATTTACCCGAAGGTTTGCTGGATGTTTATCTCGAAAGCTAAAAATATTTTCTTGATTTTTAGTCTAATCCAGGTTGTTTTTGTAAAATAAAACAATCTTTTAGTAAAAAATACTTGACATTAATATCAAAAATACTTTACATTTGGTAAAAAATATTTGATATATGAAAAATTCGCTTTTGATCTCAAACAAATTCAAAGTAATTGGTTGGATCGTTTTTGTTTTATCTTCAGGTACTTACTGGGTAATTAGTTATTTCGATTTACCAGTTCCTAAAATTATGCTCACGTTAATACCCAGGGTACTCAATTGGTCGGATGGGAATTTGTGGGATGAGATTATTTTGAGTTTTGTAATAATCGGACTTTTATTAATTTCATTTTCGAAAGAAAAGAACGAAGACGAATATATTTCGTTGTTGCGGTTAAAAAGCTGGCAATGGTCGGTTTTAATATCCTATGGTGTTTTATTTATTGCAACGTGGACCATTTACGGAGGTATGTTTTTGGCTTTTATGATTTACAATATGTTAACTGTGCTGTTGGTTTTCATTATAAAGTTTAATTTTAGTTTGTACCGTTTAAGGACAGAAGGGGTTTCTGATGAAAAATAATATCCGTGTTCAACGCGCCATAAAAAACATTACACAGGCAGAACTTGCAGATCTTATTCAGGTTTCGCGGCAGACCATTAACACCATCGAATCAGGCAAGTATGTTCCATCAACGGTTTTGGCGTTAAAAATGGCCAAAGTTTTTGATAAACCGGTAGAAGAAATATTCAATTTAGAAGAAGGAGACTGGTGATCTCCCCCAAAAGTTTGCCTTCAGGCTAAAGACTTCAGACTAAAGACTTACCTTTGCACCATGCGTTTCGATATTATAACAGTTTTGCCCGCCTTATTAGAAAGTCCGTTTGCCCATTCTATTTTGCAACGTGCGCAAAAAAAAGGCATTGCCGAAATTGTTGTGCATAACCTGAGGGATTATGCTACCAACAAACAAAAAAGTGTAGACGATTACCAGTATGGTGGTGGTAGCGGTATGGTAATGAGTATTGAGCCTTTTGCGACCTGTATCGAAAAACTTCAAGCCGAGAGAGAATATGATGAAGTTATTTTCATGAGTCCCGATGGCGTTACTTTAAACCAGAGCACGGCTAACGAACTCTCTATTAAAAAGAATATCATTATTTTATGCGGCCATTACAAGGGTATAGATCAGCGCATACGGGATATCTTTGTAACGAGGGAAATATCGGTTGGAGATTATGTTTTGAGTGGAGGCGAGCTGCCTGCTGCAATTGTGGTGGATGCTGTTGTGCGTTTAATCCCGGGGGTTTTAAATGATGAAACTTCGGCCCTATCCGATAGTTTTCAGGGAGAGCTGCTTGATGCACCGGTTTATACCCGCCCGGCAGACTGGCGTGGACATAAAGTGCCCGATGTTTTATTAAGCGGCCATGAGGCTAAAGTGAACGAATGGAGGCATGAACAGGCCTTAGAACGAACTAAAACACGCCGCCCTGATCTTTTGGAATAGAAGCATTTAGCCCAATCGAATGTGGAATTCATAAAGATTGTGGAAAAAATTAAAATAGGTTTTTTTATATGAAAAAAAATCCCTAATATTGCAATCCGATTTTCAAGGTAAAGAAAGTTGGTTTAATAGCTTAAAATCATGGATTTAGTAAAATTTGTTGAAGAGCAGGCCATCGCGAAAAAAGATTTTCCTGCGTTCAAGTCTGGCGATACAGTGAGCGTACACTATAAAATTCGCGAAGGTAATAAAGAACGTGTTCAAATTTACCAAGGTGTTGTAATACAACGTAACAGTGCAGGTGCTAACGAAACCTTCACCGTTCGTAAAATGAGCAACGGCGTTGGTGTTGAGCGTATTTTCCCTTTTAGTTCTCCAAACATTGAGAAAGTAGAAGTGAATAGCTATGGTAAAGTTCGTAGAGCAAAATTGTTCTATTTACGTGCTTTAACTGGTAAAGCTGCTCGTATCAAATCTTTGAGAAAATAATATTCTTTATTATAAGATATAGCCTTCACGATTAATTTCGTGGAGGTTTTTTTGTTTGTACCTTTATCAAATGTTAAATTCTGCTTTTTTCGACCAAGTTTTTTGGGGCAACACCGTAAAAGCCTATTTCCTTTTCGGAGGGATACTTTTTTTAGGCTTAGTTTTTAAGAATATCGTTTCTAAGCTGCTAAGCAGGCTGCTGTTTAAGCTTTTCAGAAACTTTTCAAATCAATCGCATAACGATGCTTTTGTTGCCTTATTGCTAAAACCCATTGAGGTTTTTATTCTATTAACTACGCTTTACCTTTCCATTAATCAGTTAAAACACCCGTTAGAGGTGGCTGTATTTCATTACAGCAAATTAATAGGCAAAGTTAAAGAGCTGATACCGGTAACCATCGGCGATTGTATAGACCGGATATTTTTATTTGGGATCATCTTATCTATTTTTTGGATTATTTTAAGGATAATCGACTTCATTAGCCATGTGCTTCTGTATAAAGCTTCGCTTACGGATAATAAGGCCGACGATCAATTGGTACCCTTTTTAAAAGAACTGTTTAAAACGATCGTAATCTTTATCGGTTTTTTCACTCTGCTTGGTTTTGTTTTCGAAGTTAATGTATTAACGCTGATTACCGGATTGGGTATTGGTGGTATTGCCATTGCTTTGGCTGCTAAAGAGAGCTTAGAGAACCTAATAGGATCATTCACCATCTTTTTAGATAAACCTTTTACTGTTGGCGACCTGGTAAAGGTTGATGGCGTGGAAGGTACGGTTGAAAAGGTTGGTTTTAGGAGTACAAGGATCAGAACTTCCGAAAAAACCATGGCTACCCTACCTAATAGGGGTATGATAGATGGGGTTTTAGAAAACCTTTCCTTGCGAAATTCGCGTAAGGTGTCGTTTGTGATTGGGCTTACCTACGAAACCAATTCTGATTCATTAAGAAAAATTATTTCCGAAATACAGGATTATATTAACCAACACCAGGGTACCAGTAACGATGGAAATGCCTCTTTTAAAAGCTTTGGAGATTCTGGTCTAAATGTAGAAGTTAACTATTTTGTAACCGTACTTGAATATGCTGAATTCCTTAAAATCAGGCAGGAAATCAATCTCGAAATTATGGATATCGTTATTCGCAATAAATCAGATTTTGCTTACCCAACGCAACGTTTAATTAGCGATAAGCCTACTTCGGCAGGTAATCATGAAGAGGTAGGTAATGACAGTATGGATTAAAGCGGTTAAGTGCCGTGGTCATGCAGTCTATACGTTGCTCAATACTTTATTAGTAGAAAAACAAAAAGGATGTCATCCTAAGCCTGTTGAAGGACAATCTTTTTTAGGTTTTTCGCATTTAAGGTCTTCGACAAGCTCAGACTGACAAAGAGTGAGTGTTAATTAAAGAAAGTACCATAAAGAAAGTGCGTTAGATAAGTAAAAAGGTTGCTTTTTTTGGAAATCAAAGTCTGTGGGAATGATTAAAGTTTGTTCCTGCTATCCACTTCAAGTCCTCCCGGTGAAAAATTGGGATGCGGACTTTTCGTTACTATCATAGGAGGTTTATATGGCGCCTTTTTGTGTTTCAAAATATTTCATCTTCCGTAGTACGTGCCCTCGCAGACAACTAAGATATCTCGAAAAGAAGTATACTATAATGAAAAAGCCGACTTAGTATAAACTAAATCGGCTTTTATTATAATTGTATTTTTCTTTTAACTCAAGGTAGCCAGGGTAGTTATCCCACCTTTTACAACCTGGTTAAGTTCTACATTCACTTTTGTGCCTACCGGTAAAAATACATCAACCCTTGATCCGAATTTAATAAAACCAAATTGTTCTGTTTGTACAACTTGATCGCCTTCTTTTACGTACCATACAATTCTACGCGCCAAGGCCCCCGCAATTTGACGGAACAATATAGGAGTGCCATTTTTATGTTCAACAACGGTTGTAGTACGTTCGTTTTCTGTTGAAGATTTTGGATTCCACGCAGCAAGATATTTTCCTGGGTGATATTTGAAGAACTTTACCACTCCCGAAATCGGGTTGCGGTTAATGTGAACATTTATAGGTGACATAAAAATTGAAACCTGTAAACGTTTATCCTTAAAGTATTCGCCTTCTTCTGTTTCTTCAATTACCACTACTTTACCATCTGCAGGGCAAATAACTAGGTTTTCGCCTGAAGAAAAGCTACGGCTCGGGTTGCGGAAAAACTGCAATACAATGATAAATAATGCAGCTGAAAAGAGATAAATGAACCAGCGTAACCAGGTAATATCATGGTATTTATAATCGACTACGGCGTTGATTACGAAAATAAACAAGATGCTTAAGGCAATGGTGGTGTAGCCTTCTTTATGTATGGTCATTGTTTTAGAAATTATTGGGCAAAGGTGCGAAAAATAAATTAATCCAATCTAAAAATTATGCGCCAGTTGCCCTGTAAATATCTGTCAGGTTTCTGCCAAGGCCGTTATAGTCCAGGCCATAGCCCACCACAAACTCGTTAGGTATTTCAAAACCAACGTACTCTAGCGCTTTAATTTCGTGTTTTAATGCACTTGGCTTAAGTAAAAGAGACGCTACTTTAACTGAAGCCGGATTTTTTTCAGTTATTGTTTTTAAAATATGCGTTAAGGTTAAGCCTGTATCAACAATATCTTCCACAATGATAATATCTCTGCCTTCGATGTTATCTGGTAATCCGATCAGTTCTTTTATATTTCCAGAACTTGCTGTTCCCTGGTAAGAAGCCACACGCATAAAGGCAACTTCACAAGGTACATTAATCTCTTTAATCAAATCAGCCATAAATAGGAAACTTCCATTTAATATACCAATAAATAGCGGGCATTTACCCTCATAGTCCACGTTCATCTGAATGCCCAGCAAACGGATCCTTTTGTTTAGGGTATCATTCTCTAAAAATATCTCGAACTCTTTGTCCTCTACTTTTATTTTGTGCATTTTGATGTTAAATATTTTAAATGTTGGAAAGTTGTAAACGGCTAACCGCCAATTAAAAACGGATTTCGGTTAATTGTATAAATTTTTTAACTGGTTAATCGTTGGGTTAACTAAAAACTGTAAACTGTCAATTGAAAACTGCCTACTGTTGACTTTTCTCCAATTCCTTTTGGCGTCTTCGTTCTTCTCTTCGCTCCTGCCTCAATTGTTTTTTGGTTTTAGTGGTATCGGCAGGCGTGGTGGTCTGTTTGGTTGTTGTGTCTTTTTTAGATCCGCCACCAAAAAGGCGTTCGAAGAAATTCTTATTTTTATCGTGTACAATTACTACCGGCAGGCCATCTCCATCGTCGTCAAATGCAGAGGTATCAACCACAGCAGTATCAGGCGCCAAATAACGGCGGAGTCCTTCTCTCAGGCGAACATTGTAAAAGCCATAACCAGCGGTATCGCTAGGTGTTAAGCCTTTTCTGGCCATAATATTACCCATAAACCTGAAGTAGTTGAACATATAAGGCTTCAGGCTACCATCAGCCATGAATTTATACATCGATGCTTTTGGTTTAGGTACAATACTGGCCAGGAACAATCCGTCTCCAATGGTTAAATCGGCAGGTTGTTTTCCAAAATAATACCTTGATGCTTCCCCTATCCCATAAATATTCTGTCCCAGTTCCATAATGTTGAAATATACCTCCAGCATCCGCTGTTTGCTAATCAGGTGGTTATGTTCAATAAGCCAAACAATCAAAATCTCTTCGGCTTTACGGGCCAGCGTTTTCTGACGGCTCAAATACACATTTTTAACCAACTGCATGCTGATAGTACTGCCTCCACGCTTAAATTTCTTTTCCTTAAAATTTACGGCGATTGATTTGCGGATCGATTCTTCAACAAAACCATTGTGCGTAAAAAACGAAGGATCTTCTGCAGTTAAAACGGCATTGATAAAATTCTTTGAAATGGCCGATAATGGTGTAAAGTTCGGGTTAGATGGGCCAATAGTAATATCGCGCATCGGTTTGCCGTACTCGTAAGGTGTATATACAAAAGTATTATTGATTTTTTGCAGGTTGGTTTTGCCCCACTGCACAATTTTGAAGTTAACCGGTGTAAGTGTGGAGTTGAAACGCACGCTATCTGGCACTTTGGTATCCAGGTAAAAATTAAGGTTGTATTTAACCTTGCCTTGTACTTTTAAGCCCTCCAGGGATTCAAACAGGCCTTGTGGAAAAGCATCTAAAACCCCTTGAGCATCCTGCTCTTCGGCACTTAGCTTTAACTCGTATATTTTATTTTTTCCTAAAGTATATTTAACAAACGGGTGGATCTGTGCATTTTTTAGATAAGCGGTTGAGGTACTGTCTAAAGCAATGTAATTAGGTCCGACTAAAATATCTGCGTCCAGTTTTGCGCTTTGGATAATAATATCGTTTGAAGCAATGCGAGGTTGATTAATCAGCATGTTTTTAACTGACCAGGAGCCAGATATCTTATAATCATCGCCACTGTATTTGGCATTTTTTAATTCGGTTTGCAAAGTATCAAAGCTCAGCTTGGCATGCAGTTTATTGTTGAGGTAGGGTAATTCCAGCTTTTTTCCATCGGCATATGCCATAAAGTTTAACTCTTTACTGCCTGGATTAACATAACCATTAACATGCCAGGTAGATTCGTTATTGTTCACATCAATGGTCGATTTTAAATCGCCGCCATCTATTGTGGCTGTCGTTGCAAAACTCAATTTGGCCGTATCGTGATCGTTTAGTTTAAAAACCATGTTTTTCACATCCATATCGTCAGGGATTTTATATAAAACCTGATTTAAGATGTTGCTCGCTATTTCTGGCAAGTTGGCTTTTTGGTTGGTCTGAGTGCTGTCTTTTTTCTTACGTTTTAAGATGAAATCGATATTTGTTGTCGAATCTTTAAGCACTACGCCTACAAAACCATTGTTCAGTTTTACTTCAGAGAGTTTTACTTTGCCAAAAATGAGCGGAAAAAGTTTTACGCCTACGCTGAGTTCACCGATGTTAGAAAGTGTGTCCCGATCTTTCGGGACAACAGAAATGTTGGTCATTTTAACGGTGCTGAGCCCGGTAAAACCAACCGATCCGATTTTAACCTCCAAGTCATAATCTTTATCGGCCTTGGCAATTGCTTTAGCCACCATTTTTTTAAGAAGAGCTTCCCTTTTGCTATAGGCTACCGTACCTAAAGCAATACAAACAACTAAAAAAACACCTAAAACCCAGGCTCCGATTTTTAAATATTTTTTGGGGATCTTAATTTTTGGTATTTGCATATAGTCGTTAAAATGGTTAATTGCTTAAACGTAACAATTAAATGTTTATTTCGTGTTAAAATTACAGTTAAAAAGCCTAAATAAAAGTATTTGTGGCTATGTTTTGTTAATTTTGAATTTAAATTAATACCATGCAGATTAGCCCGCAACAAGTTTTAGATGCGCTTAAAAATGTTGAAGATCCCGATCTTAAAAAAGATCTGGTTACTTTAAACATGATTAAAGATTTACAGATAACAGATAACCAGGTCAATTTTACATTAGAGCTTACTACGCCGGCATGTCCGATGAAGGAAATGCTAAAAAATGCCTGTACAAATGCCATTAAGCATTTTGTATCGCCAACGGCAGAAGTAATGATCAATGTAACTTCGAGGGTTACTCAACCAAGTAATTCATCATCATTAGATAACATCAAAAACATCATTTTGGTTTCATCTGGAAAAGGAGGGGTTGGTAAATCTACTGTGGCGAGTAATCTGGCCGTTGTATTGGCTAAAGATGGTGCCAAAGTTGGCCTTATTGATGCGGATATTTATGGCCCATCTGTACCAACCATGTTCGATCTGGTTGATGCCAAGCCAGGCGCAGAAGAAACTGCTGATGGTAAAACGAAAATTTTACCGATCGAAAAATACGGAATAAAACTATTGTCATTAGGTTTTTTTGCAGATCCTGGTCAGCCAGTGCCATGGCGTGGCCCAATGGCTTCGAATGCAGTAAAACAGTTGTTTAATGATACCAATTGGGGAGAACTGGATTATCTGATCGTCGATCTTCCACCGGGAACGGGCGATATACACATCACTATTACGCAGAGTTTCCCAATTTCAGGGGCGGTTGTGGTTACTACACCGCAACAGGTTGCACTGGCCGATACACATAAGGGTTTGGCAATGTTCAGAATGCCAGGAATCAATATCCCGATTTTAGGTGTTATAGAAAACATGTCGTATTTTACGCCAGCAGAATTGCCGGAGAATAAATATTATATTTTCGGAAAAGGTGGCGGCACCGAACTTGCGGCACGTTTTGAAGTACCATTTTTAGGTGAAATTCCAATTATCCAAAGTATTTCGGAGGCAGGAGATAAAGGGAAGCCGGTGGCACTGAATCAAAATCCTTTGCTGGATGTTATATTTGGAGATATTGCAAGTAAAATTGCACAACAGATATCCATCAATAACGCGCAAATGGTGAATTGCTAAAAAATTACTATTTTTATAAATTAAAATATATATAATGAATTTAACAGAACAAGTAGAACAGGCATTGGAAACTATCAGGCCGTATTTAAAGGCTGATGGAGGTGATGTTTCTGTTGAAGAAATTACATCTGAAGGAACAGTAAAGCTTAAACTTTTAGGCAACTGCGGTTCTTGCCCGATGAGTTTCATGACTATGAAATCTGGTATCGAACAAGCCATTATGAAAGCTGTTCCACAGATCACTTCTGTAGTTGCCGTTAACATGGCCGAGCAAGATTAAGCTTTAACACTATTTAACAAGGAAGTTTTATTAATAAAATTACTTTTGTCTTAATGAGATATTGTATTGCCCTGATTTGCTTAATTTTTTCTGTTACCGCTTTTGCACAACAAAAGCCGGCACAGGATAAACTCATCCAATTTTCTGGGATTATTACCGATATCGATAGCTCAAACGTCATACCTTACGTTACTATCACCAATCTTTCTGCCAAGAGTAAAAGGGTTGGTGCGGATTACAGAGGATATTTTACATTTATTGTTAATCCTGGCGATACCATTTTGTTCACGGCCATTGGTTACAAGAAGTTTTCTACAGTGATTCCAGAAAGTACGCCAGACAGCAAGTACACAATTATGGTTAAGTTGAAAGCCAATGTAATCGATTTGCCATCGGTGCGTGTTTTCCCTTGGGCGACAACAGAAGAGTTTACCCGCGAGTTTTTATCCATGAAACTGGCGGATGATGATATGGCTATTGCCAAAAAGAACCTTTCGCGTTCATCAATTGATGGCTTGATCCAAACGTTACCGCGTGATGGGCAGGAAATCGGAAGTCAGAATTATCGGTATAATTTTGACAGGATGATTAATAAGAATATGGTGCAAACCAATCCCCTACTTAATCCTTTCGCCTGGGGCAAGCTGATGCAGCAGATTTTTGATGGCGATAAGAGCCGGAATAATTAGTCTGGAGTCTTAAGTCCCGAGTCCTTAGTCTTGTGAACGCGGCCCTACAATCATCATCCTGATCCGATAGCTATCGAAATTATTTCAGAATATAGTGCTATCATAACATGAAATTTTTTCCCTCTCAATCATTTATATTACATTCGGATATTTCAGTTGCCGAAGCCTGGAATAATTTATCAAAAGCGATATCAAAAGATCAAAATATCTTTGCAACTCTTTTTCCTAAAAATCCCGAGGTTGAACTGTTTAAGGGTTATATCTATCAGTCTACATTCACCATTCAGAGAAATTTATCATACAGAAACTCTTTTCAGGCAGAGATTTCAGGAGAAATATTTACAGAGGGTAATGGTTGTAAAGTAGATGTTCAACTAAGTTTAATGCCACTTGTGAAAGGTTTTTTAATGATTTGGTGTTCACTTGCTACAGTTTTTGCATTATATTTCTTTTTGGGGCAATAAAGAAACATGAGCCGAATCTGGCGTTTGGTTCATTAGTCGCATTGGGCATGCTTGGGTTTTGTTATTTAATTGTAACTGTTGGTTTCAAATCTGATTGTGAGGAATGCAGAAAAGCGCTAAATGTTGTTTTTAAGGTTGAGCCGCAACTGATCTTTAAGGGGAAAGACTGGCGGCGGAATAAATAGTTTTGTCATTATGATAGTGGATCTTGGATACACGGCCAAGGCACTGCTTTTTTAATCAAAACTATGCATTGCCGTTAACAGCGCTTTCGAAACCCTTTGTTACGAGATTAACTTTTACCATGAAGTAACATTTGCCCCCATCACGAACAACTATGCGTTCCTTTTTCCAATTGGCGTTAGAGTTGTTACAAATGCAGTAAATTAATACCTCTTTTTCGCCCTTACTATTAGTTGTTGGAGTATATTGCCGTTTGTAATCTTTAAGATCTATGAGGTAGTTACTTTTATCGTCTTTAGGCGAAATAAAACTTAACATATGCTTATTATAATCTTCGGCAAATTTTAATAAGATTTTATCTATTTCTATTAGGTCAGTCCTGGTCAACTGCGCAGGTTTTCGAAAAGCAGATTTTTTTTCGAAAGGAAATATAGCAATATAGGAGGTATCGATTTCAGGTCCATTATCATAACTGTAATGGATTTTTGAGGGAGTAATTTGTTGGCAGCTAATCAGGCTAATGCCCATCAAAATAACGAGGCAACCTTTACTTAATAACCGCCAACAATGGTTCATTACATTATCTTTTTTTGCTCTTGTTCGGAAACTTCATTTTGTAATCTGTTTTGATATTTCCTTTCGAAATCGCATCCAATTTACTTTTAAGCATGGTTTTACGTAATACACTTACTTTATCGGTAAATAACTTGCCTTCGATGTGGTCGTATTCGTGCTGAATTACGCGTGCTGGCATTCCGTCAACATCGTCGGTATGTTCTACCCAGTTTTCGTCGAAATAGGTAATCTTGATGTTCGGCTTGCGCATAATGTTTTCGCGGATATCAGGAATACTTAAACAACCTTCGTTGAAGCTCCATGCTTCGCCGGTTTCTTCCAGAATTTCGGCATTGATAAATACTTTTTTATAGCCTGGTTTACCGTCTTCGTCATCACCTGTATCTACAATAAACAAACGGATGGGTAAACCAATTTGAGGGGCAGCTAAGCCCACACCGTTTGCATAATACATGGTGTCGAACATGTCGCTGATTAATTGTTTTAATTCTGGATAATCTTTATCAATATCGGTTCCTACTTTTTTTAAAACAGGATCACCGTAAGCTACTATTGGTAATTTCATTGTATTATATTTTTTTCAGGTGCGAACCTGAACTCATTAATTATTGTAAAATGGTGTCAGTCTGAGCTTGTCGAAGACCCATTATTAAGTCCTTCGATAAGCTCAGGAAGACAAATAAGAAGATTTGACTTACAAAAATAAGAATTATTCCTCTATTGGGCAGAAAGTAAAGATATTCAGTTGCTCGATATTTAAAATCTCATCGGTAACTTCAGCCATTTGCTTGGTTGTAACTGCATTTATTTTCTCAAAAACAGTTTCCAGAGAATCGATTTTGTTGTGATCGATCAGGCTTTTTGCCATTGAAATGATTAAACCGATCCTGTTTTCTTCACCCAAAGCAATCTGTCCGATAAATTTGTTTTTGGCTTTTTGAAGCTGTATGTCATTTAAAGGGTGTTCTCTGAGCTTTTTGATCTCCTTAAAAATTAAAGCGAGTGCTTTGGTCTGTTTTTCTTTATCTGTTCCGAAATAAATAGAAAAAATACCAGTATCACTTAAGGGCGAAAAATTAGATTCGATGGTATAAGCAATGCCATATTTTTCTCTGATCTGCAGATTTAATACCGAACTCATACCATTGCCGCCAAAGTAATTATTTAACAGCATTAAAGGTACCTTTTGCAATTGGTGCGTAGAATATGCCTGCGCACCTAAAATGCAGTGTGCCTGCATAATCGGCTTATAAATAGTCGTATTGCTTTGCGGAAGTATATTAGGTTTTACCCTTACTTTATCTGGGTTGTTTTCTTCTACGCCAGCAAAATGTTTACTTCCTTTATTTATAACACTATTTAAAGTATAATTGCCTAAAACGGCCACCACAATTTCGTTGGTACGATAATTCGCTTTTCTAAAATTAATTACATCCTCCCTGGTAAAATGCTGAACAGATGCTGTTGTGCCTAAAATATTGTTGCCCAAAGCATGGCCAGCGAAAAGCATATCTTCAAAATCATCATTAATGGCTTCTTCGGGCTGATCGAGATAAGAAGAAATTTCATCCAGGATTACACTTTTCTCTTTTTCCATTTCCTCTTCAGGAAAAGTAGAATGGAAGAGTATATCATTGAAAAGATCTAAGGTTCTATCTAAATATGGATTTAAGAAAGAAGCGTGCACACAAGTATATTCTTTCGTGGTATAGGCATTTAAATCTGCCCCAACACTTTCCAAACGATTTAAAATCTGGTTGGTGCTCCGTTTTTCGGTACGCTTAAAAATCAAATGCTCAATAAAGTGTGCTAAACCCGCTTTGCCTTCAGGCTCATCCCGCGATCCTGTATTAACGATGATGCATGCATGAGATATGGCGGATGCTGAAGGTACGTGCAATAAGCGTATGCCGTTTGGCAAAGTGTGAACATTGTATTCCATTGAGGGGCAAAGATAAGGCTAATTGCTTACAATGACTCTGTATCCGGGTATTGCAATTGTAAAGCGGAAATCAATTTATCTTTAGTTGGCCGCTTCAGTATCAAAAAAATAAAATTAACAGCACCAAATATTAAAAAGAATGAATTATGTGTCATAAAGAAACCAACAATGTTGAAGAGCGCTCCGCCTTCTAGCATAGCTGCGCTAATGATAAATGCACTTTGATACATATTGATCTTGGTCTCAGCTGTTGCGCTTTTGTCGATTTTAGCCATTAAATTTCTGTGAAAAAAGATGCTTGCCGAAATGGTAATCAATCCCATGATTGGAAATATCGGATTAAAAGGTGAAGTGGTTTTGGGGTTCGCATCAAAAAACATGATCTCACGGTTGAGAAAGATGGTTACTAATGCAAAGAGGAAAACACCAGAGCATAAAGCAAGGTGGATAATTTGAAGTGTTTTTAGTTTGGTGTTCATTATGGGGTGATATATAATTGATTAATGGTTTTAAAAAAACGGGTGTCATTCCCCTGCAGGTGGGAATCCTAAAGCGTTTATGCATTAAGATTCCCAATCAGGTTGGGAATGACGAGCCGATTAAAATTTTATTTAGTTATCCCCTCGAGCGCAAACAAAAATGCCCATCTTAAAGAAACATCTTTTAAGTAGTCAAAACGACCAGATGCCCCGCCATGACCAAATTCCATATTAGTTTTAAGCAGTAAAACATTTTTGTCGGTTTTTGTAGCCCTTAATTTAGCTACCCATTTGGCAGGTTCGAAATACTGTACCTGGCTATCATGTAAGCCTGTAGTAACTAACATATTTGGGTAAGCTTTTTTCTCTACATTTTCATAAGGGGAATAGCTTTTCATATAATCGTAAGCCGCTTTTTGTTTTGGGTTGCCCCACTCATCGAACTCGTTGGTGGTTAGTGGAATGCTTTCATCCAGCATGGTATTAATTACATCTACAAAAGGAACATCAGCAATAATACCATTCCATAAATCGGGTGCCATATTAGCAACCGCGCCCATCAATAAACCACCTGCGCTACCTCCATGTGCATATAAATGGCCTTTTGACGTGTATTTCTGATCAACGAGATATTCCCCTGCCGAAATAAAATCGGTGAAAGTGTTTTTCTTTTTCATCAGTTTACCATCTTCATACCACTGACGCCCCATTTCCTGCCCACCGCGGATGTTGGCAATAGCGAAAACAAAGCCGCGGTTTAACAAACTCAGCCTAGGTGAAGAGAAATTTGCATCCGTGCTCGATCCGTAAGATCCATACGCATAAAGTAATAATGGAGCGTTGCTGCTCTTTTTGAAGCCCTTTTTGTAAACTAGGGCAATCGGTATTTTTGTACCGTCTTTTGCCGTAGCGAAAACACGTTCTGTTGCGTAATCTTTAGGATCGTAACCGCCAACAACTTCCTGCTGTTTCATTAGTTTTTTATCCTTTTTCTCCAGGTCGTAATCGTAAACTGAGTTTGGTGTGGTTAAAGAGGTGTACGAATAACGCAGTGTTTTGCTGTTATACTCTGGGTTTGCGCCAACACCGACAGCATAAACAGGTTCATCAAACTTGATATAATAATCGCTACCATCTTTTTTCAGTACGCGCAGCTCGGTTAAGCCATTTTTACGTTCAGATAATACCAGATGATCTTTAAATTCTTCTCCGTATTCCAATAATACATCTTTTCGGTTCGGAATAACCTCTTTCCAGTTTTCTTTTTCTGTTTTATCCAGCGGGCATTGCATCAAACGGAAATTTTTGGCATTCCAGTTGGTTATGATGTAAAACTTATCATCTACGGTTAAAATATCGTATAGTACATCTTTTGAGCGGGGCGAAAATACTTTAAAAGCAGCTTCTGGATGGTCGGCATCAATCATCCTATATTCGGTAGTTAATGTCCCTTGTGATGCAATGAAAATAAAACGGCCATTTTTCGATTTCATTACACCGATATAATTACTGTTGTCTTTTTCATCATAAACAACCATATCCGTTTTAGCATCGGTACCAAGCGTGTGTTTTTTGATTTTTTCGCTTAATAGTGTAACTGGGTTTTTTGAGGTATAAAAAAGTGTTTTATTATCATTCGCCCATGCTACCCCGCCCTCGGTGTTGGTAATGGCATCTTTCAGCATTTCGCCAGTTTCTAAATTTTTAACATTGATGGTATATTGGCGGCGAGAAACCTGATCTACACCAAAGGCTAAAAGTTTATTGTCGGGACTAACACTAAATCCGGTTGCGCTGTAATAGGCATGGCCTTTTGCCAGTTTATCTACATCTAATAATATCTCTTCCGAAGCTGATAAACGCCCCTTTTTACGGCAATACTTAAAATATTGCTGCCCGTCTTCGGTTCTGGTGTAATAAAAATAGCCATTTTTGAAAACAGGGACAGACTCATCTTTTTCTTTAATCCTACCTTTCATTTCTTTAAACAGATCAGCCTGAAATTGATCAGTACTTTTCATCATCGTGTTGAGGTAGCTGTTTTCGGCTTTTAAATAATCGACAACTTTTGTACTGTCAGGACCTTTTTTAAAGTAATCAATCATCCAATAGTAGTTATCTACCACGGTATCGCCGTGTATAACTCGTTGGTGCGGAATAATTTCTGCTACTGGTGCTTTGGCATCAGGCCACTTTATTGCTTTCATTTCTTTTTTTTGAGGGTTGTTGCAAGCCATAACTGTACTAAGTACAATTAAGCCAGTTAAGATACGTTTCATAGTGGTTTGAATTAGGTTGAATGCAATTTAAATAATTTAGTTCAATAGTTCAGTGGTCATTAGTCATTAGTGGTGAGATGGTTAATGGTATAAACTGTTTAAATCGGTTAATCGGCTCTGAACGCCAAACCCCCAACTCCACACCAATTGCCATTTTAGCAAAAATCCATTATGCCTATAGATAATCATCTGAATTAGAAAAATTGATGGTAAATTGCCACATCAAATTGCTTGAAAATAATAATGAAATTAGGGTACAAAAAAATAGTTGTTAAAGTTGGTTCGAATGTAATTACGCAGGCGAATGGTTTGCCTGATGAAACAAGGATAAAACACCTTGTAAATCAATTGTCAGACATTAAAAAGCAGGGTGTTGAAGTTATTTTAGTGTCTTCAGGTGCAGTAGCATCAGGCAGAAGTTTGATCAAAGTATCGGAAAAACAAGATGCCGTAACTACCCGACAACTATTGGCGGCCATTGGTCAGGTTAAACTGATCAATACCTACGCTAATTTTTTTGCCACCCATGAAATTCAGTGCGCACAGGTTTTGGTTACAAAAGAAGATTTTCGTGATCGGGCGCATTATTTAAATATGAAAAACTGCTTACAGATTTTGCTTCAAAATGAGGTAATTCCTGTGGTGAATGAAAATGATGTAGTTTCGGTTACTGAGCTGATGTTTACGGATAATGATGAACTTGCAGGGCTAATTGCCTCGATGTTAAATGCTGATGCGTTGATTATTTTATCGAATGTAAATGGCATTTATAATGGAGATCCGAAAGTTGCAGGTTCGGCCGTTATTGAGGAAATTAATGGCTCGGTTGCTAATCTGGCTTCTTTTATACAAACGGGTAAATCGCAATTTGGCCGTGGCGGAATGATTACCAAATCGACCATGGCACAAAAGGTGGCTAAATTGGGCATTTCTGTGCATATTGCCAATGGAACGAAAGATAATGTACTGATTTCTTTGTTGAATAATGATCTGGTACACACCCGTTTTGTGCCGGAAAAAAGTAAATCGGGCAAGAAAAAATGGATTGCCCATTCTGAAACTGCAGCAACTGGTGTGGTGAAGTTAAACGATGGCGCAAAAACGGTATTAACCTCTGGCAAAGCAACCAGCTTATTGCCGGTAGGGATTATCGAAATACAAACCGACTTTTTAAAAGGCGATATTATTAAAATCATTGACGAAAAAAATAGCCTGATCGGATTGGGTATCGCGGAATATGGATCAGATAAGGCCCGGGAACGCATTGGGCAAAAAAAGCAAAAAGCCCTGGTGCATTACGATTATTTTTATTCGGCTATTTAATAAATTAAACTCGTCATCCTGAACTTGTTTCAGGATCTTAATTAACAGATGCTGAAATAAATTCACTGTTGTCCGGTTAAAATTGATTATTGAAGATAAATAAGGCTTATTGGCTAATTAAGGTTGTTTATGTTTTAAAATCTATTTCTAAGGT
>NZ_JACHCQ010000012.1:143009-143896 GCF_014205835.1 Pedobacter sp. AK013 | reverse complement strand
GCATCTCCCTTATCACCTTTATCTCCTTTGGCTCCATTAATATTCGTCCAGGTATTGGTAGCTGGATTATAAACCCAGGTACCACTGTCATTGGTTACAATGGTAACGCCTGCACCAGGCGCACCAGCGGTTCCTGAACCGGGTGTACCCGGGGTACCACTTGTACCCGGCATACCCTGAACACCTACCACACCTGCATCACCTTTGTCTCCTTTATCACCTTTGGCTCCATTAATATTCGTCCAGCTATTGGTGCTTGGATTATAAACCCAGGTACCACTGTCATTAGTCACAATGGTAACGCCTACACCAGGCGCACCAGCGGTTCCTGAACCGGGTATACCCGGAGTGCCGCTTGTACCCGGCATGCCTTGAACGCCGACCACACCTGCATCTCCCTTATCACCTTTATCTCCTTTGGCTCCATTAATATTCGTCCAGCTATGGATTGTTGGGTTATAAACCCAGGTTCCACTGTCGTTGGTTACAATGGTAACACCTGTACCAGGAGCACCAGGTGTACCCGAGCCCGGAGTGCCTGGAGTACCGCTTGTACCCGGCATGCCCTGAACACCTACCACACCAGCATCTCCCTTATCACCTTTATCTCCTTTGGCTCCATTAATATTCGTCCAGGTATTGGTAGCTGGATTATAAACCCAGGTACCACTGTCGTTGGTTACAATGGTAACACCTGCACCAGGAGCACCAGGTGTACCCGAGCCCGGAGTGCCTGGGGTACCGCTTGTACCCGGCATGCCCTGAACACCTACTACACCTGCATCTCCCTTGTCACCTTTATCTCCTTTGGCTCCATTAATATTCGTCCAGGTATTGGTAGCTGGATTATAAACCCAGGTACCACTGTCGTTGGTTACAATGGTAAC
>NZ_JACHCQ010000012.1:81439-142909 GCF_014205835.1 Pedobacter sp. AK013 | reverse complement strand
ACCTGCACCCGGAGCACCAGCGGTTCCTGAACCGGGTGTACCCGGGCTACCGCTGGTTCCAGGCATGCCCTGAACACCTACCACACCGGCATCTCCCTTGTCACCTTTATCTCCTTTGGCTCCATTAATATTCGTCCAGCTATGGGTTGTTGGGTTATAAACCCAGGTTCCACTGTCGTTGGTTACAATGGTAACACCTGTACCAGGTCCACCCGTTGCTCCCGGTATCCCTGGAGCACCTGTTTTTCCGGGTTGATTTTCAACAAGGATAGCATTTGAACTTCTTACAAATACCCACTTAGTACCATCGTTATAATATATCCCAGGCACAACATCATTTGCCGTAGCGGTATTATATACCATCATACCAGCTACATGCGCACTCAAAGGAAAAGCATCCGTAGTAAGCCTCAAGGCTACTCTTACGTGTAAAATCCCTTTGTTCGCACTTTCCAGTTCAAGTATGGCATCTTTATTTGGCAGGTTACTACCGCCAACAGAGCCATCTTTTACCTTTTGCTGGGCGAAAGCCAGCGTAGGAAATCCGAATATCAAACCAATCCAAATGATTTTACGGATGGTATTGATAAAACAGTAAACTAAATGATCTAAAAGACTACCACGTTTGTTCTGGGCCCTTGTTTTTTCTGAAAATAGCTGAAAATGTAATTCTTTCTTCATAAAAGAATGATGGATGATTTGCGTTTATTTAATTACCCGTGGGTTGATTTTTACCCAGGCAATTTAAAATTAACATTACAACCATCAACCAAACAGAGATTGGCGAATTACTCCATTTTATTGCCATACCATCAGTTATAAATAGCAATAATTTGCTAAAGGATATGCTATAAAAAGACAGCCATTTTACTTGTACTGTCGGGGAATCCTGTTCCAGGAAGTTATAGATTTTTATAATCGCTCTATATTCAAAATTTTTGCAAAAAATCCTGTTCATAAACTTCGTGTTCATTTCGATGTAAACCAGGTTTAGATTTACACGATGACGCGATTGCGGCACCAATATTTCGAAGATGAGAATTACCTGAAAATGAGTTTAGGGTAAGTTTTAGTTTAATATTTTGAAAACCACAATCATATAACATCGATCTAAAACAAGCAGTTGTTGGAAACCACCAGTTACTCCAATGATCTATATCTCATACATACTGCCTAAATATGAAATAAGTAGGTTATCAACGAAAGTTAAGCAGGCTATAGCCCAGGCTGATCCTCATGGTATTACTTAAAAAAGAGCGTCTGGCATCAGCAATCAGGTAAGATAAGTTTACAGCTATGTTTTTATGTATTAAACCGGTACCAAGGGAGAAAAAACTTCCCAGAAGCTGATCACTTTTCTGATAATTGTAGCCCATTCTAAAAGCCAACTTTTTATCGAAGTTATATTCGGTACCTATTGACAGCCCGATATTGCCAAGTGCTTCACTGCCATTAAAAGATGCTCCTATAGATGCCATTACACTTTTATCCTCGCCGTGTCGTAGAGCCGGTACTAAAAGTTTGTTAATGTCAAATGCAAGAGAAAAAGTGTTGTTGTTTTCGTTTTCAAGCTTTAGGGCACTTCCAATTTTTAAACTGGTCGGTAAGTAGAATTTTTGTGCAGTTTGGTTAAAGTAAGAAATTTTAGGCCCGACATTGAGCACATTTAATGCCAGCGAAAACGATGAGCCTGCTTGGATGGCAGTTAATGGAAAAAGTCGGAGTACAGAAAGATCGATTCCATATCCACTTCCAGACTGCATAGTGAGGTTATTGCTCATACCGTTGTACATATTGGAATTGATCACCTTGAGTTTCATACCCATTGAAAAATCAGGCCCAAATTTTCTGGCTATGCCAAGGCTGATATAAAATTCTGCTGGCCTTACGCTATTTAGGCCACTGTTATTTTCATCGACGAAGTCTATCACGCCGTAAGAAAGGTAATTGACAGATGCCGACAGTGCCAGGTTTTCTGAAGGTCTGAAAAATGTCCCAAGATAGATCAGTTTCCTGTCACTGACCAATTTTCGCAGCCATGGGGTGTAGGTCGTACTGATATTAAATCTTTGGGAAGCATGGGGAAGTTTAGCCATTCCACTTTCAACATCAGGCATATCTGTTAATAGCGCGCTCCCAGCTTCCCCCCTTCCTGATGGACCTGCCTCAGCTGATAATAACAGAAAAGGGACTGCTAGGCTTGTATTGATCCGGTTGTCGATATACTGGGCAAAAGTAAAGGAGATATTTAAAGACAAACAGATTGTAAGCAAAATTTTCCTACTGTTCATAATATTGAATTTAAGAGGCAGCCGTGAGATGCCCTCCAAATGATATTCTTATTCGATATTCCTTGAAATAAATTAATGTGAGATGATGATCTGCTTTTTGATTACATCTTTTCCTTTAAATACATGTAGAAAGTAGGTTCCGTTTTTAAGGTCCGAAACATGAAGCAGGATTTCCTGGGGATTTTGCCAGTCAGTTTTTGCCTCTTTGACCATACTTCCTTTATCACTGAATAATTTCGCTGAAAAGCCCTGGTTATCAGAAGACGTAGACCGGGTAGTAGTATTAATCCCTCCACTCGTGCTGATCTTTATTTCTGAACTGGCGGGGTTGGGATAAATCGCAATTTTGGCGGGATTGCAGCTCTGGTAGATAATTTCAACCTCAGACAGTTCGGTACTTATGTTACAAGCCCCACCACTGATCCATACATCTAGCGTGTAAGTACCGTTTGGCAGAATTTAATATCGTATACCAATGTCATTTTTAAATTGAAGAGATTTTAATTTCCAAGAACCACATCAAACCTTCCCTGCGTGATGGCAACGGTTTCACCAGTTGTTTTTTCCCTCACTGTAAACGTAAATGTTCCAGAGCCGATCCTGTTTTTCAGATCCCAGCGGATAAATGTTATACTTCCTTTACCATAAAGGCTATATTCTTTTGCGCGGTTGTCTGCTAAAATGGTTTCAAGATCGATTTTACAATTTTGCTCGTTGAGTTCGTAGGTTCCGGTACTGATATCCGGGTTGATATATTTTAGGTTAAAAGAATCAGACGTTTTTTGGTTCTGAGGACTTTTTCTTCTGCAGAAAAGATTTAGCTTTATAGCATCACCTTCCATCCCATAATTTGCTGACAGCGTAAGTAAAAGTAAGTTCGGAGTCCAAACTTCATTATTGAACATAAAACCGAATGTATTCAGTCCAGATTGGGTTATTTCAGGTAAAGTAGGCTCAGGTACAACTATTTCCTTCTTTTTACAGGAAGACAGCGTAGTGAGACTAAAAGAGATTAAAATCAGGATTAGTGATTTTTTCATAGGAGATGGAGCGTTTTAGTATTTAAGGAAATTTAAAAAAAATATAAATTCCTACTTCACACAAAATTAAAAAACCTTGGTTATCCATTTAATTTCCGATATTATCAAATTGTTAATTTTTAATCGCGATTGATTAAATATATTCTTCATCCATTTTTTAAGTCCATTTCGAATTTTTCAAGGTTATTGACTCTGACTTCCCAGTAAATCTACTTTAACAATATCATAATATGGCAAAGGGTTTAGACTGCCTTTTATTTATTTTCTATATCCAGTATATAACAGTTTGTTCTTTAACATAAAATTGAGCTTAGGGCTCTGCTGTAAATAAAACAATTTACAGCAGAGCCCCGACGTCTTTCCAATCACAATTTTGGTTTTAGAATTCTCTACCTAGCTTTATTGATAGAAAAGTTCACTCAATAACTTACAGTCACTTTTAGCAATTTTTATTGTACCACCACCGCCTAAACTCACCGCCTTAAGACGATAGTCAAACCTATAACAATCAGGTTCATCGTCTACAATTACCTTATAATGTTTAAGGTCAAATCCTCTTCTTTTCATTCGTTTATCAGCCAATATCTTTGCCTGATCTTTATTACAGTTTTCAATTTTTTTCTTATTCAGTGCGCAACCTTGAAAAAGAATTACATTGATAATCAACATTTTAATAAACCTCATAGCCTTAGAAAAAAAAGAAAGTAGTTAAACGATAAGGATTAAATAGCCTCGTGAAACGGCAGAAAATGCAACTCTTCCCACAGCGCTCAATGCAAATCTCCACCCCAAGCCTGCCAGGCGATCGTGTATCCTGCGCCAGGTCGTCAGTTATCTTCATCTTCTGAATACTTTGTTTTGCGGTACCTTATCTTGTATTAAATGGACATCGAAAATTTTAAAATTAAATATTCGGTTTACCTTTTCAACCTTATCCGTTCTATAATCCCGGATCTGAAGGATTCTGAAACTAGAAGGAGCCAGCCGTTCTCCCACCTCCTCCTTTAAATAGTAGTCCCCCTGGTGGTTGTAATATGTTTGTATTAAGATGGAGTCTTTTATTATTTTGTATTTTCCCCAGTTCCATATGTCCATGGTATTGATTTTTTTACTTTTGGGACTTTCAAGATAGGCTGTTAGCATTCTTTCGGACACGGAAATCTCACAGGATAAATCAACAACCTTTCCACACTCACTTCCATAACCATTCCGAACCGTGTATGTAAATCCATTTTCAAGGAAAATTTTCATATAAATTCCTTTACCCTGTTTACTATCCGTAATATTCGACCGATCATAGACAGAATAGTAATAGCCATTGCTGTTCAATATTTTTTCATCTCCATCATCCCAATTAGTCAGTCTCATTTTATTGTGTATAATTGGAGGAATGCAACTGTATGTTAATAGCAGTAACATTATCACAAGATGACCTTTTATGTATTTTACCATAACGTGTAGGGGTTAAATTTTCTATACTGGGCATAGGGAGCAACTGTTTTACTTAACATCCTGAAACCCGGCTGAGGAGAGACAATTTTATGAGCGAACCAGTTTTGAAATGCATCTCGTACGTATTCAGAATCTATGCCCATGTTAAAGCCTTTATGCCCGATTGATAAAATACCCAATCTGTATTTGTCTGCATCAGGATTGTTCCATAGCCCCAGCTTCGCTCCCTTTTTTGAGCGTCCGGCCTTATCATCAATACAATTCTCACAATTGCTACTTGAACCATTAGGCCCCGTAAACATATTTAGATTTAGGGTATAGTCGCCCACTCCGATAAAGGCGCCGTTTGTCCTGTACATATCGGTGTCGTTACTAAGTATTTTCTTAGGAAAATAACTAAATGGACTTCCATCATTTTCATATCCAAAAGAAAATTTCTTGTGTCCATAGACAAGCAAAGTTGAACGCTGATTGAACTCTTTCATATCATTTGTTCCTCTAAACCAGCTTGTACTTAAGCTGAATCGTGTAGTCCCGTCATTATAGCCTCCCATCAATGAGGCTCTTATTTCTTCGCCTGCTTTTCCAAATCCTTGGTAATTGCCGTAAGCCATAAAACCTAGCCCCCCACTAATGCTCCAATTACCAGTAGAATATCCAACACTAAAATTTGCACCAAAGCCAAATGATTTGCCAAAAGCTATCGACGGAGAAATACTGAAATTGAAATCACCTAGTGAAAAGTTTGCAGCAGGCATAAACCCGCCTACAAAAGCACTTGCAAACGTAGTCCCTAATGAACTGCTGACCAGTCCGGCGGGATTGACCCCACCCGTTACTCCTCCTATAACAGCTCCTGCAAGCATCGACATTCCGAGCCCACTCCAACTCCAGTCACCCGTCCTTATAGCCGATGCTACATAACTTACTCCGCCTGTCAATGCCCCAATTAAGGCTCCAACTGCAAAAAATGCCCAAATAAACTCCCCACTAGGATCCGTAAACATGAGCGGGTTGTTCATCGCATAACCATAGCGATTATAGTTCTGTGTATTGTAAAGATCCTGCACAAAATTATCGGGTGATAGGAACCGGTGCAGCTTAGGGTCATACAAACGTCCATTCATATGGATTAGTCCTACTCCAAGCAAATGCTCGTGGCTGGTATAACCTCTATCTAATACGACAAAGCCAGCCAAATCATTCCCGGCCCCATCTTGTATCTTTACAACATTGCCCCAGGCATCGAACTGGCGTTTCTCTACCACGGCACCTTGGTCATTGGTAATCATTACAATGCTGCCCAGATGGTCGCGGTGCAAGTAGTATAGGCTAGCGGCCTGGGCGGCTCCGCCCGAGTATTCTTCTTTCCATATTGCCGGCGCTGTATAGGCATCACCACCCAGGTAAAAAACAAAACAGGTTTTTCCGGTCTGCAAGTCATTGGTAATTTCCATCCCCCCATCCTCACTGTAATGCCGCCTGTAGCGGCGCAACAATTTATCAGCTTGCTCATCACCGTAGTACATGTGTGAGCGCCCAAGTGAAGCATTGTACTGAAAGCTGATGCGTTCCTTGCCTTGCTCTATAATCTCCACCGGACTTTTAAAAGCATTATAGCTGATCTGCTGTAGCGGGTGGTCATTTTGATAATATGGATTTGCGCCTACATTGAGCGTTAGTTCGCTTTGACGGTAAGTATTCCCGTCATAAGCGTAAGTTCCTAACTGGCTGTTGTCGGTTATCCTACCACGGTTATCATAGACCTGGCTATTATTGCCTGCATTATCATTAAAAGCCGTTAAGCGGTTCTGACTATCATAACTAAAGCTCTCGCTCCAGTTAAAGGCACTGTTACTTCGGCTGTTAAGTAAACCACGCTGTGCATCATAATTATACCCTAGGCTCATTAGAGTAGTAGGTGTAGCGGCTATATTTTCCAGAAGGTTTTGTTGTGGAAAACCATAGCCATCATACTGTATCGTGTTTTTTAACGCCGTTCCCTGCATCGCTTGTGTTAAATTCCCCTTACTATCAAGCGCATTCACCTTCCATAAGATTTGACCGGTACCTTGTAATGTAGTTTGCAGAAGCTCTCCATTCTGATATTGCATCTCTATAGTTTTAGTTGCAATGGTATTATTTGCTTTGTTTTTAGCTTCGTAACTTTGGGTATTAATGCGACCAAAGCCATCATAAGTATACCCTTTTACAAATCGGGCATGTACGTTATCTTCTACCGTGCTGCTGATTCTTTTGTCACCATCATAATTATAGGTATAAGTTGTATTATTGCCGTCGGCATTGCTCAAGGCCAAACTGGTCATTAATTTGGTCGTACCGTCATAAGTATAATCCAGCTGAATGTTGGTTTCATCACCAGTTAATTTTTTCTGCGTAATTTTTCCTGCATTATCATAGCTCATTTCTGTAACCCCTTTTGGTGTTATTTCTTTGATCAGTTGGCCCCAGCCATCATACTGGTACTCATATATCCCTGCAGATGGATCTGTCAGCTTCGTTTTCCGTCCCCAGCCATCCTGCTCAATACTCAGTATGATGCCCCCGTAATTCGCCATCTTCATATTCCCGTTAGCATAATAACTATAGTTGATCGTTCCTCCAGGGTCCTGCAAGCTTTCAATATGCCCCATCGCATTTTTAGTGGTAGTTACACTTTTAGTCCCATCGTTTACAGTAGTGCTTAAAGCACTATAAGTGATGTTAGTTACTTTGCCCGTGAAACTGGTAGTTTTCTTTACCCTCCCATATTCATCATAAGCCGTTTCGTTCCATTGACTGGCAGAACCTTGCGCGGCAGGTTCACTTTGGCGGAAGAGACGCCCATACACATCGTATTCTGTTTCGGTAGCCAGGTTGCCTCCCATAACGGTTTTAGTAACGTCACCGGTTTTCTGTCCCAAGGCATTATAGAAACTGGTTGTAATGTTTCCTTCATCATTGCTTCTGGTAATACTGGTACCACCTAGCGCTGTTGCAGCATATGTGGTAACGGTTGATTTGCCTAAATAATCAGTACTCGAAATTACCTTGCCCCAGGTGTCGTAACTATTGGTGGTTGTATGACCAAAAGGATTGGTATCAGTAAGCTGATTTCCTGTACTGTTATCATATGTACCTGAAGAAATCATCCCATCAATATCCGTCGAATTAATCATAAAGCGCCCGGTAGCATCATAACTCATTGCTACTGAATGTTGAGCACCTCCAGGTGCTGTGGTGGCTTTTTGGGTTACATTACCAAAACCGTCATAGGTCATATCTTCTATCGCCCAATCGGTACCGTTCCCTTTCTTTTTTAACCGGGTGAGTAGAAAACCATTATAAGTATATTCATCTTCTGTTATAAAAATCTCCGTTCCACTGCTCAAGGTTGCCTTACTGGATAATATTCTCCCGATGTAGTTACCCGAAGGATTGTTATCGTAAGTAATATCTGTTATTTTCGAGCCTTCGCCATTAAAATTCCCTGTGCTTTTGGTAACATTATAAAAACTGTCATATTCCATAGTCTGGGTACTGAAGGTTTCGGAGAGCATATCTTTGCTAACTATACCAACGGCTACATTGACAAAGACTTTGTTTGGCAGAAGCTGTGTATTGTAAACCTGGTCTGTTCTGCTAATATAATCGTTCAGCGAAGCACCGTCGCCAGTAACCAGCGGTGTTAGGCCCATATTTTTTATGCTGGGGTTGAGATAGGTAGATTTTGTATTAAAGCTTCTGATTGTAGCTCCTCGAAGCTGTGGATCAGAAATACTAATGCTGAAAATACGGTTGTTATCACTGCTGTTTACATGCCAGTTGCTCCGGATTACTTCGCCGAACCCCAAAAAACCAAGTCCCTGTGCATGGCTTACGGCTTTACCATAACCAAAGACCTGAATTACCACCCCAGATCCAAAATATCGATTGATCTTACTCACAAAGGACATACCAGGAATATTCTCCAAATCAACGTAGGGGTAGGTTTGCTCGTAACCGGCCTGGTAAATCGGAATATCAGTATATCCCTGGTTACCTACAAGTTGTTTGTACTCTATAGTATAAATTACACCATCCTGCTCAACTGCCTGTAACTGGGTTTCAGCCTTGACATCTCTATTGAATTTAAAGAGATTCACCGAGTTATCACTTAAAAACCCAAATTCAAGCCTGAAGTTTGGCCGGGTTGGATTAAGGAATATAGGAATAGCGTAATGCCTAAGATTTGCTCTCCTCCAATTCGAGGAAACGCTGAGGGTAAAATTTGGCTGTAGATCATACGATGCCCCAGAATTATTGTAAACAGAGACATAGAGCGTCCCCAGCGAACTTGAGTTATAGGTTGTAGTCTGCGCCGAGATGATATCGGTTTTTCCATCTCCATCAACATCATTGGCCAGTAGATAGTAAAGATTGAGTGTGCCAGGGCCGGTACCATCCCAGGTTGCCGGCGTATTAGTAAACGGCTGGTATTTCTCCTGTTTTTCAAATCCTTTTCCTGTAGACATAAAAGTGGTAAAAAGGGAATTATTTCCAGTAGAGAACATCACATCAGTCTTACCATCACCATTATAATCTCCCAACAGGATAACCTGGCCAAGAACGATTCTTGTATCAATTTTTTGCCAGAGCTGTTCCAGCATCTGATTGCTATTGAGGGTATAAACATACATTGCCCCATTCTTGATGTGGACAAAATCAGTTTTCCCATCCCCGTTAAAATCACCTGAATAAAGTTTTTCTCCAGTCTGATAGAATGGATACAGCCCGCCTAAAGGGGTAATATAATCTGAACTGAGCCTTCGGTCAAGATTCACAAAAGTAGCCTGTGAGCCAGATTCTGCATATTGTTGAATACAGCCCCCCATAGTACTCACAAGGAGTTCTTCCTCCCATGGAGCTGGCTGTCTCCAATCAGTATCGCCCCCACCATTTGGATCCATATACTCGTACACTACCACACTGGTTGACTTTCCAATGGCTATCACATCTGAAAGACCGTCACCGTTGAAATCCCCGGAAACGAAATCCATATCAGCAAACTCTCCCTCGTGGTATTGATTATCGCAGCCAGAATGGTAACCAGGATAACGAGGCAGGTCATTCCATATCTTATCGTACTGGTAATATACAGGTGCAGTAGTGCCAGATGAATAAACAGTGAACTTAACAGATCCCGGCCCGTTGTCTTTTGCGACGGCGATTCCCTGACCAGAAATTATCTTTTCATTATGTGTCAACCAAGTTACCGGGAAGATATCTTTAAAAACACCTGTGTTAATCTGATAGCCCATGTTAAAACTCTGGGGGTTTGTGTCCAGATCGAAGAATGTCCAAAACTTATCTTTTACTCCTTTGGGATAAACTAAAAAGTCCATCGACCCATCACCTGTAAAATCAGCGGTAACTATATCCGAGTTATTGCTTGCCAATCCAGAAAGCCCAAGATTGGAAACAAGCGTTGTAGACAGTATATCACCCGTAGCACCATATGTAAAGTTAATGGGCATAAAAGACTTGGTCTCATTGCCATCGAATTCCTGAACACTAGCGATACGTTGATAATTTAAGGGCGTAATAGCATTATGGGTAATTTTATAATTTCTGAAATTGTTCCCGTTGGCTATAACACTGACCTTCGTTAATATTTGGTCCCAATAAAAAGCCAGTCCCCCAACGTATGCCGTTTCGGCTCTGGTAGCATAAGCATAGCTAAAATTTACCTGGTTAATCGGACTGGCGTTACCTAGCGCCCCAAAAGACACCTGACTGATGTAAAGGACATTATTGGATTGGTTGTAGCTATAATTTATCCTCGCACCAATTGCGTTTTCACTATATGTTATCGAATACTGTGTTTGCGTTCTCGAATTGGTACTGCTCCCATAGAACGCTTTTGAACCATCAGGATATAATACCTCGAAATATTCAGGACCAAAAGAAGCGCCATATGGAGAAACCCCGCGTGAGAAGATTCTGATATTTGAGTAAACCTCTGTTTGGTACTCTGCACCATCTGCCCCATAGTTTCCACTTTTTAACAAAAGTCTTTGGCCATCAAGTGCAAAACGGTCATCTGCATCAAAGTTTATTCCCCTGATCTTGTTATCATGGAATATTGTGGTCGATAAGCGCGTTATAGATGATAGCCCTGTAATATTCCACCCAAATCCCGCGCTACCGTTTCCCGATTGCGCATTATACGATAGCCCGAGCTGGGGAACAGCATTGCCAAGACCTGGTGGGAGAAAAAATGGGATGTTGAAAACAGAGCCTCCACTTGGAGACACATCAATACTGGTAGTTGTCCGTCCCGCTTCGCTTGCTCCGGACGATCCCGGTCCTGTTGGTGGATCTCCCGGATCAACAGGATCCACAGGAGGTTTCTCAACTGGTGTTCCTAATGTATTGTTTTTTGCCACACCTGTTTTAGCCTCGCTTTTGGAAAACTGTGGAACTGCTTCTTTTACCACTTTAATCTCCCGGGAGATGATTGGTAATATCGTGCCAGTGGATTTGTTTAAGGTATCAGTCTGCTTGTTCGTACTATCTTTTTTATTCTGTGCCTCGCTTACTTGTATACCGAGTGCAAAAACTATTACGGAAAGAGTGGAAAGAATTTTCATTAGAGCGATATATTTCAGAATGTGAGGTTAATATTTAATAAGCTTTATAGTCTCAGTCTTTGAATCGGAGTACCGTCCAACCAGTAGATAAGTCCCGGGGGGTAGTTGCTGAAAAGTAATAGTAGCTTGCCGTTCGTCTGGCTTATAGGACATGCTAAAAACCCTGTTGCCACCAACACTATACACATCCAGGCTTTTGAGGAAGATTTTATCAGGCGAACCCCAGGAAACATTAAGCGTTTCCTTAAGCGGATTTGGATAGGCTTTGATACCACGTTCGGTAATAAGCCCATCAGTCCCCAGTTCACTCTGGGTAGTAATAAGGTTTTTGTTAGCCGTTGCCATCTGCCTCGCTGAAGGGCAATTTATACATATCCAACGTCGCTCTGTCTGATTCCCTGACGCGTCATAACTGAAGGCCAGTTTCTGCGCCGCAGAATTTTTTAAAAGGGCAAACGTAAATACGAAGAAGATAAGAGCGCATCTTTTCATTGTAGATAGTTTTTGTTTTCCGATAAAATCTGATGCTCAATATTACCTAAAAAATTAGGTTTACCAAACTTTTTTACATCAACCCTTTAATTTTCAGGACAAAACCTCTTTACTCTTACATGAATACTTTTTTATGACCGTACATTTTCTAAAGACATATATGGAAATCTACTGTGACGAAATGGTCTCTTTCGGCACCTCACCAGACAATCAGTTTTTGTTGTCTCGTTTTTTATTGATGTACTCACTATTAATTATTATTTACTCGATTACAATCGATGGGTGCAGGTAATGTTTTGAGCTGATTATGAAATAAATGCTCCCCTAACTTTGCTTAAAGGGAGCATTTTTAATCTTCAGGTAAATAGCCATTTCCGCGTTAACCAGCAGGCCAGGCCCAGTACCACTACCAGGCCTATACCTATCGTGCCAAAATTCGGCTTCCTGCTTTTATCCATGTGCAGCACCTCTGTTTTTAACGCGGTGCTTTCCACGCTATGCTTTTGGTATTGCAGCTGGTGGCCTATTTGCCTTTGCTGATGCATGACCTGCCTTTTACTGGCTTTTCCGCGTACCACAACCTTTTCGGCCATGCCTTCGAAACCATTTTCGGCGCTGTAGCGGAATTTCCCCACTGGAGTGATCTGCACCACATATTCGCTGTTACTGGTATCGAGCAGTAAGGTGTTTGCTGTTGCCCGGCTTTGCTCAAGGCGATGTGCCTGGCTAAGGCTGTTCGCCTGGAGGTTTTCCGTTTGCAGCGTCTTTTCGCTTTTTAAACTTCCGCAGGCCGAAATGATCAGGCAACAGGTGGTTAACAGGTTGAACTTATTTTTCATTACCCGCTCCTTTCCTATTGGTCCAATCGGCAAAATACCTGATGGCTTTTAGGGGCCGCCGTTTGCGGTATACCCCATCGCCTTCCCTGCTGCCCGCTATATTGGTATTCCCCTCAATGGTAATGAGCCAGTCGCCTTGCTGCCGCTCTACCAAACCACAATGGCCAATGCGTTTCAGGTGGCTAAAGTAAATGCCAAATACCGTTGCCGGATTGATCTGTGCGGTGCGTTTACCCTGTGGAAATAAAGCCGGGCTCCAGGGCGTACGTGGTGCGGCGTAGCCGGCCTGGCCAAAAACCCAGCTAACAAAAGCTGCACACCAGGGGCTGCCCTCTTCGGCACCTGCATAGTGCAGGTAGGCCACCACCCTTGGCCCATCGTTATGGCCCGAAACTTCGTGCACGCCAATTTCGTTTTTTGCAATTTGCAACAGCTTTTCCCTATCGGCCATTGCCCTACCCGGCCCCGGCTTTATAGTACTGTGGCCAGGCAGGCTATTCCTGCTAAAAAAAGCAAAGCAAACGATGCCCAAAAAAACCTTAACTGTTGCCATGAGTTTAGCTGTTTAAATTGTAAAACCATATCTGTTAATTTAAGCAGGCCCAGGCCAAGCCAGAAACGGTATAAAAGCCACCAGGCAATTTGTAACAGGGCCATATAACACAAAATGCCGAGCAAAAGCAGCTGCCAGATGCCTGCATCGAGCAGCGCTGCAGTAGGTTCGAACGTTTTTAATAAATTAGGTAGTGTAAGCCAGCCTAAAATCAAGATGGTGGCCAGCATTAATTTTTCGAGTAATTGCCTCGCGGGCATGAGCGCCGTTAAAGCCAGTTTTAAAGTTTTCATATCTTTTCTTTTTAAAAAGCCCAAACCTGCGGTTCTGCAAGGCTTGGGCGGGGTTAAATAATAAACTAAGGAATGGTAAAACTGCCCAGGTACTGGCTGCCAGATACTGAAGTGGCATCGCGCTTAACTGCAAAGGCCCATCCATGAAAAACATCGCCCGTAAAGCCCGGGCCGATTACCGCAGTGTAGGTAAGTGCACCACGCTGTGCTTCTTCGTATATCAGGTACATCTTTTTGGTATCGTTAAAAAGTACTACCGTAAGCAGGTCATCGGTAAAGGCATTGTAGCGGTTTAAAACACCCTGCCAGTTCAGTACTATATCGGCACCCTGCAGGCTGGCGTTAAGGCCATGAAAAACCGAGAGCGAACCTTTGCTCAGTAGCACCTGCGAAAAATCGATTACGAAATCGGGATAATCGCCGCTGATCGCCTGGTTTAAAAAGATTTTTACGGCTGCATTGTAGCCTGTAAGTTTATTGAGCTGTTTATCTTTAAAGCCAATATTTAAAATATCTTTAATGGGGCTCAGGTAGAGCGGCGCCAGGGCAAATTTGCTGCGCTGTGCCAGCTGTGGTTCTGTACTAGGCTTACTGCTTTTTTTGGGCAGGCCCTTCAGGTAATCGATGCTGCGCCAGTTGCTGCCAATTACACTGCCTACTTTGCCAGAGAATGCGCCGTTTGCGCCTTTTGAATACGTTGCCATAATTTTTGTTTCTTTAAGTGAAAAAATGTTTGTTTAAAAAAAGGATCTCTATTTATACCGGTATGTTTAAATCCATGCTCAAACCTAGCAGCCTGGCCGCACAGCACCGCATTTTGAGCTAAAATGGACTAAATTGGACCAATTTGGGCGGTAAATGAGCTAAAATGAACCATCATTACTGGCCCGCAGTGCCAGGGAGCCTGGGCTTTTGTTGCAGCCTGCTTTAGGGCAGCTTAACCATAACAAGAGTGGCCAATTAGCCAAAGCAAGCCCTGGCTTTACCTTTTAGGTAACCAAAGGGTACAGCCAGGGTAACCCTGAGGTAAGCTTGGGGTTAACCTGGTAGCAGGAAAGGGTAAACAACAGGTAACAGATGGGTAATCAGATCCGGCCTTTTTGCTTGCTTTCGAGGTAGGCAGCCAGCAAATCTTTCAGGTAAAAACGATCGCCCCCAGGTAGTTTTACAGGCCTTAAAGTGCCGTCTTTTACCTTACGTTTGTAAGTGCTCTCGCTTATTTTAAGGTAGTCTTTTACCTGTTGGCGGGTGAGCTGCGTGTTAGGATCGCCGAAGAGATCGATAAAAGTAAAGGTGAGTTGTTCTTTATTGAGTACAAGGTAAATGTTGTACATTACCTGTACCAGTGCTTCAAGGTTATTCATGTGGCGTTAAGTTTAAAACATGAAACGAATCGGTTAGAAAATGGGGTACTTATCTGTAAAATTTGGCGCTAAACAACATTAAAAGTGGTTTAACAAGCCCAATAAAATTTAAATTAATTGCGGCGTGTATGTTGTAATTTGTTATGCAGGCCAGTTGCCCTAAATTTATGGGGAACCCCTGCCGCGGCAGATAAGCCCTGGGTTAAAGGAGATACAAGCCACCCGCTGGGGGCGCTTTTGCCGTGCATAAACAAGAAAGCTATGCACCGGAGTAAATAATTCAATTAATAGGGATGAAAAAGTAACTGCTGTTAGTTTTTCCATCATATGTATACTTAATCAGTAATTAAAGACGTAATTTAATTACACCTCATTCCCTGTATAACGACAACTTGTTTCTAATCGTATATTGAAAACAGTTATCTGTTGCAAAAGCATATTTTCTGGCAAATAAAACCATTTCACCAATACCTGTCAAGCTGTTAAGGGATTACCGATCAGGAAATCTGACATTTTTTATCCATAAAAAACTGAAATACAGACAGTTGAAATACATCCACAATTTCATCAACAGTAATCATCTGCCAGGGTTGCCCGGGGTTGCTACACCAGCAACTTGACAAAGGCAAAAAAGCTTTTTTCTTTATGCCAAAAAAAGATCGTGGAAGAAGAAAACTACTTTAAAAAAATTACAGACCATTTAAAACCCTCGGTGGGGTTAAAAAATTACCTGCGTTACGTACTACAGAAACGTGCATTCAAAAAGAAACAAACCATAGCAGTAACCGATCCGTACTTCTCTACCCTGCTCTTTATTGGTACAGGTACATTAAGGCTATATGCTATCCGCGAGGAGGAAGAAACAACCATCCTGTTCTGGCAGAAAAACCAGTTTCTTACGCCGATGTTCATGCTGGGTAATTACCTGGAAAAAGAAGTTTATGTAGAATTTCTGGAAGATACCACCCTGATCGGATACCGACAAACACATACCGCTAACCTGTACAAACTATTCCCCGAGTATCGCGAAATTATTAACCGGCTGTACCAGCAGCAGCTTGCTGCATTGATGAGGCATGCAGAAGCCCTTGCATATCTGAATACCAGCACCCGTTTCGAAAACCTGATGAAAGCAAAACCAGAGCTGTTTACACTCTGCAGACTTAAAATAATTGCAGATTATTTAGGCATCCATCCAAAAGTTTTAAGCCTGTTACGTTCAAAAGCAGTAAAAAAGCAATAATTATTGCTTCAGTTTTTCTTCCAATTGCCTATTTGGCAATATATATAGCCTCCGTTTCGAAGAGTTTGCACCGAGCTTTATCATAAAACTAATAAAGCCAGTATGCAAGCAATTTCAATTAAGACAGTATATAAAGCGGGTTATATCTTATTGATTATTTTATGGGGCACCACTGCCGCCAGTAAATTAGGCAACCTCGGCGCATTTGAAGCGGAACTGGCCAAACAGATTTTCTCTACATCTTTTGCTGCATTTCTATTGATTGCCGTACCCGTATCAGAATTGGGTGCCGCTACCCTGCTTGCCTTTACCAAAACCAGGTTATACGGCCTTATCGTATCGCTCTTGTTAATTACTGCTTTTACCGTATATATCGCACTGGTACTGGCAGGCTATTTCAACAAAGTACCCTGTAGTTGCGGCGGTGTATTAAAATGGCTCGGCTGGAAAGCGCACCTCGTTTTTAACCTCATCTTCACCGCAATAACCATAACTACCCTATCTATTCACCTAAAGCGGGAGGCAGGTGACAAAGAGTGATAAGCACTATGGATACCGGTCCTATCCGATACAGAAAAATTAACCGATCGCCAGACCACCGAACCAGATCAGACCTTTAACCCTCCCTAAAACAGATAAGGGAGAAAACTTAAAAAAAATACCATGTTAAAAAAAATCAATTTAGGCCTTGTAGCCCTTGTACTGGGGTTCGGCCTAACCATTACCACAAGTGCGTTTACGGCTAAAACAAGTACTTTCTGGGCTTACCAGCCCAATGCCGACAATAATTTAAGGGATTATACCAAGTATACCCACACCTCTACACCTTCGGCCCAGTGCACAGAAGATAATGAGCCGTTACCTTGCGTTATTGAGGTGCCGGAAACTGTTACCTCCCCAACCGATCTGCAAGCTTTTTTTGTTGGAAAAACCAACAGCGATATCCTTGCCTTATCTGCACAGCGCACACCAGAACAATAGTTCAAATGTAGTGGGGAATATATTCCCCACTACTGTTATCTCGGGTTTTGCCGGATACCGCTTATGGCGATTACATCCTGCGGAATTTCCAGCGCATACCTTTTATCATTGGGCTTAAGCTCATAATCGGTACCGTTTGCCGTTCTTCGCAAGGTGATATTTGCCCCCTCCAGGTTAAGCCGCTTTAAATCAGACCACCTCAGGCCCCGCATTAAAAGCTCCTTTCTGCGTTCTTTTAAAACCGTCCCTAAAATATCCACCGAATTTACGGTGTAAGGGACATATGTACCACTTTTGAAACGTTTAATCAGCAGCGTATTTAAATCATCTACCGCAGTTTGGAAATTACCCAACCGGGCATTACATTCGGCCCTGATCAGGTACTGTTCATCAACGGTAACACCAGGAAACACCCCCTGCCCTGCCCGGTAACTCCCCCTCCAGCCAAAGGTGCCATTATTGTTATTTTTGAAGTAAAGAATTTTTCTCAGGTCGTTATCCGCATATTGGGTAATAAGTTCCCCAATAATTTTGGCCCGGCTATTATTCAAAATTTGGGGATTTGTGGCAGAAGATTCGTAAATAACCTCCGCATTAAACCTGGCAAAAGGAAACGCCGGGGCATTGCTAACCAGATTATAATCCATTAAAACAGCTTTTACTTTTATACACGAATCGGAATACAAAGCGGCTTTTCCATATTCCCGCATACTGAGATACACACGCGCAAGAAAGCCGAACGACGCCTGCCTGCCGGGGCGGAGTGCATGTACCGGTAATTTCGGCAGCAAACGCGTAGCTTCAAGAAGATCAGCAAGCACATAACCGTAGCCTTTTGCAACCGATGACCGAACCGAAGCCTTGTTAAAATCGGTAGACTCCCTGATCACCGGCCCTAAATCGCTATCGGCGGTATTGCTGTTATAACCTACTGACCAAAGTTGCAGGATGTTGTAATAGGCACGGGCACGGTTAAAATAAGCCTGCCCTTTTATATTGTCGTATTGGCTGGCATTAGTAAAATTCCTTTCAATTTTCTCCAGGTTCTCGAGCACTGTATT
This sequence comes from Pedobacter sp. AK013, assembly GCF_014205835.1. GTDB lineage: Bacteria > Bacteroidota > Bacteroidia > Sphingobacteriales > Sphingobacteriaceae > Pedobacter. Next base: position 124,668 of record NZ_JACHCQ010000012.1, on the reverse strand, counting down.
TGCGGTATAAATTAAGGTATACAGGTTCTCCCAATCATTAGGGAAGTTTACACTGGTAAACAAGTTGTCTTTCTCCCAGGTATAGAGTCTTTTATTCTGCTCGGCGGATAAACTGTTCAGGTCTGCATCGGTAACAAAATAATCATCGGCACTCACTTCGGCCGCACCTGGATCTACCGCATTGTTTAAATTTTCATTATTCAACAGCGCCTGCAAATCATCCAGTCGTGCCGGCACCGCCAGCTTCCTATCAGATTTTTCATCCAGGAATTTTTTACAGCCAGGCAGCAACATGGTGAGCACAATGGCTATCAGATATAATATTTTCATATAATTTATTTTAAATTAAAGGCTGGTCCTTAAGCCGAGTGAAACTGTTTTAGCAGGAATGATCCCATTTAAGCCGATCTCATAATCAGGATCAAGGCCCTGTTTATTGGCCCGCCAAAGCAGGCCTAAATTAGAAACCGTGGCATAAACAGTTACACTCCTAAAAACCTTCGACCTGATTTTCGGGCTATAACCCAGGTTAATGTATTGCAGGCGGATATGGTCGCCTTTTGTAACCAGTACCCCAGCACCCCTGTAAAAATTATCCCTGGCACTCACCGTGGGATATATCTGCGAGGGCACATCTGTAGACTGCTCATCGCCGGGTTGTTGCCAGCGCAATGCATAATCGGCATGGCCCTGCCCGGTGGCGTTCAGGTTGGCATATTGAATGGAATTTCTCCTAAAAAAATAATCGAGCTTAAAGCTACACTGCACATTAAGCTCAAAATTGCCATATTTAAAAGCATTCCCTAAACCGCCAAATACCCTTGGTATGGCAGAGCCATAATACACCAGGTCGGCAAGTTGTGTACCTACACCGGTAATCAGGTTATAATCCTTACTTAGCTTTTCGCCTACATAACCAATAGGATCGCCATTGGCAGGGTCTAAACCGCCCCACCGGTAACCATACACCGAATAAACCGGGCTCCCCACTATACCCGAAACCGATGGCGCCCCGGCAAGGCCCAAAAAAGTACTGCCCTGGTAATTAGACAGTAAATATTTATCTATCCTGTCCCTATAACCGCTTATATTAAAACTGCTTTTCCAAATTAACCTGCCTTGGGTATTAACAGAATTCAACTGAAGCTCCCAACCGTTCCCGCTCATTTCGGCCACATTTTTCACAATAGATTCGCCTACACCGCCAGAATAATCAAGGCTTGCAATACCGAACAGGTCTTTTCCTTTTTTATGGAAATACTCCAGCGAACCTGAGAGGCGGTTGTTCAGCATAGAAAAATCGATACCCAGATTGGTCATTGCAGAGGTTTCCCACTTTAAGGAAGGATTTGCATAGGTATTGAACCTGGCATAGGGCAGCCCGGTATTGGAAGAATTGCCCACATAGGCAATTGTTGAAATGGAGGTCATCGCAGGATCGATATTACCGGTAAGGCCATAGGTTGCCCTAACTTTCAGCGTGCCGAACAGGTTTTTGCTAAAAAAAGGTTCGTTCGATATATCCCATAATAACCCGGCAGACCAAAGCAGGTTCCATTTATCATTTGTATTTACCCCAAAAAGGTTTGAAGCATCCCTTCTGCCGCTCAGTGTAAAGGTATACCTGGCTTTATAGGAATAGGAAAAGTTTGAAAAAACAGAAACAAATCTTGTTGCTGTGGCCACTATGCCATTCCGGTCTGGTATAAACGCATTGTTTCCGGTGGTGAGTGAGGGAAAAGCGCTCGTATAATCTACCGCCCCGGCAGAGATAATATCATCCCTGAAACCATACAGCCTCGAAGAAAGCCCGTTAACAGCGGCCTGCCTCGTTTCGGCCCCAATAAAACCCGCTATAACATGTACCGGCATATTCAGGCTATAATTAAGCTGACCCCTTAAATTGTGCACCTGTAAAGAATTGTAAGTATTATCCAGTATGCCCCCCTTTGGTATTTTATAGCTGACCACATTGTTTGCATACTGGGCAAAATCATTAACCAGGTTCCTGGCAAAATAACTCTGCCCATCGCTCATTACGGTATTTTTCCGTTCCTGGTTTTCGTACTGGTATTTTATGGTTACAGAAAATCCATAGGGCAGTTTTTGCAACAGCGAAGCGTCAAGAATCAGATCACCTGTTTTTGTTCCGTTTTTAACATGCTGATCGTCTGTGAGCGGATAATACAACCAATCGCCTAAAAGGCCGCCCGCCAATCCGTTCAAATAAGATGCACGCCTGTCTTTCGGAATGGCCAGGGCGTTACCATTGGCATCGGCAAATTCTGCATAAGGGTAAAGATTGCCCGATATGGAACTGATACTCCCGTAATCGGGCCTTCCGGTACGGGCACTGCTATTGGTATAATAAAACCCTGCGCTTACCTCCAGGTTTTTATATGGCCGGTAACTGAGGCTCATTTTTGAGTTTATCTTTCTAAAAACAGCATCCGTTACCGATCTGTTATCATCAAGGCCAACAGAAGCATACCATTTAAACAGCTCCTGCCCGCCCGAAATATTTAGGGCTGCCTGGTTGTTCAGCGCCGCCGAGTAAAAATATTTCTGGTACTGGTCCCTTACATCCAGCAGTTTTAACCGCGCTATCTCTGCCTGCGCCGCCGTAGCCGATACCGATCCGTTTTCTTTTTTCAGCAACAGTTCTACAATGGGGCTTAATGCCGGCTGTTGCGCATTGTTTATCTGCGATTGATAAAAACCCTTGGAATAAAGAAAGATTTCATTATCAATATAATCTGCCGAAGTGATCTGCTTTAACCTGGAAAGGTTGGGGCTTTGGGCAACACTGGTATTAATGTTTGCATCGACTTTTACTTTCGAATTGAAGCGCCCGTTTTTCGAGGTGATCACTACCACCCCGTTCCCTGCCCGCGCCCCCCAGATACTCGCAGCCGATGCATCTTTCAGGATCGTGATGTTTTCCACATCATTCGGGTTGATGTTGCTGATATCGCCCTCGTAAGGAAAATTATCCAAAATAACCAGCGGCGCCTTAGGTCCCTGTATCGAGCTCAGCCCCCTGATCATCAGCCTGCCACCGCCGTTGGTAGATCTGTCTACAATTAGCCCCGAAGAAATGGCTTCGAGCCTGGAGATAATGTTGGGGCCTACCTGTTGCGCCAATAGCTTATTATCTAAAGTGGTAAACGAGCCCGTTGAACGCTCTTTTGGCAAAACCTGGTAACCGGTATGTACCTGTACCTCATCAAGAAGATGCACTGCCGGCTGCAGGTAAATTTTTATACTGGCTTTTAAAGGTAAACTTACTTTAACAACCGCCTTTTCGTAACCCATATGGCCTGCTTCAACCGTGTATGCTCCGGTATACCCGGGCATTAAAACTTTACCCGCGCTATCTGTAAGCAGTATTTTATTGATCCCTAAAAATTTCAGCACCACGCCTTCCAGCGGCCTTCCGGTTTCGGCATTCAAAACCCTGATCTCAAATTTATCCTGGCTAAAAGCAGTAAGGGAGAGGAATAAATGCATTAAAAATGATATAAATAAAAAGTATCTCATGTTAGTTTAGCTTAGCGGTTTTACTAATTACAAACATTTCAAGATCCTGGTAATCGGCCACCAGCGATAATCCGTAGGTACCTAACAACGCATTTAAACTTTCCATATCCTTTACCTCAGCAAGTTCCAGATCGACATTAAAAAGCAGGTTGGTATCGTCTAAAACAGGTTTTTTAACAAATGCACAATCCTGTATATCGTTTACCAGGCTCGCTATTGGCTGGTTGATAAATGTTGAACCTTTATGAAAGCCCAGGCTGGCTGCTTTTCCGCCCCTGGTTCTCAGTTCTCGCGTAGCCCTTGTGGCAGTGTACCGCAATTTATATACAGCGGTATGGATTACTTTTGCGCTTGCCGAGTATCCTGAATTTTCGTTCAGGTACTGCATGGCCAGTTTTTTCAGCGATGCCGATTTCGCGGTTGGTGCCCAAAAATCAACCGTCCAGAGATCTTCCGGCCTTAAAGATGGATTATTGAACCCATCCCCATCAGGAAAATCGAGCCTGATCCGCTGATCGGAAAACCACCCGAACTCTGCCCTGGCCAGCACACTGTAAATCCACCTCAGCGGACGGTTAAAAATAATCAGGCCGGTATTTGATCCGTTCGATCGGATCATGGTATTCGATATCCCCGGTATTTTACCTTTAACCAGCAGGTTAAAAGATTGCATGCCCCTGGGGTTCTCATCCATCATCAGTACCGTATTGGGATAAATGTAGTTAATCGGCGGTAAGCTTAAGTTTTCTGACAAAGCCGCCTGTATGTTTTGTTCTGAAAGTGCATCGCCTTCTGTAACGTTCCTTACAATGCCTTCTTTATCGATCCAAACCAGGTGCGGAATTTTGTTATGCAGAAAAAGACCATTCAATTCCCTGTCATCCACAATAGATGTAAAAGCCTTGCCAATAGGGTTTCTGTCAGCAGCATAAAAAGCCGAAACCAGTTTCGCACCCTCAGGTGTTACACTCACAATATTTAGCTCATTTGCGAAAAGCTTGGCAAGCCTTTCCTGCCCGGGCATACCTTTAATACAGGGAATACAAAAGGTTGCCCAAAAATCAATAATCAGCAGTTTCCCCTTAAACTTTAACATGTTGCCTGTAACTACCTTACCCTCTACCATAAAATTTCGGGGGGTAGTCCAGAATACATCAGGCACCTTATCGCCCACATGCAAAGCCCTAACAGGCGCCTGGGCGAATAAAAAAACAGAAAAAACAAGTGTAAAAGCGGTTAAAATAATTGGTTTCATATGGTTTGGTTTAATCAGCCTAAAGGGAATATTAAAAACTTTAGCCCGTATTAAAATTGGGCTAAAGCCTGCCGAACCTGCTTTGCGGACCAGGTTGGTACCGGCATTGGTTAATTTTAAACCGTTTAAATTTTTGGCATAAACTGGCCATACCAAAAAATTAGCTGATGGTTAGTATTGGTTAAGTTGAAAATAAATAAGAAAGCCTGCCAGGTGCCCTATTATTAAAGAAGCTGTTTCGGTAAAAAGCCAGCAAAGCAGGGCTTAAACACACTATACCGGGTTTTTAGGCTTTAGTGCGTACAGCCTGTCGAAATGATAACCATTATTTGGTGCCATAGCCAGCCTGGGGATTATCTGTTAAACAAAAAGGAACAGTAAAATTTTGGCCGCAATTCCAAACACCGGGAGCAGGCCCATACACAGAAACGAAGCAACCAAAATTATTTGTCTTCAGCTCCTCCTCACCTAAACTCCCCGATACCTGCGCGGCACAAGGTTTCTCTACGGCAACTAAATCCGGCCCGCTACCGCCCACAGCAGAAACCGTTAGCAAAGCCAAAGGACTGTACAGCAAAGCCCAGCACAGAAAAAAAAGTGGCAGATAACTATTATTATTCTTCATCGCTAAGCAAAAATTTTGGTAAAACATTCATTAACTAAAGCAAAGACCATCCAGAAATAACGTTCTGGAACAGCCAAGCTGCCATTGCATCCAGTTGCGGAAAAGGCAAAGCCAGCGAAAAAAGTTTTAGTCACATCTAAAAATCAGGACATACGATTCCCGTTACGGCAAAGCCGTTTATTTTTTCAAAACACAAAAAACTAGATGAAAGGCGAAAAAAACACCTAAGAAAGCAGGTCCCCAAATCCTAAAACAACAAAAATGAGGTAGGCTATCATCATTAAGAAACTATTTTATCTTTAACCCTATAGGCCAACCTACCCCATCTCAAAAATCACTCAGGATTCCTCGGTTTCAGGGCATAAAGCCGATCAAATGAACAAGTTAATAAATACTGATACCGAAATGCTTGAAAATGGCAAACCATTAAAACAAAATACTGGAACATAGCCGCCTCGGGCAACATCAACCAGTTAATCGAATTTATTTTTTGTTTGCTCATAATCGTATGTTATGAGTCTTGATGGAGAGAGAAAAAGTGGGCTTCCCAAACCATAACCTCATAATGTTTCTCACGCCTTACGTTGAAATGGAATTACAGCAGAAGCCCACTCTTATTTTGGAAAGCTAAAAATAGCCATTCCGCTATAAGAAATGGGATAAAACCTGCTGTCCTGCTCCAACGGCGTGAGATTTGAGGTTGCAAGACTCTTAATTTTACCTTTACTGGTTTTTTTATTATGTAAATGTAAATAAAAAAAAGCTAAACGTCAAGTAATTACATGACAATATTAAATAAAACATCAAAAAACACAGCCAACCATATTTTTCAGCAAAAAATGAGAAATGAGAAAATGTAAGAGCTGGGCGCTCTGCATGAAAATTAAGAGATCAATTTCTAACCGGTTGCCCTTTTAGCTATTACCTGAAAATCCCACGAAACCATTAAAACGACTATTTATTCTTACTCCTACTGACTAAAAGTGCCCATTAATGGGTATTGATTGCGCAATTGCATATCGTTAGTGTTTCCATTTTTTTGCCAATAAAATTCTGAAGCATGCATCTTTACAATATCAATAGATAATGTTCGACTTTGGTTCAAAAACTTAACGAACCGTATTTAACTGGGCTTGAAGGGTTTGAAAACAGCGTAAAAACAAAAAAGCAGCTCTTTTAAGCGCTGCTTTAAATTCATTGATTCCTAACGGGGCAACTCTCGACCTATAACATTGCCTCTTTAACCAAATTAACTAATCATATTTACCTGAAATATGATTTATTTTAGCCATGAAACTTTATGCTCACTTTTATGGTTTTTACCTATAATAGCTGCATATAAGGCTGGTTTTCTGGCCATGATGTATCTTGAGCCGCCCGCATTGCTAAGTTTTTGAGGATCTAGTTCTGCAATTGCCGTTTCATTATCTAAAGAGGTGCATTCTGCTATCACCTCGCCAAAGGGATCTAAAATCATGGAGCAACCATTTTTCAACTGATCGTCATCCATGCCGATAGGGTTTGAAAAAACGGCGTAAATAGCATTATCGTATGCTCTTGCGGGCAACCACTTCATTAACCATTTCCTGCCTTTATCGCCATTAAATTCTGCCCTCAACAATTGGGCGTTCGCATTTTTATCTTTCCACAGGCGCGCATCAACAAAGCCTGCCCCGGGCCTGCTCGATGGTGTACACATGGTTACGTGTGGCATAAAAATTACCTGTGCGCCTAAAAGTCTTGTTGCTCTTACATTCTCGATAATATTGTTATCGTAGCAAATTAAAATCCCACATTTCCAGCCTAGCAATTCGAATACGGTATAGGCAGCCCCTGGTTTAATATAGGGGTTAATAAAGGGGTGTAACTTACGGTGACTGGAGATTAAGCCATTCCCATCTACACATACGTATGCCTTATAAATTTCGTCATTTTCATCCTTCTCAAACAAACCGGCAAGAATAACAATTCTATGTTTCTTTGCAAACCCGATTAGCGCAGCTACGCTTGGCCCGTTGGGTATGCGCTCGCTAAGCGCTAACAGCTGCTCGTAGTTAAGGTGCCTTGCAAAGGTATATCCTGTAATGGAACATTCATGGAAACTGATTACATCGGCACCGGCCTTTGCAGCCTGCCCGGAAAGCTGATCGATTATTTTAAGGTTATATTCCTTGTTGCCGCTTCTGTTTTCAAACTGTGCGGTAGCTATTTTTATTTTTCTCATCGCACAAAATTATGCCCTGGCCATTAACCAGGATTGGAAAATTCCGACAACCGCGTACATATGACTAAAAAGCGATAAAATTGGAAATGAACATTCGTTCTTAAAACTGCATAAAATTAATGGCCAGTTTATTTACTTTTAATTGGTAATCCATAGGTGTAATACCAGTTATTGCCTTGAAATAATTTTGAAGGTGAGCTTGGTCATAATAACCGGCCTGATAAACCGCAGCAGTGAGTTTGTGCGCTGGAGAAAGATCCCTAAAGATTTTTAAAAAGTGCTGGAACCGGATTACATTCATGAACTTTTTTGGTGAAACACCAATCTGCCTACGATAGTGCCTTTCCAGTTGCCGTTCACTCACGTGCACTTCTTTCAACAAGTTTTCCATACTGATAAGCCCCTGGTGCCTGTTGATGAGTTCGAGGCTCAGAAGTAGATCATGATTTAAACCGCTGCTCTTTTGGAAACGTTCAAAGAGAAAGCTTTCGATGGTGTTTATTACTTCTTGAAGGCTTTTGCTTTTAGCCATCTTTCGTTCAAACGGAATTACATCGGCCCCGAAGAGATCAGTGGGAAGAAATATCCCATCATTTAGCGCATCAGCAGGTATCCCAAATAGCAAATGGAGTGCAAATGGACGTAATACCACAACCAACAAAGCCATTTGACCCTGAATTTTAAGATCTCTATAAACAGACATTTGGCCATAGATAAACATTGATGGCAATTGTTGCCCAAATGGATAATTACTGGTGCTGATCTGCATATTTTTGGTTAGTGGAACCACTATGCCTGGTTGCCCATCAGAAAACAAACGATAGGTGATCCCGACCGCCTCATGGGCATCTAATAATAAATAATGCCTGATAAATGGCATTAACTTTTTACCCGGTTCGAACTGCATTTGACTTATAATCTACCCCCATAAGTTTATTCTACCCATTTTGTAAAGGTAACGGGATTGTACCATATTATTTATAATAATTTATATTACCTAAGCGCTTTACCTGGCTTTATTGATAGAAAAGTTCACTCAATATCCTACAGTCGCCTTTAGCAATTTTTATTGTACCACCACCGCCTAAGCTTACCGTTTTAAGACGATATTCAAACCTGTAGCAATCGGATTCATTGGCTACCATTACCTTATAATATTTAAGGTTAAATCCTCTTCTTTTCATCCGTTTATCAGCCAATATCTTTGCCTGATCTTTATTACAGTTTTCAATTTTTTTCTTATTCAGGGCACAACCTTGAAAAAGAATTACATTGATGATCAATATTTTAATAAATTTCATAAACTTATAAAAAAAAGAAAGTGGTTAAACGATAAGGATTAAATAGCTTATTATCGGAAAGCGTAAAAGGATTACCGAAAGTATGAAAATTGCCGTAAATATTTTGGCGGCCATAAACCCAGGCCATTGTTTTCCAGATATATTTCATCAGAACTACGTGAGAAGCCAGTTGATGCCGGTGCCCAAGTATGTATGAAGGCTTGGTTAAAAGGAACATTTTGTAACCTCAATTCCCTTCAGGCTGGTCTCGGCCACCAAAAATATTGAAGAACTATTATTACCGAATACCCAAATGATTTTAACGGCTTTTCTATACCTTTAAAAGTACATATGGCGGGCAAATTCGATCAAAAAAAAATATAAATGTTAAAGAAATGGATCTTAATTAGTGCCAGCCTTATAGCCTGCACCTTTACATACGGACAACCAACGTCATTTCAACAGGTTGCACCGTTATCTGTTAATCAAATAATACCTGCAGATTTTACATTCGATGTAGTGCCCGAGACTTTTGAGTTGAATATTTACCACAAGGGAATAAAAGAGCAGGCGGGCAACCCTCTGCCGCAAATGCGGATAGCGAATTTAAAAAAAGAGACTAATTTGGTATCATGGCAATACCCTGATCTTCTTGTTTCGGTAAGCATTGCAAAAAAAGAGAATTATTTGGATATCAGTATCCGATCGGAAGGTGCGAGTAACTTTGTATGGCCGCATGTAGATGCAGAAAGTTATATGCTGCCTTTATGGGAAGGGAAGTATATTCCGGCAAAGGATAATTATTGGAAGTCGTTTTTAAAAGATCAAACACTAGACTTTCCCGGAAGTTTTTCAATGGGATTTTTTGCTTTAAACAAAGCGAACTATTCTATTGTTTATGTACTCAAAAATATCTTCAATAGCGACTTACATTTCGATACAAAGCCCGATATCAGTTTTTCATTCGCTCATGAGTTTCTTTCCATTAATAAAGACAAAACGTATGGCTTCAGAATTTATGTTACCGCAACCGATCCTTTAGCAGTAAGCACGGTATATAAAAATTACATTCGGGAAAAAGGCACATTTAAAACACTCGAAGAAAAAGCGGCCGGCAACCCTAATATCAGGAAATTATATGGCGCACCACATATCTATTTTTGGCCACACGGGCTCATTTCAGAAAAAAATATCCATTGGAAACAACTTCAGGCTTCCTGGCCTAAGAAAGAGAAGTTTTTTTCGTGGCTGATACAATTGTTAAAAGATAATGAAGCGCACGATGCCGCAAATGCACTTAACCAAGCGTGGGCAGCATGCAAAAAACAAAGCCCAATTAATAGCGATCAGAAAAAAATCATTCTCGATGCACTAAATAAGGCTTTCAGATCAAATGAGTTATATAATCGTGATGTAATTGGAAGCCTCCCCGATAATGCACCTACCAAGCCACTGAACGAACAACAATTGTATGCCCGAAATAAACAATTATTAAAAAAAGAATTCGGGGAAATTATTGACAATCCGGATGAATGGGGAAAAGAGAGTATTAACCTACTAAATGATATGTACCGATCGGGAATAAAAAAGGCATGGGTGGGTTTTGCCGATTGGGCTGATGGGTTAAAGAACCCGCTCCTGGTTGAAGATGCCAATAAATTAGGCTATCTCATTGGTCCGTACGATAGCTATCATTCCATCCATCCAAAAGAAGACAAAGAATGGCGTACATGTTGGTTTCCCGATTCCTCTTTATACACTAATGCTTCTGTAACCGATGCCTCCGGGAAAAAAATAGCTGGTTTTATAGGGGTTGGGCGAAAATTGAATCCTACGCTTGCATTCCCTTTTGTAAAGCAACGGGTAGCGGCTATTCTAAGCGGTGGCATTCTATATAATACGTGGTTTGTAGATTGCGATGCCACTGGTGAGGTATTTGATGATTATTCGCCTGATCATATCACTACAAAAGAAGAAGATTTTAAAGCCCGTCTTCATCGGATGGAATATATCGGTAATGAAGTTGGAATGGTAGTAGGTTCTGAAGGCGGAAATGATTTTACAGCTAAATCGCTGGCCTTTGCACAGGGACTGGAAATGCCTGTTTTATATTGGGGCGACCCCGATTTAAGGCAAAATAAAAATAGCCCGTACTATGTTGGGAGCTACTGGGGCCAATCTGGCACTATTCCTTCTATATATACTAAGGTTATCCCGATAAAAGAAATCTATGAAAAAATATATGTTGACCCCACCTATTCACTTCCATTATTCCGTCTTGTTTACAATAATGCGGTAATAACTACGGCACATTGGGAAAATGGTTCTCTGAAATTAAGGGATGAAGTAGGCACACGGATGCTATCGGAACTTTTGTATAATACACCACCTTTATACCATATTGATCAGGCGGAATGGAAGCGCAACAAAGCACAGATTATAAGCCATATAAAAGTATGGAGCCCATTGCATGAAAAAGCGGTAGTTTTGCCAATAACCGCCTTCAATATTCTTTCTGGTGACCGTAAGGTACAACAAACCGTATTCGGCAACCAGATAAAGGTTACCGTAAATTTTTCCAGTCGAAATGTGCAAATCGGCAATGAGCTGATGATGGGCCGATCAGCAATAATTGACTATGGTTTTAAAAAAGTAAATTATAAGGTAAAGTGATCATATTTATCCCCACCAGGAGGTTTCTGCGGGGTTCAAAATCCCTTGCTTAATTTTCTGTTTAAAGAAACAGGCACGGCATTCTTTTCGATGTTACGTTTACCCAATGCAGAATAATAGCTCAAAACTACATCAAAGGCATGGTAATATTCAGTCTATTTCATGTATTTTAGTATTACAATATCACAGGCCGGACAGTACGAAATAGGCTGTCCGGCATTTAAGTTATTTAGTTTCTCCAGAAACCATCCTCCTGCATCAGGTCAGCAGAAAAAATCTCTACATTACAGATTTTACCATGCTCCACTGTGTAAACATCTATATTATAAACGTCGAGCTTTTCTCCAGTGGGTTTCTCTGCAATCCAGTGCAAAAGGCATGCAACCCGGTTACCATTTAAGCTAATAGAATGATAAGCATTTAACTGTAAGGTGTTGCCTGAAAGCTCGAACATTTTACCTACCATTCCGAATACCTCCTGCTGTGAACGCTTTAGGCCCGAAATCTCGTTGTTGCCCGGCTGCAACCAGTTTACCCCGGGCGACAGCAACTGGCCAATTTTTTCTAGATCGATTGTTTTGACCGAGGTCAAAAATTCTATCACTGTTTGTTTTGACTGATTTTCCATCATATTTTTTTATTAGTTTCTGAACCAAAGTTCGCAGGTTAAACTGAAGTTAAGGTTACCATTAAACGACATTGAGTTATCTTTTTCCGTCAAATTACTTTTATTCTCTACGATATTGATATTTTAGCTTTAAGTATTTACCTATTATGGAAGACCAGGTTAAAAATTTCATTTTAAGACTGATTGGTTATGCAGTTCAAAGAGACATACCGGCAGAAAAACTTCTCCGCGTATCAAACATCACCTTAGATGAACTCACAGTATCAAAAAATCCGCTTACGGCTAAACAGATCGATGATGTTTGGTTTAATGCTGTAGCTATAAGCAGAGATAACTTGTTTGGTCTTCATTTAGGTGAATCTTTACAGATACAGGCATTGGGAATTGTTGGAGAAATAATAAAAACAAGCAGAACAGTGGGCGAAGCGGTAACTAATGCTGCCCCCTTGGCCCACATCATCTCGGCATCGATAGCACTTAGAATTTTTAGGGATGACCATCATTTTTCGGTAACATTTGTACCCGCCAGCCGGGATTGGGCCCAACATACAGCAGAAATACAGGCCGTTGATCTTTTAATGGTTCTGGTAATACACGAACTTGATGGATTATTGTTTAAGAAACTCTCCCCAAGTTCGGTCAGCTTTGCCAGATCGCTGGATAAGCCTGAGGAATATGAGCGCGTTCTGCGCTGCAGGCCAGAGGCAAATGCAAAAACCACTCAAATTTCATTTGATATTGCTTATTGGGACGAAAGAATTATAAGATCAAAACATGAACATCAACAGGTTTTGCTTTTGGAAGAAGGCCTCTGGCAAAATAAGCATGTATCTGACCGGGCCTTAAAAAGGCGCATCTACAATTACATACGGTCTAATTCCTATCTAAAAATGGTTACCCTCGAAGATATTGCAGGTAACTTTAATCTCAGTCCACGCACACTCCAGCGTAAATTAAAAAATGAAGCGATCAATTTTCAGCAGCTAGCTGATGAAGCCCGTAAAAACCTTGCTTTAATGTATTTGAAAGATGATTCTCTTCAGATAAAAGAAATATCTACCATGCTTGGTTACAATGAAGTAAGCGCATTTATACGTGCTTTTAAGCGATGGACAGGAACGGCGCCCACTGATTTTCAAAAAAAAATGCATCACCTGTAGTAAAAAAAACCAGCAATAAATGGATTTTCACCCAGCACTTCTGATAAATGCTGTAGGGTAGATTTTTTGTCTAAAATATAGCGCTTCATCTTCAAGGCTTACTGATATGATGATTCCTTTTATACCACGGTGAGCAGTTTTACCAGGCATTATCTCTTGTTTCGGTTAATGTGTTAAATCTTTTCTATAGGAGTGATTACGGATATTAACTCAAATACTACAAATGATGGCTAACAAGTTACAGATATAAACTCACACTTGTGAGAGTTTGTATTTATCCTAAACTTTATTCCATAAACAAGATAACCAAAACCATCCTCTGCGCCAATTTATTATTAAACATTTATCACTAAAGAAAAAAATTATGAAACATTTATTTTTCGCATTAATATGCTCAGTTATTGGGTTTAGTGCTGTTGCCAATGGCCTAACTCCAAAAAACACTCCTTTTATTACAAAGAACATAGAAGTAAAAACAATTGTAAAAGAACATAAAATAACATTAAAAATTAAAGGAAATAAAACCGAAAAAGCGAGCCGTTTCCGTAGGGTACGTACTGATTTTTATGTTGACAATTGCGGCCAGGGATGGTGGATTACCGTTACTGCCCCTGATGGTTATTCAAATTATCAGATGACACAATTAGGTGCTGCTTACGTAAGCTCTCATATGGACAGCCACGGTTGTCTTTAAGCTTAACCGTAACCTAAAGGCCAGAGGATGGTTTTGATCTCAAATTAATTAAGAAAGGATGCACAGATATTTATTTTTTTGGGTAACGGCATTGGTTTTATGCCTTTTATATTCGTTCAACTATAAAAAAACCGGGGCAACAGAACCGCCTACAGGCATTGCCTATTACCAATTTTATCATATAAAAGATACTACCCAACTTGGCAAGGTGATGTCAGAAGATTTTATGCTGGTTTTTAAAGGAGACAAATCTGTTTATACAAGTTTAACCAGAGCAAAGCAGGATTCGACCATGCAGGCAAAATTAAAGGAGGCAGAAAAAACGAATAGCAATGGCATTAATATGGGTTTGTTTTTGCCTACAACCGAGGATGACCTTTACATAAACAATGGGACGTTAAGCGTAGTAAAAAACTATAATGACCAAAGTTATCTGATTGAAGAGCCGCTAAAAAAAACCGACTGGAGTATAGGTACAGAAACCAAACAGTTGCTGGGCTATACCTGCCAAATGGCTACGGGGATGGTTAAGGGGCGAAGGTATACTGTATGGTTTACCACAGACATACCGGCAAGCTTTGGTCCGTGGAAACTGCAAGGGCTGCCGGGAATTATTTTGGAAGCCTACGATGACCACTATTACATTAAATTTACCTGTACTAAAATAGTAACAGACGGCAGTTTTCAAAAAACGGCATCAGTGGATTTGCCAGCGAAGCTGATCCCGACTACAAAACCCGAATATGAGCGCATGAAACAGGCCTATTTGGAGGGTTTTGGCATAGAAAATTTTGGTGATGGGGTTAGCGTAGACAAAGTAGCCGTTAAAGGTAGTGGCGCGGCTAAAACAGCCCCAAAAAAAACTTCGATAAACTATCCTCTGGAGTTAATTCCCTAAATCAGCAGCTTGTACTTAAAAGGTTTATATTTATACCTATGCCTATCGTTATTAGTATACGAGGCGACGGCACAGCAGCATGTAACAGTGCATGGTTTTGTAAAGGATAGCCTTGCCAACCCCATCACAGCAGCTTCAATTTCTGTTATTGCTAAAAATGGAGCAGGTATAGCTTTTTCCAGAAGCGACGGGCGTGGTTATTTTAGCTGTGTTGCACCTCATGATAGCTTGGCCATAAAAGTTACCGCTTTGGGTTACGAACAATTGGTATTGCCTATACCTGGCAATAAGGACCAGCCATTTAACATTATCCTTAAAAAGAAGGTGACCCTGTTAAAAGAGGTGAATATAACCAGTAAGAAAAAGATATCGTTGGAGAGCGATACTTTAAAGTATAATGTAAAAGCTTTTCAGGATCAGAATGATAGGACGATCGGTGACCTGATTGAGCGGTTGCCGGGCATAAAGGTTGATGAAAAAGGCGTTATCAGCTACAATGGTAAACCGATATCGAAAGTTTACCTGGATGGGGATAACCTATTGGAAGGGAGATACAGGCTTGCCACGGCTAATGTGCCGGTAAATGCGGTTATGCAGGTACAGGTTATTGAAAGAGACCAGCCTATAAAAGCCTTGAATGGCTATGTGGTTACCAATAATGTTTCCTTAAACCTTAAACTTACTGATAGCGCCCGGGCAATTACCATTAATACTGGCCAGGTGGCTTTGGGGAATAAGGCTTACAGCGCTGAACTGAGCAACCTGATCCTTAAAGCAAACATTAAAAGTATTAACAGCTTCAAGACAAACAATACCGGCGAAAATCTGGAGCACGAAAATGCAGAAATAGGCGTATCATTTAATAGGGAAACGAGTTTAAAAACCCCTGTTTCCCTGCTTGCACTAACGGGCGCCGGGGCACCAATGCTTGCTGAGAAATATTACCTAAAAAACAATGACAATTCAATTAATACCAACGCTTTATTGAAACTTAAATCAGACTGGTCACTTCGGTTGAATATGGCCACTCTTCAACTGAAAAGAAAGTACGATTTTAATAATACGGCCGATTATTTTATAGGTACAGATACCATTAGTTACAACGAAATACAAAACCACTTACATAGGCTGAACCAGTGGCAGGTTGAGGGGCAGCTGGAAAAAAACAGTAAACGGATATATATAAAATCGCTGACCAGGCTTGCGCTACCTGATTGGAAAAAAAAGGGCAGCACAATCCAAAACGGGCAGGAACTTACACAGCAGCTGGCTAACGGCTACTCATCATTAAGTAATGAAACCGACATGGTGAAAGCGTTTGGGCCCAATAAGGTACTACAATACAATAGCCTGGTTCAGTATTATAATTCCAATGAAGACCTGCAGATTTTTCCGGGAGTTCAGGCAAATATGGTGAACAACAACGTTGCTTACCTCAAGCTTAACCAGCAGGTACAGACTAAAAGTTTTTTCATGAACCAAATGGCAACTGTAAAAACAAAATTCAACAAAGTAATCCTTTCTGTATCAATGGGAGCTTCTTTCGAGCGCAATAAATTAAACAGCGGAATATATAAAACAGACAGTACAAATTTGGTGATGCAGATTGGTGAAGGGTTTAAAAATGCATTAACATTTAATAATCTGGGCCTGTTTGCGAAAGCTGCAGCAATTTATCCTTTAGAAAAGGGTTCTATTAGTATGGAGGCAATGCCAACCTTTAATTTTATTACTTATGATGGCATAATAAAAACAGTAAACAGAAACAGGTATTTTTCGCCCAACCCGGTAATTGATATCCGAAAAGGTGTGGGCCGCTATAGCGAATTTAATCTCAGGTTTGTTAAACGAACCGCATTTGGAGAATTGGCAGATATTTATGCGGGTAATATCTTGGTGAATTACAGGGAATTTAATTCGAATAAATCGCCCTTACCCAAAACCGATTTAAATACACTTACACTCAGATATAACTATCGAAGACCGATAGCAATGCTTTTTTATAATTTAAATTTCAACTACGAAAGAACCAAAAAGAACTTTATTAATGCCTTTGAAATTGACAAGGGATTAACTAAATCTACAGCGATTGGTTATGAAAACAGATCTCATAAATATACCTTGAGTAGTTATGCTTCAAAATATTTATTCTTTGCGGGGCTAAGTCTTTCTTTAAATGCTGAGGCCACGCTGGAAAAAGGTTATACCTTTTATAACAATGCAATATCACCTATCAGCGTTAAAAACATCAACGTTGCAACAACTTTGCGAAAAAAAATATCGACAGCAGTAACGGTTTCTGTATCTGCAGAAACAGGCAAATTCATAAATGACCAAAACACCATCAACCAAAATATCAGAAATACTACTCAGGTGCAAAAGTTTAAGGCCATTTGGGAGCATAATATCAACACTCAGTTATCGTATCATTTTACTTATAACTTTAGTTTGTACAAAGAGCTGCAGCAACAGGCAGTGCCCAATCATTTTCTGGATTTTAATTTGAAATATACACCTGCAAAATGGAAGAGCTACTTTGAACTTCAGGGCATTAATGTAACTGGCGAAAACTTATATAAGCAGATCAGTATAAGTACAAATCAGCTGTCGGTAGTTCAGGTTCCACTACGAATGCGGACAATTCTATTGAAATATTATTTTACTTTTTGAGCTGCATTAGCTTTAAACGAACCGGTGTGAGCGAATTTTGATCAGATAGACTAATAATCTCGGGGAATATGACAGCATAGAATCGTTTCAATCTGGTTATGCTGAAAAGATAGCACAATTAAATCTGCATTATATATATTTGGATAATCTCCAGAGATCATGAAATTGTTGTAACCCAAAAAAACCAATGACAAGAAAACCTACCAATGGCCCCATCAGAAATAAAGAATGGACAAAACAAAAACTTCTGGCTGCTGTAGGTAAAATATTAAAAAATGACGGTTTTACAGGTCTTAACATTAGCAAGGTAGCATTACAGGCAGAAGTAGACCGAAAATTGGTTTATGATTATTTTGGCAGTATGGAAGGCCTGGTTAAGGAATACTTGAACAGTAGCGATTTTTATACGCTAAACATCGATCAATCAAAAGAAATAATTGAGCAGAACAGAGGCGACTTTGGCAAAGAAGTGTTGTATCATTTATTGCAAGATCAGCTCGATTCTTTAATTGCAAATGAAGAAATGCGGAGGATCATCAGCTGGGGCGTGTGCGAAAGTTCAAAAACGTTGGAAGAATTGAATGAGCGGCGCGAGTATCTGGGTGAGCTGTTTTTTAGTGAACTTACTGACGAATACTTTAAAGACAAAGACAAAAATATTAGGCCGGTTGCTGCCCTTATAATAGGGGGTATATATTATATGACCTTGATTGCCCATACCAATAACGGTATGATGTGTGGGATTGATATTAGGAAAGCAGAAGCACAGGCTGAAGTAAAGAACACTATTAAACAAATTATTGAATGGGCATATCTGTAACCACTCTTTAATAAGATCGCATTAAAAAGGTTTTAAATTAAAAATACTAAATCAGTTATTGATAAGCCTGTTGAAGGTCAAATATTTTGCTTTAGCAATAAAAGGTTTTCAACAGGCTCATACAAGCGAGGGATCGAATTTAAATGCTGATGCGCCCTTTTTATTAAGATATTAAGGTTAAAAATCTACGTGATAATCTTTAGCAAAGGGTTTTGCTGCCCAGGCTTTTTTCGATGTCCATTCTGCCGAAGGTGCAGCCCAAAATTCGTCGGTAGCGGGTAAGCCCAAAGGAAGGAAGGATAGCGTAGCCATATACAAACTACCTGTAGAGGTATAATAATCGGCTATTTCCGGATCGTGTCCGCAAAAACCAAGCTGCAACCATCCTTTTGCATCAAAAGTGCCAGGTATTTCATATATATTCTGTTTAACTTTAGTTAAGGCAGAACGTACCTGGGCTGGTTGAATAGTGGCTGGTAACTTATGCATTAAGGCAATTTGGCTTAATGCCTGGAAAGCACCTGTTCTGTAGGTAATTGAACGCCCAATTGGCGGATAGGTTCCTTCAGGAGAGATCATACGCTCCTGCCCTACTACATAACGCTGCATCCTTTTTACAGCCAGATCATACCGTTCTTTTTTAATCAGCTTTTTATCCAGCATCACGGCAAGTGTATCTACCATCATCGGGTGGATCACAAATGAGTTATAATAATCAAAAGCCATGTTAACGCCATCGCCATACCAGCCATCTCCTTTATACCAGGCGTTTAGTGTATCTACCCCCTCATTTAGGCGGCTTTCATCATGCTGTTCGCCAATCGATAATAAAAAGGCTTCGGTAATAGAACCAAATAACAACCAGTTATTTTTAAAGGGTTTTCTGTTTCTTAATGATTTAAAAGATGCAATAATTTCGCGTTTTGTTTCTGGCTTTAAAGGCTCCCACAAAGCTTTAGGGGCCCTTAAAAAAGTTTGTGCCAGATAAGCTGAATCAACAATCGGCTGATAATCTTTGGTAAAATTTAATTTATCAGGACTGTTTATTGCAAAACAGCTATCCAAGCCCTGGATGGCCTGTAATTTCAGTTTGTTTCTTAAAACGCCTTCAGTAGTGGTATCATCAGGTAACGAAAGCCAGGGTGCAATACCGGCATAGGTACGGCCAACGGCTTCTAAATACGATACCGCAGGTGTTCTGGAGTCGAATTTAGGTGCTGTAACCACCGGCATATTTTTAATGAGTGTTCCGTTGGCTAAATTGGAAACCACGGGGCTTGCAATTTTATATAGCAGTTTATACCAATATTCTCTGTCGTTTTTTGGCGGAGTGCCTGTGTTGCTCTTAACTTTTGCAGCAGATAAAACTTCATTAGGATTAAACAGCCCAAATACCCCAGTTAATGACAAGGCTCCTATAAATTTTCTTCTTTCCATTTTGTGTGTTATAAATACCAGTTTTTGTAGCGTGTTAGCGCCTCTAGATAGTAATAATCGGCGTAGCTCAGTGGAACGTCGACTTCTGATTTGAGGGGTAAGGCCCCCGTGCTGTGCATGAGCAAAAACCCGCCGTTTTCGCCCGGCTTTGCTGTATATGACTCAGATGAAAGTGAAACAATCATTTTCTTGGCTTCGGCTACATATAATTTTCGTTCGCTTTTTGTTGCGTACTGCCCTAATTCCAACAAAGCAGAGGCAATAACCGCGGCGGCAGAGGCATCGCGGTAAGTATCTGGAATGTTCGGTGCGTTAAAATCCCAGTATGGAACCTGATCGGCAGGCATATTCGGATGATTAAGGATAAATTTAGCAATGTTCTTTGCCTGATTTAAATATTGTTTGTTTTTGGTAAAGCGGTACATCATGGTATAACCATATAATCCCCAGCCCTGGCCACGGCTCCAGGCCGATTCGTCTGATGCGCCTTGAGCGGTACCTCTTTTAAGTACTTTACCAGTAGTCATATCGTAATCTACTACATGGTAAGAGCTATAGTTGGCTCTGAAATGGTTTTTAAGTGATGTATTGGCATGATTGATAGCAATTTCCCTGTATTTAGGATCGCCGCCATGATCTGATACCCACGCCAGTAATTCAAGATTCATCATATTATCAATAATAACAGGGCCTTTCCACTGTTTACTACTATTCCACGATTGGATTACTTTAGCAGCCGGACGGTAACGTGTGGCAAGAGCGGCCGCTGCAGTATCGATAGTTGGCTTATATAATTTATTACCTGTAATGCGGTAGGCATTGCCAAAACTACAGAACATCATAAAACCTAAATCGTGGTTTCCGGTATAATGTTTTTCCTTCTCTAATATAGCCAGGCGTTTTTCTGCTTCTTTTAAAGTGGCAGAATCTCTGGTATATTCGTAAATATAAAGTAGCGAACCTGGATAAAAACCACTGCACCACCATTTGGTATCGCTCGTTTCCAGCTTATTATTTTTCGAATAATAGGTTTTCGGCATGCGCTCTGCCGGTGTGTTTTTGGCCAGTAATTGATATTGTTTCTGAGCAAATGCAAACTGCTTGTCGAGCAGGTCTTTCATTGCCTTTTTTTCATCAGCTGCCTGTTGTGCATGAGCAAATACTGCTGTAGCCAGAAAACATATGGCGCACAATAATTTCTTCATCGTTTAGGTAAATTTGTATAATTCATTTGGTGTTAAGCCTGGGCTTTTGACATTGGTTGTGGCAAATTTGTGCTTTTACAAGTTTAAAAGGGGTGAAAATCGGAAATGATATGGTAGAAAATCTGTAATCAAACGCCTTTCTAGCGCTAATTTTACATCAATCTATTTTACTTCTCGCTTTTTATGCAATCGATCATTCTTTTAAAAAATAATACCCAATGCATTGCTATAGGATTTTTAAAATTTGTAAAAAGGACTGCCTCCTATCGGAGAGCAGCCTTTTTTGCAATCTCATCAGTGGCCGATAATCAACAGCTTGTATTTACTAATTAATAGTACTGGATTTCATTATCCTGATTTTGTTGTTTCCTTGATCAGCGATGAGGAAGTTGCCACCGTAAGTATCGTACTTTATACTCCAGGGCTTATTAAACCTGGCATTGGTAGCCGTTCCATCAATGTTTCCTGCAGTACCAGTTACAACATTAAATGCTGTAATGGAGTCATCGGTAGCTGAGCCAGCCACCAAATCAAACGTTGAGGTATTAGCTATTTCACTTGTTAATTTTGATATAGAATTTGCCTTCTCATTACTAATAAGAACAATACCTCCATTGCTAATAAATATTCCAGAAGGATCATTATAATTAGTAGTTTTAGTTCCTCTTAAAATCAACTTTGCATTATTGGAAAGTGTGATTTTAAATAGTTGGCTTTCGGTAGAGCTAAATCCAGTATTCCCCATACCGCTTACATAAAGATATTTTTTATCGGGGGTTAAGGCAATTGCCGTGGCCTGATAATATGCAGATACAGCAATTGTGGTAACGGTATTACTGCTTAAAACTATTTTGCGAATGCTACCAGTTGATGTACTGGCAGAAATATCAGTTAGATATAACGCACCAGCCGTTTCATCTAGTGTAATGCCACAAGGATTGGTAAAGGTTGCTGCTGTTCCAACGCCATTTGCAGTGCCAGCTGTTCCGCTGCCTGCAATGGTTGTTACCGTACCTACCATATTAGCTGGATTAATGGATATTTTTCTCACTTTATTACCGGAGTATTCTGTAACATATAGTTCAGTGCCGGCATCGCTCAACACCATGCCCTTTGGCTTGTTAAATGTTGCTGCTGTTCCAACGCCATCAACACTACTTGCCGTACCACTTCCGGCCAATACCGTGGTATTTCCACTCCTGCTTACGCGTACAATACGGTTGTTGTTTTGATCGCAAATGTAAATATTGCCCCGTTTATCGTTGGCCACATCAGTTGGCGCATTTAAGGTAATTCCGTTATTCAAAGTAAGCGAACTTATCATCAAAGTGGTGAGTATTGGCTCTGGGTATGGTGCGGTTTTAACCGTTAATGGCAAGCTAACCTGTTTAGCTGTTGATCCCGTATTTGCTACAGTAATTGATTTCGAACCAAAATAAGTGTCATTTACGACTTCAAATTTCATATCACCAGAGAAACGTACACGTATACTCATTTTTCCATTTTCGTCGGTAACCGCAGTTGTATCTAATTTAAATGCGGTCTCGCCAGTAACTTTCGAACTTACGTTAACCTTAACGCCAGGTAAGATCTGATTGTTTGCCTGATCGTAAACCGTTAAGTCTACAGGAGCTTTTGGAGTAAGTTTCTTTGATTTTAATGTTACTTTCCGATTTTTATCATAAGCCAGACGGGTAATTACAGAATCGGGATAAAAGAACACCGGATCGGTTGTTTTAATTTTTACCTCACCTTCAAATGGAGCATTCAAAATCAATTTCCCATCGCTGCCAGTTGTGCCAACAAGTCCAATATCTTTAAAATCAGTTTGGCCAGTCAGTTTTTGTAAAACAGCTACATCAATACCTTGCAAGAATGCGCTATTATCCTTATCCAATACGGTAATCTCTAAAGGCACAGTTAAAGG
The DNA here is from genome assembly GCF_014205835.1 of Pedobacter sp. AK013. Lineage (GTDB taxonomy): Bacteria > Bacteroidota > Bacteroidia > Sphingobacteriales > Sphingobacteriaceae > Pedobacter. Next base: position 101,632 of record NZ_JACHCQ010000012.1, on the reverse strand, counting down.
CTTAAGTTTTGCAACAAGACTAACAGCGGCTCCTTTTATATTTTTAAGGGTTGCAGTAAGGGTATCAGGGAAGTATTTCATGGTATCGCCCACCATTACCCTTACCAAATTTGGATAAGGCAGGGATACAATTAACTGTCCATCAGCTCCCGCATGTTCCAGCCCTCCGGTAGAGGTATAGCTATCAGTTCCCGGTGCTCTGGTATCTATCAATAAAGGGAAATTAGGAATACTCACATTACCCTGATCTTTCACATCAATATTCAACGGGCCCATGCCATACTTAGGTGTGGTATGCAAAACCAGATTTGCTGTACTATTAAAATAAACGGCTTGTTCTCCTTTGTGGTAGTATGTGGTATCTACTTCTACTTTTATATTATTGGGATAAGGTAATCTGGTTGTTATCTGACCGTTTTTATCAGTTCTGATGGTATCTACCTGGGTATATATTCCAGAAGCACTGGTTTGGCGGCTGATGATTACTTTAACCCCGGCAACAGGCAACTGGTCGTCGTCATTAATTACCTTAACGGCTAAAGTTTCTTTGTTGGTGGTGGTATCGTTAAAGGCTTCGGTTGCAAACTTTTTGCAGGCGGCCAGAGCTAAGGTTAGCCCCAATATGAGGATGTAGTAAGATTTTTTCATGCTGTTTGGTTTGGGTTCAAAATGGTGATGGATGGGTTTGCGGGCTAGCTTTGCCAATCCATCACCATTTGTTTTTTGTTATTGAACGGGCTGTTTATTTATAAAACTCTACTTCATACAGTTTCAGCCACGATTTTCCGTTCAGTTTCCAGGAGTCGTTTATGTTTACACCAAACCAATAGATAATCTGCGAGGCGATATCGGAATTGGAAACCGCCATAATGGTATTGCCTGATGGTGCTGTAGCATTGCATACTGTTTTTTCGAGTGGAGTCCAGGATCCGCCATTGCCGCCTAAAATAAGGTCTTTGCCTATGGCTCCAGGTGCCTGATTGAGTAATTTGGTGCCATTTACTTGTTTACATGGCCAGTAGCCAATTAAATTGGCATAGCTCGGATCAGTTGTTTTTATACCATCACTACAGGTGAAACTTTTAATTTCATCATCAGAAAGGGCTTTGTTGTAAATAGCAATATCGTTTACGGCATACGAAGAAGTACTTACCGCAGAGTTGATGTTGCCCAGGATCAAATCGTAAGGTACCGTACCAATATTACGGCCAGTAATATCAACTGCAGCTCCTGGTACACCATCTACATAAAGAACAGCCATTCTTTTACCGGCATCGGTATAGATTTTTAAAGTTATAGCATACCATTTATTTAAGTCGAAATTAGCGGGTGCATATACATAAATGAGTGTTGAACTGTTGTAGCCCATCACCACTCTAAATCTCCGGGTTGCTGTTGCACTCAGCTCTACCATAAACTCCCAACCATTAACAGTACCATATGAAGCATTTAATTTAGATAAGATTACCGCATGGGCACTTGCGCCACCTGTCGATTTTACCTGTACTTTTAGCTGCATGGTTTTATCGCCCGTAGTTCCTATATCGTAAAGAGCTGCATTGGCAGAAGCCAGTACTGCTTTTACATCTGTAACGGCTTTAGCTGCCGGAAATAAAAAGCCATCGGTTAAAGGCATATTATCGATTTCTACTTTCTTAAAGGCAGGGTTGTAATATAGATTAAATGAGTTGCGCTCGCGCTCAGTCTGGCTGGTAAAGCCTTTGTTAATACCGCCGTGGTTAGAGGTAATAACTACCAGCCATTCTTCGTTGGCATAGGTTTTACGGGCTTTAAGGGCATCGAGCAGTTTGCCAATGTAGGTATCTACCTGCGTTACGGCAGTTTTGTATTCGGGTACATCGGCCGAGTAACCGTATTTTAATCCGGCCTGGTTTACCTGGTTAAAGTTTACCACCACTAAATCGGCTTTGCTAATGCCAATTTTCTTTACCGCGGTATCGGCAGCGGCCGCATCGTTGTTTACGGCAATGGGCTCATCAGCATAAAGCAGTAGGCGATCGACAAGGCTTTGCCAGGGCGAAATGGCTACCGAATAGCGCATTTTAGGTGTAGCTTGCAGGCGCTCGATAAACGAAGGATACTCTACCACCGCATCGTGCTCACTGGCACTTTCCGGAACGATAAAGGTACTGTCCTGTATATTATGAATGGTAGCAATACCCGTCATGATATTCTTCCAGGTACCTGCATCGCTTACAGGTGCGTCGCTCCTGCTCTGCCACGAATATTTACTGTTGGGCAGTATAGAACTGATAACCGGCGGCATAATTTTTTTCATATCTTCGCCCGTTGCCCCATCGATACCGATCAGCAAAACCTTTCTTTTCTTTACCGAAACAATTTCCTGTTTCTCGAAAACTGCCGGTGGATCGTAATATTTTTTACAACCAAAAATAAGGGCACACAATAGCAGTATGGTTAATACGCTGTATTCTTTTTTACAAAGTGAATAATTCTTCATCATTGGTTTAGTTTATATTATTATAATATTATTTACTCGGATCAAACAACCAGACCGTTTCGGTAAGCAATGGGTATTTGAAGCTACCATCGGCGTTCTTAGCCTGCGAGATTTTTGTTTTGGAAACGATACTTACCTTGACACCCCATTTCGCTAAAAATGGCTGCATATCTGTACGGGTATATTCTGATAAACGTTCATAAAAGAAATCGATCTTATCCTGATTGCTGTTGGAAGTAAACCGGGCATGCCTGGCCTCTGTTACTAAATAAGTAATAAAGCCATAACCGTAACGTTCCAGCAATTGGGCGTACATGCCTAGTCTTACGTCGTTAGCATCCAGAGTAGCAGGAATCGCGGCATAATTCTTAGTGGAATCTGGCGACATCTTTACATAGGTTAGTGCAGGTGGCATAATTCGCTGGTAAATACTGTGTTTTTGCCCTGAATAATTCATTACTTTAAAGGAGAAGATATTGTTCGAAACCTCGCCATTACCCTCAAAGTTCCAGGTATTATTCATTTGCATATTGTGGCCCAGCTCGTGGTAGGTACCCCAGTTCTGGCCAATTATGCCACTAAGGGTTACCGCTTGCTGAAAATAGTTGTCGTTGGCGGTAGCCACCACCGGATAGCCGCTATGCTGTGCCCCCACCGATGGCTGGATATCGTGCACAATGCGCCATGGCAACATCGGGTTTAAATCGCGGGCATCGGCAGCATTTTCTGATAAGCCATACCATTCCCAGTAACCGTGCAGGATCTGCTCATCCCAGGTTTGCATTAAAGCTGTTGGGCTGGCAATAGGGAATTTGGCTAAACGTGATACGGGCAAGGTAAAGATGATCCGTTTGCCACGCAGTTCGAAAAAGGGTACGGTAGTTTTAGCCATCATGGCCTTCCATTCTTCGTCGGTAGTTTGGCCCAGTACAAAATCAGGCGATTTAACCGTACCGGTAAAAGTGAATTCAACCTTATGGCCCAGCGCCCTTGGCGGGATAATGTACACCTGCCCACCATACAGATTGCGGATGAGGTTTTTACCTGGTGCCAGGGTATGGCGACTGTAAATAACCGGTGCCCTAAGTTTGGTCTGCAGGTTAGTCAAGTCATCATCCCAGGCGCCAATCTGTGCCGTCATACCATATTCGCCAGCGGGTACATCTACCTGGATCAGCTCGCCAGCTGGTGCATACATACCGGTACTGAACCAGCCTTGTGGCGGTACCGAAATGCGTAAATTGGCATTGTTGGCGTATACAAAATCGAAATCGAGTGTTACTTTGCTGCTTTTAAGCCGTGGCTCCGTAATGGATACCAAACCCGGAAAAACCCTGGCCAGGTTAAACTGCGAGCGGTCTATTTTGTATTTGGAGGTATCGAGCTCCTGATTGCCAAAGGTATCTTTTACCTCGGTTTTGCTGTATCCATCTTCAAAAGCGTAGCCGTAATCTTTTCTACACGCTTGTGTAAGCAGTAAAAGCATGGCGAATGCTGAAGTTAAGCCGATTATTTTTCTACTTTTCATCGCTCGGTTATTTTAAAATATTGTTGTAAATAGGCGTCCAAACTTTTCCATCGAGGTTAAAGCCGGTTGCATTGATGTTTAGCCAACCCAGAATAAACCGGGGCAAATCAATACCTCTCGGAACTTTTTCATAGAGTGCCGGGGTTGGCTTGATACAGAATTTACTGTCGTAATCTTCAAAGCTTGTCCACTGCGGACTTTTCTGAAAAACAAAATCGTTTTTAGATTTACTGTAATCTTTAACTAAAGTACCGGCGCCGTTTATTGATGGCCAATAGCCGATTAGGTTATTATAGTATGGGTGTCTGTTATCCAGTTCTACCTGGCAAGCAAAATCTTTAATAGTAGCATCGGGAACGGCAACGTTAAAAATCCTGATATCGGTGATAAACTGTGCTGCGCTATTGCCATAACCAGAGCGGTAGCCAGCTATTAAAGGCTCGCTGTTGTTTGCATTTCTACCGGTTATTACTGTAGCTGGCCCCACCGGATCGCCATCCTGATAGAGTTGTACATACCTGACTGTACCCACAAAATAAACCTTAAACCCAATGTTATACCAGGTATTAAGTTCCATAGCTTTGCTGGTTGGGGTAGCGATGGCGGCTGATGCTAAACCACCCAGGCGCCAGGTACCGTTTGATCCGTTGTGGATGATCCACCAACCGGTTGTACTGTTGGCCGGACTCGATGTTTTAAAGAAAATAGGTGCATTGAGTGTACCAAGGGCCTGTACTTTTAGCTTAAGTTCTACGGTATACTCTCCTGTAGTGCCAAAATTGTAGATATTTGATTTGGCAGCATCGGTACTGGCCAGGGTATCGCCATTCAGTTTTCCATAAGTTCCGTAGTAAGGAAGGGAATTTAGATTAGTTGGTTTATTGTAAATGGTCGATTTAAAGTTGGGATTATATAAAATGACAAAGCTGTTTAACAATGGCTTACTGTACAGGGTTTGATCCATTAAAGCCGGAATAACCGGATAAGCGCCGCCTTTGTTGGATGCGATTACAATAAGCCAGTTTTCTTTGCTATAGCTGGCCCGTGCCTTAATGGCATTGTTGAGCTCGCCAATGTAGGTATCGATGGTACTGATGGCAGCTGCATATTGGGGTATGCTGGCATCGTAGCCATATTGCGCTCCTGCCTTATCTACCCCCTGAAATTCAGTCAATATCACTGCCGCATCGTTATTGGCGAGCTCTGTTAAGGCGGCTGTTTTTACCGCCTCGTCTGTAGCAAAAGTGCTGTTTACATCGGCATTGCTAATGAGCTTACTGCTTAAGCTTTGCGAAATACCAAATGCGGCGGTTCTTAACGTGGTATTATCTTTAACACGCTTAAAAAACATAGGGTAATCGGCCAGTTTATTGTTTGCAAAATCTTCGCTAACCACCTTATGTTTGGTTTTATCATAACCAGTAAGCATATCGGCCCATGAGGTGGCGTTTAAACCATTTTCGTCTGATACGGAATTGATGGTAAACATACCATTCTTAATCATGCGAGAAAGAACAGGCGTAGGCGATTTGAAAATAGATTCGCCACGGGCACCATCAACAATTATATACAATACTTTTTGCTTTTGGGCATCGGCCACTTCACCTCCGGTATTATTCGAGAAATCTTTTTTATCGGCCAGTTCTTTATTGCAAGAAAAAACGGCCACCAAGGCCACTATTAAAAGGACTGCCAGTGGGTAACTAAATGCCGGCTTTTTTATTTTATTTTTCATTGTAAGCTTTTTGGTTAACAACATGATTATGGTTTGAGGGAAATGCGTACCGCACCCGATACCTGCTGGTTATCGAAAAGGAAAATGCTGCCGGCAATGAGCGCAGTAGGGTTGCCAAAAATGTCGGTGCTTTCGTAAACATCGTTTACGATACCCTGAAATTTGCCGGTATTGTTGTATCCTGCGGCCAGGCTCCCATTGGGGTTTAACACCATAAAACCCTGACGGATAATGCCATCATATTTGGTAAAAGAGCCAAATACAAGGATTTTACCACTCTTTAACTGATAAGCTTTACTGATACTGCCCCCTTCTATGGTTTTAAGTACCAAACTCCTATCAACAGTACCATCGGTATTTAACATCACCAGGCCTTTGGTGGCGAAACCATTGTAATTGTTAAACACTCCGGTTACCAAATATTTGCCCGTAGTAGCGCTGTAGGTAATGGCAGTAATGGCATCGTCGGCCCCGGTACCTGAAGGGTAAGTTGGGTCTACCAATCCGTTGGCACCAATACGTGTAATGCGGTTGCTGTTTAAGCCCTGGTAAGTAGTAAAAGAACCTACCAATATAATTTTACCGTCGCTTTGCATTAAGACATCGCTAATGGGACCGTTACCGGCAACTAAAGGCAAATTGGTAGCTACATTGAAATTATAACTCGAATCCATTTTACCATTCATGCTCATTTTTAGCAGGTTGTTGAGTTTGGTAAAACCCACTACTTTATTATCGCGGGTAGAGCGTTCGTAAAAAAATTCGGCATAGTTAGTAAAGCTGCCTACCACATAAATGTTATTGTTATAATTAAAAACCTTGTTTACTACTCCATTTACGCCGCCATTAAAGGTGGCCACGGTATCGTACGATCGATCGGAGGTTTTGCCTACTACTTCCACTACCGTCGAATCGACAGAACCATTACTATTTAACCGGGTTACACTGTTCATACCAATAACATTGTTGTAATTGGTTAGTGTACCACCTACCATAAACTGACCGTTGGCTAATCTGAGGATAGAAGATATGGGGCCATTTGCACCCTTACCAGTTGAAAAACCTGGAGTAATAAAACCATTTGCATCGGTTAATACAATGTTGTTGATTGGCTTTTTAGTTGTGGCCGCAGCCATGTAATTTGCAAATGAGCCTACCATAACCAGGTTACCATTGGGTAATGGTAAAACCTGCCTGATACTGCCCAGGCTGGTATTGGCGGCAAATGTAGCATCTACCTCCACCTTACCTTCAACCCGGTAAAGCGGGCCAAAAAAGATCTGGTCGCCCACAATGAGTGTGGTACCTCCGGTACTGGCCCCTGCCGGGAAAAGTACGGTAATGGTTTTATCAGTTATTTTGGTAATGCTGGCCTCAGTATTGTTAATGTAGAATTTAACCTGATCTTTAAAAGGCATCAGGCCGGTTACCTCGAAGGTAATTTGCGTAGCGCCGTTTATCTGCTCAGTATCTGAAACATCTGAAGAGAATTTAATGCCCAGCGCAACCTTACCGCCTGCATAGGGGTCTTCACTTATGGGGTTTTCTTTTTTACAAGAAGTGAAAGAAAGGGCCAGCAGAAGCAGACAGGCCAGACCCATATTTTTTCCTAAGAATTGTTTATTTCTTAACATAATACTGTTTTTATTAATTCCCAATTCCATTTTCTATCGCAATTGAGTTAAAATAGGCGCTGTTAAAACCAAAAGAGTGCTTTTCCATCTTGAGTGCATGCACAATCCCATTGGTGGGGTTAATATCTGATGATGCTACGGGTGCGTTAATCCACAAGGCTTGCGGGCGGGAAAGATCTGGAATATACGAAATCATCAGCTGCCTGTAACCAGCATATTTTACCCTTACCTCATTGGCAGTGCCAGCGTTGGTTACGGCATCGTTATACACCACACCAATATTCATGGGGGCACCGTTATACGAAATATAGCCCTGTCCTCTATAGGTATTCAGGGCCAGTGTATCTACCTGGCTGTAATCTTTAAGGCGGTTGGTACCTTTAAAGATGTAAAGTGACAATGCTGTTTTCCATACTGCAGGTTTAACATCCGAAAGTTTGGTTACTGTATCTTTTCCGGTTGAGCGGAGCTCTTTATTAAGTGTGCGGATGGCCCTGTTGATGGTTGGATCGGTAGGCGCAAAAAAAGTAATGTTATCACTGCTGAAGGTACTTTCCATGCCAGCGAGTTTAATTACCTGTGTTAGTGTATCGAAATGCAGGGGTTTGGCCTGAAGGTACTGTAAAATGGTACCATCAAATTTAGCCTCTTTTAGCCCCCCGTCAATGTAGTGCTCGTATTTTTTACAGCTAAATGCTAAACCGGTTACAAGGCCCAGACTTAGCAATAGTATATTTTTGTTAAACTTATTCATGTTGAATGTATGCTTTAATGGGTTAACGCCAGTAGTTGTTCAAAGTCATATAAGGGTTGTTGAGGGTTGCGCTCGGATCAATAGGCCAGGTCCAAGCACCAGCCTGAAACGCTGAAAACGAAAGCGGGTTAGGCGTAAACTTGGGATCCAGGATTCTTCTGGTACGTACCAGATCGTAAAAGTGGTGTCCTTCGCCCATCAGTTCTTTACCTCTTTCTAAAAAGATCGCATCTTTAATTTTTCCTTCGCCCGGGTTTGCCGGGAAAAGATCGGCACCGGCACGGGCCCTGATTATATTAAGCAAAGTAGCAGCTTCGCCATCCCTGCCCAGTTCGGCCAGTGCTTCAGCGTGCAGTAAAATGGCATCGGCCAGGCGGAAAATAATCGGGTTATCATCAAGCGATTGAACCAGTGCTGCCCGGTTAAAAAACTTATAAAACTGCCACAGGCCTGATTCGTCATAGATGTTCTCATCAAACCAGATTGTCTTTCTTTTATCGGTACCATCTTCGGGATAGATTCTTTTCATATAATCACTTTTATAAGCCATTTCCGAATAAGGCCTGTCGCTGGGAAAGAAAGGAATATGCACTACCGAAAAGGAATATTTGTACCTCGCATCCGCAACCGATTCGCCTGTGTTATCGCTCAATTGAACTTCGAATAAACCTTCCTGCGATTTACCAAACATGATGAGATAGGTTTGTTCGATCGGGATTAAGCGATAGGCTTTTTGCTGATCTACGCCTATATCCTGCAATTCGTTGCCCAGTTGGTCTACCGCGTTGTAATAGTTTGTGGCATTGGCCGGATCAAAACCCGCACACCACATGTTCATGTGCATCATTAAATCGATAGCGCCACCACGCATAGCCCTGATCCCTCTAAAAGTAGGATCGCTATAGGTCCAAGGCAAATCGTTCTTTACAGCACCTAAATCGGCCAGGCAATTTTGAAAAACCTTAACCATGTTGGTTCGTGGCAAAGCTTCCTGGTTATAGGCATCGGTATAATAAGGTACATCGCCAAACAGCCTGGTTAAAAAGAAATAAGAGATGCAACGCATAAAAACAGCCTCGGCGATATACTGTTTCTTTTTCTCGCTGGTAAGAACGTTAGCGGGCATTTCCCCAACCTCTTTTACCATAATGTTAGCCGCCTGGATAACTTTATAAAAGGGTGTCCATTTTTGGATCAGATCGTATCTCGATCTTAACTGAAACCACTCATTAATGGCGTTGGCCTCATAACCTGGCAAAGAACGGTCGGCACGGGCAGCAATAGCCATTTTAAGGTTGTTGGTGGCCATATAATCAAAATCAATCCTACCTGGGTAATTTTTGACAGAAGACCTTACCCATCCACAACGGGTATCGCCTATTTCAAAAAGTACATTTTTCATCGATGCCTCTCTAAACAAACGGTACAAACCCAAGTCGTAGCTCTCCACGTCGGCTTCATTTTTCCAGTAATTGTTACCCGATAGCTTGCTTAGGGGCTCTACGTTTAAGAACTTTTTACAGCTAAAGTTTACACTCAACAGCAGCAGTGCTGATAGTAGATATATTATTTTTTTCATCGTTATCCTGTTTATAATTGAATGTTTAAGCCCAAAGCATAGGTTCTTCGTACGGGGTAACCGCCAGAGTTATCCCTGCCCAGCGAACTCACATTTTCTGGATCGGCACCCGAGTAAAAACTAAATGTGTGAATGTTGTTGGCCGTGGCAAACACCCTTAAACTGGTAATGCCCAGGCGCTTGGTTAATTGCGGCTTAAAGTTATAACCCAGTGTTACTGTGGCCAGTTTCAGGTACGAACCATCTTCCTGGAATAGCGTCTGGTTATAACGGAAAGGCAAAAACTGTGTCGATTTATCCGTAGCCCCATAGTTCCCATACCTTAAATAATCATAAGGATTAGGGTAGTTGGCAATATCGCCTGATTGACGCCAGATGTTATAGGCGCCTATGGGTACCAGGTTGTTTGCCGAAAATGGCGAAGCAAAATTCTGGAAGCTCGAAGCCAGCGGGTTGTTCAGAATATCGCGGTGCCAGGTGTAAGCCATAATTACGTTAAGCGAAAAACCCTGGTATGAGATAAAATTGCTGATACCGCCATTGATTAAAGGCTGGGAGTTACCAGCACCAACCATATCTTTCGAGTCGAGCACGTAATCGCCGTTGATATCGGCGTAATACGGATCGCCTGCTTTGAAATACACGGGTACTGCACCGTTAAAAGTATGGTAACGGGTACCATTTGCAGGGTTAACCGGTACATCATCATCAGTAGCAAACACGCCTTTAAAATTGTAAAGGATATTGGTTAATGAGTTGCGGCCCAGGCGGTACAATATGGCCTGTCCGGTAGCGCCACCATCTAGTAAAAGCTGACGGGTAGCATCGGGCAGGGCGGTTATTTTTTCCTTGTTGTAAGCCCCGTTAATGCTCAGGGTCCAGTTTACCTTGCTGGTAGCTGGTAATGGCCTGAAGCTTAGTGCCAGCTCATAACCATAGTTTACATTGCTAACCTCGTTGGTTTTAAGTTTGGTAAAAGCATTGTGTGTGGTAATGTTCTTTTCCCAAAGCTGGTTATCTACCATTTTGTAATAAGTATCGAAGGTTAGTGTAATGCGGTTTTTAAAGAGGTTTAAATCTAAACCGGCATTGTACTGGGTGGTAGATGTTGGTAATAATTTAATGTTGGGCAGGTTATTAAAATCGATAGCCGTAGTGGGCATACCGTTATAGTTGCCATAATAATCGTAAGTACCATTGGCATCGAATACACTACCCACAGGGGCAATATTTCTACCCCATGAGAGGCGGAGCATACCTACATCGAGCCATTTGGAGTTGGCGAGGAAATTTTCTTTGTTGAAGTTCCATTTTACGGCCAGCGAAGGGTTGCGCGCCCATGGCGCATTCAAACCCGTACTCGAGGTACCATCTAAGCGGAAAGTAGCCTCGATGAGGTATTTGGTTTTGTAGTTGTAAGATAAACTTCCGGCCAGCGATGCTGCTCTCGAATCAGAATAGTTATCTAATACCCCTCCGCCCGAGCTTGCTGCTGAAGTACCAAACGGACCTTGATACTGATCATTGGTGTACTGATTTTGTTTAATGGCATGTGCCTGGAAATTTCGCACATACACCTCTGAGAAAACATAGGCACCGAGGTTATGTACATCTTTTTGGAACGATTTGTTAAAACTCAACATGGCCCTGTTATAAAGCGTGCTGCGCTTATCATTGTACGAGTAAACACCTGCCACATTGTTGTTTAGTATGGCGGGGTTAAAGGTTTCGGTGGTTCCCATCGAATAATCGTAACTGGTGATGTTTGAAAGTGCCAAACCGGTAAGAAACTCGTAACGGGCTTCTACGCTGGTTTTAATATTCCCGGCCTTATTGTCATTATCAACAATTAAAGCGCCTAAAGCCGCACTGCTGTTAATTAAGCTGGGGCCTGGTAGTAAAGATGAAGAACCTGCTCCTGATGCAACACCGGTTTGGAGCAAACCATTGCCACTCCCTTTCTGGGTGTTACCCAAACTGCTGGAGAGGATGAGGTTGACATTAAATTTAGGGCTGGGTTTGTAACGGGTGTTCATACTCAGCGAGTAACGGGTAAAGCCGGTATTTTCCTGAATCCCCTTCTCATCGTAATAACCCACGTTAATTTTGTAGTTAAAAGAATCGTCGCCACCGCTGGCATTTACGTTATGCTGCTGGTTATAGGTAGAGCGGTAAAAAATGCTCTGCCAATCGGTAGAGTTGTTGTAAAAGGTATTTAAACTATCGGCCAGCATCGGGGTATTATCAATACTCTGGCGTGCCGAATATACATTGGCGCCATATGTGTAAATTTCCCAAAGTCTTAAATTGCTTTCGGCGGCACCACCAATTACCTGACGGAGCTTAGGTGGAGTATTAAAGAAAAAGTTGGTGGAGTACTGGATAATCGGCGTTTTCGATTTACCCCTGCGTGTATTGATTAAAATTACCCCGTAAGCGCCTTGTGCGCCATATAAGGCTGTTGCACTGGCATCTTTCAGGAAGTTAATTTCCTCAATATCTTCTGGTGGGATTAACGATAAAGGACTAATACCGGGGCCATTGCTAGAGAAGCCATATTGGTAATCGGTATTTAAATCAACCGGTACGCCATCAATTACGAACAAAGGCGAAGTAGGCGTTAAAAAGGCATTATCACCCGATCCGGTTACACTGATACCTGATAAACCACGCATATTAATGGTTGGTGCAGCACCCGGGCTACCAGTATTGATCTGAATGTTTAAACCCGGTACTTTGGCTTGAAACAGTTCGGCTACGTTACTTACCGGAACATCCTGGATATCTTTACCTTTTAGCGAAGTTACCGCGCCCATTACGGTTTCTTTTGTTTTTTGGGCATATCCCACTACCACAATGTCTTCCAATGAGGTGCGGTCTTCGGCCATTACCACCTTGAGGTCGTTTTTGCCGTTTAGCTTAATCGAAACATCTTTGTAGTTGAGGTATTTAAAGGTTAGTGTGGCATTATCGGGTACGCTTACCGTAAATGAACCATCATCTCTAGTCATTCCTATTGCCCTGGTGGAGGTACTGGCCATAATGGTTACGGCCGGTATGCCATTGCCATCACTTTTATCTACGACCTTGCCTTTTACGCTAATGAGGGTTTGGGCCGATACTGCACCGCCCCATACTGCCAGCGTTACCAAAAGCAATAAATTTAGGATGTATTTTTTAGTCATATCTGTATTGTAAAAACTCATGTTCAACTTATTTTTCTGAGGCTAGTCGTTTGTAAACCGCGGGTTATCTTTATTAAACCAGAAGATGACTTCCCAATCGCCCTTTTCGAAAATGGCGAAATCTAAGCCCAGGCTTGCCTCTACCCTGAAGCCACCAAAGCCAATGCGATCGTAAGCGAAAGCTACACGGGCACGTGTGCCCGTTGTGTTGGTGTAAGGCGTTGGGATAGCTACCAGCGGGATAGGATAAGCCGCATCGTATTTTACCGAGGTAGTGGTCATTTTCATGTTAAAACCGTGTACGAGTTTGCTCCAGTTGGTGAGTTTAAATTTGGCCGGATCGATGGGTTTAAGCAACGTATCTAAAAACTTAAAGGAAATGGAATTGCCTTCGCCCACTTTACTAAACAGGACAGTAATATCGCTGGCTGCCAGGGGCTGGCCCGATTTATCGCCTACAATCCCGGTCAGTACCGATGGATTAATGCTACCGCCCGTATTGGCCCCGGTTAGCGGGTTAATACGGTTGGGCTCGTAAGGCAGTTCTCTCTGCGGCTGCAACACCAGGTTGTTAAAATATTTACGCCCGCCATTGTTCGATACTTCTACATCGAAAACATAACCCGAATCGGGCAGTGCTTTTACAATGTTACTTTTGGCTTCGGCCCACATGATAAATTCGCCAGAGTGCTCGCCTACTTCGAACAGGGTATGTTGTTCGGTAGTCCGCTTGGCTTCAATTTCCTGAATCGATTTCTCGCTTCCATCGTAGGCTTTTTTCCACACCAGTACCGGAAAGGGCTTTAACAACTCCGGGCTGGTAATACCATCGCTGTTGCGCATGGATACGATTTTGAAGGTAAGCGGCAGCGATGAACTTTCGATATTGAAGTTATCGCCCATTAAGGTAGTGCGGCCCAGTATGGGCTTGTAAACGGTTTGTTTAAATCCGGCGTCTTTATTAAAGGCATCGGTATCGCTCGGCAATAATTTTTTACAACCCAGTATGGCGAGTGCGCCAATGGCTGCAAAAAATAAGGCAATTGATTTATTTCTTGGTATCATATAACTGGATGATTTATTTATTTAATCGGATGAGAAATTCGCCGAAACCAAATTCGTGCGAGGCCGAAAGCACATGGATAATGGCATTATTGGTTGCTATATTTACCGCCTGGGTAGTGGCCGATTTCCATTCTTTGGTGTACTGCGAGTTTTTAACGTCGCTATAAACTACCCCTTTGGGGCCGCCAAAAACATAACCGCTGGCGTTCGAGTTTAGCTCCTGCGCATTCATGCCATATTTAAAATGGGTGCTGGTTAAAAAAGCACCATCGGCAAAGTGCAGGCTATCGGTAGTTATTTTGGTACTTACAATGTAGCGGTCTAATAAAATACCCAGTTGGTCGGCATCCAGATTGGCAATACCCAGTGCTTTTTTGTTCTGGCTTAACCTGAGGTTATTCAGCGCATTTAGTGCCACCGAAAAATTGCGGTTGGTAAGCGAAAACAGGGTAATGGCTTTACTGTTGGTTAAGGTATCTTTTGCCCAGCTTACCCGTTCGCATACCTTAAGCAACGAATCGTATTTGCCGGTTTGCGATTTGAGGTAGGCATAAGCATTACCATCAAATACATTGGCTTCGTTTTCGTAATTGTAGGCACCGTCATCTTTTTTGCAGGCAAGTGCAAACAGGGCAATGGCCATACAGCAGGCTATGTTTTTAATACTTTTTATCATCGTTACCTCCAATATTCGTTTTGTGTTATTTTTGCATTTGTGCTCAGCACTTCTTCATCAATAGGCCAGTAAATGCCGCCTTTTTTAATCAGGTCGGTAAATTTGGGATCGTTGTTTTTCAATTTGTTGTAGCGTACCAGATCGTACCAGCGCCAGCCTTCGCCCATTAATTCTCTGCGGCGCTCGGCAAAAATGGCATCGATTAATCCGGCGTTTGTACCTTTGTACAGGCCAATACCACGGCTGTTGCGCACAATATCTAAAGCATCGGTTGCATCTTCCATACTACCTATAGCCGCCAGCGATTCGGCATAAAGCAATGTAATTTCTTCTATTCGGGTAAAAATTAAGGCCGAGCTGTAAATGGCCAGTGTGCCATCAGTAGAAGCATTGCGGATGCACTTAACTTTGCTGAATACAGTATTTGAGGTACCGTAGCCGCTGAAATAATCAGATACGGGTAAGCCGGTAAGCGGATCGAACCTGAACCTGAGGTCGTTTGCTTCGTTAAAGATGTTGGCAATTACATCATCAGGCATTTTAATTTGCGGTACCGCTTTTGAAATGATGGGAGCAGCCAGGGCCAGGTCCTCGATATGGCCTACAGCACTCATTTCGGCAGTGTTATAATTAAAAGGGAAACCTACCAGTTGCGAAGCGTTATTGCCATAAAACAAGCCATCAACCTTAGTGAGGTTTGGTGTGGTGGTATAAATGGCGCCGCTTAAACCGAAGTTGGTCATTACAAACTTCGAATAAGCCACAGCATCGAGGTATTTACCCTGCCAGGCTGCAATATGTGCCAGAATAGCATAGGCCGAAATGCGGTTCAGTAAGATACCATCCCAGTAAGGGGCTACTTTGCCATAATAGTTTTGCTGGTTTAAGCCATTTTGCAAAGCCCCGTAGCGGTAAGGCAGGGCGTTTACGGCGGCTAGCAATTCGCTGGTAGCAAATTGCAATACAATTTCTGATGCTACTTTAGGGCGTTCAATGAAATTACCATCTGTAGAGGCAGTAATGAGCGGAATATCGCCCCAGATCCGAGCCATATAAAAGTAGGTAAAGGCCCTGAGTGCCCGCATTTGGGCAACATCAATTTTATAATTTTCTTCGGTGTATTGTTTGTCGTTTTTTAAAATTTCGCCGGCACGATCAATAAAAACCGTACAACTGTTAATTACCGCGTAGAATTTACGCCAGTTGCTCAACGATTTTACTACTGGATAGGGCGCATTTAAATTGTTTTCGATAATGGCCTTTAAATCCAGGCGCGAGGTGGCTTTAAAATCGCCCATGCGCAAGTCGCCATACAGCCAGTGGGCATTGTTATCGGCAAGTGCAGCCCTAAGCAAACCGTACGAACCCAACAGGGCTGAGCGGGCATCGGCTAAACTTTTCCAGTTATTGTTTTCGTTTACCAGGTGGGTAGAATTGATGTCGAGTTCTTTGTTACAGCCCGATAGCAGTACCGTACCGAACAACATCAACATCCCAATCTTTTTGATTACGTTTCTGGATGGTTTTATTTTGTTATACATTGTAAATGTGCTTATAAATCAATTTTTAAACCTAATGTGAATGTTCTCGGTATTGGCAGGCCGTAACCGGTATCTTCTCCTGTATAACTCACCAGTTCCGGATCGCCACCAGTATAACTTTTCAGCGTATACAGGTTAAGTGCAGCCGCGTAGACATAAATTTTACGGAAGCTTTTGTTGAAATACTTCAACCGTGAGATATCGTAACCCAGCGAAACCGACCTTAACTTAGCATATGAGCCATTTTCGATAAAAATATCCTGATCAGCACGGTACGATTGTACAGCACTCCAGGGGTTGTAAATCGGATAATCAGTTACGTTAATGCCTTTTTGCCAAAAAGTAATTTCGTTTACCGAGTTGATGTTGTTATTGCCTGTTTTGTTAATGAAATCGAGCTGATTGGCTGCCGATTGGTTGATGATGCTTCGTTTTAAGGCGAAGTAGATATTAAAATCGAGATTAAAACCTTTGTAGCTAAAGTTGCTGGTAAAATTGCCAACAACGCGTGGCATATAACCGCCCATGGCTACTTTATCGTTTTCATCGATAATGTAATCGCCGTTCTGGTCTTTCCATTTTGGGTCGCCGCCATGTAGTTTCAAGCCTTTGTAAGTCATGATCTGGAAGTTGGACGGATTTACTGGAACATCTACATCGGTTTGGTAAACACCCTGGCTTTGCAATACCAAAATCTGATCGACAGGTTTGCCTACGGTTAATTTTTGGTTGCCAATGGTAATCTCCTGCAGGTTATTGGGCAGGGCTTTTAAGGTATTTTGGTTAAAGGCAATGTTGAAATCCGCATTCCAGCCCAGTTCGCCAGTTTTGGCTTTAAGTATCTCGCCCGAAATGGCTACCTCGATGCCTTTATTATTTACATCCATGCCGCTTTTATACTCTTTCGTGTAACCCGATTCGGCATTTACCGGAATGCCTAAAAGCATACGTTTGTTGGTTTTTGAATAGAACGACAAGCGGGTTTGCAACCTGTTATTTAGGAATGCAGCATCGGTACCCAGTTCTAATGCCTGTACATAGGCCCATGGAATATCGTAACCAATCCAGCCCGAGCCGTAAGGGCGCGATAGTGTACCAATACCCCCATAAGAACCTACTGATTTATTGGAGCTCCAACCTAAATCGCTTACGTATTGTGGGCCTGCGCCGTATAAATCGGTAATGTTAAGCGTGCCCAAGCGACCATAAGAGGCATTTAAACTTAAATTATTGAGTACAGCACTTTTAAGGTATCTGGTAATATCCCATTTGGTATTTAACGATGGCGAAAAAAACCATCTGTTATTGGTCTGCATGTTCGAGGCCCCATCGGTACGGGCTACCAGGGTAGCAAAAAACTCGTTGTTCAGCGTATAATCAAAACTGCCGTATAAAGAGCTGATGTTGATTTTTTGTTTATCGGTAAATTTCTTGGTAAAAAAGCCTTGTGCCTGTAAATAGTCACCTTGGTTTACGTCGCCGTCAACGCTGTTAATCCTGATGTAATCACTGGTACCTTTGTAACCTTGCAGGTAATTGTATTTATTTACATCGCGCGAAAGCGTATGACCAAACAAAGCTTTAAATACATGTGTTTTGTTTATTTTGAAATTGTAGGCAATGGAGTTATCGATGTTTAAACGCTGGTTGTAGGCGTAAAAATTCGACACGTAATTGTTCCCATCCATTAAAGTGGTTGGATAGAACAAATCGCGCATGCCCTCATTATAATCAAACGATATGCGGGTAATGAAATCGAAGTTTTTATACTTAGCATTGGCAGAGAACGAGCCCTGTATTACGTTATTGATGTTGTTATCGATAGTTTTGTTTTCGTACTCGCTTAAATAGTTGCCATAAATGCTTTTGTTGGGCGCTATCGGGCTAATGAGGTCGGGTACGTATTGCATTTCGGCAAAACGATCACGTAGCGAGCGGTTGCGGTCGCGGTTAAGGCGCGTAGCATTAACCATGGTTGAGATGGTAAGCCATTTCAATGGCAGCACATTGATAAAGAAAGCGGCATTATAACGGTTTAGGCGCGTATCATCAGCATTGCCGGCATTAGCCGTATTGCCAGCAAAAAACCTGAAATTAGAGCGCGAGGTTCCGCCGGTTATGCTGGCGTTAATGGTATGCAGGGCTTCATTTTTATAATAAAAGTCGGTCCAGTCCGATCGGCCGTAGTAGTTTTCATTGGTGGCATCGGCCAGATAAGCCGGATACTTGTCGAAATCTTCGGCTGTAGCATATTTATTATAAAAAATGCTGCGTAACTGGCTTTCGTCGTGGCCATTGGTGGTGGTTACCTTGTTTTTAGTGGCAAAACCGAAATAACTGTTAACTGAAATTTCGCGGTTACCCTGGTGTGCATTTTTGGTAGTAATTAAAATGGCGCCATTGGCTGCACGCGGACCATAAATAGAAACGGCTGCCAGGTTGCTGATGACGTTTATAGATTGGATGTTATCCAGATCGATAGCCGATAACAGGTTGGTGGCGGGCCCTATTGGCGAAAAATCGTACTCCTGTACATTATAAACAAAAGGATTATCGCCAATTAAAGGAATCCCGTTAATATAAACTGCAGGCTGCGATTCTGCAACATTGGTTTTTGATAGTAAAGGACGACTTAAGCCCCTCAATAACATTGATTGGCTGGCACTACCCGGTTCGCCAGTTATTTCCTGCACGTACAAGCCTTTGGTATTACTTTTTAAGGCTTGCTGCAGGGAGATAAAAGGATACTTGCTTATCTGGTTGAGCTTTACGGTATCGGTATTTCTTTTGGATACATAGCTTACCAGTACTACCGAATCGATAGCCACCGGCTGCTTTGCCTTTTTGGTGGTATCCTGTAAGCAGGTGCCGCCTAAGTTAGCTGCGCCTTTAGCATACGACTGAAGGTTAACCGCGCAGCTAATCATGGTGGATAGCACTAAAAATAAACCCATCTTTTTGGGGATGTTTTTAAATAAACATACCGGCTGAAGCTGGTTTAGGTATGGATCCAATGCTTGATTTTTTTTGTTCATTTTATATCATGTTTGTTGGCTTGTCTATTTAAAAACAGCAATACAGATCTCACCTGCACCTTTCGGCAGGACAAAGAAATTCCCGGGCTACTACTGTAGTCAATACGTTAACATCAGCATGAAATAGCCTTACAGCTGCACTTCATGGTGCTGTTTATGCGACGGGTAGAAACTGTTTAGCTGTTTTATCTTTAAAACTTGGGGATTTGCTTAATTCGATTGTAAATTTTGGCCTGGAACTGAAAACATTAGGATTTTGGCATTACCGCATATTGGTACTCTTGCAATGGTTTTGTAATGGGATTGCGCTGGCAACATTGTACCTGGTAACAAAAGGCCGAAAGGAATTGGGATCGGAGCCTGGTAAACTTTCAGAAAGCCTTGCTTGTGAAGTAATGGTTTTTTCATAATTAATAGTTTTGGTTAATTTGTTTTATAAGTATGCCTTTGGGGATGGCAACCTATTAACGTTTTCATATCTTTCCTAAGCTGGTAATGATATGGGTTTGGTTAACTCAAAACTGGTGCATTATCTCTTAAAAAAGGATGAAAATCATTAAATAAAGGGTAGAAAATTGGACATAATTAACTAAAAATCGACTATTTAGCTTAAAAAATGCCCTCAGCCCTTTATATTGAATCCAGGTAGTTTAAACTTTCACTTTGTCTTCACTTTTGTAATATGGTTACCAATGATGGCGCCGTACCAACAGCTGTATGAATTTAGACGCCATCAATATCATAACAATGAGACCGAAACAAACAGGTGAAAACACAGGTGGCTATGTCCTATTTAAGAATGAAAAAAATTTCGATCGATTATTTTTTAGCCGCAATCGGTTTAAACGCTGCAACCCAGGCTAAATGGCTAAAACAGCCTTTCATTTTTAGGGCATTGCAACGTGCAGCTCCACTGTTCGTAAACCTGATGGCAGCGGCAGCCCCGAAGTATGAGGGCTACAGCGAACAGCAGGACCAA